>NZ_JBPAFV010000001.1:1326539-3225432 GCF_050880365.1 Serratia sp. BFP-2025 | reverse complement strand
CGGTAGTTCAGTTGGTTAGAATACCTGCCTGTCACGCAGGGGGTCGCGGGTTCGAGCCCCGTCCGTTCCGCCACTTAATTGATAAGCCCTGAGTCTCTGACTCAGGGCTTTTTCATATCTGCATTTTGCGCTTTTCAGGCCGAAATCCTTCTCCTTTACCGTCTTATTTCCCCATATTGTTGCTGGAAAATCAAAAGTCTTATGCCGAACCAGGCGTTTCTGATCAATAAAAAAGTTGCCATAATCTTTCGCATACCGCATCTACCCGCTAATGAGAGAAAATATTATGAGCATCCCTGCATTTGGTTTAGGTACTTTCCGCCTTCAGGATCAGGTTGTTATCGATTCCGTAAGCACCGCACTTGAGCTGGGTTATCGTACTATCGATACCGCACAGATCTATGAAAACGAAGCGGCTGTTGGTCAGGCTATCGCTGCCAGCGGCGTGAAACGCGAAGACCTGTTCATCACCACCAAGATTTGGATCGCGAACCTGGCGAAGGGCGCGCTGATCCCAAGCCTGCAAGAAAGTCTGAAAAAACTGCAGACGTCCTACGTCGATCTGACGCTGATCCACTGGCCATCGCCAAACGATGAAGTGCCGGTTGCCGAATTTATGGCTGAGTTGTTGGAAGCGAAAAAGCTGGGGCTGACTCGTCAAATCGGTGTATCTAACTTCACCATCGATTTGATGCAGCAAGCGATTGACGCGATTGGCGCAGATGAAATCGCCACCAACCAAATCGAGTTGTCACCGTTCTTGCAGAACCGCAAAGTGGTAGAATTCGCACAGCAGCACGGCATCGCCATCACCTCTTACATGACGTTGGCCTACGGCAAAGCGCTGCAGGATGAAACGATCAAAAGCATCGCCGCACGTCACAAGGCGACCCCTGCACAGGTAGTCCTGGCCTGGGCGCTGAAGCTGGGTTATGCGGTGATCCCGTCTTCGACCAAGCGTGAAAACCTGGCGAGCAACCTGTTGGCGCAGCAACTGACGCTGACCGACGAAGATATGGCGCAGATCGCCGCACTGGAGTGCAACGGCCGTCTGGTGAGCCCGGAAGGTCTGGCGCCAAACTGGGATTAATCATTCCTCACGGCATCAGCTTAAGGCGTCCCTCGGGGGCGCCTTTTTATCGTTTGAGGTATTCGCTCACAAAATCAATGAAGCTGCGCAGGCGGTTGCTGACGGCGCTGTCGCTGTAATACACCGCGTTGATCGGCATAGCGACCGGCAGTGTCGCTTCCACCAGAATCGGGACTAAATCTCCACGTTTGATATCTTCGTCGCTCATAAAGTCCGACAGGCAGGCGATGCCGTTGCCATGCAGGCAGAGATGACGCTGGGTCTCTCCGCTGTTGGTGGTCAATCCCGGGGTGATTTCCAGCTGGCTGCCGTCTGAACAAGCCAGCGGCCAGCGGTTCAGGCTGGGCAGGTCGTTGAAGCCTATGCAGCAGTGATGTTCAAGATCTTCCACCGTTTGTGGCGTGCCGTATTGGGCCAGATAGGCGGGGGAGGCGAGCACATGCCGGTAGCTGGTCATCAGTTTGCGCGCTTTCAGCGTGGAATCGGTCAGTTCGCCGACGCGGATTGCGATATCCACTTTTCGCTCGATCAAGTTGATAAAGTTTTCCGAAGACACCAGTGATAACGACATTTCAGGATAACGCTCGCGGAACTCCGCGACTAACGGTGTCAGCAAGTGCAGCACCACCGGTGTTGCCGCATCGACACGCAGCAGGCCTTGCGGGCGCTGACGGCTTTCCAATAGCGCATTTTCTGCCGCGGCCATATCGTTCAGTACCTTCTGCACCTGGCGAAAGTAATTTTCCCCTTCTTGGGTCAGACTGATTTGGCGCGTGGTTCGGTTGAGCAACGTCACGCCCAGTTTGCTTTCCAGCTTTTTCACCGTTCTGCTGACCACGGAGTTCGCTTGTTCCAGGCGCTCCGCCGCCCGGCTGAAGCTGCCGCTCTCCACTACCGTGACGAAAGTGATAAGTTCATCAGAATTCGCTTTCATTTTTGCTCCGCAGGCAAACTCTATTTTCGATTATTCGCGATCCTGTCATTTAAACACGATAGGCGCAGGGCCGCTATTCACTTGAATACAACAGACTGTAAAACGCTGGGGCACACACCATGCGTTTACGCGCAGGTTTTGCGGCCCTTTTCGCATTTTTCATCCTCCATGCCCAACCTTTACACAGCTATACCGTCAGAAGATTGAAATCGCCGCAGGCGGCCCCTATAACTGAAAAGGTTATGCCTGTAAAAGCCATGCCCTCCGCATGGCTCAGGCGTATAATCAATTCATCGTTGGCGAGTATTCATCGCCAGTTTCATGTTAATGGGTAATAGGCGAATCGCGTGCCGAAACGAACTTATGCAATGAGGTATGTTGCAGGTCAGCCAGTTGAGCGAATCTTTCCAGGCGCCGTTAACCAGCCGCTGCCGCCTGGGGCGGCGCTGCCGACGACCGGCGCCTTGCGCGTCATGGTATGGAATATCTTCAAGCAGCAGCGAGCCGACTGGCTTTCGGTGCTGAAAAATCATGGCAAAGACGCACAGTTGGTATTGTTGCAAGAGGCGCAAACCACGCCGGAGCTGGTGAGCTATGCGACCGCCAACTATCTGGCGGCCGATCAGGTGCCGGCCTTTGTCTTGCCGCAGCATCCTTCCGGCGTGATGACGCTGGCGGCCGCTCACCCGGTTTACTGTTGCCCGTTACGCGAGCGTGAGCCGTTGCTGCGGTTGTCCAAGTCGGCCTTGATCACCGTTTATCCGCTGTACAATGGCGAACTGTTGATGGTGGTGAATATCCATGCGGTGAACTTTAGTCTTGGAGTCGACGTCTACAGCAAGCAGCTGGGGCCGATCGGCGAACAGATCGCCAGCCATCGGGGGCCGGTGATCATGGCGGGGGATTTCAACGCCTGGAGCCGCAAGCGCATCAATGCGCTGTATGACTTTGCCGGCGAGATGGCGTTACGTGAGGTGAGCTTCACCGATGATCATCGCCGCAAGGCCTTTGGCCGCCCGTTGGACTTTGTGTTTTACCGTAACCTGGGCGTCGTGGAGGCTTCGGTGCTGGTGACCAGCGCGTCGGATCACAACCCGTTGTTGGTGGAGTTTCATCCGGAAAAAGACTCGCCCGTCTGGTGAATCGCAGATAATAAAAAAGCACCCCGAGGGGTGCTTTTTTTGTGCCGGAAACTTAGGTGTCCGGCGTGAGCTTGTTGCCGACAAACAGGGTCAGCTTCAGACCAGGTTGCAGGTTGCCTTTGGCGAGCGTTGAATTCCAACGCATCACGTCGTTAATATCGACGCCGTGACGACGTGCGATACTGGCGAGCGAATCACCTTTACGAACCTGATAGGTGATACTGCTGTTACTGCCAGTATTGCTGGCCACTTGCAGGGTTTGCCCAACTTTCAGAGCGCTCTTGGCGCGTAAGTTGTTCCAACTCTGCAAATCGCTGGTCTTAACGTTCAGCCGCTTGGCAATGCCCGATAAGGTGTCGCCTGAGCGCACTTTATACGAACTGCCGCCGGACAAACCGCTGTTCTTCGCCAACTGCGTCGTTGGCTGAGTCACGGCGATCTGGCCATCGGCCAGCGAGTCTTTCAGCTGATCGGCATGACCTTTGGGAACCATAATGTAATGGGGCCCGTTGGGTGCCGTAACGCCTTTCTTGTAGCCTGGGTTATACGCTTTCATCTTGGTGACCGAAAGCCCTGCCATCTCAGCCGCCTGAGTCAGCTGGATCTGCTGCCCAACATCGATACGAGCCAGCGCACGGGTTTCATCCGTTTTCGGGAGTTTCACGCCGTACTTCTTGCTGTTCTTGATGATGTCGCTCAGCGCCAGCATTTTCGGGACATAGATTGACGTTTCACGCGGAAGCGACAATGCCCAGAAATTGGTTGGCTTACCCTGACGTTTGTTTGCCTTCACCGCTTGCATCACGCGGCCTTCACCACTGTTATAGGCGGCTACGGTCAGTAACCAGTCGCCGTTAAACATGCGGTTCAAGCGTTGCATCATGTTAAGCGCAGCGGTTGTCGAAGCGACGACATCACGTCGACCGTCATACCACTGATTGTTTTTCAAACCATAATTGCGACCCGTTTGCGGCACGATTTGCCATAGCCCTGCGGCGTTGGCACTTGACGTGGCGTGTGGGTCAAAAGCGCTCTCCACTATGGGTAGCAGTACCAGTTCCATCGGCATATTACGTTTCTTAATCTGCCCGACTATCCAGTACATGTACGGCTCTGCCCGTAATGTTACATCGTGGAGATAGCTCTTACTTTTTAAGTACTTTCTTTTCTGATCACGGATCCGGGAATTTTCCGGAACCTCCATCTTCAGCTCGTCGCTAATGAAGTTCCACAGGTCCTGTTGCGCGGCGGGACTATTGTTATCTAGCCACCGCGCCGAGCTCGCTCGGCCATTTGCTGTGTACTCTCCTGCTTCACCATCTTGACCAGCCGAAGACAAACTCTGTGCATGCTGTTCTGGCGCCGGTGCGTCCTGCCTGGACGACTGGCAACCCACTAGCAAGACTGAGGCGAGAAATATCGCTTTAGCCTTCATGTGTGTGTCAATGTAGTTGCTTAAAAGACGAGCAATAATACTTTGCTTCGCCAAATAACACAACTAAAAGCTTAGAAGTTATCTTTCCGCAGGCGTAATTCGGAAAAAACTGAATGAAGGCTTTCCGGTGGTGAATTAAAGCCTAATTTCTTTTGTAAATCAGCGTCATGGCAACGTAAAAACAGGTTAATTTTACGCTCTAATTGCAACGTGGTCGGCACGCTGGCTTGGCCTTTTGCCCTTAACGCTTCAACATGTTGTTGATATGTTTCAATCTCTCGATCTTCCGGCAAAATAGCCCGCGCAAACTTAAGATTTGAAAGAGTATATTCATGCGCGCAGCAAATTAAAGTGTTATCGGGAAGTTGCGCGAGTTGTTGAAATGAGTCGTACATTTGTTTGGCGGTGCCTTCAAACAGCCTGCCGCAGCCGGCGGAGAAAATTGTGTCGCCGCAGAACAGATAAGGGGCGCTATAGAATGCTACGTGGCCCAGCGTATGGCCGGGAACGGCGATGGTCCGGTACTGACGGCCATCGATGTTAAAGGTGTCGCCGTCACGGACGATGTGGTTAGCGCCTTTATCCGCGGTTTCCTGCGGTCCGTAGACCGCAAGATCCGGGTATTGCGCTACGATTTGGGCCACGCCGCCGACGTGATCGTGGTGGTGGTGGGTCAACAGGATCGCCGAAGGTGCCAGCTGCAGGCGCTGCAGCGCCTCGAGCACTGGCCGCGCCTCACCCGGATCGACAATAACGCAGTGCCCCTGCCGGTCATCCAATAACCAAATGTAATTGTCCTGGAAGGCGGGAATGCTGATAAGATTCATGGTGTACCTCTCGTTGGCAACGGCTTGAAAGAAGATAATAAATCATGAAACCAGCCCATACTCTACAAAAGCTTACCGGCCCGAAGTCCTGGGCTGAGCTGCCGTGGGGGGAGTACTATCGTGAAGCGCTCGAACGGCAGTTGCAACCCTGGTGGCCGAAGCTGTTTGGTTTTCATCTGCTGAAGATGGGGATGCTTAGCGCCGAGCTGGCCACGGACAAATGCGCGATTTCCCACCAGGTCAACGTCGGGCTGGAGGGGGAAGGGCTGCAGGTGATCGCCGATGCCTATCAACTGCCGTTTGCCGCCAAGTCGGTGGATGCCTGCCTGCTGGCGCACACGTTGTCCTACGCGGACGATCCGCACCGCATGCTGCGTGAAGTGGACAGGGTGTTGATCGACGACGGCTGGCTGGTGATCAGCAGTTTCAACCCGTTCAGCCTGTTGGGACTGGGCAAGTTGGTGCCCGGATTACGCCATCGCCAGCCCTATGTCAGCCGCATGTTTACCCAAATGCGACTGCTGGACTGGCTTAGCCTGCTGAATTACGAGGTGTTGTACCAGGCGCGTTTTCACGTGCTGCCGTGGCACCGCAAGGGCGGCAAATTTTTATGCACCCATTTGCCGGCGTTGGGCTGTATGAGCGTGATTGTGGCGCGCAAGCGCACCCTGCCGTTGACGCCCACGCCGATGAAACTGGGGGCGAGAAAACCGTCTCTCAGCCGCGCGGTGGGCGCGACCAAGAGCTATCGCAAGCTGCCTTAGGCTTCCGGTTGGTAACCGACATCTTCCTGCGTCGGCTTACCGGCCGCTTCGCGCGCCAACACGTCGCAACGTTCGTTCTCCGGGTGGCCGGCGTGGCCCTTGACCCATTCCCATTTCACGTCGTGGCGTTGAATGGCCAGATCCAGGCGCTGCCACAGATCGACATTCTTGACCGGCTTTTTGTCGGCGGTTTTCCAGCCGCGCTTTTTCCAGTTATGGATCCAGCTGGTGATGCCCTGGCGCACATACTGGCTGTCGGTGCTGAGCGTCACGGCGCAAGGCACGGTCAGCGCTTCCAGCGCCACGATCGCCGCCATCATTTCCATGCGGTTATTGGTGGTCAGACGAAAACCCTCGCTGAAGGTTTTTTCCGTCTGCTTATAGCGTAATATCGCGCCGTAGCCACCGGGGCCGGGGTTGCCAAGGCAGGAGCCGTCGGTGAAAATTTCTACCTGTTTGAGCATCTCTGGTAGACTCTTCCTATTAGTTTTACAAAAGCCAAGTCTGACATAAACGAGCGCTGTGAGCACTGCAATATGATCTCAACAACCACCAGACAGATTGTCCTCGATACCGAAACCACCGGTATGAACAAGCTTGGGGTGCACTACGAAGGGCACCGCATCATCGAAATCGGTGCGGTGGAAGTGATTAACCGCCGCCTGACCGGGCGCAACTTCCACGTTTACATCAAGCCGGATCGGCTGGTGGATCCGGAAGCGTACGGCGTACACGGCATCAGCGATGACTTCCTGGCCGACAAACCGACCTTCGATCAGGTTGCCGACGAATTCCTCGAGTTTATCCGCGGCGGCGAGCTGGTGATCCATAACGCGGCGTTCGATATCGGCTTTATGGATCACGAATTCCGCATGCTGCAGCAGGGGATTCCGAAAACCGAGACCTTCTGCACCATTACCGACAGCCTGTTGATGGCGCGTCGCCTGTTCCCGGGCAAGCGCAACAACCTCGATGCCTTGTGCAGCCGCTATGAGATAGACAACAGCAAGCGTACGCTGCACGGCGCATTGCTCGATGCCGAGATCCTGGCTGAAGTCTATCTGGCGATGACCGGCGGTCAGACCTCGATAGCGTTCCAGATGGAAGGCGACTCTCAGCAAAACGACGATGCGCAAGAAATCCAGCGCATTGTCCGCCCGGCGACGGCGATGAAAGTGGTCTATGCCAGCGATGAAGAAGTGAAGGCGCACGAAGCGCGTCTGGATCTGGTGGCAAAGAAGGGCGGCAGCTGCCTGTGGCGCGGGGCGTCGGCCGAATAACGGCGTTTTTGCGCGAAAAAACCTCATCGGGTGATGCTTCGTTGAAAAACTGTGCAAACGGTTCATTTGCGGAGAAAAAGGCGTTGACGGAACCGAGAGGCGTCCGTAATATGCGCCTCGTTCCCCCGCAAGAGGGAATGGCGCGGAGCGGTAGTTCAGTTGGTTAGAATACCTGCCTGTCACGCAGGGGGTCGCGGGTTCGAGCCCCGTCCGTTCCGCCACTATTCAGAAGCCCTGAGTTAGCGATAACTCAGGGCTTCGTCGTTTCTGCGCTCGGCAAAACGGCGCGGCCCAATCAACGGGGCCGGCAGGCCGGCCCCTTATTCTCAGAACAACACCGAGTAGTTCAAACCGAAAGTGCGTCCGCGGCCCTTATAGCTGTACAGCTCAGGCGAACCGTAAGTCGGGCTGTACAGGATCGGCGCGCGCTGGCCCCAGACGGTGGTGTACTCCTTGTCCAGCAGGTTTTCCACGCTGAAGCTGATTTTCCCTACCGGCAGGGCATAGCTGCCGAGGAAGTCGAGGGTGTTGTAGCCCTCGATCTTGCGGCCCTGGGTGGCGTTGGCCTTGGTGTAATCGCCATCGTCCGACACGTCGAAAGTTTGCTGAGATTGTAAGCGCAGATTCCAGTCGCCCGGCGCCCAGGCGACATAGGCGGTAACTTTGGATGGGCTGGCGGTATCGACCACCAGTTTCTTCCATTCGCCGTTGACCTTGGTTTCGGAGCGGATGAAGTTGAAGTTGGTGCCGGCGCTCCAGTCGCTGTCTTCAAAGAAATAATCCACCGCGCCTTCCAGCCCGTAGATACGGCGCTTATCCGCATTGACGTTGATGGTCATGTCGGTTTTATTGATGGCGATGCTCTTGTCGGACAACGAATAGTAGGCGGCGATCTGCGTGCGCAGGTTATCGCCGGTATAGCGCCAGCCCAGTTCGTAGGAATTGACTTTGATGCCTTCCAGTTTGGAATCGCCGACGTTAACGCTCTTCAGCAGCCGGTAGTGGCCGCCGTTCAGCGCGTAGGTGCCGTTGCCGTAATACTTGCCCGGATCCGGGATCTCGAAACCCTGAGAGAAGTTGAACCAGGTTTGCTGGCGCTCGGTCAGGTGCGCCAGCAGGCCGGCGTTGAACAACGCATTGTTGTAGTCGGTTTTCCCTCCCGGTATAGCGTCGGCGGAGGCGGCGGCGCCGGTGGCGATCGCCTGCTGTTGATTGTAGCCGATAAAGTCGTCGATCTTGTTTTCGGTGTACTGATAACGCACGCCGCCGCTCAGGGTGAAGATCGGGTTGATGTCGTAGCTGGCCTGCAGGAACGACGCCAGGTTGCTGGTGGTATAGCTGGGGTAACGGCCGGTGTTGTAAGCGTTCTCCAGCGTCATGCCGCCGGACTGTTGGGCCTTCGCCAGGTTGAAGAACTGTTGGTTGGCGTTGAAGCTCTCATGCTCGGCGTCGATGCCGTAAGTCAGCGTCAGCGCGTCGAGCGGTTTGCTGTTCAGCGTCAGTTTGCCGCCGTAGAAATCGGTTTTTTGCTGTGAAGCGCCAATGCTGCTGACGTAATAGTTCGGCGCTTTGCCCGCCAGCGTCGGGAACGGATAGAAGGTCAAGGTTTCGTCACGGTAATAGACCTGAGCCACCAGATCCTGGCCGAGGAAATCGGTGTTGGAGTACTGCAGGTTGATCAGGTGGCGTTCGGTGCCGGGGATGCGGTCGGAGTTTAAGTTGCCGCTGTTGTAAGCCTTGGCGTTGCCGGTCACCGCTGCGAAGTTTTCCCCCAGGAACAGGCCATGATCGCCGTCGGACTGGCTTTTGTAATATTGGGTGGTCAGTTGCAGCTGTTGGTGGTCGTCGATGTTGAGGGTGCCGGTGCCCATGACGTCAAGGCGATCGGAATACTGCAGGCCGGTTTGGGTATTGTCGATCAGCACCTCGTTGCCTTTGCCGTCGTACCAGCCGCCATAGCGCTGGTAAGAAACGGACAGGCGTCCCGAGGCGTTGTCGTTGCCGCCGCTGACCGCCGCCGCGACGTTCTCGTCGTGATCGCTATGGCCGCCAAAGCCGGTTTTGCCGCCGACCTGCAATTCGACCTGCTGCTCTTTCTGCCCTTTTTTGGTCACGATGTTGATCAGGCCGCCGGTGCTGCCGCCACCATAGAGTGCGGTGGCGCCGGAGATCACCTCAATATGATCGATATTGAACGGATCGATCGAATCCAGTTGGCGGCTGTCGCTGCGCGATGAGTTCAGACGTACGCCGTCGATCATCACCATCATCGAACGGCCGCGCATATTCATGCCATAGTTGGTGCGGCCCTGGCCACTGACGTCCATGCCGGGGATCAGCTGCGCCAACATGTCCTTGATCTCTTTGCCGCCCTGAACCTGCTGTTCGATCTCCTGGCTTTCGATCACCCAGGTGGTCTGCGCCATTTCCGCCGTGCTGCGGTGTGAACGGCTGGCGGAGACCACCATCTGCTCTTCGGCGCCGGCTTTCTGATCTTCTGCCCAAGCCGTCGGCGCAAGCATCGCCAGCAGACAAGGGTTCAAAACCCAAAGGTGTTTGCGTTTCATCGTTATTTATTTCCCAGGTGATATTGTTATTGCGTTATTTTTGAGAATGATTCTTTTATCAATAACGTTTCTTGTTATCAATAAAATCGTGATATGATTTTTTGCGATACATTAACGTAATTAATTAGTTTTATTAACATTTTACCCGCTGCGCGATCGAGCAACCCACGCCGTCAACACGGCAGCCGATCGGCCATAGGTGCAAGCGACAGCCGTTGCCGGAGAATCGAGAACATGTCCGCCAGCTATAGAATTTTTGATATCACCTTGAAAAGCAAAACGCTGATTTCACCTTCGCTGGTGCGCTGCGTGTTTGAAGGTGCGGATATTCATCGGATGAAGTTGGAAGCGCCGGATCAGCGCATCAAACTGCTGTTCCCGGCGGCGGACGGCCAGATCCCGCAGTTGGCCAATAGCCCGGACTGGTACGGCGATTACATGGCGATCCCCAAAGAGCGGCGCCCGGTGATGCGCACCTATACGCTGCGTGCGCTGCGCCGCGAACAGAATCAGATGGACGTCGAGTTCGTGCTGCATGGTGTGAACGGCCCGGCCTCCGCCTGGGCGACTCACGCCGAGCCGGGCGATGCCATCCAGACGGTCGCCCCCAACGCTGACTTCGATGGCGATAGCGGCGGCTACGAATGGGCGCCGCCGGCGCAGTTGCAGCAGGCGCTGTTGATCGCCGATGAAACGGCGGTGCCGGCGGCGATGGGCATTCTGGAGCAATTGGCGCAGCAGGCCAATCCGCCGCGCGTGCAGGCGTTCTTCGAAGTGCCGCAGGCGGGGGATTGTCTGGATTTGGTCCGTTTCCCGTTCGCCGAGGTTTACTGGCTGCCGCGCGACGTGGGCCGCCAGCTGGCGCACGGCACGTTGCTGGTGGAAGCGGTGCGGCAGCGGGTGGATATTCCCGCTTCGGCGTGCGCGCAAGCGCAGTCTTTGGCGGAAAGCAGCCTGAGCGATGAAGTCTTGTGGGAGCGGGCAGCGGGCGGCAACGCTTTTTATGCCTGGGTGGCGGCCGAGTCTTCGGCGGTGAAAACCCTGCGCCGTTATCTGATCGGCGAACGCGATCTGGACCGCGCTACCGTTAACTTTATGGCCTACTGGTGCTGAACGCGCCGCCCTTTTCCGGCGACGCTGCCGGAGAGGGGCAGGCCGCTGTTATTTCCCATCAACGAAGAATCGCTTGCCAGCGGGTAGTTCGGCCGTGCTATGTTCCGCTGAAACAAAGGTTACAGCGAGAACGATAATGCAACGGTTCGACGAACGCCTGCGCCGCGACTACCCACAGCTGACGCCGCAGGAGCAGCGGGTGGCCGACTTCATCTTCGATCACTATGACGATTTGATCGGCTACAACAGCGCCGAGCTGGCGCGCCTGAGCGGCGTTTCCAAAGCCACGGTCAGCCGCTTGTTCAAACGGCTGGGCTACCCCAACTATCGCGCCATGCGCGATGAGCTGCGTACCTTGCGCCAGAGCGGCATGCCGCTGACCGATAGCCGCGATGCGGTGCAGGGCGATACGCTGCTGGCGCGGCACTATAAGCAGGAAATGGCCAATCTCACCCGCTGGGTAAAACATATCGATGCCGAACAGTTCAGTGCGACAATCGCCGCGCTGGCGCGAGCGCGCGGCGTGATGCTGTTGGGGCTGCGCAACAGCTATCCGGTGGCGATGCACCTGCGTCAACAACTGATGCAGGTGCGTGAACAGGTGCTGCTGGCGCCGCAGCCGGGGCAGACGCTGGCGGAAGATCTGGCGGGCCTGACACCGCAGGACATGGCGGTGGTGGTGGCGTTCCGCCGCCGGCCGCGCCAGATAAAGGCGGTGCTGACGCTGTTGCAAAGCCGCGGGGTACCGACGCTGCTGATCTGCGAGCCGCAGGCGCAGGCGTTGTTTTCGTTGGCCGACTGGCAATTGACCGTGCCGCTCGACAGCGTGTCGGCCTTCGACAGCTATGCCGCCGCCATGAGCCTGGCCAGTTTGCTCAGCAATGCGTTGCTGCATGAGAGGCTGGCGCAGGGGCGGCAGCGCATTCATCACGTCGCTGAACTGTTCCAGACGCTGGACGAACTGGAGCTGCGTTAAGCACGGCAGATCATTTCCCTTCCTTCCCCCCTCCGCCGTTTAAGGCGGATCGGTCATCTCATTGTGTTACTTTGGTTTCATTAATTGATCATAAGAATCTTTTGTTTCAACTGAATCCCTATCGGGAGTAGGCTGTTGGGCAGCAAACAAACGTCATGTCGACGCTGAAGGCATAACTCAATAACTTACTAAGCTGACAGGGAATGAACATGTTGGATATCTCGCAATTCGATCAGATTAACCCGCCGGCGCGCCTGCTGATGGGGCCGGGGCCGATCAACGCCGATCCGCGCGTGCTGCGTGCCATGTCGAGCCAGCTGATCGGCCAGTACGATCCGGCGATGACCGGCTACATGAATCAGGTCATGGCGCTGTATCGCGCGCTGTTCCGCACCGAAAACCGCTGGACGATGCTGGTGGACGGCACCTCGCGCGCCGGTATCGAAGCGCTGCTGGTTTCCGCCATTCGCCCGGGCGATAAGGTGCTGGTGCCGGTATTCGGCCGCTTCGGACATCTGCTGTGCGAGATCGCTCGCCGTTGCCGTGCCGAGGTGCATACGATCGAGGTGCCGTGGGGTGAGGTGTTCAGTGCCGATCGCATCGAAGACGCGATTAAGCGGGTTCGTCCGCGCCTGCTGCTGACGGTGCAGGGCGACACCTCCACCACCATGCTGCAGCCGCTGCATGAGCTGGGCGATATCTGCCGCCGTCACGGCGTGCTGTTCTACACTGATGCGACCGCTTCCTTCGGCGGCAACCCGCTGGAGACCGATGCCTGGGGGCTGGATGCGGTCTCTGCCGGGCTGCAGAAGTGTCTGGGCGGCCCCTCCGGCAGTTCACCGGTCACCCTCAGCCCGCAGTTTGAAGAAATCGTGCGCCGCCGTAAATGCGTGGAGCAGGGGATCCGCACCGCCGAGCACGCCGACGGCGACGACGAGATGATCTACTCCAACTATTTCGATATCGGCATGATCATGGATTATTGGGGGCCGGAACGCCTGAATCACCACACCGAAGCCACCAGCATGCTGTTCGCGGCGCGAGAATGCGCACGGGTGATCCTCGAAGAAGGGCTGGATCGCGCCATCGCCCGCCACCGGCTGCACGGCGCGGCGCTGCTGGCGGGCATCCTGGGCATGGGGCTGGCGGTGTTCGGGGATCTTGAACACCGCATGAATAACGTGCTCGGCGTGATGATCCCGCCGCAGGTGCATGGCGAACAGGTGCGGCAGATGATGCTGAACGACTTCGCCATCGAAATCGGCACCTCGTTCGGCCCGCTACAGGGAAAAATCTGGCGCATCGGCACCATGGGCTACAACGCGCGCAAGGATTGCGTGTTGCAAACGCTGGCGGCGCTGGAGGCGGTGTTGAACCGCCTCGGTTTCGTCAGCAAGCAGGGCGAGGCATTGCAGGCCGCCTGGAACGTTTATGATGCAGGACATCATGGATGACGCCACTGGAGGCGCAACAGGCCGCCGCGCGGGTGATGGCGCGCTGTGACGAGCTGGCGGCGATCAGCGCGGAGCCCGATCGGCTCACGCGCCTTTATCTTTCTGCGGAACATCGGCGCGCCAACCGCCTGGTTGGCGAGTGGATGCGCGAGAGCGGCATGGCGGTTTGGCAGGACAGCGTCGGCAATATCTGCGGCCGCTATGAAGGGCTCATGCCCGGCGCTCCGGCGCTGCTGCTCGGCTCGCATCTGGACACGGTGCGTAACGCCGGGCGCTATGACGGTATGCTCGGCGTGCTTACGGCGCTGGAAGTGGTGGCGCGCTATCACCGCCAGGGGCGCCGATTGCCGCTGGCGCTGGAGGTGATCGGTTTTGCCGACGAAGAGGGCGCGCGCTTCGGCGTCACGCTGCTGGGCAGCCGCGGCCTGACCGGCCAGTGGCCCGCAGAGTGGCTGGCGCGCACCGATGCCGACGGCGTCAGCATCGCCCAGGCAATGCGCGAATTCGGGCTGGATCCGGCGGCGATTGCACAGGCGCACCGTGCGCCGCAGGAAATCTGCGCCTATCTCGAGCTGCATATCGAACAGGGCCCGTGCCTGGAGGCGGCCGATTTGGCGCTGGGCGTGGTGACGGCGATCAACGGCGCGCGTCGCCTCAACTGTATCTTTAGCGGGGAGGCGGGCCACGCCGGCACGGTGCCGATGGGGCAGCGCAAAGATGCGCTGATGGCCGCGGCGGAATGGATCACGGCGCTGGAAACTTTGACCTGCAACGCCGATCCGCACCTGGTGGCCACCGTGGGCTGCATCGAGAGCCTGCCGGGCGCGGTCAACGTGATCCCCGGCGAGGTGCGGTTGACGCTCGACGTGCGCGGCCCGCAGGATGCGCCGCTGACGGCGCTATTGGCGACGTTGCTGGCGCAGGCGCAGGCGATCTGTGCGCGGCGCGGATTGCGCTTCGCCAGCGAGGAGTTTTATCGCATCGACGCCACCGCCTGCGACGCGGACCTGCAGCATCGTTGGCTGGCGGCCGTCGCACAAGTACAGGGCCGCAGCCTGACGCTGCCGAGCGGCGCCGGGCACGACGCCATCGCTGTGGCGGCGCACTGGCCGGTCGGCATGCTGTTTGTGCGTTGCGCCGGCGGCGTCAGCCATCATCCGGCCGAAGCGGTGCGGCAGGCGGACGTGGCGCTGGCGATCCAGGCCTATTGCCTGATGATCGCCGGCTGGGAGAGCGGTTGATCAGTCCAGGCGCAGAAAACTGTCGGCGTCGCGCCAGGCCGGGAAGGCGCTGCGGTAACTCTGCAGACTTTCCAGCGACAGCTCGGCGTCCAGCCGCGCGGCTGCGCCGGGCTCCGCATCTGCCAGGATCTCGCCCTGTGGGCTGATGATCAGGCTGTCTCCGCTGTAGTTTAGGCCGTTGGCATCTTCGCCCACCCGGTTGCAGCCCGCCACATACACCTGATTTTCAATCGCCCGCGCCGCCAGCAGCGTTTGCCAATGGTTGCTGCGCGGCGCCGGCCAGTTGGCAACGTACAGCGCCAGATCGTAATCCTGCTGATAGCGCGCCCAGACCGGGAAACGCAGGTCGTAACAGATCTGCGGCAGGATGCGCCAGCCGCGCCACTCGAAGATTTCACGCCGGTTGCCGGCCTGGTAGTGCAGATGTTCGCCGGCCATGCGGAACAGGTGGCGTTTGTCATAGGCGTGTACCTGGCCGCCCGGTTCCACCAACAGGAAGCGGTTGACCGCCCCCTCGTCAGTTTTCAGCGCCACGCTGCCGCCGATTAACGCATGGCTTTTCACCGCCCAACCGTGCAGCCAGTCGATCACCTGCTGTTCGGGCAGGGCGCTCTCGCCGGCATCCATGGCAAAACCGGTGGTGAACATTTCCGGCAAGACGATGAGATCGCGCCCGACGATCGGTGCCAGCAACGCGTCGAAGGCGGCCAGGTTAGCGAGGCCGTCGCGCCAGACCAGCGGTTGCTGCAACAGGGTAATTTTTAAAGTCGACATAACCGCTCCGCAGCTGCATCCAGCGTGGCGTCCTGTTTAGCGAAGCACAGCCGGATCAATTTATGGGGGAAAGGATCGGCACAGAAGACCGACAGCGGAATGGCCGCCACGCCCACGTGCTCGGTTAACCAATGGCAGAACGCCACATCGTCCAGATCGGAGATGGCGCTGTAGTCCGCCAGCAAGAAGTATGTACCCGCGCAGGGTAAAATTTCCAGTCGGCTGCTCGCCAGCGCCTGCACAAAGCGATCGCGCTTGGCGCGATAGAACGCCGGCAGCTGTCGCCAGTGCTCCGGCTCGGCGCGCAGGCTATCCGCCAGGGCCAGCTGCGCCGGGGTATTGACCGAAAAGGTCAGGTATTGATGCACCTTGCGCACTTCGGCGCTCAGCGCGGCGGGCGCCACGCAGTAACCCACTTTCCAGCCGGTCATGTGGAAGGTTTTGCCGAAGGAGGACACCGCGATCGCGCGCTGGCGCAGCTGCGGGTGGGCCAGCACGCTGGCGTGGCCGCCTTTGGCGAAGCAGATGTGTTCGTAAACCTCGTCGCTGAGCACGTAGATTTCGCGTTCGGCAATGGCGTGCCACAGCTGCTGCAGGTCTTCCGCCTGCCAGGCGGTGGCGGACGGATTGTGCGGCGTGTTGACGATCACCAGACGAGTGCGCGGCGACAGCGCGGCGGCGAACCGTTGCCAATCGACGGCAAAGGCCGGCGGCTGCAGGGCGATGCGTTTGAGGACGCCGCCGGCCAGCGTTACCGCCGGCGCATAGCTGTCGTAGCTGGGATCAAAACAGACCACCTCATCGCCGGGGCGCACCAGTGCACTGATGGCAGCGAACAGCGCTTCGGTGGCGCCGGCGGTGATGGTCACTTCGCTGTTGGCGTCCGGCTGCCAGCCATACAGCTCGGCGGTTTTGTCGGCGATGGCTTCACGCAGCGGCGCCACGCCGGTCATCGGCGCATATTGGTTGGCGCCCTGGGCGACGTGCCAGGCCAGACGTTCTTTCAGATAGTCCGGCCCGTCGAAATCGGGGAAGCCCTGCGACAGATTGATCGCCTGGTGCTGCTGCGCCAGTGCGCTCATCTGGGTGAAAATGGTGGTGCCCAGAGCGGGCAGCTTACTGTCGGGAATCAATGCGGAAGTGCTCATAGCAGGTGAATACTCCAGGCGCTTATATTGCCGTCAATATAACACGATGCTAGTATTTGGCAATCAAGACGCTTAGATGGCTAAATGCGAAAAAGTGCTTAGCCTGCCTGCTGACTGCTTTAGCGAACGGGAAACGATAATAATGACGGAGAATCCGCAACTTGCCGCGTTACTGGCGGCCTGCCACTGGATTGGCGACAAAGGCTGGTGTCCGGCGACCGGCGGCAACATGTCGCTGCGCCTCGACGAACGTCAATGCCTGGTTACCGAGTCCGGCAAAGACAAGGGCAGCCTGAGCGCCGCCGATTTTCTGCGGGTGAATATCGCCGACAATCACGTGCCGAGCGGCCGCACGCCATCGGCGGAAACCGGGCTGCACACGCTGCTCTACCGCCTGTCTGCGCACATCGGCGCGGTGCTGCATACCCATTCCGTTAACGCTACCGTCCTGTCGCGGGTGGAACGCGGCGATGCGCTGGTGCTGCAGGGGTACGAAATGCAAAAGTCGCTGGCCGGCCAATGCAGCCACCTGGACAGCGTGGCGATCCCCATTTTCGACAACGATCAGGACATTCCCCGGCTGGCGGCGCGGGTGGCGGCCTATGCCGAGGCTACGCCGCTGCGGTACGGTTTTCTGGTGCGCGGGCACGGCCTCTATTGCTGGGGAAGCCAGGTGGCGGAAGCCCGCCGCCATCTCGAAGGGCTGGAATTCCTGTTCCAGTGTGAACTGCAACGTCGCTTGCTGGAGGCGAAATGATCCGCGCTATCGTGACCGATATTGAAGGCACCACCAGCGATATTCGCTTTGTGCATCAGGTGCTGTTTCCCTATGCCCGTGAACGGCTGGCTGATTTTGTACGCCGTCATGCCTCAGAGGACGAAGTCGCCGCGCCGCTGGCCGCGCTGCGCGCTGAAATTGGCGAGCCGCAGGCGGATCTCGATGCACTGATCGCCGCGCTGTACCGCTTTATGGATGAAGACCGCAAATCCACCGCGCTCAAGGCGCTGCAAGGCATCATCTGGCGCAGCGGTTATCACGAGGGCGACTTCCGCGGGCATCTTTATCCGGAGGTCGCCGGGCAATTGGCCGCCTGGCAGCGGCAGGGGCTGAAGCTCTACGTCTACTCTTCCGGTTCGGTGGAGGCGCAGAAGCTGCTGTTTGGCTACAGCGACGCCGGCGATCTGCAGCCGCTGTTCAGCGGCTATTTCGATACGCACGTCGGCGCCAAGCGTGAAACTGCGTCGTACCGCAACATCGCGCAGGCTATCGGCACCGCGCCTGACGAGCTGCTGTTCCTGTCCGACATCCGCCAGGAACTGGACGCGGCGCAGGCCGCCGGCTGGCATACCTGCCAGCTGATCCGCGATGAGGGGGATACGCAGAGCCGGCACCCGCAGGTAGGCCGTTTTGATCACATCGATTTAAGGGAGTTCGTCTCATGAGTGGATTGACCATTTTCAGCGATAAAGCGCCGCAGCAGCCGTTGTGGCAGAGCCGCGATGCGCTGGAGATCCAGCAGCAGTTGGCGCAGATCGGCGTACGCTTTGAGCGCTGGCAGGCGGATCGCGAGCTGGGTGACAACCCGCAGCCGGAGGCGGTGATCGCCGCCTATCAGCATGAGATAGACCGGCTGGTGGCGGAAAAGGGTTACCAGAGCTGGGATGTGATCAGCATGCGGCCGGACCATGAGCAGCGCCACGCGCTGCGCGAAAAATTCCTGTCCGAACATACGCACGGCGAAGATGAAGTACGCTTTTTCGTTGAAGGGGCGGGGCTGTTTTGCCTGCACCTGGACGGCAAGATCTTCCAGATCCTGTGCGAAAAGAACGATCTGATCTCAGTGCCGGCCAATACCCGCCACTGGTTCGATATGGGATCGGCACCGCATTTCACCGCGATCCGGGTGTTCGATAACCCGGAAGGCTGGGTGGCGCATTTCACCGGTGACAAGATCGCCGATGCTTATCCGCGCCTGGACTGAGCGCCGACGGGCGGGCGTTAACCCAACGCCCGCTGGAAAATCCCCGCTTTAACCTGCTGCGGCGTAATCACGCCGCTGTCGAATACCCACCCGCTGATGAGTGCCGCCGGCGTGACGTCGAACGCCGGATTGTAGACCGGCGCATCGGTCGGCGCCCACTGGCAGGCACCGAAGCTGCCTGAAACGCCGGTCACCTCGGCCGCGGCGCGTTGCTCGATCGGGATGGCGGCGCCGTCCGGGCAGTGCGGATCGTGGGTGGTGTGTGGGGCGGCCACGTAGAACGGGATGCCGTGATAGTGCGCCAGCACCGCCAGGCTGTAAGTGCCGATCTTGTTGGCGACGTCGCCGTTGGCGGCGATGCGATCCGCGCCGACCCATACCGCATCGATCTGGCCCTGCGCCATCAGGCTGGCAGCCATCGAATCGCAGATCAGGCGATAGGGAATGCCCAGCTCGCCCAGTTCCCAGGCGGTCAGGCGGCCGCCTTGCAGCAGCGGCCGGGTTTCATCGACCCACACCTGCTGCACTTTACCCTGCTGGTGGGCGCGCAACAGCACGCCGATGGCGGTGCCGACACCGGCGGTGGCCAACCCGCCGGTATTGCAGTGGGTCAGCAGGCGGCTGTCGGGCTTGACCAGTTCCGCGCCGTGTTCGGCGATGCGATCGCAAAGCTGACGATCTTCTTCTACCAACCGCAGTGCTTCGTGCGCCATTGCCGGCGCCCAGTCTGGCGCCGCCAGCGCCAGTTTCATGCGATCCAGATTGTTCATCAGGTTGACCGCCGTCGGGCGGGCGGCGCGCAGCGTGTGCAGCGCCTGTTCCAGTTCGGCGCGCGGCAGACCGCGTTCCGCGAGCAGCGCCAGCAGCAGGCTGGCGGATAGCCCGATCAGTGGCGCGCCGCGTACACGCAGGCTGTGAATGTGGCCCACCAATTCCTCCACGCTGTCGCAGGCGCGCCACCGCTTTTCCTGCGGCAGGGCTTGCTGATCGAGGATCCAAAGGCGGTTGTCTCGCAGGGTCAAACTGGTGGTGTTAAGCGCTTGCATCGGCGGTTAATTCCTTGTTGCGTGGTTATTGCATCTGAAACGCTATTCTGCCAACATGACTTCCGGATGTATAGACGTCCAGATGCTTTTACGTCTAAATAGATAAAATCGCTGGGGCCAGTGAGAGAGAACAGAGGGGTTGGGGAATGTCGCTTTATCGTACGTTTACGGCTGCCGATGCCGTTGAATACGCCCGTCAATACGGACAGGTGGCCGATCCGCAGGCGCTGGTGAGCGCCGACGAGATCGGTGACGGCAACCTGAACCTGGTGTTCAAGATCCGCGATCGCGAAGGCGTAAGCCGGGTGATCGTCAAACAGGCGTTGCCGTACGTGCGCTGCGTGGGCGAATCCTGGCCGCTGACGCTGGATCGGGCGCGCATCGAAGCGGAAACGCTGCTGATCCACGGTGATTTCTGTCCGCGACATACGGTGAAGGTGCTGCATCACGATCCCGAGTTGGCGGTGATGGTGCAGGAAGATCTCTCCGATCACCGCATTTGGCGCAGCGAGCTGGTACAGGGGCATTACCACCCGCTGGCGGCTGGGCAGCTGGCGGAATACCTGGCGCAGACGCTGTTCCATACCTCCGACTTTTATCAATCGGCGCAACAGAAAAAAGCGGAAGTCAGCCGCTTCACCAACCCCGAGCTGTGCCAGATCACCGAAGATCTGTTCTTTACCGACCCTTACATCGACCATGAACGCAATCAGTTCGAGGCGGCGCTGTTGCCGCAGGTGCAGGCGCTGCGTGAGGATGCGCCGCTAAGACTGGCGGTCGCCGGCCTGAAACATCGCTTCCTCAGCAAGGCGGAGGCGCTGCTACACGGAGATATTCACAGCGGTTCGATCTTCGTGGCGGAAGGACGGTTAAAAGCGATCGACGCTGAATTCGGTTTCTACGGCCCTATCGGCTTCGATATCGGCACGGCGCTAGGTAACCTGCTGCTCAACTACTGCGGCCTGCCGGGGCTATTCGGGCCGCGCGACGCCGCCGCCGGGCGCGAGCAGCGGCTGCAGGATGTGCGCGAGCTGTGGTTGATTTTCGCCGATCGTTTCCTGGCCCTGTGCCACCAGCAAAGCCGCGATGCGGCGCTGGCGGCGCCGGGTTATGCCGAGCAGTTTCTGCAGCAGGTCTGGAGCGACGCGATAGGGTACTGCGGCACCGAACTGATTCGGCGCACTATCGGCCTGGCGCACGTCGCCGATCTGGACAGCATCGCCGACGCCGATATGCGCCTCGACTGCCAGCGCCACGCACTGGGATTGGGGCGCACGCTGATCGTCAATGCGCCACATATAGAGCATATTGACGCGCTGTTGGCGCGTATTCGTCAGCAAGGCTGAAAGTCTTGGCAATGAGGCAAACCCGGCTGCGGCCGGGTTTTTTATTTTTTAATAACTTATAGGTATCAGCAATAGAATAGATAAATTCTTTTTAACTAAAAATATATTTTTCTCGCGTCTAATTTGTAAATTTAATTATATTTTTTGACCGTTGGTTACATGTCATTAATATTGTGCGAGACGTATCATTGATGATTATTTTTCAGGCCTCTGTTGAGGTGGCAAAAATAATAAATGGTAGCCTGTGCTTTTTTTGATCGTTTTATTGTGGGGGCGCAAAGAGAAAATAAGATTTTTTATAGATAAAATCTATCACGCCGCCGTTACTTTTTTGTGGCGTGGGTGCGTCTTGTTTTTGCATGAATAAAGTTGCGGCTTGATTATCTCAATATTACCTCCTAGATTGTTCGAAGGTCAGATAAGCACAAATAAATAACGCAAGGTTATTAACTATTAATCACCTTTGGCCTCGGCTTGTCTGATTATTTCTATTAAGACTGGAGTCCTCCATGCAATTAACGCCTAGAGAAATCGAAAAGCTAATGGTCTATACGCTGGCCGACGTCGCCTTAAAGCGAAAGTCCAGAGGGATAAAGCTTAATTACCCCGAGGCGGTGGCGATTATTACCACCGCGGCACTGGAAGGCGCCCGCGAGGGCAAAACGCTGGAAGAGGTCATGAACGACACGCGGCAGGTGTTAAGCCGCGACGACGTGATGGATGGCGTGGCGGATCTGATCCCGCACGTGCAGGTTGAAGCGATTTTCAGCGACGGTAGTCGTCTGGTGACGGTGCACGATCCGATCCAATAAGCGCGTCCCCTGAGAGCCACGGATAAACTTTATCAGCGCAGGTATTTTCGATGAAAAAGCATGACCAAGAAAAGCACGTGCCGCCGGGCGGCTATATCCTGTCCGAAAGTCCCATCACCTTCAATGAAGATCGCGCGGCCATTGTTTTAACGGTGCGTAATACCGGCGACAGGCCTATTCAGGTCGGCTCGCATTTTCATTTCTTTGAAGCCAACAAAGCGTTGCAGTTCGATCGTGCTGCCGCCTTTGGTAAACGTTTAAATATCACCGCTACGACGGCGATCCGTTTTGAACCCGGCGATGAGATCGAAGTGGCGCTTATTGCCATCGGCGGTAAACAAACGGTGTATGGCTTTAATAATCTGGTGGACGGCTGGGCGGGGGATAGCCCGGTAGCCGCCGGTGAAAGAGTAAAGAAAACTGTAGATGTAAAGCGAGCTATTGAACTGGGTTATAAAAATGTCGAACAGACGCCGACGAAGACGAACGGGGAATAAAGCATGCCAACCATTTCCAGGCAGGAATATGCCGGGCTGTTCGGCCCGACCACCGGCGATAAAATTCGCTTGGGCGACACGCAGCTGTTTATTGAAATAGAAAAAGACCTGCGCGGTTACGGTGAGGAATCGGTCTACGGCGGCGGTAAGTCGCTGCGTGACGGCATGGGCGCCGATAACCGATTAACCAGCGATAACGTTCTGGATCTGGTCATTACCAACGTGACCATCCTGGATGCCCGGCAAGGGGTGATCAAGGCGGACGTCGGCATTAAAAACGGCCTGATCGCCGGCATCGGCAAAAGCGGCAACCCGGCGGTGATGAACGGCGTCACGCCTGGCATGGTGGTGGGCGTCAGCACTGACGCCATCTCAGGGGAGCACCTGATCCTGACCGCCGCCGGCATCGATACGCATATCCATTTCATTTCGCCGCAGCAGGCCGCGCACGCGCTCTCCAACGGCGTGACGACCTTCTTCGGCGGCGGCGTCGGGCCGACCGACGGCTCTAACGGCACCACCGTGACCGCCGGCCCCTGGCATATCCATCGTATGCTGCGCGCCTTCGAAAATATGCCGGTCAACGTGGGGATGCTCGGCAAAGGGCATGCTTCCCATGCCGCGCCGTTGGTCGAACAAATTACCGCCGGCGTGGCCGGATTGAAAGTGCACGAAGACTGGGGCGCCACCAATTCCGCACTGCGCCATGCGTTGCGGGTGGCCGATGATATGGATATTCAGGTGGCGGTGCACACCGACAGCCTGAATGAGGGCGGCTACGTCGAGGACACCATCGACGCCTTCGAAGGGCGCACCATCCACACCTTCCACACCGAAGGCGCCGGCGGCGGGCACTCGCCGGATATCATCAAAGTCGCCGCGCAGATGAACGTTTTGCCGAGTTCTACCAACCCCACGCTGCCGTTCGGCATCAACAGCCAGGCCGAACTGTTCGACATGATCATGGTGTGCCACAACCTCAATCCCAATGTGCCGGCCGACGTGGCGTTCTCCGAAAGTCGGGTGCGCCCGGAAACCATCGCTGCGGAAAACGTGCTGCATGACATGGGCGTGCTGTCGATGTTTTCCAGCGATTCACAGGCGATGGGGCGGGTCGGTGAAAACTGGCTGCGGGTGATGCAGACGGCGCATGCGATGAAAGTCGCCCGAGGCAAGCTGCCGGAGGATGCGGCGGAGCACGATAACTTCCGCGTGTTGCGTTACGTGGCGAAGATCACCATCAACCCGGCGATCGCGCAGGGGATCAGCCATGTGCTGGGCTCGGTCGAGGTCGGCAAGATGGCCGATCTGGTGCTGTGGGAGCCGCGTTTCTTCGGCGCCAAGCCGAAGCTGGTGATCAAGGGTGGCATGATCAACTGGGCGGTGATGGGCGATCCCAATGCGTCGCTGCCGACGCCGCAGCCTACTTTCTACCGCCCGATGTTCGGCGCCATGGGCAAATCGTTGCAGGAAACCTGCGTCACTTTCGTCTCCGGCGCTGCGTTGCACGACGGCATCAAAGAGAAGCTGGGGCTGGAGCGGCAGGTGATGGCGGTGCATAACTGCCGGGCGATCTCCAAGCAGGACATGGTGCGCAATGCGGAAACGCCGCACATCGAGGTGGATCCCGAGACCTTCGCCGTCAAGGTTAACGGCGAACATGCCACGGTGAAACCGATCGCCACCGCCGTGCTTAATCAACGCTACTTCTTCAGCTAGGGATCGCCGCTCATGATCGTGATTGAAAAGATACTCGGCAATATCAAACGGGATGCCGACTGGCGCGAGCGCTTGCAACACGCCTCGCTGGACATGCTGACGCTCTCGCAGTGGGAGGCGCAAAAAAGCCGGTGTCGCAAAACCACCCGCGACGGTCGGGACCTCGGCATTTCCCTCGATCGTCATCAGGTGCTGGCTGACGGCGACGTACTGCTCTGGGACGAAGCGAACCGCAGCGCGGTGGTGGTGCAGATGAACCTGCGCGACGTGATGGTGATCCATCTGCAGTCGCTGTTGGCGACCGATATGGCGACGGTGCTGAAGACCGCGTTCGAACTGGGGCATGCGTTGGGCAACCAGCACTGGAAATCGGTCATCAAGGGGGACCGCATTTTTATTCCGCTGACGGTGGCGACCAAGGTGATGGATTCGGTGATGAAAACCCACGGTTTCCATGCGCTGCCTTATTCGTTCGTGAAGGGCGAGAGCATATTGCCCCATTTGACCCAGCCCGAAGCGCGCCTGCTGTTCGGCGGCGCGGAGGATTCCGCCACCCATGTGCATGTCGACAGCCCGTTCCTCGGTCAGCATGTGATCAAACTGAAATGAACGCCGTTCAGTTGATACGCATCCTGCAATTTGCCGACTCGGTGCTGCCGGTGGGGGCGTTCGCCTTTTCCAACGGCGTCGAGTCGGCGATCCAGGCCGGCATCGTGCGCGATGCCGACACGCTGCAATCGTTCACCCGCACCGCCTTGCAGCAGGCGGCGGGCGGCGACGGCAGGGCGGTGGTGGCGGCCTGTCGGGCGCTGCAGGCGGACGATCGCGAGGCGGCTCTCGGCCACGACTGGGCGCTGTTCAACCGCAAGCTGAACGAAGAAGGGCGCAGCATGGTGGTGCGAATGGGAAAAAAGCTGGCGGAAATGACGGCGGCCATCTGCGATGAGCCCCAGGTGCTCTGGTGGCTTGAGCAGATCAAAACCGGCCGCGCCGCCGGCACCTATCCGGTGACGCAGGCGGTGGTGATGACGGCGCTGGGCGTCGGCCCGCGCGAGGTGGCGGTGATGCACCAGTATGGGGTGGCGATGACCATTCTCAGCGCCGCCATGCGCCTGATGCGCATCACCCATATCGACACCCAACGCATCCTGTTTCAACTCAACCGCGACATCGATGTTTTTTGTGACGAAGCCGAACGCGGCGGCGTTGAACAAATGGCCTCTTACGCGCCGGTGACCGATGTCCTGGCCGCGCTGCACGTCGGCGCATTTACCCGACTGTTCAGCAACTAATGAATAAGGAACGATCAGAGTGAAAAAAATTACCCGCATTGGCATCGGCGGCCCGGTAGGTTCGGGCAAAACCGCAATCATTGAAGTCATCACGCCGCGCTTGATCGAACGGGGCGTCAGCCCGTTGATCATCACCAACGATATCGTCACCACCGAAGACGCCAAACAGGTCAAGCGCACGCTCAAGGGGATTCTGGACGAGGAAAAAATCCTGGGCGTAGAAACCGGCGCCTGTCCGCATACCGCCGTGCGTGAAGATCCGAGCATGAATATCGCGGCGGTGGAGGAGATGGAGGCCCGTTTTCCGGAAAGCGACGTGGTGATGATCGAGAGCGGCGGCGATAACCTGACGCTGACTTTCAGCCCGGCGCTGGCGGACTTTTACATCTATGTCATCGACGTCGCCGAAGGGGAAAAGATCCCGCGCAAAAATGGCCCGGGTCTGGTGCAGGCCGACATTCTGGTGATCAACAAAATCGATTTGGCCCCCTACGTCGGCGCCAGCCTGGCGGTGATGGAGCACGACACCCGCGTGGTGCGCGGCGAGCGGCCCTATATTCTCACCAACTGCAAAACCGGCGAAGGCATCGATGAACTGGTGGACATGATCATGCGTGATTTTCTGTTTACCCACGCGCCGTCGGCGGCGGTATGACGGCGGTCAGCGAAGCGGCGAGGCGCGTTGCCCAGCTCGGCGCCGACGCGCCGGAGTTGGCCGACTATCAGGATGAGCCGCCGCAGATGGCCAGCGGCGGCGTAGGCAAAACCGGTTATCTGCGGCTGGAGTTTGCACTGAACGGGCATCGCAGCGTGCTGCGGCGGATGGAGCGGCGGGTGCCTTTTCTGGTACAGCGGGCGCTGTATTGGGATGAAGCGCTGCCGCAGATGCCGTGCGTGTTCGTCATCTCCACCTCGGGGTGCATCTTGCAGGGCGATCGCCTGACGCTCGAGGTGCAGGTTGCCCCCCAGGCCTGCGGGCATATCACCACCCAGTCGGCGACCAAGATCCACGCCATGGAAAATAACTACGCGGCGCAGATGCAAATGCTGAGGCTGGAAGCCGGCAGCTATCTGGAGATGATGCCCGATCCGGTGATCCCCCACTGCGGTTCGCGCTTCATTACCGATACCCGCATTACGCTGCATCCGACGGCAACGCTGCTCTACGGCGAGATCCTGATGTCCGGGCGCAAACACCATCAGGCGGATCGCGGGTTCAGATTCGACGTTTACTCCTCACGCATCAGCGCCTGCAGCCCCGATGGCAAGACGCTGTTTGTCGAACGTTATGTGCTGGAACCGCATAAGCATCCGTTGCACGGCGTTGGCGTGATGGGGCCGTTCGATGTGTTCGGCAATGTCATCCTGCTGACGCCGCGCGAGCATCATCAGCGGATCCTCGATCGCATCGCACCCCGCTATGACGAGGTTGAAGGGATCGCCAGCGGCGTCAGCCGATTGCCCAACGAGTGCGGCCTGATCTTTAAGGCATTGGGCAAAGAGGCGCGTCAGGTGAAGGCGGCCATTCGCGTTTTTTGGCGCGTCGCGCGGGAAGAGATCCTGGGCGTGACGCTGCCCGAGCCCTTTATCTGGCGCTAATCTGCAGCGGGAAACGGTCATGACGACAAAGTGGGATTGGGCGGGGCTGTGCGTTCGCTGCCGGGTGGTGGCGGCGACGGATGCGGTGCTGCGCGGCTGTTCGCAGGTGATGTTTCAAAATAATCCGTTGACCGGATTGCTGTTTTTCATCGCCATTTTCGTCGGTGCCTGGGAGGAAGGGCTGCCGCAGGTGGCCTTCGGCTGCCTGTTGGGCACCGCCACGGCGACGCTGAGTGCGGCGTGGCTGGTGGACGACCGCGCTGCGTTGCGTTCCGGCCTGTATGGCTATAACGGCTGCCTGGTCGGCGCCGCGCTACCGACTTTTTTGTTGCCTTCCGCCTGGCTGTGGGTCGGCGTGATCTTCTGCGGCGCGATCTCGGTGATCGTCACCGTCGGCCTCAATCGGCTGCTGCGCACCTGGCAGATCGCCGCGCTGACCGCGCCTTTCGTGCTGACCACCTGGACGGTGCTGCTGGCCAGCTATCCGTTCAGCCATCTGCGACATGTGCGGCTGCCACCGGCGACCATTCCGGCCGATGGCGCGGTGTTCAACGCGCATCTCGAGATGATGGAGATGCTGAACGGCGCGTTGCACGGCGTCTCCCAGGTTTTTTTGTGCAGCAGCGTGAGCGGTGGTCTGCTGCTGCTGCTCGGGCTGGCGGTTTCGTCGCCGCGCGCGATGCTGCTGGCCTTTTCCGGCGCTTTGCTGGCGGTGGCGACCGCACTGGCGATCGGCGCCGATCCGCAGGCGGTTTTCGCCGGCCTGTACGCCTTCAGCGCAGTGTTGACGGCGGTGGCGCTGGGCTCCGTCTTCAATCCACCCGGCTGGCGGGTGCTGATCTATACGCTGCTTGGCGTGATTTTCACGGTGCTGGTGCAGGGGGCTTTCAATACCTTGCTGGCCCCACTGGGTATGCCGTCGCTGACCATGCCGTTCGTGATCGCATCCTGGCTGTTCTTGAGCGCCAATCCGGCGGTGATCGCGGCGCGGCGTTAATCCCTCGATTTGAACATAACGATAAAACAGGAGTGTGGGTATGACGGTAGTTTCTGAAGGATTGCACGGTGCGGCCCGGCGGCGGGCGGCATATCTGCTGCTGGGGCTGTTGGCGGTCAACGTCGGCGTCTGGCTGCTGGCGCTGGCGGTGTTCAAAGACAACGCCGCGCTGATGGGCACCGCCTTGCTGGCCTACAGCTTTGGTCTGCGCCATGCGGTGGACGCCGACCACATCGCCGCGATCGACAACGTGACCCGCAAGCTGATGCAGCAGGGCAAAACGCCGGTGGCGGTCGGCACCTTCTTCTCGCTCGGCCACTCGACCATCGTGGTGCTGGCCTCCGCCGCCATTGCCGCGACGGCGATGATGTTCAGCCGCCAGATGAGCTGGTTTCACGAGACCGGCGGCTTGATCGGCACGCTGGTATCCGCGCTGTTTCTGCTGACGGTGGCCTTTATCAATCTGCTGGTGCTGATCTCCGTGTGGCGCGCTTTCCGGCAGGTGAAAGCGGGGGCGCTGCCTGCGCATCAATCGCTGGATGCGCTGATGAGTGGTGGCGGTGCGCTGGCGCGCTGTTTCCGCCCGCTGTTCAGGCTGGTGAATAAGAGTTGGCACATGTACCTGGTGGGCTTCTTGTTTGGCCTGGGCTTCGACACCGCCACCGAGGTTGGGTTGCTGGGCATTTCGGCCGCCGGCGCCGGCCACGGCATGAATCTGTGGAGCATCATGCTGTTCCCGGCGCTGTTCGCCGCCGGCATGGCGCTGATCGACTCCATCGACAACTTCGTGATGATCGGCGCTTACGGCTGGGCGTTTTCCAAACCGATCCGCAAGCTGTACTACAACATGACGATCACGGCGGCATCGGTGCTCATCGCGGTGTTTATCGGCGGCATCGAAGCGCTCGGGCTCATCGCCGACAAGCTGACGCTGTCCGGCCCGCTGTGGGACGCCGTCGCGCGGCTCAACGATCATCTGGGGGAGATGGGGTATTGGGTGATCGCCGTGTTCATCTTCTGCTGGCTGGTGTCGGTGGTGAATTACCGCCTGCGCGGCTATGACAAATTGACGGTCAGCGGCTGAAAAGACGGGTGCTCGTGGATCCTGCCTGACACCATCGGCCAACGGGCGGGGCGAACCCCGCCGTTGGGTTGCCTTACAGTTCGGATTCGTAAGCCAAAGTGGCCGCAACCTCCGAGTCTCCCAGCCTGATGCGCAGTTCGCATAGAGAACCGCGGGTTAGCCAGATGAACGCGATCAGCGTCATACAGACGATCACCAGCTTAAGCACGACCCGTTTTTGCTGCATTTTTGACCTCCCTATCCTTGCCTTGCGGCGGGTAAGAGGCTAACCTGATGTTGCTAGGCATCAGAGTGGCCTCGGGTTGATAATATCGACTCGGGGCCTTTCTCTTTCTTTCCTTTGCCAAGGCTCCGGACAGAAAGATCCAGAGCACCCGCCGCGCAGTCTACTCGAACTTCCTTCCGGTGAAATCCGCCGCTGCGCCAACCTGCGGCGCGGTGCGCAGTTTGTGATGCAAGAAAAGAAAAAGGGGCGATGATGATCGCCCCTTGGATGCGTGGAGTTGGACTTGGCGTTAAGCCGCTTCGGTCTGCTGTTGGCGCTTAGACTGCGCCGCCGGCTTTTCCGGCTTGGCGGCCGCCAGCGCGTCCGGCGCGAAGTCGTCCACGTTGATGGAGCGCAGGCGGCTCTCTTCGGCTTTCACCAAGATCTTCGCCTCGTCGGCGCTGATCTTGCCTTCTTCCAGCGCGCGTTCCGCCAAACGATTCAGACGGGTGAACGGCAGATTTTTGCCGGCCGCCTTGCACAGGCGTTCGTGAATCGGCTCGGCGGCCATCACGTCGGCCAGCGCCGCTTCCAGCAGGCCGATTGGGTTATGCTCGCTCGGCGTCAGATACTGACCGCGCCCCAGACGGCTGCGGGTGGCGGAAGGCACCTGCAGGATCTTGGCCAGCTGATGGTCCAGACGATCGGACGGTGCGGTATGCACGCGGCCGAGCGGGAAGACCACGAAGCGCATCGCGCCGGCGATAAAGCGGTTCGGGAAGTTGCGCAGCAGGTCATCCAGTGCCTGTTCAGCTTTATGCAGGCTGTCTTGCACGCCCCAATGCACCAGCGGCAGATCTTCTTTCTGACGGCCTTCGTCGTCAAAGCGTTTCAGCACGGCGGAAGCCAGGTACATCTGGCTGAGGATATCCCCCAGGCGAGCGGAGATGCGCTCACGGCGCTTCAGGCTGCCGCCCAGCACGCCCATGGAAACGTCCGACAGCAACGCCAGGTTGGCGCTCAGACGGTTCAACTGCTGATAGTAACGACGGGTCGCGTCCTTGGTCGGCGTGGCGCTGGTGCGGCCATTGGTCAGGCCCAGCCAGAAGCTGCGCACCTTGTTGCTGCCGACGTGGCCCAGGTGGCCGAACAGCGATTTATCGAAAGCGTTCAGATCGTTGTTTTGCGCGGCCGCCATTTCATCCAGCACATAAGGATGGCAGCGGATCGCGCCCTGACCGAAGATCATCATGGTGCGAGTCAGGATGTTCGCGCCTTCCACCGTGATGGCGATCGGTGCGCCCTGATAAGCGCGAGCCAGGAAGTTGGATTCGCCCAGCATGATGCCTTTACCGCCGGCGATGTCCATGGCGTCAACGATCGACTGCTGGCCGCGGTGCGTACAGTGGTATTTGACGATGGCCGACAGTACGGCCGGCTTCTCGCCCTGCACCAGCGCATAGGTGATCAATGAAGCGGCGGCGTCCATCACATAGGTGTTGCCGGCAATGCGCGCCAACGGCTCTTCGATCCCTTCCATCTTGCCGATGGAGATCTTGAACTGACGGCGAATGTGCGCGTAGGCGCCGGTCGCCAGGGCAATGGATTTCAGGCTGCCGGTGGAGTTGGACGGCAGGGTGATGCCGCGACCGACCGACAGACATTCAACCAGCATGCGCCAGCCCTGGCCGGCCATTTTCGGGCCGCCGATGATGTAATCGATCGGCACGAATACGTCGGTGCCGCGGGTCGGGCCGTTCTGGAACGGCACGTTCAGCGGGAAGTGGCGGTTGCCGATCTCCACGCCCGGCGTGCTGGTCGGGATCAGCGCACAGGTGATGCCCGGGGATTCGTTGTCGCTCAGCAGGCGATTCGGGTCATGCAGTTTGAACGCCAGGCCCAGTACGGTAGCGACCGGTGCCAGCGTGATGTAGCGCTTGTTCCAGGTCAGGCGCATGCCCAGCACCTGTTTGCCTTGCCATTCGCCCATGCAGACGGTGCCGACGTCCGGGATCGCACCGGCATCGGAACCCGCTTCCGGGCTGGTCAGCGCGAAGCAAGGGATCTCGTCGCCGCGCGCCAGGCCCGGCAGATAGTGATTTTTCTGTTCTTCAGTGCCGTAGTGCTGCAGCAGTTCGCCCGGGCCGAGGGAGTTCGGCACGCCGACGGTGATCGCCAGGATGCCGGAAACGCCGGCCAGTTTTTGCAGCACCTGCGCCTGAGCATAAGGCGAGAATTCCAGGCCGCCGTACTCTTTCTTGATGATCATCGCGAAGAAACGGTGTTCTTTCAGGTACGCCCACAGTTCAGGCGGCAGATCGGCCAGTTCGTGGGTGATTTGGAAGTCGTTGGCCATGCGACAGGCTTCTTCCACCGGGCCGTCGATAAACGCCTGCTCTTCTGCCGTCAGGCGCGGTTTCGGGTAGTTGTGCAGCTTGTTCCAGTCCGGCGCGCCGCGGAACAGATCGCCTTCCCACCAGGTGGTGCCGGCGTCGATCGCCTCCTTTTCGGTGGTGGACATCGGCGGCATCACTTTGCGGAATGCGCGCAGCGCCGGCGCGGAAAGCAGGGAACGGCGCACGGAGGAAAGGTTCAGCGGCAGCAGCACGATAGCCAACGGCAGCAACAGCCAGAAGCTCCACAGGCCGATAGCGCCCATGGCGGCGGTGTACGCCACCAGGATCAGGCTGCTGAGGGTAAGGTTCACCCGGTGGTAGAACACCACGCCGAGGAGAGCCAGTAAAACGACAATACTAAGAACCATCATAAGAAGCTCCGAAGTAGTAAGAGGTCTGACCTGTTGTGTGTATGTAATAGGTTTTAGTACAAGGCAGAATTTTTATCAATGCGTTTACAGTTTAATTACAACTCAGGTCACAAACTGACAGCACCAATCATCAAAAACCTCTCCGCTTCCTTAACCGGCGCGCTGTTTGGCTGAGAATGCTTCTCGCTGTTTCCGCGATCCGGTACACTGCGGAGCGGAAGATTTGACGATAACAAGAGGTTCCTCATGTACCACGACCTTATTCGCAGTGAACTGAACGAAGCGGCTGATACCCTGGCGAAATTTATCAATGACGACGCCAACATCGACGCCATCCAACGCGCGGCGGTGCTGCTGGCGGATTCCTTCAAAGCCGGCGGTAAAGTGATTTCCTGCGGCAACGGCGGTTCCCATTGCGACGCGATGCACTTCGCCGAAGAGCTGACCGGCCGCTACCGCGAAAACCGCCCGGGCTACCCGGCGATTGCCATCTCGGACGTCAGCCACCTGTCCTGCGTCAGCAACGATTTCGGCTATGAGTATGTGTTCTCCCGCTATGTGGAAGCAGTGGGCCGCGAAGGTGACGTGCTGTTGGGCATTTCCACCTCCGGCAACTCCGGCAACATCATCAAGGCCATCGACGCGGCGCGCGCCAAAGGGATGAAAGTGATCACCCTGACCGGCAAGGACGGCGGCAAGATGGCGGGTTCTGCCGATGTGGAAATTCGCGTGCCGCACTTCGGTTACGCCGACCGCATTCAGGAAATCCACATCAAAGCGATCCACATCTTGATTCAGCTGATCGAAAAAGAGATGGTTAAGGCGTAATAGCCTTCGGGGGGCCGCGGCTCCCCATGAATAAGACGGCGGGCGCCGCATGTTGCGCCCGCTCGGCGTGTGTCAGTGTGGTTAAGGAGTGCTGGCGATGTGTGAACTGCTCGGGATGAGCGCAAACGTACCGACCGATATCTGCTTCAGCTTTACCGGTTTGGTTCAGCGCGGCGGCCGCACCGGGCCGCATAAAGATGGCTGGGGCATTACCTTCTATGAAGGGAACGGTTGCCGCACCTTCAAGGATCCGCAGCCGAGCTTCAACTCGCCGATCGCCCGCCTGGTGCAGGACTATCCGATCAAGTCCTGCGCGGTGGTGTCTCATATTCGTCAGGCCAACCGCGGTGAAGTGGCGCTGGAAAACACCCATCCGTTCACCCGCGAACTTTGGGGCCGCAACTGGACCTACGCGCACAACGGTCAATTGAAAGGCTATCGTCAGCTGGATACCGGCACGTTTCGTCCGGTCGGTCAGACCGACAGCGAATATGCGTTCTGTTGGCTGCTGCATCAGCTGGCGCTGAAATACCCGCGCACCCCGAGCCAGTGGCCGGCGGTCTTCCGCTATATCGGCCTGTTGGCGAGCCAGCTGCGCAAGAAAGGGGTGTTCAATATGCTGTTGTCGGACGGGCGCTTCGTGATGGCCTATTGCTCCACCAATCTGTATTGGATCACGCGCCGCGCGCCGTTCGGCAAGGCGACGCTGCTCGATCAGGACGTGGAAATCGATTTTCAGCAGCAGACCACACCGAACGATGTGGTCACGGTGATCGCCACCCAACCGCTAACCGCCAACGAAACCTGGCACAAGATTGAGCCAGGCGAGTTCGCGTTATTTCACTTCGGTGAGCGGCTTGTTCTGAGCGAAGGGATTGGTGTTGGGCGTCGGGCTGGCTGACGCGTACTGCGTCATCTGGCCGCTGCTCATCAACGGTTGACCCAGCACATACTGGCCGTTGTCTACGGTCATCATCGGCGGCTGGTGGTTCTTGGCGAAGTAATCGTAACCCGGTTTCAGCTGGCGCCAGAAGGCGATATAGCTGGATGACGCATGGCGCTTGAGGTTCTGATCGGTCATGCGGAACGGGTAGATGCTGATGTCGACGCGGCTTTGGCCATAGGCGAAGGCGGCTTCGACGTAGCGATAGATTTCATCCATATAGGTGTTGGTCATCGCGTAACAGCCGATCGATTTGCATTCACCGTGGATCATCAGATAAGCGCCGGAATAGCCCTGCGATTTATCGTAATCATTAGGGAAACCGATATTGATCGCCCGATAATACTTGCTGTCGGGTTTCAGATGGCGCGCGTCAACGCTATAAAAGCCTTCAGGACTTTTAAAGTCGCCTTCACGACGTTTAGGACCCAGCCCGCCGGAAAAATTACAGATCGGGAACGTGTTGACCAGACGGAATTCATTGCCCATTCTGGCATACAATTCCAGCTTGCGTTCCTCTTTGAAGATCTGAATATAGACCGGCGAACCTAATAATTGCTGTTTAACTACCGGCGCTTCGGGTACCTGCTCGCTGGCGCTGCAGGCCGTGATCATCGGCATAGAAACAAGCATCGCAAACAACAGCGCGATTTTGCTCATTATAATTCCTGCTTATATTTATCTGCCGGCGCAATCAAGCTGGCCAGCATGCCACTGATTATTGTTTTTACTGCTGCAAAACACCGCCAGATTACCAGCGCGTTTATTTTTAGCAATACGTGATATGTATAAAAAAACGACAAAGCTCGATAAAAGTGAAATGACCGGCAGATTTTAACGATAAGTAGTGAAAAACAGGCGAAATTTAATTGCGTTTGCTTGACCCAAGTCACGACGGAACGCAGAACAATGTTGCGAACAATGTTAATATTCCCTCTTCAATTTAACGCGCTGTGGCGATTGAAGCTGCAGGGGTTATGGCATATAACCCGGTTGCTTTGAAGGTTATTTGGCTACAGGCCGTTAACACATCGACTGTCGCGCAAACAACGGAAAGGGGGAATCAAAGGAATGCGCGTTACCCCATATATTCACTGCGAGAAAGTTCATGTTGGGCGTGCCGTCGTGCGCACTGCCCGGCAATCCTGGCATCGTCAGCACCCGCCTCTGGGGCCGGGCAGACGTGTAAACCAAACTACATCGTATAAATCCTATGATTAAGATCAGAAAAGGGTTAGATCTGCCGATAGCCGGGGCTCCGGTTCAGGCGATCCAAGACGGCCCGAACATTCAGCATGTCGCCCTGCTTGGGGAAGAGTATGTCGGAATGCGCCCCTCCATGCTGGTGCAGGAAGGCGATACCGTTAAGAAAGGCCAGGCGTTGTTCGAAGACAAGAAAAACCCCGGGGTTTTCTTCACGGCTCCCGCCAGCGGCCGCATCGCCGCGATTAACCGCGGCGAGCGGCGCGTATTGCAATCGGTGGTGATTGCGCTGGAAAACGGCGGCGACGATCAGCTCGAGTTCGCGCACTACCCGCTGGGTGAACTGGCCCAGCTGCCGCGCGAGCAGGTCGAGAGCGAACTGATCGCCAGCGGCCTGTGGACCGCGCTGCGCACCCGCCCGTTCAGCAAGACGCCGGCTCCCGGCAGCGAACCGCGCGCCATTTTCGTCACCGCTATGGACACCCAGCCGTTGGCCGCCGATCCGCAGGTGATCATCGCCGAGCAGCAGGCGGCGTTCAACGCCGGGCTGGTGGTGCTGGCGCGCCTGACGGCGGGCAAGGTGCACGTGTGCCATGCCGCCGGCGCTTCGGTTGGCCAGCAGAGCGGCCCGCAGATCGCTTACAGCGAATTCGCCGGCCCGCATCCCGCCGGGTTGGCAGGCACTCACATTCACTTCCTCGAACCGGTCAGCCTGAAGAAAACCGTTTGGCACATCGGCTACCAGGATGCGATCGCCATCGGCACGCTGTTCACTACCGGCAAGCTCGACACCCGCCGGGTCGTGGCGCTGGCCGGGCCACAGGTGGCGAAGCCGGCGCTGCTGCGCACTCGTCTGGGGGCCAGCCTCAATGAGCTGACTGCCGGCCGCCTGAAAGGCGGCGAGAACCGGGTGATCTCCGGTTCGGTGCTGAACGGCATGCACGCCGCCGGGCCGAACGCCTGGCTCGGCCGCTTCCACTCGCAGGTGTCGGTGCTGGAAGAAGGGCGCGACAAAGAGCTGTTCGGTTGGATCGTGCCTTCGCCGAACAAGTTCTCCATTACCCGCACCACGCTGGGCCACTTCCTGAAGAACAAACTGTTCGCCTTCTCGACCACCACCAACGGCGGCGAGCGCGCCATGGTGCCGATCGGCAACTACGAGCGGGTGATGCCGCTGGATATTCTGCCGACGCTGCTGCTGCGCGATCTGCTGGCGGGCGACAGCGACAGCGCGCAGGCGCTGGGTTGTCTGGAGCTGGACGAGGAAGATCTGGCGCTGTGCACCTTCGTTTGCCCCGGCAAATATGAGTACGCGCCGGTGCTGCGCGAGGTGCTGACCAAGATTGAGCAGGAAGGATAACCGATGGGCCTGAAGAATTATTTTGAGAAGATAGAGCATCACTTCACGCCGGGCGGCAAATTGGAAAAGTGGTATCCGCTGTATGAAGCGACCACCACGGTGTTTTACACCCCCGGCACGGTGACGCGCGGCGCTTCGCACGTGCGCGACGCCATCGATTTGAAACGCATGATGATCCTGGTGTGGCTGGCGGTGTTCCCGGCGATGTTCTGGGGCATGTACAACGTCGGCCAGCAGGCGATCCCGGCGCTGCATCATCTGTACAGCGGCGACGAGCTGCAACAGGTGTTGGCGGGCGACTGGCATTATCGTCTGGCGCAGTGGCTCGGCGCCTCGCTGGCGGCCGACGCCGGCTGGGTCAGCAAAATGGTGCTGGGCGCCTGTTACTTCCTGCCGATCTACGCCGTGGTGTTTGTCGTCGGCGGTTTCTGGGAAGTGCTGTTCGCCATCATCCGCAAGCATGAGGTCAACGAAGGTTTCTTCGTCACCTCTATCCTGTTCGCGCTGATCGTGCCGCCGACCCTGCCGCTGTGGCAGGCCGCGCTGGGTATCACCTTCGGCGTGGTCGTGGCCAAAGAGATCTTCGGCGGCACCGGGCGCAACTTCCTCAACCCGGCGCTGGCCGGCCGCGCCTTCCTGTTCTTCGCCTATCCGGCGCAGATCTCCGGCGATCTGGTGTGGACTTCCGCTGACGGTTTCTCCGGCGCGACGCCGCTGGCGCAGTGGAGCGCTGGCGGGGCGCACAGCCTGAGCAACGTAGCCACCGGCCAGTCCATCAGCTGGATGGACGCTTTCCTCGGCAACATTCCCGGCTCGATCGGTGAGGTGTCCACGCTGATGATCCTGATCGGCGGGGCGATTATCCTGTTCGGCCGCGTGGCCTCCTGGCGCATCGTCGCCGGCGTGATGCTCGGCATGGTGGCTTCCGCCATGCTGTTCAACGCCATCGGTTCCGACACCAACCCGATGTTCGCCATGCCGTGGTACTGGCACCTGGTGCTGGGCGGTTTCGCCTTCGGCATGATCTTTATGGCGACCGACCCGGTTTCCGCCTCCTTCACCAACAAGGGGAAATGGTGGTACGGCATTCTGATCGGCGTGATGTGCGTGCTGATCCGGGTGGTCAACCCCGCCTATCCGGAAGGCATGATGCTGGCGATCCTGTTCGCCAACCTGTTCGCGCCGCTGTTCGATTACCTGGTGGTGCAGGCCAACATCAAGCGGAGAAAAGCCCGTGGCGAATGAAGCGAAAAACGACGGCATCGGTAAAACGCTGCTGGTAGTGCTGCTGCTGTGTCTGGTGTGTTCAGTGGTGGTGGCGGGCTCCGCCGTCGGCCTGAAGTCCAAACAGCAGGAGCAAAAGCTGCTCGATAAGCAGCGCAATATTCTCGACGTAGCCGGCCTGTTGCAGCCGAAAATGGAGAGCGAGCAGGTTAAACACCTGTACAGCGAGCGCATCGAGCCGCGTTTGGTGGATCTGAGCAGCGGCGAGTTTGTCGCCGGCAAGGCGGCGGCGTTCGATCTGGGCGCTGCGCTGCGCGACGACGCCAAAAGCGTGGCGCTGGCGGCGGGCGACGATCCGGCCGGCATCAAGCGCCGCAGCAACCAGGCGGAAATCTATCTGGTGCGCAACGAAAGCGGCCAGGTGAACAAGATTGTGCTGCCGGTATACGGCACCGGTCTGTGGTCGATGATGTACGCCTTCGTGGCGCTGGATAACGATGGCAACACGGTCAAGGGCATCACCTACTACGACCAGGGGGAAACCCCGGGGCTGGGCGGTGAGGTCGAGAACCCGTCCTGGCGCCAGCAGTGGGTCGGCAAGCAACTGTTCGACGACAACGGCCAGCCGGCGATCCGCGTGGTGAAAGGCGGCGCGCGTCAGGGAGATGTGCACGGGGTGGACGGCCTGTCCGGCGCCACGCTGACCTCCAACGGCGTGCAGCATACGTTTGATTTCTGGTTGGGCGAGCACGGCTTCGGCCCGTTCCTGAAAAAAGTTCGTGAAGGAGCGCTGAAAAATGGCTGATTCCAAAGAGATAAAGCGGGTCCTGCTGGGGCCGCTGTTCGACAATAACCCGATCGCCCTGCAGGTGCTGGGCGTTTGCTCCGCGCTGGCGGTGACCACCAAGCTGGAGACGGCGGTGGTGATGACCATTGCGGTGACGCTGGTGACGGCGTTCTCCAGCTTCTTCATCTCGCTGATCCGTCATCACATTCCCAACAGCGTGCGCATTATCGTGCAGATGGCGATTATCGCTTCGCTGGTGATCGTGGTCGATCAGCTGCTGCGCGCCTATGCGTTCGAGATCTCCAAGCAGCTGTCGGTGTTCGTTGGCCTTATCATCACCAACTGTATCGTGATGGGGCGCGCCGAGGCCTACGCCATGAAATCGCCGCCGATCGAGAGCTTTATGGACGGCATCGGCAACGGGCTGGGCTACGGGGTGATCCTGGTGCTGGTCGGTTTCCTGCGCGAGCTGATCGGCTCCGGCAAGCTGTTCGGCGTGCCGGTGCTGGAAACGGTGCAGAACGGCGGCTGGTACCAGCCGAACGGCCTGTTCCTGCTGGCGCCGAGCGCGTTCTTCATCATCGGCCTGCTGATCTGGGTGCTGCGCACCCTGAAGCCGGCGCAGATCGAAAAGGAGTAAAGGCCGATGGAACACTATATCAGCCTGTTTGTGCGCGCGGTGTTCGTTGAGAACATGGCGCTGGCGTTCTTCCTCGGGATGTGTACCTTCCTGGCGGTGTCGAAGAAGGTCTCGACCGCCTTTGGCCTGGGCATCGCGGTGACCATCGTGCTCGGCATTTCGGTGCCGGTGAACAACCTGGTCTACAACCTGATCCTGCGCGACGGCGCGCTGGTGGACGGCGTCGATCTGAGCTTCCTCAACTTCATCACCTTCATCGGCGTGATCGCGGCACTGGTGCAGATTCTGGAGATGATCCTCGATCGCTTCTTCCCATCGCTGTATAACGCGCTCGGCATCTTCCTGCCGCTCATCACCGTGAACTGCGCCATCTTTGGCGGCGTGTCCTTCATGGTGCAGCGCGACTACAACTTCGCCGAATCGGTGGTGTACGGCATCGGCTCCGGCACCGGCTGGATGCTGGCGATCGTCGCCATGGCGGGGATCCGCGAAAAACTCAAATATGCCAACGTGCCGGCGGGACTGCGCGGCCTGGGCATTACCTTTATCACCACCGGACTGATGGCGCTGGGCTTCATGTCCTTCTCCGGTGTTCAGTTGTAAAGGCGGGAAGAATTTATGGAAATTATTTTAGGCGTAGCAATGTTCACCACCATCGTGATGGTGCTGGTGTTGCTGATCCTGTTTGCCAAATCGAAGCTGGTGAATACCGGCGACATCGCGGTGGAGATCAACGGCGATCTGGATAAGAGCTTCCATGCGCCGGCGGGCGACAAGCTGCTCAACGTGCTCTCCAGCCAGGGGATCTTCGTCTCCTCGGCCTGCGGCGGTGGTGGCTCCTGCGGCCAGTGCCGGGTGGTGATCAAAGAGGGCGGCGGCGATATCCTGCCGACCGAGCTCTCGCACATCAACAAGCGCGAAGCGAAAGAGGGTTGCCGCCTGGCGTGCCAGGTGAACGTGAAGCAAAACCTGAAGATCGAGCTGCCGGAAGAGATCTTCGGCGTGAAGAAATGGGAGTGCGAGGTTATCTCCAACGATAACAAAGCCACCTTTATCAAAGAGCTGAAGCTGAAGATCCCCGATGGCGAAGACGTGCCGTTCCGCGCGGGCGGCTTCATCCAGATCGAAGCGCCGGCGCACGACATCAGCTACGCCGACTTCGACGTGCCGCAGGAATATCGCGGCGACTGGGACAAGTTCAACCTGTTCCGCTACCGCTCGACGGTAAACGACACCACGGTGCGCGCCTACTCGATGGCCAACTACCCGGAAGAGAAGGGCATCATCATGCTCAACGTGCGTATCGCCACGCCGCCGCCGAACAATCCGGAGGTGCCGCCGGGCATCATGTCTTCCTATATCTGGTCGCTGAAGGCCGGCGACAAGGTGACCATCTCCGGGCCGTTCGGCGAGTTCTTCGCCAAGGACACCGACGCCGAAATGATCTTTATCGGCGGCGGCGCGGGCATGGCGCCGATGCGCTCGCATATCTTCGATCAGCTCAAGCGCCTGAACTCGAAGCGCAAGATCACCTTCTGGTACGGCGCGCGTTCGCTGCGCGAGATGTTCTATGAAGACGACTTCAACCAGCTGCAGGCGGAGAACGACAACTTCACCTGGCACGTGGCGCTGTCGGATCCGCAGCCGGAAGATAACTGGACCGGCTACACCGGCTTTATCCATAATGTTCTGCTGGAGAACTATCTGAAGAACCACCCGGCGCCGGAGGACTGCGAGTTTTACATGTGCGGGCCGCCGATGATGAACGCCGCGGTGATCAAGATGCTGAAAGATCTGGGCGTCGAAGACGAAAACATCATGCTGGATGACTTTGGTGGCTAAATGCGCGCATTGGCGATGAAGAACTGGCTGACGGGCGTGGTGCTGAGCGCCACCCTGCTGCTGACCGGCTGCGGGCCGGAACAGGTGAACCTGGCGGGTAAAACCATGGGCACCTCGTATTCGATCCGTTATGTGACCGGCGACGATACGCCGTCGGCGCGCGAGATGCAGGCGGAGATCGACAAACGGCTGGAGCAGGTGAACGACCAAATGTCCACCTACCGGCCGGATTCCGAGCTGAGCCGCTTCAACGCCAGCCGCGACATTGAGCGGCCGTTCCCGGTTTCACCGGCGACCGCCGAGGTGGTGCGCGAAGCGCTGCGCATCAACCGTGTCACCGACGGCGCGCTGGACGTGACCGTCGGGCCGCTGGTCAATCTGTGGGGCTTCGGCCCGGAAGGGCGGCCGGATAAAGTGCCGAGCGAGGCGGAGCTGGAGCACCGTCGCGCCTGGACCGGCGCCGACAAGCTGTCGGTGCAGGGCAGCGCGCTGGTGAAAAGCATCCCCGAGCTGTATGTCGACCTGTCGTCGATCGCCAAGGGGTATGGCGTAGACGTGGTGGCGGAATACCTGCAATCGCAGCACGTGCAAAACTACATGGTGGATATTGGCGGCGAAGTGCGCACCCGCGGGCGCAACGGCGAGCAAAAGCCGTGGCGTATTGCCATCGAACGCCCGACCGCCGGCGCGCAGCAGCAGGCGCAGCTGGTGATCCAGCCGGGAGATATGTCGATCGCCACCTCGGGTGACTATCGCAACTACTTCGAGCAGGACGGGGTGCGCTATTCGCACACTATCGATCCGGTCACCGGCCGGCCCATTCATCACCGTTTGGTGTCGATCACCGTGCTGAGCCCGACCTGCATGACCGCCGACGGCCTGTCCACCGGCCTGAACGTAATGGGGCCGGAGCGCGGGATGGCGCTGGCCAACCTGCTCGGTATCCCGGTGTTCATGATCGTGAAAACCGCCGACGGGTTTGAGGAGCGTTATTCGGATGCGTTCAAACCCTATCTGAAAAAGAGTTCGTGAGGTTGTTATGTTGACGGTATTCGCCGCCACCTTCGTGTTGTTCCTGCTGATCGTCGGCGGCATGTCGCTGGGCTATGTGTTTAAACGCAAAAGCCTGCAGGGCAGCTGCGGCGGCATCACTGCGCTGGGGATGGAGAAAGTCTGCGACTGCCCGGAACCCTGCGATGCGCGCAAAAAGCGCGAAGCCAAAGCGGCGCAGCGGCGCGAGCAGTTGGACAAGCACCGCATTCTGTAGCGAAGCGAAAACCCGGCCTTGGCCGGGTTTTTTTATTTCGCCTTGCGGAAGCTTTTCGCCTCGGCCGGCGAGTTGACCATCACGCCGTCGGCGCCCAGCGCCAGCGCCTGCTGATATTCCTGCGGCGTGTTGACGCCGAACAGAATGATGTGTGCCGGGCCCTGCGAGCGGAAACAGTCCATCGATTCTTTATCCCAGGTCAGAAACGCCTTCGAGCGCCCTTCGCCGAGGGTGTACTTCTCTACCACTTCCACCTCGCGCTTCAGCTCCAGCCCATACCAGCGCGGCTGTCGGTTGTCCGGTTTGACATCGCACTGGTGCGCCATGGTGACGTTGGCCAGCAGCGTGCGGGTCTCGTCGCGGCTTTCGAAGCGCGGGATGGCCGGCGGCAGCGCCTGCAGGTATTTGGCGTCGGTAGAGTAAACGCGGGTGCGGTTCAGGCTGTCGGTGCTTTCCAGCGTCGCCAGCAGCGCCTGGCCAAACTGCGCCGGATCGGCGTCCGGGGATTTGATGTCCAGATAGAAGGTGACGTGCGGAAACGCTTTTAGCACCTCGTCCAGCCGCGGAATGCCGATGCCCTGGCCGCGGAACGGATGCGCATCGCCTTTGGCGAACGCCCAGCCGGCATCGGTCTCGGCCAATTGTGCGGCGGTATACGCAGAGACCGGGCCCTGCCGGTTGGTCAGCGCCGTCAGATCCGAGGGGCGATACAGCACGATGACGCCGTCTTTGGATTCTTGCAGTGTGATCCAAACGGCGTCGGCACCGTTTTTCAGCGCGGTTTCGATGGCGATGCGGGTGTTTTCCGGCGCATCGGCGGTGCCGCCGCGATGGGCGACGATCGCCGGCGCGTGACCGGCGGCGGCGCTGGCCGCCAGCGCGCTCAGCGACAGCGCGGAAGCCAGCAGCCAATGAGAAAATCTGATCATGTAGAGTACCTTGTCGTTATCGTTGTGGTGAGCCGCACGGGATAGCGGAGATCATACTATTGAAAAATTAAGCTTTTTTAACAACGCGGAAATATCTGACGGAAGCGGTGCTTTCATCGAAGCCTGCGGCCTTGAGCTTTCGGTATCTGACTGTATACTTATACAGTGTTACTGGAGGGTGCGATGCGTAAAATCATTCATGTCGATATGGACTGCTTCTTCGCGGCGGTGGAAATGCGCGACGATCCCAGCCTGCGCGATATCCCATTGGCGATTGGCGGCAGCGCCGATCGGCGCGGGGTGATCAGCACCGCCAACTACCCGGCGCGGCGCTACGGCGTACACAGCGCCATGTCCACGGCGATGGCGCTAAAGCTGTGCCCGCATCTCACCCTGCTGCCGGGGCGCATGGCGGCCTACAAAGAGGCTTCGCTGCATATCCGTGAAATCTTCGCCCGCTATACCCCGTTGATCGAGCCGCTGTCGCTCGATGAAGCCTATCTCGACGTGACCGACAGCCCGCAATGCAACGGCTCGGCGACGCTGATCGCCCAGGAGATCCGTCAGGCGATCGCCGACGAGCTGAATCTCACCGCGTCGGCCGGTGTCGCGCCGATCAAGTTTCTCGCCAAAATCGCTTCCGAGATGAACAAGCCGAATGGGCAATACGTGATCACCCCGGCGCAGGTGCCGGCGTTTTTGCAGCAGCTGCCGCTCAGCAAGATCCCCGGCGTCGGCAAGGTGACCGCCAAACGGCTGGAGGAAGTGGGGCTTATCACCTGCGCCGACGTGCAGCAATACGATTTGGCGCAGCTGCTCAAGCGCTTCGGCAAGTTCGGCCGGGTGCTGTGGGAGCGGTGTCAGGGCATCGATCGGCGCGAAATCTCGGCGGAGCGGCTGCGTAAATCGGTGGGCGTGGAGCGCACGCTGGCGGAAGACATTCACGACTGGGAAGATTGCGAAACGCTGATTATCGACAAACTCTACCCCGAGCTGGAGATGCGGCTACGTAAGGTGAAGCCGGATCTGCACATCGCCCGGCAGGGCGTGAAGCTGAAGTTTCAGGATTTTCAGCAAACCACCCAGGAGCACGTGTTCCCGGTGCTGAATCAGCAGGATTTGCTGGCGGTGGCGCGGCAGGCGTGGCGCGAACGGCGTGAAGGACGCGGCGTGCGGCTGGTGGGGCTGCACGTGACGCTGCTCGATCCGCAGCTGGAGCGGCAGCTGGCGCTGTCGTGGGAATAAAAAAAGCCGGCGGGTGCCGGCTTTTTGCGTTAAGCGCGCAGATTACGCGCGCTCAGGGATAGCTTTCAGCAGCGAGGTCAGCAGCTTCCAGTACAGACCGACGCTTTCGATATGTACCTGCTCATCCGGCGAGTGCGGGCCGGTGATGGTTGGCCCGATCGATACCATATCCATGTTTGGATACGGTTTTTTGAACAGGCCGCATTCCAGGCCGGCGTGGATCACCATGATGTTCGGCGTCTTGTCGAACAGATCCTGATACAGCTCGCGCACCAGGTGCATCACCGGTGAATCGGCGTCCGGCTGCCAGCCCGGGTAGCCGCCCTTCGGCGCCACTTTGGCGCCGGCCAGCTGGCCCAGCGCGGTCAGCATTTCGACCACGTAGTCTTTGCCGCTGTCGATCAGAGAGCGGATCAGGCAGATGATTTCCGCTTCGTTTTCGCTGGTGGTGACCACGCCGACGTTCAGCGAGGTTTCCACTACGCCTTTTACCGTGTCGCTCATGCGGATCACGCCGTTCGGCGTGCCGTTCAGCAGCGCGAGGAAGCGCTGCTGGCTGTCGGCGCTCAGCGCCTGCGAAGCGCTGGTGGTCGGCTCCAGCAGCACGGTGATGTTCTTCTCTTTGGCGGAGAGTTCGTTCTGCAGCACCGCCAGGAACTCCTGGCTAAGCGCTTTCAGCGCGTCGGCTTTGTCCGCCGGCACCGCAACCACCGCAGAGGCTTCACGCGGAATGGCGTTGCGCAGGGTGCCGCCGTTCAGATCCAGCACGCGCAGGTTCAGCGCCGCCGCATGGGCGAACAGGAAGCGCGCCAGCAGTTTGTTGGCGTTGCCCAGCCCGACGTGGATCTCGGCGCCGGAGTGGCCGCCTTTCAGGCCCTTGAGGGTCAGCTTCAGGGTTTGATAACCGGCCGGCACCGCTTCGCGCTGCAGCGGCAGGGTGGTGATGAAGTCGATACCGCCGGCGCAACCCATGTAGATTTCGCCTTCTTCTTCGGAATCGGTATTGATCAGGATGTCCGCCTGCAGCCAGTTCGGCTGCAGCCCGAAGGCGCCGTCCATGCCGGCTTCTTCGGTCATGGTCAGCAGCACTTCCAGCGGGCCGTGCTCAACGCTGTCGTCGGCCAGCACCGCCAGGGCGGAGGCCATGCCGATGCCGTTGTCGGCGCCCAGCGTGGTGCCGCGCGCTTTCACCCACTCGCCGGCGATATAAGGCTGGATCGGATCCTTGGCGAAGTCGTGCACGGTGTCGTTATTCTTTTGCGGCACCATGTCCAGGTGCGCCTGCAGCGCGACCGGCTTGCGGTTTTCCATGCCTTTGGTGGCCGGCTTGCGCAGCAGGATATTGCCGACCTGATCACGCTCGGCGTGCAGGTTCTTCTCTTTGGCCCAGGTGAGGATGTGCTGCGCCAGCGCTTCTTCATGATAAGAAGGGTGCGGGATAGAACAGATCTTGGCGAAAATATCCCACAGCGGCTGTGGCGAAAGCTGAGACAATTCAGACACTATAAGTCTCCTGTGACGGCAGGCTCCGACAGGACGGGCGTGCCGCGCGGTTGAGGTGAGCGGGTATCTGTGCGTCGTGGCACGATCATCAGAGAATATCACTTTATTTCCGGCGGCGCGCGCCCCGTATTGTGCGGTTTAAGCGCTTGATCACACGGCTTCGCGGCGGGAACGTTCGCTTTTTCAGCATCAATCACCGAAAAGCCGCGCGGCGGAAATCGCGAGGTTTTCCTCGGTACAGCTGGAATTCAACGCGGCCAGTCTCTATAATCTCGCGCAACCTTTTTTCCCCTGAACTATAAAGTAAGCCGCTTCACCAGCCGGCTGGGACACGATTCTATGAGCGAAAAATACGTTGTTACCTGGGATATGCTGCAAATACATGCACGCAAGCTGGCGCACCGCCTGCTGCCTGCCGACAAATGGACCGGCATCATTGCCGTAAGCCGCGGCGGTCTGGTGCCGGCGGGCCTGCTGGCGCGCGAACTGGGAATTCGCTATGTGGATACCGTCTGCATTTCCAGCTACGACCATGACAACCAACGCGAAATGAAAGTGCTCAAGCGCGCCGAAGGCGACGGTGAAGGCTTCATCGTAGTAGACGATCTGGTGGATACCGGCGGTACCGCAAAAGCGATCCGCGATATGTACCCGAAAGCGCATTTCGTCACCATCTTCGCCAAGCCGGCGGGCCGTCCACTGGTGGACGACTATGTGGTCGACATCCCGCAGGACACCTGGATCGAGCAGCCGTGGGACATGGGCGTCAGCTTCGTTCCCCCTATCGGCGGTCGCTAAGCCCAGCCAGTTCCAAATCAACGCCCGGTTATGCCGGGCGTTTGCGTTATCTTGGTTTATCCCGCCAGAGTTAGGTACACTACCTCTAGTTAAGTAGGCCTGTTGCGGCCTATCGCCAGATTTACGGAGGCTGTTGTTACCATGGCACAGGCCAACCTTTCTGAAATTCTTTTCAAGCCTAAATTCAAACACCCTGAAACCTCGACGCTGGTGCTGCGCGCGCGCAACAAAGTGAGCGCCGCCATGCATTCCGCATTGGAAGGCGACACCACCGGCAGCTGGTACCGCATGCTGAATCCGCTGCTGTGGGCCTGGCGCGGCGTCAGCCCGATCGAAATCCACGAAGTGCTGGCGCGCATCGCCGCCTCGGACGCCGAGCGCAGCAATCCGCAACGGCTGGATACCGTGGTGGGCTACCGCAACGGCAACTGGATCTACGAGTGGATCCATCAGGGCATGCAGTGGCAGCAGCGGGCGACGGAGCAGCAGGATCCGCTGCTCGGCGGCGAGTACTGGCTGAAGGCCGCGAGCCTGTACAGCATCGCCGGTTACCCGCACCTGAAGGGCGACGAGCTGGCCGAACAGGCGGAGATGCTGGCTAACCGCGCTTACGAAGAGGCGGCGCTGCTGCTGCCGTATCAGCTGAAAGAGCTCGAATTCCGCATCGAAGGCGGCGGCAGCGTCACCGGTTTCCTGCACATGCCGGAGAAGGGCGAGGCGCCGTTCCCGACGGTGCTGATGTGCGGCAGCCTCGATACGCTGCAGACCGACTACCACCGGCTGTTCCGCGACTACCTGGCGCCGCACGGCATCGCCATGCTGACGCTCGACATGCCGTCGATCGGCTCCTCCTGCAAATGGAAGCTGACGCAGGATTCCAGCTACCTGCATCAGCAGGTGCTGATCCAGCTGTCCTCGGTGCCGTGGGTGGATCATCAGCGGGTGAGTGCTTTCGGCTTCCGCTTCGGCGCTAACGTGGCGGTGCGACTGGCCTATCTGGAGCCGCAGCGGCTGCGCGGCGTGGCCTGCCTGGGCCCGGTGGTGCATCGCCTGCTGTGCGACGGCAGCACCCAGTTGAACGTGCCGGACATGTATATGGACGTGCTGGCCAGCCGCATGGGCATGGCTAACGCTTCCGACAACGTGCTGAAGGTGGAGCTGAACAGCTACTCGCTGAAAATGCAGGGGCTGCTGGGGCGCCGTTGCCCGACGCCGATGATCTCAGGCTACTGGGAGCGCGATACGCTCAGCCCGAAAGAGGAGTCGCAGCTGATCGTCACCTCCTCGGTGAGCGGCAAGCTGATCGCCATCCCGCGCACCCCGGTCTACGACAGCTTCCACCGGGCGTTGCTGCAGATGTCCGGCTGGCTGAAGGACAAAATGCGTTAATTAGTTGCTAAATTTTAACAGTTTGTTAAAAAGAGTGGTCTACATTGAGGAGGTTAGAGAATGACGTTACCGAGTGGTCACCCTAAAAGCCGACTAATGAAACGTTTTGCCAGCTTGGGGCCGTACCTGCGTGAAGGGCAATGTGAAAACGACCGTTTTTTCTTTGATTGTTTGGCCGTCTGCGTCAATGTAAAGCCCGCTCCGGAGAAGCGCGAGTTCTGGGGCTGGTGGATGGAGCTGCAGGCGGAAGAGGCGCGCTTCACCTATTCGTACCAATTCGGCCTGTTCGACAAAGAAGGCGACTGGACGGCGCAAAACATTAAGGATGATGAAGTGAGCGCCAAGCTGGAAGACACCCTGCGCGACTTCCATCGCCGCCTGGGCGAGCTGCTGGCGACCATGGATCTGGGGCTGGAACCCGCCGACGATTTCAAAGAAAAACTGATCAAACTCTCCGCCTGACCCCGTTTGACCACGTATTGTGCTGATTTCGCGTTGTGCCTGTTGGCATAACGCGTCTCTCCTGTTACAAAGACCTTTGCACTCTTCTTCTCATCATTACACACGGCAGAAATACTATGAACGGCAGCCAGACATTGGTTGTGAAATTGGGCACCAGCGTGTTGACCGGCGGATCGCTGCGTCTGAACCGCGCCCACATCGTCGAATTGGTGCGCCAGTGCGCGCAGCAACACGCCGCGGGCCACCGCATCGTCATCGTCACCTCCGGCGCGATCGCCGCCGGGCGCGAGCACCTGGGCTACCCCGAGCTGCCCGCCACCATCGCTTCCAAGCAGCTGCTGGCGGCGGTGGGGCAGAGCCGACTGATCCAGCTGTGGGAACAGCTGTTCTCCATTTACGGCATCCACGTCGGGCAGATGCTGCTGACGCGCGCCGATCTGGAAGACCGCGAGCGCTTCCTCAACGCGCGCGACACCATGACGGCGCTGCTGGACAACCGCATCGTGCCGGTAATCAATGAGAACGACGCCGTCGCCACCGCCGAAATCAAGGTGGGCGACAACGATAACCTGTCGGCGCTGGCGGCCATTCTGGCCGGGGCCGACAAACTGTTGCTGCTGACCGATCAGCAGGGCCTCTACACCGCCGATCCGCGCAACAACCCGCAGGCCGAACTGATCCGTGAAGTGCACGGCATCGACGACGCGCTGCGCGCCATCGCCGGCGACAGCGTTTCCGGTCTGGGCACTGGCGGCATGGGCACCAAACTGCAGGCGGCCGACGTGGCCTGCCGCGCCGGCATCGACGTCGTGATCGCCGCCGGCAGCAAGCCGGGCGTGGTGGCGGACGTGATCGAAGGCAAGCCGGTGGGCACCCGTTTCCACGCGCTGGAAACCCCGCTGGAAAACCGCAAGCGCTGGATCTTCGGCGCGCCGCCGGCCGGTGAGATCACCGTCGACGACGGCGCGGTGGAAGCGATGATGGCGCGCGGCAGCTCGCTGCTGCCGAAAGGCATCCGCGAAGTGAAGGGCGACTTCTCGCGCGGCGAAGTGATCCGCATCCGCAACCTGGCGGGGCGCGATCTGGCGCACGGCGTCAGCCGCTACAACAGCGATGCGATGCGCATGATCGCCGGGCACCACTCGCAGGAAATCAGCGAAATCCTCGGTTATGAATACGGTCCGGTGGCAGTGCACCGCGACGATATGATTGTCAGTTAAGGAGTGAGCATGCTGGAGCAGATGGGGAAGGCCGCCAAGCAGGCCTCCTGGCAGCTGGCGGTGCTGAGCACGGCGAAGAAGAATCAGGTGCTGTCGGTGATGGCCGACAGGCTGGAAGCCAACAGCGAAGCGATCCTGCTGGCGAACGAACAAGACATGGCGCAGGCGCGCGCCAGCGGCATGAGCGAAGCGCTGCTCGATCGCCTGCTGTTGACCCCGGCGCGGCTGGCGGCGATCGCTAACGACGTGCGCCAGGTGTGCCGCCTGAACGATCCGGTCGGCCACGTGCTGGACGGCAACCTGCTGGACAGCGGGCTGAAGCTGGAGCGCCGCCGGGTGCCGCTCGGCGTGATCGGCGTGATTTACGAGGCGCGCCCGAACGTCACCATCGACGTCGCCAGCCTGTGCCTGAAAACCGGCAACGCGGTGATCCTGCGCGGCGGTAAAGAGACGCACAACACCAACCAGGCGACGGTAAAAGTGATCCAGCAGGCGCTGGAACAGTGCGGCCTGCCGGCGGCGGCGGTGCAGGCGATCGACAGCCCGGATCGCGCATTGGTGAACGAACTGCTGCGCCTGGATCGCTATGTCGACATGCTGATCCCGCGCGGCGGCGCCGGCCTGCACAAGCTGTGCCGCGAGCAATCGACCATCCCGGTGATCACCGGCGGCATCGGCGTGTGCCACACCTATGTGGATGCCGACGTCGATTTCGACAAGGCCCTGACGGTGATTGAAAACGCCAAGATCCAGCGCCCGAGCGCCTGTAACTCGCTGGAGACGCTGCTGGTGAACCGCAGCATCGCCGCCGAGTTCCTGCCGGCGCTGAGCGCCAAAATGGCGGCGGCGGGCGTGACGCTGCACGCGGCGGAAAATGCGCTGTCGCTGCTGCAGGGCGGCCCGGCGACGGTGGTGCCGGTGAACGCGGAAGATTACGACGACGAATGGCTGTCGTTGGATCTGAACGTGCTGCTGGTGGACGATATCGATCAGGCCATCGACCACATCCGCACCCACGGCACCAACCACTCCGACGCGATCCTCACCCGCTCGCTGAGCAGCGCCGAGCACTTCGTGCGCGCGGTGGACTCCTCGGCGGTGTACGTCAACGCCAGCACCCGCTTCACCGACGGCGGCCAATTCGGCCTGGGCGCAGAAGTGGCGGTGAGCACCCAGAAACTGCACGCCCGCGGCCCGATGGGCCTGGACGCGCTGACCACCTACAAGTGGATCGGCTACGGCGACGATCTGGTGCGCAGCTAGGGCCGGATTGCGGTCAGAAAGAGGTCAGGGCGCAGCATGCTGCGCCCTGATTGTTTTTGGGAAGGTTGAGTGTGCCGCAGTGCGGTTGCTTGCAAAACAACCAAACACCCCGGCGGCTATTGACTCATTTCACGCACAGGTCTACCTTGTTCAACGCACTTCCGGCTTGCCCCGCAGGCTTGGCTCGATGCCGATATAGCTCAGTTGGTAGAGCAGCGCATTCGTAATGCGAAGGTCGTAGGTTCGACTCCTATTATCGGCACCACCTCACTTTTTAACTTTCCCTTTCGTACACTCCGTCACCGACTCTGCCGCAAAGCTAAAGCCTATTAATCCGGCGCATGATGCAATACCTGGGCTTGCGTGCCATAAATCGCACAACACACAAACGTCGTAAACGGGAATATGCGTTGCTACGTTGGGACCTCACCGTCTTTTTCTTATCTGAGAAGAAAGGCATTAACGCGATTAATTCATTTAAACAAGTGAGGTTGTTATGTGTGAAGATTTAATTTCAAGAACGAAGTGTTTTGTCTTTAATGGTCAAAGATACAGAGTCTTTATCTCTCATCGTAGGGGGATTGGCGGCAATTTGAACCCGCTGTATCTTTTGGATGCTAACTCCCAGTTTTCGGTCGTGACGGAACGTAACAACAGAAAACGCGATGGGGATATTCTTTATGTCGGCATTGGCTATCAAGACGGGGTGGATGTCTTGAAGGCAAGAACCCGCGATTATACGGTTCCCTCAGGAGAGAAAGAGTTTGCGGAAGGGGGGGGAGCGGCAGCGTTTTATCAGTTTATTGCCGCATGCGTTAAACCATGGGTCGAAGCGCATTATCCTGTCAACGTAGATCGGCAAACGCTGGCAGGCCATTCGCACGGTGGTCATTTTGTGTTGTATACCCTGTTTAATCATCCTGATGCATTTCAAAATTATTTAGCGGCCAGTCCATCCATTTGGTGGGGCAATGGGGCGTTGATTCCTGACGGCAAGTTAGCCATTGATGAACATGTCAATCAGGTCACGCTGATGGTGGGAGAGTATGAAGAAAAGCTTCATCCCCAAAGTAATGAAACAGAGAAAATGCAGATCCTTAGAATGAACGCCACGCCTAAGCTGCGAGCCAGAAATTTGGCGGAGAAGTTGATCGGTAATGAACAGCGCTGTAGCTTTGTTTTTTGCACCGGACGGCGCCACCCCGGCGTTATTAAGGATTATGCACAGGTGGCAAATCTGATCGCTGGGCATCGTCCACAATATGACGGGCTTTAGAATAGACATAGCGTTATTCAAGATCGATTTTATTGCTGTTAGTCCGGGCTGACGCTGCGAATCCTATCAATGCGAGTCACCTAGATTGTCAGTGGGAAGTCACCAGGGAAAATAAAATAGTCGACAAGGATATGGCCCCCTAGGGGCAACACGCTTAGCGCGGCGTCAACGGCTGGCATGATAGTCATGAATACATGCACATTATCCACTTTAAAAACAACAAGATATTAAAGTGTTGAGTCTTCGCCGCAGGAATATTCCTTCTCTTGCCGTACGTCTTTTGCTTGCCTTTCCCCGGTTAAACAACCGTTTAATTAATCACTGTTATAATTACCCCTGTTGAGCCTTGATGGGTGAATGTTTCTTCCTCAAGCATTGCGATGCGGCGCTCTGTGGAGCGGCATCCGTTTTTGGACATGCCGGTGGTTCGGTGAGAAGTTAGGAGAAGTGCACTATGAGCAGAAAAGACAAGCTCGCGGCGGCCCTGCTGGCCATCTTCCTGGGTGGGCTGGGCATTCACAAGTTTTACTTAGGGATGAAGTGGTGGGGGCTGTTCTACCTGCTGTTCTGCTGGACGGGGATCCCGGCGATTGTCGGCTTTATCGAAGGTATTATTTATCTGTTCCAGTCGGAAGAGAAATTCAACCAGAAATACAATCCTGGTCTGATTTAATGCTTTTTCTGGCGGCGCTTCCTGTTAAGGGAAGCGCCGTTTTTCATTCCGTTACTGTTTCTTCATCATCATCTTGCCGCGCATTTCTTTGCTCATCATTTTATTCGAGCTGGAAATCACGCAGTTATATTGCTTGCCTTGGTTAATGATCATAAAGGTGCTGACCGGATCTTTAAAATTCTTGTCGATGGTGAAATAAATATACGCCTGTGGCAGCGCCGCCGGTTTAAAGGCGCCGAAGGCATACACATCCGCCAGGCCCAGCGCGGAGAGATCGACCGTCAGCTCCATCGGTTTCATGGAATCCGGCGATGGGAACATCGACTTGGCCGACATCATCATGGTGCTGCTGTTGATGGTGTAATCGGTTTTGACCTTCATGCCCATATATTTCGATTCCGGCATGGAAAGTTCTTTTTTGCAGGCGGCGTCATGCTGCGGCGCCGGGCTGCCATTTTCCATCACGGCGTGCACGTGTTCCAGCATCACCGCCGCGCTGCCGGTGGTAGGCTGCGCATCGGCCGCGTAAGCCACGCCGCTGAAGGCGGCCACAGAGGTAAGGATAATGCCTGTAACGATTTTCATTGTCGCTCTCCGGAATGCTAATAATGATATTAATTGCGGTGTGTAGCCTATTGGCTTGATAAAACGCAAAGTTACCCCGTTCCATGGAGATAAAGCCTCCTCGGAATATTGTCGATAAAATATTTCCTCGCCCGTTAAAAAGCGGACTTTTTTAATTGCTGTCAGTGTCTTTGCCTGTGTCCAACTGCATATAAATAGTATGTCTAAACATAGTCAATGTTTGGAGTATGCACAAATTATTGCAGTTTTTTTCCGCTTTCCTTTTCCGGTTTTTAACAAGGGGTAAATATTATATTGATATACAGGCAGTTATCTTTTTACGTTAAAGGCACTCTGTGAAGCGTTATTTATGTGATCTTTATAGTCACAGAAATAACTCTGAAATTATTATCTTTCTATTTAACGGCTAATTATTCATGGAATAGGCTTCAACCCCTGACGTTTCCTGCGCTAGAATCAGGCGGCCGCTCTCTGTTGAAACAAGGATATCGCCATGGCCGCCTGGGCCCTTTTGATCGTCGGTTGGTTGCTGATTTGGCGGGATTACCCGATTCTCGGCGCGCTGTGCATCGCGCTGTTTGCCCTGCTGCAGTGGGCGAAATACGCCGCTAAAGGCGCGCAACAACCCGAGGGGCAGGCCGCCGAGTGGCGCAAGACCGACTGGCGTTCGCAACCGATTGAGATAGCGCACACCGGTGACAGCGACCGGCAGATCGGCGGCGTAGGGGAGCTGGGCATGGGCGGCCCCAACTTTTGGACGCTGCTGCTGCGCGACGGAGCGATTGTGCAGGGCGCCTGTGCGGCGCCGCAGGACGTGGATGATGGCAAGCTGCGCCTGATCCCGACCCGCAGCCGCGAGGGTGAGGGGCTGACGGTATACGAACCCGCCGCCCGGGCGATGTACGCGCTGCCTGCGCTGACCGATCGCGAACAGAAAGCCTTGGCCGCCGGTGCCGCTGAGGCGCTGGTGCGGCTGCGGGCGAGGTGTCGGCAGGTGGAGGCTACGCCGTTGCATCCGGTGCGTGGCCTGTGGGTGCCGCAGTGGGTGGAGGATCCGGCGGATCGTCTGGAGATCGCCTTGCCCAGCGGCCGCACGCTGGCGGCGCGTTCGCGGTTACCGGCGGATCTGCGCCAGGCGGACGATCCCGCCGCGCTGCTGCACGCGCCGCCTTATGAGCTGTTGTTGGATAACCGGCCGACCGATCTCTTGGTACGCGATCTCGAACGCGTGACGGAATCCCCGACGGGCGACGGCTTGAGCGTCGGCGGCTGCCAGTTCCGCGGCGAGCAGATCGTTGACGGTCTGTACCATCTGTATTTTGCCGGCGAGTGGTTCAGCCTACTCTCTTACGCGCATAAACCGGCGGGCGGGCGCGGGGCGGACACCACCTTTTTCGTCGAGCGGGTAGAGCCGCAGGATGGCGGGGTGTTCGTGATTGAATGGGATGCCTACAGCGTGGGGCCGGACGGGCGCGAGCCGCGCGTGGCGGCTCCGCCGGTTCTGGTTGTCGCGGTGAGCTGGCAGGACGCGCCACTGCAGCTGCCCACGGCGAATAACCGCATGACCGTGCGCTTGCCCAACGCCACGACATGATGCTTAAGGCAGCACCCTGACTTCGCCGTTCTGCAGGGTCAGCACGGCGATCGGGCTGCCGGAGAAGCATTCCCTGAACGTCCAACCGCTGGGCCGAAACGCCGCCGCTGGCAGCCCGGCTTGCCACTCCTCCCACTGCACGGCCGGCTGATCCGGCGGCAAAAAGAAGGTGACCAGCCAACCGGCTTCGCAGCGTACCGTTTGGCCGCTCGGGCGGGTAAAGGTATGCGCGCTCGCCAGCTCCATCACTGGCGGTGAAACCTCGAAGGCGACGATCGGCACGCCGGCCACGTTTTGCGGCTGAGGGAAGCGCACTGCGGTGACGCCGTTCATCGTAACGGGGCTGTTTTCGCTGCCGGGCAGGCGCGGATCCTGCCGGTTTACCCAGCTTCCTTTTGGCAGCGCGATCTCACCAAACGGCCTGGCCTCGTCGAGCGTCAGGTAGCTGCGTTGGTTCCAACGATCTTCAGCTCGTTGGCTTTTGATATCCTGGATGAGGGTGCCGATCAGCGCCAGCATGCATGCCACCGGGTACACCGCCAGCGCTGAGGCGAGCAGATAGCCGCCCCAGGAGAGCGGCGGACGCGGGCGGCCGCAGCGGGCGGCGACGTAGCGCCAGCACCACCAGGCGATCAGGATGCCGGCGAGCAGCAAGGCCAACAACAGCGCCAGCAGCCCCGCGACGCCTGCGCCATAACCTAACAGCATGGCAAGTTCCTCATGTTCACGGCGTGGTGGCGCGGTAGCGAACGAAGTAAGGCAGCGCCGGGGTATCCCGGGCGTCGTCGTAGTGGCTTTCCGGTTCGATCACGGTCTGGCGTGCGTCGTCGCGCCCGTTGTAGCGGTACTCCAACGATTGCCGGTAGCGCACGTCGGATGAGCACAGATCGAAAATCAGCGAGAGACGCGCATCGCCGTTATCCGTTTGGGCAACCAGCTTGTCGTTGCCCGCCCACAGCTGATACAGCGATTTATCGCCATTTTCCAGCAGTGCCGTCAGCTGCCCATCGGGCTGATAGCGCAGGAGCTGATACAGCCCTCTGTCCAGCGTCTGCGCGATCAGGTAGATGCCGCCATCCGGGGCCTGCGCGCTTTCGTTCACGCGCACCAGCAGCCAATGCCATTCAGTCATCTCGCCGGTTTTGCCGTTAACGGCGATGTGCAACGCGCCGGATCCGAGCACCGGGTTCATCCAGAACAGCACGCGATCGCCATCAACGGCGGTAAAGATCTCGGGCATGGATTTGCGAGCAGCTTTGCCGAAACGCGTCGATGACTCTTCCTCGCCGCGCTCAAAGCCCAGCAGCTGCCGCTCGTCCAGCAGTGCCGGCAGATTCAGCGTCTGTCGCCAATGGGCGCCGAAGTCCGGGCTGTAGAAAATGCCCTCGGTACTGATGAAATACAGCGCGCGTTTTCCCGGCAGCGCCACCAGTTTGCCGCCGATCAAGGACGGGAGATTGTCATCGCCTTCCGCCCAGGGGAGCAGCGGTCCGATGGTGCCCCGCTGCACATCGACCAGCCGGCGCCCTTTGGACAGAAAAAGCACGCACTCTTGCGCGCTGCAAACCGCATCGTGGATCGATTCGTCGAGCTCCCCCAGCATTTGCAATCCCTTTGGGCCGACGAACAGCACCTGGCTGAGGTAGTTGGCCGCCCAGCCGTAAAAGCTGTTGTAGGCGCTGGTCTCACTTCTTTTGCTGGTGAGCAGCAGAGTGCCGTCCTGTGCCGGGTAGCTGTGGATGAGATCGTAGCGGGCTATCGTCGGTAACGCCTCGTCGCCCTGGGTCCATTGCCACTGTGCGTAGCGTTGCTCAGGGGCGAGGAAATAAAAGCCCAGCGCGCTGGCCAAAAACAGCGTCAGGATGAGAAGAGGTCTTTTATAAAGCGCTAACGTCATCATTTCAGCTCCGTCACCTGTTCCTGCCGCCATAGCCTGCGGCGCAGAGTGCGCAGGTATTTGAACGTCTTAAACGTGCGGTGCTGGTCAAAAGCGTAGAGGCGGCAGATCTGGGCTAAGCCCTCGATCAGCAGCGCCAGGCCGCTGACCATCAGCATCATCAGCAGCAGAATCGGCGGCAATTCGCTGCCGAGGCGCTTCAGGGTCCAGGCATCCAGGTGAAAGCCGGCAGGGGTATCGGCGTTATCCCACACTATCAGGGCGAGCATAATGCACATCATGATCGCGCCGAGAATGAAGACGGCGCGTGCGCACAGGTTAAGGCCGGCTTCGGTGAAGTAGCGATTGCCGCCGATGAGATAGGTCTGGCGGTCGCGGTGATTGATGATTCCACGCACCTTGGGCAACTCGGGAATGACGTCATTCTCGCAGTACAACACCTGCAGCGGGTCGCCTTTGGCGATGAAAAGCGGATGTTGCCGACGAAATACCGGATGCAGTTTGGTATTGGGGACGTTGAGCGCTCGGGTCGTCAACGCGAAGTGCGTATCCTTCTGACGCCACGCATAAGTGTCCAAATACTGTACCTGCCGCGGGAGCTCATATTGGCAGAGTTCGTAGCTCAGGGCGTTGACCGTCTCGATGCCGGAGGCCTCGACGCCGTTCGGAAGGGGAGGCGCGGTCTGCAGCGGTGCGGTCGTCGGCACGGTGTCTGCGCGGGCGGCCCGGTATTTGATGCCGGGGATTTTCAGGCTGAGTGAGCCGGGCGGCGTGACGTCTTGCCCCTGCAGCACGCGATCCAGCGCCCTGAGCAGGCGCCTGCGGCCGCGGTGCCCGATCAGCAGCAGCTCTGAACCGACGAACAACACCATGCCGACACCGATAAGGCCGGCGATGATGGCGATAAAGAACAGGACGATGGTCAGCCAGGAGTCTTCCCGGTCCATGATGAAAAAGCCCGCCGGGAAACCGCCGGCCAGCACGATGCCCAGCAACAGTAGGGCAAAGTATTTCAGCTTGTATTTCAGCGTTCTGTCGGGCTCCAGCCGGCCTTTCGTGCCGTGCAGCAGCCAGTGCAGCCAGTAGCTGCCGTCCCGCAGGCGGTGAGCGCCGATCTTCACCCGATCGCCGGCGGCGAGCGTGGCCAGCAGGTTTTCACTGTCGCTGAAGTCGTCGCGATAAAAAAAGAACGTTTGGCCGGAAGCGATAAGCCTCACCAGGTTGTCGGGCGCCGTCTGTTGGCAGGCGCATTGCTCGACGGTCACATGAAAAAATTGGGTTTGCATGTCATTCCCTGTCAGCGGGCGTGGCCCGAAAATTCATCCCTGGCGCCGGGTATTCAGCGCTTTTTCATCAACGGCAGCATGCGCACCAGCGCATTGTCCTTGACGATGTAGTGGTGGAACAGCGCGGCGGCGGCATGCAGGCCGATCAGCCAGTAGCCGAATGACGCCAGCGTTTTGTGCCAGCCGATAATCATCCGCGCCTGCGGCCGATCGGCCACCTCGGCGAACGGCATCGGCAGGCCGAACAGGTACCACTCTTTGCCGCCCAGATAGCGCGAATACACTCCCAGTACCGGTAGCGTCAACAGCAGCAGGTAAATCAGGGTATGCGTCAGATGCGCCAGGCCGGTTTGCCACTTCGGCGGTTTGGGCGTGATAGCGGGCGAGGCGTGACGCCAGCGCAGGAACAGGCGGGCGATCATCAGCGCAAACACCGTCACGCCGCAGCTGAAGTGGGTGACGACCAGCACGTACCACGGCGCGCTGCCCGGCTCGGCAAAGCCCCGCAGCTCGATGGCGGCGCAGGTGATGACCAGCAGGATCGCCACCAGCCAGTGCAGGCGGATTTGCCACGGCATGTAGGTGTTTGGCACCGGGTTACCTTCTGATGTTAAAGGGTCTGTACGCCGATGGTAACGAAATGTTACAGGCGAGGAAAGCGCCTGCATGCAGTTTAAGCAAAATGCCAGGGGGATAGGCTTATTAAGCTATGAATTTAGTGGGTTAAGTGCCTGGCGACAGGGGAGACAGTTAGCATCGTAAGTTGTGAAGTTAATGCGCGGTAGGTTCAGAGGCTGGCAGCTTATTAAGCGATGAGACGGGGGGCGCCGCAGCCCCGCTGCGGCGCCCTGGGGTCAGTTTAATTTGGCCTTGGCGAAATCGCTGCCGTTCACGTCCACCACATAGCCGCTCAGGTTGCTGCGGGTGGCGTAGAACACCTTGCCGGTGGCCAACGGCAGCCACGGCGCCTGTTTGGCGAAGATCACCTGCGCCTGTTGATACAGCTTGGCGCGCGCCTGCGGCTGGTTTTCCTGGATCGCCTGCTGGATCAGTTTGTCGTAATCCTTATCGCACCAGCGCGCCACGTTGGCGCCGCTCTGCACGCCGGCGCAGCCGAGCAGGGTGGCGAAGTTATCCGGATCGCCGTTGTCCGACACCCAGCCGTAAAGCGCGCTCTGCTGTTCACCTTTGCGCAGCCCGGCCAGATACTGGCCCCACTCCCAGGTGACGATCTTGGCCTTCACGCCCACCTTCGCCCAGTCGCTCTGAATCATCTCGGCGATGCGCTTCGAGTTCGGGTTGTAGGGGCGCTGTACCGGCATCGACCAGATGTCGGTCTCAAAGCCCTGCTCCAGCCCGGCCTGCTTCAGCAGTTCGCGCGCCTTCTGCGGATCGTAGGCGTACTCCGGCAGTTTATCGTTGTAGCCCAGCATGCCCGGCGGCAGCAGCGAATTGGCCGGGGTGCCGCTGTCTTTGAACACGGCGGCGACGATCGCTTTCTTGTCTACCGCGTAGCTCAGCGCCTGGCGCACCAGCAGGTTGTCGAACGGTTTTTTCTGGGTGTTGAACGCCAGATAGCCGACGTTCAGCCCGGTAATATCGTGCAGCTGCAGGTTGCTGTCGGCCTTGATGGCGGCGAATTGTTCCGGCAGCGGTGCCGGGATGATCTGGCATTCGTTGGTTTTCAGCTTGGCCAGCCGGGTTTGCGGATCCGGCGTAATGGAGAAGATCAGGTGCTTGCTGGCCACTTCGCCCTGCCAGTAGTGCGGGTTGGCGATGTAGCGGATCAGCGAATCCTGCTTGTACTGCTGCAGCGCGAACGGCCCGGTGCCGATCGGCCAGTTGTCGACGTATTCCGGCGTGCCCTTTTTCAACATCGCGTCGGCGTACTCGGCGGACAGGATCGAGGCGAAATCCATCGCCCAATCGGCGACGAAGGCGGCGTTGGGCTGGCTCAGCGTGAAGCGCACGTGATGCTCGTCCACCGCTTCCACCTTGGTGATCAGTTTATCCAGCCCCATGTCGGTGAAGTATTCATAGTTGCCGCCGGAAACCTTGTGGTAGGGGTTAGCGGGATCCTTCTGCCGCATTACGGTGAACACCACGTCTTCGGCATTGAAGTCGCGCGTTGGGGTGAAGTATTTGTTGCTGTTGAATTTCACCCCCTGGCGCAGGGTGAAGGTGTAGGTCTTGCCGTCTGGGCTGACGCTCCACTCGGTGGCCAGCGAAGGAGCGGGCGTTTTATCGCTTTCACGCAGCGTTACCAGCCGGTTGTACAGCACCTGTGAGGTGGCGATAAAGGTCGGCCCGGAGCTGGAAAGCTGTGGGTTGAACGATTCCGGCGAGGCGACGGTGCAGTACACCAGCGCATCGGAAGCGGCCAGCGCGCCGCCCGCCGACAACAGGCCGCAGCCGGCCAGCGCCAATCCGGCGATAGGGTGTTTTAAAAACGTCAAGGCAAGATCCTCAGGTGGAATGGGCCGTTACCGGCGAATTGATTTAACTATAGATAATGGATGGCGAGACGGGGAACAAGCCTCTCATCTGCGCATTCTGTGCGCCCCGCATTGCTTGCCTTTACGGCGTAGATCTACACTGCGGGACAATCACTCACTCGCAAGGATTTCCCGATGAGCCACTTTCGCCCTGTCGCCCTCGAACACGCCAGCCGCCTGCTGAACCACGGGCCGACGGTCTTGATCACCAGTCGCAGCCGCGACGGTGCCAAACGCAACGTGATGGCCGCCGCCTGGTCGATGCCGGTGGAGTTCAGCCCACCGCGCATCGCCATCGTGGTCGATAAAGGCGCACACAGTCGGCAGATGATCGAAGAGAGCGGCGCATTCGGTATTTGCGTGCCGGCGGCGATGTTCATCGACGCCACCTACGCGGTCGGCAGCGTGTCCGGGCTGGACGACGACAAGTTCTCCCGCTTCCACATCGCCGCAGCGCCGAGCGCCACGCTGCAGGTGCCGCTGATCGAACAGGGCTGCGTGGCGTGGCTGGAGTGTCGGTTGCTGCCGGAAAGCGGCGCGCAGGAAAAATACGACACCTGTTTCGGTGAGGTGCTGAGCGCGGCGGCGGACGAACGGGTATTCCAACAGGGGCGCTGGCACTTCACCGCCGCCAATGCGGATCTGCACACCATTCATCATCTGGGGGCGGGCAATTTCGTGCGCAGCGGCGAGACGCTGCGGGCCAAACCGCTTTAATCGGCCTTGCGCCTGCGGTCAGCATCATAGCGCTCGCGGGCGGCGTCCAGCTCGGGGAAATGGTATTCCGCCCACTTATCCAGCGCCGCCAGCGTCTCGACCAGCGAGCAGGCGACGGCGCTGAGCCGGTATTCCACATGCGACTGATTCTTTTCACTTAAATCCAGCCGTTCGAGCAGCCCATTGCGTTCCAATTGACGCAGCGTTTGTGTCAGCACCTTCTGCGAAATGCCGTCGATGCGGCGCAGCAGCTCGCCGTTGCGCATCGGGCGTTGTGCCAGCGCAGGCAGGATCAGCATCACCCACTTGCCGGAAATCAGCGCCAGCGCATCGCGCGCGGAACACTTGCTCGAATAGACGTCGCCGGGATAAGCCATTGGGGGTTACCTTCAGGTGCGTAATTGCCAAGGGGGTGAGAAAGCCACAGCATAACAGCACCACCTTACAACGGGAGAAACAGGATGAACGTGCTGATTGTGCTGGCTCACCCCGAGCCGCATTCTTTCAATGCTCATTTGGCTGAACAGGCGCGGCAGGCCTGGCTGACGCAGGGGCACCAGGTGAAGACGGTCGATCTGTATCAGGAGGGGTTTGATCCGCGCGAGGGCGCCGGCCACTACCCCAGCAGAAAGCAGGCGGACAGATTTGATGCGATGCAGGAGCAGCGCCATCACTGGACGATCCAGGCGCTGCCGGCGGAGATCCGGCGACATATCGAGCTGCTGCGCTGGGCGGATACGCTGGTACTGCAGTTTCCTTTCTGGTGGTTCGGCGCGCCGGCCATCATCAAGGGCTGGATGGATCGGGTGTTCGTTTACGGCGGGATCTACGACAGCCGCCACCGCCATGAGAACGGCGTGATGCGCGGCAAGCGGGCGCTGCTGACCGTCACCGCCGGCGCTTCCGCTCAGGCCTGTGCGCCGGACGGGCGCGACGGCGATATGCGGCTGATGCTGTGGCCAATCATGCATGCGCTGCACTATATCGGCTTTAGCGTGCTGGAGCCGTTCCTGGTCTATGGCGTGCGCGGCGGGTTGACGGACGAGGCTCTGCAGGCGCAGAACGCCGCTTTGGTGCAGGTGACGCAGGCGTATCGGGACGGTTTGAACGCGTTTCCCGCCTGGCCGGCGGTGCCGTTCAACCGCAATGACGATTTTGACGCCGATCTGGCGCTGAAACCCGATGCGCCGGTCTACAGCCCGTTCGTGCGGCACCGCGATCCGGATTAAAACCCGGCCTTCAGCAGCTCCTCGCGCAAATCGTCGATAATCGCCGGTTCGATGTCGGGGAACTGCTGCTGAATATCGGCGATGGCTTCGGCCACGCTGGGGCCGGCGAAGGTGCCGGAGAAGGGCAGCAGCGGCAGATTGGCGTCGCTGTCCGGCAGTTCACCGCGGATCGTGCCGGTGATCATGCCCGCTTTTTTTTCCGCCGTGAGGTCGTACTCTCCCACGTTTTTGTCGATCGGTTTCATTGGCCACCTCGCTGTCGGTGAGTGTTTTGCCCTGTCTGTTAAAGCATAGTGTTTCAGGCAATGAATACCAATCAATGTATATAATATTAATATAAAACAATAAGATGACTCTCTCCTGCCGTTTGACGTTCGCGGGCGTTCAGCGCTATGCTCGTGGCGCTGAAGGAACTTTCCTCACTGACAGGGATAGACGATATGAAAAGACTGAAAAGCGCGGCGCTGTTGCTGCCGCTGTTGGCGCTCAGCGCCTGCACCCAGCATCTCAGCAGCGCCGAGCTGCATGCCAAGCACTACATTTATCAAACCCGCGACGACTTCGAGCCGGGGTTCCGCACCGACGTGAACGGCAGCATTAAAAACGCCGTGCCGATGTTCGAACAATTCTACCAAATGGGGAAAAAGGATCGCGCGGCGGGCGTGGCGCGCAGTGAAGCGCAGAAAAAAGCCGACTATCTGGCCAGCCCGGAATTCCAGCAGAACATGGAACACAAAACCATCTTCATCAACCGCGCCTACAGCGGCTCCGACAATCCTAAACGTCGTCAGGTGCTCTCGCAGGAGGCGGTAGGCGCCTATTGGGACGGCTACGAAGGGCGCTGAACATAATCCCTCACAAATAGAAGGTAATAAAAACTGGTCTTCTGGCGGTTATTTGATTATAAAAACCGCCGCTAAGGACGATGTTCATAGATGAAACCAGGAGTGTTTATGTTGGCAAAAGTTAAGCGTTCGTTCGCCGCCGCCGTCGTATTGATGTTGGCGTTACCCGCGGTTCAGGCCGCGGATTACCGTGCGGGCGAGCAATACACCCGGCTGGATAAGCCGGTGGCCACCGCGCCGGCGGTGGTGGAATTTTTCTCCTTCTACTGCGGCCCTTGCTATCAGTTCGCCGAAACCTATCGCGTAGGCAGCACTGTCGCGCAGGCGCTGCCCGCCGGCGAGAAGCTGACCAAATATCACGTCAGCCTGATGGGCAAACTGGGCAATGAGCTGACCGAGGCCTGGGCGGTGGCGACGGTGCTGGGCGTGGAAGACAAGATTGAAGGGCCGATGTTCGAAGCGGTGCAGAAACAGCGCGCCGTCAACGGCGCCGAGGATATTCAGCGGGTGTTCACGGCGGCCGGCATCGATGCCGCCACCTACGAAAACGCGCGCCACAGCCTGCTGGTCAAAGGATTGATCGCCAAGCAGAACGAAGCGGTGAAAGCGTTCGAGGTGCGCGGCACCCCGTCGTTCTACGTGGCAGGCAAATACAAGATAGACAATGCCGGCATGGCCAGCACCAGCGTTGAAGGCTACGCCAAAGAGTATGCGGCGGTGGTGCGTTACCTGTTGGACAAACAGCCGTAAACCGGGCCGCCTGGGCCCGGTGTTAGCCGCCGGGTCTATTTCGCCGCGGGCAAATCCAACGCCTGACGCAGCTCGTCGCGCGCTTGCCGATACTGTTGCTGGAAATCCTGCTGCTGTGAAAGCTGCTGGCTGATCACGCTGCCGGCGATGCGGCCCATCTCGATATCGGAAGGGTAGTGAATGCCCGCCACTACCCGGTTGTCGCCGTATTGCCAGGCGCGCGTCATGATGGCGGCGCGCTTCTCCGGCACCATGTTGGCCAGGGTAATGCCCATCAGCGTGCCCAGCGTGGTGTGGCCGGAAGGCCAGGAGCCGGAGCTGGAGCGTTTGACGATCGGCTCGATGCGGCTGTCCAGCATATGCGGGCGCGGGCGCTTCCAGAAATCTTTCGCCGGATCGACCACCGCCGCTTCGGTAGCGACGATGCGATCGAAGAAGGCGCTCACGGCCGGCAACGCCTGGGCGTTGAACTTCGGCCCTATCACGTTGCTGTACACCCAAACGTTCTCTTCCGCATCCGCTTTGGCCTGGCTGGCCATCTCCAGCGTGCGTTTCTGTTGCATGTCGAGCACTTCCCGCAGTTCGCGCTGGGTCTGCGCCGAGTCGTTGGCCGGCGGCGGCGGCAGAATGTGGGTCAGATCCACCTGCTGCGCGGTGGTGAACGGTTGGGCTTCCTCTGCCGCCTGCGCGTGGAACGCGGCCAGCGCGCTGGCGGTAAACAAGCACAGCGCCAAAGCGGATTTTTGCAATGATTTCATCGGATCAGGTCCAGGGTGTCAAAGTGAAGGGAACAGCAGCCTTGTATCTTTGATGAGGGTTGTGATGATGCGATGACGGTTTCGTGGCGAATTGATGACAACGCGCCCGGTGAATTGTGATCGCGGCGCCAAATCCCCCGTTGATCATTGATTGTGTGTTAACGGATTGTTATGGTGTTTTTCTGTTCAACGGCGCAGCGCTGCTGCTGTTCGAAGGGAGAGATCATGACGGCATTGGCAACGCTCCGGGACGCCGGCTTCGAAGAGTGGCTGGGGAAAATCAACACCGCCTGCGGCAGGTTCTGCGCGAAAACGCTGGGGCCGGGCTTCAGCGGAGCGATGCAGGAATTCCGAGCCCATGCGCTGCGTCTGAGCGTGGTCGATGTGTCCCAGGCCCGGCTGTACCGAACGCCGCGCGAGATCGCCCGCAGCGACGGCGCGCACTTTTTTACCGTTTTCCAGCTGCGCGGCAGCGCGTTGATGGAGCAGGGCGACCGCCAGACGGTGCTCTCTCCCGGCGATATGACGCTGATTGACGCCTCACAGCCCAGCAGTTTTACCTTCCAGCGCGATTCGCGCCAAATTTCTTTGCTGTTGCCGCGCGGCTGCCTGCCGTTGCCGCCGCCGTGCGCACGGCGTCTGGGGGCGGAGCTCAGCGCGGTGCGTCTCAGCCGCCAACTGGTGCTGAGCAGCATGCAGGATCCGCTGCTCGCCGCGGCGGAAAGCGAAGCGGTGCTGAATGCATTGGCGGCGCTGCTGCGTCCGGCGCTGGCGCTCGAACAGGCGCGGCCGGAGGGGCCTCCGTCGGTTTTCGACAAGGCGTTGGCATTGATCGACAGGCATATCCAGTCGGCGCAGCTGCGCCCGGAATGGGTGGCGGCCGAGCTGGGAGTCTCGTTGCGCAGCCTGTATCGGCTGTTCGCCCGACAGGGGCTGGTGGTGGCGCAGTACATCAGGAACCGCCGGCTGGATCTGTGTGCGCAGGCGCTGCGCAGCGCCGCCGGTCAGGAGAAGTTGGCTGGCATCGGCCTCGACTGGGGCTTCACCGATCACAGCCATTTCTCGACCGCTTTCAAGCAGCGCTTTGGCATGTCGCCGAGCGAATACCGCCGGCAATATCAATAAGTCTGGGCGCGGGGCAGGCCCGCGCCGCTTCACTCAATAGCGGATGCAGACCGATTTCGATTCGGTGTAGGCGTCCAGCCAATCCGGGCCGAAATCGCGGCCGCTGCCCGACTGTTTAAACCCGCCGAACGGCATGTTCGGATCGATCAGCGTATGGGTGTTGACCCACACGGTGCCGGCCTGAATACGCGGCGTCAGCGCCATCGCTTTCTGCAGGCTGGTGGTCCACAGGCTGGCGGTCAGCCCGAAGTCGGTGTCGTTGGCCTTGCTCAGCGCCTCTTCGGCGCTCGCCACCCGGATCAGGTTGACCACCGGGCCAAACACTTCTTCGCGCGTCAGGTTCAACCGATCGTCCGGGTTGATCACCAGCGTCGGCGGAATGTAGAAGCCGTTGGCGTCCGGCCCGGCCGCGCCGCCGATGAGCTCGGCGTTTTTCGCCCGGGCGTCGTCCAGGTAGGCCGCCACCTTGTTGCGGTGCGCAAGCGACACCAGCGGGTTGATTTGCGCGCCGGCATCCATCCCCGGCCCGACCGACAGCGATTTCACCGCCTGTTCAAAACCGGCTACCAGCTGGTCGTAAATCGGCGCTTCGATATAAATCCGCGAGCTGGCGGCGCACACCTGCCCCTGGTTGAGGAAGCTGCCGAGCATCAGGCCTTCGATCACCTGCTGCGGATCGGCGTCTTTCAGTACGATAGCCGGGTTTTTGCCGCCCAACTCCAGCGTCACGCGGGTCAGGCGATCCGCCGCGGCGCGCGCAATGCTTTTGCCGACCGGCGTGGAACCGGTAAAGCTGACTTTGGCGATCAGCGGATGTTCGGTCAGCGCCTTGCCGCACACGGTGCCGCGGCCGGTGACCACGTTGAACACACCCGGCGGTACGCCGGCCTCGCTCGCCAGCTCGGCCATGCGCAGCAGGGTGAGCGGGGTGGTTTCCGACGGTTTGATGACGATGGAGCAGCCCGCCGCCAGCGCCGGCATCACTTTCCACATGCCGATCATCAGCGGGAAGTTCCAGGGCACGATGCCGGCGACCACGCCAATCGGCTCTTTGCGGGTATAAACCTGATATTTGGCGCCCGGCGGAATCGGAATGGACACGTCCAGCGTCTGGCCGGTGATTTTGGTCGCCAGCCCGGCGGTGTAACGCATCCAATTCAGGGTGTTGCCGACTTCTAAGCCGCGGGCGATGTTGATCGATTTGCCCTGTTCCAGGGTTTCGAGCTGCGCCAGCTCTTCGGCATGCTGCTCCACCAGATCGGCGAAGCGCAGCAGGATGCGCTCGCGCTCTACCGGCAGGCGCTGCGCCCAGACGCCTTCGCTGAAGGCTTTATGGGCGGACTGCACCGCCAGTGCGACGTCGTGTTCATTGGCGTCGGCGGTCGTGGCGATCTGCTGGCCATTGGCGGGGTTATACACCGCCAGGCGGCCTTCCGCGGCGGACGCGCGCCACTGGCCGTCGATATACAGCCCATGCTGACGATCGAGAAAACGCGATACGCTATCCAGCACGGCTACGGTATTGTCAGACATACATCCTCCGATCAGGCTCATCAGGTTAGGGTTAACCCTGAAAGTCTATATCAGCGGGAAAGCGGCGGCTTTGGTCTGCCTGACATTCGGTTTGCCCTGCGTGTCATTTTGCCGTGACGGACGAGTAAACTGCGGCCGGCGGGCGCCGGCCGAGAGGGATTACGAACTCAGCGTCGCCAGACGGGTGGCGAAACCGAGGAACAGCAGGCCGATCAGGCCATTGCCGAGCTTCGCCAGGCCTTTCTTGTGATTGAAGAAATGCGCCAGCATCGCGCCGGAGAAGATCAGCGTGCTCATGTAGATAAAGCTGACGGCTTCGAGGATCAGCGCCAGAATGGTGAACGACAGCCCGGTGTGTGCGTAGTTGAAGTCGATGAACTGCACGAAGAACGACACGTAAAACAGGATCGCTTTCGGGTTGGTCAGGCTCAGCGTCAGCGACTTGCGCAGAATGCTGTGGCCGCCTTCAATTTGCTGCTGTTGCGCCTGTGCCTTCTGCACGAAGGTGGCGTAGAGGATTTTTGCGCCGAGGAACAGCAGATAAATCGCGCCGAGAAAACGCACCAGGGTAAACAGGAACGGCGTGGTGCGGATCAGCGAAGCCACGCCGATATAGGCGCAGAAGATCAGGATCGCATCGCCGATAAACACGCCCAGTGCCGCGGTGTAGCCGGCGCGCACGCCGCGCGATACGCCGGTTTTCAGCACGTACAGCGTATTCGGCCCCGGCAGAATGATGATGAAGACCACCCCGGCCAAATAGGTCCATAAATTCAGGACGCCAAAACTCTCTAACACAATAACCTCTCCATGCGCGCAACTAACAGGCAAAAACACTGGCCACGCCCGTGGCCGGCCGAGATCCTAACGCCGTGCAAGCGGGTTGGCAACGTAATAAACTTCATGTTGTTGGTTAAAAATTGTCGAAAGATTGTTGAAAACGTCGCGCCGAATTAAAAAGCAAGAGTCGGCGTGTTTCGCTAACGGCCCGTCACTATGCTGGTTAACACCGAAACCGCAGTGAGGAACGGATGATGAAAAACTTAATCGACAGCGCCGATCCGCGCTGGCTGGCGATTGTCAGCCGCGACAAACACGCCGACGGCCGCTTTATCTACGCGGTGAAAACCACCGGCGTGTATTGCTCGCCTTCTTGCCCGTCACGCCAGCCGAATCGGCAAAACGTGGAGCTGTTCGACGACGCGGCGCAGGCGGAGGCTGCCGGCTATCGGCCGTGTAAACGCTGCCGACAGGGGCTAACGCCGCTGTCTGAGCAGCATGCGCAGCAGATCGCCGAGGCCTGCCGCTATATCGAACGAGCGGAGAAAGCGCCGTCGCTGCAGATACTGGCGCGCCACGTCGGGTTGAGCCAGTACCATTTTCACCGGCTGTTCAAGGCGATCACCGGCCTGACGCCGAAAGGCTATGCCGACGCGCAGCGCAGCCAGCGGTTGCGCTGCGGTCTTAAGCAGCAGGAGACGGTGACCGACGCGATATTCGACGCCGGCTATGGCGCCAATGGCCGCTTTTACCAGCAAGCCAACGCCGCGCTGGGCATGACACCGAAAGCCTACCGGGCGGGCGGCAAAGGCATGCGCATCCATTTCGCCGTCGGGCGCTGTTCGCTGGGCGAGATCCTGGCGGCGCAAAGCGAAGTCGGCATCTGCGCCATTTTGCTGGGGGACGATGCGCAGCAGCTGGTACAGGATCTGCAGGACAAATTCCCCAACGCCGAACTGATCGGCGGGGACGCGCAGTATGAAACGCTGATGGCGCAGGTGGTGGGCCTGATCGAAGCGCCGGAGAGCGGGCTGGCGCTGCCGCTGGATATTCGCGGCACTGTATTCCAACAGCGAGTCTGGCGGGCGCTGCAGACGATACCGGTCGGTGAAACCGTCAGCTACGCCGATATCGCCCGGCGCATCGGCGCGCCGAAGGCGGTGCGCGCAGTAGCCGGCGCCTGCGCCGCCAACATGCTGGCGGTGGCGATCCCCTGCCACCGGGTGGTGCGCAACGACGGCGCCTTGTCCGGTTATCGCTGGGGCGTCGAGCGCAAGCAAGCCTTGCTGGAAAAAGAGGCGCAGCGATGAGCGGCGCGCTGGCGGCGCGGTTGGTCGAATTGGACTGGTCGGCGATCGAACGCGAACTTGATGCGCAGGGAAGCGCGCGCCTGCCGGGCGTGCTCAGCGCCGAACTGTGCCGGCAATTGGCGGCGCTTTATCCGCATGGCGAACATTTTCGCAGCCGCATCGTCATGGCGCGTCACGGTTTTGGCCGCGGCGAGTACCAGTATTTTGCGTATCCGTTACCGCCCCCGGTGGCCGAAGCGCGCAGCCTGCTGTACGCGCGGTTGGCGCCGTTGGCCAATCGTTGGAATGCCATGCTGGGTCTGGAGACGCGTTATCCCGCCGAACACGAGGCCTACCTGGCTGAATGCCATCAGGCCGGCCAGCGGCGGCCAACGCCGCTGCTGTTGCGTTACACGGAGGGGGCTTACAACTGTTTGCATCAGGATTTGTACGGCGAACGGGTGTTTCCGCTGCAGGTGGCGTTCCTGCTTTCCGCCCCCGGGCAAGACTTCACCGGCGGCGAGTTTGTGCTGACCGAGCAACGGCCACGCATGCAGAGCCGGCCGGAGGTGGTGCCCTTGCAGCAGGGGGACGCGGTGGTGTTCGCGGTGCACCATCGGCCGGTGGCCGGGGCGAGAGGCTACTATCGGGTCAATCTGCGCCACGGCGTCAGCCGGATACGCACCGGGCAACGCTACACGCTAGGGGTGATCTTTCACGACGCGTTATAGCTTGCGCGCCAGCAGGGTGGCGAAGCGCAGCGAGATGCGGTTGCCGGCGGCATCGGTCTTGTGCAGTTGCCCGACGTCCTCGTTGTATTTGAGGATCTGCCAGTCGCGATAATAGTGCTTCAGCTCGCCCGGCTTGAAGGTGAACGGGAACGGCAGCGGGCAGGGATAATCCTCGGTATCCATCGCCGCCACGATCAGGTTATGGCCGCCGGGCACGGTGCTGTCCTGCATGTTTTGCACGATATGCGGGATCTGCTGACGCTCGAGGAACATCAACACCACGGTGGACAGGATGAAGTCATACTCGCCGCTGAAGCGGTGGATATTGAGATCCTGCACCCTGGCGCTCAGGCGGGTCAATTGCTCGGCGTCGATGATCTGGTTGAGGCGCGCTATCGACGGCGCGTGCTTGTCCCAGGCGGTGACGTCGAAGCCTTTCAGATTGAGATAGAGCGAGTTGCGCCCGCCGCCGCAGCCCAGATCCAGCGCCTTGCCCGGCGCGATGCGTGCCGCCGCCTCGATCACTTCGGAATGGGTGCGCGTCAGTTGGTATTTCTTGTGGTAGTACTCTTCCGGCGAGCAGTAAAACGCCAGCCGACAGGTCATGTCGTCCGAGAAGGAAACGATGCGATGCCACTGCTGCGGTTCGATAAACGGCGGCTGGCTTTCGGGGCTGAACTGCCAGGTCTCGGTGGTGGCGCCATCCTCGGTCATCATGGCGAACGTCAGGCTGCCGCTCAGCACGGTGAGTTTCGCCCAGGTGCCGCTCTGGGTGTTGTGGCGCTGGCGAAAGGCTTCCGGCAGCGTGTCGCTGTTCCATTCCGGCAGGGTTTTATAGCAAAGCAGCTGCTGCTCCATAGGGGGGCTCCTCTGGCTGGGCGAGCAAAGTGATTTATATGATGCATATAAAATACATCTTTATCGGTCGTTTGAACATAGCGGCCTGACGGAAAGACGCGACGAGATCTTTATACTGGATTGTGCGCGGCGGCTGGGCTAATTTCAGTGCTGTTGATGTCATTACGTTCAGGGAAAAGATGCCGATACGCCGTTTATGCCACCCGATGCCCTTCCGTTTGCTGAGCCTGGCCGCGCTGCTGGCGCTGGCGGGCTGTACCAGTAAAACCACCACCACGGCGCCGGCGGCGCGCCCTGCCGACGTCAAAGCTCAACTGATGAAACTGATCCCGGCCAACGCCGGCGACCGTCAGGGCTGGGCCACCGATATCGCCGCCGCCTTCGCCGCGCAGGACATTGAACCGAGTAATGAAAACCTGTGCTCAGTGTTGGCGGTGACCGAACAGGAATCGACGTTCCAGGCCAACCCGCAAGTGCCGGGGCTGCCGAAGATCGCCTGGAAGGAGATCGACCGCCGCGCCGATCAGATGCACATCCCGAACTTTTTGGTGCATACCGCGTTGAAGATCTCGTCGTCGAACGGCCAGAGTTACAGCGAGCGGTTGGATAAGGTGCGCACCGAGAAGGATCTGAGCGATATTTTCGATGACATGATTGACCGCGTGCCGATGGGGCAGAAGCTGTTTGGCCATTTGAACCCGGTGCATACCGGCGGCCCGATGCAGGTGAGCGTCGCCTTCGCCGAGGCGCACGCCAAAGGATACCCTTATCCGGTAGACGGCTCTATTCGCCGCGAAGTCTTCAGCCGACGCGGCGGCATGTATTTCGGCATTATGCATTTGCTGGGATATCCGGCCGATTACAGCCGGCCGATTTATCGCTTCGCCGACTTCAACGCCGGGTGGTACGCCAGCCGCAACGCGGCGTTCCAAAATGCGGTCAGCCGGGCGAGCGCCATTCCGCTGGCGCTGGACGGCGATCTAATCGACTTCGGCAGCGACAAGCCCGGTGCCACCGAATTGGCGGTGCGCACACTCGGCAAGCGTCTTAACATGAGCGACAGCGCCATTCGCCGGGCGTTGGAGAAAGGCGATACCGCTGGCTTCGCCGACACCGACCTGTATAAGAAAGTCTATGCGTTGGCGGGCGGCAAACTGCCGCGCGAGATGCTGCCGGGCATCCAGCTGGAAAGCCCGAAAATCACCCGCAAGCTGACCACCGCCTGGTTCGCCAAGCGGGTGGACGAACGTCGCCAGCGCTGCATGGCGCGCGCCGGCGGCGGGTAACGGCTGCGCCGTCAGAGCGAGTGAATAAAGTCGATCACGGCTTGCGCCACCGCCTGTGGCGCATCCTCCATCAGAAAATGCCCGGCCTGGGGAAACACCTGCAACCTGGCGCCGGGAATATCGCTTTGCAACCGATGAGCGTAGCTGAGCGGTTGCCACTCGTCGTCGGCTCCCCACAGGATCTGCACCGGCAGGTGCAGCGCCGGCAAGCACTCGGAAAAATCGGCGGTATAACGGGCATCGTAGTGGGCGATCTGATGCCGGTAAAACGCCGGTTGACCGATGACGCCGACGATCGGCGTCAGATAGTGGCGTAGCAGTTCGCCCTCCATCAGCGTTTTGTCGAACACCGCCATTTTCAATTGCCGCGTCATCGCCTGTTCATGCTGTTCCGGCGCCATGACCGCATAGTGTTGATAATGGTCGCGCATGTCGCGCCAGGACGGCGAAGGCCAGGAATCGTAACTGCAGATGTCCGCGATGGTCAGCGAGCGAAAACGCGCGGCATGGCTGAAGGCCGCACGCAGCGACAGCGCGCCGCCGATGTCATGACCGAAGATGTGCGCCGTTTCCAGCTCCCAGTCATCCAGCAATGCGATCAGCAGTTCCGCCTGCGCGGCGATGGAGGTATCCGCCGTCAGCGGCCGCTCCGAGGCGCCGAACCCCAGCAGATCGTAGAGATGAACCCGAAATCCCGCCGCAATCAACGACGGCAGCAGGTGCCGCCAGACGATCGCGTGCGCTGGGGTGCCATGCACTAGCACCAGCGGTTCCCCCGCGCCGTGGACGCCGGCGGCGATGCGATGGCCGTTGATGATCCGGTGTTGGTTAAGCAGATCGGGAAAAGCATTCATGACGAATCTCCAGAGAAGGGATGTTTTTCTACCCTAACCGGCGCCTTTTCATGACGCCAATGACAAGTTATGGTGAGCTCATCCCAGTTTTGTCAATGGTGGAAACATGAACCAGCGTTTGTCGATAGATGCCTTGCGTGCGCTACTGTGCGTGATTGACACCGGCAGCATGACCCGAGCGGCGCAGCAGCTTAATCTCAGCCAGTCGGCGGTCAGTTGGAAAATCAAACGGCTGGAGGCGCAACTGGGGCGCACATTGCTGGATCGCCAGGGGGCGGCATTGGCCGTCACCGCAGACGGTGAAGTGTTGGCCGAACACGGGCGGCGCATTTTGAGTGCGCACGATCGGGCGCTGGCGCATTTTGCGCCTTCAGCCCTGCAGGGCGCGGTGCGGCTCGGCGCCACGGAGCAGACGCCGTTGCCGCCGTTGGCAGCCCTGTTGGCGGCGTTCAGCGATCGGCACCCGCAGGTTGACGTGCAGTTGGTTATCGGCCAAAGCCAGTCGCTGCGCCGCGGATTGGCACAGGGAGAACTCGACCTGATCCTGTACCAGAGGTTTGACGGCCCGCATGATGAGGCCGAGACGTTGCTCGGTAGGGAACGTTTGCATTGGTGTTCGTCGCCTGGCTGGCACTATCGGCAGGGGGAATCCATCAAATTGGTGAGCTACGGACCGGACTGTTTTTATCGTAGCCTGGCGGAACGGTTGCTGAGCACTGCAGGCATAGGCTGCAAAATAACTCTGGAATGCCCTTCAGTTACCGGGATGTTGACGGCGATTGCCGCCGGTATGGGGGTCGGCGTGCTCAATCAGCGATGTCTGGATCGACGAGTGCGAATCGATAGGACGCTGGAACGTTTGCTGCCGCTGCCGACGGTGGTGAATGCGCTGCGTATCGGGGAGGGCCCCCGGCGTTCGCTGGCGCAAACGCTGGGGAGCGAGATCGCGGCGGCGTTGCAAACCGATACCGCTTCCTGAGAAGCGGCACGGTAGCGCCTCAGGCACTGCGGCGTGGGTTGGTCAGGCCGAAGTTAAAGCTGTTGCAACGGTTGCAGAACTCTTTCATCACCGGCGGCGTGTCCATCATCGGCACTTTCACCTCGATAAACGCCAGCCGATCCTGCCGCGAGGCGTGTTCCAGCGCCATTTCCAGCTGTTGTGTGGTTTCCACCGCCACGCTGAACGGCTGCGCCTGGGTATTCAGCACCGCCGGCAGTTTGGCGTAGTCCCACGGGCTGATATCGTTGTAGGACGAGCTTTCGCCGAGGATATAGCGCTCGATGGTGTAGCCATCGTTGTTGATCAGAAAGATGATCGGCTTTTGATCGCAGCGCAGCAGGGTGGAGACTTCCTGGGCGGTGAGCTGGAAGGAGCCGTCGCCGATGAACAGCAGGTGTCGGCGCTCCGGGGCCGCCATCAGGGTGCCGAGCAGCGCCGGTAGGGTATAGCCGATCGAGCCCCAAATCGGTTGGTTGACCACCTTGACGCCGTCGGGCATGCGCATGCCGCCGATGGCGGCGCCCGAGGTGCCGTTTTCGACCACCACCACGTCATCCGCCCGGATGAAACGTTGGATCCGTTGCCACAGATAGGCCTGGTCGATGGGGGCGTCGCTCGGCGTCGCCAGCTTGTCACGCGGATCGGCCAGCGGCGGCAGGCGTTGCGCCGGCGCATCTTCGCTCAACTCCAGCAGCGCCTGCAGCAGATCCGCCGTCGATACCGCCGGGTAGGAGGTGTTGTCCAGTTTCATCGAGAACGGCTGAATGTCCACCTGAGCGGCGGCGGGAATTTGCTGCGAGAAATAACCGGTGGTGGAATCCACCAGACGCACGCCGAAGCTCAGCACGCAGTCTGAGTGGGCCATGCGGTCATACAGTTCGGGGCGCGACAGGTTGCCGCTGTAGCCGCCCATCCAACCGGCGGTGTTTTCCGGGATAATGCATTTGGCGGTTGGCATATTGGTCAGGGGAATGGCAAAGCGGTGAGCGACATCGATAACCAACTTCTGTAGCCGATAACGATCCACCATTTGGTCGACCAACATGATCGGGCGCTGCGCGCGTTTTATTTTGGTTAACAGCGCCATCGCCGCTAATTGCACATTGTATTTATCGCTGGCCGGCAACTGCGGTGCCTTCGCCGCTTCGGCGACTTCAATTTCGACATCGCAAATATCTGACGGCAGCTGTAAATACACCGGTTTCTTCTCTATCCAGGCGCGGGAAATAACGCGTGGGATTTCCTGCGCGGCATTTTCCGGCGTAATCAGAGCCTGAGCGACGGTGAATTGTTTAAAGCAGTTCATGACGTTGTCGAAATTGCCGTCGCCAAGGGTATGGTGTAAGAGCTGATGATTTTTCATCGCGTGCAGCGGCGGCGTGCCAGCGATGCAGATCACCGGCGAGGATTCGGCATAGGCCCCGGCAATGCCGGACAGCGCGGCCAGATCGCCGACGCCATAGGTGACGATCAGCGCGCCGGCGCCCTTCATCCGGGCGTAGCCGTCGGCGGCGTAGGAGGCGTTCAACTCATTGCAGTTGCCGACAAACGCCAGCCGTTCATCGCTTTCTAGCAGCTCCAGCAGGCTGAGGTTATAGTCGCCGGGCACGCCGTAAATGCGATCGACGTCCAGGGCGTGCAGCTGTTGCAGAATGAATGACCCGATAGTTATTTTCATTGATTGCTCCGGATTATTTATCTTTATTTTGTCAGGCGAAAATCAGCAAAAATAAATTGCTGGCGATGTTGTGTCGTTAGCATTAACAGTTATTTAAAGTGGCGGCTTGTTCAAGATAGGGGGAGCAGGCGATGAATAGGCGGTTTGTATTCGGCGCTTTACGCGATGGCTTTATGTATAAATAGTGTGGTTATTGTGTGTCAGGGCCGAGCGGTATTTTTCATTGACGGTATATCGGCGGAAAAATGGCGGCGTAGTGGCATTTGGCATGATGCAGGACGAATGATCCGGTACTTCTGACGCCGCGTAAAATCCCATTGGGCGCTGCAGCGCGTTTTGCCTGAGAAAGAAATGCATAACCTCACGTAAGGACGCATTTTGGTGATCCGCCGCACGCTTATTTCACGAAACCATTCCGTAACTATCCAAAAACAAAAATTTAACAATGAGGTTTTTTTATTCGGGCAGGGTTGTCAGTTTTGCTTTACGGATGCCGCAATGCGCGCGGCGTCGGGCCGGGGTAAAAATGTGCCGTCACGGGCGCTAATATAACGTGGCGGCCATCACATTCCGTGCGAACTGATACGTAAACTTTTCTCTACGTGCGCGCAGATGGCGTATACCTACCAGAGAGGGCGGCGCCCCAGGGGCACTGACCGGCGGGGAGAAAGAGCGATGAAAAGCTATCGACATATTCTGGTGCTGATTCATGATGAGCATGATGGGCTGCCATTGCTGCGTCAAACGGTGGCGATGGTGCGCGGGCTGCCTGTCGCCATCACCGTCGGCCACCTTAACGCCGACTACGCGGAGCTGGAATACGGCAGCGACGCGTTGGTCAAGGATCGTCAGGCGCAGGAAGTGATCGCCGCCAAGGCGATGCTGAGCCGGCTGGTGAGCGCCGTCGATGCGCCGGTTGCGGTTAAAGAGATCGTCACCATTCGGCGCTTTAAGGACGTGAGCGATTTTATTCGCCAGGCCGGTATCGATCTGGTGGTGGTCGGGCACCAAAACCGCCTGTTCGGTCTTTACTCCTCCTATTCCCTGGAGTTTGTGAACCGTCTCGATGTCGATGTGCTGGTCAAGCACCTTGCTCGTGAGTAGCGTGCGACAAAGCGGACTTTTCCCACGGTTTTGCCGCCCGAAAGGCGATAATATGCAGCTGCCGGTGCAAGCTGTTATAAACCAAAGTGAATTTTTCGGTGCTAAGCTTAACCAAAACACAACGGGCGTTGGATAAATTAGATACAGCTTGATCTTGCCTGGGCTATCGGTAAAAATCTGCGGCCGTATTTTTACAGGAGCTTTACGATGTTTCTCAAACGGACTCTTTTGGCATGTTCTCTGGCGTTGATATTTCCTGCACTGCCTTCTTACGCTGAGGTTAGTACAGAAAGTGGCAATACCGCGCAAGCTGAGAAACCGGGTCTATGGCAGCGTTTTACCCATAACGTGGCGGAGACCTGGAACAATTCGCCTAACCACGATCTCTATATCCCGGCCATCACCTGGCACAACCGTTGGACTTACGATGATGAACATATCGATAAGTACAACGAGCGCCCGTGGGGCGCCGGTTACGGCATCTCCCGCTACGACAGCGACGGTGACTGGCACGGCATCTACATCATGGCGTTCAAGGACTCCTTCAACAAATGGGAGCCGATCGGCGGCTACGCCTACGAGAAGATCTGGCGCCCGCTGGACGACAAGGATTTCCGCCTGGGGCTGGGCTTCACCGCCAGCGTCACCGCACGCGATAACTGGAAATACATTCCTATCCCGGCGCCGCTGCCGTTGGCCTCTATCGGCTATCAGCGGCTGACGTTCCAGGCGACCTACATTCCCGGCACCTATAACAACGGTAACGTGTTCTTCGCCTGGCTGCGCTGGCAGTTCTAAACTTCCTGGATTCCGAAAAACGGCGCGGCGGCGAGATAAAAGGAACTTGTCGCCGCCGGCGGCGTCGGAAAGGTATCCCGGCGCGCTGCGCCGATCGCATGCCGTTCTTACAGGAGTTTTACCACTATGATCACCAAACATCCTTTACTGCTGGCTTTGGCGCTGTCCGCGACCCTGGCCAGCGGCGCCACCCAGGCCGCCGGTCTGATGGATTCTCTCAGCAGCGCGGCGGGCGAACTGAGCAAATCGGGCGGCGACAGCGGCGGCGGCGGCATGTCGCTCTCCTCGTTGACCGGCCTGCTGAACGGTGGCGACAAAGCGTTGAGCTCCAGCAGCATGACCAACGCCGCCGGCATCCTGCAGTACTGCGTGAAAAACAACGTGCTGTCGGCTAACGGTGCCGAAGGGGTGAAAGATCAACTGCTCAGCAAGCTGGGCATCACCAGCACTGAAAACGCCAAGAGCCAGGATTATCAGCAGGGCCTGGGCGGCTTGCTGCAGACCGGGGAAGGCAAGAGCCTGGATCTGAACAGCCTGGGTACCTCGCAGATCACCGAGAAGGTGAAACAGAAAGCCTGCGATCTGGTGCTGAAACAGGGCAAATCCTTTATTTCATGATCAGCGAATGGCGGAGCGCGCTCCGCCGTTCGTTTTTTGCATAAGCTGGAAAAATGAAAAAAACGTTGATGCTTTCCCTGCTGGCAGGGATGACGATGTTGCAGGGGTGTTCCGTGAAATCCAACGATGCGCCGCCACCGCCGCAGGTGAAACCGATCGGCATGGCGAACCCGGCTGACGTGTATTGCACCAAAATCGGCGGCAAGCTGAACGCCAAAGAGAACGCGGCGGGCCAGTATTCCACCTGCACTTTGCCGAATGGGCAGGAAATAGAAAGCTGGGAGCTGTTCCGGCGCGATCATCCGGTGAAAAAGTAACCCGCGCGGCGCCGGTTTTTCTGCCCGGCGCCCGATCAGAATTGGCGATCGCCTATCGGCTGCAGCTGCAGGCTGCCGTCCTTTTGCAGCGATAGCGGCAGGCGCCAATCGCTCTGCTTATCCAGGTTGAACGGCCTGGAGCGGAACATGCAGCCGGTCTTGATGTTCTTGATTTTCATCACGTGTTCCGCATCCGCATTGATTTTCACCTCGAAGCTGCCGGCGGCCGGGATAAAAACTTCCGCCAGCTGTTGCGGCGCCGCCGGCGTTTCCAGCTTGACCAGCACCGCGAAACCGTTGTCCCGGTTGTCCAGCGTCAGCCGATGAAGGCCGGTGGCAGGCAGCTGAGTCGGCTGATGCAGATAGCCGGCTGACGCAGGCCAAGCTTGCCCGGCATTATCATGCAGCGGTCCGCCGCACTGCTCACGCGCTTCGCGCTGCGGCAGTTCGCGCTTGATCGCGCGGTTGTAATCGGTGGGCGCGGAGAGGCTGAATTCGTCGTCATACTGGTGGGCGCGCAGATAGCGCTTGGCGCCGAGCACCCCGACGGCAACCAGCATGAAGAACAGAAATATCCTCAGGCGATTTTTAAAAATCAGCCCAAACAGCTTCCCGGGTAATTGGAACAGCCACCTTGCGATCGTCAATAACATCGTTTTCCCTTTGCGCCCAAGCCGTTACGTCTGCGGTAACTTCGCTTGCCTCAGTATAGCCAAAGCGTTGCCACCGGGCGGCATGCGCCATGAAATTCCTGTTTTTTTACCCCAAACCTTCCTCTAACAGCAACAGCAGCAGGAAGCCGGCAAAGAACATCGCGGTGGCGAACGGGGTCTCTTTCCCGCCCTCATGCGCTTCGACCAGCAGCTCCTCGGTCACCAGGTAGAGCAGGGCGATCAGGCCAAAGGCCAGGAAGGCGGTCAGCCAAAATGCGCCCAGCATGGCCACCGGGGCCCCCAGCAGGCCGCCGATGGGCAGCAGCAGCGCCAGCCCGACGATCGCCGCCATGGCGCGCAGCCGTCTGCCGAGGAAATCTTTCAAATCGCCGACGATCGACAACCCCAGGAACAGCACCTCCAGCGTTAACGCCAGCGTCAACAGCAAACCGGCTTTGGCGCCGGCCGCGAAGGCAATGCCCAGCACCAGCCCATCGATGAAGATATCGACGCCGACTGCGGCGATAAAGCCGACCGGCCCCTGTGCCTTTTCGCCCAGCCGGCGAACTAACAACATCAACAGCACCCCCGCGGCACCGCCCAGCAATACGGCCACGGGCGACTGCTGTTTGAGATCGGGCAGGATCTCAGTGGCTGCGGCGGCGAAAACGATGCCGGCGGTAAAGTGATGGATGACGCGCATCGTGGCGTCGCCGGGGCGACGATAGAGCGCCACCGCCGCGCCGATGACGGTAGCTGCGGCGGGAAACAGGGTATAAAGCACGGCGGAGGTCATCGCGTAATAATCCCTTTATCTGTGATGTCTCTCTCAGTCTAGATGAGCGCCGTCGATTCAGCGTGGTGAAAAAATGTTTGTACGATTTTGTTCATTTATGTACATTTGTGATCACTTTAGCATCGGCGGGCTTATGTGATGTCCAAATTGTTACCGAATGAACGCCACCAGGCTATTCTCGAAACGCTCCGCCAACAGGGGCGGGTGCTGGCTCTGGAGATGGCGCAGCGGCTGAATACGACTGAAGCGACTATCCGTCGCGATCTGCGCCAGCTGGCGGCGCAAAACCTGTGCAAGCGCATCTATGGCGGCGCGTTGGCGCCAACGCCGGCCGATGGCCCGGTTGCGGCGCGCATGGCGCTCAGCGGCGATGAGAAGCTGGCGCTGGCGCAGACCGCGCTGGCGCTGATCGGCGAAGAACAGCTGATTTTCCTCGACGCCGGCAGCACTCACCTGTATCTGGCGGAGTTGTTGCCGCGCGATCGGCGTTTGACGGTGGTGACCAATGCGTTGAGCATCGCCGTGAAGATGCTGGAACGGCCGGGGATCCGCACCATTCTGATCGGCGGTGAACTGGATGAACAGGTCGGCGGCTGCGTGGACGCCAAGGCGGCGGAAGAGATCGACGGCTTTCATTTCGATCTGGTGTTCACCGGTATCTGCGCCTATGACCCGGACGGCGGTTTTTCCGCGCTGAGCTATCAGGACGCCACCTTCAAAAAGCGGCTGCTGAGGCGCGCCGGCAGCGTGGCGGTGCTGTGTACCCGCGACAAACTCAATACCTACGCCCCTTATCCCTTCCTGCCCGCCGGGCGGGTGGACCATCTGGTGACGGCGCGCGGCGCGCACCCGCAGCTCGAGTTGCAGGTGGCGCAGGGCGGCGGCCAGGTTTGGCACAGCGACTTATCGACCGGAGAATGATGATGAAAATAGCCCATGTTGCCCTGTGGACCCGCGACATCGACGCGCAGCTGACGTTCTGGCAGCGTTATTTCAACGGTGAGGCGGGCGAGGAGTACGTCAGCCGCAATCGGCCGGGGTTCGTTTCCCGTTTCGTCAGCCTGGCGGCCGGGCCGACGCTGGAGATCATGTGCGTGCCGACGTTATTGCCGGCGCAGGCTCAGGAGGAACGGGTGGGCTGGGCGCACATCGCGCTGTCGCTGGGGGATGAGCGGCAGGTCGATCTGCTGGCGCAGCGCGCACAGCAGGAAGGCATCTTGCTGTCCGCGCCGCGCTGGACCGGCGATGGCTTCTACGAGGCCGTCCTCCGCGATCCGGACGGCAACGCGATCGAAATCACCGCCTGATCACTCTTCTTCGATGCTGGCGAACTGCTCGCCCAGATAATCGAGCAGCAGCCGCACCGCCGGCAACAGGCCGCGGCGCGACGGGTAGACCGCATGCACCACGCCGCCCTGCGGCTGCCAGCCCGGCAGCAGCTGCACCAGCTCGCCGCGCAGCATATCGTCGCGCATCATCATCGCCGGCAGCTGAACGATGCCGGCGCCGGCGATGGCGGCGGTGCGCAGCATCAGCATGTCGTCGGTGACCAGCCGCGGCGTGTGCTCCCATTCCACCTGTTCACCCTGCGGGCCGGTCAGCCGCCATTGGTGCTGAGCGCGCGCCGGGCCGAGATCGAGCGTCGGGTATTTGCGCAGGTCTTCCGGCGTTTGCGCCGGCCCGAGAGTGCGCACCAGCGCCGGGCTGGCGGCGATGCACCAGGTGCGTTGCGCCAGGATCTTCAGCACCAGATCGCTGTCCTCCAGCGGTGGCGGCCGCACGCGGATCGCCAGATCGAGCCCTTCACCTACCACGTCCACCCGGCGGTTAGTGGCCTCCAGATGTACCGTCACCTTGGGGTAATCGGCCATAAAGGCCGCCACCATGCTGCCGACGCGGGTGTGCAGGATCGCTACCGGACAGGACATGCGCACCGTGCCGCAGGGTTCGGCGCGCGTCTGTTCGATCGCCTGCTGTGCCGCTTCCGCTTCCACCAGCATCGCCTTGCAGTGCGCATAATAGGTTTGGCCGATCTCGGTCACCGAGAAACGCCGCGTCGAGCGCTGGATCAGGCGCACGCCCAGCCGCTCTTCCAGCAGTGCCACGCGGCGGCTGAGTTTGGATTTGGGAATGCCCAACGCCCGGCCGGCGGGGGCGAATCCCTGGTGATCGACCACGCTGGCGAAGAAAAACAGGTCGTTCAGATCGGTCTGCATCGTAGCCCTTATCGTTCCACCAGTAGAACGCTGAGTGTACATCTTGCCTACTACTGCAGCAAACCCCGGCAGATTAAACTTCTGGCATCAACTTAAGGCCGTGAGGTCTGAAACGGGAGTTCAAGATGAAAAAAATCCTCGGTATTCACAACAGCCCGGAAGCGCACTGGGTCGGTAACGGTTTCCTGGTGAATTCGCTGTTCTCTTATAACGATTTGGGGGCGGAAATGAGCCCGTTCCTGCTGCTGGATCACGCGGCGCCGACCAAATTCCGCTCCGCCTCCGGCACCCGCGGCGTGGGTCAGCACCCGCATCGCGGTTTTGAAACGGTGACCATCGTCTATCAGGGCGAAGTGGAGCATCGCGACTCGACCGGCAGCGGCGGGGTGATTGGCCCCGGCGACGTTCAGTGGATGACCGCCGCCTCCGGCATCCTGCACGAAGAGTTCCATTCGCGGGACTTCTCGCGCAACGGCGGCACCATGGAAATGGTGCAGTTGTGGGTCAACCTGCCGGCCAAGGACAAAATGGCCGAGCCGGGTTACCAGACGCTGCTGAACGCCGACATTCCGGTGGTTCCGCTGGCGGACGGCGCAGGGCAGGTGCGGGTGATCGCCGGTGACTTCGGCGGCCATGCCGGACCGGCGCGCACCTTCAGCCCGCTCAACGTGTGGGACATGAAGCTGAATGCCGGCCACACCACCACGCTGACGGTGAAAGAAGGCCATACGCTGGCACTGGTGATGTTGCACGGCGCGATCCTGGTCAACGGCGAAGAAGTAGTGCGCGAAACCCAAATGGTGCGTTTCGACCGGGCGGGGGACTCGATCACTATCGAAGCCAACAACGACGTCGCGCTGCTGGTGCTGAGCGGTGAACCGATCGATGAGTCTATCGTCGGCTACGGCCCGTTCGTGATGAACAGCGACGCGGAAATCCAGCAGGCGTTCCGCGACTTCAACAGCGGCAAGTTCGGCAGCATGAAGGCCGAAGCGAGCGTCGGTTGATACCTGCGCCTGGGGCGGGAAGTGCTCCCTGGCTCAGGCGCTACACTTAAATCTCAATGCCCCGTCACACCGGCGGGGCATTTCATCCGCAACATCAAACCCCACAGGAGTAAAACCATGACTGCAAATTACAAACGCCTCGACAAGGACCAGGCTGCCGTATTGCTGGTGGATCATCAGGCAGGGCTGCTTTCGCTGGTACGCGATATCGATCCCGATCGGTTTAAAAACAACGTGCTGGCGCTGGGTGATTTAGCGAAGTATTTCAACCTGCCGACCATTCTGACCACCAGTTTTGAAAACGGCCCCAATGGCCCGCTGGTGCCGGAACTGAAAGCCCAATTCCCCGATGCCCCCTTCATTCCGCGTCCTGGCCAGATCAATGCCTGGGACAACGACGACTTCGTCAAGGCGGTGAAAGCCACCGGCCGCAAGCAGCTGATCATCGCCGGCGTGGTGACCGAAGTGTGCGTGGCATTCCCGGCGCTGTCTGCGCTCAATGAAGGTTTCGAGGTATTTGTCGTGACCGACGCCTCCGGCACCTTCAATGAACTGACCCGTCAGTCGGCCTGGAGCCGCATGGAGGCCGCCGGCGCGCAGTTGATGACCTGGTTCGGCGTCGCCTGCGAGCTGCACCGCGACTGGCGCAACGATATCGAAGGCCTGGGCACGCTGTTCTCCAACCATATCCCGGACTACCGCAACCTGATGACCAGCTACAACACGCTGACCAACGGTAAGTAACGCGACGGCCCTTTACCCAACCTTTCGCCTTTCATCACGTTAGACGCGGGATGTAAGCAAAGCGCAGCGGGGCGAAAAGGTAGCGAAAAGCGGCTTTCTCATTGGCCGGGGGCGGGGTAGCGTAATCCCGAACCCGGCAAATGAGGCTAATTCAATGAAACAAGCAATCAAGATCCTGGCGCTGCCCTGCATGGGGGCGGCGCTGCTGTTCAGCGCGAGCGCGATGTCGGCGCCTGAGAAGCCTGCGGCCAATGCGTTGCCGCCTTTGATGGACGCGCCGATGCGCATGCCGCCTTTCCCGGGCGGGCACCCGCCCAAGCCGGGTTTCTGCCGCGGCGGCGAGCTGTTCTGCGCCACCTCGGCCAGCGATAATCCGGTGGAGACCATCAACAAACTGACAGCGGTGATCCCGGCCGGCACCGCCAAACACTATGAAGTGCGCATCGCGGTAGTGGCCGTGCCTGACGCGCCGCCTGCGCCTTAACGGGCCTTGTCATCCCGCTCTGGCCCGTACGCTCAAGGCGCGTTAGGCTAAGGCGAGCGTTTATCGGGAGGCGGGATGACCCCTTTATCACAGCTGCCTTACCTCCAACCCGGCGATCGCGCGCTGTTGTTCGACGGCGAATGCAATCTGTGTCATGGGCTGGTGAGATATTTGATTCGCGCCGATCGGCAACGGCGCATTTTGTTGGCGACGGTGCAATCCGTCGAAGGACAGGCGATCCTGCAGGCGTTGGGATTGCTGACCGATCGTTTCGATTCCGTGGTCTATGTTGAGCAGGGGCGTTATTGGCTGCGTTCGGCGGCGTTGTTTCAGGCGCTGCGCCAATTGGCTTGGCCATACCGCGTGCTGGCGCTGGGGCGTTATCTGCCGTCGAAGCTGGCGGACAAGGTGTACGACGCGGTCGCCGGCAATCGCTACCGGCTGTTTGGCCGTAATGACGGCGCCGGTCTGCCGGGTGCCGATCAACCCGGGCGCTATCTGCCGCGGCGACGGGAACCGCCGGCCTGAACTTTACGCTTCTTTACCATCCAACCGCTTGAAATATCAGCACTCCAGCTCCATATAATGGAACGTTCAGCCAACAAGGAGCGCGTATGGGAATCAGTGAAGAAGAGCACATCCGCCGTTTGACCCAGGAGAAAAACGACATGGGCAATACGGCGAAATGGGTGGCGATCGTTTCCGCCGTGTACTTTGCCTTGATGGTATTTTACGGCCATCCGACCGGCGTGCTGGCGATGTCGGGCGCGGTGTTCATCGTCTCTGCCACCACCTGGTTGAAAAAACGCCAGAAGGTCAAATCTTATCGCCTGGCGTTGGCCAAAATCAGCGACGATCAGCCCTGATAGTCGCAGCGCCTTAGCGTATACACCAGGCTCGGCGCCGCGCCGGGCACGTCATCCAGCGTATCCGCCCGCTGCATACCGATCTTTTCCAGCACTCGCCACGATGCCTGATTCTCCGCCCGCACTATGGCGGAAATCTCCTCCAGCCCTAATCCGATAAAACCGTACCGCAATGAAGCGCGCGCCATTTCGGTGGCTAGCCCCATGCCCCACACGCGGGTGTCGAAGCGATAGCCGAGGTTCACGGTGCGCTGCGCGCCGAGCGGTTTCCAGGACAATCCGCCAAAGCCGATAATCCAATCCGGCCGTTCGCGCAGCGCGAGCGCCCAGGAGCCGTAGCCGTGTTGATGCCAGCCGGCGAGCCGGTCTTGCAGCGCCGAAGCGGCCTGCGCTTCGCTGGTAAGCGGGCCGGCGGGGTTAAAGCGCTGGGTTTGCGGATCGCCGAAGATGGCGTAGAAGCGTTCGAGGTCCGCCATCACCGGCGGGCGCATCTGCAGGCGTTCACTGAAGAACGGATCTGAAGGCGTAAAGCTCATCGTCGTTTCTCCTGACTGGATAAATGAACAGCGTTCACTGTAGTCCAGATCGGCGAAACGGGAAATCCCCCTCTCAGGGCGAGAGGGGGAACGGGTATTACAGGAAGGAATCGTCGTCGTCGTTGTAATCGTCGTCGGCGTAGTCCGTGTCGTCCTGATAGTTGGCGTTTTGGAAGCCGTTGTCCTGGTTCAGGAAGCTGCCGCCGTCGCCATTGTTGAAGGTATCAAGGTTGTTGGAGGCGTCGAAATTGCGCATCGCGCTGTCGTCCAATTGCGCCGGGGTCTCTTCGATAATGTTCACGATTTCCTGCGGCTGCGAATGGCGGAACATGCCGGTCAGCATGTCGGCCAATACCACGCCGCCGGCGACGCCGGCCGCCGTTTGCAAGGCGCCTCCCAGGAAGCCGCCGGCGCGTGAAGGCGCCGCCTGCTGAGGTTGGGCATAGGCAGGCTGCTGCTGCTGCGCGTAGCCCCCCTGCTGCGCGTTGTTCCAGGCCGCCGTATTTTGCTGCTGCGCCTGATACTGTTCACGCGGGCTCGGCGTGCTGCGGTTGCCGCCGCCGAACAGCCCGGCCAGGAAGCCGCCGCTGCTCTGCTGGCCGTTGGCGTTTTGCTGCAGCTGCGCCACCTGGGCCTCGAGCTCTTTGACCCGCTGGTCCATCTGCTTGAGCGCCGCTTCCTGAATGATCATCGCCTGCGCCATGTAATAAGGGGCGGAAGGTTGCTCGCGAATATGCTGATTGATTTGCTGCTCTGCCTGGAGATCCCGTGGGCCAGTCTTGGTCTCGGCTTCTTTCAGGCGGCCAAACAGACCATCGATAAGGCGTTGTTCTTCGGATTGCATAGGAGTACCTCAGGAGATAAATAACGGTGCTGGATGATCACTATCATCGGTAACAATCACCCTAGCGCGTTTGCGTGAACCAATAAATAAATGGTGGGTAAACCTGTCTATGAATTTGTTACCAATTACGGCAGCGGGATCAGCATCACCAGCTTCAGGCCGCCGTGTTCCGCCGGGTGAAAGGTGAGCTGGCGATAGCGCAGCGCGCCTTGCTGAGGATGCTCGAAGGTTCTTTCGCCGCCTTCGCGCGCCATCACGTCATGCTGCTTCCACCAGTGATTAAAGTCCGCGCTGTTGTGCGTCATGTTGCGCACAAAGGCGCGCATCTCTTCGGTATTTTGATGATGGCTGGTCTCGGCGCGAAACTCGGCCACCACGCGGCGCGCACGTTCTTCCCAATCGCTGACCAGCGTTTTCGCCAGCGGGTGGAAGAACATGAAGTGCAGCAGGTTGGGGCTGTTGGCCGCATCCAGCCAGCCGCTGAACAGCGTCGCCGCCTGCGGGTTCCAGGCGACGACGTTCCAGGTCACGTCCAACAGATAGCAGGGCACCGTCATCTGATGCACGCTTTGTAGCACCGCGTCATTGGCGGTTTCGCGGTGCGTTTCCTGCTCAGGATCGGCGACGCGCGCCAGGGTAAACAGATAGTGGCGTTCGGCGGGGCCGAGCCGCAGCGCCCCGGCGATGCGCGCCAGCGTGAAGGGGGAAATGGACACCTCGCGCCCCTGTTCTATCCAGGTATACCAGGTGGCGCTGATGCCGCTGATCTGCGCCAGCTCTTCGCGCCGCAGGCCGCTGGTGCGGCGCCGTGAAGAGCTGGGCAGGCCGATCATTTCCGGCGTGATGCGTTCGCGGTGCGCGCGCAGAAACGCACCGAGGGCTTTTGGCCCGGATAAGGCTTCTGATGACATTGCATGGTACCTATTTATACCAGAATAACTGCTCATATTGTACCCGTATATCAGCCTGATTATAGTAGCCGAAAGCCTTCAGGCACAGGCGCAAGCCGGATAATAACGGGAGCAAACATGAGCATCAGCAACAGTCACAAAAACGCGGTAGACCGGCAGTTCGGCGAGCAGGCCAACGCTTATTTAACCAGTGCGGTGCATGCGCAGGGCAAGGATTTGCAACGTCTCACGCAGTTGCTGGCGTCGCACGCCGACGCGCGCCTGCTCGATCTGGGCTGCGGCGCCGGGCACGCCAGCTTCACGGCGGCGGCCAGGGTGGCGCAGGTGGTGGCCTACGATCTGTCGGCGCAAATGCTGGCGGTGGTGAAGCAGGCGGCGGCGGAAAAAGGTCTGGGCAACATCCAACTGCAACAGGGGGTGGCGGAGTCGTTGCCGTTTGAGGACGCCAGTTTCGATCTGGTGATCAGCCGTTATTCGGCGCACCACTGGCACGACGTTGGCCAGGCATTGCGCGAAGTGCGGCGGGTGCTCAAACCGGGCGGCAAAGCGATCTTTATGGACGTGGTTTCGCCGGGGCATCCGCTGTTGGATATCTATCTGCAAACCGTGGAAGTGCTGCGCGATACCTCGCACGTGCGCAACTATGCGCCGGGCGAATGGCTGACGTTGCTGACCGAGGCCGGGCTGGTGGTGCGTGAGGTGACGTCGGATCGGTTGGTGCTGGAGTTCGGCAGTTGGGTGGCGCGTATGCGCACGCCGGCGCATTTCGTTACCGCGATCCGCGCGCTGCAGCAAAGCGTGTCGCAAGAGGTGGCGGCGCATTTCGCCATTCAGCCGGACGGCTCCTTTACCAGCGATATCATGATGTTTGAAGCGACGAGAGGCTGAAAGCAACGGGGCAGCCGATAAAGGCTGCCTCGCGAAACGCTATCGACAAGATGCGCTTATTTTTTGTCTTCCAGCAGGCAGCGGTAGATCAGGCCGCCGATAATGCCGCCGACCAGCGGCACCAGCCAGAATACCCACAGCTGCTGCAGCGCCCAGGTGCCCTGGAAGATCGCTACGCCGGTGCTGCGCGCCGGGTTGACGGAGGTATTGGTCACCGGGATGCTGATCAGGTGGATCAGGGTCAGCGTCAGGCCGATCGCCAGCGGGGCAAAGCCTGCCGGCGCGCGCTTGTCGGTTACGCCGTGAATAACGATCAGGAAGAAGGCGGTGAGCACCAGCTCAATCACGATCGCGGCTTGCAGAGAATAACCGCCTGGTGAGTGTTCGCCGTAACCGTTGGAGGCGAAACCGCCTACGGTGGCGTCGAAACCGGCTTTGCCGCTGGCGATCAAATACAGCACCGCCGCTGCGGCGATACCGCCGATGACCTGAGCGATAACGTAAGGAATAACGTCTTTCGCCGCGAAACGGCCGCCGGCGAATAAGCCGACGGTGACCGCCGGGTTAAAATGCCCGCCGGAAATATGGCCGACGGCATAGGCCATCGTCACTACGGTCAGACCGAAAGCGAGCGCGACGCCGAGGAAACCAATACCCAGCTGTGGGAATGCCGCTGCTAATACTGCGCTACCACAACCACCAAACACCAACCAAAATGTGCCAAAAAATTCAGCAAAAAGTCGCTTTGACATAGATTCCATCCTGCGGAATAGACTAACGGGCGTTAGCACTAAAAACTATAGAACAGCTTTTTCAGTTCATGCAGATATTCTATAGAATTTTCTTAATGCACCTTGAATAACGGCGGTATTAAATCCCCGGTATTTTATTTTGTCTATGGGAAAAACACCGTTTTTCACCGCGCCGGCGCGCGTTTGCCGATTTTTTTATCTTCGCTATGAGAATTTACCCTAAGCGAAATGACGGGCTATTTCCGGGCATTTTTTTCCAGCGGTTTTCTCCATTCAATACGCTCGGGTTAATTGCTAATTTCTATTTGCCAGCCAATCATATTGCCTGTTTTGCATTTGACGAAGCGCCTATTGTCATCTAAGTGTCATGCTAAATTAATATCGTCTTCTGCCTGACAATGCTTCATTCAACCTCGGGTAAAAAAACATGAAAATAAAATCGCTCTCCCTGCTGTTGGCTTCACTGTTTCCTGTATTGGCTCATGCTGCTGATATTGAGGTGGCGCGTTATGTGGTCGGCTTCCCCGGCGGGGAACGCGTCGCCTATCAGGGGGCGTTCGCCAAAAATTTCCCGCAGGGATTGCCGGTGGGAATTGGCTCCGGGCTGACGTTCAACCGGAAACAGGGCGACGATCTGGTGCTGACGACGCTGACCGATCGCGGCCCTAATGCCGATGCCCCGGCGGTGGGCAAGCAAGAAGCCAAGATTTTCGCCAATCCGCAATTCACGCCTCTGTTGATGGACATCCGCATCGGCGGCGGCAAGGCCGTGGCCGAGAATGCACGGCCTTTGCATGACGAAAAAGGGCCGATTAGCGGACTGCCGCTGCCGAGCGAGCTGATTGGTTCCACGAACGAAGTGGCGTTGAATGACGCATTGCAGGCGCTGTCGGGTGATCGCCGCGGGTTGGATACCGAGGGCATTACCAGTGACGGCAACGGCGGTTACTGGCTGTGCGATGAGTACGGCCCGTTTCTGATCCATATCGACGGCAAAGGTAAAATTCTCGCCAAATACGGCCCAACGCCACAGGCCGGCGAGCAGGCGGTGGCGGGCGGTTTGCCGAACATCCTGAAGTGGCGCCAGCCTAATCGCGGTTTTGAGGGGCTGACCCGGATGCCGGATGGGCGCATTTTGGCGGCGGTGCAGAGCACGCTGGATGTCGATGGCAAAAGCAAAAACAAGGCGCAGTTTACCCGGTTGGTGAGCTTCGATCCGCGCAGTGGCAAAACCGCCATGTACGGCTATCCCATCGATGTCGACAGCTATAAAAAAGCCAAAGACGCCAAGATTGGCGATGTGGTGGCGTTGGACAATCAGCGCATCTTGTTGATTGAACAGGGCAGCGGCAAAGACAAAACGATGATCAACAAAATCTACCTGGTGGACCTCGCGCAGGCCAGCGATCTGAGCGCGTTTGACGGCCAGGGGAAAGCGCTGGAGTTCGACGACGCGAAAGATCTCGCTAAACGCGGCGTGAAGCTGGCGCAGAAACGGGAAGTGGCGGATCTGCGCCAGTTGGGCTGGCGTCAGGAGAAAGCGGAAGGGTTGGCGCTGATCGACGATCGCACGCTGGCGGTGATCAATGACAATGATTTCGGCTTGCAGGCGAAGCTGGTGGATGCGTCGCCAAAGAGCAAGAAAATCGGCGACTATCAGCTGGAGAAAGAAGGGCGGTTGAGCCTCGACGGCGACAAGACCAACGCCCGCATCGAATTGCGCCCGCTGGAGCAGCCGGAATCGCTGAGCGAGCTCTGGGTGCTCACCTTGCCGCAACCCTTGCAGTGACCGATATCGGGGGCAACAGCGCCCCCGTCAGACCGTTGACAAAGGAGGAAAAAACGTGGTTTTTCCTCCTTTGTGGCCATCATCCGAAAATCAATAAATTGATTTTCCTTGTTTTTTATCCGCTGCTCTTTGCAAACCCGGCAATGGCATGAGTTTTGTCATCAATCTCACAGCGGGGGCGACAGCGCCCCCGTTTGCTTCAGGCTTCCGCCTGCCGCTGCGGCGCTCTGCCGCGCGAGATGCTCTCCCACACCGCCACCATCACCATGATCAGCGTCGTCAGGCCATTGACCATCAGCAGATCGGTTAAATAGGCGAAAGGGGCCAATACCGCCAGCGCCAGCAGCCCGACCAGATGCGACAGCGGGAAACGGTGATACACCAGCCGTTTGTACAGCGCATTGGCGAGCAGGTAAATCGCCGGGCCGAGCAGCAACACCGCCGCCGTGGCGTGTTGGATGCGGCCGTCGGGATGGGCGATCACCAGCTCGTTGGCCACGGCGCAGACGATGATCGCCCCCACCAGCGCAACGTGGACGTAATGGAAGTAAGCGCCCAGTTGGCCGGGGTTTTCCGCCTGGCTGATGGCGTGGCTGCCGGCTTTGCTGCTGGTGTCGAAGTAGACCCACCACATCGCCAGGCTGCCGAGAAAGGCCACCAGCGAGGCGATAAGCACCGGCGGGCTCCAGCTTTCCATCTCGCTCAGGGTGGCGCCGGTGATCAGAATGGTCTCCCCCAGCGCCACGATCACGAATAGCTGGCAGCGCTCCGCCAGATGGTGGCCTTCGATGGTCCATTCGCTGCTGCTGTCCGAGCGCCCCAGCACCGGCAGACGGAAACCGAACATCGGCGAGACGTATTCGCACAGTACGGCGATCGCCCACAGCGCCGGGCGCGCGCTGCCTTCCGCCAGCCCGCCGGCGATCCAGAAGACGGCGGAGATGCACAGCCAGCCGAGGATGCGGCGAAAGTTTTGCTTTAACGGGTGGCCGGGCTCCAGCAGGCGCAGCACGGTAATGGAACGCCCGACCTGGATGGCGACGTAGAACAGGGCGAAGATCAGGCCGCGTTCGCCAAACGCCTGCGGCAACGCGGCGGCGGCGAACAGCCCCAGCAGCATGATCGCGAACAGCAGCAGGCGGATCTGACGGGTATCCGGGTTAAACCAGTTGGTGACCCAGGCGGTGTATTGCCAAGCCAACCAGACGGCGAACCACAGCAGCAGGGTTTCCAGCGCCCCGGTCAGCGTCAGGTGATGCAGCAGATAGTGGGAGAGTTGGGTCACGGCGAAAACGTAGATCAGATCGAACAGCAGCTCAGAGAATGAGACCGAAGCGCCATGACCGTCACGCACGCGCAGCAGGTTTTGCGACATAAGCGTTCTTCCTTAAAAGGGTAAGCCACAAAATCAGCGTAGCTCAGCGCGCTCCGGCGGGTAAAAAATCTTAAATAGCGACGGCGCCCATTCTTTATCTCGCACCGTCTTTAATTGTTCATCAAATAGGGGTAAGGTGAGGTCTATAAAGTCATTCCCGCCTGAAAATACACACTCGCTCTCACTTCCTCCTTATTCTCCTCACAATGATTGATGTTCTTTACGTTGCATGACGTCCGTTTTCATTGGCTAGCGGATAATTAACATCACTGACCACGAGCTAATAAACAAGAACACCTGGAGTCAATCATGAAACTTATCCCAAGCATCGCAGCAGTCTTGATCGCCGCCGCCTCATTCTCCACTTTCGCCGCGCCGCTGTCGTCGGTGAAACAGGTTAACAGCGAGCAGGCCGCCAATCTGCAAAGCCTCGGCGTGGTGTCGGTTTCCGGCATTAGCGGTTCACCGCATGACGCCATTCACGCCCTGAAAGAAAAAGCCGCGGCGGACGGCGCCAGCCATTACCGCATCATCGGTCTGGACACCCCCGGGGACTCCAGCAACTGGCGCGGCAATGCGGAAATTTATCGCTAAGCGTTGACTTTTTACCCTTTGGCCACGGCAACGTGGCCAATAAAATAAACGGTCGTAATAATTATCTGGTAAGTCGGCGTATAAGCGGCTTATTTTCAGGTCATTATTACGACCGTTTTTATTTGTGCCGCTGCCGCGGAGGTTGCATTTGATTACAACTGTGTTCGCCGCTTTCGGAATCATGTTAATGAAGACTTAAGAAATTCGGTTCACATTGGGGGCTTAACCCAAGGAGGCCTCAATGTTAAATGCGACCCGGCTACAACTGATGAATCACTTCGCTTACCTGCAGCAATTTATGGCTTCACCGCGCACCGTCGGTACGCTGGCGCCTTCCTCCCCGTGGCTGTGTCAGGCGATGTTGAACCAGGTGGAGTGGACCCGGGCGCTGTCGATCGCGGAGCTGGGCGCGGCGGACGGCGTACTGACCAAACGCATCCTGGGGCGGATGCGCGCCGACGCGACTCTGGAGGCTTTCGAGATCCAACCCCATTTCGTGCATCGGCTGCGCGGGATTGACGATCGGCGGCTGCAGGTGATGGCCCATTCGGCGACCCGGATGGCCACGGATTACGACGTGGTGTTTTCCTGTCTGCCGCTGCTGTCGATCCCGCTCAGGATCAGCGCGCGCATTCTTCAGCAGGCCCGGCAACGGCTGCTGGCGCGCGACGGCACGTTGGTGCTGTTCCAATACAGTCACCTGTCGGAAAAATTGCTGTCACGCTATTTTCACTGGAAACGCCTGCGGGTAGTGCGCAACTTCCCGCCGGCGCTGGTGTATGTTTGTACCCCGCGTTAACTACAGTTTCTTCGCCATCACCACCACCTCTTCGTCGTGCTGCCGGCGGCGTTCAAGGGGATGCCAACCCCAGCCGGCGTACAGCGCTTCCGACTTGTCGGTGATCAGATGCAAGACGGGATGATGGCGCTGCCGCGCCGCCTCGACGATCGCCATCTCCAGACGGTGGGCGATGCCCTTGCGGCGGTGATCGGGATGCACGAAGACGCCGGCCAGCCACGGGGTGAGGTCCTGGCGCTGATGATCGTCGCTGGGCCACAGGCTGGCCATGCCCACCGGGCGATCGCCGTCGATCATCATCAGCGTCAGGTGATCGTCGCTCGGCCGGCTGCATTGGGCGAAGCGCAGCTGGGTGCGCTCCAGCGAGCCGCCGCGCTGTGAGCCCCACTGGCCGAAGGCCCAGGCGGCGCACACATCGGCAAACTGCGGGCAATCCGACAGCGGAATGATGCGTTGAGTCATGGATGTCTCCCGATTCTTTTCTGGGTTCCTACCCCATTTAACCTATTTTTCGGCCATTTTTTTAACTTTTTAAAGCCGTTCTTTTAGCGGTTTCGCGGTGTTTCGCCCCGCGTCCGGCGTCGTTTCCCGGATTTCTTTTGGCAATCGCGGTGCAGGATTGCAAGTGCTAATGAGAGTGATTATCATGCGCACACTATTTCTCCGTTTCGGCTCAATCATGCGCAATTCCCTCATTTTACTGCTGCTTTCCCTGTGGTTCGGCCTGTTCCCCGCCCAGGCGAAAACGGTCACCGACATCACCGGCCGTCAGGTCGTGGTGCCGGATAACCCGCAGCGTATCGTGCTGGGAGAGAGCCGCATGCTGTATACGCTGGCGCTGCTGGAGCCGGGCAACCCGGCGCAGCGCATCGTCGGCTGGCCGGCGGATCTGGCGCGCTTCGATGCGCAAAGCTGGCAGCTTTATACGCAGAAGTTTCCGCAGATCGCCGCGATCCCCGTTATCAGCGGCAACAATTTTCGCCAGGTCAATATCGAAAGCCTGCTGCAGCTGAAGCCGGATCTGGTGATCCTGGCGCGCTACGCGCGTGAAGACGGCGACAACGATCTGCTGGTTTCCGCGTTGAACAAGGCCGGCGTGGCGGTGATCTATGTCGATCTGCGCATCGATCTGCTGAACAACACCGTGCCGAGCGTGCGGCTGCTGGGCGACGTGCTCAATCGCCAGGAGCGCGCCGAGCAGTTCATCGAATTTTATCAGCAGCATATGGCGGTGATTCAGCAACGGCTGGCGGGCTATCAGGGGGCGAAACCCAAAGTGATGCTGCATCTGCATCTGGGGCGACGCGACACCTGCTGCACCACCGCCGCGCACGGTAATCTCGGCGATCTGCTGACCTTCGCCGGCGGTGACAACATCGCCAACGCCAGCGTCAAAGGCGTGTATGGCGAACTGAACCCGGAAACCATTCTGAGCGCCAATCCCGACGTTTACCTCGCCACCGGCATGGCCGGGCCGCAGGGCAAACGGCTGTCCGACTTGCGCCTCGGGCCGCAGGTCAGCCCACAGGAGGCTGCCGCCAGCTTCCACCAGTTGATCGCCAAACAGCCGATGCTGGCCAGCCTGCAGGCGGTGAAAAACCACCGTGCCTGGAGCGTCTGGCACAATTTTTACCTCAGCCCGTACCACGTGGTGCTGGTCGAGATGTTCGCCAAAGCGTTTTACCCGGATCTGTTCGCCGACATTAACCCGCAACAGACCTTCCAACAGCTGTATCAGCAGTTTTTGCCGTTACCTTTTTCAGGGACCTATTGGAGTCAGTTAGATAATGAATAACAACAAGCGCGGTTGGTGGTGCGCATTGCCTTTGGCGGCCTGCGCGACATCGCCGACGTGGGCGGCGGAAAAAGCCGCGTCGCAGGACGAGAACCTGGTGGTGATCGGCCGTAAAGACGCCGACGGCGTGCAGAGCTATCAGCCGTTGACCAGCGTCACCGGCACCCGCAGCGAAACCAACCTGCTGAACGTGCCGCAGGCGATCGACGTGGTGCCGCAGCAGGTGATTACCGATCAGGCGGTCAGCAGCCTGGACGAAGCGTTATACAACGTCAGCGGCATTACCCAGGCCAACACGCTGGGCGGCACTCAGGACGCGGTAATGAAGCGCGGCTTCGGCGACAACCGCGACGGCTCCATTCTGCGCGACGGCGTGCGCTCGGTGCAGGCGCGCAACTTCACGCCGACCACCGAACGGGTGGAGGTGCTCAAGGGGCCGGCCTCGATGCTGTACGGCATGGGCGAGCCGGGCGGGATGATCAACATGATCACCAAAAAGCCCCAGCTGCAGCAGCATACCCACGTGGAGGGCTGGGGCAGCAGTTTCAACGGCGGCGGCGGCCAGCTCGACGTCACCGGGCCGCTCGGCACGTCGGGATTCGCCTATCGGATGATCGTCGATCACGATGAAACCGACTACTGGCGCAACTTTGGCCGCAATCGTCAGACGGTGATCGCGCCCTCGCTGATGTGGTACGGCGAGAACACCACCGTGCGGCTGGCCTACGAGCATATGGAATATCTGGTGCCGTTCGATCGCGGCACTATTATCGATTCGCGCACCGGCAAACCGGTGAATACGCCGCGCGATCGCCGTTTCGACGAGGCTTACAACGCCACCCGCGGCGATCAGGACAGCGTCACTTTGCAGATCGATCAGACGCTCAACGAGCGCTGGAAAAGCTCGCTGACCTACGCCTATAGTCGCAACAGCTACAGCGACAACCAGGCGCGCGCCACGGCGTTGAACCCGGAGAACGGTAAATTGAGCCGCCAGGCCGATGCGACTGCCAACGCCGTCAGTCATGCCAACGCGGTGCAGCTGACGCTCAATGGCGACGTGGACTGGGGCAGCATCAACCACCAGATGCTGTTCGGCTTCGATTTTGAGGATAACCGCACCTACCGCGGCGACATGATCCGCGGCAAAAAGAACGGCGATTTCAATATCTATCATCCGGTATACGGCCTGATGCCGCCGTCGACGGCGGTCAGCGCCAAAGACAGCGACCAGCGGGAAAACCTCACCAGCTACGGCTGGTTTATGCAGGATTCTATCCAACTGACCGATAAATGGCTGGTGATGGGCGGGCTGCGTTACGACGCTTTCGACGTCTATGCCGGCAAGGGGCGGCCGTTCCAGACCAACACCGACAGCTCGGACGGCAAGCTGGTGCCGCGCGCCGGGGTGGTGTACAAGCTGACGCCTTATGTGTCGCTGTACAGCAGCTATACCGAGTCGTTCAAGCCGAACTCCTCCATCGCCACCCAGATCGGTTCGCTGCCGCCGGAGCAGGGCAAATCCTGGGAAGTCGGCGGCAAGCTGGCGCTGCCTAACGGCGTCACCGGCACCCTGGCGCTGTTCGACATCACCAAGCGCAACGTGATGGTCAATGAGCTGGTGGAGGGCGAAACCGTGACGCGCACCGCCGGGCGCGTGCGTTCGCAGGGCGTGGAGCTGGACGTGGCCGGCAATCTCACCGATTCGCTGAGCCTGATCGGCTCCTATGCTTATACCGACGCCCGCGTGGTGGACGATCCGGACAACAAGGGCAAAGAGATGACCAACGTGGCGCGCCACACCGCCTCGCTGTTCCTGACCCAGAACCTGGGCAGTCTGGGCCTGTACAGCGGCGATGAGGTGCGCATCGGCGCCGGCGCGCGCTATGTCGGCCGCCGCCCGGGTGACGCCGCCAACAGCTTCTACCTGGATAATTACACCGTTGCCGATGCGTTCGCCGCTTACACCATGCCGATCAACGGCTATCGGGTGAAATGGCAGCTGAACGTGAAGAACCTGTTCGATAAAACCTACTACCCATCCAGCGGGGGCAACTTGCGCGTGGCGGTGGGGGAGCCGCGTGAGGTGGTGCTGCGCGGCAGTATCGATTTCTAAGCCACGGGCGGTGAAATTTGCTTAAATAACCGCCCCAACGTTAAGGAGAACGCATGAGCCTGCAGATTCGTTTGGCGCAGCAGCGGGATATCGCGCATCTGATGGCGGTTGAACGCTCGGCGGCGCAGCTGTTTCGCCAGCAGCCGACATGGCGCTTTATCGCTGAAGGCGAGGTGATGACCCCGCAACAGCACGCCGCATTTATTGCCGATCGCCGTGAATGGCTGGCGGAAAGCGACCACGGCGAGTGCGCCGGTTTTATCGCCGTGCAGGCTCAGGGGGAAGATTGGCACATCGCCGAATTGTCGGTCGCCGGCACCTGGCAGCGGCAGGGCGTCGGCCGCCGCCTGATCGGGGCGGTGGCGGAAGAGGCCAAACGGCAAGGCGCCTGTCGCCTGACGCTCACCACCTTTATTGACGTGCCGTGGAATGCGCCTTACTACCGGCGGCTGGGATTCCGGCCGCTTGAAGGCGCGCAACTCACGGTCGCCCTGCGGCGGCATCTGGATGAGGATCTGGCGCATGGCTTTGCCGCCGGCAGTCGCTGTGCCATGGAATTTACACTATCGTAAATATTGAAATACAGAGCGGGCAGGGTATGATGCTGCCACCACGCCATCGCACCCGTTCGGTATTTTGGTATGCAATGCACTCAAGTCACCGTATAAGGGACAACCCGTAATGACACAAACCCTGTTCATGGTAGGCGCTCGCGGAGCCGGCAAGACCACGGTAGGCAGCGCATTGGCGCTGGCGTTGGGCTATCAGTTCGTCGATACCGATCTGTTTATGCAGCAGGCGGCGCAGATGAGCGTGGCGGAAATGGTCGAGCGCGAAGGTTGGCTGGGGTTCCGCCGCCGCGAGACTATCGCGTTGCAGACCGTGACCAAACCGTCAACCATAGTTGCCACTGGGGGCGGCGCGATCCTGGCGGAGGAGAACCGTCAGTTTATGCGTCAGCATGGCACCGTTATCTACCTGCGCGCGCCGGCCAGCGTGTTGGCGCAGCGGTTGGAAGCCTATCCGGAAGATGCGCAGCGCCCGACGCTCACCGGCAGGCCGATCGCCGAGGAGATGCTCGAGGTACTGGCGGCGCGCGAAGCGCTGTATCAGGACGCCGCGCATTACGTGATGGATGCGGCGGCCGATCCGCAGCGGGTGGTGGAACAAATCCTCGCGGTGCTACCGCGTGAGACGGTGAAATAACCTTTTCTTCTCTTCGGGCGCCGTGCGCCCGTTTCCCTATTCCGTTAGCCGAACTGCCGCAAAGTAGGCGCCGGGCGTGACGCCGAAGCGGCGGCGGAAGGCGGCGATATAGGCGCTGACGTTGTCATAGCCACAGGCGTCGGCCACCTCGCCGACCGCTTCGCCGCGTGATAATCCCTCCAGTGAACGCAATACCCGCGCCTGCTGGCGCCACAGCGCGAAGCCGATGCCGGTTTCCTGCAGAAAGCGGCGGCTCAGGGTGCGCGGGCTGAGCCCGGCCCAGACGGCCCAGTCGCGCTGGCTGCGCAGGTTGGCGGGATCGTTCAGCAGCGCGCGGGCGATGTTCAGCAACCGGGCGTCCTGCGGGAGCGGCAGTTGCAAAGGGGCGCCGCTCGCCGCGTGCATTTCGTCCAGCAGCACCTGCAGCAGCCGCCGTTGCGGCGCACTCAGCGGGCCGGCAGGGAACTGCGCGATGCGTTCCACCAGCGCCTGCAACAGCGCAGAGGCCGTGAACAGCTGCGGCTGCAGCGGCATCTCCGGCGCGCTTTCCACCGGCAGATACAGACTCCAGCCCGCCACATCGCCGCAGGCCAGCGCCTGATGGGCGCACCCCGGCGGCAGCCAGCCCAGCGTGCCGCCGGTGATCGCCCATTGCCGGCCGGGCAGTTCCAGCGCCAGCATGCCGCGCGTCAAGAGATAGATCTGGCCGCCTTGGTGCTGATGCCAGGGCGTCAGGTGCTTTTTTTCATGCTGAAGGCGTTGGCTGCGGATCTGCATCGTGTTGGCCGTTTAACGTTATTGAAAGTCCTGATACGGTTATTATGCCATCACCCGACCGAGATAGGATCGCCATTCACCCTATTCGGAGAAACGTGATGACTCAACTTACCCCATTGAATCTGGTGCTCGATACGCTGCGGCAGATCGTCGCCAACCCGGAGCATCGGCCGGCCCAGCTCGCCGCCCGCTTCAGCGCGGACTACCGCCAGCAGGTGGATGGCAAGGTGCTGCACTTCGAGCAGTTTGAGCAGCATATGGCGCTGCTGAAGCGGCAAACCCGCCGCATGACGCTGAGCATCATCGCGGCGGCGGAGCAGGGCGAGGCGGTGCTGACCCACCATCTGGTCGAGGTGGAAAAGCGCGACGGCACCTGCAGCCGCGTGCGGGTGCTGGCGCACTTCACCGTGCGTGAAGGCCGCATTTGCGCCTGCGAAGAACTGACCGAGCTGCTGGCGGGCGATCCCAGCGATCGCGATCTTGGCTCGCGCGTGTCGGAATGAGGGCGGCTGCTATACTTGCTACTGTGTGAAACACACGGGAGAACGGCATGCGCGAAAATGATCAACCTGCTTATCCACGGAGTGCCCGCGTCGTAGAGGTGTTTCGAGGCGACCCGAACCTGCATCTGCGCCGCTTTGAGGTGCGCACCGACGACATTGAGCCGAATACGTTGCTCAGTGAACATGAAACCGAGCAGGAAGCGCTCGACGCCAAGCATCGCTATGAAGACGAGGCGTTAGAGCTCTGACCTGCAGCCCAGCGGAAACCGGCGTCAGGCCGGTTTCCTGTTTATCCCCGCCTTAGCACATATTTCCCAGAACAATATTGATAATGATAATCATTTATGTGATTTTTATCGCCCCTATTGGGTGTTTCACTTCTGGGAAAAGAGATGTCCAATTCCGAGTTGCAGGCGCTGTTTCTGCGCCATATGCGGCCGCTGCAAGCCTACTTGAACGCCAAACTGCGCGACCCTCAGCTGGCCGCGGATTTGGCGCAGGAAAGTTTTACCCGCCTCACCGAGCAATACCCGCAGGGCAATATTCTCGATATCGAGGCTTACCTGTATAAAACCGCCAAGAATCTGATGCTTGACCATCTTCGGCAACAGCAGCGGCGACAGACTGATGCGGTAGAGGATGACATTCTGGCGCAGTATCCCTCCGGCGAACCGGCGCTCGAGCAGCTGGCGATTGACAGCCAAATGCTGCAGCTGTTGCAACAGGCGCTGGCGGGCATGCCGCCGCGCACGCAGCAGATTTTCCGGCTCAACCGGCTCGACGGGCTGACCCAGGCGCAGGTGGCGGCTCAGCTGAGCGTATCGCTCAGTACGGTGGAGAAGCATCTGGCCAGCGCGCTGGAGCGGCTGATGACGTTGATGGACGATCAATAATGACAATTTTTTTACGGGTTTATCCGCCTTCAGACGTCTTAACCTATAACCAGAAAAAACAGGGGTCTATGCCATCATGAATCCGCTAACCGCGCAGTCGCGGCAACAGGCGGCCGCCTGGGCCGTGCGCCTGGCCGAAGGGGCGCTGGCCGCCGACCAGCGGCGAGCGTTGGAGGCCTGGCTGGCCGATGATCCGCAGCATCCGGCGGCGCTGCGTCAGGCTCGCTTGCTGTGGGCGACGCTGGGGCAACTGCCGCCAGAACAGCGACAGGCGCTGCAGCCGCAGGTAGCGGCGCTGAAAACGCCATTTCGCCGTAGAGGAGCCCGCTGGGCGATGGCGGCGGCGGTGGCGATCGCCGTTTCCTTCGGCGTTTATCGCGGGCCGGATATATGGATCGGCATGCAGGCGGATTATCAAACCGTTCGCGGCGAGGTGCGCGAAGTCACGTTGCCGGACGGCAGCCGGGTGGCGCTGGACAGCGGCAGCGCGATCGCGCTGGCCTATTCCGCCAACGAACGCAAGGTGCGGCTGCTGAGCGGCGCTGCCTATTTTATCGTCGCACCGGTGAACGGGCCGGAAAAGCGCCCGTTCAGGGTAGAGGCGGAAAACGGCGTCACCCAGGCGCTGGGCACCGAGTTCAGCGTGGCGCGCACCGGGCAGGGCGTCGACGTCAGCGTGCATCAGCACAGCGTGCGGGTGACGCTCGAGCGCGGTGAGCGCTCGCTGGTGGTCGCGCAACGCCAGGCGGCGCATTACCGCAGCGGCCTGCTGTGGCTGACGCGGCAAACGGCCGGCGATGATGCCTGGCGGCGCGGCTGGCTGGTGATCGACCGCCAACCGCTGACGCAGGCGCTCGCGCAGCTCAACCGCTATCGCGAGACGCGCATCGTGGCTGTCACCCCTGCGCTGAGAGCGCGCACGGTAAGCGGCGTGTTCGCGCTCAATAAACTCGACGACGGTGTCAGCGCCATTCGTCAGGAACTCGCCGCCCGCCAACTGAATCTCCCCGGCATCACGCTGCTTTACTGAGCGGCGCAGGTGGGCCGGGACGCCCGTTTCGCCGCTATTTTCACTTTCTGTAAAAAATCTTTACGGGTTTTCACCCTCCGGAACGTCCTTATGTTTAAACGAGATTGATTTCCATTATCACTTGGTTTGGCATTCTTTCGGGTGGAACACACACGCATGTTTATTCACAAGGGAACCACGCCGGCCGGCCGTTTGGCCACGGCGGTACGCGCTGCGTTGGCGGCGATGGTGCTGACTCAGCCTGTTGTGGCGATCGCCGCGCAGGCTGAAGCGAGCGGCGCGCAGGCCGCACAGCAAAAGAATTTCAACATTGAGGCGCAGCCTCTGCAGAGCGCCATGCTGCGCTTCGCCGAGCAGGCCGGCATGCAGGTGTTTTTCGACGAGGTGAAGCTCGACGGCATGCAGGCGGCGGCGTTGAACGGCAGCATGAGCGTTGAACAGGGCCTGCGGCGCTTGATCGGCGGCAATCCGGTGGCTTTCCGCCTGCAGCCGCAGGGGCAGATCGTATTGAGCCGGCTGCCGACGGCGAACGGCGATGGCGGCGCGCTGGCGCTGGATAGCCTGACGGTGCTGGGGGCCGGCGGCATGAGCGTCAACGACTGGGTTTACGACGAACCGCGCTCGGTCAGCGTCATCAGCCGCGAACAGATGGACAACCGCCCGGCGCGGCACGCGGCCGATATTCTGGAACAGACCACGGGCGCCTATTCCAGCGTCAGCCAGCAAGATCCGGCGCTGTCGGTCAACATCCGCGGCATACAAGACTATGGCCGGGTGAACATGAATATCGATGGCATGCGGCAGAATTTTCAAAAGAGCGGTCATGGCCAGCGTAACGGCACCATGTATATCGATTCCGAGCTGCTGTCCGGCGTAACCATCGACAAGGGCACCACCGGTGGCATGGGCAGCGCCGGCACGCTTGGCGGCATCGCGACGTTCAATACCGTCAGCGCGAGCGATTTCCTGGCGCCGGGCAAAGAGCTGGGCGGCAAGCTGCACGCCAGCACCGGCGATAACGGCACCCACTTCATCGGCAGCGGCATACTGGCATTGGGCAACGAAACCGGCGATATCCTGCTGGCCGCCAGCGAACGCCACCTCGGCGACTATTGGCCCGGCAATAAGGGCGACATCGGCAACATTCGTATCAATAACGACACCGGCAATTACGATCGCTACGCCGAGAGCATCAAGAACAACAAAATCCCCGACACTGATTACCGCATGCACTCGCGACTGGCCAAGGTGGGCTGGAACCTGCCCGCCAACCAGCGCCTGCAGCTGAGTTATCTGCAGACCCAGACCGCGTCGCCGATCGCCGGCACGCTGACCAACCTGGGCACCCGGCCGCCCTATGAACTGGGCTGGAAGCGCACCGGCTACAGCGACGTGATGGCGCGCAACGCGGCGTTCGACTATAGCCTGGCGCCGGAAGGCGTCGACTGGCTCGATTTTCAGGCCAAGCTGTATTACGTCGATACTCAGGACGACAGCGATACCTACAGCACCAGCACGCTGCTGAACAACGGCTACGCGACGCGCACTCGCCTGCGCACCTATGGCGCACAGGCGCAAAACACCTCGCGTTTCAGCCTGGCACCGGGGCATGACTTCCGCGCCAACTACGGGCTGGAGTTCTATTACGACAAGGCCACCAGCGACTCTTCCCGTCAGGGCATGGAAGGGGTAACACCGGCCGGCAACCGCTCGGTCGGCAGCCTGTTCGCCAACCTGACCTACGACTACGACGGCTGGCTGACGCTGGAAGGCGGGCTGCGTTACGACCGCTATCGCCTGCGCGGCCAGACCGGTCTGAGCTACGCCGACTTCCCGTATACGGCGGAGAATCCCTGTAAACAGCTGCGGCTGCGTAACTGTCTGGCGACCACCACGCAGCAGGAGTGGAACGTCGATCGCGATCAGGGCAAGCTGTCGCCGACGCTGGCGCTGGCGGTGCGTCCCGGCGTGGAGTGGCTGGAGCTGTATACCACCTACGGCAAATCCTGGCGGCCGCCGGCGATCACCGAAACGCTAACCAACGGCAGCGCTCACAGCACCTCTACGCAATATCCCAACCCCTTCCTGCAGGCCGAGCGCTCGCGCGCCTGGGAAGTGGGGTTCAACGTGCAGCAGCCGGATCTGTGGTTTGAGGGCGATCGATTGGCGGCCAAGGTGGCTTATTTCGACACCAAAGTGGATAACTACATCAACCTGGCAATTAACCGCGACAAGCCGGGGCTGGTGCAGCCGAGCATCGGCAACGCCGCCTACGTCAACAATCTGTCGAAAACCCGTTTCCGCGGGCTGGAGTACCAGCTCAACTATGACGCCGGGGTGTTTTACGCCGACCTGACCTACACCCACATGATCGGTAAAAACGAGTTTTGCTCCAGGAACGCCTGGCTGGGCAATCGCCTGCGTTACGGCGCCAACTCCCGGCCGGGCAACTTCTACGCGGAGCAGGATCCGACGGCGAATGACGCCGTGTCCTGCGACGGCGGCTCGCAGTTCGGCACCGCCGCTTACCTGCCGGGCGATCGCGGCTCGGTGACGCTGGGCGGCCGCGCTTTCGATCGCAAGCTGGACGCCGGGGTGACCGTGCGCTTCGCGCCGGGCTATCAGGACAGCTCGGTGCCGTCCAACTACCCGTATCTGGCCGACTGGCCGAAATACACCCTGTTCGATCTGTACGCCAGCTACAAACTGACCGACAGCCTGACGCTGCGCGGCTCGGTGGAGAACCTGACCAACCGCGCCTACGTCGTCAGCTACGGCGAGACGCTGGCCAATACCCTGGGGCGCGGCCGCAGCGTGCAGGGTGGGGTGGAGTACCGTTTTTAAGCAGTAAAAGGGCGTTGCTCATCGTTGAGCACAGAGGTCGCCTCGCAAGGGGCGCCGTTCATCAATGGAGATAGAGAAATGGCATTTTCAGTCAATTATGACAGCAGTTTCGGCAGCTACAGCATCCATAACTATCTGAACGAGTGGGCGTCGTCGTTTGGCGATATCAACCACACCAACGGTAATGTCACCGACTCCAACAGCGGCGGTTTCTACGGCGGCAGCCTGTCCGGCAGCCAATATGCCGTGACCAGCACCGCCAATAACATCACCTCGTTCGTGGCGGGCGGCAACCTGACCTACACCCTGTTCAACGCACCGGCGCACACCCTGTACGGTCAACTGGATTCCCTGTCGTTCGGCGACGGCCTGAACGGCGGCGGCTCTACGCCGTACAACATCCAGGTGCCTGACGTCAGCTTCGGCGGCCTGAATCTCAGCAGCCTGCAGGCGCAGGGCCACGATGGCGTGGTACACCAGGTGGTGTACGGCCTGATGTCCGGCGATACCGGCGCGCTGGAAACCGCGCTGAACGGCATCCTCGACGACTACGGTCTGAGCGTCAACTCCACCTTCGATCAGGTGGCGGCGGCGACGGCGGTGGGCGTGCAGCACGCCGACAGCCCGGAATTGCTGGCGGCCTGATCGCGGCCGTTTGCCCGCCGGCGCCGCGTGCCCCGGCGGGCGTTTTCTCGTTTTTAGCCGATGGAAAACGCCATGAAAAACGCCGTCAGGCGCGGAGAAGTGATGAGCGTGCTGGGCGCATACCGGCGCGGATTTTGGGGCATTGCGCTGTTTACCGCAGTGATCAACCTGCTGATGCTGGCCCCGGCGCTGTACATGCTGCAGGTCTACGATCGCGTGTTGCCGTCGGGCAACCGCATGACGCTGGCGATGCTGACCCTGATGGTGGTCGGCCTTTATCTGTTTATGGGGCTGCTGGAGTGGGTGCGCAGCCAGGTGGTGATCCGCCTTGGCGCCCAGATGGATATGCGCCTCAATCAGCGGGTCTACGACGCCGCCTTCGAAACCAACCTGAAAACCGGCAACCCGCTGGCGGGGCAGGCGCTGAACGATCTGACCAACCTGCGCCAGTTCGCCACAGGCAATGCGCTGTTCGCCTTTTTCGATGCCCCCTGGTTCCCGGTTTATCTGCTGGTGGTTTTTCTGCTCCATCCCTGGCTTGGCGCGTTGGCCAGCGCCGGGGTGATCGTGCTGGTGCTGCTGGCCTGGCTCAACCAGCGGGTGTCGCAGGCGCCGCTGGCGGAGGCCGGCCGCGTCGCGCTGAGCGCCACGCAACAGGCCAACGGCAACCTGCGCAATGCCGAAGCCATCGCCGCCATGGGCATGTTGACCGACTTGCGCCTGCGCTGGCTGCGGCAGCATCAGCAGTTCCTGCTGCTGCAGAACCGCGCCAGCGAGAAAATCGCCGCGGTCACTGCCTGGTCGAAAACCGTGCGGCTGGCGCTTCAGTCGCTGATGTTGGGCTGCGGCGCGCTGCTGGCGGTCAACGGCGACATTACGCCGGGCATGATGATCGCCGGATCGATCCTGATCGGCAGGGTGCTGGGGCCGATCGATCAGCTGATCGGCGCCTGGAAGCAGTGGTCATCGGCGCGCCAGTCCCTGCAGCGGCTGGAGGTGATGCTGGCCGCTAACCCGCCACGAATGCCGAGTCTGCCGCTGCCGGCGCCCGGCGGTACATTGGCCGTGAATCAGCTGACCGCCAGTGCGCCAGGCGGCACGGCGCCGGTGTTGCACGGCGTCAGTTTTCGTCTGGAGGCCGGCGAGGTGCTGGGCGTGATTGGCGCGTCCGGCTCCGGCAAAACCCTGCTAATGCGCCAACTGGTTGGCGCGCTGACGCCGCTCAGCGGCGACGTGCGGCTGGACGGTGCAGACATTCAGCAGTGGGACAAGCAACAACTCGGGCCGCATATCGGTTACTTGCCGCAGGATATCCAGCTGTTCGCCGGCACCCTGACGGACAACATCGCTCGCTTTGGGCAGGTCGACGCCGAGAAGGTGGTGGCCGCGGCGGCGCTGGCCGGCGTGCATCAGCTGATCCTGCATTTACCGAAAGGCTATGAGACCGAGCTGGGTGAAGGCGGCAGCGGCCTGTCCGGCGGCCAACGTCAGCGGGTGGCGCTGGCGCGCGCGCTGTATGGATCTCCGGCGCTGGTGGTGCTGGACGAACCGAACGCCAACCTCGATCGCGAAGGGGAAGGGGCGCTGCAGCAGGCGATCGAAGCGCTGAAGGCGCGTGGCACCACCATCGTGTTGGTGACCCACAAACCGGCGATCCTGGCGGCCACCGACAAATTGCTGGTGCTGAGCGCCGGCCAGATACAGCACTTCGGCCCCAGCGACGCCATCCTGAAAAAACTGCCTGGTTTTGCGCCCGCCGCTGCCGCTGCATCGGCCAATGCCGGGCGCAGCAACGGCGGCTTCAACGTCAATTACGCCAACTTCGCCAAAACGGCCAGCGGTGAACGAAAAGTATGAGCAATCAGAGTGTGATTCCCGGCGATATCGACACCCTTTCCCGGCAGTTCGACGAAGGTCGCTACCTGCGGCTGGGAGGCTGGCTGGTGGTGCTGGGGTTTGGCGGTTTCCTGCTGTGGGGGCTGTTGGCGCCGCTGGACAAAGGCGTGCCGGTTTCCGGCAGCGTGGTGGTGGCGGGCAATCGCAAGGCGGTGCAGCACCCGAGCGGCGGCGTGGTGTCGCAGATTCAGGTGCATGAGGGCGACCGGGTCAGCGCCGGGCAGGTGCTGTTGTTGATGGATACCGTCGACAGCCGCACCCAGCGCGATGCGCTGCGCAGCCAGCAGTTGAGCAATGCCGCACAGCAGGCGCGGCTGCAAGCCGAGCGCGACGGCCTGCAAGCGATCGCTTTCCCGCCATCGCTGCAAGCGCGGCGAGAAGAGCCGGAAGTGATGTCACTGATGCTGCTGCAACAGCAGCTGTTCACCAGCCGCCGTGCGGCACTGCAGAGCGAGCTGGCGGCGATCGCGGAAAGCATCGCCGGATCGCAGGCGATGTTGGAAGGGGTTCGGCAGTCTTATGCCAGCAAACAGCGGCAAAAGGCCATGCTGCAGGAGCAGCTGGGCGGCATGCGCAAGCTGGCGGCGCAAGGGTATGTGGCGCGCAATCGGCTGCTGGATCTGGAGGGGCAGCATGCGCAGATCGATGGCCAGGCGTCCGAGGACAGCGGCAATATCGGCCGTCTGGGGCGCCAGATCCTGGAGCTGAAACTGCGGGCGATCCAGCGGCGGGAAGAGTATCAGAAAGAGGTCAGCAGCCAGCTGGCCGAGGTGCGGATGAAACTGGACGAGCTGGATAACCGCCTGGCCAAGGCGGAAGCCGATTTGGGGCATACGCAGGTGAAAGCGCCGGTGGCGGGCACCGTGGTGGGGTTGAGCGTGTTCACCGAAGGCGGCGTGATCGGCGCCGGTCAGCAGCTGATGGAGATCGTGCCCAGCGATCGCGGGCTGCAGGTAGAAGCGCGCATCCCGGTCGAGTTGATCGATAAAGTGCAGGTGGGGTTGCCGGTCGAGCTGTTGTTCTCGGCGTTCAACCAAAGCACCACGCCGCGCGTCGAGGGAGAAGTGACGCTGGTCGGGGCCGATCGCCTGACCGACGAGAAAAGCGGCGCGCCTTATTACAGCGTGCGCGCCAAGGTCAGCGAAGAAGGATTGCGACGCTTGAGCGGGTTGGAAATCCGCCCGGGGATGCCGGTCGAAGGCTTCATCCGCACCGGTGAGCGTTCGATGATGAACTATCTGTTCAAACCGCTGACCGATCGCCTCCATTTGGCGCTGACGGAAGAGTGAGCATGTCGGTTTCGCCGCTGCCTTTCGCCGCGCCCGGTGCCACCATGCCCTGGCGCCGTTGTCTGGTGTTGGTGCTGGCGCTGCATCTGCTGGTTGTAGCGCTGCTTTGGCCCTGGCGAGACAAGGCCGAGCCGCCGTGGGTACCGCCACCGGCGGTGATGGTGCTGATGGCCGCCGCACCGCAGGCCCCGGCCGAGGCGAAACAACCGCCGGGACAAAGGACGCTGCCGCCTCAGGTTGAACCGCCGGCGCCACCGGAGCCGTTGCCGCTAGTGAAAGTGCCCGACGCCGCGCAGCCGAACATCGCCGTGCCGCCGAAACAGAAAAAACCGCCTAAGCCGGTGAAAAAAAACAACCTGCCCCGCACGCCGCCGCAGGAGAGAACCATCGCGCCGCCGAGGGTTCAGGATCACAACGTCGGCGCGCCGCCGCCGGGCCGCGCGGATAAAACGGCCGCGCCGCAAACTCGCCTGACTCCCTATGCTCAGGCGGGGGAGGACAACTGGCGCAGCCGCATCAGCAGCCGCCTGAATCGCTTTAAGCGTTATCCTAAAGACGCATTGCGGCTGAAGCGCCAGGGCGTCGGGCAGGTGCGTTTCACGCTGGACAGACAGGGCCACGTGCTGGCGGTGACGCTGGTCAGCAGCGCCGGGCTGCCGTCGCTGGATCGCGAAATCCAGGCGCTGGTCAAACGCGCTTCGCCGCTGCCCACGCCGCCGTCGGACGCCTACGTCAACGGCACGGTGGAATTGACGCTGCCGATCGATTTCAGTTTGCGCGGCGCGGGTTTTTGACGCGGTTGTTTCATGGCGATGGCCTGAGCGTGACGCACGGAAACCTTTGCCTCTGCGCCGCGATCGCATTTCGCGCGAAAAACCAGTGACAGATCAACCGCAATCCCCCAATATGGATTTTCCATCAAGATGATTACGCGGGTGCCAGTCTATGCTGAAAGTGAATGAGTATTTTGCCGGAAAAGTGAAGTCTATCGGTTTTGACAGTAGCAGCATCGGTCTTACCAGCGTGGGTGTGATGGAAGAGGGCGAATACACCTTCTCCACCGCGCAGCCGGAAGAAATGACAGTGATCACCGGGGCGCTGAAAGTGCTGCTGCCGGGAGCGCCGGACTGGCAAGTGTTTACGCCGGGCGAGAAGTTCTTCGTGCCGGGGCACAGCGAGTTCAACCTGCAGGTGGCCGACGCCACCGCCTATCTGTGCCGCTACCTGAGCAAATAAATTTTGTTCGCTAGGGGAACGCAGGGCTCAGCGGATGCTGGGCCCTAGTCATTTCTGAGGCGAGATTAACGCTGGGCTTCGCCGCCGAGCGCTTCGATGGTGTTTTTGATCAACGCCGCCAGCTCGCTGGTCATCAGGATAAAGTCGGCGTCAAAGCGCTGGGCGAAGTCGTCGCGATCGATGTCGTCGTTCTGTTCGCGCAGCGTGTCGGCGAACTTCAGGCGCTTGAGCGAGCCGTCGTCCGACAGCATCAGCTGGATGCGCTCTTGCCAGTCCACCGCCAGCTTGGTCACCAGCTTGCCGGCTTCGATGTGCACCGCGATTTCGTCGCTGATCAGATTCTGCTTCTTGCAGCGGATTACGCCGCCTTCTTCCAGAATCGCTTTCAATTCCGCTTCATCCTGAATGGCGAAGCCAGCCGGCATCTCACCGGAACGCACCCATTCGGTCAGCGTCAGTTCGATCGGGCTTTCCATGGTCAATGGCACCACCGGCAGCGAGCCGAGGCTCTTGCGCAGCAGCGCCAGCGTGTCTTCGGCGCGTTTGGCGCTGGCGGCGTCGACCATGATCAGATCGTTGACGGTGTCTATCCACATGAAGGTCTGGTTGAAGCGGCTGAACGCGCGCGGCAGCAGGCTGTGCAGCACTTCATCCTTCAGCGCGTCCTTCTCGGTTTTCTTCAGTTTGCGGTGTTGCTCCGCTTCCAGGCGCTCAATCTTGGCCTGCAGCTCTTGCTTGATCACCGGCGACGGCAGGATTTTCTCTTCCTTGCGCGCGCAGATGACGATCTGGCCGTTGACCGCGTGCGTCAGCGCATCGCTGTGCGAGCCCATCGGGGAGACCCAGCCGGTCTTCGCCATGTCCTGGCTGCCGCACGGCGTGAAGGCGAACGCGCTGAGTTGTTTTTCCATTTCATCCGCGTTTAACGCCACTTCGCGGCTCAAACGGTAAACCATCAAATTCTTAAACCACAGCATAATGTTATCCCTGGCTGGGCGTGCGTTCGGCACGCTGATTCGTCAAAAGCAGGGCGGCATGATAACGAATTGACGCTGAAAAATCGCCCCATTCTCTCCGAATTGCGTCGCTTTGCGCATCGGGAAAGGACGGGACGGAGAATGGGAAACAGGTGATTCATTCGCGCGCTTACATTAGGCTGTGACAACGCTGCGCGGCATCGAGGAGAAAAAATACGTGCGCATTGGCATCGACTTGGGTGGAACGAAAATTGAAGTGATCGCGTTGGCGAATGACGGGCGGGAGCTGTTTCGCCATCGCATCGCCACGCCGCGCCATGACTACCGGCAAACCCTGGCGGCGATCGCCGGACTGGTGAAACTGGCGGAGGATCATACCGGCGAACGAGGATCGGTCGGGATCGGCATTCCCGGCACGCTGTCGCCGTTTACCGGGCGAGTAAAGAACGCCAACTCGGTGTGGCTCAACGGCCAGCCGCTGGATAAGGATCTGTCGGCGCTGTTGGCGCGCGAGGTGCGTATCGCCAACGACGCCAACTGCCTGGCGGTGTCGGAAGCCACCGACGGCGCCGGCGCCGGCGCGAAAACCGTGTTTGCGGTCATCATCGGCACCGGCTGTGGCGCCGGCGTGGCGCTGAACGGCCAGGCGCATTCCGGCGGCAATGGCATCGCCGGCGAATGGGGCCACAATCCGCTGCCGTGGCAGGATGACGATGAGCTGCGCTATGCCCGCGAAGTGCCGTGCTACTGCGGCAAGCCGGGCTGCATCGAAACCTTTATTTCCGGCACAGGTTTCGCCACCGACTATGCGCGCCTGAGCGGCAACGCGCTGCAAGGGCATGAGATCATGGCGCTGAGTGAGCGGGGCGATGCGCTGGCGGTGCAGGCGATCGAACGTTACGAAATGCGCTTGGCGAAATCGCTGGCGCACGTGATCAACATTCTGGATCCGGACGTGGTGGTGCTCGGCGGCGGCATGAGCAACGTGGATCGTTTGTACCGCACGGTGCCCGCGTTGGTGAAAAGTTGGGTGTTCGGCGGCGAGTGTGAAACGCCGATCCGCAAGGCGGTCCACGGCGACTCCAGCGGCGTGCGCGGCGCGGCCTGGCTGTGGCCGCAACAGCAGCGCTAAGCGTTGCAACAAAGCGCGAGCAAGCTCGCGCTTTAAACCCTTCCCTGTACAAAAACTGGACGGCGCTTTATGCTTTAGCTAACTTAGCTAAGGAGGACGCGTATGGCAATTCAGGCCAATATGCACGAAGCAAAATCCAATCTGAGCCAGCTGGCGGACAGAGCCGCGGAGGGAGAAACCGTGATTATCGCAAAAGCAGGGAAGCCGTATGTACAGCTGGTCGCCATCAAGGGCGAAGCGCGCCGCCCTGGCGCCGCCAAGGGCAAGTTCACCGTGCCGGCGGATTTCAACGCGGGGGACGCGGCCATTGCGGCGCTGTTTGAGGGCGATGAATGAAGCGCTTGCTGCTGGATACCCACGCATTGCTGTGGTGGCTGATTGATGACGCCTGCCTGGGCGCGAACGCCAAAAGGCAGATCGCCGATCCGGGCAATGCGGTGTACGTCAGCGCGGCCAGCATTTGGGAGATCTCGATCAAGCAGGCGCTGGGTAAACTGGCGCTGCCGGAAGATATCTTTGCGATCATCGAGGCCGAAGATTTTCTGTCGCTGCCGATGGACGCCTTTCACTGCCAACAGGCCGGGCAGTTGCCGCCCTATCATCAGGATCCTTTCGATCGCATGCTGATCGCACAGGCGCAGGCCGAAGGGCTGACGCTGATCTCCGCCGACGCGGTGTTTCCGCAGTACGGCGTGCGGGTGGCGGACGCCCGCCGTTAAGCCGGCTTTTCCTCACTTTCGCTGCGAACCCGTTCGATATGAATGGTCAGGAACATCATCTCTTCCGTGGTGAGCTGATGCTGATAGTGCTTTTCGATGTGGCGGTTGATCTTGCCGGCGCAGGCGAAAGACTCGCGGTATTTCTCTTTCACCACCTGATACAGCGAGTCGTCGTCGCTGTCGACGTAGTTTTTCCCCAGCAGGCGCTGAGCGAAGAACTTCAAATGGGTGACGAAACGGTGGTAGCTCAGGGTTTCCTCGTTGTAATCAAAGCGGAAGTGGTATTTGACCAGGTTAAGGATCTCTTGCATCACGCGGGTGATGTGCAGCGTGTTGTGCATCTCGTCGTTAAGCTGGGCGTTGACCAGGTGCAGGGCGATAAATCCGGCTTCGTCTTCCGGCAGCACGGTATCCAGCCGTTGGGCGATCAGGGCCAGCGCCTCCAGCCCGACGGCGAACTCGGCCGGGTAGAGCTTTTTAATCTCCCACAGCAGCGCATTTTTGATATCCAGCCCTTGCGCATGGCGCTGCAGGGCGAAGTGGATGTGATCGGTCAGCGTGATGTAGACGATGTTATGCAATTTGCCCGGCAGGCGTTCGCGGGCGAGAGTGATAATCCTGTCGGCAGTGGTGACGCAGGCCAGCGGGATCTCGGCGAGCAGCTCTTTATAGCGCTCGGCGATTTCACCGCCGTTATGGGTGAATACCTTTTCGATCAGGCTTTCGTCCAGCGTATCGCCGGGCTTCTTTTTAAAGCCGATTCCTTTTCCCATCACCACCGTCTCTTCCTGACGGTCGTCCAGCGTAATCACCACGTTATTATTGAGTATTTTAGCGATTTTCATGGTTTTTCCCGGTGTTTCAGCATCCTGAAAACGAAAAAACCTGACGCCCGGAAGCGATCCCGGGCGTCAGGTTTTGCCTGTATTTTATGTTTCTGCCCTGCGGCCCTGAGCGGCGGAGGGGATACAGTAACAATCCTATTATGTTGGCATAATAACCCGTGCCCGCTGCGGCTCAACGCTTTTCACCGCGGAGTGCCGCCGCGGTCACACTTCTGCGCCGCGCGCCGCGGGATCATTCCAGCCTGAAGTGCGCTTCCAGCCGGCTGACGCCAAGCCCGTTAACCTTCTTCACCTTGATCTGCACCGGAATACGCTCTTTCATCGCCTCGACGTGGCTGATCACGCCGATGGTTTTGCCGGAGGCGTTCAGGCTGTCCAGCGCATCCAGCGCGGTATCGAGGGTTTCGGCGTCCAGCGTGCCGAAGCCTTCGTCGAGGAACAGCGAGTCGATGCTGGTTTTATGGCTGACCAGATCGGACAACGCCAGCGCCAGCGCCAGGCTGACCAGGAAGCTCTCGCCGCCGGACAGGGTGCGGGTATCGCGCAGCGCATCCGCCTGCCAGGTGTCGACCACCTGCAGTTCCAGCGCATCGCTGGTCTTGCGCTGCAGCAGATAACGTCCGTGCAGCCGGCCGAGCTGGTTGTTGGCCAGGTAAACCAGATGATCGAGCGTCAGCCCCTGAGCGAAGCGGCGGAACTTGTCGCCTTCTTTTGAGCCGATCAGCTGGTTGAGGTAGCTCCAGTCATCGTAGTCTTGCTGGCTGCGGGCGATCTGCTCGAACAGCGCCTGCTGATTGAGGCGGCGGGCGGCGTCGCTTTCCAACTGATTGCGCAGTTCGCCCTGGCGCAGCTGCAGCACCTTCAACTGCTGCGCCAGCTCGGCCAGCGATTGGGTGAGCGCGTCGATATCCGCGTTGGCTTCATCCAGCCCTTCAGGGCGGTTCTGCCGATGCTGCTCCAGCGTTTGCGTCGCCTGTGTCAGCAGGGCGGTGGCCTCTACCTGCCGCTGCTGCAACTGCTCTTTGCGCTGCTGCAATTCGCGGCGCAGGGCGTCGTCCAGCAGCGCGGCGGCGAAGGCGGTTTCATCGACGAATTCGCTGTCGGCCAGCGCCTGCTGCCACTGCTGCTGCGCCTGCTGCAGCCGTTCCTGCATTTGGGCGTATTGCTGTTGTAGCCCGGCCTGTTGGCCTGCCAGGCGTTCGCGCAGTTCCTGCGCCTTTTGCCACTGCTCGGCAGCCTGAACACTGGCCTGTTCGCAGGCGGTTTGTTTGGCGCGCAGCTGTTCGCGCACCTCGGCGATCCGCTGTTCGCCGAACAGCGCCAGCCGCTGCGCACGCCGTTCGGCGAGGATTTTCTCGCCTTCTTGCCAGCGTTGTTGCAGGTCTTGTTGCTGTTGCAGGCTATCGGCGTGGTTTTTTTGCAGCAGCGTAAAGCGCTCTTCGAGCAACGCCAGCTGTTGCTGCGCCTGCTGCTGCTGCGTTTGCAGCGCCGTGAGCGCGTCTTTCGCCTGCTGTACCGCCTGCGCCGATTGTTCATGCTGCTGCAGCGCCTGTTGCCCGCGCCGCTCTCCATCGTCGCAGCCACTCAGCCAGGCGCTGAGCGGCTCGTCATCCGCCAGCGTAAAGTCGAACGCCAGCGGCGCGCTGAGCTGCTGCCACTGCTGCTGTTGGCCGGCCAGCTGCTGTTCATCCTGCGCGATGGTTTGCTGCTGGCGCTGCTGCTGTTCCAGCAGGCTTTCGCAGCGGGTTCGCAGTTCGGTACCCTGGGTTTGCAGTTTCTCGGCCAGGGTGCGCATCTCAACCAACCGCTGCTCCGTCGCCGAAGGCTGCACCGCCTGATATTGCTCCACCGCCGGGTGGGTGGTCGAGCCACACAGCGGGCAGGGGGCGCCACTTTGCAGCAGGGCACGCTCCGCTTCCAGGCTGACGATGCGTTTTTCCAGCTCGTGGATCCGCTCTACTTCCTGCAGCTGCGTCTTGTGTTGTTTGAATTGATGGCGTGCGCTCTCCAGCTGTTGTTGCAGCTCGGCGAGTTGCGTTTGTCGTCCGGCGTGCTCCGCTTGTTGCCGGGTCAGCCGCTCGCGGGTCTGACGGTGGAGGGTGGCGAGCGTGGACAACTGCTGACGCGTTGGACGCAGATCCGCCAGGGCACTCAGGCGCTGGCGCAGCGGGGCCAGCGGCGTTTGCGCCTCCAGCGTTTGCTGCTGCTGCTGTTGAACGGCCAGCGCTTGGGTCAGCGCGTTCAATTGCTGCTGATGCTGTGCGCCCTGCGTCGTCAGTTGATTGCGTTGAACGGTGAGCTGCTCCAGCGCCGCCTGCTGTTGGGCGCACTGCTGCGCGGCAGCATCGCCGGCCTGTCGCCGTTCGGCCTGTGTCGATTGCAGTTGGGCGATCTGATGATCGAGCGGGGCGACCTGCTCATCGATCAGCTGTTGCTGTTGCCGCATGTGCTCGGCATGGGCTTGCTGCGCCAGGCGGGTCTTTTCTACCGCCTGCTGCAGCGGCGCCAGCTGCGCCGACTGCTGTTCCTGCTGCTGCGTCAGCAGGGCCGCTTGCTGCTGTATCGTCTGCAGCTCGGCGCGGCAGCGATCGCGTTCGCCGCGCAGCGGCCGCAATTTTTCGGCCGGTTCGCTGAGCGCCAGCCGGTGAAGCTGTGGGGCGGCCTCGGCCTGTTCGCGTTGGGCGTTTTCCAGCCGTTGCCGCCCCTCGTTTTGCTGTTGCCGGAATCGCTGCCATTGTTGTAACCAGCTCAGCGCCTGTTGCTGTTGCCGGGTTTGCTCGCCGAGAGCGCTTTCCTGCCCGCTCAGCGCCGTCAGCTGTTCGGCCAGGGAGTGGCGCTGTTCGTCGTTCAGCAGCTCGATACCGCTGGCGCGCTGATGCAGCCCATCCAGATCGGTTTTGGCCTGTTTGTGGGATTCGAACACCTGTTCGGACAATCGCCCGTAGATTTCGGTGCCGGTCAGTTCTTCCAACAGCTCGGCGCGATCGTTGGCGTCGGCGTTGAGGAAGGCGGCGAACTGCCCCTGAGACAGCATCATCGACTTGGTGAAGCGGCCGAAGTCCAGCCCGGTGATGGCGGCGGTGATCTCCAGCTTGTCGCGCACTTTGTCCGCCAGGATCTTGCCGTCTTCGCGGCGCGCCAGTTCGACTTTCGGCGCCTGCAGGTTGCCGTCCGGCGCGTTTTTGGCGCGGCGCTGACTCCAGAAGGCGCGATAGCCGACGCCCTTGACCTCGAACTCGACTTCCGCCAACGATTCGGCGGTATGGCGGGTCATCAGTTCATTCTGGCTTGGCGTGACGTTGAGGCGCGGCGTCTGGTGGTATAGCGCCAGGCAGATGGCGTCCAGCAGGGTGGTTTTGCCCGCGCCGGTCGGGCCGGTAATGGCGAACAGACCGTTGCTGGCGAACGGCTCGGCGGTGAAGTCAATCTTCCATTCGCCCTGCAGCGAGTTGAGGTTTTTTAAGCGCAGGCTGAGGATTTTCATGGGTTGTTCTCCTCGGCGTTGTGCTGCACCGCATCGACCACCTGGCGGAACATTTGGCGCATCCGCTGTTGGCGCGTTTCGGGCAGCTCAGTCTCCTGCGCCAGGCGCCGCTCGAACACCTCGTTGACGCTCAGTTCGTTGAGCGTTTCCTTATCCTGCTGTGCGATCGCCTGGCGGCGCTGTTCTTTGCTGCGCCGCAGCAGCACCACTTCCACCGGTAGCTCGTCCGCCAGCAGCTGAATGCGGCGCTGGATGTCGCTGAGGTAGTCCTGCGTCGCCACTTCGATATCCAGCCACACCGGCAGCTCACCGTCATAATCGGCAAACTGGCGCAGCTGCCGTTCGATCTCGGCCAGATCGCCTTTGATCAGCTGCATGGGCTGAAACTGCGGGATCGTTAACGCTTCCACCTGCTGCAAAGCGCCGTCGGCGAAATCGACCATAAAGACGCTTTTGGCTTTGCCCAGTTCATCGAAGCTGAGCGGGATCGGCGAGCCGCTATAGCGAATGTGCTCCGATTTGGCGACGTTCTGCGCGCGGTGGATGTGGCCCAACGCGATATAGTCGGCGGGAGGAAAGGCCTGCGCCGGAAAGGCGTCGAGGGTGCCGATATAGATGTCGCGCACCGAGTCGGAGGTGGTGACGCCGACGGTGGTCAGGTGGCCGGTGGCGACGATCGGCAGCGGCAGGCCCAATTGGTCGCGGCGCTCGCAGGCCGCCTGATACAGCGTTTGGTAATGTTCGGCGATGGCTTCCTGTAACGCCTGCTGTTTCTGCGCGCCGGATTCGCCGGCGCGGCTGGTGAGCAGATCGCGTGGCCGCAAGAACGGGATGGCGCACAGCACCGCGCCCGGCTGGCCGTCGCGCCGGTTCAGCACCAGGATCTGCTGTTCGGGGGCGCCTTGCGCGCTCGCGATCACCGTGGTGTTCAGGCAGGAGAGCAGTTCACGCGATTCGTTCAGCGTCGCCACCGAATCGTGGTTGCCGCCCAGCACCACCAGTTGGCAGCCGGTGCGCTGCAGTTCCACCACGAAGCGGTTGTACAGTTCGCGGGCGTAGCTGGGCGGCGAGCCGGTATCGAACAGATCCCCGGCGACGATCAGCGCATCCACCTGCTGCTGCTCTACCTGTTCGATCAGCCAGTTCAGAAAAGCCTGGTGCTCGGCGGCGCGGCTTTTGGTGAAAAAGTACTGGCCAAGGTGCCAGTCAGAGGTGTGGATCAGGCGCATGACACTCCCGGGTGCAAAGGTAATGGCGATGATTATAAAGGCCGCGGCGCCGGCTGTCCCGGCGCAATGGCGAGGGCAGCGGAATGATTTTTCTTTACTGCGGGAAATAATCGCTATGCTTACTGCCTATAACAGCCGCTTTTTTTCATAAAAGTGTCACAAAACTGACGCATAATGGCGCCCGCAAAGTCGCTAACACATTGGCAGGATTGACGATGGCAAGACGCATACTGGTGGTGGAAGACGAAGCGCCGATCCGTGAGATGGTGTGCTTTGTGTTGGAACAGAATGGTTACCAACCGTTGGAAGCCGAGGATTATGACAGCGCCGTGACGCGCCTGTCTGAGCCGTTCCCTGATTTGGTGTTGCTCGATTGGATGCTGCCCGGCGGTTCCGGCATTCAGTTTATCAAGCATATGAAGCGCGAAGCGCTGACCCGCGATATCCCGGTGATGATGTTGACCGCGCGCGGCGAAGAGGAAGACCGGGTGCGCGGCCTGGAAGTGGGGGCGGATGATTACATCACCAAGCCGTTCTCGCCCAAGGAGCTGGTGGCGCGCATCAAAGCGGTCATGCGCCGTATTTCACCGATGGCGGTGGAAGAAGTGATTGAAATGCAAGGGCTAAGCCTGGATCCGTCCTCTCACCGCGTGATGGCGAACGATCAGGCGCTGGACATGGGGCCGACCGAGTTCAAGCTGCTGCACTTCTTTATGACCCACCCGGAGCGGGTTTATAGCCGCGAGCAGTTGCTTAATCACGTCTGGGGCACTAACGTTTATGTGGAAGACCGTACCGTTGACGTGCATATCCGTCGGCTCCGCAAGGCGTTAGAAACCAGTGGGCATGATAAAATGGTTCAAACCGTTCGGGGCACCGGCTACCGGTTCTCAACGCGCTACTGATCGCGCCGCGCTGGAGAATATGCCGTGTTAGAACGTCTGTCGTGGAAGAGGCTGGCTCTGGAGCTGGCTCTTTTTTGTCTGCCCGCCTTACTGCTGGGGCTGATTTTCGGTTATCTGCCCTGGTTCCTGCTGGCCTCTGCGCTGGCTGCGCTGGTGTGGAATTTCTACAACCAGCTCAAACTCTCCCATTGGCTGTGGATCGACCGCAGCATGACGCCGCCGCCCGGCCGCTGGAGCTGGGAGCCGCTATTCTATGGCCTGTATCAGATGCAGCAGCGCAACCGCCGCCGCCGCCGCGAGCTGGCGCTGCTTATCAAGCGCTTTCGCAGCGGGGCCGAATCGCTGCCTGACGCGGTGGTGATGACCACCGTCGAAGGCAATATCTTCTGGTGCAACGGTCTGGCGCAGCATCTGCTCGGCTTCCGCTGGCCGGAAGACAACGGCCAGCACATCCTCAACCTGCTGCGTTATCCGGAGTTCAGCCACTATTTGCAACAGCAGGAGTTTTCGCGTCCGCTGACGCTGCAGTTGAACAACGAACATTACGTCGAATTCCGCGTGATGCCCTATTCCGAAGGGCAACTGCTGATGGTGGCGCGCGACGTCACCCAGATGCGCCAGCTGGAAGGGGCGCGGCGCAACTTCTTCGCCAACGTCAGCCATGAGCTGCGCACGCCGTTGACGGTGCTGCAGGGCTACCTGGAAATGATGGGCGACGAAGAGCAGGACGGCTCGCTGCGCAGCAAGGCGCTGAGCACCATGCAAGAGCAGACCCGCCGGATGGACGGGCTGGTCAAGCAGCTGCTGACGCTGTCGCGCATCGAGGCGGCGCCCAATGTCGACATGAACGAACGGGTGGATATCCCGCTGATGCTGCGGGTGTTGCAGCGCGAGGCGCAATCGCTGAGCGGCGGCAATCACGAGATCGCTTTCCGGGTGAACGAACAGCTCAAAGTGTTCGGCAATGAAGACCAGTTGCGCAGCGCGGTGTCTAACCTGGTGTACAACGCGGTCAACCACACGCCGAAGGGCACCCATATCGAAGTCAGCTGGCAGCAGACGGCACATGGTGCGCAGTTCCAGGTCAGCGACAACGGGCCGGGCATCGCCGCCGAGCACCTTCCGCGCCTGACCGAGCGTTTTTATCGCGTCGACAAGGCCCGTTCGCGCCAGACCGGCGGCAGTGGGCTGGGGCTGGCGATCGTCAAACACGCGCTCAGCCATCACGACGCGCGGCTGGAGATCCTCAGCGAACCGGGGATCGGCACCCGCTTTATCTTTACCTTACCCAACCGGTTGATTGTTCCGGCCGCTTTATCAGAGAATGCGGTGAAAAATTAACGCGAGACACCGGTATGACCCGAATTACCCGAGGGCTGTTGCTTTGCCTGGCGCTGCTGGCCGGACGTGGCGCACTGGCGCAGCCCGACGGCATGCTGGCGGGCAATCTGTCCAGCGTCGGCTCCGACACCCTGGCGAACCTGATGGCGCTGTGGGCGCAGGACTTCAGCCAGCATTACCCCAACGTTAATCTGCAGATCCAGGCCGCCGGTTCGTCGACCGCGCCGACCGCGTTGGCGGCGGGCGCCGCGCAGCTGGGCCCGATGAGCCGGCCGATGAAGGCGGCCGAGGTTTCGGCGTTCGAACATCGTTACGGCTATGCGCCGCTGGCGGTGCCGGTGGCGGTGGATGCGCTGGTGGTGTTGGTGCATCAGGACAATCCGCTGCGCGGCCTCAATTTGCAGCAACTCGATCGTATTTTCTCCGCCACCCGGCGCTGCGGTGAAAGCCAGCCGCTGACGCGCTGGGGCGAACTGGGTCTGAGCGGCGACTGGGCGACGCGCTCGCTGCAACGCTTTGGCCGCAACTCGGCTTCCGGCACCTACGGCTATTTCAAACTGCGCGCGCTGTGCGGCGGCGATTTTATGCCGCGCGTCAATGAGTTGCCCGGTTCGGCCTCGGTGGTGCAGGCGGTGGCCGGTTCGCTCAACGGCATCGGCTACGCCAGCATCGGTTTTCGCGCCAGCGGCGTGCGGCTGCTGCCGTTGGCGGAGTCGGGGGAGGACTATGTCGCGCCTACCGCCGCCAACGTGCGCAACGATCGCTACCCGCTGTCGCGCTACCTGTATATCTACATCAACAAAGCCCCCAATCAACCGCTGGAGCCGCTGACCGCGGCGTTCCTCGATCGCGTGCTGTCGACCGCAGGACAGAGCCTGGTCAACCACGACGGCTATCTGCCTCTGCCGCCGGCCGCTCTGCAGAAGACCCGCCAGGCGCTCGGGCTGCAGCCGCTTGCGCCGGCCATGATGCAATAAGCGACAAAAAGCGACGTAATTTTCGCCTTTTCTCACGCCGAAATGGAGCTTATGCCACGCGAAAACCGGGCTTTTATTGGCGTTTTCGCGCGGTAAAGTGATATATGCTTCACGTTTCGTGAATTGGCTGTTCAAAAATGATACAAATCATGTAGTGTATATTTATTGATAGCCAATATGATCGACTGGTGGCTAAAGTTTATATGGTCGATAGCTCTGCTTTTCGCCGTGCGTCTTGCCTAGAAGCGCTATAAACGTTTACCTTAGCCCTCGTTGTCGGATTAAACATCCATTTTTATAACTCCTAAAACTTTGCCCATCTTCATGAGCGGCCACTTTCGAATAGGGACATAAACGCCGGAACGATTGCGTTTAGGGTGCTTATTTGGCGCTGCGATGGTCGGGCATGCCGGCAACCGGGTGGGGCGTCACGCCACCACGCTATCGGACAATTTTTTTCATTTGAACAGGCAACACGACATCGTATGAGTCATCGTTTAACGTCAAAAGATATCCTGGCATTGGGCTTTATGACCTTTGCCTTATTCGTCGGGGCCGGGAACATCATCTTCCCGCCGATGGTCGGTTTACAGTCCGGTGAACATGTCTGGACTGCGGCGCTGGGCTTCCTGATCACCGCCGTCGGCCTACCGGTCATCACCGTCATCGCGCTGGCGCGCGTCGGCGGCGGCATCGACGCCCTCAGTTCGCCGATTGGCCGCGGCGCCGGCCTGCTGCTGGCGACCGTCTGCTACCTGGCCGTCGGCCCGCTGTTCGCGACGCCGCGCACCGCCACCGTCTCCTTTGAAGTGGGCATCGCCCCGCTGACCGGCGACGGCGCCATGCCGCTGTTCATCTACAGCCTGGTGTATTTCGCGCTGGTGATTGGCATCTCCCTGTATCCGGGCCGCCTGCTCGATACCGTCGGCCACGTGCTGGCGCCGCTAAAGATCGTCGCGTTAGCCGTACTGGGCATCGCCGCGTTGCTGTGGCCTGCCGGCGCGCCGATTCCGGCGACGGCGGCTTACCAGAGCGTGCCTTTCTCCTCCGGTTTCGTTAACGGCTATCTGACCATGGATACGCTGGGCGCGCTGGTATTCGGCATCGTTATCGTCAACGCGGCGCGCTCGCGCGGCGTGAAAGACGCCGGTCTGTTGACCCGTTACACCATTCTGGCCGGTTTGATCGCCGGCGTGGGCCTGACGCTGGTTTATCTGAGCTTGTTCAAGCTGGGTTCCGGCAGCGGCGCGCTGGTGCCGGACGCTACCAACGGCGCGGTGATCCTGCACGCTTACGTTCAGAACACCTTCGGCGGCCTGGGCAGCTTCTTCCTGGCGGCGCTGATCTTCATCGCCTGCATGGTGACTGCGGTAGGCCTGACCTGCGCCTGCGCTGAGTTCTTCGCGCAATACCTGCCGTTCTCCTACAAGACGCTGGTGTTTATTCTGGGCCTGTTCTCGATGGTGGTGTCCAACCTCGGTCTGAGCCACCTGATCCAGATCTCCATTCCGGTGCTGACCGCGATTTACCCGCCGTGCATCGTGCTGGTGGTGCTGAGCTTCACCCTGCGTTGGTGGCACAGCGCACCGCGCATCATCGCGCCGGTGATGCTTGTCAGCCTGTTGTTTGGTATCCTTGACGCAGTGAAAGCGTCCAGCTTCCAGCAGCTGCTGCCGGCCTGGACCACTCACCTGCCGCTGGCGGAGCAGGGGTTGGCATGGTTGCCGCCTTCGCTGCTGATGCTGGTGCTGGTCGCGATTTATGATCGGGTGTGCACGCGTTCTCAAGTAACCGCGCACTGATAATCCCCCGGCTTAATCTAGGGCCACGGACATGTCCGTGGCTTTTTTACGTTTAAAACTATGGGTCATCTTCATGCAACAACAGTCACCCACCACTGCCCCCGACAATAAGCTGAAACGCGGCCTCAGCACGCGTCACATCCGCTTTATGGCGCTGGGGTCGGCCATCGGCACCGGGTTGTTCTACGGCTCGGCGGACGCCATCAAAATGGCCGGCCCGAGCGTGCTGCTGGCTTACCTGATCGGCGGCATCGTGGCCTTTATCATCATGCGCGCGCTGGGGGAGATGTCGGTCAACAACCCGCAGGCCAGCTCGTTTTCCCGTTACGCGCAGGATTACCTCGGCCCGATGGCGGGCTACATCACCGGCTGGACTTACTGCTTTGAAATCCTGATTGTCGCCATCGCCGACGTGACTGCTTTCGGCATCTATATGGGCGTCTGGTTCCCGGAAGTGCCGCATTGGATCTGGGTGCTGAGCGTGGTGCTGATCATCGGCGCCATCAACCTGATGAGCGTCAAGGTGTTCGGCGAGCTGGAGTTCTGGTTCTCGTTCTTCAAGGTCGCCACCATCATCATCATGATCGCGGCCGGTATCGGCATCATCATCTGGGGTATCGGCAACGGCGGGCAACCGACAGGCATTCATAACCTGTGGTCGAACGGCGGCTTCTTCAGCAACGGTTTTATCGGCATGATCCTGTCGCTGCAGCTGGTGATGTTCGCTTACGGCGGCATTGAAATTATCGGCATCACCGCCGGCGAAGCCAAAGATCCGAAAAAATCGATTCCGAAGGCTATCAACTCGGTGCCATGGCGCATTCTGGTGTTCTACGTCGGCACGCTGTTCGTCATCATGTCGATCTACCCGTGGAACCAGGTGGGCACCAACGGCAGCCCGTTCGTGCTGACCTTCCAGCATATGGGCATCACCGTGGCGGCGGGCATCCTCAACTTCGTGGTGATCACCGCTTCACTGTCGGCGATCAACAGCGACGTGTTCGGCGTCGGTCGCATGCTGCACGGCATGGCCGAACAGGGGCACGCGCCGAAGATGTTCAGCAAGGTATCGAAACGCGGCATTCCTTGGGTGACGGTAGTGGTGATGATGCTGGCGCTGTTGCTGGCGGTGTACCTCAACTACATCATGCCGGAGAGCGTGTTCCTGGTGATCGCCTCCCTGGCGACCTTCGCCACCGTGTGGGTGTGGATCATGATCCTGTTCTCCCAAATCGCCTTCCGCCGCAGCCTGAGCAAAGAGCAGGTGAAGCAGCTGGCGTTCCCGCTGCGCGGCGGGGTGTTCACCTCGGTGGTGGCGATCGTGTTCCTGGTGTTCATCATCGGCCTGATCGGCTACTTCCCGACCACTCGCGTCTCGCTGTACGCCGGCCTGGTCTGGGTGGTATTGCTGCTGGCGGGATACTGGTTCAAGGTCAACCATCAGAAAAAACGCGCGCCGTTGGCGACGCAGCAAGACTAAATGGAAAACACCGGCTAAGGCCGGTGTTTTTTTAGGGTTTATCTTCCACTTCATCCTCCCCGGCGGCGCGCGCTTCGATGCGTATGCCGCCGTCGTTCAGGCGTTCCTCCTCTTCCTCGCCGGCGCAGCGCGCCAGCACTTCGCGAATGTCCTGCAGGTTGCTGCTCAGAGCGCTCAACGAAGGTTGCAGGTTGCGGGGCATGCGGCTTTCATCCAGCGAAGCGCTGTGCAGGCAGCCGATAAACAGCAGGGTGGCCATCAGGGTGAACAGCCGATGACGTAACCGTTTCAGCAAGGGCTTTCCCTCTCGGTGGTGAAGGTGATGGCGCATTAACGCCGTTTTCGCTGGGGAAAAGAAGGGGATGGAGATATCTGCTGGCAATTGAAAGGACATCATTACCAGCAGACATCTTTACGTCAGCCGATGTCAGGAAGCGTTCGCGCTTTGTAGCAGCATGCCGCGCAGATCGTTACCGGTTGGCGTCTGGTGCACGCGCAGGCCGAATTCGTCGATCACCGCCAGGATATGGTCGAAAATATCCGCCTGAATGCTTTCATACTCCGCCCAGACCGTGGTGTTGGTGAAGGCGTAGATTTCCAGCGGCAGGCCTTCCGGCGTCGGCGCCAGCTGGCGCACCATCAGCGTCATGTTCTGGTGAATGCGTGGGTGAGCGCGCAGATAGGCTTCCAGATAGGCGCGCAGCGTGCCGAGGTTGGTGAGGCGGCGGCCGTTGAGCGGCGAGGCCAGATCGATGGCGATCTCCTGGTTGTGCTGGCTCAGCTCCTGGGTTTTGTTATTCAGATAGCTGTGCAGCAGCGGGTTGCGCTGCAGGCGGCGCTGCTCTTCTTCCGACAGGAAGTGCACGCTGCCGGTGTCGATATTCAGGCTGCGCTTGATGCGGCGCCCGCCGGATTCCGACATCGACCGCCAGTTTTTGAACGAGTCGGAGATCAGCGCGTAGGTGGGGATGGTGGTGACGGTGTTGTCCCAGTTACGCACTTTGACCGTGGTCAGGCCGATGTCGGTGACCGCGCCGTCGGCGCCGTATTTCGGCATTTCCAGCCAGTCGCCGATCTTGAGCATATCGTTGGCGGAAAGCTGAATGCCGGCCACCAGCCCGAGGATCGGATCCTTGAACACCAACATCAAGACCGCGGTCATGGCACCCAGTCCGCTGAGCAGCAGCAGCGGCGATTTGCCCATCAGCAGCGAGACGATCATGATGCCGATCAGGATCGCCGCCACCAGTTTCAGGCCCTGGAAAATGCCGCGCAGCGGCAGCTGATTGGAAATCGGGCTTTGGCGCAGCAGCGCCAGCAGCGTATCCAGCAGCGAGAACAGCGACAGCAGGGTGAAGGCGAGGATCCACACCTGCGCGGCGGTGACGATCACCGCCTGGGTCTGGCTGCCACTTTGCAGCCACAGCGTGGCCTGGATGCTGATGATCACCCCTTGCAGCAGCAGCGCCACGCGCTGGAACAGTTTGTATTGGGTGATAGCCTGTTGCCAGACGCGCTGCGATTGCTGGCCACGGCGCTGAAGGGCAGCCAACACCACCCGATGCAGCACCAGGTGGATCGCCACCGAGATCAGAACAATCAACCCCAATACCATCAACAGCGACATCACTCCGCCGAATTCCAAACCAAATTGTTCCAGCCAGCGCGTTATCTGTTGTTGCATTACAGCTCCTTAAAAAATGCGCAAAAAATACCCTGTAAACTTAAAACGCGTTAGCCTAAGGGGTAACGTGCAGGATTTGTGCCTGTTTACCTTTTTTTACATCAAGTTAGCGTTATTTTTCAGTCTCCGCCCCCCGGCTCATCCCCGGGTTTTGCGGCCAGAGAGGAGGGGGAGTTGCACTTAACGTGGCATTGTTCGCTTCTTGAAGAACGCCGTCGATTTCGTTTGGTACAGTAGGAGAACAGTATGCTTAACGCCTGGCATCAACCGGTCCCGCCTTTTGTCGTGAAACAAGGGCAACGTTTGGATATCACGCTGTGGTTACAAGGGGATGAACTGCCGGAACGGGTATTTTTGCGCGCCGAACCGGACAACGAAGAGTGGCTGCTGGCGATGAAAGCGCAGCGCCACGAGGGGATGCGGCGCTACCAGGCCAGCCTGACGCTGAATGAGGGCGAGCCGACGCGGCGTTACTGTTTCAAGCTGCTGTGGGCCGATCGCCAACAGTGGTTCGGGCCGCAGGGCTGGTCGCCAACGCCGCCGGGCCAGCTGGCGCAGTTCGCCGTCGACGATCCTGACAATGGCCCCGAGTGGGTGGCGGATCAGCTGTTCTACCAGATTTTCCCCGATCGCTTCGCCAGCAGCGGCGGTGAGCACGGCATCCAGAGCGGCAGCTATCGCCATCACGCGGCCGGCGCAGAGGTGATTCGGCGCGACTGGCAGCATCCGCTGGAGGACCGCCACGCCGCCTCGACCTTTTACGGCGGCGATCTGGACGGCATTTGCGCCAAATTGCCATACCTGCAGCAGCTGGGCGTGACGGCGCTGTACCTGAACCCGATTTTTACCGCGCCGAGCGTGCACAAGTACGATACCGAGGACTACTACCAGGTCGATCCGCACTTCGGCGGCAACGCGGCGCTGCAGCGTTTGCGAGTGAGTACTAACAAGGTAGGCATGAAACTGGTGCTGGACGGGGTATTCAACCACACCGGCGACTCGCATCCGTGGTTCGACCGCCATCGTCAGGGTGAAAATGGCGCCTGCCACCATCCCGATTCGCCGTATCGCGGCTGGTTCAACTTCTACCCGGACGGCCGCGCGCTCGACTGGAAGGGCAACGCCAGCCTGCCGAAGCTCAACTTCGCCGAGCCGCAGGTGGCGGAAGCGATTTATCAGGGCGAAGGCAGCGTGGTGCGCCACTGGCTGCGCCCGCCGTACAGCATCGACGGCTGGCGGCTGGACGTGGTGCACATGCTGGGGGAGAACGGCGGCGCCGCCGGCAACCTGCGCCATCTGGCGGGCATCTATCAGGCGGTGAAACAGGAGAATCCGCAGGCCTACGTGTTGGGCGAGCATTTCGGCGACGCGCGTCGCTGGCTGCATGCCGGCGTGGAGGATGCGGCGATGAACTACATGGGATTCGCGCTGCCGGTGCGGGCATTTTTAGCGGGGCTGGACGTGGCCTATCACCCGGTGCGGCTGGACGCCGCCGGATGTGCACAGTGGATGGACGGCTACCGCGCCGGGTTGCCGCATGGCCGCCAGCTGATTCAGTTCAACCAGTTGGACAGTCACGATACCGCGCGTTTCCTCACGCTGTTGCAGGGGAACGCGGCGCGCATGCAGATGGCGGCGGTGTGGCTGCTGAGCTGGATCGGCGTGCCTTGCCTCTATTATGGCGATGAGATTGGGTTGGACGGCGGCAACGATCCGTTCTGCCGCAAGCCGTTCCCGTGGGACGTCGCCGACTGGGACCGGCCGCTGCTGGCGCTGTTCCAGCGCATGGCGGCGCTGCGTAAACAGAGCCTGGCCTTGCGCCGAGGCGGCTGCCAGGTGTTGTACGCCAGCGGCGAAACGCTGGTGTTCGTGCGCCTGTATCAGCAGGAGCAGGTGCTGGTGGCGTTGCAGCGCGATGGCAGCGGCCAGGCGCAGCTGCCGCATAACCCGCTGCTGGCGCGCGGCCCGTGGCGGCGTGTGGAAGGGCGGGGAGAGTTGAGTGAAACGGCGGGCGGGTTGCGCCTGCAGTTGGCAGAAGAGTCGGCCACCGTATGGCGCTGCGAAGGTTAAAGAAACTGCGGGGGCCAAAGGGCCCCCGCGATTAAGGTAAGTGGGCGTTTACATCAGTAACCGACCGCGGAGCCTGCCGGGCGGCGCACGTCGTTGGCGCCGTACAGATAGCCTTCGCGCACTTTGCCGGAAACCGCCGAATCGTTGCCGGAGTTGGCCGGTGTGACGCCCGCCGCGCCCGGCAAGCCGACCAGAATCAGTTCGGCGGCGCCCCACGGCGTTTGCTCGACCATCTTATAGCCCATGCCGCTCAGCAGCTTCAGCGTATCAGCGGAAACGCCGCGCTGTTCGTAGTACACCTCATCCGGCAACCATTGGTGATGGATGCGCGGCGCGTCCACCGCTTCCTGCGGCGCCATGCCGTGGTCGATCACGTTCAACGCGGTCTGCAGGGTGATGGTGATGATGCGCGAACCGCCCGGCGAACCCAGCACCATAAAGATCTTATTGTCCTTGGTCACCAGCGTCGGGCTCATCGACGATAGTGGGCGCTTACCGGGGGCAATGCTGTTGGCGGTGCCTTGCACCAGCCCGTACAGGTTTTTCTCACCCACTTTGACCGTAAAATCGTCCATCTCGTCGTTGAGGAAGAAGCCGGTGCCCGGTGCGATCACCACGGCGCCGAAGCGGCCGTTGACGGTATAGGTGGTGGAGACCGCGTTGCCGTCATGGTCGACAATCGAATAATGGGTGGTTTCCGGTTTCTCATGCGGCTCCATGCCGGGCTGCACGTTTTCCGACGGCGTGGCTTTGTCCGCGACGATTTTCTTGCGGATCTGCTCGGCGTAGCTCTTGCTCACCAGCCGATCGATCGGGTTCTTGATGAATGCCGGGTCGCCGAGATAGGTGTTGCGGTCCATGTAGGCATGGCGCATCGCCTCGGTCATGGTGTGAATGGCCGCCGCCGAGTTGAAGCCCATGCTTTTCAGGTCGTAGCCTTCCACCACGTTGAGGATTTCGCACAGCGTCACGCCGCCGGAGCTGGGAGGCGGCGCCGACACGAACTTGTAGCCGCGATAGCTGCAGGTAATCGGCGGGGTTTCGGTGACCTTGTAGTTGGCGAAGTCGGCCGCCGTCAGAATGCCGCCGCCCTGTTTGGCCGCCGCCTCCACCGCCTGCGGGATCTTGCCTTTGTAGAAAGCGTCGGTTCCCCCTTTGGCGATGGCTTCCAGCGTGTTGGCCAGATCGGTTTGCACCAGCTTATCTCCCGGCTGCAGCGGGCTGCCGTCCGGGCGCAGGAAGATTTTGGCCGACTCGGGATCCTGTTTGAAGCGCGCGATGGTGGTGTCGAAGATATCGGTGTCGGCGCGGGTCAGCACAAAGCCTTCCCGCGCGAGCTTGATCGCCGGTGCCAGCACCTGTTCGCGGCTCAGTTTGCCGTACTTCTCGCGCGCGGTTTCCATCCCCAGCACGGTGCCCGGCACGCCCGCCGCCAGATAGCCGTACAGGCTGGCGTCTTTCTTCACCTTGCCGTCGGCATCCAGATACATGTTGGCGCTGGCCGCGGCCGGCGCGGTTTCGCGGAAGTTGATGAAGGTGTCGGTGCCGTCCGCCAGGTGGACGGTCATAAAGCCGCCGCCGCCGATGTTGCCGCAGCAGGGGTTAACCACCGCCTGCGCATAGCCGACCGCCACGGCGGCGTCGATGGCGTTGCCGCCCATTTTCAGGATATCCACACCGACCTGCGAGGCCAGGTGCTGCGAGGTGACCACCATGCCGTTTTTGGCTTCCACCGCCGGGTTAGACGCCGCATACAGGCTGCCGCTGACCAGCAGCGCCGCCATGGTCAGGGGTTTGCTCCATTTCTGTAAAAACATAGTTATTCCTACCCTGTCAGTTTTTTATTGTGTTGTGTTTGCTTGCCGTTACTCGCTTGCAAAGCGCGAGCCAGCGTTATTGATAGTAGCCGCAGATGGGCGCACGCGCGGCGATCGGGATAGGAAATGTGAGCGGAAACAGGGAAATAAAGCACAGAAGGTGGGCATGTTGCCCCAAAAAGGGGCACAAAAAAACCGGCCCGTGGGCCGGTTGATTCACTATCAGGCTGAAATTACAGCTTGGCAGCGTTTTCAGACAGGTATTTTGCTACGCCGTCTGGGGAAGCGCCCATACCTGCTTTGCCTTTTTCCCACTGAGCCGGGCACACTTCACCGTGCTCTTCGTGGAATTGCAGCGCGTCAACGGTACGGATCATTTCGTCGATGTTACGGCCGATTGGCAGGTCGTTAACAACCTGAGCACGCACGATGCCGTCTTTGTCGATCAGGAAGGAGCCGCGCAGCGCAACGCCGGCTTCCGGGTGCTCGATGCCGTAAGCTTTCTGAATTTCACGCTTGATGTCAGCAACCATTGCGTATTTCACTTCACCGATGCCGCCTTTGTCGACAGGGGTTTTACGCCATGCGTTGTGAACGAATTCTGAGTCGAAGGAAACGCCAACCACTTCAACGCCACGCTTCTGGAACTCTTCATAGCGGTGATCGAAAGCGATCAGCTCGGAAGGGCATACGAAGGTGAAGTCCATTGGCCAGAAGAACAGGACGGCTGGTTTGCCGTTCAGGTGCTTCTTCAGGTTGAAGTTTTCAACGATTTCGCCGCTACCCAGTACGGCAGCTGCAGTGAAGTCAGGGGCTTGACGAGTTACCAGGACCATAATTACTCCTGTAATAGGTGTTAAAGGGTGGATGTAAAAACAAGGGCCAGTATAGGGGCCGTGACTTGGTGAATAAAGGGTAAAAGACCAATCGATGAGATAGCTTTCACCTATCAAAGTCGTTGATATAATTTATCGAGCTTTAAAAATAACCTTTTCCCACAAAAGGGCAAGCGGCAAAACGTAAATTCTTGCAAGGCGCTGCAATTTCAAACGCTTGGGCTTGACCTCAGAGCCTTTTATCCTTCGCCTGCCGCATCATTTGCGGGTAAAACTGCCAGAACTGTGTTTCAAGCTGATGATAATGTTGCTCGACGTCGGCGAACGAGCCGGCCAGCGCCTCAAGGCGCGGGCGGCGGCTGGCCATGCCCTGCAGCACTCGGGCGATGAACGGCAATTCGGCGTAGCGTTCCAGCCAGCGCTCCGGCCACAGATAGCCATTCAGGTTCTGAAAACGCGGCGGCGTGAGCGGCAGGTAAGGTTCGATCTGGCTGCGGGCTTCCTGGGTGAACTGGTGCAGATCGCGCGAGGGCTCCAGCTGCTGCCAGTGGCGCGCCAAAAAATGGTCCCACACCACGTCGAGGGTGATCGGCGCCACGCGGCGGTAAGGGGCGCTGAAATAGTCGCGGCAGGCTTTGACCTGCGGCAGGCTGTCGGTCAACACGTCGACGCGGCGATGCATCATGATGCCGGCCACCACGTCGGGCTGGTAGTCGGCGGCGGGGTTGCCGCGCACGAAATCGGCCAGCAGGTTGCCCAGCAGCGAGCTGTCCGCCAGCATGGCCAGATGGAGATGAGCGAGAAAATTCATCCCTCAACTATACCCGAAGTCAGGCAAATCCTCCTTATTTCTTGCCGCTGACCGCCCCCGGCTTTAGACTAGGCCGCCTGTTTTTTACCAACCAGCCTTAAATTGAAGAAGTGAATACCCATGCGCGTCGCTGATTTTTCGTTTGAACTTCCCGAATCCCTGATTGCCCACTATCCCCAGGCCGAGCGCAGCGCATGCCGCCTGCTGCAGCTGGACGGGCCGAGCGGGGCGCTGACGCACGGCGTATTCACCGATCTGCTGGACAAGCTGGAGGCCGGCGATCTGCTGGTGTTCAACAATACCCGCGTGATCCCGGCGCGCATGTTCGGCCGCAAGGTCAGCGGCGGCAAGATTGAAGTGCTGGTGGAGCGCGTGCTGGACGACCATCGTGTGCTGGCGCACGTGCGCGCGTCGAAAGCGCCGAAGCCGGGCGCCGAGCTGCTGCTGGGGGATGACGAGAGTATCGCCGCCACCATGGTGGCGCGCCATGAGACGCTGTTCGAGCTGCGTTTCAACGACGAGCGCGACGTATTCACCATTCTCAACGCGGCCGGCCATATGCCGCTGCCGCCGTATATCGCTCGCCCGGATGAAGACGCCGACCGCGAGCTGTATCAGACGGTCTACAGCGAGAAGCCGGGCGCGGTCGCCGCGCCGACCGCCGGCCTGCATTTCGACGAACCGCTGCTGGCGGCGCTGCGCGCCAAGGGCGTGGAAATGGCGTTCGTGACGCTGCACGTCGGCGCCGGCACCTTCCAGCCGGTGCGCGTGGAAACCATCGAAGATCACGTGATGCACGCCGAATACGCCGAAGTGCCGCAGGAGGTGGTCGATGCGGTGCTGGCCTGCAAAGCGCGCGGCAAGCGCGTGGTGGCGGTGGGCACCACCTCGGTGCGCTCGCTGGAGAGCGCCGCGGCGGCCAGCAAAGAGGCGCTGATTGCGCCGTTCTTCGGCGACACCAGCATCTTTATCTATCCGGGTTACCACTACCAGGTGATCGACGCGCTGGTGACCAATTTCCACCTGCCTGAGTCGACCCTGATCATGCTGGTGTCGGCCTTCGCCGGCTATAAAAATACCATGAACGCCTATCAGCAGGCGGTAGCCGAGCAGTATCGCTTTTTCAGCTACGGCGATGCGATGTTCATCAGCCGTAACCCGCAGGCGGAAAACGAATCCGTCGGCGGCTAAATTCCCGGGCTGCGCCTACGGCGTGGCCCCGTTTCAACGACATCAGACTGTTTCTCTGATGCTGGAGGCTTTGTGAAGTACGAATTACAAACTACCGATGGCCGCGCGCGTCGCGGCCGCCTGATCTTCGACCGCGGCGTGGTGGAAACCCCGGCCTTTATGCCGGTCGGCACCTACGGTACGGTCAAGGGCATGACGCCGGAAGAAGTGAAAGAGACCGGCGCGCAGATCCTGCTGGGCAACACCTTCCACCTGTGGCTGCGCCCGGGCCAGGAGATCATGAAACTGCACGGCGATCTGCACGACTTCATGCAGTGGCCGGGCCCGATCCTCACCGACTCCGGCGGTTTCCAGGTGTTCAGCCTGGGGGCGATGCGCAAGATCAAAGAGGAAGGCGTGTACTTCCGCAATCCGATCAACGGCGACAAGGTGTTCCTGAGCCCGGAAAAATCGATGGAAATCCAGTATGACCTGGGTTCCGACATCGTGATGATCTTCGACGAATGCACGCCGTACCCGGCCGACTGGGACTACGCCAAGCGTTCGATGGAAATGTCGCTGCGTTGGGCGCAGCGCAGCCGCCAGCGTTTCGACGAGCTGGAAAATAAAAATGCGCTGTTCGGCATCATTCAGGGCGGCGTTTACGAAGATTTACGTGATGTTTCAGTAAAAGGGCTGGTGGATATCGGCTTTGATGGGTACGCTGTGGGCGGCTTGGCTGTAGGCGAGCCGAAAGAGGATATGCATCGCATTCTTGAACACGTTTGCCCGCAAATTCCGGAAGATAAGCCACGCTATTTGATGGGCGTCGGCAAGCCGGAAGATTTGGTGGAAGGCGTGCGCCGTGGCATCGACATGTTCGACTGCGTCATGCCGACCCGCAACGCCCGCAACGGCCATCTGTTCGTGACTGACGGTGTGGTAAAAATCCGTAATGCCAAGCACAAGGATGATACTTCTCCGCTGGATAAGGACTGTGATTGCTACACTTGTCGCCATTACAGCCGCGCCTACTTGCACCATCTCGACCGTTGCAACGAAATATTGGGTGCTCGACTGAACACAATTCATAACCTGCGTCACTACCAGCGCCTGATGGCGGGTTTACGCCAGGCTATCGAAGAGGGTAAATTAGAGCAGTTTGTTGCGGATTTCTATGGTCGGATCGGCAAGCCGATTCCGCCTTTAAACGCTTGATCTAATAATTGATAACTTAATGAGGGAATTTCAATGAGCTTTTTCATTTCTGACGCCGTCGCATCCGCAGGGGCTCCGGCTCAGGGAAGCCCGTACTCTCTGATCATTATGCTGGTGGTGTTCGGCCTGATCTTCTACTTCATGATCCTGCGCCCACAGCAGAAACGCGCGAAAGATCACAAGAAGCTGATGGACTCCATCGGTAAAGGCGACGAAGTGCTGACCACCGGCGGCCTGATCGGTCGCGTGACCAAAGTGGCCGACACCGGCATCATCGCCATCGCGCTGAACGACACCACGGAAGTGATGATCAAGCGTGACTTCGTGGCGGCCGTTCTGCCGAAAGGTACCATGAAGGCCCTGTAATCTTTTTTCCCGAAGGGAATTGCCGTGCTAAACCGTTATCCTTTGTGGAAGTATCTGATGTTGATCGTCGTGATCCTCGTCGGTCTGCTTTATGCGCTTCCCAACATCTACGGTGAGGATCCGGCCGTACAAATCACTGGCGCGCGCGGTGTCGCCGCCAGTGAAACTACGCTGGACCAGGTCCGTACCGTATTAGAAAAAGACAACATCGCGAGCAAGTCGATTGCGCTGGAAAACGGCGCCATCCTGGCTCGCTTTAAAGATTCCGACGTTCAGCTGCGCGCCCGTGAAGCGCTGATGACCGAGCTGGGTGACAAATTCGTCGTGGCGCTGAACCTGGCGCCGGCCACGCCGACCTGGCTGGCCATGCTGGGCGCTGAGCCGATGAAACTCGGCCTGGACCTGCGCGGCGGCGTGCACTTCCTGATGGAAGTGGACATGGACACCGCGCTGAGCAAGCTGCAGGAACAGACCATGGATACCCTGCGCAGCGAGCTGCGTGAGAAGGGCATTCCTTACGCGTCTATCCGCAAGCTGGACAACAACGGCGTGGAAGTTCGTTTCCGCGACGATGCGGCCCGCGACCAGGCCATTAGCTACATCGGCCCGCGTCAGCGCGATCTGGTGCTGTCCGCCAACGGCGCCAACACCATGAAAGCCAGCCTGACGGACGCCCGTCTGAGCGAAGCGCGCGAATACGCCGTCCAGCAGAACATCACTATCCTGCGTAATCGCGTCAACCAGCTCGGCGTCGCCGAACCGCTGGTGCAGCGCCAGGGCTCCGACCGCATCGTGGTCGAGCTGCCGGGCATTCAGGACACCGCGCGCGCCAAAGAAATTCTGGGCGCCACCGCGACCCTGGAATTCCGTCTGGTGAACACCAATGCGGACGCCACTGCGGCGGCCAACGGCCGCGTGCCGGGCGATTCCGAGGTGAAGTACACCCGTGACGGCCAGCCGATCGTGCTGTACAAGCGCGTGATCCTGACCGGTGACCACATCACCGACTCCACCTCGAGCACCGACGAATACAACCAGCCGCAGGTTAACATCTCGCTGGACAGCGCCGGCGGCACGTCCATGTCCAACTTCACCAAGGACAACATCGGCAAGCCGATGGCGACCCTGTTCGTGGAGTATAAGGACAGCGGCAAGAAAGACGCCAACGGTCGCGCGGTGCTGGTGAAACAGGAAGAAGTGATCAACGTGGCGAACATTCAGTCGCGTCTGGGCAACAGCTTCCGTATCACCGGTATCGGCAACCCGAACGAAGCGCGTCAGCTTTCGCTGCTGCTGCGCGCGGGGGCACTGATCGCGCCGATTCAGATCGTTGAAGAGCGCACCATCGGTCCAACCCTGGGTCAGCAGAACATTACCCAAGGCCTGGAAGCCTGTCTGTGGGGCCTGGTGGCGTCCATCGTCTTCATGGTGGTCTGGTACCGTAAATTCGGCGTGATCGCCACCACGGCGCTGGTCGCCAACCTGGTGCTGATCGTCGGCGTGATGTCCCTGTTGCCGGGGGCGACGCTGACCATGCCGGGTATTGCCGGGATCGTGTTGACGCTGGCGGTGGCGGTCGACGCCAACGTACTGATTAACGAACGTATCAAGGAAGAGCTGAAGAACGGCAGGTCCGTTCAGCAGGCGATCCATGAGGGCTATAAAGGCGCGTTCTCCAGTATCGTCGACGCCAACATCACCACCCTGATCACCGCGGTCATCCTGTACGCAGTCGGCACCGGTTCGATCAAGGGCTTTGCGATCACCACCGCGATCGGTGTGGCGACGTCCATGTTCACCGCGATTGTCGGTACCCGTGCCATCGTCAACCTGCTTTACGGCGGCAAACGCATTAACAAGCTGTCTATCTGAGGAGTGCGTTGTGGCACAGGATTATACTGTTGAGCAACTCAACTACGGCCGTAAAGTCTACGACTTTATGCGCTGGGACTACGTGGCCTTCGGCATCTCGTTGGTGCTGTTGGTCGCGTCGATCGCCACCATGTCGGTGCGCGGCTTTAACTGGGGTCTGGATTTCACCGGCGGTACGGTGATTGAAATCAACCTGGAGAAGCCGGCTAACCTTGACCTGATGCGCGATACGCTGGAGAAGGCCGGGTTCCAGGATCCGATCATCCAGAACTTCGGCAGCAGCCGCGACGTGATGGTGCGCATGCCACCGGCGACCGGCACCGCAGGCCAGGAGCTGGGTAACAAGGTGATCGGCGTGATCAACGACTCGGTGGATAAGAACGCCACCGTGAAGCGCATCGAGTTCGTCGGCCCGAGCGTGGGCAGCGAACTGGCGCAAACCGGCGGCATGGCGCTGCTGGTGGCGTTGATCTGTATCCTGATCTACGTCGGTTTCCGCTTCGAATGGCGCCTGGCGCTGGGGGCGGTTATCGCGCTGGCGCACGACGTGATCATCACGCTGGGCGTGCTGTCGCTGTTCCACATCGAGATTGACCTGACCATCGTCGCTTCCCTGATGTCGGTTATCGGTTACTCGCTGAACGACAGCATCGTGGTATCCGACCGTATTCGTGAGAACTTCCGCAAGATCCGCCGCGGCACGCCTTACGAGATCATGAACGTGTCGTTGACCCAGACGCTGAGCCGTACGCTGATGACCTCCGGGACCACCCTGATGGTGGTGCTGATGCTGTACATCTTCGGCGGCGCGATGCTGCAAGGCTTCTCGCTGGCGATGCTGATCGGCGTGTCGATCGGTACCGTTTCCTCTATCTACGTCGCGTCCGCGCTGGCGTTGAAACTGGGGATGAAACGCGAACACATGCTGCAGCAAAAAGTGGAAAAAGAGGGCGCCGATCAGCCTTCGATTCTGCCTTAACCGCCGCAGTATTCAGCGAAATGAGAAGGAGCGCCGATGGGCGCTCCTTTTTTTTGCCTCGGTTTCAGCGCGGCTGCACCACCGCCGGCTGGGCGGTCGAAACCAGGCTGTGCAGACGGATGTAGCCCAATTGTTCCGGCGTCAGGCCGCTGAAGCGCAGCTCGAAGTCCTGGCCGGGTTTCGGCAGCAGCGAGTCGGCGCTGGCGATCGGTTGCGACAGCGCCTCGGCGGTCAACGGCCGGCCGGTAGCCTCGTCCAACTGGCCCCATTCCACCACCGCTTTGAACGGCGGCAGCGTGGCCTGTGAGAGGATGCGCACATGCAGTTGCGCCTGCGTGCCGTTGGCTTCGCTCTTGATGTGGCTCAGTGAAACGCTCAGCTCGCCGATGCCGCTTTGCAAACGGGCGGCGCTGCGGGCCGCCGGCAGCAGGTAGACGCCGTTGTCGGAGTGCTGATTGAGCAGATTCTGTCGCTCCAGCGCGGTGGTTTGGTCGGTCAGCACGCTCACTTTCTGGTTCAGTGCGGCGACCTGATGGCGCAGCTGTGGCACGGCGGGGTTGTGCGCGCAGCCCGCCAACAACAGGGCGATGGCGAGCAGGCCGATTTTGGGGTGACGGGTTGTCATGAGGGCGATGTCCTATGCTGAATCTCCTGCTATCAAGCTTAGCCCGCATGGAGGTGAAAGTCATATCGACGCCGCCTTCCCGCCGCCTGTCGCAACAAATCGCCGCCGCCCTTTGTTGTGGCTGCACTTCGGGTTAAACTGCATTTATCTATAAAAAAAGTTTATCAGGACGTGTTATGCATTGCCCTTTCTGCGCCGCCGTTGATACCAAAGTCATTGATTCCCGCCTGGTGGGGGACGGTTCGCAAGTGCGCCGCCGCCGCCAGTGTCTGGTGTGCAATGAACGCTTCACCACCTTCGAGGTGGCCGAGTTGGTGATGCCGCGAGTGATTAAAAGCGATGAGGTGCGCGAGCCGTTCAACGAAGACAAGCTGCGTCGCGGCATGCTGAAAGCGCTGGAGAAGCGCCCGGTAAGCTCGGACGACGTGGAAAACGCCCTTAACCATATCAAATCCCAACTGCGCGCCACCGGCGAACGCGAAGTGCCGACCAAATTAGTCGGCAATCTGGTGATGGACGCGTTGAAAAAGCTGGATAAGGTGGCCTACATTCGCTTTGCGTCGGTATACCGCAGCTTCGAAGACGTGCGCGAGTTCGGCGAAGAGATCGCCCGCCTGCAAGACTAAAGGATCTTTCATGCATCACGACGAATTTTACATGGCGCGCGCCTTCGAGCTGGCGCGGCTGGGGCGTTTCACCACTGCGCCTAATCCGAACGTCGGCTGCGTTATCGTGCGCGACGGCGAAATTGTCGGTGAAGGCTATCATCTGCGCGCCGGCGAGCCGCACGCGGAAGTGCATGCGCTGCGCATGGCGGGCGACAAGGCGCGCGGCGCCACCGCCTATGTCACGCTCGAACCGTGCAGCCATCACGGCCGCACGCCGCCCTGCGCCGATGCGCTGGTGGCCGCCGGCGTGACGCGGGTGGTCGCGGCGATGCAAGATCCCAATCCGCAGGTGGCGGGGCGCGGGCTGTACAAGCTGCAGCAGGCCGGCGTCGAGGTGCGTCATGGCCTGATGCTGGCCGAAGCCGAAGCGGTCAACCTGGGCTTCCTCAAACGCATGCGCACCGGTTTCCCCTATGTACAGCTGAAGCTGGGCGCGTCGCTGGACGGCCGCACGGCGATGGCCTCCGGCGAAAGCCAGTGGATCACTTCACCTGAAGCGCGTCAGGACGTGCAGCGCCTGCGCGCGCAAAGCGCCGCGATTCTCAGCACCAGCGCCACCGTGCTGGCGGACGATCCGTCGCTGACGGTGCGTTGGGATGAGCTGGACGCCGAAACCCAGCGCCTCTATCCGCGCGAAAATCTGCGTCAGCCGCTGCGCATCCTGCTGGACAGCCAGAATCGCATTACCCCGCAACACCGCGTGGTGCAGCAGCCGGGCGCCACCTGGCTGGCGCGCCTGCAGGCGGATGAACAGGCCTGGCCGCAAGACGTCGAGCAGTTCATCTGCCCGGCGCACGGCGGCGGGGTCGATCTGGTGGTGATGATGATGCTGTTGGCCAAGCGCCAGGTGAATTCAATCTGGGTGGAGGCGGGGGCGACGCTGGCCGGTGCGCTGCTGCAGGCCGGCCTGGTGGATGAGCTCATTTTGTACATCGCGCCAAAACTGTTGGGCGATAATGGCCGCGGCCTGTGTCATTTGCCGGGCCTGGAGCGTTTGGCCGACGCGCCGGAATTCGTCTTTAGCGACGTGCGGCAGGTTGGCCCCGATCTGCGTTTGCGCCTGCGGGCGAAACACTGAATCTCGCGCCCGCGCGCCGGTTTTACAAAAGCGCCGCGCAGGCGATGAAAGAATATGATAGAATCCGCCCCCCTGCGGGGTATTGAACCCATTTTTAAGGAAAGCCCATGAAAGTTATCGAAGGTGTTGTTGCTACTCCAAATGCCCGTGTGGCGATCGCAATTGCACGTTTTAACAATTTCATCAACGACAGCCTGCTGGAAGGTGCCATCGACGCGCTGAAACGCATTGGTCAGGTTGCTGACGACAACATCACCGTTGTCTGGGTCCCGGGCGCTTACGAGCTGCCGTTGACGGCGAGCGTATTGGCCAAAACCGGCAAATACGACGCGGTTATCGCGCTGGGCACCGTTATCCGTGGGGGCACCGCGCACTTCGAATATGTGGCGGGCGAAGCCAGCTCCGGCATCGGCAACGTTGCGATGAATGCCGAAATCCCGGTTGCCTTTGGCGTGTTGACTACCGAAAGCATCGAACAGGCGATCGAACGCGCCGGCACCAAAGCGGGCAACAAAGGCGCTGAAGCTGCGCTGACCGCACTTGAAATGATTAATGTTATCAAAGCTATTAAAGCCTGAATTTAGTTAAGGGGAATTCCGTGAAACCTGCTGCTCGTCGCCGCGCTCGTGAGTGCGCTGTTCAAGCGCTTTACTCTTGGCAGTTGTCTAAAAACGACCTTGCCGATGTTGAACACCAGTTCCTGACGGAGCAGGATGTCAAAGATGTTGACGTCGCCTATTTTCGCGAGTTGCTGTCCGGCGCGGCAGTGAATGCAGGTATGCTGGACGAACTGATGGCGCCATACCTGTCGCGTCAGCTCGAAGAGCTGGGCCAGGTGGAGCGCGCAGTGCTGCGCGTCGCGCTGTTTGAACTGAAAATGCGCGAGGATGTCCCTTACAAGGTGGCGATCAACGAAGCGATCGAACTGGCGAAAACCTTCGGTGCGGAAGACAGCCACAAGTTTGTGAACGGGGTGCTGGATAAAGTAGCGCCAACCCTTCGCAAGAAAAAGTAAAACATTAAGGCCGGTATCCCCGGCCTTAATTTCTTCTAGTGGAATATCGATATGGCATGCGGCGAATTTGACCTCATTGCCCGCTATTTTGACCGGTTTAAGCGCGTGCGCCGGGATGTACAGTTGGGCATTGGAGATGACTGCGCACTGCTGGCAGTGCCGGAAAAACAGCTGGTGGCCGTCAGTACCGATACGCTGGTGGCGGGCATTCACTTCCTGCCGGACATCGATCCGGCCGATCTTGGTTACAAAGCACTGGCGGTCAATCTCAGCGATCTGGCGGCGATGGGCGCCGATCCTGCGTGGCTTTCGCTGGCCCTGACGCTGCCGGAGGTGGACGAACCCTGGCTGAAGGCCTTCAGCGACAGCCTGTTCGATCAGCTCAACTATTACGGCATGCAGCTGATCGGCGGTGATACCACGCGCGGCCCGCTGAGCATGACCTTGACCATTCAGGGGCTGATCCCGGCCGGCCGGGCGCTGACCCGCAGCGGTGCGCGCATCGGCGACTGGATCTACGTGACCGGCACGCTGGGCGACAGCGCCGCCGGTTTGGCGATCCTGCAGGATCGTCTGGCGGTGACGGATACGGCGGCGCGCGATTACCTGATCGCTCGCCATCTGCGCCCGCAGCCGCGGGTGTTGCAGGGGCAGGCGCTGCGCGATCTGGCCAGCTCGGCGATCGACATCTCCGACGGCCTGATCTCCGATCTGAAACACATCCTGAAGGCCAGCGACTGTGGCGCACGCATCGTGCTGGACGAGCTGCCGATGTCGCAGGCGCTGAGCAGCCACGCGGATGCCGAGCAGGCGCTGCGTTGGGCGCTGGCGGGCGGCGAAGATTACGAGCTGTGCTTCACCGTGCCGGAAATCAACCGCGGCGCGTTGGAAGTGGCGCTGAGCCATCTCGGGGCCGACTACACCTGTATCGGCCAGATTGGCCCGCTGTCTGAAGGCATTCGCTATTATCGCAACGACGAGGCGGTGGAGCTGGACTGGGTCGGGTTCGACCATTTCAATGCGGAGCCGGGCAACCATGGATGAAGCCAAGCGTCGGCTGCGGATGAGCAATCCGTGGCACCTGCTGGCCACCGGCTTCGGCAGCGGTTTGTCGCCGATCATGCCGGGCACCATGGGATCGCTGGCGGCGATCCCGTTCTGGCTGTTGCTGATCCAACTGCCGTGGCAGCTCTACTCGCTGGCGGTGATGTTCAGCATCTGCATCGGCGTCTATATTTGCCATCGCACGGCGAAAGACATGAAGGTGCACGATCACGGCAGCATCGTCTGGGATGAGTTCGTCGGCATGTGGATCACGCTGATGGCGCTGCCGGTCAACGACTGGCGCTGGGTCGCCGCCGGTTTCGTCATCTTCCGCATTTTGGACATGTGGAAGCCGTGGCCGATCCGCTGGTTCGATCGCAACGTGCATGGCGGCATGGGCATCATGGTCGACGACATCATCGCCGGCGTGTTGTCCGCCGGCATCATCTACCTGATTGGGCACCACTGGCCGATCGGGTTGTTCTGACAGACGGGCGCGGTGTTTCGCGCCCGCTACTCTTTATTCAAACCCCGTCACCCGATGCGGCACGTAAGCCGTCTCCAGTTCTGCCACCTCTTGCGGTGACAAACTCAAATCGACCGCGGCGATGGCGTCGTCCAGCTGTTCGCTGCGCGAGGCGCCGACGATCGGCGCGCTGACCGCCGGTTTGTTCAGCAGCCAGGCCAGTGCGATCTGCGCCCGCGAGACGCCGCGTTCTTCGGCGAGGCTGGCGACGCGTTCGGCGATGATGGCGTCGATGCCTTCGGTTTCCTCATACAGGCTCTTGCCGAACTGGTCGGAAACCAGCCGCGCGGTGGTTTCGCCCCAGGGGCGGGTCAGGCGGCCGCGCGCCAGCGGGCTCCACGGCAGCACGGCGATGCCTTCGGCGGCGCACAGCGGGTGCATTTCGCGCTCTTCTTCGCGCTGGATAAGGTTGTATTGATCTTGCATGCTGACGAAGCGCGTCCAGCCGTGCAGATCGGCGGTGTACAGCGCCTTGGCGAACTGCCAGGCGTACATCGAGGAGGCGCCGATGTAACGCGCCTTACCGGCTTTCACCACCTCGTGCAGCGCTTCCAGCGTCTCTTCCAGCGGCGTTTCGTAATCCCAGCGGTGGATCTGCAGCAAATCGACATAGTCGGTGCCCAGGCGCCGCAGGCTGTCGTCGATGGACTGCATGATGTTGGCGCGCGATAAACCGCGCTTCAGATTGCTCAGCGGGAAATAGACCTTGGTGGCGACCACCACGTCTTCGCGCCGGGCATAGTCGCGCAGCGCCCGGCCGAGGATCTCCTCGCTGCTGCCGTCGGAATAGCTGTTGGCGGTGTCGAAAAAGTTGATGCCGGCTTCCAGCGCCTGTTTCAGCAGCGGGCGGCTGCTCTCTTCCGGCAGCGTCCAGGCGTGATTGCCGCGGTTCGGTTCGCCATAGGTCATGCAACCCAGACAGATGCGCGAGACGTTAAGATCGGTGTTGCCCAGTTTCAGGTACTTCATGCTTGCCTCCCATTCACAACTCAGACAGTAACTGTAGCGCGGATCCCGGAGGGCTGAAACGAAAACGCCCCCGGGAGCGGAGGCGTTTTTTCAGGCGCGGGCGGCGATTACTGCGCCAGCCAGGTTTCGATTTGGCGCTGAATGCCGGCGGCGTCCAGCCCCAGATCGGCGCGCAGCTCTTCCTGGGTGCCCTGCGAGACGAAGCTGTCCGGCAGGCCGAGGTTCAGCACCGGCACCGGACGGCGTTTGGCCATCAGCAGTTCGTTGACGCCGCTGCCGGCGCCGCCCATGATGGCGTTCTCTTCCAGCGTGACCAGCGTTTCATGGCTGGCAGCCAGTTCGAGCACCAGCTGCTCGTCCAGCGGTTTGACGAAGCGCATGTCGACCAGCGTGGCGTTGAGCGCTTCCGCCGCTTGCGCGGCCTCCGGCAGCAGGGTGCCGAAGTTGAGAATGGCGATCTTTTCCCCCTGGCGGCGCACCACGCCTTTGCCGATCGGCAGCAGGCTGAGCGGCTCCAGCGCCGCGCCGGTACCGGTGCCGCGCGGATAACGCACGGCGCTCGGGCCGGCATTGTAGTGATAGCCGGTATACAGCATCTGGCGGCATTCGTTCTCGTCGCTCGGCGTCATGATCACCATGGTCGGGATGCAGCGCATGAACGACAGATCAAACGCCCCCTGGTGGGTCTGGCCGTCGGCACCGACGATGCCGCCGCGATCGATGGCGAACATCACCGGCAGGTTTTGGATCGCCACGTCGTGGATCAACTGATCGTAGGCGCGCTGCAGGAAGGTGGAGTAGATCGCCACCACCGGCTTGTAGCCGCCGATCGCCAACCCGGCGGCGAAGGTGACCGCGTGCTGCTCGGCGATCGCTACGTCGAAGTACTGCTGCGGATAGTCGCGGGAGAACTGCACCATGCCGGAGCCTTCGCGCATCGCCGGGGTGATCGCCATCAGCGAGCTGTCTTTGGCGGCGGTTTCACACAGCCAGTCGCCGAAGATTTTCGAATAGGTCGGCAGACCGCCGGCGCTTTTCGGCAGCGTGCCGCTGGCGGGATCGAACTTCGGCACCGCGTGGAAGCTGATTGGGTCCTTTTCCGCCGGCGCGTAACCGCGGCCTTTCTTGGTCATGATGTGCAACAGCTGCGGGCCTTTCAGATCGCGCATGTTTTTCAACGTGGCGACCAGCCCTTGCACGTCGTGCCCGTCTACCGGGCCGATGTAGTTGAAGCCCAGCTCTTCGAACAGCGTGCCAGGCACCACCATGCCTTTCAGGTGCTCTTCGGTGCGTTTCACCAGCTCCTTGATCGGCGGCACGCCGGCCAGCACTTTTTTGCCGCCTTCGCGCAGGGTGGAGTAAAGTTTGCCGGACAGCAGCTGCGCCAGATGGTTGTTCAGCGCGCCGACGTTTTCCGAGATCGACATCTCGTTGTCGTTCAGCACCACCAGCATGTCCGGGTTGATGTCACCGGCGTGGTTCATCGCTTCGAACGCCATGCCGGCGGTGATGGCACCGTCGCCGATCACGCACACCGTGCGGCGGCCCTTGCCCTCACGCTCCGCCGCCACCGCCATGCCGAGGCCGGCGCTGATCGAGGTCGACGAGTGGCCGACCGACAGCACGTCGTATTCGCTTTCGGCGCGCCACGGGAAGGGGTGCAGGCCGTTCTTTTGCCGGATAGTGGCGATGCGGTCGCGGCGACCGGTCAGAATTTTGTGCGGGTAGGCCTGGTGGCCGACGTCCCACACCAGATGATCGAACGGCGTGTTGTAGACGAAATGCAACGCCACCGTCAGTTCGACGGTACCCAGCCCGGAGGCAAAGTGGCCGCTGGAACGACTGACGCTGTTCAGCAGGTATTGCCGCAGCTCATCGCACAGCTTCGGCAAGCTCTCTTTGGGCAGCGAACGGAGTTCCTCGGGGTTTTCCGCTAGCGCCAGGGTTGGGTATTTGGCTATATCAAGACTCATTCGATACTCATATCAGAGGAGTTAACGTCACACGTTAATTGTCGCGTTCAATAATGAAGCTGGCTAACGCTCGCAATGGCGCTGTGTTATAAGATTGCGCTGCCAAAGTGTCTAATGCAGCTAATGCTTCCTGATAGAGATCCCACGCTTTTGCTTTCGCGCTGTCAAGCCCGAGTAACGCCGGGTAGGTACTCTTTCCGTGTTGTTGGTCCGCTCCCTGGCGCTTGCCGATTTTCTCAGTTTCGCCGACAACGTCCAAAATGTCATCCTGCACCTGGAACGCCAGGCCGACCGCAGCGGCGTAACGATCCAGCTGCGGTAGCGCCGCTCGTCCGGCTTCGCCGGCGCTCAGCGCGCCCAGTCGCACCGCCGCGCGGATCAATGCGCCGGTTTTGTGGCGGTGGATCTGCTCCAGCGCCTGCAGGTCGACGTGCTTGCCTTCGGCTTCCAGATCCAACGATTGGCCGCCGCACATGCCGGCTACGCCGCTGGCGCTCGCCAGTTCGGAGACCATCGCCAGCCGATCGCGCAGCGCCACGTCGGGCATCTCGGCATCGGCCAGGATTGAAAATGCCAGCGTTTGCAGCGCATCGCCGGCCAGGATAGCGTTGGCTTCGCCGAATTTAATGTGACAGGTCGGCTGGCCGCGGCGCAGATCGTCATCGTCCATCGCCGGCAGATCGTCGTGGATCAGCGAGTAGGCGTGAATGCATTCCACCGCCGCCGCCGGCGCGTCCAGGTTGGTCAGCGACACGCCGAACATCTGGCCGGTGGTGTACACCAGGAACGGGCGCAGGCGCTTGCCGCCCAGTAAGGCGCCGTGACGCATCGCCGCCACCATGTTGCCGTCATTGAACGGCAGCGGGGCGATGAAATCCAGCAGCGCGCGATCGGCGCGCTGGCGGAACATCTGCAATTGATCGGCAAAAGCGGCCGATGGGGCGATCTCAGACATGTCGGTTACTCGGCATCCGGTGTGAAAGGCGCCAGCGCCGCGTCATCGGCGCTGTCGTTAAGGAGTATCTGCACACGCTGTTCCGCCTGCTGCAGTTTTTGCTGGCCTTGACGCGCCAGCTGCACGCCGCGTTCGAATTCGTTCAGCGCGTCTTCCAGCGGCAGTTCGCCTGACTCCAGACGCGTCACGATGCTTTCCAGCTCGCCGAGGGCGCTTTCAAAGCTGGCAGTTTGCTCTGTACTGGCTGATTGTGCTGGTTTTTTCGGCATAATTTTCTTTTTACGTCATCATGTGAACCGTGGCGCCAGAGCCTATCCTAGCGGATCTTGATTAGCAAATCATGGCGCTCATGTGTGGTTTTGTGCGCAGAGCACGGCGATATGGTGATATACTCCGCGCCGTAATTCTTATCTGACAACAAAGACCGCCATGAAGTTTATCATTAAATTGTTCCCGGAAATCACCATCAAGAGCCAATCTGTGCGCTTGCGCTTTATCAAGATTCTCTCGACCAATATTCGCAACGTCCTGAAGCAGTATGATGAAACGCTGGCGGTCGTCCGTCACTGGGATCATATCGAAGTTCGCGCCAAAGATGAAAACCAGCGGCCGATCATTGCCGACGCGCTGACGCGCATTCCCGGCATCCACCATATTCTGGAAGTGGAAGATCGTGCTTATACCGATATCCACCACATCTTCGAGCAGACGCTGGAAGCCTACCGCGCCCAGCTGGAAGGCAAAACCTTCTGCGTGCGCGTCAAGCGCCGCGGCAAGCAGGCGTTCAACTCGCAGGACGTGGAGCGCTACGTCGGCGGCGGTTTGAATCAGCATATCGAGAGCGCGCGCGTTAACCTGACCCGCCCGCAGGTCACGGTAAACCTGGAGATCGAAGACGACAAGCTGATGCTGGTCAAACGCCGTCTCGAAGGCATCGGCGGTTACCCGGTCGGCACCCAGGAAGACGTGATGTCGCTGATTTCCGGCGGTTTCGACTCGGGCGTGTCCAGCTATATGCTGATGCGTCGCGGTTGCCGCGTGCACTTCTGCTTCTTCAACCTGGGCGGCGCCGCGCACGAGATCGGCGTGAAGCAGGTGGCGCATTATCTGTGGAATCGCTTCGCCAGCTCGCACAAGGTGCGCTTCGTCGCCATCGACTTCGAGCCGGTGGTGGGTGAGATCCTGGAGAAAGTCGACGACGGTCAGATGGGCGTGGTGCTCAAGCGCATGATGGTGCGTGCCGCTTCGCAAGTGGCCGAACGCTACGGCGTGCAGGCGCTGGTGACCGGTGAGGCGCTGGGGCAGGTCTCCAGCCAGACGCTGACCAACCTGCGTCTGATCGATAACGCGTCCGACACCCTGATCCTGCGTCCGCTGATTTCGCACGATAAAGAGCACATCATCAAGCTGGCGCGCGAAATCGGCACTGAAGACTTCGCCAAAACCATGCCGGAATATTGCGGCGTGATTTCGAAGAGCCCGACGGTGAAAGCCGTCAAGGCCAAGATTGAAGAGGAAGAGAGCCACTTCGATTTCAGCATTCTCGATCGGGTGGTGAGCGAGGCCAAGAACGTCGATATTCGCTCTATCGCCGAGCAGGCGCAGGAGCAGGTGACCGAGGTGGAAACCGTCGCGGCCTTCGGTGCCGACGAGGTGATCCTGGATATCCGTTCCAACGACGAACAGGAAGAGAAGCCGCTGCAGCTGGAACAGGTTGAAGTGAAAGCGCTGCCGTTCTACAAGCTGAGCACCCAGTTCGGCGATCTGGATCAGAGCAAAACCTATCTGCTGTACTGCGAGCGCGGCGTGATGAGCCGTCTGCAGGCGCTGTACCTGCTGGAGCAGGGTTTCAGCAACGTGAAGGTTTATCGCCCGTAACGCGTGGAGCGCCATAAACGATAAGGGCTGAACCGGTGTTCAGCCCTTTTTTTATCGGCAAATCGTTCAGTCGCGGAAATCGTACATCCCAGGGATCAACACCAGCTGCGCGGCGATCTCCGCCGCCTTGGCCTTGCCAAGCAGCAGATCGATCAGTTTCAGCGCAAACTCCATTGCGGTACCCGGCCCCTGGCTGGTGAGCAGGTTAACGCGAGCGTCGTACACCACGCGGCGTTCCATCCATTTATCCGCCGGTATCTGGTCTTTCAGGCCCGGGAAGCCGGTCATGTTGCCGACCGGGAACAGATCGTGGTGCTGCAGCACCAGCGCAGGCGCTGCGCAGATGGCGGCGACGATGTTGCCCTGCAGGTGCATTTGCCGCACCTTTTCCACCAGCAGCGGGCTGTCGCGGAAGCATTCCGCCCCCTTCAGGCCGCCGGGCAGCACGATGGCGTCGAAAGGCTCATCGACGATCGCCACCAGCGGCGCATCGGCCAGCAGTTTGACGCCGCGCGAACAGACGATAGTCAACTCGCCGTCGCCGGCAACGCTGGCGGTGGTGACTTTTACGCCCGCCCGCACCAGCAGATCGATGGCGGTGACGGCTTCGGTTTCTTCACTACCAGGTGCCAGGCAGACCAGCGCCGATACGCTCATATTCATTTTCCTTTCGTTTAATCAGTTCAAACAGCCGCGCATTCTCCGGCAGCGTGAGGCCGTGGCTGCGCGCGCGGCGCAGCAGGTAGCCGGTGATGTAGTCGATCTCGGTGTGCCGCTGGCTGCGGATATCCTGCAGCATCGACGAAACGTTGTCGGCGGTGCTGTGGATCACGTCCATGACATATTGCATCAGGCCTTCGCAGGAGGTGTGGTAACCCTCCATCGCCATCACGCTGGCGACTTCACGACACAGCGTTTCGATCTGCTCCGGGTAGCGCTGCAGATCGCCGTTGCGGCAGCCGTACAGCGCCGTCAGCGGGTTGATCACGCAGTTGACCGCCAGCTTGCGCCAGTTGGCCGAGGCGATGTTGTTGTGCCAGGCGACGTCGGGCAGCGCCTGATGCAGCACTTCCGCCAGGTGGCTGAGGCGTTGGGCGGCCGGCGAGGTCGGCCCGATGTGGGTGATGCCGGTGGCGACGTGAATAATGGTGCTGCCTTCGTGGCGCGCGGCGTGGGTGGTGGTGCCCTGCAGAATGGGCTGGCTGTTCGGCGGCAGCTCCTCCTGAGTGCCCATGCCGTTGTGCAGCAGCAAGATGGCGCACTGGGGGTTAAGCTTCGGCAGCAGCGCGCTGACCGCGCTGGACACTTGCCAGGCTTTCAGCGTCACCAGCAGCAGCTCGCTTTGCGCCAGATGCTCCGGATCGTTGGTGGGCAGATTGCGATTGAACGAGACGCCTTCCGGCTCTATCACGTTCACGGCGCAAAAAGGCTGAGGCACTCTTAGCCATCCCTGTACATCGTGGCCCTGCTGATACAGCCGGGAGAGCCACAGTTGTCCGAGCGCGCCGCAACCAAGAATGGTTATTTTCATTCAGTCTCCTTGGAAACACGGGAATACCGCTCAATTACCGTGAATTAACTATAGGCTTTATGGCAGCCCGAAGCGCTATCCCTGCGTGCGTTCAGCAGATTTTGTCTGAGGCGGTAAAGCGGTTATCATGCTCGGCATCAAAATCGCCTAAGCTATTAGGCACTCATTCAGGAGGAAGAAGTATGCCATCTTTCGACATCGTTTCCGAAATTGATATGCAGGAAGTGCGTAACGCCGTTGAGAACGCCACCCGCGATCTCGGTACCCGCTGGGATTTTCGCAACGTGCCGGCCAGTTTTGAGCTAAACGAGAAAGACCAAAGCATCAAGGTTGCCACCGAGTCTGATTTCCAGGTGCAGCAGCTGCTCGACATTCTGCGCGAAAAGCTGAGCAAGCGCAGCATCGACGGCGCCGCGCTGGAGATCCCGGAAGAATTTACCCACAGCGGTAAAACCTACAGCGTGGAAGCCAAGCTGAAGCAGGGGATTGAAACCACCGTGGCGAAGAAAATCGTCAAGCTGATCAAAGACAGCAAGCTGAAGGTGCAGGCGCAGATCCAGGGCGAAGAAGTGCGGGTGACCGGCAAGTCGCGCGACGATTTGCAGAGCGTGATGGCGCTGGTGCGCGGCGGCGATCTGGGGCAGCCGTTCCAGTTCAAGAACTTCCGCGATTAATCTCTACAGGGCCGGCATTGCCGGCCCTGATTCTTTACAGCGAATTGACCAGCGCTTCCAGCTGACCGCGATTGGTCTGCTTGGTATCCACCTTGACGTAGGCGCTGCGCTCCTCCGGCACCACGATCGCCTCGGCCACGCCGGGCTGCGCCTTCAGGCGGCTTTCCAGCGCCGAATCCTTCACCGCCAGTTCCGACAGCGTAATGCGCAGGCTGCTGACATACGGCGGCTCTTTCATCGTGCTGCTGACCAGGAACCAGACTGCAGCCAATACGGCGCCGGCGATAAACACCAAGCCTGCCCCCTGCAAACCGTAAAGCCAGCCGCCAAGGCTGCCGCCGATCGCCACGCCGATAAACTGGCTGGTGGAGTAGACCCCCATCGCCGTGCCTTTGTAGCCGGCCGGTGATTCTTTGCTGATCAGCGAAGGCAGAATGGCTTCCATCACGTTGAAGGCCATAAAGAACAGCTGCACGCCGGCGATGATGCCCCACAGGTGCATGCCGGAGAGCCACAGCAGCACTTCGGCACAGAACAGCACCGCCACGCAGCCCATAAATACCTGCTTCATGCGGCGATATTTTTCGGCATAGATGATGAAAGGCACCACGGCAGCGAACGACACCAGCATGGTCACCAGATAGACGATCCAGTGCTCGCTGGCCGCCAGCCCGGCTTTTTCCATCGCCAGCGGCAGCGCCACGAAGCTGGACATCAGCAGGATATGCAGACACATGATGCCAAAGTTGAGCTTCAGCAGGCGCGAATTGCTCAGCACTTTGCGGAAGCTGCCGCGCACGATGCTGGACTCGCGATTCAACAGATGGGTGTCGGCGGAAGGCACCACCGTCAAGGTGATGACAATGCCGGCCAGCGCCAGCACGGCGATCATCCAGAACAGCGCGTGCAGGCCGAAAGCGTGGGTGATGACAGGCCCCACGACCATGGCGATGGCGAAGGTGATGCCAAAGCTGACGCCGATAAACGCCATCGCCTTGGTACGGTTCTGCTCGCGGGTCAGATCGGAGAGCAGCGCCATCACCGCGGCGGCGATGGCGCCGGAGCCCTGCAACGCGCGGCCGAGGATCACGCCCCAGATAGAGTCGGTGACGGCGGCGATCACGCTGCCGAGGGCAAAGATCAGCAGGCCGCCGACGATCAGCGGCTTGCGGCCGATGCGATCGGACACCAGGCCGAATGGGATCTGAAACACCGCCTGCGCCAGGCCGTAGATGCCGATGGCGATGCCGATCAGCGCTTCGCTGGCGCCGTTGAGCGCCATGCCGTAGGTAGTCAGCACCGGCAATACCATAAACATGCCGAGCATGCGCAGGGAAAATACGGTGCCCAATCCCCAGGTGGCGCGGCGCTCCTGCGGGGTCATTGAATTATCGTTCACATCAAACCTCGGTAAAAACCATGCCATCAGACGTTGAGACAGCGCCTGATGGCATGATTTCTGTAAAGCTGCGTCATTTTAGTGTGCAGGGCAGGGGGGGTAAATCGAATGTTGTTTAACAGATATTACAGTTCGAGCGCTTTTCGGCGTGACAAATAAAATGGGCCGCATACGCGGCCCATTCACAGATGATTTGGCTTACCAAACGTAGGTCACCAGCGCTTCAGGCGCCGCCGTGGCGCTGAAGTCGATCGACATCATCACGCTCAGCGAGGTGATGGCGACGATGGAGAACACGAACAGTTTACGCGCCCAGACGCTGTCGTTTTCGGTTTTGTAACCGCGCAGCGCCATGCCGAGCCACCATACGCTCACCGCCGCAGCGACGATCAGGTATTTGTAGCCGGCATAACCCACCAGAGTCAGCATCAGCGTGGCGATCATAAACGCCAGGATGTAGACCGTGATGTGGTTCTTGGCGACGGAAATGCCTTTCACCACCGGCAGCACCGGAATGTTGGCCGCCTGGTAATCTTTAAAGCGGAAGATAGCGATCGCATAAGAATGCGGCATCTGCCACAGGCTAAAGATAGCCAGCAAGATCAACGCGCCGGCGTCGAACTCGTTGGTCACCGCGCAGTAGCCGATAACCGGCGGCGCAGCGCCCGACAAGCTGCCGATCAGCGTGCCGTAGACCGAGTGGCGTTTCATGTACAGGCTGTAAACGCCGACATAAACCACGAAGCCCATCACCGCCAGCCACATGGCCAGCGGGTTGGCCGCGATATACAGCAACGCGAAGCCCACAATACCCAACACGGTCGCATAAACCAGGGTGACACTCGGCGCGATCAGGCCTTTTACCAGCACCCGATTCTTCGTTCTCTCCATTTTCTTGTCGATGTCGCGGTCGATGTAGTTGTTAAACACACAGCCCGACGCGACCACCAACGAGACACCCACCAGGGTGGCGAGAAACAGGGGATAGTCGATGCTCCCTTTGGAAGCGAGCAGGAATCCCCCAACGACAGAAATTAAATTGCCGAAAATAATTCCTGGTTTAGTGACTTGCAGGTATTGCTTAATCATCACGTGCAGCTCAGCTCTTAATCGACCATCATATTGATGTTGAGGTTGTACATAATCCAGAGTGAACCTACAACAACGATACCGATGATCATAGCGGTGAACAGCAATGCCACCAGGTTCCAGCGCTCTTCCGATGAGGTGTTCATGTGCAGGAAGTAAACCAGGTGAACAATCACCTGGATAACCGCCATACCGACAACAACCGCCAGGATGGTGGAATGAGAGGCTGTGCCGTTCATTACCATCGCAAATGGAATTACCGTCAGGATGATCGACAGGATAAAGCCGACCAGGTATGACTTCACGCTGCCGTGGCTTGCGCCGCCGTGAGAGGTTTCATGGGATGAATGGCTCATTACATAACCCCCAGCAGGTAGACAACGGTAAATACGCAGATCCAGACCACGTCCAGGAAGTGCCAGAACAGGCTCAGGCACATCAGGCGGGTTTTGTTGGTCGCGGTCAGGCCGAACTTGCTCACCTGAATCATCATCACGATGATCCAAATCAGGCCGGAAGTTACGTGCAGACCGTGGGTGCCGACCAGCGCGAAGAAGCTGGACAGGAACGCGCTGCGATCCGGACCGAAGCCTTCGGCGATCAGGTGATGGAATTCATAGATTTCCATCGCCACGAAGCCCAGACCAAACAGGAAGGTCAGGAACAACCAAGTGTTTACACCGCCAACTTTACCCTTGTTCATGGCGATCATCGCCATGCCGTAGGTGATGGAGCTGAACAACAGCAGGAAGGTTTCGACCAGGACAAACTTCAGGTCGAAGATGTCTTTGCCGGTAGGACCGCCCGCGGTCCCGTTCACCAGGACTGCATAAGTCGCGAACAAGCTCGCAAACAAAATACAGTCGCTCATCAGGTAGATCCAGAATCCGAAGACCTTGGTCTCACCCGCGTCGTGGTGCCCATGCTCTGCATGGGCTGCGTTATGATTGGTCAGAGTTTCAGTTGACATGGTTCACGCCTGCTTTACGGATTTGTTCGTAGTGTTGGTTCTCAATGCGCTCGATTTCATCAACCTGCACATAGTAGTCAACATCGTGATCGAAGCTCTTGCCGATCCAGACAACGATCATACCGATGAAGCCAGCCAGAGCCATCCACCAGATTTCCCAAATCATTGCGAAACCGAATACCAGGCTGAAGAAGGCGATGATAACGCCGGCGCCGGTGTTCTTAGGCATATGAATCGGTTCGTATTTAGCCGGTTTCTTATAGGCTTCGCCTTTTTCTTTCATGTCCCAGAACTCGTCACGGTCATGAATCTGCGGTACTACGGCAAAGTTATAGAACGGCGGTGGAGACGAAGTTGACCACTCCAGAGTACGAGCACCCCATGGGTCACCGGTCAGATCGCGGTTCTGTTCGCGGTCACGGATACTGACGAAGATCTGGGTCAGCTGGCACAGGATGCCGCAGGCGATCAGCGCCGCACCGCCGGCTGCAACCAGCAGCAGAGGGTGGAACTCAGGGTTGATGTTCTGGCTGATACGACGGGTCATGCCCATAAAGCCCAATGCGTACAGCGGCATGAAGGCGGTGAAGAAGCCGATGATCCAGAACCAGAACGCGCGGATGCCCCATTTTTCGTTCAGCGTGAAGCCGAAGGATTTCGGGAACCAGTAGGTCAGGCCCGCGAAGCAACCGAACACCACGCCGCCGATGATGACGTTGTGGAAGTGAGCGATCAGGAACAGGCTGTTGTGCAGCACGAAGTTCGCGCCCGGCACCGCCAGCAGAACGCCGGTCATACCACCCACGGAGAAGGTGATGATGAAGCCAACGGTCCACAGCATCGCGGAGTTGAGCTTGATGCGGCCCTGATACATGGTGAACAGCCAGTTGAAGATTTTCACCCCGGTCGGGATGGAAATGATCATGGTGGCGATACCGAAGAAGGCGTTAACGTTCGCGCCGGACCCCATGGTGAAGAAGTGGTGCAGCCAGACGATGAACGACAGAACGGTGATCGCGATGGTTGCCCATACCAGTGAGGTATAGCCGAACAGGCGTTTTCTGGAGAAGGTCGCGGTGACTTCGGAGAACACGCCGAACACCGGCAGAACCAGGATATACACCTCTGGGTGACCCCAGGCCCAAATCAGGTTGATGTACATCATCATGTTGCCGCCCATATCATTGGTGAAGAAATGGGTGCCCAGATAGCGATCCAGGGTCAGCAACGCGATGGTGACGGTCAGAATTGGGAAAGAAACGATGATCAGGACGTTAGTACACAGCGCCGCCCAGGTGAACACCGGCATCTTCATCATAGGCATGCCAGGGGCACGCATCTTCAGAATGGTGGCGAAGAAGTTCACGCCGGTCAGCAGGGTACCCAGACCGGAAATCTGCAGACTCCAGATCCAGTAATCGACCCCGACGCCAGGACTGTACTCTTTACCCGACAGCGGCGGATACGCCAGCCAACCGGTCTGAGCGAACTCACCGACCCCCAGGGAGATGTTGATCAGCACCACGCCCACCACGAAGAACCAGAAGCTCAGGGAGTTCAGGAACGGGAAGGCGACGTCGCGCGCACCGATTTGCAGCGGCACCACGACGTTCATCAGGCCGACCACGAAAGGCATCGCCATGAAGAAGATCATGATAACGCCGTGCGCGGTGAAGATCTGGTCGTAGTGGTGCGGCGGCAGGAACCCGGCTTCGCCGGCGGACGCCAACGCCTGCTGGCTACGCATCATGATGGCGTCGGCGAAGCCGCGCAGCAGCATGACCATCGCCACGATGATGTACATGATACCAATTTTTTTATGGTCGACCGAAGTCAGCCATTCGCTCCACAACCACTTCCATTTGCCGAAATACGTCAGCAGCGCCAGCACTGCCAGGCCCCCGACGATAATTGCGGCTACGGTGACCATGATGATCGGTTCGTGGTACGGAACCGCATCAAGTGTTAATTTTCCCAACATCAGTTATTCCTCGGCTCCGGCGTGAGCAGCATGTTCACCCATGTCCATACCTTGGCTCATGTCCATGCCTTCGTGCGCGCCAGCGCCCTTGTGCATATCCATGTCGCCCATGAATTTGGCAATTGTTTCTTTGAACAAATTCGGTTTGACAGCGGCAAAGTACTCAACCGGGTTGTTTTCACTCGGCTCTGCCAGTTTGTTAAAGTCGTCGGTGGTGTTCAGGTTTTTAGACGATGCCTTCACCTTGGCCACCCACTGATCGAAGTCGCCTTCGGTCGGGGTAACAATCGCGGTGAATTTCATACCGGAGAAGCCTGCGCCGCTGTAGCTGCTCGAGATGCCCTTGTAGGCACCGGCTTCGTTGCCGATCAGGTGCAGTTTGGTCTGCATGCCGGCCATCGCATAAATCTGTCCACCCAACTGCGGGATAAAGAACGAGTTCATTACCGAGTTAGAGGTGATCTTGAATTCGACTGGAACATCTTTCGGGAAAGCCAGCTCATTAACAGTCGCAATGCCTTGTTCCGGGTAGATGAACAGCCATTTCCAGTCGAGCGACACCACTTCGATCGTCATCGGCTTCTTGTCGGTGACAATCGGCTTGAACGGGTCGAGTTCGTGGGTGGTCTTCCAGGTAATGGTGCCAAGGATGGCGATGATAATGATAGGAATGGTCCAGACGACCGCTTCGATCTTGTTGGAGTGGGCCCAGTTCGGACTGTACTTGGCGTCTTTGTTGGAAGCGCGATACTTCCAGGCAAAGGCGAACGCCATGAAGATAACTGGCACCACCACGATCAACATCAACGCGATTGCAGTGATAATCAGTGTCCGTTGCTCAACACCAATTGCTCCTTTGGGATTCATCAAAACCATATCGCAGCCACTGAGCAATACAGTGCCTGCGATTAATGACAGCATCCCAATACTTTTATTGTATTTCTTAAGTCTCATCTAACGACCTCAATAACAAAGGCTCAATTGTCGTTTCATGTGTGCGGGCATTTTACGGGAAGGTTGCAGTACTGTAAACATGCTTAAGGGAGTGTCAGCGGCTTGTTGACACTTTCTGTTAAGGGGGTCACAGATGTAACCCTGCGTGACAATTTACCAATGACAACAACGCGTTGGCACGCTGAATCGTGACGAGCAGCCCGTATGTTAAGGAAAACTAAAGGTATGATGAATTTGGCGAAGAAATGCACGGCGGGGAAATACGCAGAAAAGGTTTATTTAATGTAAAATAATTGTGTCTTAAAGGTGAATTTAATTTTATTTCCGAGTGCGGCAGTCGGATAAAAAAATAATTTCCGCGCCGATTATCTTTTTTTACCAAAATAAATATACCCGCGGATCGCTTTTTTTTCGGCCGGCGCAATCGCCGGCCGGTCAGATTATGCCAAACGGGTGCGGCGCAGCGCCAGGTAATCCAACGTACTGCCCATTACGACGCCGAGCAGGCTCAGCGCAGCGCCGGCCTGCAGCAGCCGATCGGCCAACTGTGGGGCCTGGGTCCAGTCCAGCGCATTGGCGATCAGCAGCAGCAGCCACAGGCCCAGCAGCGAACAGCCCAGCGTCAGCAGGCGCAGCGCCCAGTGGTAAGACCCTGAAAACTCGGTGCGCGGCATAAAGTCGCCATGCTGCTGGGTGTGATCCAGCGTTTGGCGACAGACGCCGAGCAGCAGCAAGCCGGGCAGGGCGGCGGCGATCGAGAACAGGTAGAACAGCGGCCAGCCGTGAGCTTCGACGAACCAGCCGGCGATTGGGCCGACATAAACGCGGCCCACGGCGGACAGCGCCGACAGCAGCGCGAACTGGGTGGCGGAGAACGACCTGTTGCACAGCGTCATCAGCAGCGCGACGAAGGCTGCGGTGCCCATGCCGCCGCACAGGTTTTCGAGGAAAATGGCGCTGCCCATGGTGAGCAGGCTCTTGTCGGTCACCGCCAGGATCCAATACCCGAGGTTGGACACCGCCTGCAGGATGCCGAACAGCATCAGGGCGCGGAACAGGGTAAGGCGCTGCATCAGCACGCCGCCGAACAGGGCGCCGACGATGGTGGCGAACAGGCCGAGGGTCTTGTTCACCAGCCCCACTTCACCGGCGTCGAACCCCACGCCGCGGATCAGGAAGGTGGTACTCAGGCTGCCGGCGAAGGCGTCGCCCATTTTGTACATCACGATCAGCAGCAGGATCAGCCAGGCGTTGTTGCGGCCAAAGAAATCGCGCAGCGGCGCGACGACCGCCTGTTCCATGGTGCGCGGCGCCGGGATGCTTTCATCCGGCTCCGGCGCCAACAGCGTGGCGGCCACGCCGATCAGCATCAATCCGGCCATCAGCCAATAGGTGGTTTGCCAGCCGAAATAGCGATCCGCCAGCCACAGCGCCAGGCCGCCGGAAACCAGCATCGCCAGCCGGTAACCCAGCACCGAGATCGCCGCGCCCGCGCCGCGTTCTTCGGCTTTCAACAGATCGGTTTTATAGGCGTCGAACACGATATCTTGCGAGGCGGAGCAGAACGCCACCAGCACCGCCAACGCCGCCAGCCACCACAGATGCTGCGCGGGCTGCATAAAGCCCATCGCCACGATCGCCGCCACCAGCAGCAGCTGGCTGATCAGCAGCCAACCGCGCCTCCGCCCAAGGAACGGGGGGGTATAGCGGTCCATGAAGGGTGACCAGAGGAATTTGAAGACGTAGGCCTGGCCCACCAGCGAGAAGATGCCGATGGTTTTCAGATCGATGTTTTCGACGGTCATCCAGGCTTGCAGCGTGCCGGAGGTCAATGCCAGCGGCAGACCCGACGCGAAGCCCAGCAGCAGCAGAATGGCGGAGTTACGCTGGGTGAAGATGTTCAGATAGTGTTTCGACATGAGTTCCCTGTCTGCGCCGCCCGATCCGCCGGGCGGCGCAAGGCGCGTCGATTAACGCGCGTTTTGCTTGATAAAGTCGTTGACGCTGGTGTCCTGCGCCATGTCGGCGATCACGTCGCCCAGCACGGAGTTGACGGCGTCGGTGATCTTCTCATTGGTGGCCGTGAAGGCGCCCTGCACGTTATAGGTGGAGCGGTAATTTTTCACCTGCTTGTTGCCGTTCTTCGCCTGGGCGATGATCGAGATGTCGGCTTTGGTGGTGATGTTGTAGCGCAGGTTGCCTTCGGAGACGTCCGCGTACAGGTTATTGACGACGATCTGCAGCGCGACCGGGCCGTCGGCGCCGATCATGTAACCGCGAGCGCCCATCTGTTTCTCCAGCACTTCCTGCAGCAGGAAGCGCAGATCGCGCGATGGCGTCAGCGTGACCAGTTGGCCGTCGCGATTCACTTTGGCCAGCGCCTGATCGGTGCGCTGATCCGCGCCGTTGATGCTGATGGTGATGCCCTGCAGGGTAGGATCCTGCTGCGGCAGAACGATTTTCGGCGTGACGTTCAGGGTGTTGCTGCTGGTCGCGCAGCCGGCCAGCAGCAGGGCGGCCAGCAAAGGAAGACAAAGTTTCTTTAACATGTTTTCTGTCTCATTCTCGATGGATTTAGCAATAATCAGAGCGGGATAGCCGACAACAAATTGCCGACATCATAGCATCGCCGCCGTGCGGTGGAAGCGCGGAAGGCGCCTGAGTGACAAATTTTTACCTGCCGTTGATAAAAACACGCTTTTTTGGCCCGCTCAATCGGATAATCCCCCAAGCGGCGGGGATGGCGCTCATCCTCTGACCGCAGAAAAGAGAAATTTGTCCAGGTGATGGTCTAAACGGGGGAAAACCGGCTAATATTGAACTAGATGGGCACGGTCCTCTGCCGGTGTTGTAAGGAGATCCTATGATTCGCGAGCAAATAGAAGCAAAGTTAAGGGCGGCGTTTGAGCCCGCGTATCTGGAAGTCGTTGATGAAAGCTATCGTCATAACGTTCCGGCGGGTTCAGAAAGTCATTTCAAAGTGGTATTGGTCAGCGATCGCTTCGTCGGCGAACGGTTTCTGACGCGTCACCGCTCCATCTACGGCGTACTGTCGGAAGAGCTGGCCGATGGCGTACACGCGCTGGCGCTGCACACCTATACGCTCAAAGAGTGGGAAGGATTGCAGGATACCGTGCCGGCCTCGCCGCCGTGCCGCGGCGCCGGGACGCTGGCCTGAGGGGGAAATTTTCAGGTATCAGTGGAACTTTGCCCTCGAATTAGGGTATTACTACTGACGAATTTTGAAACGGCCTGCGGGCCGTTTCTGTTTTTGACGACGACGCGGCCGATGCGCAATATGGCCAACGTTCGGTCTGTTTTGGCGGCCTTTTGGCGATTGAATCGACAAAAGTGTGAGTTTTAGCGCGCCTGCGCCGCCTAGCTTTCCTCGACTCGCCATGCATGCGCCGCTATAATGTCGCGTCTTATTTTTCCGGAATGGTTTCGGGACGCTTCTGTCATCAGGGAACTCGGTTCTTATTTGTAGCCGTCCTGGTTCTTGGAACGGAGTTGACCGAGCACTGTGATTTTTTTGAGGTAACAAGATGCAAGTTTCAGTAGAAACCACTCAAGGCCTTGGGCGCCGTCTCTCTATTACTGTACCGGCTGATACTATCAAGCAGGCGGTGAAGAAAGAGCTGATCAACGCAGCGAAAAGCGTGCGTATCGACGGCTTCCGCAAAGGCAAAGTGCCGATGAACATCGTGGAACAGCGTTACGGCGCCTCTGTTCGTCAGGACGTGCTGGGCGAAGCGATGCAGCGCAGCTTCGTTGACGCGATCATCAAAGAAAAGATTAATCCGGCCGGCGCACCAAACTACGTGCCGGGCGAGTACAAAGAAGGTGAAGACTTCACTTTCGCCGTTGAATTCGAAGTGTATCCAGAAGTTGAGCTGAAAGGCCTGGAAAACATCGAAGTTGAAAAACCAGTGGTTGAAGTGAACGACGAAGACGTCGACGCGATGCTGGACACTCTGCGCAAGCAGCAGGCGACCTGGAAAGAAACCGATCGCGCAGCGGAAGCTGAAGATCGCGTGACCGTTGACTTCACCGGTTCTATCGACGGTGAAGAGTTCGAAGGCGGCAAAGCGTCCGACTTCGTGCTGGCAATGGGCCAGGGCCGCATGATCCCAGGCTTCGAAGAAGGTCTGGTCGGCCACAAAGCGGGCGAAGAGTTCTCCATCGACGTGAACTTCCCGGAAGATTACCACGCGGAAAACCTGAAGGGCAAAGCGGCCAAATTCGCTATCGTGCTGAAGAAAGTTGAAGAGCGCGAGCTGCCGGAACTGACCGAAGAGTTCATCAAGCGTTTCGGCGTGGCGGACGGTTCCGTTGCCGGCCTGCGCACCGAAGTTCGCAAGAACATGGAGCGCGAGCTGAAAGGCGCCGTGCGTAACCGCATCAAGTCTCAGGCGATCGAAGGCCTGGTGAGCGCGAACGAAATCGACGTGCCTGCTGCACTGATCGACGGCGAAATCGACGTGCTGCGCCGTCAGGCTGCACAGCGTTTCGGCGGCAACGAGAAGCAAGCGCTGGAACTGCCACGTGAGCTGTTCGAAGAGCAAGCGAAACGCCGCGTAGTGGTTGGCCTGCTGCTGGGCGAAGTGATCAGCACCAATGAGCTGAAAGCTGACGAAGACCGCGTGAAGACGCTGATCGAAGAAATGGCTTCCGCCTACGAAGATCCGAGCGAAGTCATCGAGTTCTACAGCAAAAACAAAGAGCTGATGAACAACATGCGCAACGTGGCTCTGGAAGAGCAAGCGGTTGAAGCCCTGCTGGCCAAAGCGAAAGTGACTGAAAAAGCCACTACCTTCAGCGAGCTGATGAACCAGACCCAACAGGCGTAATGCCTGCGTGACGGGCGCGATGAACGGCGCCCCCGGTTTCGCCTGGCGAACCGGCGCGCGATGAAAAAGCCCGCAACCCCAGGTTGCGGGCTTTTCTTTTGGCCACGTTGCTGATTAATCTCAGGTTAAGCGGGGCAATATGCACTATATTTACCCTGTTGCCTGGGGAACTGGCTGGCATGATAAAGGTCAGAATAACGGCATCGTTTCCGGCGCGCGGAGAAAATCGGCCTCTGGGCTTGAAATCGCGCCGGGCTCCCCCCATCTGTAAAGAATAATTCTGGGGCTGTTTGCCAAAGTGCGCGGGATGAAATAACCGTCGGGTACGTGTGGCGCGGGTCGAATGCTTGAGCATAGTCATCATGGCCGTTCTCAAGTAGAATCGGCGTATTAGGGTGACACCCTGGCCGCCAAGGCAATTTCTATTAGGAGACGGTAATGTCATACAGTGGCGAACGAGATCAATTTGCACCGAACATGGCGCTGGTGCCGATGGTGGTAGAGCAGACTTCACGCGGGGAGCGTTCTTACGACATCTATTCCCGCCTGCTGAAAGAGCGCATCATTTTCCTGACCGGCCAGGTGGAAGATCACATGGCCAACCTGATCGTGGCGCAAATGCTGTTCCTCGAGGCGGAAAGCCCGGAAAAAGACATTTTCCTCTATATCAACTCGCCGGGCGGGGTGATCACCGCGGGCATGTCGATTTACGACACCATGAAGTTCATCAAGCCGGACGTCAGCACCATCTGTATGGGCCAGGCGTGCTCGATGGGTTCCTTCCTGCTGACCGCAGGCGCCAAAGGCAAACGTTTCTGTCTGCCGAATTCGCGCGTGATGATTCACCAGCCGCTGGGCGGCTACCAGGGCCAGGCGACGGACATCGAAATCCACGCGCGCGAAATCCTCAAGGTGAAAGCGCGCATGAATGAACTGATGGCCGAGCATACCGGCCAGCCGCTGGAGCAGATCGAGCGCGACACCGAGCGCGATCGCTTTATGACCGCGGAAGAAGCCGTGGAATACGGCCTGGTTGACGGCATTCTGACACACCGCAGCTAGAACCACGCGGCGCCGATGGACTATAGTAATCAGAGTGGGCGGGGGCTCGCTCTGTTGTGGCCCCTCGGCGTTCCCGATATGAGTTTGGGCGCACTGCCGCCGTGATTTTCCTGCGGGACAAGACTAAAGAAGAGGTTTGACTGATGACAGATAAGCGCAAAGACGGTTCAGGAAAGCTGCTGTACTGCTCTTTTTGCGGCAAAAGCCAGCATGAAGTGCGTAAGCTGATTGCCGGGCCGTCAGTGTATATCTGCGATGAATGTGTCGATCTGTGTAACGACATTATTCGCGAAGAGATTAAAGAAGTTGCCCCGCATCGTGAGCGCAGTGCGCTGCCGACGCCGCACGAGATCCGCCACCACCTGGATGACTACGTCATCGGCCAGGAGCAGGCGAAGAAAGTGCTGGCGGTTGCGGTGTACAACCACTACAAACGCCTGCGCAACGGCGATACCAGCAACGGTATCGAGTTGGGCAAGAGCAACATCTTGCTGATCGGCCCGACCGGCAGCGGCAAGACCCTGCTGGCGGAAACGCTGGCGCGCTTCCTGGACGTGCCGTTCACCATGGCCGACGCCACCACGCTGACCGAAGCCGGTTACGTGGGCGAGGACGTGGAAAATATTATCCAGAAGCTGCTGCAAAAATGTGACTATGACGTGCAGAAAGCGCAGCGCGGCATCGTTTATATCGATGAAATCGATAAGATTTCCCGCAAGTCCGACAACCCGTCGATCACGCGTGACGTTTCGGGTGAAGGCGTGCAGCAGGCGCTGCTGAAGCTGATTGAAGGCACCATCGCCGCGGTTCCGCCGCAGGGTGGGCGCAAGCATCCGCAGCAGGAGTTCCTGCAGGTCGACACCTCCAAGATCCTGTTTATCTGCGGCGGCGCATTCGCCGGCTTGGATAAGGTGATCGGCCAGCGTGTCAACACCGGTTCCGGCATCGGTTTCGGCGCGACCGTCAAGGGCGAATCAGAGAAGGCCACCGAAGGCGAACTGTTGCTGCAGGCCGAGCCGGAAGACCTGATCAAGTTTGGTCTGATCCCTGAGTTCATCGGCCGTCTGCCGGTGGTGGCGACCCTGAGCGAGCTGAGCGAAGACGCGCTGATTCAGATCCTGAAAGAGCCGAAGAACGCCTTGACCAAGCAGTATCAGGCGCTGTTCAACCTGGAAGGCGTGGAGCTGGAGTTCCGCGACGAAGCGCTGAATGCCATCGCCAAGAAAGCCATGGCGCGCAAAACCGGCGCCCGCGGCCTGCGTTCCATCGTGGAAGGCGCGCTGCTCGACACCATGTACGATCTGCCGTCGATGGACAGCGTAGACAAAGTGGTGATCGACGAGTCGGTCATCGCCGGCCAATCCAAGCCGCTGCTGATTTACGGCAAGCCGGAAGCGCAGGCGTCTGGCGAATAATTAGCCAGTTAAACCAGAGCGTTATCAGCAAAATGGGGGATTTCATCCCCCATTTCTTTTTCCTGCATTCTTGCCGTTGAATGTAAGAGATTCATCCCCATATACTCATTAACCAGATTTTATGAAACGTTAGATGCTTGCGTCTCATGAGATTCCCCCTCAACCTGGCGGAAATTAAACTAAGAGAGAGCTCTATGAACCCTGAGCGTTCCGAACGCATTGAAATCCCCGTCTTGCCATTGCGCGACGTGGTGGTTTATCCGCACATGGTGATCCCGTTATTTGTTGGCCGGGAAAAATCGATTCGGTGCCTCGAAGCCGCAATGGATCACGATAAGAAGATCATGCTGGTGGCACAGAAAGAGGCCTCAACGGATGAACCTGGCATTAACGACTTGTTCTCGGTCGGCACCGTAGCGTCGATCCTGCAGATGCTGAAGCTGCCGGACGGCACGGTAAAAGTGCTGGTCGAGGGGCTGCAGCGCGCACGCATCACTACGCTGTCCGACAGCGGTGAGCATTTCGCCGCGCAGGCGGAATACCTTGAGTCGCCGGCTATCGACGAGCGCGAGCAGGAAGTGCTGGTGCGCACCGCGATCAATCAGTTTGAAGGCTATATCAAACTGAATAAAAAAATCCCGCCGGAGGTGCTGACGTCACTCAACAGCATCGACGACGCCGCGCGCCTGGCGGACACCATCGCCGCCCACATGCCGCTGAAACTCAGCGACAAGCAGTCGGTGCTCGAGATGTCCGACATCACCGAGCGTTTGGAATACCTGATGGCGATGATGGAGTCGGAGATCGACCTGCTGCAGGTTGAGAAACGCATCCGTAACCGCGTCAAGAAGCAGATGGAGAAGAGCCAGCGCGAGTACTATCTGAATGAGCAGATGAAGGCGATTCAGAAAGAACTGGGCGAGATGGACGACGCGCCGGACGAGCACGAAGCGCTGAAGCGCAAGATCGATGCGGCGAAAATGCCGAAAGAGGCGCGCGAAAAAACCGAAGCGGAACTGCAAAAGCTGAAGATGATGTCGCCGATGTCGGCGGAAGCGACCGTGGTGCGCGGCTACATCGACTGGATGCTGCAGGTGCCGTGGAATGCGCGCAGCAAGGTGAAAAAAGACCTGAACAAGGCGCAGGAAGTGCTCGATACCGATCACTACGGCCTGGAGCGCGTCAAAGATCGCATCCTCGAGTACCTCGCGGTGCAGAGCCGCGTCAGCAAAATCAAGGGGCCGATCCTGTGTCTGGTGGGGCCGCCGGGCGTGGGTAAAACCTCGCTGGGGCAGTCGATCGCCAAAGCGACCGGTCGCCAGTACGTACGCATGGCGCTGGGCGGCGTGCGTGACGAAGCGGAAATCCGCGGTCACCGTCGTACCTACATCGGTTCGATGCCGGGCAAGCTGATCCAGAAGATGGCCAAGGTTGGGGTGAAGAACCCGCTGTTCCTGCTGGATGAGATCGACAAGATGTCTTCCGACATGCGCGGCGATCCGGCCTCCGCTCTGCTGGAGGTGCTGGATCCGGAACAGAACGTGGCGTTCAACGACCACTACCTGGAAGTGGATTACGATCTGTCCGACGTGATGTTCGTCGCCACCTCGAACTCGATGAACATCCCTGCGCCGCTGCTGGACCGTATGGAAGTGATCCGCCTGTCGGGTTACACCGAGGACGAGAAGCTCAATATCGCCAAGCAGCACCTGCTGCCGAAGCAGCTCGAGCGCAATGCGCTGAAAAAAGGCGAACTGACGGTCGACGACAGCGCCATTATCGGCATCATTCGCTTCTACACCCGCGAAGCCGGGGTGCGCAGCCTGGAGCGCGAAATCTCCAAACTGTGCCGTAAAGCGGTGAAAACGCTGCTGATGGACAAAAAGCGCAAGCATATCGAGATCAACGGCGACAACCTGAAGGATTACCTGGGCGTGCAGCGCGTCGATTACGGCCGTGCGGATACCGAAAACCGCGTGGGCGAAGTCACCGGGCTGGCGTGGACGGAAGTGGGCGGCGATCTGCTGACCATCGAAACCGCCTGCGTGCCGGGCAAAGGCAAGCTGACCTATACCGGTTCTCTGGGTGAAGTGATGCAGGAATCGATTCAGGCTGCGCTGACCGTGGTGCGCGCGCGCGCGGAGAAACTGGGCATCAACGCCGATTTCTACGAGAAGCGCGACATCCACGTGCACGTGCCGGAAGGGGCGACGCCGAAAGACGGCCCGAGCGCCGGTATTGCGATGTGCACCGCGCTGGTCTCCTGCCTGACCGGCAACCCGGTACGCGCCGATGTGGCGATGACCGGCGAGATCACGCTGCGCGGTCAGGTGTTGCCGATCGGCGGCCTGAAAGAGAAGCTGTTGGCGGCGCATCGCGGCGGCATCAAAACCGTGCTGATCCCTTATGAGAACAAGCGCGATCTGGAAGAGATTCCGGACAATGTTATCGCCGATCTGGAGATTCATCCGGTGCAGCGAATCGATGAAGTTTTGAACATTGCGTTGCAAAACCCGGCCTTCGGCGCACTGCCGGTAGCGGCAAAATAGTGACGAATCGCAAAAACCATTGATAAAACTTATACTGGCAAGCCATTTCGGACTTGCCAGTATTTTTTTGTACCGCTAAGTTAGATCTCTGTCGGCCCGCGTTTTGCCACCCAGTCGGTGGCTTGCCAAGGTTCGATGGGATTGATATAACAGCTGCGCTGTCGCAACCGTAGGGATTTTTCGGTGCGACGATAGAATTCTAGAGGGGATGATAGAGTGAATAAGTCACAACTGATCGACAAGATTGCCGCAGGTGCTGATATTTCCAAAGCGGCAGCTGGACGTGCTTTAGACGCAGTAATCGCTTCCGTTACCGACTCTCTGAAAGCAGGGGATGACGTGGCTCTGGTAGGTTTCGGTTCCTTCACCGTGCGTGAACGTTCGGCTCGTACCGGCCGTAACCCGCAGACCGGTAAAGAAATCAAGATCGCGGCAGCCAAAGTACCGGCCTTCCGTGCAGGGAAAGCGCTGAAAGACGCTGTAAACTGATTTGGCGTCTAACCGTTTAGCGTAACAGGGTTTTGTAATAAACAATCACCTGACGCAGCGGTGCTGGTAAGGTAAGATACAAGGCGCATCGGACTGATGCGCTTTTTTTATTTTTGTCGCAGGGAACGCGCCTGCACAAGGGTTGTTAATCCACATCACAGCGGAGTGTTGTCACACTATGATGGACAATTTACGCGCGGCTGCTAATCACGTCGTGCTCAAAATCATCCTGGCCCTGATCATCCTGTCATTCGTTCTGACCGGGGTGGGTAACTACCTGATCGGCGGCTCCGGCGATTATGCTGCGAAAGTAAATGGTCAGACGATCGAACGCGCTCAGCTGGAACAGGCTTTCCAGAGCGAACGCAGCCGCATGCAGCAGCAGCTGGGTGACCAGTTCTCCGCGCTGGCCGGCAACGAAGGCTACATGCAGCAGATGCGCCGTCAGGTGTTGTCCCAGTTGATCGACAACATGCTGCTCGACCAGTACGCCAAGAAGCTGGGCCTGGCGGTCAGCGACGATCAGATCAAGGACGCCATCCGCAAGGCGCCTTACTTCCAGACCAACGGCCAGTTCGATAACGCCAAATACCTCGACCTGATCGGCCGCATGGGCTACACCGCCGACAACTTCGCGCAGTCGATGCGCCAGCAGTTGGTCAATCAGCAGCTGATCCAGGCCTTCGGCGAATCCGGCTTCGTGCTGCCGTCCGAATCGCAAGCCATGGCGGCGCTGGTGCTGCAGGAGCGCGACGTGCGCCTGGCGACCATCGATCTGAAGGCGCTGCAGGCGAAACAGAGCGCCGGCGACGACGAACTGAAGGCGTATTACGATCAGAACAAAAACAGCTTCATCGCACCGGAGCAGGTGAAGGTGAGCTATATCCCGCTGGACGCCGCGTCCATGCAGGACAAGGTGAAAGTGAGCGAAGAGGACATCAGCGCTTACTACGACCAGCACAAGAGCAGCTACGGCCAGCCGGAGCGTAAAAACTACAGCGTGATCCAGCTGAAAACCGAGGCGGAAGCCAACGCGGCGCTGGATGAGCTGAAGAAGGGCGCCGATTTCGCCACCCTGGCGAAAGAAAAATCCACCGACATCATCTCACGCCGCACCGGCGGCGAGCTGGGTTGGCTGGAGCCGGAAACCACCGCCGACGAGCTGAAGCAGGCCAACCTGACCGAGAAAGGGCAGCTGTCTGGCGTAGTGAAATCCTCCGTCGGTTACCTGATCGTGCGTTTGAACGACATCGAACCTGAGAAACTGAAGCCGCTGAGCGAAGTGCACGACGCTATCGCCAAGCAGGTGCAGCAGGAGAAAGCGGTAGACGCCTATTATGCGCTGCAGCAGAAGGTGAGCGAAGCGGCGACCAGTGATAACGAATCTCTGGCCTCGGCCGAAGAAGCGGCCGGCGTGAAAGCGGCGCAAAGCGACTGGTTCACCCGCGACAACATCCCTACCGCGCTGAACTTCAAGCCGGTGGTGCAGGCGATCTTCGACGGCTCGCTGATCGGCGAGAACGGCGCGCCGGGCAGCAACTCCGACGTGATCACCGTAGACGGCGACCGCGCCTTCGTGGTGCGCGTGAGCGGCCACAAGCCGGAAGGCATTGAGCCGTTCGACCAGGTGAAAGATCGCGTAGCGGATCTGGTGAAACGCAACAAGGCAGTGCAGGAAGCGAAGCTGCAGGGCGAGAAGTTGCTGGTTGAGCTGAAGCAAGGCAAGGGCGATGAGGCGATGAAAGCCGCCGGCCTGAGCTTTGGCGCCGTGCAGAAGATGGCGCGCGCACCGGAAGACAGCCAGCTGGTGGAAAGCGTGTTCGCGCTGCCGCACCCGCAGGACGGTAAGCCGGTTTACGGCATGTCGCAGGATCGCCAGGACAACGTGGTGTTGATCGCACTCGATGCGGTGAAGCCAGGCACGCTGCCGGAAGACGAAATGAAAACCTTCGTCGGCAAGATGGAAGAGGGCGCGACCGGCGTCTCCTTCGATTCGCTGCTGGCGAGCCTGCGTAAAGAAGCCAAGATCAAAATGGGCGCCGCTGAGCAACAGCCGCAGTAATCGCCGCATTTTTCTGCAACGCAGTGCAACAAACAAAGGCCGCTTTCGCGGCCTTTTCCACATCTGGCATCCGCCGATTGCTGAATATCCCCCGCCGCGGCAAGGTAGCCGTGCTGTCACACACAAGGAGGATACAGCATGCAACCTACAGAGAAAAAAACGCTTTCCGGTTACCGTCATCACGTTGCAGCCGCGCTGACCGCGCTGTTGTTATGTCTGGCCGCAGGGCCGGCCGCCGCGGCGGAAAAAGCCGAAGCGCCGGCGCCGATGCTTTCGGCCCCGGCGAGCAACGGCGGGCAACCGGCGATAACCAAGGCGGCTGAAGAGGCGGCGGTCAGCATCAATCAGGCCACCGCCGAGCAGTTGGCCGCCGCCTTGAGCGGCGTCGGCCTGAAGAAGGCGGAAGGCATCGTGCGCTATCGCGAGCAGAATGGGCCGTTCACTCAGGTGGAACAATTGCAGGAGGTACCGGGCATCGGGCCGGCGCTGTTTGAGAAGAATCGCACCCGGTTGAAAATGTGATCCCGGTCGCGGCTGCGTGGCAAAATACCGCTGAGGCCGCGCGTCCTCTGCTACATTTTACAGGTCTTACCAGTTTGGCGCATTGACCAAACGGGCGAGGGAGCCAGCGCGGCTCCCTTTTTCTGTAATCACCAGGCAGGAGCGATCGTTCCCTATGCAAACCTTTATCAAAGTTCGCGGTTATCACCTTGATGTCTATCAGCACGTCAACAACGCCCGCTATCTGGAGTTTCTGGAAGAAGCGCGCTGGGAGTGGCTGGAGAACGAGGCCGGGTTCCGCTGGATGACGGAAAACAACATCGCTTTCATCGTGGTGAACATCAATATCAACTACCGCAGCCCGGCGGTATTGGGGGATAAGCTGCGTATCGACAGCCAGATGGTACAGCTCAATGGCAAGAGCGGGGTGCTAAGCCAAAAGGTAACGCAGGATCCGGCCGGGACGGTGGTGGCCGACGCGCTGCTGACTTTCGTGTGCGTCGATCTGAAAACGCAGCGGGCGCTGCCGATTGAAGGGGAGCTGCGCGAGCACCTGGAAGCGCTCACGCCAAGATAACATTCGCAATCAACTCACCGGCGGCAGGGGCTGCCGCCGTCACTGCCTCAGGCCAGACCGGCCTTCTGTTTCAACGCCGCCATCACTTCCGCCTGGTTGGCTCGATACTGCGTCAGGCCATTGGCGCGCAGGTTGCAGGCGGCGCATTCGCCGCAGCCGTCGCCCTTGATGCCGTTGTAGCAGGTCAGCGTATCCTGGCGCACGCGATCCAGCTGGTGGTAATAATCCGCCAACGCCCAGGTTTCAGCCTTGTTCAGCCACATCAGTGGCGTTTCGAAGCGGATATCGCGGGCGATGCCCAGCACTACCGCCTGGTTCAGCGCTTTGACGAACTCGTCGCGACAGTCCGGGTAGCCGGAGAAATCGGTTTCACACACGCCGGTGATCACCGCTTCCGCTTCCACCTGGTAAGCGTAGATCGCTGCCAGCGTCAGGAACAGGATGTTGCGGCCCGGCACAAAGGTGCTCGGCAGCGCGTTTTTCTGGTTGGGATCGTAGGCGGGAACCGGGATATTGTCGCGCGTCAGGCTGCTGACGGCCAGCTCATTGAGCAGCGTGACGTCCAGCACCTTATGCGCTTTGGCGCCGAGAGCCACCGACAGCTCTTGAGCCACTTCAATTTCGGCGCGATGACGCTGGCCGTAATCGAACGTGACGCAGTGAACTTCGTCATATTGTTGCAATGCCTGGATCAGGCAGGTCGTAGAGTCTTGTCCACCGCTGAAAACGACAACCGCGCGCTTCATAAAATCACCTTTTTGGACTTTGGCCATTCCCGATACACATTCGGGCGGCAGAATAAAAATTGCGTTGCGGCGACAATAGTAGCAGAAAGGGCCGCCAGACGCAGGGCGGTTCGGTTCAGGCCGCTCCGTCGTCCACCGGCGGCGGCAGCCACGCCTGGCAAAAATCGAACCAGCCGTGGGCGGTCAGCGTCACGCCATGCATGCGCGGCGGCGCGCTGATCTGATACTGGTAGTGAAACAGCGGCGTGATGATGGCGGCGGCCATCAGCTGTTGATAATAGGCCTGCAGCCTCTCGAAGCGCGGTTGCTGCGCTTGCAGCTGCTGGATCTGCCGCAACGTATCCTGTTGCTGCTGCCAGCGGCTTTCCGTCAGGATGCCGCGCCACAGCGTATCCTGCCGCAGCCAGCTCTCCAGCGTCGCCTCCGGCGCCTCGCCGATCAGGTTGTCCGCCAGCAGCAGGTCGGCTTGGGCGATCTGCGCCTCGCTTTGCCAGCGCTTGCCGGCATAGTAGCGCACCTCCAGCTCGCAGCCGTGCTGCGCCAGCAGCCGTTGCAGCGCGACCGTCACCGTTTCCAGCTCGACCGGCGGCCGATACAGCAGCGTCAGCCGCGCGGGCAGAGGGACGTCCTCCTCGATCCGTTGGCTGGGAATACGCCAGCCGGGCAGCATTTCATGGCTTGGGATGATCACGCTGTTGGGAATCGGCAAATGGCTTAGCAGGCCGGACTGCTGGATCAGCATCAGCAGTTTTTGCCCCTGGGCTTCGCTCAGCACGCCGTGGCGCAGGTTCAGCGCCAGGTAACACCAGCCCAGGCTCATGCTGCGCTGCACCGGCCGGGCCTGCGCCAAATCCTCTTGTTGGCCGATGGTGATGCGCACCGGATGCTGGCAGCTGGTGTCGGAACCGGCGGTGGGCAAATCGGGAGTGATCCAGTATTCGATGGTGTCCAGATACGGATGTTGCAGATGGTAACCGGCGTGCTGCTCCAGCCGCACCAGCTGCGGTTCATTCAATGCCAGTTTGAACGGACCGGCGCCGATGGCGGGCAGTTCCGGGTGCGTCATCAGACAAGGCAGTTCCGCCAACCGGTGGGCCAGCCAATAGTCCGGCAGGCGCAGATCGAACTGAAGGCACAGCGGATGCGGCAAACTGATGTTGGCGACGTTGGCCAGGCTGGGTTGGCTGCGCGGGTGGTGCTGCAGTTTTTCCAGCGTTTGCAGCAGCTGTTGGCCGGTTAACAGTTCGCCGTTGTGCCAGCGCAGCTGGCTGCGCAAAAAGAAGCGCCAGCGTAGGCCGTGCTCGCCAATCTGCCAGTGGTGCGCCAGATCGGGCTGTGGTTCCGGGTTGCCGGTCATCAGGCGCGTCAGCCCGGCGTGCAGGGTCGACACCAGATGTTGTTCGGCACGGCCGGTCAGCGTAAGCGGGTCGAGCGCCTCCAGCGTGCGGTAATAGGGAATGCGCAGCGTCGGGCTGCCGGCCTGCCATTGCCCGCCGAGGTGCGGGCTGAGCAGATCCTGCAGGTGCTGCGGATCGAGCTGCGCCATCTCCAACGCCCCCTGATGGTTGCCCTGTTGCAGCAGCTGTTGCAACAGCTGGGCGCGCAACTCATCCGGGGTTTTCAGGCAGTGCAGGCTGGCGCGTTTGCCGCGGCCCGGCTGCGAATGCCAGCTCAGCCAGCCCTGATCCTGCAACTGCTGCACCAGCGTGCGGGCGTGGCGTTCGCTGCAGTAGAACATCGCCGCCAGCTCGCCGATGGTCACGGCGACCGGCGCGCTGCCGAGCTGTTGGTACAGACGTTGATATTGGCTGAGACGGTGAACCAGGCGCATGAGCAGAAATCCGGAACAGTTTTCTCAAATTGTTCACTATTACTTCCGCAAATACCATCTCATACTGCACGGATTGTAATCGCGTTCACATCCAAGAGGTCTTTATGTATCGCCTGGCAGCTTTCGACATGGACGGCACGCTGTTGATGCCGGATCACCGGGTTGGCCCGGAAACGCTGGCGGTATTGAACCAGCTGGTGGAGCGGGAGATGGTGGTGACGTTCGCCACCGGGCGCCACTACCTCGATGCGCAACCGATCATGGCACAGCTGGGGTTGCAGGGCTATCTGATCACCGGCAACGGCACGCGGGTGTACGACAATCGAGGTCAACAGCTGCACGCCACCGATCTGCCGGCGGCGGTCGCCGAAGAGGTATTACATCACCATTGGCGCACCAGCGCCAGTATGCACGTGTTTCGCGACGAAGGTTGGCTGACCGAATTTCCCGTGCCGGAAGAGATGCTGCGGGCGCATCACCTGAGCGGCTTTCGTTTTCAGCTGGCCGAGGTGCGCCGCCTGCCGGCGTTCGGCAACAGCAAGGTGTGCTTTGTTGCGCCGCATGAGGAATTGCTGGCGTTACAGCTGCAGCTGCGGGCGCAGCTGGGCGGCGAGGCCGATCTGTGCTTCTCCGCCTACGACTGCCTGGAAGTGTTGCCGCTCGGCTGCAACAAGGGCGCGGCGCTGGAGCGGCTGAGCCGCCATCTGGGGCTGACGATGGCCGACTGCATGGCGTTCGGCGACGCGATGAACGACAAAGAGATGCTGGGGGCGGTGGGGCATGGCGTGGTGATGGGCAACGCCCTGCCGCAGCTGAAATCCCTGTTGCCGCAGCTGCCGGTTATCGGCCATTGCCAACAGCAGGCGGTGGCCCACTATTTACAACATTGGCTGCGTTCACCTTGCCTCACCTATTCCCCCGAAGAATGAGGTTCTCCTTACAGCCGGCCGGGTATGACTACCCGGCTTTTTTTTATCCGGAGCCTGGCGTTATAAATCCGCCAGCTGCGCCAGATAGGGTTGCAGGTCGCCGATGTTGTTGCTGACCCACTCCGGGTTGTAGTAGGTATCCAGGTAACGTTCGCCGCTGTCGCACAGCAGGGTGACGATCGCCCCTTGCTCGCCGTTTTCCCGCATCTGTTTCGCCAGCTGCAGCGCACCCCAGACGTTGGTGCCGGTGGAAGCGCCAACCTTGCGGCCGAGCACGCCTTCCAGCCAGTGAATGGTGGCGACGCTGGCGGCGTCCGGCACCCGCAGCATGTTGTCGACCACCGATGGGATGAACGACGGCTCGGCGCGCGGGCGGCCGATGCCTTCGATACGGCTGCCGCAGCTGCCGATCAGGGTGCGATCGCCGTGGTGGAAGCAGTCATAGAACACCGAGTTTTCCGGATCGACCACCGTCAATTGAGTGTCGTGCCCCTGATAGCGGATGTAGCGCCCCAGCGTGGCGGAGGTGCCGCCAGTGCCGGCGCTCATCACGATGTGCTTCGGCACCGGGAAGGGCTCGCGCGCCATCTGGCGGAAAATGCTGTCGGCGATATTGTTGTTGCCGCGCCAGTCGGTGGCGCGTTCGGCGTAGGTGAACTGATCCATATAGTGGCCGTTCAGCTCTTTCGCCAGCTGTTCGGAGGCGGCGTAGATCTGGGCGGCGTGATCGACGAAGTGACAGCGGCCGCCATAGAAGGCGATCTGCTCTACCTTGCGGCGCGCGGTGCAGGACGGCATCACCGCGATGAACGGCAGGCCGATCAGCCGCGCGAAGTAGGCTTCGGACACCGCCGTACTGCCGGAAGAGGCCTCGATGATGGTGGTGTTCTCGGTGATCCAGCCGTTGCACAGGCCATAAAGGAACAGCGAGCGGGCCAGGCGGTGTTTCAGGCTGCCTGTCGGGTGAGTGCTCTCATCTTTCAGGTACAGACAGATGCCGGGAAACGCCGGCAGATTCAGGCGGATCAGGTGCGTATCGGCGGAGCGCTGAAAATCCGCTTCTATTTCGCCGATAGCATATTTTACCCAAGAGTTTGTCATGATTTGGCCTCAGAATAGGGGGCAGGTTTATGGCGTAGCATAGCCTGTCGGCAGGAAAAAAGGATTGCCATTTTCCCTGTTTAATCGCCTAATGGGAGAAAAATTTTCTCCTGGTGGCCGCTATGTTAGATAAAACAGACCGTAAGCTGCTGTGCATGCTGCAGCAAGATTGCACCCAGTCGCTGCAGGCGTTGGCCGATGCGGTCAATTTGACCTCCACGCCGTGCTGGAAGCGTCTGAAGCGCCTGGAAGACGAAGGCTATATTCGCGGCCGGGTGGCCTTGCTGGATAACGAAAAGCTCGGGCTGGGGCTGACGGCGTTCGTGCTGATCAAGACCCAGCAGCACAGCAGCGAGTGGTATCAGGCGTTTGTACAGCTGACCAGCCAGATGCCCGAGGTGCTGGCGTTCTACCGTATGGCGGGAGAGTACGATTACCTGATGCAGGTCGAAGTGGCGGACATGAAAAGCTACGACGGCTTTTATAAGCGCCTGGTGAACGGCGTACCGGGCCTCATCGATGTCACCTCGAGCTTTGCCATGGAAAAAATCAAATACACCACCGCGCTGCCGGTGCCGGAGTGAAAAGTTCACCAGACGGGCGGGGCAACGGTGGTATCCTGCTCCGCTAAAGCAGAAAAAGAGACAAATCCCATAAAACCCTGGAATCAAACTGCGTGAGATTATTTGCACAAATCGGCTGGTACTTCCGCCGGGAGTGGCGCCGCTACCTGGGCGCGGTGGTATTGCTGATCGTCATCGCCATCCTGCAACTGCTGCCGCCTAAGCTGGTCGGCATTATCGTGGACGGCGTCACCGGAAAACAGATGTCTACCGGCGTGCTGATGGCCTGGCTTGGGCTGATGATCGGCACCGCGATCGTCGTTTACCTGCTGCGCTATGTGTGGCGGGTGCTGCTGTTCGGCGCCTCCTACCAGCTGGCGGTCGAGCTGCGGGAAAACTTTTACCGCCAGCTCAGCCGGCAAAACCCGGCGTTTTACCTGCGCCACCGCACCGGCGATCTGATGGCGCGGGCCACCAACGACGTGGACCGCGTGGTGTTCGCCGCCGGTGAAGGCGTGCTGACGCTGGTGGATTCGCTGGTGATGGGATTGGTGGTGCTGGTGGTGATGAGCACCCAAATCAGCTGGCAGCTGACGCTGCTGGCGTTGATCCCGATGCCGCTGATGGCGATCGCCATCAAATATTACGGCGACCAGCTGCACCAGCGTTTTAAATCGGCGCAGGCGGCGTTTTCCAGCCTGAACGATCAGGCGCAGGAAAGCATGACCAGCATCCGCATGATCAAGGCCTTCGGGCTGGAAGATCACCAATCCAACCGTTTCGCCGAGGTGGCGGCGCAGACCGGCGCCAAAAACATGCACGTGGCGCGGGTGGATGCGCGCTTCGATCCGACCATTTATATCGCCATCGGCGCCTCCAATCTGCTGGCCATCGGCGGCGGCAGCTGGATGGTGGTGAACGGTTCGCTGACGCTCGGGCAACTGACCAGCTTTGTGATGTACCTCGGCCTGATGATCTGGCCGATGTTGGCGCTGGCCTGGATGTTCAACATTGTCGAGCGCGGCAGCGCGGCCTACGGCCGTATCCGCAGCCTGCTCGACGAGGCGCCGGCGGTGCAGGACGGCCCGCAGGCGTTGCCGGCCGGGCGCGGCGTGCTGGAAGTGGATATCCGCGCGTTCCACTATCCGGAAAATCTGCACCCGGCGCTGCATGACGTGGCGCTGACGCTGAAACCGGGGCAGATGCTGGGGCTGTGCGGGCCGACCGGGGCCGGCAAGTCGACGCTGCTGTCGCTGATCCAGCGTCAGTTCGACGTCGATGAAGGGCAGATCCGCTATCACGGTCTGCCGCTGCCGCAGGTCAAACTCGACGATTGGCGTTCACGGCTGTCGGTAGTGAGCCAGACGCCGTTCCTGTTCTCCGATACCGTGGCGAACAATATCGCGCTGGGCCAGCCGGGGGCGACGCAGGCGCAGATCGAACAGGCGGCGCGGCTGGCCAGCGTCCATGAGGACATTCTGCGGTTGCCGCAGGGCTATGACACCGAAGTTGGCGAACGCGGCGTGATGCTGTCGGGCGGGCAGAAACAGCGCATCTCCATCGCGCGCGCGCTGCTGCTGGATGCGGAAATCCTGATCCTCGACGACGCGCTGTCGGCGGTGGACGGCCGTACCGAACATCAGATCCTGCACAACCTGCGCAGCTGGGGACAGGATCGCACGGTGATCATCAGTGCGCACCGGCTGTCGGCATTGACCGAAGCCAGCGAGATCCTGGTGATGCAGCACGGCGGCGTGGCGCAGCGCGGCGATCCGGCGTCGCTGGCTGCGCAGCCGGGCTGGTATCGCGATATGTACCGTTATCAGCAGTTGGAAGCGGCGCTGGACGAAGCGCCGGAAAACGGTGAGGAGGCGTTGGCCGATGAATAAAGTGCAAAAGCTGTGGCCGACGCTGAAGCGGCTGCTGGCCTATGGCTCGCCGTACCGCAAACCGCTGGGGCTGGCGGTGCTGATGCTGTGGGTGGCGGCGGCGGCGGAAGTCGCCGGGCCGATCCTGGTGAGTTATTTTATCGATAACTACGTTGCCAAAGGGCAACTGCCGATGATGATCGTCGGCGGTCTGGCGGCGGCTTATATTCTCCTGGAGCTGTTGGCGGCGGCGCTGCACTACTTTCAGGCGCTGCTGTTCAACCGGGCGGCGGTGGGCGTGGTGCAACGGCTGCGCACCGACGTGATGGACGCTGCGCTGCGCCAGCCGCTCAGCGCTTTCGACACGCAACCGGTCGGTCAATTGATCTCGCGCGTTACCAATGACACCGAAGTGATCAAGGATCTGTACGTGATGGTGGTCTCCACCGTACTGAAAAGCGCCGCGTTGATCGGCACCATGCTGGTGGCGATGTTCAGCCTCGACTGGCGCATGGCGCTGGTGGCCATCTGCATCTTCCCTGCGGTGTTTGTGGTGATGGGCATCTATCAATACTACAGCACGCCGATCGTGCGCCGGGTACGCAGTTATCTGGCGGACATCAACGATGGCTTCAACGAAGTGATCAACGGCATGGGCGTGATTCAGCAGTTCCGCCAGCAGGTGCGCTTCGGCGAGCGCATGAGCGCCGCCAGCCAGTCGCACTACCTCGCGCGCATGCAGACTCTGCGGCTCGACGGTTTCCTGTTGCGGCCGCTGCTCAGCCTGTTTTCGGCGCTGGTGCTGTGCGGCTTGCTGATGTTGTTCGGCTTCAGCGGTGAAGGCGTGATTGGCGTCGGCGTACTCTACGCTTTCATCAACTACCTGGGGCGCTTGAACGAACCTCTGATCGAGCTGACGTCACAGCAGTCGATTCTGCAGCAAGCGGTGGTGGCCGGCGAACGTATTTTCGAACTGATGGATCGCAGCCAGCAGAGTTACGGCGCCGACGATCGCCCGTTGGCCGGCGGGCGTATCGACATCACCGACCTGAGCTTCGCCTACCGTGCGGACAAAAAGGTGCTGCAGCATATTTCGCTGGCGGTGCCTTCGCGCGGCTTTGTGGCGCTGGTCGGTCACACCGGCAGCGGCAAGAGCACGTTGGCCAACCTGCTGATGGGCTATTACCCGGTCAGCGAGGGGGAAGTGCGCCTCGACGGTCGCCCGCTTGCCAGCCTGTCGCATCGCACGCTGCGCCAGGGCGTGGCGATGGTGCAACAGGATCCGGTGGTGATCGCCGATTCGGTGCTGGCCAACGTGACGCTGGGGCGCAACATCGATGAAGAGGCCGTTTGGCGGGCGCTGGAAACGGTGCAGCTGGCGGATCTGGTCCGCGGCTTCCCGCAGGGGATCCATACCCGACTGGGGGAACAGGGCAATAACCTGTCGGTCGGGCAGAAACAGCTGCTGGCGATGGCGCGAGTATTGGTGCAGGCGCCGCAGATCCTGATCCTCGATGAGGCGACCGCCAATATTGACTCGGGCACTGAACAGGCGATTCAGCGGGCGCTGCGCGTGATCCGCGAGCACACTACGCTGGTGGTGATCGCCCACCGGCTGTCGACCATCGTCGACGCCGATTCCATTCTGGTGCTGCATCGCGGCCAGGCGGTGGAGCAGGGCAACCATCAGCAGCTGCTGGCGCAACAGGGACGCTACTACCAGATGTACCAACTGCAGCTGGCGGGCGAGCAGCTGGCGGAAGCGGTGCGTGAGGAGAGCCAACCCGCCTGAACATGGGCCGCGATCGCGGCCCATCTTTCTTCCTAACGCACCACCAGCAGGCAACTCGCCAGCGCCATGCCCTCTTTCTGCACTTTTTCGACGCGATGCGCACCAAATCAGTGCGCATTATTTAACCCATTCAAGGTATCGGTGCCGCGCTGCGTCGCGGCGGCACCCGCCTGCCCGCTAATCTGCTGAATCGCCATGGAAAATTAAATTTGGCACAGCCCTTGCTACATATGACGCGTACCAGGGGTGAGTTTGGGCTTAATTCGTGGAGGGGCAATATGAAGCTGGTGACCGTGGTAATCAAACCGTTCAAGTTGGAGGACGTGCGCGAGGCCCTGTCCTCCGTGGGCATTCAAGGGTTGACCGTAACCGAAGTGAAGGGCTTTGGCCGCCAGAAGGGGCATGCCGAGCTGTATCGCGGCGCCGAATATAACGTCAACTTCCTGCCCAAGGTCAAAATCGATATCGCCATCGCCGACGATCAGTTGGATGAAGTGGTTGATGTGATTAGCAAAGCCGCCTACACCGGCAAAATCGGCGACGGCAAAATTTTCGTTGCCGAGTTGCAACGCGTGATCCGCATTCGCACTGGCGAAACCGACGAATCGGCACTGTAACCGCGAACTCAGTTAAGTAATGGGGATGGATTGATAATGAAAAGACTGTTATCCATGTTGGGCCTGAGTTCGGTAACCCTGGTTCCTTCTTTGGCTCTGGCCGCCCCGGCGGTCGCCGATAAGGCCGACAACGCCTTTATGATGATCTGCACCGCGTTGGTGCTGTTCATGACGCTGCCGGGCATCGCGCTGTTTTACGGCGGCCTGCTGCGCGGCAAAAACGTGCTGTCGATGCTGACGCAGGTCACCGTTACCTTTGCGCTGGTCTGCGTGCTGTGGGTGCTGTATGGCTACAGCCTGGCGTTCAGCGAGGGCAATGCGGTGTTCGGCGGGTTCGAAACCGCGATGCTGAAAGGCATCGGCATCGACAGCGTTACCGGCAGCATCAGCCAGATGATCCACGTCGCCTTCCAGGCCTCCTTCGCCTGCATTACCGTGGCGCTGGTGGTGGGGGGCTTCGCCGAGCGCATTCGCTTCTCGGCGGTGCTGATCTTCGCGATTGTGTGGTTCACCCTGTCTTATCTGCCGATCGCGCACATGGTGTGGGGCGGCGGCTACCTGGCCACCGACGGTGCATTGGACTTCGCCGGCGGCACCGTGGTGCACATTAACGCCGCCAGCGCCGGGCTGATCGGTGCCTACCTGATCGGCAAACGCGCCGGCTTCGGTAAAGAGGCGTTCAAACCGCACAACCTGCCGATGGTGTTTACCGGGGCGTCCATCCTGTATATCGGCTGGTTCGGCTTCAACGCCGGCTCCGCCAGTGCGGCTAACGGCATTGCGGCGCTGGCGTTCCTCAACACCGTCGTCGCCACCGCAGGCGCCATTCTGTCCTGGACCTTCGCCGAGTGGGTGTTGCGCGGCAAGCCTTCGCTGCTGGGCGCCTGCTCCGGTATGATCGCCGGACTGGTTGCGGTGACGCCGGCGGCGGGCACCGTGGGCGTGGGCGGGGCGTTGATCATCGGCCTGGTGGGCGGCGTCGCCGGCCTGTGGGGCGTGGTGACGCTGAAGAAATGGCTGAAGGTGGACGACACCTGCGACGTGTTCGGCGTGCACGGGGTGTGCGGAATCGTCGGCTGCCTGCTGACCGGCGTGTTCACCGCCTCTTCGCTGGGCGGCACCGGCTATGCCGAAGGGGTGACGATGGGCCATCAGGTCTGGATCCAGCTGGTGAGCGTGCTGATCACGTTGGTGTGGTCGAGCGCCGCCGCCTTTATCGCCTTCAAGATAGCGGGCGCCATGGTGGGGTTGAGAGTACCGGAAGAGCAGGAACGCGAAGGACTGGACGTCAACAGCCACGGCGAGAGCGCCTACAACCAGTAAGACTCGAAGCAGGGCAGTGCGCTAAACAGTAAAATAATGATGAAGCAAAAAGGGGCGATGGAAACATCGCCCCTTTCTTTATGTCATGTCGCGGTTCAAGCGTCGCGCTGGCGAATTACCCCTTCCTGCACGGTAGTGGCGACCAGCACGCCGTCGCGGGTGTAGATCTGGCCGCGCACGAAACCGCGTGCGCCGGAAGCGGAAGAGCTCTCCACCGCATACAGCAGCCAGTCATCCATGCGGAACGGACGGTGGAACCACATCGAGTGATCGATAGTAGCAACCTGCATCCCCGGCTCGAGGAAGCCGACGCCGTGCGGCTGCAGCGCCGTCGGCAGGAAGTTAAAGTCCGACGCGTAGCCCAGCAGATATTGGTGGATGCATTGATCGTCCGGCATGCTGCCGTTGGCGCGGAACCACACGTAGCGATGCGGTTCCTCCACGCTGCCTTTCAACGGGTTGTGGAATTTTACCGGGCGCATTTCAAGCGGCTTCTGGCCGATAAATTTATCGCGCACTTTTTCCGGCAGCATATGCGCCAGCTTCTGGGCGATCTCTGATTCGGACAGCAGCCCTTCCGGCGGCGGCACTTCCGGCATCTGGTTCTGGTGTTCGAAACCTTCTTCCGGGCTCTGGAAGGAGGCGGTCATATAGAAGATGGGTTTGCCGTGCTGAATGGCGCTGACGCGGCGTGCGCTGAAGCTGTTGCCGTCGCGCAGGGTTTCCACGTCGTAGACGATCGGCCTGCTGCTGTCGCCCGGACGCAGGAAGTAGCTGTGGAACGAATGCACGCTGCGCTCATCCGGCACCGTCTGTTTGGCGGCGTAGAGCGCCTGGCCAACCACCTGCCCGCCGAACACCTGGCGCAACCCCAGATCTTCACTCTGGCCGCGGAACAGCCCTTCTTCGATTTTCTCCAGATCCAGCAGATCGAGGAGGTTTTGCAATGCCTGGCTCATAAAATTGTTACCTTTCTAATAATCATTTTGTTCAGTGTGCGGAATATCACGGCGCGGCGTCAACATCCGGCGTTAAAGCGGTGATGAGAATGCTCTTAATAGTGAGCGTTTTCGGCGGGCTAAGTGATTAATAGGTGGGGCAAAGTGGATTTATCAGTGTTTTGTGCTAAGTTTAATGGGTGCGGTGGTTAAAGCCACCAACATGTTGATAATAAAAAAGGAGACCGATCCATGAAACTCTGGCAAATCGTAGGCGGTGCCGCGGCACTGACGATCACGCTGGCAGGATGCGCGCAAAAGAGTGCTGATGTGCCTACACAGACGGCCGGCAACCCGGCGGCTGCGCAAACGCAGATTCAGGGCCCGGCGGTGACAGGTTCGGTTAATATACGTCAGCGCATTGCGCTGCCGCCGGACGCCGTACTGACGGTCACCCTCTCTGATGCCTCGCTGGCGGATGCGCCGTCTAAAGTGATTGCACAGCGCGCGGTACGCACTGAAGGGCAACAGGCGCCGTTCAGCTTTACGCTGCCGTATAACCCGTCCGACATTCAACCGAATGCGCGCATCATTCTGAGCGCGGCGGTGACGGTCAACGGGCGACTGATGTTTATTACCGACACCATCCAGGAAGTGGTCAATCGCAACGGCACCCGTGCCGATCTGTTGCTGGTTCCGGTTCAGGGTGTGCCGATTCAGGCTGCGCCAACCGCCATGCAGTAATCTTACTGCAGTACAGCAAGATGAAATCAACAGCCTTTGCGCTTCGGCCAAAGGCTGTTTTGTTTTACCAGCGCCAGCCGTAGCGATCGAAATCGACCGTGCTGTGCGGGCCGAAAATGATGCCCTCCGCCAGCAAGGCCTGCCGCTGCCGTTGAAAATCCTCTCCCTGCTGCGAGATCTGGCCGTGGCGGTTGATCACCCGGTGCCAGGGCAGGGTGCTGCCTTCCGGCAAACGGCGCAGTACGCCGCCGACCTGACGCGCGGCGCGCGGTGAACCGGCCAGCCGGGCGACTTCGCCGTAGGTGGTGACTTTGCCGAAAGGAATGGCGGCCACGATATGGAATACCCGCTGGCTGAAAGAGGCGTCTTCTGGTTGCATGTTGCTGTTCCTGCGCGAATCAAAATCCAGGCGAAGAGTGTGCCACAATGCAGGTGGGCAAGAAAACAGCGGTTGGCCCCGGTTGGCTTGCTATTTGGTGGGGCATCGCCGATAATGCCCACCGCTTCGGAGTACAGAAGCCGTCAATGGGGGCCCTGTTGGTTCTCCCGCAACACTAACTTGTGAACTCGGTCAGGTCCGGAAGGAAGCAGCCGCAGCAGGTGACGTGTGTGCCGGGATGTAGCTGGCAGGGCCCCCACCCATTTGAGCTTCTGCTCGTTGTCTGTTCCTCGTGAATCGCTTCATTTCTCCATGCCCTTTTCCGCCTGGCAGTGAGCGTGCGTTACTTTCCGCCGTTGCCTCCGGCACTTTCCAGATAATGAATGAGTGGCTATTAGGCGAGAGCATATTGGGGCACAGTGACATAACACGCCCTATTTAAAAGAAAATTGTTTCTATTCATTATTACTGACGAGCGGGAACGTAAATGACATTTTGTTGTCAATAGGAAAAATACGTATTCAGTTTTGACATTGAGGCCGATAAAGGCATCGGCTCAACGCGTTGGGGGCTGATTATCTGACATATTTCCAAACGGAGGTGGGGATTTTGTCATACAGTTTGTTCATGGTGAGCTCTGCCAGACGGTGATCGGCGGCTGAGTAAAACAGCTCCAGTTCATCATCGGAAAGCTCGTACTTATTTTTCTCGATAACACGTTCGAGAGTATCAATCGTGGTGCATTTACGTAAACGCATCAGATAGTCGGTTTTAGTCATGATAGCCTTTTAGTTTAATAACCGTAAAATAGCTCGGGAATAATTATCCCCTAAGTTTTCATTGTCGTACAGATGTCCTCTCCTGAGAACATTCTGAATAATCTCGCCTTGGTTTTTTGCCAACGGCGCAGGTCGGAATCATTGATACCGTAGCTGCTGAACAACGTATAGGTATCGTCGAGATATTCTTCGACTAACTCCGACAGATCGGATTCGTCCATGTATTTAATTTTATAGCTCATCACAAACGAAGCGATATGTTCAATCAACTCATTCAGCTGCAGGTTGACGGAAGATGTCGGATCGTTAACCCAGCCATGGTGACTGTCTCCCAGGGTGGCGATACCTTCATCATACAAATTTTCGCACAAGAATTTGAGCTGAGCAATATCGTGTCGCTTAGGCGAATACTCATCCATATCATCCCCTCCGTAAGTCTTAATTGCGGTGTGATAACACTATGTGAGTAAGCTGATTTACATCATGAACGGAGGCAGCTTAACGGTGGTTAAATAAACTTCCCGTAAAATTAATATAAATCATTTTTTCGCGTTTGGCCTGCAGTTATTACGTAAACTTACAATTCATCCGCAGTTGATGGCCGTGAGTTATCAATGATGTCGAAGATTAAACCCCGCTCTGTCACACTGAACCGGACGCTATCGCTGAGAGTGTCTTCGCTGTTGATATCCAGGCAGGCATTAAAAATTCCCCACTTATAGCGATAACGCATTGAATAATCGCTCTCGCTTTGTCGCACTATATCAAGTATTTCTAATGAATCTTCGGCGTAACGTGCGCTTTCGGAATAAAAATCGAGTCCGCTGGTCAGCGCAGGTACTAACTCCGCAATATTGTCATTAATCACTTTCTTTAATTCTTTAACAGAAAGTGCGTTGACGTCCAGGTTACAGGCAAGGGTAACACGCATTAATCTTGGCCAACAGCAATGTTATCCGCTTATCTTACTCCTTTTCCGCTCTCGTCGGTAAAATTTTCGATTTACTTCGGTTTTTTACCTTAAAACAACATTTGCGCAGAATGGGAATATCCCTGTTTTTGATATGGATGACAGTGGCGGAGGGCGGTGTCTCGTCGGTTGTTACGTTCCGTTGCATTAATGGGCACGGTAGGACTTGAGGCGTCACGGTGATTGTGATGTTATATTATAACTATTAACTTGCCTTGCTGGCCACGACATTGACCCCCACTTCGCAAGATGACGCCGCGCCGTCACTGAATTCACTGTTTACCACTTCCGCTGCTGTGCGTTGTGCGGGTGCCGCTGTTTTATTGGCTCTGTTGTGGCTCGGCATTTTTTGGGCGGTGTCGCTGCCATGATCACATTACGCCAACTGGCGATAGGTTATGGCACTACGCCGCTTTTCCCGCCGCTGAACGGGCAGTTTAGCGCCGGTTCGTTAACCGCGGTGGTGGGCGTCAACGGGGCCGGGAAGTCGACGTTGCTGAAAACCCTCGCCGGTTTGTTGCCGCCGTTGGCGGGCTGCCTGAGTTTTAACGACGCAAAGCCGCCGCGCAGGGCTTATTTACCGCAGCAGGCGGAACTGGATCGGCAATTCCCGATAGCGGTGAGCGATCTGGTGGCGATGGGCTGTTGGTCGCAAAGCGGCATGTTCGGCGGCATGAACAAGCGCGCCGCGAGTCTGGTTAATGAGGCGTTGGCGAACGTCGGCATGAGTGCGCTGGCGCACAGCCCTGTGGGCGAGCTGTCTGGCGGCCAGTTGCAGCGGGTGCTGTTTGCGCGTCTGCTGGTGCAGCAGGCGCCGTTGATCCTGCTGGATGAGCCTTTTACCGGCATCGACAGCGCCACCACGCAGATCCTGCTGCAGGCGATTGCGCAATTGCACCGGCAGGGGAGAACGGTAATCGCCGTTCTGCACGATATGTCGATGGTTGCCGAGCATTTTCCGCAGGTGCTGTTGCTGACCCCGCAGGCGTGCCATTGGGGCGCGGCCGAGCGCGTGCTGGAACAGGTGCCGCGCTATCAGGCCGCCGAACGGCAGCCGGGTCTGCGGGCGGTGGCGCCATGATGCTGTTGCATGGGCTTATCGATCCTTTCCTCTCTTTCGGTTTTATGCGCCGCGCGCTGATGGCGTGCCTGGCGCTGTCGCTCAGCGCAGCCCCGCTGGGGGTGTTTCTGCTGTTGCGCCGCATGAGCCTGGTGGGGGATGCGTTGTCCCACGCGGTGTTGCCTGGCGCGGCGATCGGTTATCTGATTTCCGGCATGTCGCTGGTGGCGATGGGCGTGGGCGGTTTTATCGCCGGGCTGGCGGTGGCGATGCTGTCCGGCCTGGTGAGCCGCCGCACGCCGCTGAAAGAGGACGCCAGTTTCGCCGGGTTCTATTTGGGGTCGCTGGCGCTCGGGGTCACGCTGGTCTCGCTGCGCGGTTCCAGCGTGGATCTGCTGCACGTGCTGTTTGGTTCGATCCTGGCGGTGGATGCGCAGGCGATGCTGATGGTCGGCGCGATCGCCACGGTTTCGCTGCTGGCGTTGGCGGCGCTGTACCGCGCGTTGGTGATCGAATCTTTTGACGTCACCTTTCTGCGCGTCAACGCGCCGCGCCGGTTAGCGTTGATCCACGGCCTGTTTTTGGCGCTGGTGGTGGTCAATCTGGTGGCGGGGTTCCAGATCCTCGGTACCCTGATGTCGGTCGGTCTGATGATGCTGCCCGCCGCCAGCGCGCGCTTCTGGGCGCGCAACCTGCCGCAGACGCTGGCGGCGGCGATGGGCATCGGCGCGCTTTCCAGCCTGATTGGGCTGGTGTGGTCCTATTACGCTTCGCTACCCGCCGGCCCGGCGATCGTGCTCAGCGCCAGCGTCATCTTTTTCGTTTCGATCCTGTTTGGAACGCGCGGCGGCATTTACGCCTTCGCGCGCCGTTGAGAAGTGCCATTTGCAAGGAGAAAGTATGAAACGTTTACCTATATCGCTGGCGGTCGCTGCTCTGCTGGCCAGCCCATGGGCGATGGCGAAGACCGTTGACGCCGTCGCCAGCTTTTCCATTTTAGGGGATATCGTCAAGCAGGTGGGGGGCGATCACGTCAAGGTCAGCACGCTGGTGGGGCCGGATGGCGATCCGCACAGCTTCGAGCCTTCGCCGCAGGACGGCAAAAAGCTGGCGCAGGCCGATGTGGTGTTCGTCAGTGGCCTGGGGCTGGAAGGGTGGATCGATCGTCTGGTCGGGGCATCGGGCTATAAAGGGCAGGTGATCACCGCTTCACAGGGCATCAATACCCGCCAGATGGAGGAGGACGGCAAACCGATCACCGATCCCCATGCCTGGAACAGCATGAAAAACGGCGTGCAGTACGCCACCAATGTGATGAACGCCCTGATTGCCGCCGATCCCGAGGACGCCAACTATTTCCGCCAGCGCGGCGCGGAATACATCCAGCAGTTGCAAAAGCTCGACCTGTGGGCCAAAAACCAGTTCGCCGCAGTGCCGCCGCAGAAACGCAAGGTGCTGACCAGCCATGATGCCTTTGGTTACTTTGGACAAGAGTATGGCGTCACTTTCCTCGCCCCGGTCGGATTTTCCACCGAAGCGGAAGCCAGCGCCAGCGACGTGGCGAGCCTGATTAAGCAGATTAAACAGGAGAAGGTTAACGCTTACTTTATCGAAAACCAGACCGATCCGCGGCTGGTAAAACAGATCGCTGCCGCGACCGGTGCCAAGGCGGGCGGTGAGCTGTACCCGGAAGCGCTCTCCCGCGCCGGCGGCCCGGCGGCCACCTATGAGCAGGCGTTCAAACACAATGTCGACACGCTGCTGAGCAGCATGAAGTAATCACTGCCCCCGCCCGCGGGTGGGGGACAGCTTGCAGGCACCTTCTCGTCATAAAAAAAGCCCCGTTGAGCAGCAACGGGGCTTTGCGACAGATGACACTTTGGAGTTAACGCTTTTTCTTACGTCCCTGTACCGCTTTGAATCGCGGATTGCTTTTACAGATCACATAGATGCGGCCACGACGACGCACGACTTTGCAATCCGGGTGGCGGTTTTTCGCCGAACGCAATGAACTCAATACCTGCATGGGGTTTCCTTGTTACTTATTGCCGATAAAGCGGCCAAAGCGCTGCTGGAAGCGCGCCGTGCTGCCTTCTTTGGAGTAGTCTTTCTGCTTGCCGGTGTAATACGGATGCGAAGCGGAAGAGACGTCGAGGGTGACATACGGCCAGCTTTCACCGTCCAGTTCGATGGTGCGATCGGTTTTGATGGTCGATCCCACTTTGAAGTAGGCGTTGGCGCTGACGTCGTGGAATACCACGGTGCGGTAATCGGGATGGATGCCGGGTTTCATGATGGCTCTCTCGTGTAATGTTATACTATAACAATAATTATGCGCCGACCTGACATCACGATCAAGCGTAAATTGCACTCACGAGTGAATTAATGAGAACGGTTTGCATTAAGCAACTGAAGCAAAAGAAAAAGGCCGCATGCGCGGCCTTTTCGATTATCGGGTGGAGCTCACATCACTGAGCGATCAGTGGTGCTCTACCGGATGGCTGTGTTCCAGATCTTCGCTCTTCTTGCTGAAGCGGCGGCGAACCACCACGAAGAACACCGGTACGAAGAAGATCGCCAAGACGGTAGCGGTGATCATCCCGCCCATTACGCCGGTACCCACCGCGTTCTGTGCGCCGGAGCCCGCACCGCTGCTGATAACCAGCGGCAGAACCCCGAGGATGAAGGCCAGAGACGTCATCAGGATTGGACGCAGACGCATACGCACCGCTTCCAACGTCGCTTCGATCAGGCCTTTGCCTTCTTTCTCCATCAGATCCTTGGCGAATTCCACGATCAGGATGGCGTTCTTCGCCGATAGACCTATGGTGGTCAGCAGCCCCACCTGGAAGTACACGTCGTTGTTCATGCCGCGCATCGTCGCGGCCAACAAGGCACCGATAACCCCCAGCGGCAATACCAACATGACCGAGAACGGCACCGACCAGCTTTCATACAGCGCCGCCAGACACAGGAACACCACCAGAATCGAGATGGCGTACAGCGCCGGCGCCTGGTTGCCCGACAGACGTTCCTGATAGGACATGCCGGTCCAGTCGTAACCGATGCCGCTTGGCAGTTTGGACGCCAGCTGTTCCATCAGGTTCATCGCTTCACCGGTACTCTTGCCCGGTGCGGCCTGGCCGAGAATTTCCATCGACGGCAAGCCGTTATAGCGTTCCAGACGCGGTGAGCCGTATTCCCATTTCGCCGAAGAGAAGGCGGAGAATGGTACCATCTGGCCGCTGGTTCCGCGCACGTACCACTTGTTGATGTCTTCCGGCAGCATGCGGAACGGCGCCTCGGCCTGTACGTACACCTTCTTCACACGACCGCGGTCGATGAAGTCGTTGACGTACGAACCACCCAGCGCGGTGCTCAGCGTGCTGTTGATGGTGGTGATGCTGACGCCCAGCGCCTTGGCTTTCTCCTGATCGACGATCAGTTTGAACTGCGGCGTATCTTCCAGGCCGTTCGGGCGCACACCCACCAGCACGTCCGGATGCTGAGCAACCATGCCCAACAGCTGGTTACGCGCTTCGGTCAGTTTTTCGTGCCCCAGGCCGCCCTGGTCGATCAGTTCGAAGTCGAAGCCGGTTGCGGTACCGAGTTCGATGATCGCCGGCAGGTTGAACGGGAACACCAGGCCTTCTTTAATCTGCGAGAACGCACCCATTGCGCGACCCGCGATCGCTTCGACCTTGTTTCCGGCCCCTGGGCGCTCGCCCCAGTCTTTCAGGCTGACGAACGCCAGACCGTTGTTCTGGCCGTTACCGTTGAAGCCGAAGCCCGCGACGGTAAACACCGAGACCACGTTGTCCTTTTCCTTGTTCAGGAAGTAGTCGGAGACTTCTTCCAGCACTTTGTTGGTGCGGGATTCGGTGGCGCCGGCAGGCAGCTGCACCATGGTCAACAGGATGCCCTGGTCTTCATCCGGCAGGAACGAGGAAGGCAGGCGCAGGAACAGCAGGCCCATGCCAACCACGATCAGCAGGTAGATGATCAGGTAGCGACCGGTGCTGCGCAGGATGTTGCCCACGCTGTCGGTGTAGTGATGCGTGCTCTTCTCGAACATGCGGTTAAACCAGCCGAAGAAGCCTGTTTTAACCCCGTGATCGCCTTTCGGGATCGGTTTGAGCATGGTGGCGCACAGCGCCGGCGTCAGGATCAAGGCCACTAGCACTGACAGCGCCATCGCGGACACGATGGTGATCGAGAACTGGCGATAGATGGCGCCGGTTGAACCGCCGAAGAACGCCATCGGCACGAATACCGCCGACAGCACCATGGCGATACCCACCAACGCGCCCTGGATCTGGCCCATCGATTTACGGGTGGCTTCTTTCGGCGGCAGCCCCTCTTCGGACATCACGCGCTCGACGTTTTCCACCACCACGATGGCGTCATCCACCAGCAGGCCGATCGCCAACACCATACCGAACATCGTCAGGGTGTTTATCGAGAAGCCGAACGCCGCGAGTATCGCAAAGGTCCCCAGCAGTACTACCGGCACCGCGATGGTTGGGATCAACGTCGCGCGGAAGTTCTGCAGGAACAGATACATCACCAGGAACACCAGGATGATGGCTTCGATCAGCGTTTTCACCACTTCGTTGATGGAGATTTTAACGAACGGGGTGGTGTCGTACGGATAAACCACTTTCATCCCTTGCGGGAAGAATGGTGCCATCTTGGCCAGCTCGTCTTTCACACCTTTGGCGGTGTTCAAGGCGTTGGCACCGGTAGCCAGTTTGATACCCAGACCGGCGGCAGGCTTGCCGTTATAGCGAGCGGTAACGGCGTAGCTTTCCGCGCCGCGCTCGATGTGAGCGACGTCGCGCAGGCGCACCTGGGAACCGTCGGTATTGACCTTCAGCAGGATCTTGCCGAACTCTTCCGGCGAAGTCAGACGGGTCTGCGCGATGATCGAGGCGTTCAACTGCTGCCCCGGCACCGGCGGCAGGCCGCCCAGCTGCCCTGCGGCGATCTGGTTGTTCTGCTCGGTGATGGCGGAAGTCACGTCCGTGGTCGTCAGCTGGTAGTTGTTCAGCTTGTTCGGGTCCAGCCAGATACGCATCGCGTACTGGGCACCGAACAGCTGCACTTCACCCACGCCGGACGAACGGCTGATCGGGTCCTTGATGTTGGACGCCACGTAGTCCGCAATATCGTCCTGAGTCATGTTCGGATCGTCGGAAACGAAGCCGGCCACCATCAGGAAGCTGCTGCTGGATTTTTCTACTTTCAGGCCCTGCTGCTGAACTTCTTGCGGCAGCAGCGGGGTGGCCAACGACAGTTTGTTCTGGACCTGAACCTGCGCGATGTCAGGATCGGTGCCGGATTCAAACGTCAGGGTAATGGTGACGCTACCAGAGGAATCACTGGTGGAGGACATGTACATCAGGTTATCGATACCGTTCATGTTCTGTTCGATAATCTGCGTGACGGTATCCTGCACCGTTTTGGCATCTGCGCCCGGGTAGTTGGCGGAAATGCTCACCGCCGGCGGTGCAATAGTGGGATACTGCGCAATTGGCAGTTTCATTATTGCAAGCACCCCCGCCAACATGACGATGATGGCGATAACCCAGGCGAAAATTGGGCGATCTATAAAGAACTTAGCCATGTATTACCGGCTCCTTTTTATGACTTCTGCGCTTCAGACTGCGGCTGTTTTTGCGCCTGAGTGTCAACTTCCTGCACTTTTACCTGCGCGCCCGGATGCACTTTCATCAGGCCGGTGACGATCACGCGATCGCCGGCTTTCAGGCCATCGGTAACCAGCCATTTGTCGCCAATCGCCTGGTCCGCCTTCAGCGTGCGCAGTTCAACTTTGTCGTCTGCCCCTACCACCAGCGCCGTCGCGTCGCCGCGCGGGTTGCGGGTTACGCCTTGCTGAGGTACCAGCAGCGCATCGCTGCGCACGCCTTCGTCCAGACGAGCGCGCACGAACATGCCCGGCAGCAGCGTATCGTTCGGGTTAGGGAACAGAGCGCGAATGGTGATGGAACCGGTGGTCTCATCGACGGTGACGTCAGAGAACTCCAGCGTGCCTTCCTGCGCGTATTCGGCGCCGTTTTCCAGCATCAGTTTCACTTTAGCCTTGCCGTTTTCCTGTTTCAGCGCGCCGCTGGCCAATTCTTGCTTCAGGCGCAGGAAGTCGGTGCTCGACTGGGTGACGTCGACATACATCGGATCCAGCTGCTGCACGGTGGACAGGGCGGTCGCCTGGCCGTTGCTGACCAGCGCGCCTTCGGTCACGGCGGATTTGCCGATGCGGCCGGAGATCGGAGAGGTCACCTTGGTGTACGCCAGGTTGATGCGCGCGGTTTCCACGGCGGCCTTGGCGGCCACGACGGCGGCATCCGCCTGCTGCAGCGTGGAGACGGCGTTGTCGTAGTCCTGCTTACTGATATAGCTGGTACCCAGCAATGGTTTGTAGCGGTTTACCGTCACGCGCGCGATCGAAGCGCTGGCCTGCGCTTTGGCCAAATCGCCTTTCGCGCTGTCGTAGCTGGCCTGATAGGTGGCGGGATCGATTTGGTACAGGGACGTCCCGGCCTTGATATCGCTGCCTTCAACGAAGTTGCGCTTCAGGATGATGCCGCTGACCTGAGGGCGAACTTCGGCGATACGATACGCAGCGGTGCGGCCAGGAAGATCGGTAGTGATGTTGAGAGGCTCGGCTTTCAAGGTCACTACGCCCACTTCAGGTGCCTGTTGATGAGCGCCTTGCTGTTGGGTTTCTTTATCGTTACATCCTGTTAGCACTAAGCTGCCTGAAAGCATCAGAACGGCCGCCAGAGGCGTTAACCCTCTGTTTTTGTTCATAGAAAAACCTCAAGTGTCCGATTTCAAAATGATCAATGGATCACAAGCTTTAAAACCCATTGCTGCGTTAATTATATGTGCGTGCTATGGTACATACATTCGCGAATGTATGTAAATCACACTCCCCCTAAATAACAATGCCATGGCACGAAAAACCAAACAGCAGGCACAAGAAACCCGACAGCAAATACTTGATGCTGCGGTGAGAGAGTTCTCTGAACGTGGCGTTGCTGCAACGTCACTGACAGATATTGCCACCGCTGCTGGGGTTACGCGTGGAGCTATTTACTGGCACTTCAAGAATAAGGTAGACCTGTTTAATGAAGTTTGGGAATCTACCGAGCCGAAAATTGACCAGCTCGAGACAGAGTATCAGGCAAAGTTTCCCGATAATCCACTGCGGGTTATCCGAGAAATTCTGATTTACATTCTGACGTCTACGGTGGAAGACTGCCGCAGGCGGGCGTTGATGGAAATTATATTCCACAAATGCGAGTTTGTCGGTGAAATGATGCCGCTGCTGGATTCGCGCAAAGTGCTGTATCTCGCCGGTTATGAACGCATCGAGGCCGTGCTGTATAACTGCATACATCACGGGCAATTGCCCAGCGATCTGCACACTCGCCGGGCGGCGATCATCCTGCGCGGTTATATCACCGGCCTGATGGAAAACTGGCTGTTTATGCCGGAAAGTTTTGATCTGCGGGCCGAGGCCGAAGCGTTGGTGGACGCGTTCCTGGACATGCTGCAGTTTTGCCCCACCCTGCGCCTCAAACCCGATGCGCCGACGCTAACAACGCCAGACGCCGGCCGCCTTCCTTTATAATAAGTCTTGATAAATATAAGGAGAGACTTCATGTCATCAGTCGTTCTTATCGCCAACGGCGCCGCCTATGGCCATGAATCCTTGTTCAATGCGCTGCGGTTGGCTATCGCGATGAAAGAGCAGCAGAGCAGCCTCGACCTGCGGCTGTTTCTGATGTCCGATGCGGTGGTGGCCGGGCTGGCCGGGCAGCAGCCGCACGAAGGATACCATCTGCAGCAGATGTTGGAGATCCTCACCGCGCAGCAGGTGCCGGTCAAGCTGTGCAAGACCTGCGCCGACGCGCGCGGCGTCAGCCGCCTGCCGCTGGCGGACGGCGTGGCGATCGGCACGCTGGTCGAGCTGGCGCAGTGGACGCTGGCGGCGGAGAAAGTGCTGACTTTCTGATTTCGCGACAACGGGACATCACCGGCAACGTTTTTGTTGTTCGTTGCCCGCCGGCGATCGTGATAATCTTCAGGCATCTTTACCGATCCGAAGCTAAATCATGCATCGCTGGTTGACTCTGCCTTCTCTGGCGCCGCTCTCGTTTGTCGGCGCATGCCGGCGGCGCATCGCCGCCGCGACACTCCTTTTCCTGATTTGCGCGTTCATCTTTCCGGCGCAGGCGGCGCTGAACGGCGATCTGCCGCAGCGTAGCGAAGTGCAAAGCCAGTTGGAAGCGCTGAACAAACAGAAAGCTCTGACGCCGGTCGAAAAGCTCTCCCAACAGGATTTGACCCGTACGCTGGAGCTGCTGGACGCCATCGAGCGCAACCGGCAGGACGCTGCGCAGCTCAAACAGCAGGTGCAGCAGGCGCCGGCGAAGCTTAATCAGGTCACCGCCGAGCTGGATGCGCTGAAACGGCCTGAAGACAGCGCTGCGGCGCGCGCCGCCCTATTGCCGCTGTCGCTGCGCCAGTTGGAAAGCCGGCTGTATCAAACGCTTGATGAACTGCAAAGCGCGCAGGAGAGCCTCTCCACTTACAACAGCCAACTGGTGTCGCTGCAAACTCAGCCTGAACGGGTGCAGAGCACCATGTATGCCGCTTCGCAGCGTCTGCAGGAGATCCGCAGCCAACTCAGCGGCCAGACGCCGGGGCAAGATTCGCTGCGCAACAGCCAACAGGTCATGCTGGCCACCGAACAGGCGCTGCTCAACGCGCAGCTGGAGCTGCAGCGCAAAAGCCTGGAAGCCAATACCACTTTGCAGGATCTGCTGCAAAAGCAGCGCGACTACACGACGGCGCATATCGACGCGCTGGATCGCTCGGTGCAGCTGCTGCAGGAGATCGTCAACAGCAAGCGGTTGACGCTGTCTGAAAAGACCGCCAAAGAGGCGCAGAACCCGGAAGACGCCACCGATATCCAGCACGATCAGCTGGTCAGCAAGCAGCTGGACGTCAACCGTCAACTGAGCCAGCGGCTGATCGCCGCTACCGAAGAGAGCAACACGCTATTCCAGCAGAACATTCGGGTCAAAAACTGGCTCGATCGCGGGCTGCAGGCGGAGCGCAACCTGAAAGAGCAGATCCAGGTGCTGAAGGGCAGCTTGGTGTTGTCGCGCATTTTGTATCAGCAGCAGCAAAGTTTGCCGCAGGGCACGCTGTTGGCGGACATGGACACGCGCATCGCCGATCTGCGGCTGGAACAGTTCGACATTAATCAGCAGCGCGACGATCTGTTCAAGGGCGAGGATTACATCAACCAACTGGTGACCGAGAGCAAGGAAAAGGCCGGCCCGGAGGTGATCGACGCGCTGAACGAAATTATCGATATGCGCCGCGAGCTGCTGGATCAGCTGAATAAGCAGCTCAGCAACCAGCTGTCGCTGTCGATCAATCTGCAGATCAACCAGCAGCAGCTGACCAGCGTCTACGGTTCGTTGCAGGATACGCTGACCCAGCAGATTTTCTGGGTCAACAGCAACAAACCGGTCGATCTGGCGTGGCTCAAGGCGATGCCCGAGGCGGTGCGCGATCAGCTCGCCGGGCTCGATATCAAATTTGACGGCGGCAAGCTGGTGCAGGGCGGGTTGAATGCGCTGGTGTTCCTGATCCCGCTGCTGTTGGCGATCGGCGTGTTGCGCTGGCGCTACCGGCTGATCGACAACCATTTGCAAAAGCTGGCCAACGACGTGGGGCAACTGAAGCGCGACAGCCAACTGCACACGCCGAAGGCCATCGCGCTGACCTTGTTGAAGGTACTGCCAGGCGCCGCGCTGCTGCTCGGCATCGGTTTCTGGATGTATCGCGCCGATTTCGGCATCAGCGACTTTATCTGGGCGCTGTCGCAGCAGCTGGCGCTGTCGTGGCTGGTGTTCGGCTTCAGCTATCGGATGCTGAAACCGGGCGGTATCGCCGAGCGGCATTTCAACTTCGGGGCCAATCTGTGCGCGCATTACCGCCGTCAGACGCTGCGTCTGGGGCTGGCGCTGCAGCCGTTGATCTTCTGGTCGGTATTGGGCGAGAAGGCGCCGCTGCGCCTGGTGGAAGACGTCATCGGCCAGATCGTGGTGATGCTGACGCTGGCGCTGCTCGCGGTGCTGGTGTTCCCGCTGTGTCGCGACAGCTGGCGCGAAAAGGGCTCGCACGCCGTGCGGCTGGTGGTGGTTACCGCCATCGCCGCCACGCCGCTGATCCTGCTGGGGCTGATGTTCGCCGGTTACTTCTATACCACGCTGCGATTGGCCAGCCGTTGGATAGACAGCCTGTATCTGTTCTTCCTGTGGAATATCGTGTATCTGACCGCGCTGCGCGGCCTGAGCGTGGCGGCGCGGCGCCTGGCCTACCGGCGCGCGTTGGCGCGGCGGCAAAACGTGGCGAAAGAGGGGGCTGAAGGTGGCGAACCGGTGGTGGAAGAGCCGCCGCTGGCGCTCGATCAGATCAACCAGCAATCGCTGCGCCTGACCACCCTGGTGCTGTTCGCCATCTTCGCCAGCGCCTTCTACGCCATTTGGTCGGATTTGGTGACGGTTATCGCTTACCTGGACAGCATCACGCTGTGGCATTACACCAGCACCGTGGCGGGCAGCAGCGTGGCGCAGGCGGTGACGCTGGGCAATATGATGGTGGCGATCGCCGCGGTGATCGTCGCTTATGTTCTCACCCGCAACCTGCCCGGTCTGCTGGAAGTGGTGGTGCTGTCGCGGCTGCAGCTGCGGCAGGGGACTTCCTACGCCATCACCACCGTGCTCACCTACCTGATTACCGCCGTGGGGGCGGTGGTCGCTCTGGGATCGCTCGGCGTAGCCTGGGACAAACTGCAGTGGCTGGCCGCCGGTTTGACGGTCGGGTTAGGCTTCGGGTTGCAGGAGATCTTCGCCAACTTCGTCTCCGGTCTGATCATTCTGTTCGAACGCCCGATCCGTATCGGCGATACCATCACTATCGGCACTTTCTCCGGTTCGGTCAGCCGGATCCGCATTCGCGCCACCACCATTACCGACTTCGATCGCAAAGAGGTGATCATCCCGAACAAGGCGTTCGTCACCGAGCGGCTGATCAACTGGTCGCTGTCCGACACCATCACTCGCGTGCTGATCAAGGTGGGGGTGGCTTACGGCTCCGATCTCGATAAGGTGAAAAAGGTGTTGCTGCAGGCGGCGCACGACAATCCGCGGGTGATGACCGATCCCGAACCGCAGGTGTTCTTCCTCAACTTCGGTGCCAGCACGCTGGATCACGAACTGCGGCTGTATGTGCGCGAACTGCGCGATCGCAGCTATACCGTGGACGAATTGAACCGCTCAATCGATCGCCTGTGCCGGGAAAACGGCATCGATATTGCCTTCAATCAGCTGGAGGTGTATCTGCATAACCAGCAGGGCAATGAAGTGCAGGAAGTGAAGAGAACGCTGTCGCCGGATGAAGGCGGCCAGACGGCGGGCTGATGAAGAAAGAAGAGGCGAAAGGGACAGCGGCGCTGTCCCTTATTACTGTCCGGCGGGCAGATAGGGGGAGGTGACGCCGGCGCGCTGCAGCTTTTCCTGATAATCCCGTTTGACGATATCCAGCGCCGCCAGTGCGGTAGCCGGATCGATTTCGTTGCATTCCAACAGGTAGATCAAGTCTACCGCCAGCTGCAGTTCGGGTGAGGCGTTTTCCAGAGACATGGCACCTGCGCTTATTGATTAATGAGATGAAAAATTCACGTATCGGCAAAGTATAGTGAACCCGGCGCGCAACCGGGAATAATCATTAAAATATTGTGATAAATCTTCAAAAACCGTTTTCTTTGCGTTCGATATTGCGCTCGATGCGCGCCAGCGCCTGACGACAGCGCATCAGCCGCCCCTCCAGCGCCGCCAGCTCGTGCTGCAGCTTTTGCTGCGCCGCCAGCGTGGTCTGGCGCCCCAGCAGGCTTTCCCGATCCTGAATCATGGCGATCAGCCGGCGTTCGTAGTCCTGATGCTCGGCCAGCTTGTGGTACAGATCGGCCTCGGGGGCTTCTTTCGGCTGGTTCTTGCGCCGCAGCGCCTGGGTCGCCAGTTCGCGCTGCAGGGCGGCGATCTGGGCTACCAGCTTTTCGGCCAGAAAGGCCACCTGACTGGCGCGGCTGTCGTTGGCTGCGTGTTGCAACTGGGCGAAGTTTTTCTCCACCTCGGCCAGATAGTCGCGCAGCCGCGTGCCGCGGTTGGCGAACAGGGCGGCGTCGAAGCGCGCCTGCGGGATCGGAACATCGCCGCGCGGGGTGACCTCGGCCGCCAGCGCCGCGATCTGCTGTGCCAACACCTGTAATAGACGCTGAGTGCTCACATAAGCTCCCTCTTGATTTCAACAGGCGTAAGCTTGCCCGCGATCCTGCCGTGAAACAAGCGCCGCACGCATATTCCGCCGGCGCGGCGCCGATGCTACAGTAGGCGGCAACCGATTGAGGAGCGAAGAGCCGCATGACGCGTGGGTTATTGATCATTTTAGGCTGGCTGGCGGTGGTGCTGGCGACGTTGGGCGTGGTGCTGCCGCTGCTGCCGACCACGCCGTTCCTGCTGTTGGCCGCTTGGTGCTTCGCCCGCTCTTCGCCGCGCTTTCATCACTGGCTGCTGCACCGCTCCTGGTTCGGTCCTTACCTGCGCCACTGGCAGCAGCATCGCGCGCTGCCGCCGGGGGCGAAGTGGAAGGCGGTGCTGGTGATCGTGCTCACCTTCGCCTGTTCGCTGTGGCTGGTGAAAATCTGGTGGGTGCGCGGGCTGTTGCTGCTGATGCTGGCTATTTTGCTGACCTTTATGCTGCGCCTGCCGGTTATTGACCTGTCGCAACAAAAACAGCGCTGATTGTGCGCCGCCGGTTGCATTTGTCCGCCAGTTTGCATAGATTTGGGCGTTTTCGTGCGCGGATCGCCTACCATTTCTTCTCCGGTGTGTTTCTCCCGGAGGCGGTGGGTGAGCGGCGCACCGGTTTTCAGGCAGTTTTATCAGGCAACAATTATGACCGCTACTGCGCAGCAGCTTCAGTTTATTAAAGACAGTATCAAAACCATCCCGGATTATCCGAAGCCGGGCATCCTGTTCCGCGACGTGACCAGCCTGCTGGAAAACCCGTTGGCCTACGCCGCCAGCATCGAGCTGCTGGTTGAGCGCTATCGCGAAGCGGGCGTGACCAAGGTGGTGGGTACCGAAGCGCGTGGTTTCCTGTTCGGCGCGCCCGTCGCGCTGGCATTGGGCGTCGGTTTCGTGCCGGTGCGCAAACCGGGCAAACTGCCGCGCGCCACGCTCAGCGAAAGCTATGAGCTGGAGTACGGCACCGACAAGCTGGAGATCCATACCGACGCCATCACCGCGGGTGACAAAGTGCTGGTGGTGGACGATCTGCTGGCGACCGGCGGCACCATCGAAGCGACCACCAAACTGATCCGCCGCCTGGGCGGTGAAGTAAAAGACGCCGCGTTCATCATCAACCTGCCGGATCTGGGCGGGGAAGCGCGTCTGAACAAGCTGGGCATCGATTGCTACTGCCTGGTGGATTTCGCCGGTCATTGATGCGGCATCGCCCCTCGGGCACAACGGCCTCGCGGATCGCCGCGGGGCTGTGTTAGCATGACCCTCCAGATTACTCGACTTCTCCGGTATTAATGAGCTATCAGGTTCTCGCCCGTAAGTGGCGCCCTCAAACGTTCGCAGACGTGGTCGGCCAGGAACATGTCCTGACCGCGCTGGCCAACGGCCTCTCGCTGGGGCGGATCCATCACGCCTATCTGTTCTCGGGCACGCGCGGCGTGGGGAAAACCACCATCGCGCGCTTGCTGGCCAAAGGCCTGAACTGTGAAACCGGCATCACCGCCACGCCGTGCGGCCAATGCGACAACTGCCGCGAGATCGAGCAGGGCCGCTTCGTCGATCTGATCGAGATCGACGCCGCTTCACGAACCAAGGTGGAAGATACCCGCGATCTGCTGGACAACGTCCAGTACGCGCCGGCGCGCGGCCGCTTCAAGGTCTATCTGATCGATGAAGTGCACATGCTCTCGCGCCACAGCTTCAACGCCTTGCTGAAGACGCTGGAGGAGCCGCCAGCACACGTCAAATTCCTGTTGGCCACCACCGATCCGCAAAAATTGCCGGTGACCATTCTTTCCCGCTGCCTGCAGTTTCACCTCAAAGCGCTGGACGTCGATCAGATCCGTCAGCAGCTGGAAACGGTGCTGACGGCGGAACAGATCACCAGCGACGCCCGCGCGCTGCAGCTGCTGGCGCGCGCCGCCGACGGCAGCATGCGCGATGCGTTGAGCCTGACCGATCAGGCGATCGCCATGGGGCAGGGGCAGGTGACCGCCGCCACCGTCAGCCAGATGCTCGGCACGCTTGATGACGAGCAGCCGCTGGCGATCCTCGAAGCGCTGGTCAGCGCCGACGGCGAAAAGGTGATGGCGCAGGTCGCGCAGGCCGCTTCGCGCGGCGTGGACTGGGAAAATCTGCTGGTGGAGACGCTGGCGCTATTGCACCGCATTGCGATGGTGCAGCTACTGCCTTCGATGCTCGACAACCACTACGCCGCCGTGGAACAACGGCTGCGTGAGCTGGCGCGCACCCTGCCGCCGGCCGATGTGCAGCTCTATTACCAGACGCTGTTGGTGGGCCGCAAAGAGCTGGCCTATGCGCCGGATCGCCGCATGGGGGTTGAGATGACCCTGCTGCGCGCGCTGGCGTTTCATCCGAAAGCGGTGATCCCGGAGCCGGTGGCGTTGGTGCAGACCGCGCCGGCGCCGATGGCGCAGCCGCAGGCCGCCGCATCGCAACAGCCGCCGCAGTTTCAGGACGCACCGCCGCCGCTAGGGCAGCCGGCCGCGCCACAGCGACAATCATCGACTCCGTTACCGGATGCCACCGCCCAGCTGTTGAAAGCGCGGTCCCAGCTGCAACGGCAGCAGGGAGCATCCACACCAAAAAAGAATGAGCCGGCGGCGCCAGGAATAGCGCGGCCGGCAAACTCGGCGCTGGGGCGTTTGGCTTCCGTGACCGAGCGTAGCCAGCAGCGCCTGGCGGAGAAGAAGGTGCCGGAAAAACCGGCGAAGCCGGAAGCCTATCGCTGGCGCGCGCAGACCGAGCCGGAAGCGGCGCCGGAACCGCTGGCGACGCCGAAAGCGCTGCGCACGGCGTTGGAACACGAGAAAACGCCGGAGCTGGCCGCCAAGCTGGTGGTGGAGTCGCTGGAGCGCGATGCCTGGGCGGCGGAAATCGATAAGTTGAAGATCCCGAAACTGGTGCAGCAGCTGGCGTTAAACGCCTTCAAGCAGCAGCCGGAGCCGGGCAAAATTAGCCTCCATCTGCGGTCTTCGCAGCGCCATCTGAATTCGCCTTCGGCGCAGAAGACGCTGGCCGACGCGCTCGGGGAGCTGTATGGCAACCCGGTTGAGCTGACCGTGGTGGAGGACGATAATCCGGCGGAGCGCACCCCGCTGGAATGGCGACAAGCCATCTATGAAGAAAAACTGGCGCAGGCGCGCCAGTCCATCGATGCGGATACCAACATTCAGACGTTGCGCCGGTTCTTCGACGCGGACCTGGATGAAGAGAGTATTCGCCCCCTTTAAACGCTGCGCAACGTGCGCGGCCCTAGCGACGAGAGACGACTATGTTTGGTAAAGGCGGTCTGGGCAACCTGATGAAGCAAGCCCAGCAAATGCAAGAAAAAATGCAGCAGATGCAGGAAGAAGTCGCCAAATTGGAAGTGACCGGCGAGTCTGGCGCGGGCCTGGTGAAAGTGACCATCAACGGCGCGCACAACTGCCGCCGTGTGGAGATCGATCCAAGCCTGATGGAAGACGACAAAGAGATGCTGGAAGATCTGATCGCCGCTGCGTTTAACGACGCCGCGCGCCGCATCGAAGAGACTCAGAAAGAGAAAATGGCCTCCGTTTCCAGCGGCATGCAGTTGCCGCCTGGCTTCAAGATGCCGTTCTGATGCAAACCAGCCCGCTCCTTGAATCCCTGATGGAGGCGCTGCGCTGCCTGCCGGGCGTCGGCCCGAAATCGGCGCAGCGCATGGCGTTCCAACTGCTGCAGCGCGATCGCAGCGGCGGCATGCGCCTGGCGCAGGCGTTGACGCGCGCGATGTCGGAGATCGGCCACTGTGCCGACTGCCGCACCTTCACCGAACAGGACGTCTGCACTATCTGCGCCAATCCGCGCCGTCAGCAAAACGGCCAGATTTGCGTGGTAGAAAGCCCGGCGGATATCCACGCCATCGAGCAGACCGGCCAGTTCGCCGGGCGCTACTTTGTGCTGATGGGGCATCTGTCGCCGCTGGACGGCATCGGGCCGGGCGATATCGGTCTGGATCGCCTGGAGCAACGGCTGGAAAAGGAAAGCATCACCGAAGTGATCCTCGCCACCAACCCGACGGTGGAAGGGGAGGCGACCGCCAACTACATCGCCGAGATGTGCGGCCAGTATGGCGTGCTCGCCAGCCGCATCGCCCACGGCGTGCCGGTGGGCGGCGAGCTGGAGATGGTCGACGGCACCACGCTGTCGCATTCTCTGGCCGGGCGCCACGCCATCAAGTTCTGATGTTTTCCCGGGTGGGGCCATTCGGCCCCGTCCTATCGCGAACAAAGGAGGAAAAACCACGTTTTTCCTCCTTTGTTGTTATCAGCCGAACATCAATAATTGGGCGCGGTCGTTCGGCCCCAGCGTTTTTTGCCAAAAATTTCCCACCGTCCGCTTGAAAAACAACACCCTGACCCTCATCTGATCCTCATTGTTCGATTTTGGTAGCCATTGTCTTTTGAGGTAATCAATGAGTATGAAAGGTCAAGAAACCCGCGGGTTCCAGTCTGAAGTAAAACAGCTGCTTCATTTGATGATCCATTCGCTGTACTCCAACAAAGAAATTTTCCTGCGCGAGCTGATTTCCAACGCCTCTGACGCTGCCGACAAGCTGCGCTTCCGCGCCCTGTCCGCGCCAGAGCTGTACGCCGGCGACGGCGAGCTGCGCGTACGCTTGTCCTTCGATAAAGAGCAGCGCACCCTGACCATCGCCGACAACGGCATCGGCATGCGCCGCGAAGAAGTGATCGAGAACCTCGGCACCATCGCCAAGTCAGGCACCAAAGCATTCCTGGAATCCATCGGTTCCGACCAGGCGAAAGACAGCCAGCTGATCGGCCAGTTCGGCGTCGGTTTCTACTCGGCGTTCATCGTGGCGGACAAAGTGACCGTGCGCACCCGCGCCGCCGGCGCCGCCGATGACGAGGGCGTGTTCTGGGAGTCCGCCGGCGAAGGCGACTACACCATCGCCGACATCACCAAAGAGACCCGCGGCACCGAAATCACCCTGCATCTGCGCGAAGGCGAAGATGAGTACCTCGACGCCTGGCGCTTGCGCTCGGTGATCGGCAAATATTCCGATCACATCGCTTTGCCGGTGGAGATCGAAAGCAAGAACGAAGAAGACGATACCGTCACCTGGGAGAAGATCAACAAGGCGCAGGCCCTGTGGACCCGCAGCAAGGCTGACGTGACCGACGAAGAGTACAAAGAGTTCTACAAACATATCGCTCACGACTTCACCGATCCGCTGAGCTGGAGCCACAACCGGGTGGAAGGCAAGCAGGAGTACACCAGCCTGCTGTATATTCCTGCCCAGGCGCCGTGGGACATGTGGAACCGCGATCACAAGCACGGCCTGAAGCTGTACGTGCAGCGCGTGTTCATCATGGACGACGCCGAGCAGTTCATGCCGAACTACCTGCGCTTCGTGCGCGGCCTGATCGATTCCAACGATCTGCCGCTGAACGTGTCGCGCGAGATCCTGCAAGACAGCCGCGTGACGCAAAACCTGCGCGGCGCGCTGACCAAGCGCGTGCTGCAGATGCTGGATAAACTGGCCAAAGACGACGCCGAAGGCTACCAGAAATTCTGGCAGCAATTCGGTCTGGTGCTGAAAGAGGGGCCGGCGGAAGACAACGGCAATCAGGAAGCGATCGCCAAACTGCTGCGCTTCGCCACCACTCACGGCGACAGCTCGGCGCAGACCGTGTCGCTGGAAGAGTACGTCGGCCGCATGGCGGAAGGGCAGGAGAAGATTTACTACATCACCGCCGACAGCTACGCCGCCGCCAAGAGCAGCCCGCACCTGGAGCTGTTCCGCAAGAAAGGCATCGAAGTGCTGCTGCTGTCCGATCGCATCGACGAGTGGATGATGAGCTACCTGACCGAGTTCGACGGCAAGGCGTTCCAGTCGGTCAGCAAAGCGGATGAAGCGCTGGACAAACTGGCGGATGAAACCGAAGAGCAGAAAGCCGCCGAGAAGCAGCTGGAACCGTTCGTCGAACGCGTGAAAACCCTGCTGGGCGAGCGCGTGAAGGATGTGCGCCTGACGCACCGCCTGACCGATACGCCGGCGATCGTGGTGACCGACGCCGACGAAATGAGCACCCAGATGGCCAAGCTGTTCGCCGCCGCCGGTCAACAGGCGCCGGAAGTGAAGTACATTTTCGAGCTTAATCCCGAGCATGCGTTGGTCAAACGAGCATCCGACGTGGGCGATAACGAACATTTCGCCGAATGGATCGACCTGTTATTGGATCAGGCGCTGCTGGCTGAACGCGGCACGCTGGAGGATCCGAACCTGTTCATCCGTCGCATGAATAAGTTGTTGTCCGCCTAAAGTTGAAGATATGCGCCCTTAACGGCACAGTTAGGGGCGCATTTTCGTTTTTTTCCCGCATTTTCTCGCCTTTTGTTCGTCTGTTTTTTTGCACATTCCGCAATCGATTTCCTTCGCGCGCCTTGAGCCTGCCCCCCCTGAAATGGTATCGTTGAGCGTTTTCGCAATTTTATAAAAACTACATAGCAAGGGGATTTACGCAATGCGTATCATTCTGCTGGGCGCTCCGGGCGCTGGTAAAGGTACTCAGGCTCAATTCATCATGGAGAAATACGGCATTCCGCAAATCTCCACCGGTGATATGTTGCGCGCAGCCGTGAAGGCCGGCAGTGAACTGGGCAAGCAGGCGAAAGAGATCATGGACGCCGGCAAGCTGGTGACCGATGAGCTGGTGATCGCGCTGGTCAAAGAGCGCATCGCTCAGGAAGATTGCCGCAAGGGCTTCCTGCTGGACGGTTTCCCACGCACTATTCCGCAGGCTGACGCGATGAAAGAAGCCGGCATCAACGTGGACTTCGTGCTGGAGTTCGACGTGCCGGACGAGCTGATCGTTGACCGCATCGTTGGCCGCCGCGTGCACGCGCCGTCCGGCCGCGTATACCACGTGAAGTTCAATCCGCCGCAGGTGGAAGGCAAAGACGACGTGACCGGCGAAGAGCTGACCACGCGCAAGGACGATCAGGAAGAGACCGTGCGCAAGCGCCTGGTGGAATACCATCAGATGACCGCGCCGCTGATCTCTTACTACAGCAAAGAAGCGGCGGCGGGCAACACCCAATACCGCAAAATCGACGGCACCCGCAAGGTTGCCGAAGTGAGCGCAGAGCTGGCGACCATCCTCGGTTGATCGCAAGCGGGTTGTGCATGACGCCGGGCCAGTGGCCCGGCGTTTTTTTTGGCCGTTTTCCCGCCAAACTGTGATCGCGGCGGCTTGTTGCGGCCGTGCCCATTAATCGCCCGTGCCAAATGGCGTATAACAAGCCTGCGTTTTCACCACCAGCAGGGAGCCGGCCATGCTCAGACAAACCAATCTTCTGGCGGAAGCCACCGCGCGCCAGATCGTCCAGCGGGCGATGGGCATCATCAGCCATTCCGTCAACGTGATGGACAGCAACGGCGTGATCATCGCCTCCGGCAATCCGCAGCGTCTGTTTCAGCGCCATGAGGGCGCGGTGCTGGCGTTGGCGGAGAATCGGGTGGTGGAGATCGATCGCGCCACCGCCGAGCATCTGAAAGGGGTGCGGCCCGGCATCAACCTGCCGTTCAGCTTTCGCAATCAGCGGGTGGGAGTGATCGGCATTTCCGGTGAGCCGGCCGAGGTGCGCGCTTACGCCGAGCTGGTCAAGATGGCGGCGGAGATGATGGTGGAGCAGGCGGCGCTGCTGGATCAGCATCAGTGGGAAAAACGCTACCGGGAAGAGCTGGCGAATCAGCTGCTGCAGCCACAGCCGAACACCGCATCGCTGGAAGCGATGGCGGCGTATCTGGGGTTGGATCTGCGCCAGGCGCGCATGGTGTGGATCGTCGAGCTGCAAGAGGCGCAGCCGCACCTGCTGCGTGAGCTGCTGGCGGAGCTGGAAGCCACCCAGCGCGATGCGTTGATCGCCATTACCGGCTTCAATGAGATGACCCTGCTGCGCCCGGCCTGTATGGCGCAGGGCGAATGGAGCCTGAAGCTGGAGCGCCAACAGGCGCAGCGTTTGCAAAACCAGCTTAAACACCGTTTTCGGGTGCGGCTGATCGTCGGCGGTTTTTATGACGATCCGCAAAGCGCCTACCGCTCCAGCCTGACGGCGCGCGCCACCCAGGCGATGGCGCAGCGCCTGAAACTGCGCCATGCCACGCTGTTCTACCACGACTATCCGTTGCCGTCGCTGTTGTGCGATCTGGGGGAGGACTGGCGTGCTCAGGAGCTGGGGCGCCCCTGGCGAACGCTGGGCGAACAGGACGAAAAAGGCGTGCTGCGCGGTACGCTGCGCCACTATTTTTCGCAGAATTGTGATCAGACGCAGACCGCCGCGCAGCTGCATATTCACGTCAATACCCTGCGTTATCGCCTGCAGCGCATCGAGGCGATAACCGGCATGAAAATCAATCAATTAACCGATGCTCTGCGGCTGTATATCGGCATGCTGATGCACGACTGAATTGTGCCAACCCACAAATTCCGCGCCGTTCCGCCGGCGATTTTTTGTTGTTTTCCCTCAGGTCTGCGCCGGGCGCGCGCGATATGTTGGCCTGCACATCAACCACGGAGAAAACAACAATGACAACCGTATCCACTCTGGGGGCGCTGGTGGCGTTAGCCGTCGCCATCGTCCTGATTCTACGCAAGGTTCCGCCGGCTTACGGCATGATTGCCGGCGCGCTGGCGGGCGGGCTGTGCGGCGGCGCCGATCTGGTGCAGACCGTGACGCTGATGATTGGCGGGGCGCAGGGCATCACCAACGCCGTGATGCGCATTCTGGCGGCGGGTGTGCTGGCCGGGGTGCTGATCGAATCCGGCGCGGCGCACACCATCGCCGAAACCATCGTGCGCAAGGTGGGCGAAACCCGCGCGCTGCTGGCGCTGGCGGTGGCTACACTGATCCTGACGGCGGTGGGGGTGTTCATCGACGTGGCGGTGATCACCGTCGCGCCTATCGCACTGTCGATCGCCCAGAAGGCCGGTATTTCACGCGCGGCGATCCTGCTGGCGATGATCGGCGGCGGCAAGGCCGGCAACGTGATGTCGCCCAACCCGAACACCATCGCGGCAGCGGACAATTTCCACGTGCCGCTCACCTCGGTGATGATGGCCGGCATCGTGCCGGGGCTGTGCGGCCTGGTGGTGGCCTATCTGCTGGCGCGCCGCCTGAGCGATAAAGGCAGCAGGGTGATGGCCGAAGAGTTGACTCAGCATGCCGAAGGGGCGCGGCCGGGCTTTGCCGCGGCGATCAGTGCGCCGCTGGTGGCGATCCTGCTGCTGTCGCTACGGCCGATCGCCGGGATCGCCGTCGATCCGCTGATCGCGTTGCCGGCCGGCGGTTTGGCGGGCGCGCTATTGATGGGGCGCATTCGCCAGTGCAATCAGTTTATGGTCTCCGGCCTGTCGCGCATGGCGCCGGTGGCGATCATGCTGCTCGGCACCGGCACGCTGGCAGGCATCATCGCCAACTCGGCGCTGAAGGATGTCCTGATTAACGGCTTAACGCATACCGGGCTGCCGGCCTGGTTGCTGGCGCCGCTATCCGGCGCGCTGATGTCGATGGCAACCGCGTCGACCACCGCCGGCACCGCCGTAGCGTCCGGGGTATTCAGTTCCACGCTGCTGGAACTGGGGGTGAGCGGGTTGGCCGGCGCGGCGATGATCCATGCGGGCGCGACGGTGCTGGATCACCTGCCGCACGGCAGCTTCTTCCACGCCACCGGCGGCAGCGTCAATATGGCGGTGCACGAGCGGCTGAAGCTGCTGCCGTATGAGACGCTGGTGGGGTTCACCATCGCGGCAATCTCGGCGCTGATGTTTGGCGTATTTAACCTGGCGGGATAAGGAACAGTGATGAAAACGCTGAAAAAAGTGGTTATTGCCCCGGATTCTTTCAAAGAGAGCCTGAGTGCGCTCGGCGTCGCCGACGCTATCGAGCGGGGATTCCGTCAAATCTACCCGCAGGCGCACTACGTGAAGTTGCCGATGGCGGACGGCGGTGAAGGGACTGTGGAGTCGATGGTGGCGGCCACCGGCGGCGAAATCGTCCAGGTGACGGTCACCGGGCCGCTGGGCGAGCCGGTGCAGGGATTTTATGGCCTGCTGGGCGACGGTGAAACCGCGGTGATTGAAATGGCCGCCGCTTCCGGGCTGCATCTGGCGTCGCCTAATCGGCGCGATCCGCGCATCACCACCAGTTACGGCACCGGTGAACTGATGTTGGCGGCGTTGGAGCGCGGCGTGAAGGCGATCATTCTCGGCATCGGCGGCAGCGCCACCAACGACGGCGGCGCCGGGATGATGCAGGCGCTGGGCGTCAAACTGCTGGATCGGGATCGCCGGCCGTTGCCGGTGGGCGGGGCGGCCCTGGCGCAGCTGGCGCATCTCGATCTCGCCGGGCTGGATGCGCGTTGGCAACGGGTGAGCGTGACCGCCGCCTGCGACGTCGATAATCCGCTGTGCGGCGAAAAGGGCGCGTCGGCGGTGTTCGGGCCGCAGAAGGGGGCGACGCCGGAGATGGTGGCGCAGCTCGATGCGGCGTTGCATCACTATGGCGAACTGCTGGAGCGGGAAACCGGCCGCGCCGTGCTCACCCAGCCGGGCGCGGGGGCGGCGGGCGGCATGGGGGCGGCGCTGCTCGGCATGCTCGATGCGCGCTTGCGGCCGGGCATCGAGATCGTCACCGAAACCCTGCGCCTGGATGAGGCGGTGCGCGATGCTGACTTGGTGATCACCGGCGAAGGGCGGTTGGACAGCCAGTCGATCCACGGCAAAACGCCGATTGGCGTGGCGCGGGTGGCCAAGCGTCACGGCGTGCCGGTGATCGCCATCGCCGGTAGCCTGACGCCGGATTATCAGGTGGTGCATCAGCACGGCATCGATGCGGCGTTTTCGGTGCTCGATCGCATCGTGACGCTGGAAGAGGCGTTGGCGGACGCCGATCGCAATCTGCAGGTGACGGCGCGCAACGTGGCGGCGGTATGGCAGCTGGCGCAAGGGAGAGGCTCACAGGCATAGCCTGTTGCTGTTATCGGTTTCGACGCAGGACTTTTCCGTTACAATAGCCGGCATTAATGGCTGCTGACATCCCGACCCAGAACGGAATGCCGGCCGGAAAGGAAATGAGGGGAACTGAGATGAAGCAAGAGAAACACGGCGTATTGCTGGTGAACCTGGGCACGCCAGATGCGCCGACCTCGTCGGCGGTCAAACGCTATCTGAAGGAATTCCTCAGTGACGATCGCGTGGTCGACACGGCGCCGCTGATCTGGTGGCCGATCCTCAACGGCGCGATCCTGCCGATCCGTTCGCCGCGCGTGGCGAAGCTCTACCAATCGGTGTGGATGGCAGAAGGCTCACCGCTGCTGGTGTACAGCCGCCGCCAACAGCGGGCGCTGGCGGCGCGCATGCCGAATACGCCGGTGGAGCTGGGCATGAGCTATGGCTCGCCGAGCCTGGCGGAAGCCATCGACAAGCTGCTGGCGCAGGGCGTGACTAACCTGGTGGTGTTGCCGCTCTATCCGCAATATTCCTGCTCCACCAGTGCGGCGGTATGGGATGGCGTAGCGCGGGTGCTGAAAGGCTATCGCCGCTTGCCGTCGGTGGCTTTCATTCGCGATTATGCCGAACACCCGGCCTATATCGCCGCGCTGCAGCAAAGCGTGGAGCGTTCATTCGCCGAACACGGCCAGCCGGATCGGTTGGTGCTGTCATTCCATGGCATCCCCAAACGCTATGCGCGTCTGGGCGACGACTACCCGCAGCGCTGCGAGGATACGCTGCGTGCGCTGAGCGCCACGCTGCCGCTGGCGCCGGAGCGAGTGATGATGACCTACCAGTCGCGCTTCGGCCGCGAGCCGTGGTTGACGCCGTACACCGATGAAACCCTGAAGGGGTTGCCGGCGCAGGGCGTGAAGCACATTCAGCTGATCTGCCCCGGTTTTTCGGCGGACTGCCTGGAAACGCTGGAAGAGATCAAAGAGCAGAACCGCGAGATCTTCCTCAAGGCCGGCGGCGAAAAGTTTGAGTACATCTCTGCGCTGAACGATGAACCGGCGCATATCGATATGATGCAGCAGTTGGTGGCGCAGCGTCTGTAATCATTCATAATCTGTATATTAGGTGCATCATGATCGGGCGGGGATGTGTTAACATTCTCCGCTTGTTAAACCGTCACCACCGCCAATCACATGAAATTTCCTGGTAAACGCAAGTCCAAACACTATTTTCCGGTGAGCGCCCGCGATCCGCTTCTGCAGCAGGCCCAGCCCGAAAGTGAAATCAGCACCTCGTATATCGTCGGCATCGACCAGACGCTGGTGGATATCGAGGCGAAAGTGGACGACGCTTTTGTCCAGCGCTACGGCCTGAGTCTGGGCCACTCTCTGGTGATCGAAGACGACGTCGCCGAGGCGCTGTATCAGGAACTGAACGAAAATAATCTGGTCACCCATCAGTTCGCCGGCGGCACCATCGGCAATACCATGCACAACTATTCGGTGCTGGCGGACGACCGTTCGGTGCTGCTCGGCGTGATGTGCAGCAACGTGAAAATCGGCAGCTACGCCTACCGTTACCTGTGCAATACCTCCAGCCGCACCGATCTTAACTATCTGCAGGGCGTAGACGGCGCCATCGGCCGCTGCTTCACGCTGATCGGTGAAAGCGGCGAGCGCACCTTCGCCATCAACCCCGGCCAGATGAATCAGCTGCGCCCGGAAAGCATTCCGGAAGAGGTGATCGCCGGCGCGTCGGCGCTGGTGTTGAGCTCTTATCTGGTGCGCTGCAAGGAGGGCGAGCCGATGAAGGCCGCCACCCTGCAGGCGATCGAATACGCCAAAAAACACGATGTGCCGGTAGTGCTGACCCTGGGCACCAAGTACGTGATCGCCGACAACCCGCAGTGGTGGCGCGACTTCCTGAAGGAAAACGTGTCGATTCTGGCGATGAACGAAGACGAAGCGCTGGAGCTGACCGGGCTGAGCGATCCGCTCACCGCCTCGGACATGGCGCTGGACTGGGTGGATTTGGTGTTGTGCACTGCCGGGCCGAGTGGCCTGTATATGGCGGGCTATACCGAAGAAGCCAACAAACGCCAGACGCAGCACCCGCTGCTGCCGGGGCATATCGCCGAGTTCAACCGCTACGAGTTCAGCCGCGCCATGCGCCGCGAGCACTGTGAAAATCCGCTGCGCGTTTATTCGCACATCGCGCCGTATATGGGCGGGCCGGAGAGGATCATGAACACCAACGGCGCCGGCGACGGCGCGCTGTCGGCGTTGCTGCACGATATCGCCGCCAACGGCTACCACCGTCACAACGTGCCGAACTCCAGCAAGCATGTGCGCAGTTACCTGACCTATTCCTCATTGGCGCAGGTGTGCAAATATGCCAACCGCGTCAGCTACCAGGTGCTGAACCAGCATTCGCCGCGCCTCACGCGCGGCCTGCCGGAGCGCGAAGACAGCCTGGAAGAGTCCTACTGGGAACGTTAACCCATTGAAAAGAAAAGGTCCGGCATGCCGGACCTTTTTTTATGCGCGCGCGGCGCTTCAGATCGGGCAGCCGCCCATTTTTTCTTCTTCGCTCAGGGTATCCAGCTGCAGGATGTTCAGCATGCTGTTGGCGATCTCGCGTTCGCCCATCACCACCTGATTGGCGCCGCGATCGGTGATGTAGGCCACCTCGTCGTCGTAGTGGGCGCGGGCGATGATCTCGATGTTCGGCCGCTTGGCGCGCGCCGAGGCGACGATCTCGCCGGCCTCATAGCCGTTCGGGATGGTCAGCAGCAGCCAGCGTGCACAGTCGAGCCGCGCCAGATCCATCACTTCCGGATTGGCGGCGTTGCCCAACACCGTCTTTATGCCCTGCTCGCGCAGCGCTTCCACCCGCGGGCGGGAGTTCTCGATCACCACCAGCGGGATGCCCGCCTCGGCCAGTTTTCCGCCCAGCAGACTGCCGACGCGGCCATAGCCGACCACCAGCGCATGGTTGCACATGTCCACCGGGATCTGCTTCTCTTCTTCCACCGCCTCTTCGAGGATTTGCTCTTCGATGGTTTCGGTCTTGGCCAGATAGCGCTCCAGCAGGGTGAACAACAGTGGGTTGAGCATGATGGACAGGATCGCGCCGGCCAGCACCAGGTTGCGGCCATGTTCCGACATCATGCCCAGCGCGATGCCGAGGCCCGCCAGAATAAAGGCGAACTCGCCGATCTGCGCCAGGCTGGCGGAAATGGTCAGCGCGGTGCGCTTGGAGTGGCCGAACATTTTCACCAGCAGGAACGCGGCGGCGGATTTGCCGAACACGATAATCGCCAGCGTCGCCAGCACCGCCAGCGGCTCGTTAATCACGATCATCGGATCGAACAGCATGCCGACCGAGACGAAGAACAGCACCGCGAACGCGTCGCGCAGCGGCAGGGTGTCGTGCGCTGCGCGGTGGCTCAGTTCGGACTCGTTCAGCACCATGCCGGCGAAGAAGGCGCCCAGCGCGAAGGAAACGTCGAACAGCTTCACCGCGCCATAGGCGATGCCGAGCGCCAGCGCCAATACCGCCAGGGTAAACAGCTCGCGTGAGCCGGTGCTGGCGGTTTTCGACAGGATCCACGGCACCAGGCGGCGGCCGACCACGATCATCAGCGCGATGAAGGCGATGACCTTACCGATGGTCAGCGCCAGCTCCATCAGCAGCTGACCGCTGCTGGCGTTGTCGTTGCCCAGCATGTTGCCGAAGGCCGGCAGCAACACCAGCGTCAGCACCATCGCCAAATCTTCGACGATCAGCCAGCCGATAGCGATTTGCCCGCGTTGGCTGTCGATCAGTTGCCGTTCCTCCAACGCGCGCAGCAATACCACGGTACTGGCGGTAGAGAGGCAGAGGCCAAACACCAGACCGGAGATCAGATCCCAGCCGAGCAGCTTGGACAACCCCATGCCGAGCAGCGTGGCGACGGCTATCTGCGCTACGGCGCCGGGAATGGCGATAGATTTTACTGCGAGAAGGTCTTTCAGGGAGAAGTGCAGGCCAACACCGAACATCAACAGGATAACGCCGATTTCCGCCAGTTCCGGCGCCAGTGAGGTATCGGCGACGAAACCGGGGGTGAACGGGCCGGCGAGCACCCCTGCGGCCAGATATCCCACCAAAGGGGAGATGCGCAGGCGGTTCGCCAGCATACCGAGGAGGAAGGCGAGTACTAACCCTCCGACGATGGTGGTGATGAGCGGTGTTGAATTATGCATCCATACTCCTTCTGGCTATGCATCGCGGCACGGGAGAAACGCAACAAAGTTACGAAAAGATACATTTAGTTTATTGCATTTGTTCGCGGCTTGCTTGGCTAATTTGGCCTTTTTTGTAAAAAAGCAGAGGATTTCGCTTAAGGTACGGCAATGAGGGGATTTTATGCCAGATAAACCAAATAACATTGATTTATCCGTAGGATAAACCCGGATGAATAAATGGTTTCATCCGGGCCGTTCGCGGGGTTATTGCGTTTTATGCTCCATATTGGGCAGTAACGCGGTGATAATGCCGATCAGCGGCAGGAAAGCACAGATTTGGTAGACCAGTTCAATACTGGTCAAATCAGCGACATAACCAAGAACTGCCGCGCCTAATCCGCCCATACCGAAAGCAAAACCGAAGAATAACCCGGAAACCATACCGACTTTTCCGGGGATAAGCTCCTGCGCGTAAACCAGAATGGCGGAGAACGCCGAGGCGAGAATTACCCCGATAATTACCGTCAAAATGCCGGTCCAGTACAGTGATGCATAGGGTAAAACAAGCGTAAATGGCGCCGCACCGAGGATGGAGCCCCAAATAACATATTTACGCCCTATCTTGTCACCTAGAGGCCCGCCGATAATGGTGCCGGCCGCCACCGCAAACAAGAAGGCGAACAGATGAATTTGCGCGTTCTGCACCGAAATGCCGAACTTATGTATCAAATAAAAGGTGTAATAGCTGCTGATGCTGGCCAGATAGAAATATTTAGAGAAAATCAGCACCAGCAGAATGCCCATCGAGTAGGCGACGGTACGTTTTGGCAGCGGTTTCAGCATTGACGGGCTTTTGGGTTGCCCTTTAGCCACCCGATGCTGATGTTGGTACCATTTGCTGACCTGCAGCAACACCACGATCGCCAGCAGGGCCGCCAGCGAAAACCAGGCGACGTTGCCTTTGCCGTAAGGCGCGATGATCAGCGCGGCCAGCAGTGGGCCAAGCGAGCTGCCGAAGTTGCCGCCGACCTGGAACAGCGACTGCGCCAGACCGTGCCGCCCGCCGGAAGCCATGCGCGCCACGCGCGAGGACTCCGGGTGGAACACCGATGAACCGGTGCCCACCAACGCCGCCGCCAGCAGCACCAGCGGGAAGGTGTTCGCCACCGACAGCAGCAGCAGGCCGGTCAGGGTAAAGCCCATGCCGATCGGCAGAGAATAAGGCTGCGGGTGTTTATCGGTGTAATACCCAATCAGCGGTTGCAGCAGGGAGGCCGTCAGCTGATAGGTCAGGGTGATCATGCCGATCTGCACGAAGCTGAGGTGGAAATCGGCTTGCAGGATCGGGTAAATCGCCAGGATCAGCGACTGGATCATATCGTTGAGCAGGTGAGACACGCTGATGGCGCCGAGGATGGAGAAAGCGGTCCCCTTTACCGTACTGCCCTTGGCGGGCGGCATCGCGCTTTGGCTACTGTCGGTCATATTATTATTAGCCTGATAAGGTGTTGAGCACAGAGATGACATCTTAGGCAGCCCGCTCAGTTTTTACCATATCTGAAATAATCAGACTCACCTCGCAAAAATTTGAAATCAACTGTCATTGATTCGCGCTACAATTTCGCCCTCATCATAAAAGCCATTTAATACACGGAGATCCGCCATGCGTTTTTCGCTGAAGACCACCGCATGCGCGTTGGCCGTTTCCCTGACCTTGCTGTCGGGGGCCGCCAGTGCCTGGGAAAAGGATAAGACCTACGCCATCACCATTCTGCATACCAACGACCATCACGGTCACTTCTGGCAGAACGATCACGGCGAATACGGCCTGGGCGCGCAGAAAACGCTGGTGGACGGTATCCGTCAGGAAGTGGCGGCGCAGGGCGGCAGCCTGCTGCTGCTGTCCGGCGGCGATATCAATACCGGCGTGCCGGAATCGGATCTGCAGGACGCCGAGCCGGACTTCCGCGGCATGAACCTGGTGGGTTACGACGCGATGGCGATCGGCAACCACGAATTCGACAACCCGCTGAGCGTGCTGCGCCAGCAGGAGAAATGGGCGACCTTCCCGCTGCTCTCCGCCAACATCTACCAGAAAAGCACCGGCCAGCGGCTGTTCAAGCCTTACGCCTTGTTCGACAAGCAGGGCATCAAGATTGCGGTCATCGGCCTGACGACCGACGACACGGCCAAAATGGGCAACCCGGAGTATTTTACCGACATTGAATTCCGCGTGCCGGCGCCGGAAGCGAAGCGGGTGGTGGAGCAATTGCGCCAGGACGAAAAGCCGGACGTGATCATCGCCGCCACCCACATGGGGCACTACGATAACGGCCAGCACGGCTCCAACGCGCCGGGCGATGTGGAGATGGCGCGCAGCCTGCCGGCCGGGTATCTCGATATGATCGTCGGCGGCCACTCGCAGGATCCGGTGTGCATGGCCAGCGACAACCGTAAACAGGTGGATTACGTGCCGGGCACGCCATGCGCGCCGGATCGCCAGAACGGCACCTGGATTGTGCAGGCGCACGAATGGGGCAAATACGTGGGTCGCGCCGATTTTGAATTCCGCAACGGTGAGCTGAAGCTGGTGCATTATCAGCTGATCCCGGTGAACCTGAAGAAAAAGGTGGAGAAGGCGGACGGCACCAGCGAGCGGGTGTACTACACCCAGCAGATCGCCGAAGATCCGACCATGATGAAATTACTGACGCCGTTCCAGGAGAAGGGCAAAGAACAGCTGAGCGTGAAAATCGGCAGCGTTAACGGCAAGCTGGAGGGCGACCGCAGCAAAGTGCGCTTCGTGCAGACCAACCTGGCGCGGGTGATGCTGGCCGCGCAGATGGAGCGCGCCGATGCCGATTTCGCCGTGATGAGCGGCGGCGGGGTGCGTGATTCCATTGAGAGCGGCGATATCACTTACAAGAACGTGCTCAAGGTCCAGCCGTTCGGCAACACCCTGGTGCATGTCGATATGAAAGGCAGCGAGATTGAGCAGTACCTGGCGGTAGTGGCCAACATGCAGCCGGATTCCGGCGCCTACGCCCAGTTCGCCAACGTCAGCCTGGTCGCGGACGGCAAGGGCGTCAGCGAGGTGAAGATCAACGGCCAGCCGCTGCAGGCGGATAAAACCTACCGCATGGCGACGCTGAACTTCAACGCGCTGGGCGGTGACGGCTATCCGAAGCTGGATGGGCTGCCGAGCTACGTCAACACCGGCTTTATCGACGCCGAGGTGCTGAAGCAATACATCGAGAAACACTCGCCGCTGGATGCGGCGGCCTATGAGCCAAAGGGCGAGATCGTGTATCAATAACGGCGTATCGACGCGGCGCTTCCCAAGGCAAACGGGAAGCGCCGTTCGCCACGCTCCGCATCAAACCTTCTCACCGATTTATTTTCTTCTTGCCATATACGCCCTCGGCGGGCAGCCCACCCTATTCTTGAAGAAAGTGGCGAAGGCGCTGTCGCTGGAAAACGCCAGCCGGCTGGCGACGTCGGATTGACTCAGCCCTGCGGCCAGCATCTCGATAGCCTTGATCAATCGCCATTGCTGGCGCCACTGCTGGTAACCGAGGCCGGTTTCACGGCGGAAGATCCGGCTGATGGTTTTCTCTGAAGCGCCGCTATAGCGCGCCAGCTGATGCAACGGCGGAAGCATGTCCCGATCGGCGAGGTGGCGCAGGCGCCGGTCACAAGGCAGCGGCAGCAACGTCAACTCGCGCGGCGCGGCGGCGATTTCATCCAGACAGACCGCCAGAATATTGGCGTAGGGCCCATGTTGCCAGTCGGTGTCGAAGGCGGCGAACGCGATACGTTCCAACACCTCGCGCAGCAGCGGTGAGGCTGTCAGTACGGCAAGCTGTGCGGGCAGGCAGGGGTAGCGACCGGCGTCGAGATAAAGCGAACGGTAACCGACCACGCCATTGACCTGAACGCGATGCGCCACCCGCGGCGGGATCCAGGCAACTCTGGCCGGCGGCAGCATGCAGATGCTTTGGTTGAGCGTGATGCGCATGCTGCCTTGCTGGCAAAACAGCAACTGCCCCTTCTCATGCCAATGCGTGCCCGAGTCGTGCTGCGCCAGTTCGGCGGCGATCCCGAGCACGCTATTGTCGAGCGCATCCGGATTAAAGCTGTCCTGCGCCTGAAGCCACGCCATAGGATGTCCGATTTTGTAAATTTATTGTCTTTTATATTGTAATCGTCGCCGGGGAGCAGATGCTACCTTGTGCAGCTTATTCTTGGCTGCGGGATCTGTTATGCAACGTAAACTGACGCTGACCTTGGCGACGTCGATGATGATGTTTCCCCTGGTGGTGGAGACCATCTACAGCCCGGCATTGACGCACATTGCTCACGGTTTCCGGGTCAGTGCGGAGATGGCGGCGCAAACGCTCTCTTGTTACTTTTTCGCCTTTGCGCTCGGCGTGGTGGTATGGGGACGGATGTGCGACGTCATCGGACGCCGTCCCGCCATTTTGGCCGGGCTGATGCTCTATCTGCTGGCTTCGATCGTCGCGCTGTTCAGCGGCAGTTTCAGCGTGCTGCTGGCGGCGCGGGGGCTGGCCGCCTTTGGCGCGGCGGTCGGTTCGGTCGGGACGCAAACGGCGATTCGCGATCGCTTCGACGGTTATGAGTTGGCGCGGGTGTTCTCGGTGATGGGGATCGCCATGGCGATCGGCCCAGCGGTTGGCGTGTTGAGCGGCGCCGTGCTGACTCACTATTGGGGTTATCAAGGCGTGTTTGGCGGTTTGGCGCTGCTGGCGGCGCTGTTGCTGGGCTATGCCGGTTGGCAACTGCCGGAAACGCGTCCGCAACAGGTGGTGAAGAATTCATTTTTCGGCACGCTGGGGCGGATGATCAAGGACGGGGATGTTTGGCTCAGTGCGCTGTTGGTGGCGTTGTTCAATATTTGCATGTTCAGCTATTACCAGCTGGCACCATTCCACTTCTCGGCGTTGGCACTGCCGGCGCAGTGGTTCGGTTATACCGGTTTGGTGTTGGCGGCCGGGGTCGGTATCGGCGCGACGATCAACAAGCTTTTGATCGGCAAGCACTGGCTGTTCCCCGCGCTGTTGATGCTGGCCTGCGCGCTGTCGCTGACCGGCGGCTTGCTGGTACTGCTGCTGGAAGGGACCTTGTGGTTCGTTCTGCCGATGATGCTGGTGGTGATGGCGTACGGCATCGCCATTCCCAATATTCTGGCGCGCGCGTTGCGCCATTATAAAGACTGCATGGGCACCGCCGGCGCCATCCTTGGCCTGATGTATTATCTGATGCTAGGCGGTGGCCTGGTGCTGGCCGGGTTGTCGCAGCACTTGGGCGCCGTGCTGTCGCTCTGCAGCCTTGGCGCGCTGCTGTTGGCGTGGCGAGTGGCGTACAGCGAGCGTCGTCTGGTGTTGCCGAGCGTATCTGAGCGATAAGCACGTCGGACATTCTCGCCACCGCCGCCTTCCAATGATAGCCTGAGCGACAATTTGGTTTTGATAACGCAAACAGGAAGATGACATGTTGAAAACCGCAGGCTGGCTGCTGCCCGCCATCGTGGCGCTGGCGGGGTGTTCGTCATCCGGCGAACGCCATGGACAAAACCTCGGCCAGGCGCTGGCGGCCATCGGCCAGGACAAGGCGTTGGTCGGGGCGTCGAGTGGCGTGATGGTGCGCGACGTCGATAGCGGCAAGGTGCTGTATCAGGCGCACGCGGATCAGCGTCTGGCGCCGGCGTCCAACATGAAGATGTTCACCTCTCTGGCGGCGTTCGGCGTGCTGGGCGCCGATTACCGCTTTGAAACCCGGCTGCTGACCAACGGCAAACAGCGCGGCGATACGTTGCACGGGGATCTCTATCTGCAGGGCAGCGGTGATCCTACGCTGCACCCGGACGATCTCGATACCTTCGCCGCCACCTTGGCGCAGCGCGGCATTCGTCATATCCAGGGGCGGCTGATCCTGGACGCCAGCGCCTTTGATCAGACACCATTCGGCCCCGGCTGGAGCTGGGACGATGAACCCTTCGCTTTCGCCGCGCCGATTTCGGCGCTGAACTACGCCTTTACCCCCGGCGGCGATATCAACGTGGTGCAGGTGGCGGTGCGGCCGGGCGCCCGCGCCGGTGCGCCGGGGCAGGTGAGCTTCTATCCCGCCAATGGCGCGGTGACGCTGGTCAATCGCACCACCACCGGCGGTGATACCGCGCTGACGTTCGATCGCCAGCCTGGCGGCAACCGGATCGTGGTCAGCGGCACCATCGCCGCGCAGGCGGAGGCCAGCTCGCGATTGATCACCGTCGATCAACCGGCCATCGTCGTCGGCGCCTTGTTGCAAAATGCCCTGCGCGCGCACGGCATCACTCTGCGCGGTGCCGCTGAAGAGGGCGTGACGCCTGTGGGCGCTCGTCTGCTGGCCGAAAAAACCTCGCCGCCGCTTTCCCGTCTGGTCGTCACCTTCCTGAAAGTGTCCAACAACGGCTACGGCGAGATATTGACCAAAGCGATGGGCCGCAAGACGCAGAGTAAAGGGGATTGGGCCGCCGGCCTGCAGGCGATAAGCCGGTTTGTGCAAAGCCAGGGCATCGAGGCCGGCGCGTACCGCCAGGTGGACGGTTCCGGGCTGTCGCGCATGAACCAGATCACGCCGCAGCAGCTGACGACGCTGTTGCTGGCGGCCAGAAAACAGCCGTGGTTCGCCGATTGGTATCACGCCTTGCCCGTCGCGGGCGAGCCGGGGTTGCTGGTGGGTGGCACGCTGCGAAGCCGCATGGTGAAAAGCCCGGCGGCGGGGCGCGCCCACGCCAAGAGCGGTTCCATGACCGGGGTATCGTCGCTCAGCGGCTATGTCGACTCGGCGACCGGGCGGCCGCTGGCGTTCGCCATCATCAGCAACAACTATCTGGTGCCCGGCGCGCAGGTGAAGGCGCTGGAGGACCGCCTGGTGGAGACGCTGGCGGCCTGTGACGCCACGGTGGTGTGCCGCTAGGAGTGCGGCGTCAGTCGCGTTTGGCGATGTCGGCGAAGCTGCCGGCCAGCAGGCGGCACAGATCGGCGGCGGCCAGCTCGATGTCCAGCCCGCGTTTGCCGCCGGAAACGTAGATGGTGGCGAACGCCTGCGCCGGGCTGTCGATCACCGTCGGCAGCCGTTTTTTCTGCCCTAATGGGCTGATGCCGCCGACCAGATAACCGGTAACGCGCTGCGCCAGCTGCGGATCGGCCATTTCGGCTTTTTTGGCGCCGAGGGCGCGGGCGACCTTTTTCAGATCCAGCTGGGTGGCGACCGGCGTGACCGCCACCGCCAGGTGTTTGGCGTCGCCGTTCAGCGCCACCAGCAGCGTTTTGTAAACCCGATCGGCATCCAGCCCCAGCTTTTTCACCGCTTCGTCGCCGAAGTTGGTTTCGTCGCTGTCGTGGTGGTACGGATGAAGGGTAAAGGCGACCTTTTGTTTCTCAAGCAGAACGACTGCGGGCGTCATGATATGTTGTCCAAAATGTCCCCAGCGGGGAAAGGGTGATAATCAGCCTTAAAAATACAAAAATCCAACCTGCCCGGCAACCTGAGCGGCTGTTACATAAAGCGGGTTGCCAAGATATTCACCGGGTTGCTACCCTGTTTACTGTAACCGTTAACACGGTTGCTATGCGTATAACTAGAATACAAGAAATTCCTCTTTGACTGGCCAATAGCGATATTGGCCTCTTTTTTAACCCTGCGGCTGCAGCATCGCCGGCAGGTTATCCTCGCCATACAGGTGCAACGCGCCGACCGCCACCACATAGTCACCGGCCGGCAGCGCCTCCAGCTGACGCCGCCAGTCGCGATTGCGCTGATGCATCAGCACGTCGTACAGCCCGGCGCTGAAGGTGGCGGGCAGGGTGTCCAGCGCGCCGCGCGGTTTGGCGTTCAGCCACCAGCTCACCATGGTTTGCAGCAGCCGCGCGTTGGTATGCCAGTGCTCCAGGGTATCGCGCAGCAGCGCGATGCCGCCTTCCGGCAATTGTTCCAGCATCGCCAGCTGCTGCTGCGCTCCTTCCAGTTCGATCACCGGTTTGGCCTGTGCCCGGGCGGCCTGCAGCAGCTGATAGTCCACGCCATATTCCGCGCGCAGCCCCAAACGCTGGGCCTGGCGCGCCTGCATCATCAGCGCCACCTGCCAGCCGGGTAGAGTGGTGAAGGTGTGCGGGTCGGCGCCCAGCTCATGGCACAGCGCCAACAACTGTTGATATTCTTCGGCGGACAGGCGCTGTTCCAGCTCCGGCTGCAGTTCGGCGTGGTCGAAGGGCGAGGCGGCGCCGGTGATATCGGCTTCGACGATCAGCGCGTCGGCCTGTTGCAGCCGGGCGGCCAACCGCGCCGGCAACGGCGACATATCGACGGTACCCATATGGATGCTGCCTACCAGATGCAGCCGACGATCGCCCGGCAGGGTGATGTCCAGCGCCGGATAAGCGTAACTCTGGGGCGAGATCAGGCCGAGAAAGGCGGCGAGGCGGCGTAACAATTGACCCATACGGCGTGGCTCCTGAATAACGGGTGCGCGTTTTGCGTGAAAGGCGAGGGAAATCGCCATTCATGCTAAACGCTATCCGCCGCGCAGGAAAGCCCGGAAAACAGCGGGGCGCCATGACGGCGCCCCGGCGATCACTTCCTGGGTTTAAAACGCAGCAGCCGGTTGGCGTTGCTGACCACGGTAATGGACGACAGCGCCATCGCCGCGCCCGCCACCACCGGGCTGAGCAGCGTGCCGGTCAGCGGGTAGAGCACGCCGGCGGCGATCGGAATGCCCAGCGTATTGTAGATAAAGGCGCCGAACAGGTTCTGCTTCATGTTGCGCAGCGTGGCCTTCGACAGCTCCACCGCATCCGCCACGCCGTGCAGGCTGTGGCGCATCAGGGTGATGGCGGCAGTCTCGATGGCGATATCGCTGCCGCCGCCCATCGCGATGCCCACGTCGGCCTGCGCCAGCGCCGGGGCGTCGTTGATGCCGTCGCCGACCATCGCCACGCGTTGGCCCTGTGCCTGCAGCTGCTTGATCGCTGCCGCTTTGCCGTCCGGCAGCACCCCGGCAATCACCCGATCGATACCGGCCTCTTTGGCGATGGCGTTGGCGGTCACCGGGTTGTCGCCGGTCAGCATTACCAACTGATACCCCTGCTGGTGCAGGCGCTGCAGCGCCGCAACGCTGTCCTCGCGCAGCGGATCGCGAATGGCGAACAGCGCGGCCGGTTTCCCGTTAACGGCCAGCAGCACCGGCGTTACGCCGCGCTCGGCCTGGGCGCGCATCGGCGCTTCCAGTTCGGCGGTCGCAACCTGATGCTGCTCCAGCAGCGCGGCATTGCCCAGCAGCACCTGCACGCCGTCGATCTCTCCGCTGACGCCGGCGCCGCGCAGGGTGCGGAACTGCGCGACCTGCGGCAACGTTTGCCCGGCGGCGCGTTCCATGATGGCGCGCGCCAGCGGGTGGTTGGAGCCTTGTTCCAGCGCGGCGGCCCAGCCGATCGCCTGCTGTTCGCTGACCTGATTGAAGGTCAGGATCTCCACCACCTGCGGTTTCCCTTCGGTCAGGGTGCCGGTTTTGTCGAATACCAGGGTGTCCAACTGGCTGGCCTGCTGCAGGGCGTCGGCGTCGCGCACCAGCACGCCGAACTCCGCCGCGCGGCCGACGCCGGAGATGATCGACATCGGCGTCGCCAGGCCCAGGGCGCACGGACAGGCGATGATCAGCACCGTGGTGGCGATCACCAGCGTATAGACCAGCTGCGGCTGCGGGCCAAAGAAGTACCATATCGCTGCGCTGAACAGGGCGATCGCCACTACCGCCGGCACGAACACCGCCGAGACGCGGTCAGCCAGCTGGCCAATAGCCGGTTTGCTGCTCTGCGCCTGACGCACCAGTTTGATGATGCGCGCCAGCGTGGTTTGGCTGCCGATGGCGGCGGCGCGGAACAGCACGCTGCCGTCGTCGACCACCGTCCCGGCATGCACCGTGTCGCCGGCGCCTTTCTGCTGCGGCACCGCTTCGCCGGTCAGCATCGCTTCATCAAGCCAGACTTCACCCTGTACGATTTCGCCGTCGACCGGCACGCGATCGCCGGTAGTCAGCCGCAGCGTCATGCCGAGCTGCACCTCCGCCAGCGGGATATCGCGTTCGCCGTCGTCAGTCACCAGCCGGGCGGTGGGCGGCGTTAGATCCAACAGGCGCTCCAGCGCCTGCGAAGAACGCTGGCGAGCGCGCTGCTCCAGCGCATGGCCGAGGTTGATCAAACCGATGATCATCGCGCTGGCCTCGTAATAGAGGTGGCGCGCTTCCATCGGGAAGAAATCGGGCCAAATGTTGACGGCGATAGAGTAGAGCCAGGCGGCACCGGTGCCGAGCGCCACCAGAGTATCCATGGTGGCGCTGCCGTTCATCAGCGCGCGCCAGGCGTTGCGGTAGAAGTGCCCGCCGGCGAATACCATCACCGCCAGGGTGATGACGCCGACCAGCAGCCAGGGGCGCTGGGTTTCCGGCGTCAGCGTCATGCTGCCGCCGAACAGCCCCCAGGCCATCAGCGGGATCCCCAGCGCCAGACCGAGCGCCGCCTGCCAGCTAAAGCGCTTCATGTTGGCGCGAGCGGTCTGCTGTTGCCGTTCGCGACGTTCGGTTTCGTCCTGGATCATCTCGGCGCCGTAGCCGGCTTTTTCCACCGCCGCCACCAGCGCCTGCGCATCGGCGGCGCCGGTCACCAGCGCGCTGCGCTCTGCCAGATTGACGCGGGCGTGCTCCACGCCGGGGACGCTTTGCAGGGCCTGCTGCACTTTATTGACGCAGCTGGCGCAGGTCATGCCGCTGAGCAGCAGCTGTACGCTGTCGTCCGCGCTGTCGGTTGCCGGAAGGGAAGGTTGCGCCGCTGGCTGAACGTCCGGCAACGAAGGTGTTGCGTCAGTCAACGGCTCAGTTTTTGGGACGACGGTACCCGCCACGCTGGCGTGATAACCGGCGTGTTCTACTGCGGCGATCAGCGCCTGCGGATCGGCATCGCCGTACACTTTCGCGCTGTCGATCTCGACGTCGGCGGCGAACACGCCCGGTACCGCTTCCAGCGCCTTGCGGGTGCTGCCGACGCAGTGCATGCAGCTCAAGCCGCTCAGCTGCAGTTCGGTATCGGCGCGCGGCGCGACTTTGGCCTGATAACCGGCGGCGATCACGCTGTCGATCAGCGCGCTGTCCGGCGCTTCACCGGTCACTTTGGCGTATTGGACGTTAACCTCGGCCTGTTCGACATCGCTGCGGCTTTCCAGGGCTTTTTTCACCCGCTGCGCGCAGTTCATGCAGGACAGCCCCTGTAATGCCAGCATAGTGGTGTGTGACATGATTGGACTCCTTGCTTAAGGGCGGTGTTTAAAGGTTGACCGCCTGACCTGTTTTCACTAAGAATGGAGCTTAAACCTTCCAGCAAGGGTAAGGTCAAGGAGGGAAAATGAATATTAGCGACGTCGCGAAAAAAACCGGTTTAACCAGCAAGACGATTCGTTTTTACGAAGAGAAAGCGCTGATTACCGCCCCGATTCGCAGCGACAACGGTTACCGCCACTATTCCGCCAGGCATGTCGAAGAGCTGACGCTGCTGCGCCAGGCGCGGCAGGTGGGCTTCAACCTGGACGAGTGCCGCGAGCTGGTGGCATTATTCAACGATCCGGCTCGTCACAGCGCCGATGTGAAGGCGCGCACGCTGCAGAAGGTGGCGGAGATCGAAAAGCACATCAGCGAACTGGGTGAAATGCGCCAGCGTCTGCTTACGCTGGCGGAACAATGCCCGGGTGACGAGGGAGCCGAGTGCCCCATCATCAATAATCTGGCGGGGTGTTGCCGTTCGAATTAACGGTTGATGGCGCGGATCACCAGCGTGACGCCTTCCACTGCCACCACTTCCACCTCGGTGCCGGCGGGCAGATCTTCCGCCGCCTGCGCACGCCAACTGCTGTCACCGATATTGATGCGCCCCATGCCGTTGTGCATCGGCTCCGTCAGTGTGGCGCGGGTGCCGATCAACTGCCGGTTGCGCTGGTTGAGCACCGGCGAACCGCCGGATGCGGCCGCCGGGCGCCGGCGCAGCCAGTACCACCACAGGTAGGCGACGACGACGGTCAGGACGGCGAAGATCACGCCCTGCCATTCCCAGGTGAGCGTCGGCAGCAGCCAGATCAGGGCGCCGACCAACAGCGCCGCCACGCCGCTCCACAGCAGGTAGCCGCCGGCGCCGAGCATTTCCGCCGCCAGCAACACGCCCCCGAGGGAGAGCCAGAACCACAGCGGATTCGCCGCGATCAGTTCGAGCATGATTATTTGCCTTTGCTTTCTTTCAGCAGTTCGGTAATGCCGCCGATCGAGCCGAGCAGGCTGCTGGCGTCCAGCGGCATCATCACCACCTTGCTGTTGTTGGAGGAACCGATCTTCTGCAGCGCGTCGGTGTATTTCTGCGCCACGAAGTAGTTCACCGCCTGAATGTTGCCGCTGGCGATGGCGTCGGACACCAGCTGGGTAGCGCGCGCCTCGGCCTCGGCGGCGCGTTCACGCGCTTCCGCCTGCAGGAATGCCGATTGGCGCTCGCCTTCGGCCTTCAGGATCTGCGATTGTTTCTCCCCTTCGGCGCGCAGAATGGCCGCCTGACGCACCCCTTCTGCCTCCAGGATGTCGGCGCGCTTGGTACGCTCGGCCTTCATCTGGGCGTTCATCGAGGCGATCAGTTCCGCCGGTGGGCGCACGTCGCGGATCTCGATACGGGTGATTTTCACCCCCCACGGATTGGTCGCTTCATCGACGATGTGCAGCAGACGGCTGTTGATGCTGTCGCGCTGCGACAGCATTTCGTCCAGTTCCATCGAGCCGAGCACGGTGCGGAAGTTGGTCATGGTCAGGTTGACGATCGCCTGTTCGAGGTTGCTGACCTCGTAGGCGGCGCGCGCCGGGTCGACCACCTGGATAAAGCACACCGCATCGATGGCCACGTTGGCGTTATCGCGGGAAATCACTTCCTGCGAAGGGATGTCCAGCACCTGCTCCATCATATTGATTTTGCGGCCGATGCGGTCCATGAACGGCACCACCAGGTTCAGGCCCGGCATCAGCGTTTTGGTGTAGCGGCCGAAGCGTTCTACCGTCCATTGGAACCCCTGCGGCACAATTTTGACGCCGGCGAACACCACAATCAGTGCGACGACGATCACGATGGGAATAAAAGTAAGCATGCAAACCTCCTGTCAGACATATGTAAACAGATATTACGTCAGCGCCGGAAAAATGCCTACTGATACCGCGACTTAATCCAGGGCGCCGACAAAACCCGCGATCAGCGGATCCCGCGTCTGGAACAGGCTGATAAGGGTGCGCACCGCTTCGCCGCAGCGAGCATCGGACCAGGCCAGCGACAGGGGAGAGGGCTGGCGCGGATATCTGAGCTGCTTGGCCACCAACTCGCCGCTATCAAGATAAGTTTGGCACAGTTGACGCGGAAGGAAACCGATCCCGAGACCGCGCAGATGGCACTCCAGCTTGGTGCGCAGATCCGGCACCTTGATCTCCTGCTGGCCGGACAGCAGCCAGGCGGTGCGCTTGGCCAAATGGCGGGCGGTATCTTCGACGTTGATTGCGGCGTAAGGGCGCAGCTGCGTTTCGCTCAGCGGATCGGCGGCAGCGGCCAGCGGATGCGTCGGCGAAATGGCGAACACCCAATCGATCTTGCCGAGCGGCAGCACCTTGATGCTGTTTTCCAGCGATTCATTGCCCGCCGCGCCGATCGCCAGATGGCAATCCTCATTCAGCAGCGCGTCCCACACGCCCATGTACACCTGGCGGGAAATGTGGAATTGGGTGAACGGGTATTTGTCGTGCAGGTGAGTCAGCAGCCTGGCCACGGCGGCGGCGTCGTACAGCAGGTTGTTGATCACGATATTCACCTGATGCTCTACGCCGTCGTTGATTTGCCGCAGTTCGCCCGGCATGGCGTCCAGCCAGGTGTGCCATTGGCGGCAGCGCTCCAGCAAATACTCCCCGGCCGGCGTCAGGTTGACGGTGCGGGTGGTGCGGATAAACAGCTGCGTGCCGATGCTCTCTTCCAGCGTTTTAATGCGGTAGCTGATGGTGGCGGTGGTTTTGTGCAGCAACTCTGCCGCGCGCGAGAAGCTTTGGCACTCGGCAACTTTGATAAACGAACGAATGGTTTCGTGATCCAGCATGTGGGGTCCTTGGCTGACACCGCCTTTTCGGTTATCGGTGAGAAGAATCTACTTGATGTTGCGGCGCGATAGGCAGTGGCAAAGCCCAACCCCACGATCCCGGTCACAGAATCACCGGATAGCGATGAACATACGCAGCCCTATTATTGTCGATAGTGGATCAGGTGGTTTTTTAATTCATTGATTTCAAGCAATTAATATGGTCTGCCGATCGTGAAATGTGCGGGTGATCTTGTTATGGAAAAATTTTCCAAAAAATTGCTGTCAAATTCGCCATGCGCTGTCTAGAGTGAAGGCGTTGGGTGAAATATCGCCGTTTAATCGTCGTCTGGGTCATGCGCTTTGGAGAATCACATGGATTTAGTCATCGAAGAATTAACGCCGGCGGCCTTTGCGCCTTATGGCGACGTATTGCAGATAGAAGGCTCGCGTTTCTTTCATATCAATGACGGGAAAACCGAGCGTTATCACGATCTCGCCAAGATTGAGGTGTCGGACGGCAACCGGGTGCTGGCCAGCATCAACCGGGCAGAACCCTGCGAGCTGCCGATGACCTTTTCCCTGTTGGAAAAGCATCCGCTCTCGTCACAGGCCTTTGTGCCGATGAACGGCGAACGCTTCGTGGTGATCGTCGCCGAACCGGGCGAAACCATCCCCGTCGGCACGATGCGCGCCTTTATCACCAACGGCAAGCAGGGGATCAACTATCATCGCAACGTCTGGCATCACCCGCTGTTCGCCTATGCGAAAGTCACCGACTTTTTCACCATCGATCGTGCAGGTGCCGACAACTGCGTGGTCAGCCGCTTGCCGGAGCCGTATCGCATAGTTTTGGCATAGCGCTGGCCGCACGCCGCGCAGGGCGTTTATCATAGCGTCAACCATGCCGTCACTGACAAAGGAAGCTTGAATGACCGAATTACGCAGGAAAGGACGACCCGCCACCGAAGCCGGCGCTACCAAAGGGGCACAGGCGTTGGATCGCGGGCTGGAGATCCTCCAGTACCTGGCCAACGCCGGGGGAAGCTCGTCGGTTTCCGTGCTGTCCGAGAAGCTGGAGTTGCCGCTGTCCACCACCTTCAGATTGTTGAAAGTGTTGGAGAAATCGGAATTCGTCTTTCAGGATCCGCAGCTGGGCTGGTGGCATATCGGCATTCAGTCGTTCACCGTCGGCTCCGCCTATATGAACGATCGCGACGTGGTATCGGTGGCTGGGCCGTTCATGCGGCGGCTGATGCTGCTGTCCGGCGAGACTGCCAACCTGGCGATCCGCAACAATTTCGATGCGGTGCTGATTCGCCAATGCGAATGCCAGGCGATGGTGCGCATGTGCGCGCCGCTGGGCAGCCGCTTGCCGCTGCACGCATCGGGCGCCGGCAAGGCGTTGCTGTACCCGCTGGCGGAAGAGGAGATGCTGGATCTGATCGTGCGTTCGGGGCTGCAATCCTACACGCCGAAGACGCTGACCAGCGTGAACCTGCTGCGCAAGGATCTGCATCAGTCGCTGGAGCAGGGCTACACCATCGACGATGAAGAGCACGCGCTGGGCCTGAACTGCCTGGCTTCGGCGATTTTCGATCGCAACAACAACGTGATCGCCGCCATTTCCATTTCCGGGCCCAGTTCGCGGGTCGGCAAGGAGCGGTTCAAAGAGCTGGGTGAACTGGTGGGGGAAGTGGCCAGAGATATCAGCGCCGCGCTGGGTGAATCGCGCAGCAAGGCGTAATCGTCACGCGCCGGGGTGAGCCGGCGCGGAACAAGACTCCCCGTTTGATGAGCAGACGGGTTTTTTTGACGGTATTTTAAAGTTGGAAAAATTTTCCAATAAATTAAGGAGAGCATCACATGGCAATTATGCGAGCGGTAGACGCGGCAATGCACGTGCTGGAAAAAGAAGGGATCACCACCGCGTTCGGCGTGCCCGGCGCGGCGATTAACCCGTTCTACGATGCGATGCGGCGACACGGCGGCATCAAACACTATCTGGCGCGGCACGTGGAAGGGGCATCGCACATGGCGGAAGGCTATACCCGCGCCGCTGCCGGCAATATCGGCGTATGCATCGGCACCTCCGGCCCGGCGGGCACTGACATGATCACCGGCCTTTACTCCGCCTCCGCCGATTCGATTCCGATCCTGTGCATCACCGGCCAGGCGCCGCGCGCGCGTTTGCACAAGGAAGATTTTCAGGCGGTGGACATCGAGTCGATCGCCAAGCCGGTGACCAAGATGGCGGTCACCGTGCAGGAACCGGCGCTGGTGCCGCGGGTGCTGCAGCAGGCGTTTCACCTGATGCGCTCCGGCCGGCCGGGCCCGGTGCTGATCGACCTGCCTTTCGACGTGCAGATGGCGGAGATCGAGTTCGATCCGGATACCTACTCGTCGCTGCCCGCCTATAAGCCGGCGGCCACCCAGGCGCAGATCGACAAAGCGCTGGATCTGTTGTGCGCGGCGAAAAAGCCGCTGATCATCGCCGGCGGCGGCATTCACAACGCCGATGCGGCGGATCTGCTGCAACGGCTGGCGGAGATCTGCAATGTGCCGGTGATCCCGACGCTGATGGGCTGGGGCGCCATTCCGGACGATCACCCGCTTATGGCGGGCATGGCGGGCCTGCAAACCTCGCACCGCTACGGCAATGCCAACCTGCTGGACTCGGATCTGGTGTTCGGCATCGGCAACCGCTGGGCCAACCGCCACACCGGTTCGGTGGACAAGTACACTGCCGGGCGCAAGGTGGTGCATATCGATATCGAGCCGACGCAGATTGGCCGGGTGATCTGCCCGGATCTGGGCATCGTTTCCGACGCGCGCATCGCGCTGCAAATGCTGGTGGACACGGCGCAGCGCCGTTTCGAACGCGGCGAGTTGCCGAATCGCGACGCCTGGTGCGCCGCCTGCCTGCAGCGCAAGCAAACGCTGCTGCGCAAGACCCACTTCGACAACGTGCCGGTCAAGCCGCAGCGGGTGTATGAAGAGATGAACCGCGCCTTCGGCCGCGACGCCTGCTATGTCACCACCATCGGGCTGTCGCAGATCGCCGCCGCGCAAATGCTGCACGTTTTCGAACCGCGTCACTGGATCAATGCCGGTCAGGCCGGCCCGCTGGGTTGGACGCTGCCTGCGGCGCTGGGCGTATGCGCCGCCGATCCGCAGCGCAAGGTGGTCGCGCTGTCGGGCGACTATGATTTCCAGTTCATGATCGAAGAGCTGGCGGTCGGCGCGCAGTTCAAGCTGCCGTATATCCATGTGCTGGTGAACAACGCCTATCTGGGGCTGATCCGTCAGGCGCAGCGCGGGTTCGATATGGATTACTGCGTGCAGCTGTCGTTTGAAAACATCAACAACGCGGAGATTGGCGAGTACGGTGTCGATCATGTCAAGGTGGCGGAAGGCCTGGGTTGCAAGGCGCTGCGGGTGTTTAAGCCGGAAGAGATCGCGCCGGCGTTCCGTCAGGCCCAGGAACTGATGCAGCAGCACCGGGTGCCGGTGGTGGTGGAAATCATCCTGGAGCGCGTCACCAATATTTCCATGGGCACCGAGCTGGATAACGTCAACGAGTTCGAACCGGTGGCGGCAACGCCGGAAGACGCCCCGACCTCGGTCAACTTCTTTGATTACCGTTGAGGAACCTTACCATGCCGAAATTTTCAGCCAACCTGTCGATGCTGTTCACTGAAGTCGATTTTATGCAGCGTTTCCGCCGGGCGAAGGAGCAGGGCTTCAGCGCGGTGGAATACATGTTCCCTTACGACTATCCGATCGCGGCGCTGCGCAGCGAACTGGAGGCGCACCGTCTGAGCCAGGTGCTGTTCAACCTGCCGGCCGGCGACTGGGCGGCCGGCGAACGGGGCATCGCCTGCTTGCCGGGGCGCGAAGCGGAGTTCCGCGACGGCGTCGGGCGCGCGATCGAGTATGCGCAGGCGCTGGGCTGCGATCGCATCAACTGCCTGATCGGCAATCCGGATCCTGCCGTCAGCCGCCACACCACTGACGAACGGGTGAAGGAGAATCTGAGCTACGCCGCCGATACCCTGGCGCGGCAAAATATCCGCCTGCTGATCGAACCGATCAACCGCTACGACATGCCGCAGTTCTACCTGCAAACCTCCCGGCAGGCGATCGAACTGATCGAGGCGATCGGCAGCCCCAACCTGTATCTGCAGTACGACCTCTACCACATGCAGCGCATGGAAGGAGAGCTGACGCAGACCCTCGAGCGCCTGCTGGCGAAGATCGACCACATCCAGGTCGCCGACAACCCGGGGCGGCATGAGCCGGGCACCGGTGAAATCAACTGCGAGTTTATCTTCGCGCAGCTGGATCGTATGGGGTATCGCGGCTGGATCGGCTGCGAATACAAACCGCTTACCACCACGGAAAGCGGCCTGTCATGGATTAAAAAATACCTGTCTTGAGGAGATGAAAATGAAAGTGGGATTTATCGGTCTGGGCATCATGGGCGCGCCGATGGCGGAAAAACTGCTGGCGGGCGGGCACACGCTTTACGCCCACACCCGGCACGAGGTGCCGGCAACGTTACTGCAACAGGGGGCCATCGCCTGCCGCGATCCGCAGCAGGTGGCAGATGAGACGGACGTGATCTTCATCATGGTGCCGGATACGCCGCAGGTGGAGGAGGTGCTGTTCGGTGAACGCGGCTGCGCCGCCGGCAAGCTGAACGGCAAAGTGGTGGTGGACATGAGCTCCATTTCACCGCTGGAGACCAAAGTATTCGCGCAGCGCATCAACCAGCTGGGCGCCCAGTACCTGGACGCGCCGGTTTCCGGCGGCGAAGTGGGCGCCAAACAGGGCACGCTGACCATCATGGTGGGCGGCGAGGAAGCGACCTTCGAACGGGTGAAGCCGCTGCTGGCGCTGATGGGCAAGAACATCACGCTGATCGGCGGCAACGGCGACGGGCAAACCTGTAAGGTCGCCAATCAGATCATCGTGGCGCTGACCATTGAAGCGGTCAGTGAAGCGTTGGTGTTCGCCTCGCGCGCCGGCGCCGATCCGGCCCGGGTACGTGAAGCCCTGATGGGCGGCTTCGCCTCGTCGCGTATCCTCGAGGTGCACGGCGAGCGGATGATCAAGCGGGCGTTCGCGCCGGGGTTCCGCATCTCGCTGCACCAGAAGGATCTCAACCTGGCGCTGCAGGGCGCGAAGGCGCTGGCGCTCAGCCTGCCGAACACCGCCACCTGCCAGGAGCTGTTCAACGTCTGCGCCGCCAATGGCGACGGCGAACTGGATCACTCCGCGCTGGTGCGGGCGCTGGAAATCATGGGCAACCACCGGGTAGCCGGCTAAGGCGCCCGCCGGCATTTAATTTGCCGGCTTATCATTAGAATCAGAGATGTTCGACATTAATAACGCCCTCTTTATGATAAATAAAGAGGGTCCCCGCCAATCCAATAAAAATGATTCAGCACAATAAAAAGTAAAAAGCAGGATGCCAACCCAAGGAGACACTGAATATGGCAACCGATAATGCTGTTATTGATAAAGATATTCTTACCGCCCCTGACAAAAGTCGTTTATATCGAAAAATCGCCTGGCGCATTATGCCCATTCTATTAGTGAGCTATATCGTCGGTTATCTCGATCGGGTGGGGATTTCGTTTTCGAAATTCCAAATGATGCCCGATATTCTGAACGGCAACGTCTCGATGGCCGAAGCCGTTTACGGACTGGGGGCCGGGGTATTTTTCATCGGCTACATCATCGCCGGGGTGCCCAGCAATATTCTGCTGAGCCGCTACGGCGCCAGAAAGATTATCGCGCTGCTGATGGTGGTGTGGGGGGCGATATCGATGCTGAGCATCTTCATCACCAACCCCTGGCAATTCTACCTGGCGCGTTTTCTGCTGGGGCTGGCGGAAGCCGGCTTTTACCCCGGCGTGATCCTCTACCTGACGCTGTGGTTCCCCTCCAGCCAGCGGGCCAAGATGACGGCGCTGTTCGTGTGCGGCATCCCGGTCAGCAACATCATCGGCGGCCCGCTGTGCGGCTGGATCATCGAACACATGAACGGCCTGATGAACCTCTCCGGCTGGCAGTGGCTGTTCTTTATCAGCGGCCCGCGCGCGCTGTTGATCGCCATCGTCATTTTTTGCTTCCTGGATAATACCTATCAGAGCGCCAAGTGGCTCAGCCCGCAGGAGAAGGCGCTGATCAAGGAGGATATGGAGCAGAGCGCGCCGCGTCAGGGCGCCGCCGGCGGGCAGGAGTGGACGATGAAAAGCATGCTGAGGTCGTCCGCGTTCACCAAAATGTGGCTGATTTGCTTCTGTACGGTGATGGGGCAAGGCGGGCTGGCGTTTTGGGTGCCCACCATCATTCGCGACACCGGCGTGACCTCGGTGATGGATATCGGGCTGCTGACCATGCTGCCGTACATGCTGGCGGTGGTGGCGATGCTGGTGGCCGCGCGCAGTTCGGACAAGCATCGCGAGCGGCGCTGGCACATTATCGTGCCGTTCTGCATCGCGGCGGTGTCGCTGATCTTTATCGGCCTGTTCCCGGACAACAAGCATGTGGTGATGGCGGCGCTGTGCGTGGCGGTGGCCTCGAGCCTGGTGCCGTCGCCGCTGTTCTGGAGCTTGCCGAATGCCATCTTTACCGGCACCTGCGCCGCAGCGGGCATCGCGCTCATCAATTCCATCGCCAATATCGGCGGATTTATTTCGCCTTACATCATCGGCTATTTCAAACAGCTGACCCACAGCAATTTGGCGGCGATGTGCGTTTTGTCGGCGATGATGATCGTGGGCGCATTATTAACCTACAGCGTGCCGGCGAAATGGGTCAACAAATAACACTTTCCTTCATCTTAATTAAATAGTCGGCAACAGTTTTATTTTATTTCGCCATGCGTTTCTCCTCTGATTAATTCAGCGGGGGAAGGCATGGCCGTTTTTATTTCTGTTCGAATAAAGGATGCGTCATGAAAATTGTTATTGCACCGGATTCATTTAAAGAAAGCGTCAGCGCGGAATTGGCGGCGCGGGCGATCGCGCGCGGCTTTCACGAGGTTTATCCCGATGCCGAGTGCGTCTGCCTGCCGATCGCCGATGGCGGCGAAGGCACGGTGGACGCGCTGGTGGCCGCCACCGGCGGGCGCAAGGTGAGCGTGACCGCCACGGGCCCGCTGGGGGAACGGGTGGCGGCGTTTTACGGCGTCAGCGGCGACGGCAAGACGGCGGTGATCGAGATGGCGGCGGCCAGCGGATTGATGCTGACGCCGGCGGAACGCCGTAACCCGCTGCTGGCCACCAGCTACGGCACCGGCGAACTGATCCTGCATGCGCTGGATCAGGGCATTCGCCACCTGATCCTCGGCATCGGCGGCAGCGCCACGGTGGATGGCGGCGTCGGCATGGTGCAGGCGCTGGGCGGCCGCTTTTATCGTCCGGACGGCAGGGCCCTGCCGTGGGGCGGCGGCGAGCTGGCGACGCTGAGCGGAATCGATCTCGGCGCGCTGGATGCGCGCCTGCGGCAGTGCCGGATAGAGGTCGCCTGCGACGTAGACAATCCGCTGGTGGGGCCGCGCGGCGCGGCGGCGGTGTTCGGGCCGCAGAAGGGCGCGACGGCAGCGATGGTGGCGCAGTTGGAACAGGGCCTGACGCAGTATGCCGAGGTGATCCGCCAGAGCACCGGCCGCGACGTGCGACAGGTCGCCGGCGGCGGGGCGGCGGGCGGCATGGGGATCGCCTGCCAGGTGTTTCTCGGCGCAACGCTGAAGCCGGGTATCGAGATCGTGATGGCGGCGCTGGGCCTGGAGCAGGCGCTGGAGGAGGCCGATTTGCTGATCACCGGTGAAGGGCGCATCGACAGCCAAACGCTGGGCGGCAAGGCGCTGTCCGGCGTCGCTCGTCTGGCGCGGGCGCGCGGCCTGCCGGTCATCGCGTTGGCCGGCGTGGTGGAGGACGGGGCGGAAGCGTTGCACGCGCAGGGAATCGACGCGATGTTCAGCATTCTGCCGCGCCTGAGCACGCTGGCGGTCGCGCTGTCGCAAGGGGAACTCAACCTGCAGCGCAGCGCCACCAACGTCGCCCGCGCGATGCGTATCGGCCGGCAATTGAGATAAAAAAGAAGGCCACGCTGCGCAAGCAGGTGGCCTGGGTTTTGGCGGCGAAGCGCTTACGGCTCTACGTCGCGGTTGCAGTCCTTGGAGTAGATGTAGCTGAAGGTTTCCTGGCCAACCGCATAGCCTGCCTGCTGCACATAGGCGCCCATGAAGATGTAGTCGCCTTGTTTCACCGGCATCCATTCATTGTCCAGGTTGTACACGCCTGCGCCGCTGAGAATGTAGGCGCCATGCTCCTGCACGTGGGTCTCGATATAGCCGTGGCTGGCGCCGGGGGCGAAGGAGAGGATGTGCATATTCATGTCGAAGCCCAGATCTTTCGGCAGCAGATCCTGCAGGATCACCTCGCTCATGCCCTCGTAGTGGATCTGCTCCAGGTTGGCGACGTTGTTGCTGACCACGTGCGCCTCGTAGCCCTTGATGCGCTGGTAGCGGCGCTTGTAGAGGAACAGGCGGCTGGATTGGCCGCCGTTGGCGTTTTCCAGCCGCATGGTGACGCCCGCCGGGCAGTAAAGATAGCCGCCGGCGGTCAGCGGGTAGTCGGTGGCGTCGGCGGAAGCGGTGATGGCGCCGTCGATGACGTACACGAAGGTTTCGATCTCTTCGCCGCCAAAGCCTTTGGTGTTGCGGCCGCAGTCGTGCAGCGTAACCAGATAGTCGACGAAGGTGGCGCCCAGTTTCGGCGTCGACAAGATGGTGACGTCGCAGTTTTCAAAACCGGGAATGACGTTGCGCACCAGGCCGTTCGGCGGGATCAGCGCATAGTTGCCGCGTTTGATGATGGCGCGCGTTGACAGAATGTCGGTTGGATAACCGGTTTGATTGTTGAAGTAACCCACGTTGATTCTCCTGATCGTTGAAAGGGCGCCGCGGCGGCGCCCGGTAAAAAAGCGCCGTCAGGCCTCGGTGGCCGTTCGGGTTGGCGTAGTGCGTTTCATCAAGACGTTGACGGTAAAGAAGATGGCGGTGCCCACCAGCAGGATGGCGGCGGAGATGTAAAAGCCCATCACCTTGGAGCCGGTGCTGTCGGAGATCACGCCGGTCAGGAAGGGGGCGATTACCGACGAGGACATACCAAAGAAGTTGAACACGCCGAAGCTGGTGCCATAGCCTTTCTTCGGCGCGTTGTCGGCGACGAAGGAGATCATGATCGGATCGACCGCCAGCTTACCCAGCAGCCCGTACAGGATCAGGCTTATCAGCAGCATGGTGGAGTCCGGAGAAATGACGGTGCAGACCAGCATTACCGCCGCGCACAGCTCGAGGAAAATGATCAGCTGCACTTTCTTGTTGCGGAAACGGTCGGACATGCGGCTGAAGAACAGCGCACCCGGCACCGACGCGAAGGCCACCAGGGCGGAGGAGAAGCCGATGGCCACCCCTTCAAAGCCGCGCTCTTGCTGCAGGAACGAGGGCAGCCAGGTGACTATCATGTAGTAGCCGTAGCAGGTGGCGAAGTACATCGCGTAGGCGGAGATCATGCGCAGGCTGAACAGGCCGCTGGCCTGACCGTCCTCTTCGGGCTCGAGCGCCGCCGGCGCAACGGTCTGGCTGACGGCTGCCGGCGCTTGAGGCTGCGAGCTTTTGATGACCACGGCGAACACCAGCGTCATCACTACCAGCAGGCCGGTGATGATGAACAGCATGATCTGCCAGTTCATGTTAAAGCTTTTCACCAGCAGGCTGGAGGCGATCAGGCCGATGGCCATGCCGAGCGCCGAGCCGCTGTTGATCACCGCGGTCGCCAGGCCACGGCGCTCCAGCGGGATATTCTCCGACGACAGGGAGTAAGCCGAGCCGTAATAAGAGCCGCAGCCCATGCCCGCCAGCAGGCTGCCGGCATAGACCATGGTCAGGCTGGTGGCGTTGCCGATCAGCAAGGTGGCGATGATGAACAGGCAGAAGCCCGGGATCAACACCACCTTCTTGCCGAATTTGTCCACCAGGATGCCCGCCGGGATCTGCATGCCGGTATAGGCGAAGAAGTAGAAGCTGGCGATCAGTCCCATTTCCGCATTGGAGTGCGCGCCGATGGTCTGTTGGATCTCGGGGAAGATCGGCGTCAGAACGGTGCGATAGATCCAGATCACCGCCCAGCCCAGACAGAGCACGACGACGATCTTTTTCCAGTAGCGCGGGTCGATGTCGTTGCTCATGCCTCGGCCCCCTGTTCGGTGTAGGCCAGCTGATACAGCGTCTGCGCCAGGATTTTCACCCCTTCGTTCAGATCGGCGACGGCGGTTTTTTCCGCCGGGTTATGGCTGATGCCGGCGATGCTCGGCACGAACATCATCACCGTCGGCACGCGCGGGGCGAAAATTTGCGAGTCGTGCCCGGCGCCGCTGTGCATCATGCGGTAATTCAGCCGCTGCGTTTCACACAGGCGGCTGACGCAGGCCACCAGCTGTTCGTTCATCGGGATCGGTGCTTCGTCCATCCACAGATCGATCTCGGCCTCGATGCCCATCTCGGCGCAGATGCGCTGGATATCCTGCTCGATCTCCTGCGTGAAGCGCAGCAGCGCGGCCTGATCGGTGTGGCGGCAGTCGAGGGTGAAGTGGGTGAAGCCCGGCACCACGTTGACGGTGTTCGGCTTCGGCTCCACCTTGCCGAAGGTCAGCACCAGCGGATCGCCCTCGGCGCGCGCCTTGGCGATCGATTCGCAGCAGATGCGGCTGAAGGCGTGCACGGTATCCCGGCGGTAGCTCATCGGGGTGGTGCCGGCGTGGTTGGCTTCGCCCTGCAGCCGCACGTCATAGCGCCGTTGGCCGACGATGCTGGTCACCACGCCGAGGGTTTTGCCTTCGGTTTCCAGCACTTTACCCTGCTCGATATGGATCTCGACGAAGGCCGCGATATCGCTGCGCAGCGGCTGATGCGGCGGCGGGAAATCGAAACCGGCGTCGCGCATGGCGTTGACGAAGCCGACGCCCTTGGCGTCCGTAATGTGCTGCACATCTTCCCGCCGGGCCAGGCCGACGATGTTCTTGCTGCCCCAGAACACATAGGGGAAGCGGCTGCCTTCTTCTTCCGCCAGCGCGATGACTTCCAGGCTGCGCAGCGGCGGGCCGTAGGTATCCTTGAGGTATTTGATCGCCATAAAGGCGGCTTCGATACCGAACTGGCCGTCGAGGTTGCCGCCGTTGACCACCGTGTCGATGTGCGAACCGGAGAGAATCACCTGGTCGGGGTATTTGCTGCCCTCCAGCCGCCCGAACAGGTTGCCGACCGCATCAAAATGGGTGATCAGCCCGGCGGCGTCGAAGGCGTTTTTCAACGCGTGCTGCGCCTCGATCCATTCCGGGGTATAAAGCAGACGCGTCATGCCGCCGCTGGGGTCGGCGCCGATTTTCGATAACCAGCCGGAAATATCACGGATTTCTTGTTGGAAGTCTTTCATGTTTACCTGCCCGCATGTTGTGTCTCAGCGGCGATGCGGCCAGGGCGGATGATATTCGCCGCCGGCCGACCTATTGCGCTGAGCGCGCTGATGAAGGTTTTCTTTTTTCTCCCCGGCTCTGCAATATCAACCGCGAGCCGCGGCGGAAAAAGCCCACGATAATAAGATTGCGTTAACTGGCGAAGGGGTCTTTGTGGTCGTAAGAACGCTGGTAAATATCATTTGAAATTAAGTATTGATAAATGTCGTCGACGATTTCGATACCGTTTTTCTCGCTTTCCATTTCACGCGCATGGCTGTTCTGTCCCGGGTAAAGCACTTTACTGACACCCGGCGCCGGTTTAACGGCGTTCAACTCTTTCATGACCTGGCTGATATTTTTACGGAACGCCGACTCGTTGGTGAAATAACCTGGATTCAGCACGATATGCAATTGGCCCAATTCCCGGCCGGCGCTGAGATCGTGATACATCGAGCTGACGTGTTTGCCGAACGGCAGGCCGAGCAAAATGCCCGACAGCACGTCGACCATCATCATCAGGCCGTAGCCTTTCGGCCCGGCGATCGGCAGCAGGCCGCTGACGGCGAACGGATCGGTGGTGTGCTTGCCCTCGGCGTCCACCGCCCAGGTGTCGGGAATGACGGCGTTGCGCGAGCGGGCGTCCAGCACTTTGCCCCAGGCCTGCACGGTGGTGGCCATGTCGAAGGTAATCAGCTCGTCGCCTTCACCCGGCGCGGAGAAGGCGATAGGGTTGGTGCCGTAATAGACTTCGGCGCCGCCGTACGGCACCACCATCGGATCGGATTGGCACAGCGAGATGCCGACCATGCCGGCGCGCGCCGCCTGCTGCACGAAGTACGACAGCGCGCCGCTGTGGCCGATGCGGCGAACGCCCACCACCGCAACGCCGTTCTCTTTCGCCATCTCGATGGCGCGATCCATGCTCAGCTTGGCCGCCACGTGCCCGGCGCCGTTGTCGCCGTCGAAAATGGCACTGCAGGGGCCGGTTTTTTCAAAGGTGAAATGCGGGTGATTGTTGGTGCCGCCTTTACTGATACGTTCGGAATAGTATTCGACCCTGACCGCGCCGTGGGAGTGGATGCCGCGCGCATCGGCATGAACCAGCACGTCGGCGACGATGCCGGCGTGCTCCTGGCTCAGGCCGGCGGCGTGAATTTTTTGCTGGATAAGCTGGTGTAATTGTTGTTTAGAGACCTTCATATACAGTCCTTTTATCACTACGGTTTATTTAATTCGCCTCTGCGTTGTAATGTATAAATACCGGGGGGGAATAATGTGATCCAGATGCGTTTTATTCGATTGGATTAAAAATTCGTTGAATTAAATCGTCATTGTTAGAAGTTATTTTATAAATGAATTCCTCGCGTCTGGATTAACTAATATTCAAGGGATTAAGTTATTTTTTCTAACAATGAATAAAGTGTGACCGCACTCACCTCTAGGCGTGATTTTAATTTGTAGCTTGATAATTAACCTTTTCGCTGGATTCAATGCATCGCCGTGCTGCCGGTACGGGAAATATTGCCGATATTATTAAATGCTGTCTTAAGGATATCACCATGATCCATGCTTTTATTAAAAAGGGGAGCTTTCAGGATTCCGTCAGCCTGATGTTGATCTCCCGCAAACTCAGTGAGTCTCCCAAGGTCGAGGAAATATCCGTCATGATGGGGACACCGGCCAATAAATCCTTATTGGAGGTGACCGGTTTCTGGCACCCGCAGTTTAGCGAAGCGACGCCGAACGATATTTGCGTGGCGATCAAAGCGGAGTCCGCCGACGAGACGATCGCCGAGGAGATCGGCGCGGCGCTGGAGGCGGCGCTCAAGGCGATTGCGCAGGGCAGCCAGGGCGGCAAAAAGCTGCTGCGGGCACGCAGCTGGCGCACAGCCCGGCAGAAGCTGCCGGCCGCCAATCTGGCGCTGATCTCGATCGCCGGCGAATACGCGGCGGAGTTGGCGGATCGGGCGCTGGAAGACGGCTGCAACGTGATGATGTTCTCCGACAACGTCAGCCCGGCGCAGGAAGTGGCGCTGAAAACCAAGGCGCGCGAGCGTGGGCTGATCGTGATGGGGCCGGACTGCGGCACCGCCTGCATCGCCGGCGCGCCGCTGGCGTTTGCCAACGTGGCGCCCGCCGGATCCATCGGCGTGGTCGGCGCCTCCGGCACCGGCATTCAGGAGCTGATCTCGCAAATTACCCTGGCGGGACAGGGCATCTCGCACGCTATCGGCCTGGGCGGGCGGGATCTGACGGCGGAGATCGGCGGCATCAGCGCCATCAGCGCGCTGCGCATGCTGGCGGCGGACCCGCAGAGCCAGGTGCTGGCGTTCGTGTCCAAACCGCCGGCACCCGAGGTGCGTCAGCGGGTGATCGACGAAATGAAAGCGCTCGGCAAGCCGGTGGTGGCGCTGTTCCTCGGCGCGCAGTCCGCCGTGCGTCAGGATGGCAACATCACGTTCGCCGCCACGCTGGATGAAGCGGCGCGCCTGGCGGCGATGCTGGGCTGCGTGCAGCAACAGGCGGCGCAACAGCCCGCGGTGCCCGGCGGCAAAATCGCCGGACTGTACGCCGGCGGCACGCTGGCGGCCGAATGCGCGATGTTGCTGGCGGAAAAACTGCGCTTGCCGGTGGATAGCGAGCACCCGCGCGGCGCCATGCTGGTGGCCGATGGCCATCGCATCATCGACATGGGCGATGACTTTTATACCCAGGGACGCCCGCACCCGATGATTGACCCGACCGCCCGCAATCAAGAAATCGCCCTCCTGGCGCAGCAGCCGCAGACCGGCGTGTTGCTGCTGGACGTGGTGATCGGCTTCGGCGCCCAAGACGATCCGGCGGCGTCGCTGGCGGACGAGGTGGCCAAGGTGCGCGCGGCGCGCGGCGCGGCCCAGCCGCTGGCGGCGATCGCTACCGTCACCGGCACCGAACAGGATCCGCAGCAGCGCTCGCGGCAAATCGCCACCCTGCAGGAGGCCGGCATCGCGGTGATGCCGTCGCTGCCGGCGGCGGTCGCGCTGGCGCATCAGCTGATTACCCCCGCCTTACCCGCACCTGAACGCGAACGGCCGGCCTTGCTGGACGGCGTCGCGGTGATCAACGCCGGGCTGCGCAGCTTCGCCGATGACCTGCAAACCAGCGATATTCCGGTGGTGCATTACCAGTGGGCGCCGGTGGCCGGTGGCGATCAACGATTAGCCAACATCTTGAAAAAATTAAAGTAAGGAACCGCTATGTACGCAACGATTGAGCAAGCAAACGCCGCCGTTATCGCCCGTATCCGCGAGGCGCGCCCGCACTGGCAGGATGTGGATCTGGCGCATCGGTTGATCCCGCAGCTGGCTGAAGGACGCAAGCTGTTGCACGCCGGGCCGCCGGTCACCTGGCAAGAGATGAGCGGTCCGGTACGCGGTGCCTGCATCGGCGCCTGCCTGTTCGAAGGCTGGGCGCAGGATGAGCAGCAGGCACTGGCGCTGCTGGAGCAAGGGGAAATCGAGTTTATCCCATGCCATAGCGTGAGCGCGGTGGGGCCGATGGGTGGCATTACTTCGGCCCACATGCCGATGGTGGTGGTCAGGAACACTGTCCACGGCAACTACGCCTACTGCAACATGAACGAAGGCATCGGTAAGGTGATGCGCTTCGGCGCCTATGGCGAGGATGTGCAGCAGCGCCTGCGCTGGATGCGCGACTCTTTGGCCCCGGTGCTGAAAGCGGTGCTGGCGACGCTGGAGGAGGGGATCGATCTGACCGCGCTGATGGCGCAGGCGATCAGCATGGGGGATGAGTTCCACCAGCGCAATATCGCGGCCTCGGCGCTATTGATGCGCAGGTTGGCGCCGGAGATTAGCCTGCTGCCTCGCGATAAGGCGGAGCTGGCGCAGGTGATGCAGTTCCTCAGTATCACCGATCAGTTCTTCCTCAATCTGGCGATGGCTTACTGCAAGGCGGCGATGGATGCGGGAGCGGAGATTGAGCAGGGCACCATCGTCACGGTGATGACCCGCAACGGCAAGAACTTCGGCATCAAGATCAGTGGCATGGGCGATCGTTGGTTCACCGCGCCGGTGAACACGCCGGAGGGGCTGTTCTTCTCCGGCTTCAGCCAGGCGGACGCCAACCCGGACATCGGCGACAGCGCGATCACCGAAACCTTCGGCATCGGCGGGGCGGCGATGGTGGCGGCCCCGGGCGTGACGCGATTCGTCGGGGCTTCCGGCGGCATGAGCGCCGCCACCGACATCTCCGAGGAAATGGCGGAGATCTATCTTGAGCGCAACATGATGCTGCAGATCCCGACCTGGGACTTCCAGGGCGCCTGCCTGGGGCTGGATGCACGCCGGGTAGTGGAAACCGGCATCACGCCGCTGATCAACACCGGCATAGCCCACCGCGAAGCCGGGGTCGGGCAGATCGGCGCCGGCACGGTGCGCGCGCCGCTCGGTTGTTTCGAGAAGGCGATCGAAGCGCTGGCCGATAAGCTCGGCATCACGGCGTAAGCGAACGGAGGGGCGTATGGACATTGTCGCGCTGGCCGGCAGCCGCCATGTGACGCAGGACTATGGCGCGCTGCGCTGCGTCGGCAGCTTCAACAACGCGATCAATTTCCTGACGGAAAATGCGCGGTTGCTGACGCTGCACCGCGCCGGCAGCGGCCTGAGCCCGATGGGGTGGCAGCTTGGCGCGCGGGATTTCGACCGCGTGCGTCATGCGATGCCGTCCGTACGGCACTGCGCTTTCTCCACCACTGGCATCTTGCTGGATGCGCTTCGTGTCCGGCCCGCCGCGATGGTGCGGGATCTGGCGCTGGCGCAGCGGGCGGCCATTGCCGATCGGCCGCTGACGGCGGTGTTGCAGCACAGCACCGCGCTGTGCGGATTGCACGGCGAAATTGGTCGGCTGGTGAAGCGGCCGTTAACGCCGGAGCCGGCCGGGCTGGCGCGGGATTTCTCTCGTTGGCTGCGGGGCGGCGCGGTCGACTGGCGCCATACGCTGGGCAAAGGGCCGGGGCTGACGCCGAGCAACGACGACACCTTGCTCGGTCTGTTACTGAGCGCGCACCTCGACAGCCGCATCCAGGTCGCCAGGCTGACGCCGTTTTTCGCCCAGACGCCACCGCTGGAAGCGCTGACCACGCTGGTGAGCGCGCACTACCTGCATTACGCCGAGCAGGGCGTGTTCGCCACGCCGCTGCATACGCTGGCGCAGGGGCTGCAGGTGCCTGAAGACGTATCGGCGGCGGTGGCGGCGGTGCTGAGCCTGGGGCATTTCTCGGGGGCGGACACGCTGCTGGGCGTGTGGCTGGGGGTGACGACGATTAACGCACTGTGCGGCGCGCGGTGTGAACACGAGGGCCGGATCGCGGATTCGGCCGGGACGGTATGATTTCAACTACGGGTGCAAACCATGAAAACCTTGGTCATTGCGTTGGGCGGCAACGCCCTGTTGCAGCGCGGAGCCGTGCTCTCTGCGGAAAATCAATATAAGAGCATCGCCCTCATCGCCGACGCCATCGGCAAGCTGGCGCAGAAGTACCGCATCGCCATCGTGCACGGCAACGGCCCGCAGGTGGGGCTGCTGGCGTTGCAAAACCTGGCGTACCGCGATGTGCCTCCCTATCCGCTGGATATTCTGGTGGCGGAAAGCCAGGGCATGATCGGTTATATGCTGACGCAACAGCTGAATGCCAGCCATCCGCAGCAGCCGGTGTCCACGCTGCTGACGCGGGTGCTGGTGGATGCGCAGGATGCGGATTACCAGGCGCCGAGCAAGTTCATCGGGCCGGTGTATGCGCCGGAACAGCGGCAGGCGCTGGAGGCCAGGTTCGGCTGGACGCTGAAGGCGGACGGTAACTACATTCGCCGGGTGGTGCCTTCGCCGGCGCCGCAGAAGATCCTCGACATCGAGGCGATCACCTTGCTGCTGTCGCAGCGGCATATCGTGATCTGCAACGGCGGCGGCGGCATCCCGATGATTGCCGGCGAGGATGGGCTGACGGGCAGCGAAGCGGTGATCGATAAAGATCTGGCGGCGGCGCTGTTGGCGGAACAGGTGGGCGCCGATCATCTGGTGATCCTCACCGACGCCGACGCGGTGTACCAGGAGTGGGGCACGCCACGCCAGCGCGCCATTCGTCGCGCCACCACGCAGGAGCTGGCGCCGATGGCGGTGGCGGACGGCGCCATGGGGCCGAAGATCATGGCGGTCAGCCGCTTCGTCGATCGCACCGGGCGGACGGCGCATATCGGTGGCCTGCAGGATATCGACGCGGTGCTGGCGGGCCAGGCCGGCACCGCCATTTTGCCTTAGTTGCCGTCGGTTTATCCGCGCCCGCGTTGGCGCGGATAAGTATGCCAAAACGGCATGATTTCAATAATTTTTATTCATTTCATGATGTTGCTCACCTTGGCTAGAGTAAAAACACCCCCTGTGTTTAACGTCAAAAATTTGTCATTTTTATTTGCGACTATGCTTTTTGAAATGACATTTCGGCCAAGGATTGTTATGGATTCGCTCAGTGTTGATGAACTCGCCCAGAAGAACGACCGCTGGTATCGCATTGTAGAGGAGATGCTGGCCGAAGCCGGCGTCGCCATCAATGGCCCGCGCGCCTGGGATATTCGGGTGCACAACCCGGCGCTGTTCAAACGCATTTTGCAGGAAGGCTCGCTCGGCTTCGGCGAAGGTTATATGGACGGTTGGTGGGAGTGCGAACGGCTGGACGTGTTGTTTACCCGCATTCTGCAGGCCGGCGTCGACGAGCGGCTGCCGAAAAGCCTGAGCGACATCGCGCGCATCGCCTATGCCCGGCTGTTCAACCGCCAATCGCGCAAGCGCGCCTGGCAGGTGGGCAAAGAGCACTACGACATCGGCAACGATCTGTTCCGGGCGATGCTCGATCCTTACATGCAATACTCCTGCGGCTACTGGAAAGAGGCGCAGACGCTGGAGCAGGCGCAGCAGGCCAAGCTCAGGATGATCTGCGAAAAGCTGCAGCTGAAACCGGGCATGACGTTGCTGGATATCGGCTGCGGCTGGGGCGGGTTGGCGCAGTTTGCGGCGCAAAACTACGGCGTCTCGGTGCACGGCGTGACCATTTCTGCCGAGCAGCAGAAGCTGGCGCAGGAACGTTGCGCCGGGCTGGACGTCGAGATTTTACTGCAGGACTATCGCGATCTGGACCGCCAGTTCGACCGCATCGTGTCGGTCGGCATGTTCGAGCACGTCGGGCCGAAGAACTACGATACCTATTTCAGCGTCGCGGCGCGCAACCTGAAGCCGGACGGCCTGTTTTTGCTGCACACTATCGGTTCCAATCAAACCGACCTTAACGTCGACGCCTGGATAGACAAATACATCTTCCCCAACGGCTGCCTGCCTTCGGTGCGGCATATCGCCGAGGCCAGCGAAGGGCGTTTCGTGATGGAGGATTGGCATAACTTCGGTGCCGATTACGATCGCACGCTGATGGCCTGGCTGGAGAATTTCAAACGGGCGTGGCCGGAATTGGCGGGCGGTTATTCCGAGCGCTTCGAACGGATGTTCACTTATTACCTGAACGCCTGCGCCGGCGCGTTTCGTTCGCGCAACATTCAGCTGTGGCAGGTGTTGTTCAGCCCGGCGGGCGTAGAGGGCGGGGTGCGGGTCTATCGCTAATCCCCGTCATATTTCAATCTGACTGCACGTTCGAGCCCTGGTCGCTTAGTTATCTAAGCTCCCAGGGCTTCACGTTTGCCACCTGGATGCAGCTTCAGGGATGACGGATATCAGTACAGCAGGGAGTACAGCTGGCGGCGATATTTAGCGGCCAGCGCGTCGCCGGTGCCGAGTGCGGCCAGAATATCCATCAGGGTCTTGCGCGCGTTGCCGTTGGCGGCGGCCAGATCTTTCTTCAGATGCCCCATCAGCAGTTCCAGCGCTTCTTCGTTACGCCCGACCTGATGCAGCTGCAGCGCCAGCTGCACCGCCAGCTCGACGTTGTCCGGCTGCTGCTGTACCTGCTGTTGCAGCTGTTGGATTTCCGGCGTGTCCGCCGCCTGCTTCAACAATTCAATCTGCGCCACCAGGCCTTGATAGCGAGTATCGCGATCCTGCAGTGGGATGGTTGCCAGCACCGCTTCGGCGTCTTCACTGCGGCTGAGCGCGATCTGGGTTTCGGCCAGGGTCAGGCCGATGTCGCTGCGCTGCTGGCTGCTCTGCCAGGCGTCTTTCAGCAGCGGCAGCGCTTCGGCGGCGTTGCCGGCGGCCAGCAGTTCCTGCGCCTGCGCCAGTTTCAGATCTTCTTCCTTCGGCAGGAAACGCTGCAGCAGGTCGCGGATCGCTTCTTCCGGCTGCGGGCCCTGGAAGCCGTCGACCGGCTGGCCGTCTTTGAACAGATAAACCGTCGGGATAGAACGCAGCCCGAACTGGGAGGCGATCATCTGCTCGGCGTCGCAGTCCACCTTGGCCAGAATGAACTGACCGGCGTATTCCGCCGCCAGCTTGTCCAGCACCGGCGTGAGCTGCAGGCAGTGTTGGCTGCGCTCGGACCAGAAGTAGAACAGCACCGGAATGGACATCGACTGTTCCAGCGTCTGGTGCAGGTTAGTTTCGTTAATATCAACAACAGCTTGAGCTAGCATCTCTTTTTCTCTCTGATCGTGCGGAGCCATGGGGTGTAGATGGGGGCGCGCCGCCATTCTTCAACCCCGACGGGCGAATTAAGCGTTGCTGCGCAGCAGCCAATCCAGGCAGCGGCCCGGCAAAATGCGGCGCAGCACGCTCATCGCGTGCGCCAGCAGGGTCACCGGGTAGCGCAATTTGGCGCGCGGGCTTTCCAGCGCGTGGCGCAATTTGGGCAGAATGGCCTCCGGCGTCAGCGTCAGGCGTTTGGCGATGCCGGGGTTGTGCACCGGCTTGTCGCTCTGCGCCTGATTGACGTTCTGGCTAAAGTGGGTGGAGATCGGCCCCGGCTCGATCAGGCTGACCTGAATGCCACTGCCGTGCAGCTCCATGCGCAGCGCGTCCGACCAGGCTTCCAGCGCGAACTTGCTGGCGGCATAGGCGCCGCGCCCGGCGCTGGAAACCAGGCCCATCACCGAACTGGTCTGAATGATGCGCCCTTCACCGTGCGGCAACATCGCCGGCAACAGCAGCTGGGTCAGTTGGTGGGTGCCGAACAGGTTGGTGGAGAACTGCCGCTCCAGCTGGCTGCGCGAAATGCGGCTGAGCGGGCCGTAAACGCCGAACCCGCCATTGTTGAACAGGCCGTACAGGCGGCCGCCGGTCAGCGCGATCACTTCGGCGGCGGCGCGCTCGACGCTGGCGCTGTCGTCCAGATCCAGCTCGATGCCTTCCAGCCCGAGCTGGCGCATGTTTTCCACGTCCTGCGGTTTGCGGCAGGCGGCCAGCACCCGATAGCCGCGGTTGCGCAGATCCTGCGCCGCAATCAATCCAATCCCGCTGGAACAGCCGGTTATCAATACCGCTTTTTGCATAACTTTACCTAGTGTACGACCCTAATTTAGTTAGACTCATGTTTTACTAGCGGTTCCAGACGCTCCGCCATCCAGGTGGCGATAAACGGCTGGGCGTCCCCATTGGGGTGCAATCCGTCATCCTGCATCCATTCCGGCTTCACCACCACCTGTTCCATATAGAACGGCAGCAGCGGAATGTTGAACTGTTTGGCCAACGCCGGATAGACGGCGCTGAACGCCTCAGTATAGCGGCGGCCGTAGTTCGGCGGGATGCGGATCTGCATCAGCAGCGGCTGTGCGCCGGCCTGCTGCACCCGTGTGATGATTTGGCCGAGATCGCGCTGTACGTCCTGCGCCGGGAAACCGCGCAGGCCGTCGTTGGCGCCCAGCTCGATCAGCACCCAGCGCGGCCGATGTTGTTTCAGCAGCGCGGGCAGGCGTGCCAGCCCCTGCGCGGCGGTGTCACCGCTGATGCTGGCGTTGACCAGCTGTGGCGCGCCCGGCTTTTTTTGCCACTGTTCGGCCAACAGCGTCGGCCAGGCCCGCTCGATCGGCAGGCGGTAGCCGGCGCTTAAACTGTCGCCCAAAATCAACAAGGTATCGGCGGCGGCAGCGCGTAAACTGAATAATCCCAACAGCAAAAGGAAGGGAAGATGCCAGCGGAAAACGTTCTTGAAGTTCATCATCTTAGTAAACACGTTGGTCAGGGTGAGCATCAGCTCACCATCCTTACCGGAGTCGAGCTGCTTGTCAAACCCGCGCAGACGATCGCCCTGATCGGGGAATCCGGCTCGGGCAAGTCGACCTTACTGGGCATATTGGCCGGGCTGGATGACGGCAGCGAAGGCGAAGTGCGTTTGCTGGGCGAGTCGCTGACCGCGCTGGACGAAGAGGGGCGTGCCGCGTTGCGCGCCAGAAATGTCGGCTTCGTGTTTCAGTCGTTCATGCTGGTGCCGACGCTGAACGCGCTGGAGAACGTGCAGCTGCCGGCGCTGCTGCGCGGCGAGAGCGACAGGCAGAGCCGCGAGCAGGCGGTGCAGCTGCTCGAGCAGTTGGGGCTGGGCAAGCGGCTCGATCACCTGCCGGCGCAGCTGTCCGGCGGCGAGCAGCAGCGTGTGGCGCTGGCGCGCGCCTTCAGCGGCCGGCCGCGGGTGCTGTTCGCCGATGAGCCGACCGGTAACCTCGATCGTCAAACCGGCGATCGCATCGCCGATTTGCTGTTCTCTCTCAACCGCGATTTCGACACCACCCTGATCCTGGTGACCCACGACGAAACCCTGGCGGCGCGCTGCCAGCGGCGGCTGCGGCTGCGCGAAGGCAAGCTGTGGGAGGAAGCATGATCTGGCGTTGGTTCTGGCGCGAATGGCGCTCGCCGTCGCTGCTGATCGTTTGGCTGGCGTTGACGCTCTCCGTGGCCTGCGTGCTGGCGCTGGGCAGCATCAGCGATCGCATGGACAAAGGGCTCAGCCAGCAGAGCCGCGACTTTATCGCCGGCGATCGGGTGCTGCGCAGCGCGCATCCGGTGCCGGAAGGCTGGTTGCTGGACGCGCAGCAGCAGGGGCTGAAGGTGAGCCGCCAGCTGTCGTTCACCACCATGACCTATGCCGGCGATCGGCCGCAGTTGGCGGACGTGAAAGCCACCGATCTGGTCTATCCGCTGTACGGCAAGCTGGAAACGCGCCCGGCCAACATCAAGCCTGAACCGGGCAGCGTGCTGGTGGCGCCGCGCTTGCTGGCGCTGCTGAACGTGAAAGTCGGGGATTCGCTCGAGGTGGGTGACACCACGCTGCGCATCGCCGGTGAAATCATTCAGGAGCCGGACGCCGGCTTCAATCCGTTCCAGACCGCGCCGCGCATCATGATCAACCTGGCGGACGTCGATAAGACCGGCGCGGTGCAGCCGGGCAGTCGCCTGACCTACCGTTATATGTTCGCCGGCGCGGAGCCGGATATTCAGCGTTACGAAGCGCGGCTGACGCCGCAGTTGACGCCGGACCAGCGCTGGTTCGGGCTGCAGGAGTCCGGCAGCGCGCTCGGCAAGTCGTTGCAGCGATCTCAACAGTTCCTGCTGCTGTCGGCCTTGTTGACGCTGCTGTTGTCGATCGCCGCCGTGGCGGTGGCGATGAGCCACTATTGCCGCAGCCGTTACGATCTGATCGCGGTGCTGAAAACCCTCGGCGCCGGGCGCGGCGCGCTGCGTAAGCTGATCGTCGGCCAGTGGCTGGCAGTGATGGCGCTGGCGGCGGTATGTGGCGGGGCGATCGGGCTGGCGTTCGAAGCGCTGCTGATCCGCCTGCTGAAGCCGGTGTTGCCGGCCGCGTTGCCCGCCGCCGGCGCCTGGCCGTGGCTGTGGGCGCTCGGCGCGCTGGTGCTGATTTCGCTGCTGGTCGGGCTGCGGCCGTATCGCCAGCTGCTGGCGACCCAGCCGCTGCGGGTGCTGCGCCGCGACGTGACGGCCAACGTCTGGCCACTGCGCTACTTCCTGCCGGTGACGGCGGCGATCGTGGTGGCGCTGTTGGTGGTGCTGATGGGGGCCAGTACGCTGCTGTGGGCTATTTTGGCCGGTATGGCGGTGCTGGCGTTGCTGTTGGGCGGCATGGGTTGGGGCAGCCTGCTGCTGCTGCGCCGCATCACGCTCAAGAGCCTGGCGCTGCGGCTGGCGGTCAATCGCCTGCTGCATCAGCCGTGGGTGACCATCAGCCAGCTGGCGGCGTTCTCGCTGTCGTTCATGCTGTTGGCGCTGTTGCTGGTGCTGCGCGGCGATCTGCTCGAACGCTGGCAGCAACAGCTGCCGCCGGACAGCCCGAACTTTTTCCTGCTCAATATGACCGAGGCGCAGGTGCCGCAGGTGAAAACCTTCCTGCAGCAGCACCAGATCAAGCCGGAAACCTATTACCCGATCGTTCGGGTGCGTCTGACCGAGATAAACCAGCAGGTGGCGACAGAACGGGTGCATGAAGACGATCCGGGCGGCGAGGCGGTGAACCGTGAACTGAACCTGACCTGGCTGGCAGCGCTGCCGGATCATAATCCGCTGGTGGCGGGCAGCTGGCCGCCGAAAACCGGCGAGGTTTCGATGGATGAAGGCATTGCCGGGCGGCTGAAGATCAAGCTGGGCGACACGCTGACCTTCAGCGGCGATACCCAGGCGTTCAGCGCCAAAGTTACCAGCCTGCGCCAGGTGGATTGGGAGAGCCTGAAGCCGAACTTTTACTTTATCTTCCCGCCGGGCGCATTGGACGGCCAGCCGCAGACCTGGCTCACCAGCTTCCGCTACGACGGCGACGGCCAGATGCTGACCCAACTCAACCGTCAGTTCCCGACGCTCAGTCTGCTGGACATCGGCGCGATCCTGAAACAGGTTGGCGGCGTGCTGCAGCAGGTCAGCCGCGCGCTGGAGGTGATGGTGGTGCTGGTGGTGCTGTGTGGCGGCCTATTGCTGCTGGCGCAGGTGCAGGTCGGCATGCGTCAACGCCGCCAGGAGCTGGTGGTGTACCGTACGCTGGGGGCCGGCAAACGGCTGCTGCGCCGCACGCTGTGGTGCGAGTTCGCCCTGCTGGGGCTGGTGGCGGGCATCGCGGCGGCGGTGGGCGCCGAGGCGGCGCTGTGGCTGTTGCAGAGCCGGGTGTTCGACTTCCCGTGGACGCCGACGCCGGTGCTGTGGTGGGCGCTGCCGCTGGCCAGTGCGCTGCTGCTGTCGCTGTGCGGCGGCTGGCTGGGCGTGCGCCTGCTGCGCGGCCGGGCGCTGTTCCGCAGTTATGAGGGGTGATGTTGGCTTAGCTCGATGAAAAAAGGGGTTAGCTTAAGGCTAACCCCTTTTACTTTCGCCGGCGGCGCCTTAGGCCAGCTTCTGCTGTGCCCAGGCCAGCCCGCTTTGGTATTCGCCCGGCAGCAGCGGCGCCAGCGTCTGCAGCGCTTGGCGCAGATCGGCGGCGCTCGGGTCGTTCAGATTGAGGTGGCCGACCTTGCGGCCAGGGCGCACCTCTTTCTCATACCAGTGCAGGTGCACCAGCGGCAGCGACAGCCACTGTTCGTTGACGGCGGTGCCGATCAGGTTGACCATCACCGACGGCGTGCTCACTACCGGCTGCGGCAGCGGCAGGCCGAGGATGGCGCGCAGGTGCAGCTCGAACTGGCTGATGGACGCGCCGTTTTGCGTCCAGTGGCCGCTGTTGTGTACGCGCGGTGCCAGTTCGTTGATCAGCAGCCGATCGCCGACGATAAAGCACTCCATCGCCATCACGCCGACGTAGTTCAGTTCGTTCAGGATCGCCGCCAGCATCCGCTCGGCCTGTTGCTGCAGCACCGGGTTGGGCTGCGGCAGCGCCACGCTGGTGCGCAGGATGCCGTCTTCATGCAGGTTATGGGTCAGCGGGTAGAATACCGAACGCCCGTCGTGGCCGCGCGCGCCTACCAGCGACACTTCGCCGGAGAAATTGATGCCTTGCTCGACGATGCACTCGCCATAGGCGTCGGCCGGCAGTTCGGCTTCCTGGCCCGGACGCAAGCGCCATTGGCCGCGGCCGTCATAGCCACCGACTCGGCGTTTGACGATCGCCAGCTCGCCCAGCGAAGCGAACACCTGCGGCCATTCGGCGGCGCTCGCCAGCAGCTGCCACGGCGCGGTCGCCAGGCCGAGCTGGTCGAGCAGCTGTTTTTGCGTCAGGCGATCCGCCAGACGCGGGAAGATGTCGCGGTTGACGAAGGCGCTGTGGGTCGCCAGTTCGCGCGTCAGCGCAGTTTCCGGCCAGCGTTCGATCTCGGCAGTAATGACGCTGTTCTGATACGGCACCGCCTCGGGCTCGGCATCGATACCGACGGGGTAAACGGCGATGCCCAGCGGTTCGCCGGCCTGGCGCAGCATGCGCCCCAGCTGGCCGTTGCCCAGTACGCAAACCGGCTTCATGCGTCCTCCCGCGGATCGGGGTGGTTCAAGACGTCGTCGGTCTGCGCCTGACGCCAGTTCGCCAAACGCTGCGCCAGCGCGGCGTCGTGCAGCGCCAGGATCTGCATCGCCAGCAGCCCGGCGTTGGCGGCGCCGGCTTTGCCGATCGCCAACGTGCCGACCGGGATGCCGCGCGGCATTTGCACGATGGAGTAGAGGCTGTCCACGCCGCTCAGCGCGGCGCTTTGCACCGGCACGCCCAGCACCGGCACCAGGGTTTTCGCCGCCAGCATGCCCGGCAGGTGCGCCGCACCGCCGGCACCGGCGATGATCACGTCAAAGCCGTTGGCGGCAGCCTGCTCGGCGAAGCTGAACAGCTTGTCCGGCGTGCGGTGAGCGGAAACGACTTCGACATGGAAGGGGACATCGAGCTGGGTCAGGACTTCTGCGGCGAACTGCATGGTGGCCCAGTCACTTTTCGATCCCATTACAATTGCGATTTTAGCCCCGATATTGGCGGCTGAAGCGGCGTTGGCTCCCATGGGTGTAAGGCTCCTGTGGTTTGTCTGGCGTCGGCTGAGGGCCGAATGAGGGCGTAGAGCATACCATGAGCGCACGGCGAGGAAAACGGTTGCGTCACCGGTTTTCACCGGCGAAAGCGCGAATTTTCACTCGCGCGCCAGTCCGGAACTCAGAATGGGAATTGAATCAGCTCGACGGCGTCGGCGCTGACTTTGATCATCGATCCTTCGACGTGCCAGGCGCCCAGCACCGCGCGATGGGCTTCGCCGTTGCTCAACGCCAGCCGGTGCACCGCCGGGCGATGGGTATGGCCGTGGATCATCCAGTGCACGTCGTGGCGCAGCATCGTTTGCTCGACCGCCTGCGGGTTGACGTCCATGATGGCTTCCGACTTGTACTGGTTGGATTGTTGGCTGCGGGCGCGCATTTTAGCGGCGATCTTCAGTCGCCAGCGCAGCGGCAGCGCCAGGAACAGTTTTTGAATCAGCGGGTTGTGCACCTTGCGGCGGAATTGCTGATAGGCCTGATCGTCGGTGCACAGCGTGTCGCCGTGCAGGATCAGGATCCTGCGGCCGTACAGCTCCAGCACTTTTTCTTCCGGCAGCAACTGCATGCCGCTGGCGCGGGCAAAGCGTTTGCCGAGCAGAAAATCACGGTTGCCGTGGATGAAATAGCAGGGCACGCCGGCCTGTTGCAGCGCCTTCAGCGCCGCGGCGATCTCCGCGTGCAGCGGCTCGGGATCGTCGTCGCCGATCCAGGCTTCAAACAGGTCGCCGAGGATGTACAGCGCGTCGGCGTGAATCGCTTCGCGCCGTAAAAAACGCAGAAAACCGGCAGTGATTGCCGGTTCCTGTGCGCACAAGTGCAGATCTGCGATGAACAGCGTACTCATGCAGCCGCGATTACTCGCTGACGGTCACGCTGTTGATCACAACGTCTTCTACCGGTACGTCCTGGTGCATGCCGCTGCGGCCGGTTTTCACGCCTTTGATCTTGTTGACCACGTCCATGCCTTCAACCACTTCAGCAAACACGCAGTAGCCCCAGCCCTGCACGTTTTCGCCGCGGAAGTTCAGGAAGTCGTTGTCGGCCACGTTGATGAAGAACTGTGCGGTGGCGGAGTGCGGATCGTTGGTGCGCGCCATTGCCAGGGTGCCGATGGTGTTTTTCAGACCGTTGTTGGCTTCGTTCTTGATGGTCGCGTTGGTCGCTTTCTGGTTCATGCCTGGTTCAAAGCCGCCGCCCTGGATCATGAAGCCGTTGATCACACGGTGGAAGATGGTGTTGTCGTAGAAACCGGCGCGGCAGTAGTTCAGGAAGTTTTCAACGGTAACCGGCGCTTTGTCAGCAAAGGTCTTGATAACGATATCGCCGTGATTGGTGTGGAAAGTAACCATAGTTTTAATCCTAACAAGGTGAAGTGAGACGTCACGTAAAGCGAGTGAACATTCAGACCGCCCTTATAACATATCCGCCCCAGCGAGTCAGCAGCGGCTCAACCGCGCACTGTCTGTGGTAATTGCACTTGTGTTATATTATAACAATTATGCCAACTGCCGAATTTTGCGCATTTTATTCGCGTGAAGCCAGCAAAGCATGGCCTTAACCTTGCAATAGATCAGGCTTCAGGTTTCAATACGCTACCGGGCGGAAAACCTGAGGCCCGGTTATCTTTTTTGTTATCACGCACACCACGGAATCTCCCGATGCTAAAGATTTTTAATACCCTGAGTCGTCAAAAAGAGGAATTCAAACCCATTCATGCCGGGAAAGTGGGCATGTACGTGTGCGGGGTAACCATCTATGACCTGTGTCACATCGGCCACGGTCGTACCTTTGTCGCTTTCGACGTGGTGGCGCGTTACCTGCGCTATCTCGGCTATTCGCTGAACTACGTGCGCAACGTCACCGACGTGGACGACAAAATCATTCGCCGCGCGGCGGAAAATCATGAGACCTGCGACCAGCTGACCGAACGCATGCTGGCGGAAATGCACGCCGACTTTGACGCGCTGCTGATCGACCGCCCGGACAGTGAACCGCGCGCGACCCAGCATATCGCCGAGATCATCGAGATCACCCAGCGCCTGATCGATCGCGATCACGCCTACGTGGCCAGCAACGGCGACGTGATGTTCTCCATCGACAGCGATCCGCAATACGGGCTGCTGTCGCGCCAGGATCTGGATCAACTGCAGGCCGGCGCGCGTGTGGAGATCGACGACGTGAAGCGCAACCCGATGGACTTCGTGCTGTGGAAGATGTCCAAGCCGGGCGAGCCGAGCTGGCAGTCGCCGTGGGGGCCGGGCCGCCCGGGCTGGCATATCGAATGCTCCGCCATGAACTGCAAACAGCTGGGCACCCACTTTGACATCCACGGCGGCGGCTCCGATCTGATGTTCCCGCACCACGAGAACGAGATCGCGCAGTCGAGCTGCGCCCACGATGGCCCGTACGTCAATTACTGGATGCACTCCGGCATGGTGATGATCGACAAAGAGAAGATGTCCAAATCGCTGGATAACTTCTTCACCATCCGCGACGTGCTCGGGCATTACGATGCGGAGACGGTGCGTTACTTCCTGATGTCCGGCCACTATCGCAGCCAGCTGAACTACAGCGAAGAGAACCTCAAGCAGGCGCGTACTGCGCTGGAGCGTCTCTATACCGCGCTGCGCGGCACCGACGCCAATGCCGCGCCGGCCGGCGGCGAAGCGTTGGAAGCCCGCTTCCGCGAAGCGATGGACGACGACTTCAACACCCCGGAAGCCTACTCGGCGCTGTTCGATCTGGCGCGCGAAGTGAACCGCCTGAAAGGGGAAGACATGGCGGCGGCCAACGGCATGGCGGCGGAATTGCGCAAGCTGGCGAACGTACTCGGCCTGCTGCAGCAGGAGCCAGAGCAGTTCCTGCAAGGGGGCGCTCAGGTTGACGACGGCGAAGTGGCGGAGATCGAAGCGCTGATCAAGCAGCGTAACGAAGCGCGTGCCGCCAAGGACTGGGCGCTGGCGGATACCGCTCGCGATCGCTTGAACGAGATGAACATTGTGCTGGAAGACGGCCCGCAGGGCACCACCTGGCGTCGCAAGTAATCCGGCCGCAGGAAAAACAAAAAAGGCGCTGAATTCAGCGCCTTTTTCTATTGCGACAACCGAGGGTTATGGCTTGACCACGACCTTGCCGCCGTCGAACTCCACCACCTGATCGGCGACGATCTTGCAGCGTTTGCGGGTTTCGACCTTGCCGTCGACTTTCACCCGCCCTTCGGCGATGACTTCTTTGGCGGCGCCGCCGCTTTCACACCAGCCCTGGAACTTCAGCAGATCGCACAGTTCGACGTGGGGATGATTGTCCAGATTGAAAATTTCCATACTGCCTTACTTATTTAGGTTGAACGTCGTGATATTCCTCGCAGGCCTGCAAGGTATTTTGGATCAGTGTAGCAACGGTCATCGGGCCAACGCCACCCGGCACCGGGGTGATGTAGGCGGCGCGCTCGCTGGCGGCGTCGAAGTCGACATCGCCCACCACTTTACCGCTTTCCAGGCGGTTGATGCCGACGTCCACCACGATGGCGCCCGGTTTGATCCAGTCGCCCGGAATGAAGCCCGGCTTACCGACCGCCACCACCAGCAGATCGGCGTTCTCGACGTGATGACGCAGATTTTTGGTGAAGCGGTGGGTGACGGTAGTGGTGCAGCCGGCCAGCAGCAGTTCCATGCTCATCGGGCGGCCGACGATGTTGGACGCGCCGACCACCACGGCATTCAGGCCGTAGGTATCGATGTTATAACGCTCCAGCAGGGTAACGATGCCGCGCGGGGTACACGGACGCAGCTTAGGCGCGCGCTGGCACAGGCGGCCGACGTTGTAGGGGTGGAAGCCGTCGACGTCTTTATCCGGATGGATGCGCTCCAGCACCTTGACGTTATCGATGCCGGCCGGCAGCGGCAGCTGCACCAGAATGCCGTCGATTTCCTCATCGGCGTTCAGCTGGTCGATCAGCGCCAGCAGTTCGGCCTCACTGGTGGCAGCGGGCAGATCGTAGGAGCGGGAAAGGAAGCCGACTTCATCGCAGGCGCGGCGCTTGCTGGCGACGTAAATTTGCGAAGCCGGGTTCTCGCCGACCAGCACAACCGCCAGCCCTGGGGCGCGTTTGCCGGCCGCCAGACGTTGTTTCACTTGCTCAGCCACTTCGTTTCTAACCTGCTGCGCAATCGTTTTACCATCAATAATCTTTGCTGACATCAGTGTGGAAATCCATCAATTAAGAAAAGCGGGGGATGCCGCTATTCTGGCAGAAGCTGAGCGCGCTGTCAGGCGCAGAATCACCCTCGCCGCCGTTGCCGAGACCGATTTACGCTTTTTTTATGCCGACTTCAGGAACCTCTACGCCATTTTTACCTGCATTTGGATACGCTGAGGCCGTTCACAGGGCGAAAGAGGGCAGGATCATGAGAGCGATAACCCGGCTTTATCCGTTGCATCACCAGCCTGACCAGCAACCGGCGGAGCTTAAACACGTGGGAGAAACGGTGTTCGATTCTTCACTGCATCCGGCGGACAGCGCGCAGCTGATTGCGCTGCATCAGCTTGGCCAACACCCGCTGGCGCCGTCGTGGCGGGCGCGCCTGAGCGCGCTGTGGCGGAAGCTGTGCGCATGAACGGCAATACGTTGATGATCTGCGTCTTGCTGCTTGGCTGGGCGCCGTGGAGTCAGGCCTCTTTGAACAGCACGCCCCCCGACACCGCGCTGGCGGCGAGACTGGCGGCGACCTGCAACACGCAGGCGGTTGAGCATGCCGACTGGAGCGATATCACGGCGGTCGTTCAGTCCGCACGCGTTTGCCTGCAGCGAGACACCGCGCGGCAGCGTTCTGAACGCTCGCCGGGCGACACCGCTGTTGGCCTGGTTCAACGCAGCGTTGCCAGGGCCGCTGTGCGGGTGCTGGCGGAAAAAACGCCATAAAGCACGGCCGCGCCGCCGTAACGTCATGAAAAGGCATTGACTCGCTAACCTCTGACCGTATAATCCCAACCCGCAGCCGCAGGTTGCCGCATCTCAATGCGCCCTTAGCTCAGTTGGATAGAGCAACGGCCTTCTAAGCCGTAGGTCATAGGTTCGAATCCTATAGGGCGTGCCATTAATTCTCTCTGATTTTTTCCCCATATTCTTTCCCGCGAAAATTCGATCGTGTAACCCATACTCCCGTTGGCTCGCCGCTGAGCGACATGTTATGTTCGTTCGCTAACTTTCAGTCAGTGGCAGAGAGAAAAATGCAAAGCTTATTCGTTTACGGCACCCTAGGGCCGGGCAGACCCAACGCGCACGTGATGGAAGCTATCGGCGGCAGCTGGGAAGAAGGCAGCGTTGGCGGATCGTTGCTTAACCAAGGCTGGGGTGCCGAGATGGGCTACCCGGGCATCGTGCTGGATAACAGCGGCAATCGGGTGAACGGTTTTCTGTTCCGCTCCGCCAACCTCGTCAATCATTGGCCTGCCCTCGACGCCTTCGAAGGTGACGGTTATGAACGGGTGGCGGTCAGCGTCACCACCGCCGGCGGTGAAACCGTCGATTCGTTTATCTACATGCTGAAAAAATGACCTTTAGACGCTTCGCCGGCAATTGAACCTTCGTTTAGTTTGTCGCGTTACAATAGGCGAAAATTTCCCCATGGAGCCTATCGTGCGCAAATCCAGATTCTTTCTCGTGACCTTGCTGTGTCTGTGTGCCGCCGCCGTGCTGTACGTCATGGCATACCGGGCGCTGGGGCATTACCTCAGCGACGGCGAGAAGGCCTACCCGGATATCAGCGTTGAAATTCGCTGAGGGCCGGTCGGCGCGGCGGTGATCGCGCCGACTTTATTTGCACTGATTTACCCGCCATTTACCCGCCGTCGGCAATGATGACGCAGCGTCTCCACATTGTGTGGTTCTCTTGGGCGGAATGCGGTTATGTCACTGCAACAGGTTTCGAATGTCTCGTTGAGCAACAACGGCTTAAAGGGCATCGGTTATAAACATTACGCGTTGGCGATCGTGGCGTTTGCGGCGGTCGTGCGGTTTATTTCCTTAACGGACAGGTATTTTTGGTGCGATGAGGCCTCCAGCGTGCTGACCAGCCGCTATGACGTGGGCGCTTTGCTGTACCACGCTTCCTTCGATGTTCACCCGCCGCTGTATTACCTGTTGCTGCATGGCTGGATGGTGCTGTTTGGCGACAGCATCATGGCCGCCCGTTCGCTGAGCCTGGTGCTCGGCGTGGCGACGGTGGCGCTGGCGATGCGCTTTACGCGTTGGCTGGCCAACGAGCGGGCGGCGCTGATAGCTGGCTGGCTGATGGCGATCATGCCGATGGCGGTGCGTTACAGCCAGGAGGCGCGCATGTATGCGCTGATGGGGCTGCTGGCGATCGCCGCCGCCATGGCGTTGGCGAAGTGGCTGAAAACGCCGGATAACCGCCGCTATCTGGCGCTGTATGCGCTGTTGATGACGCTGAGCTTTTATACCCATTACTTCACGATTTTTACCCTGATCGCGCATTGGCTGGTGGTGTTGGCGCTGTCGTGCCGCCGCGAAGGCGAGTGTTATATCAAGCAACCGGCGTGGTGGCTGGCCAATGCGGCGATCGGGGTGGCCTATATTCCCTGGCTGCTGGTGCTGTTCAATCTGCTGGCGCATATCGCCGAGCTGCGGGTCGGCGGCGACGTCGGTTGGATCCCTCAGGTTTCCTGGAGCGATCTGCCGGCGATGTTCTGGCGTTTTCTCACGGGCCATGATGGCAGCAACTATCCCACGATCATTCTCTGGCTGTTGCCGGCGATGTTTGTCGCTTTATGTTCACTGCTGCTGTGGCGGCGCCAGATGCCGAGAAAATACGCTCTGCTGCTGCTCGGCGGCATGCTGATCCCGGTAATGTTGGTATTCGCCATTTCCTGGCGCTCGCCGCTGTTTGTCGATCGCTATCTCTATTCCGCCGCGCTCGGTATTCCGCTGGTGTTGGGCGTGCTGATCGCCGGAACGAAAAACCGGGTGCGCGAGATCTCTTTGCTACTGTTCTTCAGCCTGCTGTTCGGCTGCGGCGTGCGTAACGACTACCCGGTCGAAAAAGATGAGTTCAAGGTGATGGTGCACTATATCAACAGCCACTATCAGCCTAACGATGCGGTGGTGGTCAGCAACATGTTCAACTACCTGAGCTATGTGTATTACAACAAACAGGGCTATCGCGCCTTGCTGTATACCCCCGCCAGGCCCAACGGCATTTCGGGCAAGCCCAACGCCTATGGCTTCGGCACCTTTTTCCACGATCGGGCGGCGCAGACCTACGTCGATAAGCTCAGCGTTTTATCGAAAACCCACCGCCGAGTCTGGCTGGTCAGCGGCGGGGATTTCAATCAGGACTTCGGCCGTTCGCCGCCGGGGTGGGTCAATACCGGCACCTTCAAGAGCGGTGGTTTCGAATCGCGCCTGTTCGTGGTGCATTGAGCGAAATGTCATATTTCCCATTCGGCGTTACATCTGGCCGAGCAAACTTACGCGGGGATGACAGTTCTATACATTGGGATTGGTACTGTAGCTCTACCCGATGATGTTGTGTGTTATCCATTCCCTGTAGTGTATTACCCCATCCCTGTTAAGTTTATCCCGCCTTGCGCGGGATTTTTTTTACCTGCGCCGGGCGAGATGCAGGCCGCCGCTCATGATGCTGCGGGTGGTCGGCAGGGCGAGAAAATCGTGCGGGAATCCCAGCTCGATGGCGCTGAGATCGTCCAACCGCCGCCAATGTTCTTGCGCCAATGTCACGTTCAATGCACCGAGGTTATCTTCCAGTTGCGCCAGAGTGCGGGCGCCGACGATCGGCGCGGTGACCGTCGGGTGGCGCAGCGTCCAGGCCAGCGCGATTTGCGCTGGGGTATATCCCGTTCCATGAGCTATCTGGTTGACGGCGTCGGCGATATCGAGATTGCGCGCGTTCAGCATCCCCTTGGCGCGCACGGTTTCACGCCGAGTGCCCGCTTCATCGGGCGACGGCTGCAGATCCTGCCGCCGATATTTGCCGCTGAGTACGCCGCCGGCCAGCGGCGACCATGGGATCACGCCCAGCCCCAATTCTTGCGCCATCGGCATCAGTTCGCGTTCGACGGTGCGTTCCAGCAGGCTGTATTCGATTTGCAGCGCGATCAGCGGCGACCAGCCGCGCAATTCCGCCAGCATTTGCATTCTCGACGCCTGCCAGGCGGGGAGGTCCGATACCGCCACATACAGCACTTTCCCGGCGCGCACCAGGTCGTCCATGGCGCGCATGATCTCTTCCACCGGCGTGGTGAAATCCCAGGCGTGCAAATAGAGCAGGTCGATGTAATCGGTATTGAGCCGTTGCAGGCTGGCTTCAACCGATCGCAGCATGCTTTTGCGATGATTGCCGCCGGAATTGGGGTCGTCCGGCTGCATCGGCAGGGTGTACTTGGTGGCGATCACCAGCCGATCGCGGCGTCCGGCGGCGAATTCCCCGACGAAACGTTCGGCGCTGCCTTCGGTATAGCGGTTGGCGGTATCGATAAAATTGCCGCCGCGTTCGACGTAGACGTCGAACAGCCGGCGGGCTTCAGCCAGCTCGGCTCCCCAACCCCAGTCGGCGCCGAAGGTCATGGTGCCGAGCGCCAGCGGTGAAACGCGCAGGCCGGAACGGCCCAGCAGACGATAGTGATCCAGCGACAGTGATGTGTTCATAGGCATTCTCCCGTGTAGATGGCGTTTACGATAGCGCCCGCAGTCTGTTTAAAGAATGCACTATAATCTTCATGAATTATTAAGGAGGATGAGCATAATGAGAGGCAGTGATTTTGCCGAGTTGCGCGCCTTTGCCGCCATCGTCGAACACGGCGGTTTCGCGCGCGCCGCCGCGCATTTGGGCATGTCCGCTTCGGCGCTCAGTCAAACGCTGCGCAACCTGGAGACGCGGCTGGGCGTGCGTTTATTGAATCGCACGACGCGCAGCGTGGCGCCCACCGAAGCCGGCGCGCAGATGCTGGCGCGTTTGTTACCGGCCATGGAGGAGATCGACGCGGCGGTGGCGCAGGCGGTCGCGCGGCGACAAAATCCGTCAGGTCGGTTGCGATTAAACGTTACGCGCGTGGCGGCGCTGCATTATTTGGCGCCATTGATCGCACCGTTTCATCGGCAATACCCGGATATCGTTCTCGATCTCAGCATTGAAGAGAGGCTGGTGGATATTGTCGCCGGCGGCTTCGATGCCGGTGTGCGGCTGCATGAGAAGCTGGCGAAAGATATGGTGGCGGTCACGCTGGGCGGGGAGGTGCGGATGCGCGTGGTCGCCTCGCCGGCGTATTTGGCTCGCTACGGCCGACCGCTGACCCCGGACGATCTGCGGCAGCATCGCTGCTTGAACTACCGCTGGCCGACCAACGGCAATCTGTATCGCTGGGAGTTTGAATGTGACGGAGTGAAGCGGGACATCGCCGTGGAAGGGCCGGTGATCGTCGATGAACCGGAAGTGTTGGTGCGGGCGGCGTTGGATGGCGCCGGCATCGCCTATCTGTTCGAGCAGCAGATCGCCACCGGCTTGGCCGACGGCAGGCTATTGCCGTTGCTCGATGCCTGGACGCCGCCGTTTCCCGGTTTTTATCTGTACTATCCGGCGAACCGCCAAACGCCGCGCCCGCTGCGCGCTTTTATCGATTTTGCCCGCCAATGGGCGGAACAAGGCGCGTAGCGCGATTTTTTTGAATAACACCGTCAGTTTTATTCAGTATTCAGCCGTGGCGCGCTTGATTAGATTGAACGCGAGAGGGGCGCCGCCGGCGCCTCTGAGCAATGAGTGGAGAATTTCTATGGCGAAGACAGTAGTGGTGTTTCATTCCGGCTACGGCCATACCGAGCGTTTGGCGAAAGTGGTGGCGGAAGGGGCCGGGGCGGAACTGATCGCCATCGATCAGGAAGGCGATATCAGCGATGAGGCCTGGCAGGCGCTGGATGAGGCGGACGCCATCATCTTTGGTTCGCCGACCTATATGGGCGGCCCGTCCTGGCAGTTCAAAAAATTCGCCGACGCCAGCTCCAAGGCCTGGTTCGGCCGCAAGTGGCAGGACAAAGTGTTCGGTGGCTTTACCAACAGCGCCAGCCTGAACGGCGACAAGCAGGTGACGCTGATCGCGCTGCAGACGCTGGCTTCGCAACATGGTGGCCTGTGGGTCAGCCTGGGGCTGCTGCCGGCCAACACCAAATCGGCGCAGCGCACCGACGTCAACAATCTGGGCGGTTCGGTGGGGCTGCTGGTGCAAACGCCGGCGGATGCCAGCGTGGATGAGATGCTGTCGGGCGATCTGGCGACCGCCAAGCTCTACGGTCAGCGCGTGGCGGGTTTTGCCGCCAAACTGGCGTAAGGCCTGACCTCGTTCAGAAGGGATTGGGGCGAGGCGAAATCCGCGTCGCGTTCATTTTCTCTGCACAATTGGCGCGTAAGCTGCGAAATGTTATTAGCCTGCTTGGGCTAACACTGCATTTCGTACAAATATTCCCGGTTCCTAGGCCGGGTTTTTTGTTGCTAAGGTCGGCTTAAGCTTTCACCGCTATACTGCGCGACGGCACAGGCAGGCAATGCATGGCTGTGTCGTAACTGTCGATTTGCTGTTGTTCAAGCAAGCCCGCTTCACGCGGGCTTTTTTTGGCTTGTTATTGCACGGGCGGCTCAGTTGCAGGAAAATAACCGCGCAGTTATTCCAATATCATTCAACGACCAATAACCATAAACTTATTAATGTCATTAACGCCTTCACGGGTATATTGCGGTTTTGCGCTATGCTGACAGCTGGGATGGGTATAATTTCCCGGCGGTTTACCGTGGCTGCAACCGATGCCGCATTAGGTTAAGAAAAGTCTGCTAATTAAATGTTAATGTTTTTCATTGTTGATTTGTCTGGCTTTTTTGGTTGAAATCCGGGTTAACTATCCCTCACTGGCCGGGCGAGAGCGTATGCACATTATTATTCTGGTTATTAGCAATATACGGGCGAGGCGATGAGCGCCAGAATAAACGCCAGGCATGGCCTGCCGCTTACGGTTCAGCTGATCAATCTTTTCATGCTGGCCTTTTTACTTTCCCTGGTGGGTATTCTTAGCCGGCCGATTGGCTCGCTTTCTTTATTTTGGCCGGTCAACGCGATTCTGCTCGGGCTGCTGCTGCGCAAACCCGTTTACGCTACGCCGCTCGGCTGGCTCACCACTTATCTGGGCATGGTCGCCGCCGATCTCAGTACCGGCGAGGGCTGGTCCCTGGCGCTGTGGCTGAACGCCTGCAACATGTCGCTGATCGCCGTCGGTTACGGCATCATGCTGATGCTGCCGCAATCTCAACGGCGCATGGGAAAACCCCAGGCGATACTCTATATGTTCAGCGCCAGTCTGGCCGGATCGGCAGTGGCGTCGACGCTGTCGGTGCTGCGCAACGACAGCCTGTACAACAATACGGTGGTCGTCGCCTGGTTGGCCTGGTTCAGTGAGCAGTTCTCGACGACGTTGCTGCTGTTACCGGTGCTGATGGCGGCGCCGCGGTTGAAACAGCTGTTTCGCATGCAGGTACGTTGGCGCCTGAAAGGCTGCCTGCCGCTATTGGCGCTGCTGCTGTCGCTGGCGTTCAGCGTCTATATCGGCGGGCCGGGCGCCATCGCTTTTCCGATCCCTGCGCTGCTGTGGTGCGCCGTGCGCTACCAGTTGTTCCCCGTTACGCTGCTGACGTTGTTGACCGGCATGACCGAGATCAGCAACATTTCAGCCAACCTGGTGCTGTATGAAACGCCGAACAATCACAACGCCTTCCTCGATACCCTGATGTCCGCCCGCTTGGGCATCGCCATGCTGGTGATGGGGCCGCTGATCCTCGCCAGCTCTATCGCCGCCAATCGCAAGCTGATGCGGCGTCTGGAGCACAGCGCCAACCACGATTTCCTGACCGGGGTGCTGGCGCGCAGCGCGATGACGCGCAAAGCGGGCGAGCTGCTGGAGCATAAGCACCGTTCAAAGGAGGCGGTGTCGTTATTGCTGATCGACATCGACCATTTCAAACAGATCAACGATACGCATGGCCACAGCGCCGGCGATCAGGTGTTGGCGTCGTTCGCGCACATCGTGCGGCGCGAGCTGCGGCACGATCAGCTGTTCGGCCGTTTGGGCGGGGAAGAGTTCGCCATCATGCTGCCGCGCGCGCTGGCGGCGCAGGGCGTGGCGTTGGGGGAACATCTTCGTCGGCTGGTGGAGCAGACGGAGCTGCAGGCAGATGGCAAGCAGGCCTTGAAAATCACCATTAGCGTCGGCGTCGCCAGCCTGGCGATGAACGAGGTGAAATCGCTGGAGCAGCTGATGAATATGGCGGATATCGCGCTGTATCGCGCCAAATCGCAGGGGCGGAATCGGGTGGAGTCGTTCAACGTGGTGAACGGCAACAGCGTCGAGCATATTCTGTTCCGTTAAGCTCGACGCTGGGTGAGCAGCGTTTACAGGCTTTTCAGCGCCTTGATGGTCTCATCCATATCGATCTCGTGCTCGGAGAAGGTATGGGTGGTGTTCTGGAAGGTGGTGATAGTCAACATGCGCAGCGTTTGCATGGCCTGCGCTTGATCTTCCGACTGCGGGCGAATGCGGTTCATCAACAAACCGACCGACAGCACGGTGTTCTCCTTATCCACGTCGGCTTTGACCGGTACGTCCTTGGTGAAGGTGTTGAAAGACTTGATGCTGGTGATCTTGATTCTTTCATTGGCGATGATGATGTATTTGCTGGGTGCCAACACTTTGACCGCATAAGCCGACGGACCTTTGGTGTTGTTGGTCGGCTCGAAGGTCACCGCCGCGTTTTTCTTAATCAGCTCCGGGTTTTGCACTTTAATCACGTGAAAATAACGATTTTCTCCGTTCTCGTCGGTAATAAAGCCGAAGCCTTTGTCTTCAAAAAAAGTCGTTATCTTGCCGTTCATCGCTATTCTCACAAAAGGGTTCTATACAGCGCTTATGATAGCGCGGAATGCCTGGCAGCGACAGATTGCGCGCGCGGCATTTAGTCATGCGATAACGGCATTTAGCGGCTTTCCGCCCACATGCTATGTTCATGCTGACTTCATTCACTGCGAAAAGGAATATCGATGGGCATCAAACGTCTCAATCACGCCGTACTGTATGTGAGCGACGTGCGGCAGAGCGCCGACTTTTATCATCAGGTGTTGGGCTTCAAGCTCAAGCCGTCCGACAGCCCCGATAGGGCGGTATTCACCCAGGCCGCCGATTCGGACAACGATCACGATTTGGCGCTGTTCAGCAAGAACCTGGGCCAGCAGCGCGCTGGGGTGTTTCGCGCCAACGGCGAGCCGCCGGCGGAGCATGAGCCAGCGGCCGGGCTGTACCATCTGGCCTGGGAAGTGGACAGCCTGGAAGAGCTGGAGCGTATTCGTCACCAGTTGGCCGAACGCGGTATTCTCGGGTTGGAAGAGGATCACGGCGTGCACAAAAGCATTTATGGCCACGATCCGGACGGGCTGCTGTTCGAGGTGACCTGGTTTATTCCCCCGGCGTTGCTGACCGAAGAGGACAAAAACCAGCAGGATATTCGTCCGCTGGATTTCGCCGCCGAGAAGCGACGTTTCGCCGGCCGGTAAGCGGCCATGCGGGGCGCTGCGGCGCCCCGACCATCACAATACCTTGTTGAGGAAATTGACGGTGCGCGGATGCTGCGGCTGGGCTAGCACCTGCCTGGCGTCGCCTTGCTCGACGATCTGGCCGTCGACCATAAACACCACCCGATCCGCCGCTTCGCGCGCAAAGCCGATTTCATGCGTCACCACCACCAGCGTGACCCCCAGATCGGCCAACCCCTTAATCACATCCAGCACTTCGCCGACCAATTCGGGATCGAGCGCGGAGGTCGGTTCATCGAACAGGATCACCTTCGGGTTCAGCGCCAGCGCGCGGGCGATGGCGATGCGCTGCTGTTGGCCGCCGGAGAGGTGGCGCGGGTAGGCGTCCGCCTTGTGACGCAGCCCGACGGTGTCCAAAAGCTCATAGGCCACCGCCTTCGCCCGCTCGCGGGAATGAATCTTGTGCACCACCGGCGCTTCGATGATGTTTTCCAGCACCGTCAGATGCGGGAACAGATTGAAGTTTTGGAACACATAGCCGACGTTGATGCGTTGCCGCAGAATGGCCTTTTCCTTCAGCTCGTACAGCCGGTTGCCCTTGCGGCGGTAGCCGACGTAGTCGCCGTCGATGCGGATAAAGCCCTCATCGACGCGCTCCAGGTGGTTGATTGCCCGCAGCAGCGTCGATTTGCCGGAGCCGGAAGGGCCGAGGATCACGGTGACGGTGCCCGGTTGCAGCGTCAGGCTGACGTCGTCCAGCGCCTTGTGCTTGCCGAAGAACTTGCTGACGTTGCTGATTTCGATCAGGCCGCGTGCCGGCACCGGGGTGAGGTTACGTGTCGGCTGCTCGGACAAGGCGTAATAATCAATAGCTTCAGACATGCGGGGCTCCTAACGTTTTAACCAGCCGGCCAGTTTCTGCCAGGGTGTCGGCGGCAGTTCGCGCACCGCGCCGCGGGCGAAATAGCGCTCGATGTAGTATTGGATCACCGACAGCGCGGTGGTGATGAACAGATACCAGACGGTGGCGACCATCAGCAGCGGTATCACCTGCTGGGTGCGGTTATAGATCACCTGAATGGTGTAAAACAGCTCCGGCAGCGCCAGCACATAAACGATAGAAGTACCTTTCGCCAGGCTGATGATCTCGTTGAAGCCGGTCGGAATAATGGAGCGCAGCGCCTGCGGCAGAATGATGCGGAAGGTGCGGCGGTAACCCGGCAGGCCCAGCGCTGCCGCCGCTTCGTGCTGGCCGTAATCCACGCCCAAAATGCCGCCGCGGATGATCTCGGCGGTGTAGGCGGACTGCACCAGCGTCAGGCCCAGCACCGCCACCGCGAACTGGCCGAGAATGTCGATGGTGGGAAAGCTGGCGAACACCACGGAGGTGAAGGGAATGCCCAGCGAGATGGCGTCATACAGATAGGAGAAGTTGTACAGGATGATCAGTACCAGGATCAGCGGCAGCGAGCGAAACAGCCAGATATAGCCCCAGGCCAGCGACGCCAGCAGGTAGGAGCGCGACAGCCGCGCCAGCGCCAGCAGGGTGCCGAACAGGATGCTGAACAGCGTGCCGAGCAGCGTCAGCAGCAGGGTTTGCCCCAGCCCCGCCAACACCGCCGGCGCGAAGAACCACTCGGCGAACACGCCCCATTCCCAGCGCGCGTTGCCCGCCACCGATTGCACGATGGCGGCCAGAATAAACAGCGAAAACAGCGCGCCGATCAGCCGCAGCGGATAGCGGGCGGGCACGACTTTCAAGACGTCTTGTTTGGACATGTCATGTCTCCTGATACAGATAAGGGGGCCTTAGGCGATTTTCCTTTCCGACGCGCAACAACACACGTCCTCTGCAATCAGGCTTTTGCGGAACGGCAGGCGGCCATCGTAGGGCGGGCGGCTGTAAACCTCGCTGTCGACGGTGGGATCGAACTGCGGCTGATAGCCGTTGTTCAGATATAGGCCCACCGCTTCGGGCTGGCGAAAGCCGGTGGTCAGATAGAGCCGGCGATATCCCTGCGCCAGCGCCAGCGTTTCCAACTGTTGCAACACCCGCTGCGCCAGGCCCTGGCGGCGCAGGTCGCCCCGCGTCCAGATCCGTTTCAGCTCGGCGGTCTGTGCGTCATAGCGTTTGAAGGCGCCCATGGCGATCGGCGCACCGGCGCGCAGCAGCACGATGAAGGCCCCTTGCGGCGGCGCGTACAGATCCAGCGCTTCCGGTTCCTGGTCACCAAAATAGTCGCCGTAACGCTGGCGATATTCGCCGAACAGCCCCTCGATCACCGGGGCGATCAGCGGGTCGGTCGGCAGCGTCTGAATGAAGGTGTCTTGCGTCATCGCGCGCTCCTAATCGCCCAGGCCGGGCGGGTTGATTTCCGACTGTGCAAGGCGTTCGACGCTCTCGCCCCAGCGGTTGAGCACCCGATCGTACTGCCCGCCGCGGATCGCGCCGTTCAGTGCTTCGTTCACCGCCTGCACCAGGCCGTTGCCTTTACGGGTGGTGACGGCGATGTGTGCCGCCTTGGGCCAACCGCCTTCCACCGTGCCCGCCAGCCGAGTACGGCCATTCAGCGCCGCTTTATAGGCGCCGAGCACGTTCGGCCCAAAGTAGGCGTCGGCCCGGCCGGACTGGATCGCCAGCGTGGCGGCCGCATCATCGGTCACGTAGATCGGTTGGAAGGGTTTGAGCCCCTGCTGCCGGTTCTGTTTATCCCACGCCAGCAGGATCGCTTCCTGATTGGTGCCGGAGCCGACGATAATTTTTAATCCGGCGATATCGGCAGGCTGTTTGATCGTCGCGATCTTGCCGCCGGTTTTGACATAAAAGCCGAGCGAATCGATGCGGTAGGTGGCGAAATCGAAGCGGGTTTTGCGCTCTTTAGTGACGGTAACGTTGGTGATGGCCGCGTCATACTTGCCGGAGACCACCCCCAGCGGCCAGTCTTCCCACGAGGTTTGCACCACGTTAAGCGTTAGGCCCAGGCTGTCGGCCACCAGCTGCGCGATATCCACTTCGCTGCCGATAAGCCGCCGGTTGTCGGCGGCGAACAGCGCCAGCGGCGGCGTGTTGAGCGCGGCGATCGCGACGGTGAACTGCCCCGGCTTTACGAAGTGGAAATCGGCCGGCAGTTTGGCGATCGCCTGCGGGTTTTTCGGCGCGTGGATCGGGGTTTCATTGGCCTGTAAATCGATGCCGGTGTCCGCCTGCGCGGCGCCGGTCAGGCTCAACAAGGCCGCCACGAGGGCGGCGGTAACGGTTTTCTGCATAGCGGGTATCCCTGAAAGCGATCTTATTATTGGGTGAATCTGTTCAACGGGCGTTTCAGGCCAAGGTGTTCGCGCAGCGTGTCGCCGCGGTACGCCTGGCGGAACAGGCCGCGCCGCTGCAGGACGGGCACCACCCGCTCGACGAAGTGACCGAAAGCGTTGGGCGTACCGCCGCTGATGATGAAGCCATCGGCGGCTTCGCTGTCGAACCAGCGCTGCAGGCCGTCGGCCACCGCTTCCGGCGTGCCGCTGAACACCGGGCGCGGCGAGGCGGCTTCCAGCGCCACCTGGCGCAGCGTGAGGTTACGCTCACGGGCGTTGCGCTTGATCGCGTCGGTGGTGCTGCGGAAGCTGTTTTGCCCCAAATCGCCGATGTCCGGGAACGGGGCATCCAGCGGATGGCGAGCGAAGTCGTAATGTTCGAAGTAGCGGCCAAGATAGTTGAGGGCGTTTTCGATGCTTACCAGGCGAGCGGTCTCCTGATACTGGCGCTCGACGTCCGCGTCGTCGTCGCCGACGATCACGCTGACGCCCTGGAAGATACGCAGATCGTCCGGTTCGCGCCCTTGTTCCACCAGTTGCCGTTTCACGTCCTGATAGAAATCCTGCGCCTGTTCCAGCGTGTCGTGATGGGTGAAAATCGCATCGGCGTGCCTGGCCGCCAGGCGTTTGCCGTCTTCAGAAGCGCCGGCCTGGAACAGAATCGGGCGGCCCTGCGGCGTGCGGCCGATGTTCAGCGGCCCTTGTACCGAGAAGAACTCACCCTGGTGGTTGAGGGTGTGCAGTTTCCCGGCGCGAAAGAATTCGCCGCTGGCTTTGTTGCGCACGAAGGCGTCCTCTTCCCAGGAGTCCCACAGTCCTTTGGCGACGTCAAGAAACTCATCGGCGATGCGGTAACGCAGGCTGTGCTCCGGGTGTTCGGCGCGCGAGAAGTTTTTGGCTGAGCCTTCCAACGGCGAGGTCACCACGTTCCAGCCGGCGCGGCCGTTGCTCAGGTGATCGAGGCTGGCGAACTGACGGGCGACGGTGAACGGATCGCTGTAGGAGGTGGAGAGGGTGCCCACCAGGCCAATTTTGTCGGTGGCGGCGGACAGCGCGGCCAATAGGGTCAACGGTTCGAAGCGATTAAGAAAATGCGGAATGGATTTTTCGTTGATATATAAGCCATCGGCGACAAACACGAAATCGAATTTTCCCTGCTCGGCTTTTTTCGCCGTGGCGATATTAAATTCGAGGTTGATGCTGGCGTCGGCAGTAGCGTCCGGGTGGCGCCAGGCGGACATATTTCCCGACGCGCCATGCAGAATGGCGCCCAGCCGTAATTGACGTTGATTATTCGCGCTGTTGCTCATCGTGATTATCCCATCATGCGCCGCAGAGGCGCGCAGTGTCTGATGAGTCCACTATTGATGAGCGGCGGCGGGATGTAAAACAACAAAACAGCATATTCAAATGTTGAAAACGGCAAATATCACGGTAGGCGAAAATAATAATCCCCGGCGCGGCATCAGCAGCGTTGGGGAAATAATATTTGTTGTTATTCAGGCGTTGCTGAGGGTTTTTTCCGGCGCGGTGGTTAATTGTTGCAGCGTGCGTTCCGCCAGCAGCGTGAAATATTGCGCCGCCGGGAACAGAGCGCGTTCATCGGGATTGAAACGCGGATGATGCAAGCCGAACTCGCTGGCGGATCCGATGCTGACAAACACGCCTGGAACATGGTGCAGATAAAGCGCGAAATCTTCGCCGCCCATCTGCAGTTCCGCCTCTTCAACCCGGTAACCGGCCTCGGCGGCGACGGTTTTGCTGAATGCCGCCCAATGCGCGTCGTTGATCACCGCCGGTGGCCCCGGCTGCCAGTGCAGTTCGGCCTGGGCGCCCAGCGCGGCGGCGACGCCGTCGATCACCTGACGAATCTTGTCCGGCACCTGGCGGCGCACCGCGTCGCTGTGGGTGCGCACCGTGCCTTCCAGCTCCACGGTTTGCGGCAGTACGTTCCAGGTATTGCCGCCTTCGATGCGCGTCACGCTCACCACCAGCGATTCCAGCGAGCTGAAGCTGCGGCTGGGCAGCGTCTGCAGTGCGCCGACGATCTGGCTGGCGGTGACGATGGTGTCGACGCCCTGTTCCGGTTTGGCGGCGTGGGCACCTTTGCCGGTGATCTGGATCTGGAAACGATCGACGTTGGCGTAAAACGGCCCGGCGCGGGTGGCGAAGGTGCCGGTGGGCAGTTCCGGCGCATTGTGCAGGCCAAACACCGCCGCGACGTTATCCAGCGCGCCGGCGTCGATCAGGTGCCGGGCGCCGTTGAAGGTCTCTTCCGCCGGCTGGAAGAAGATGCGCACCGTGCCGGGTAGCTCGGCCTCGCGCGCTTTCAGCAGGTGTGCGGCGCCGAGCATCACCGAAGTGTGAAAGTCGTGGCCGCAGGCGTGCATCACGCCGCGGTTTTGCGAACTGAAGGGCACATCGGCGATCTCGTCGATCGGCAGCGCGTCAATGTCGCCGCGCAGCGCGATGATCGGCCCTTTGCCGCTGCCTATCTCCGCCACGACGCCGGTTTTCAGCGCCAACGGCAGCAGGCGAATACCCGCCTCTTGCAGCCAGCAAGTCAGCCGGGTGGTGGTGGCGAATTCGTGATTGGAAAGCTCGGGGTTTTGGTGCAGCTCACGCCGATAGGCGATAATTTTGTCTGCCAACTGGCTGGTCATAGGCTTGGCTCACAGTGGGAAATAAACCCTAACCCTAGTGCAGCGGGCGCCGAAGCAAAAAGACCATCTGGTTATATTTCATAGCGATTGCGTCTGCACGGGGGCGTCAACGATGGAGAAATGGGCAAGTTTGGGCGTTCGCTCGTTGTTTGCCGACGCCTGAAGAGGATTGACCTGAAACGGTAACTTATCGCAACCGGTGCAATCAATTTACACCGGGCAACACGGATTTTTTCACTCTTTATCGGATTTCTGTGATCGCGGTGGTGGACAAAATCCTGCCTGCTTGCTGTACTGTGATCGACACAGGTTTTGTGTCTTTCATTCACGTTAAAGGTAAGTTTGATGTCTAAGATTAAAGGTAGCGTTAAGTGGTTTAATGAATCCAAAGGCTTCGGTTTCATTACTCCGGAAGATGGTAGCAAGGACGTTTTCGTTCACTTCTCTGCCATCGTTAGCAACGGTTTCAAAACGCTTGCTGAAGGCCAGCGTGTAGAATTTGAAATCACGAACGGTGCCAAAGGCCCATCTGCCGCTAACGTTACTGCTATCTAAGCTGCGTAGCTGAATTTCTTAAAACCCGCTCATTGAGCGGGTTTTTTATTGGGCGCATTATGCTTCGCTGCGGCGGGCCAACAGGCTGAATAGCAGGATGGCGACGGCGTAGCAGCCGACGATGGTCAGCGCCATCGACAGGCTCGAGGTGCCGCCCAGCCCGGTGAGCGGCACGGCGCAGGCGCCGAGCGCGAACATGCACACGCCGATCAAGGCTGAGGCGCTGCCCGCTTTGTCACCCTGGCTTTGCATCGCCAGCGAAGAGGCGGTCGGGCCGACGATGCCGATCACCGCCACCGAGAAGAACAGCGGCACCAGCAGCAATACCAGCGGCGCGTGCAGCGCGGCGGCCAACAGCAGCAACAGCGACGCGACGGCTGCCAGCGTCAGCCCGCTCTTCAACACCCGGCGCTCACCCCAACGAGAACTGAGGCGGCTGGCCAGCTGCGCCGCAATGATCAGCCCGACGCCGTTAATGGCGAAGCACAGGCTGAACATCTGCGGGCTGAGGCCGTAGATCTGCTGCAAGACGAAAGGCGAGGCGCCGATATAGGCGAACATGCCGGCCATCACGAAGCCCTGCGTCAGGCACAGTCCCATGAAATAGCGCTGGGTCAACAGACTGCCCAGCGACATCAGCATCGCCAGGATGCCGCCCTGGCTGCGGCGCTCGACCGGCAGGGATTCGCGTAGCTTCAGCGCCGACAGGCTGAACAGCAGCACCGCGATGGCCGCCAGCACGCCGAAGATGCCGCGCCAGTTCATCACCTGCAGCATGACGCCGCCCAGCACCGGCGCGACGATCGGCGCCAGGCCGTTGACCAGCATCAGCAAGGCGAAGAAGCGGGTCAGCTCATGCCCGGCATACAGATCGCGGGCGATGGCGCGGGAAATCACCGCCCCACCGGCGCCGGCGATGCCCTGCAGCAGGCGGGCGATCAGCAACTGGTCGATGGTGGGCGCCAGCGCGCACCACAGCGAAGCGCCCAGCAGCAGGATCAGCGACAGCAGCAGCGGGCGCATGCGGCCCAGTTTGTCGCTGTAAGGGCCGAAAATCAGCTGGCCGACGCCCAGACCGAGCAGCCCGGTGGTCAGGCTGAGCTGCGCGGCGGCGGTGGAGGTATTCAGCTCGCCTGCCATCTCCGGCAGGGCGGGCAGGTAGAGATCGGTGCACAGCGGCCCCAGCGCGGCCAACAGGCCAAGCACGACGGCGTACACCAGACGTTGTCTGGCTAAGTGTTTGGTCATGAGAGATTAGGATTTCCTGAACAGATGAGAAATGGCCTGCTGATACAGATCGCGCAGCAGGGACGCATCGGCTTTTTGCGTGGTAAGGATCCGGTAACCGGTGCCTTCGCTCATGACGGCGATAAACTCCACCCGCGCGGCGATCTCTTCCGCGCTGAAATGGGGATACAGCCGCTGCAGGTTGTGGCACACGTGGCGAAACAGCCGCGCTTCAGCGTCGCTGAGCATTTTGGCCACCACCGGATTGCGCGTGGCCTCGGCGGTCACTTCCAGCATCAGCATGTGGTCGGTTTCGCTCTCGCCCGGCTGCTGGAACAGCGTGCGCGCCGCCAGCACGCCGGCGATCAGATTGATGTGATCGCCAAGGTTTTCCAGGCGCTGCATCTTGTTGGCGATGATGCGGTTGACGATCTCCTCGATAATCGCGTCTTTATTGGCGAAATAGCGATAGATTTGGCCGACGCTGAGCTGTGAGCCCTGAGCGATTTCCGCCATGCTGGCGGCGTGGAAACCGTGGCGGCGGAAGCTGATTTTCGCCGCTTCGACGATCTGATCGCGGCGCGCCTGCACCTTGGCCTGTTTAGTGTCGTTGGGGGAGAGCATCTGCCCGATCCTTTGCTACGCGTGAGCCGGGTTCACATTTTTGGGTGTGAACGTTCATTCTCAATTGTAGTGCAACCGACGGGAAGGGTGCAAGATGAACGCGTGCTGCGGGAAAAGGCGTTTAAGCGAACAGGTAAGATTTGATAAAGGCGGCGACGATCAGCACGCACAGCGCAACGGCGATCGCTTCGGCGGCGGTTTTCGGCAGGCTAAACATAGCGGTTTCTCATCCAGTCAGGGGTACTGGATGAGATTATGCGCATGCAAGATTAAGGAAACATTAAGGACTTAGCGCCCGTTGACCCACATGACCAGCATGAAAGCCAGCAGCGTCATCGCCAGCGAACCGGCCAGGTTGAGCAGCATATTGGCCAATGCCCAGCCGAAGCGGCCATCCTGCATCAGGTACACCACCTCCAGCGAAAAGGTAGAGAAGGTGGTCAAGCCGCCGCAAAACCCGGTGGTGATCAGCAATTTCCAGGTGGGATCCAGGTGCGTCATGCGGGTGAAAATCGCCATCGCCAGGCCGATGATAAAACCGCCGACCAGATTGACCATCAGCGTACCGAGCGGAATGTGGGCGTTCAACGGATTCATTTTCATGCTTACCGCCCAGCGCAGTACGCTGCCGACGCCGCCGCCGATAAATACGGCCAGTAAAGAGCTCAACATGGGGCAACTACCTTTCAATCAGAGAAATTCACGGGACTCGGAAAGGGACAGGCGTAACGCTACGCGCCTCTCTCCGAGAGGTTACGTAGACATCATCAGCCTGTGAAGGCGGTTAGGGAGGAATGTCATCTCCAGCGTGCCGCACGGCCTTTTTTGCCGTACCCGTTGGATGTTACACCTAAAGCCGCCTATTTTGTAGTATCGACACTCTGCGAGGTAAAACGGATGGAAATCAGAACGGCGCGTCTGAGCGACCGACATGCTATCGCCGAATTAATGACGGCGCTGGATTATCCCGGCACCGAGGCGTTTCTGACGCAGCGAATGCAGCAACTGTTGGCGCATCCGGATGAGGCGCTGCTGGTGGCGGTTGAGGAGGAGCAAGTGCTGGGCGTGTTGTCGCTGCATTTTCTGCCTCAGCTGGCGTTGGCCGGCGATATTGCCCGCATCAGCTATTTTTGCGTCGACGATCGGGCGCGCGGCGCGGGCGTAGGGCGGTTGCTGTTGGCGGAGGGCGAGGCGCTGGCGCACCGTCGCGGCTGCGATCGGTTGGAAGTTCATTGCCACAGCCGCCGTGAGCGGGCCCATGCGTTTTATCGGCGCGAAGGCTTTGTCGAAGCGCCAAAGTATTTTGCCAAGCTATTAAGTCAGTAAGCTAGCCACCCGTCGGCGTCGCCGTTTCCAGCCGGTTGCGGCCGTTTTGCTTCGCCCGGTAGAGCGCGCCGTCGGCGGCTTTCAGCCAGTCCAGATAACCGCCCAACTCAGGGTGGTAGTTGGCGATGCCTGCGCTGATCTGCAGCCGTAGCTGAGGCGCCTCTTTGAAGCTGACGGCGTCCAGCCGTTGCTGAATGCGCTGCAGGACGGTTGTCGCCTGTTCGGCGTTGGTGTTCGGCAGTACCGCGCCAAATTCGTCCCCGCCGTAACGCCCGACGATATCCACGTTGCGTAAGCCGATCAGCAGCTCTTCCGCCAGCGCCGCCAGGGCTTCGTCCCCCAGCGCATGGCCGAAGGTGTCGTTGATGGTTTTGAAGCGATCGATGTCCATCAGAATCAGCGTGGCGCTGTCCTGATAGCGGCGGCAGCTGTCGAACTGGCGATGCAGCAGATGCTCCCAGTGGCGGCGATTGTACAAACCGGTCAGCCCATCGCGGGTGCTGATACGCTGCAGCTCCTGTTTCTTTTCCGCCAGCCGCTTGGCGGTGCGGTAGGTCACCAAACCAAGCAGCGTTGGATACAGATAGATCATCGGCAGGCACAGATAGATTTGCAGCGGGGTGCTTTGCGGGTGAAACGGGAAACCGAGCAGCGCGCCGGCGATCGCCGCGGCGGCCAGCTGAATCATCAATCCTTTCACAAACAGCGTTTTGCCGGCCGAGGCGATGTTGTTCATGCTCATCATCGACAGGATGACAATCGCAGGCAGCGCATTGAACGCCATCATCGCCGCCCAGACGCCGCCGAAGGCGGAGTCGATCAACAGGTTACGAATTTCGGCTTTGAACGGATCTTTGGCGCGGCAGGCCAGGCGGTAGGCGAGATGCGGCCAGAGAAAGCCGTGAAAGGCCAGTAAGAGCCAGACTGCCGTTGGCGGAGCCAGCGGGTAGAGCGCGGCGCAGACGCAGATAAAGCCAAGTCCCAAACCGGCCACGCGGGGCAGATAGGTGCGTTTGGCGAAGCTGAGGCCGGATTTTCGGGCATCGAAAATGGGTGGGGCAATATACATCCGGCATCTCCCTGATGAGTATCACAGCAGCGTATCATGCGGGTGATAAACTAAGAATAGTCTGGTATTCACGCCGTGAAGCCGTGTGGCATTCCTGCGATGGATCTCACTCTGTTACATGTTGCGGTTGTGCGAGCCGGGGGAAAGTCGCTAAATATTCGCAGGCAAGGTCAGTTTTTCTCGCTGTTCACGCAGCGCTCTATGATAAGAAGGTGAGTATGGAAGGTATCAGCATTACCAAACTTCTGGTGATTGCGGTGTTGGTGATTTTACTGTTCGGCACCAGCAAACTGCGCACGCTCGGCGCCGATCTTGGCGCGGCGCTGAAAGGCTTTAAAAAAGCCGTGGGCGATGACAGCACGCCACCGCCGGCCGCCGGCAACAACGCCGCCGAGAGCCAATCCGCTCAGCAGAGCGTCGAAAAGAAAGACGTTTAATCCCGTCTGATGGCGCGCAATAAAAAAACGGATGCCTTGCGGACATCCGTTTTTTGGCGTTTCCGCCGTCTTTAGCGTAACAAACTATTACGCGTTATTTCACTTCCATCCCTTTGGCCTGCAGATCGGCGTGGTAAGACGAACGCACGAACGGACCGCAGGCGGCGTGGGTGAAGCCCATCGCCATCGCTTCTTCTTTCATCTCGTCAAACTCGGCCGGGCTGACGTAGCGTTGCACCGGCAGGTGGTGACGGCTTGGCTGCAGGTATTGACCCAGCGTCAGCATGGTCACGCCGTGGCGACGCAGATCGCGCATCACTTCGACGATTTCCGCGTTGGTTTCCCCAAGGCCGACCATCAGGCCGGACTTGGTCGGGATATCCGGGTGCGCTTCTTTAAAGCGTTCGAGCAGCTTCAGCGACCACTCGTAGTTGGCGCCCGGGCGCACCTGGCGGTATACGCGTGGCACGTTTTCCAGGTTGTGGTTGAATACGTCCGGCGGCGTGGCGGTGAGGATCTCTAGCGCGCGGTCCATACGGCCGCGGAAGTCCGGCACCAGCGTTTCGATTTTGATGTTCGGGCTCTTGGCGCGGATGGCCGAGATGCAGTCGGCAAAGTGCTGAGCGCCGCCGTCGCGCAGATCGTCGCGGTCAACCGAGGTGATCACCACGTAACGCAGCGCCATGTCGGCGATGGTTTGCGCCAGCTTTTCCGGCTCGTTGGCGTCCGGCGCGATCGGGCGGCCGTGGGCCACGTCGCAGAACGGGCAGCGGCGGGTACAGATGGCGCCGAGGATCATAAAGGTGGCGGTGCCGTGGTTGAAGCACTCGGACAGGTTAGGGCACGAGGCTTCCTCACAGACGGAGTGCAGGCCGTTCTTGCGCATCGCGGCTTTGATGCCCTGAATGCGCGTTGAGTCGGCAGGCAGTTTGATCTTCATCCACTCGGGTTTACGCAACAGCTCCTGCCGTTCGGTGACCACCGTTTTGACCGGGATCAGCGCCATTTTGTCAGCATCGCGGTATTTGACGCCGCGTTCCATCTGAATTGGTTTACTCATAATCGTGCAGGTTCCAGTTACGAAGCTCGACCGTCTGGTAGCCGAGTAAATGAACAAATTCCTGTACCAGGATTGGGTGTATGTCTTCAATGCCAACGCCGGGCGCCAGCGCGCTGACCTGCGTCATCTGCATGCCGGCGTAACCGCAAGGGTTGATGCGTTGGAAAGGGCTGAGATCCATCGCCACATTCAGGGCTAGGCCGTGGAATGAGCTGCCTTTACGGATCCGCAAACCCAACGAACAGATTTTCTGCTCCCCCACGTACACGCCCGGCGCATCCGGACGGGCGCGCGATTCGAGACGGAAGTGGGCGAGGGTGTTGATAACCGTATCTTCTATCGCCGTGACCAATTGGCGTACGCCGACCTTGCTGCGTTTCAGATCGACCATCACGTACATCACCTGCTGGCCCGGCCCGTGATAGGTCACCTGGCCGCCGCGATCGCTCTGGACAACCGGGATATCGCCGGGCATCAGTACGTGCTCGGCTTTGCCGGCCTGGCCCTGGGTGAACACCGGGTGATGCTGCACCAGCCACAGTTCGTCCGGCGTGCTCTCGGTACGACCGTCGGTGAAGTTATGCATGGCTTGGGATACAGGCGCGTAGGGCTGCAACCCCAGCTGACGCAAAATGATCTTGTCTGGTTGCAAAAGAGTCATCGTCAGGTTACAGAAGTGGTAAAGCCATTATACCGGGCGCTCCGGCCTGCGACCAGCCTTTCGCTGACCAAAAATGCGCAACCCGGGAAGACGCTGCGCCATCCCGGGTTGATAAGCAGGGGTTTATGCTGGAATTACAGCACCATGCGAACAATTTCAATGTTGCCCAACTCTTCGTACAGGGTTTCGACCTGCTCGATGTGAGTGGCGTTGATGGTGATGGAGACGGAGTGGTAGTTGCCTTTGCTGCTTGGCTTAACCTGCGGGTTGTAATCGCCCGGTGCATGGCGCTGCACCACTTCAACTACCTGGTCAACCAGCTCAGGCTGCGCCAGGCCCATCACCTTGTAGGTAAACGAGCAAGGGAATTCGAGCAGTTCGTTCAGTTTAGTTTTTTGCATGTGCGTGCGCTCCAGAGTGCTAGCTAATCTATAAATTATAACTCCCGCCGGGGCGGGAGTTAATGTTATTCAGTATATGGGGGCAATTTTGCCCGTTTCAACCGTTAACCGAACCAGTGGTGGAACATCAGTTTGATATAGTCCACGATGCGGCTGAAGAAACCACCTTCTTTCACTTCGTTCATCACCACCAGCGGACGCTGATCGATGGTTTTGCCGTCCAGTTGGAAGTTGATGGTGCCGACCACCTGATTTTTCGCCAGCGGCGCGTGAATTTCCGGCGTGTTCAGCACATAGCTGGCCTTCAGATCTTTCATGCGGCCACGCGGGATGGTCAGGTAGACGTCTTTGTCCACGCCCAGCTCAACGCGATCGGCGTCGCCGAACCAGACCGGCTCGGAGGCGAACTCTTTACCGACTTTCAGTGGCGCCACGGTTTCAAAGAAGCGGAAGCCCCAGGTCAGCAGTTTCTTGCTCTCGGTTTCACGGCCTTTGTAGGTGCGGCCACCCAGCACAGCGGAGATCAGACGCATCTGGCCTTCGGTCGCCGAAGCCACCAAGTTGTAACCCGCCGCGTCGGTGTGGCCGGTTTTGATGCCGTCGACGTTCAGGCTGGTGTCCCACAGCAGACCGTTACGGTTCATCTGGCGGATATTGTTGAAGGTGAACTCTTTCTCTTTATAAATCGCGTATTCGTCCGGCACGTCGCGGATCAGCGCCTGGCCGATCAACGCCATGTCGCGCGCCGAGCTGTATTGCCCTTGGGCATCCAGGCCGTGCACCGTCTGGAAGTGGGTATTCTGCAGGCCCAGCTTGTTGACGTAGGTGTTCATCAGGTTGACGAACGCGTCCTGGCTGCCGGCGACGTAGTCGGCCATCGCCACGCAGGCGTCGTTACCGGACTGCAGGTTGATGCCGCGGGTCAGTTTGGAGACCGGCACGCGATCGCCTGGCTTCAGGAACATCAGCGAGGAGCCTTTGAACACCGGGTTGCCGGTTGCCCAGGCGTCCTGGCCGACGGTCACCATGTCGTCCTGGCCGATTTTGCCGGCTTTCAGCGCCTGGCCGATGACGTAGCTGGTCATCATTTTGGTCAGGCTGGCCGGATCGCGACGCGCGTCGGCGTTCATCTCGGCCAGCACTTTGCCGGAGTTGTAATCAATCAGGATGTACGCTTCCGCATCGATCTGCGGGACACCTGGGATCATGGTTTTGAGGTTAACGTCATCGGCATGCGCGACGGAGGCTGCGCCCATTGCGATAACGGTGCCGAATGCGATGCTCTTGATTAAGCGAAAAGAAGTTACTTGTTTCATGATCGGGACTACAACATCCGTGAAAGTAAAGTTAAAAAACGAGCCACACTATAGCAGATGCGATCCCGGCAGGCATTACCCATTCATCTGCCTAATTGCGGTTAGTGCACTTTTAGCTGCAAGAAAATGTTTCAGCTAAATAACCGCTTATCGGCCGTGAATGCCCGCCGGGCTTAATGCTCAGGGTGCAGCAGTAACGAAAGACTGTTGTTGCGCTTCGCTGGCCAGGCGTTGTTGCAGCTGGGCCGCCTGCTGACGGCTGCTGAATGGGCCGAGCTGAACGCGATAAACGTTGCCGTTGGCCGCCACTTTGCCTGGGACGCCAAACTGCTGGCTCAGGCTTTGCTGCCAGCTTTGGGCGCGCTCGGCGCTGCTCAGCGCGCCGACCTGCACCACGTAACCGCCTGAGGAAGAGGCGGCAGCCATGCCGGCAGCGGCGGTGGCGCCGGCCGCAACCGGTGCGGCCACCGAAGCGGCTTCAGGCTCGGAGCCTTCCAGCACGCCGGCCGGCACTGCGCTTGGCGCGCCGAGGAAACCACCGCGGCCGTTTGCGGCGTTGCCGCCGGCGGCTGGGGCATTGTCGTCGGTGCGCAGAGTGCTGTTATCGATCGGGCGCACCGCCGCGCCGCTGGCGACCGGCACGTCCTGCTGGATCGGGGTGCCCATGCCGCTGGAGCCGAGATCCGGGCGCGCCGGCAGGGCGTAGCTCTGTTTCGCCACGATGGTGCCGATGGTGCCAGGGCCGCTCAGCGTGCCATCCGGCGCCACGTTGATGAAATCTACCTTGACCTTGGTGTTGTTGGACAGGTTGAGGCGGTCGGCGGCGGCTTTCGACAGATCGATGATGCGGCCTTTGGTATAAGGCCCGCGATCGTTGACGCGTACCACCAGCTGACGGCCGTTGGCCAGGTTGGTGACGCGCACATAGCTAGGGATCGGCAGGGTCGGGTGCGCCGCGGTCAGGCCGTTAGGATCGAACTGCTCGCCCAGCGCCGTGGTGTTGCCGTTGGCTTCTTCGCCGTACCAGGCCGCCAGGCCGGTCTGCGAGAAGTTCTGCGGATCTTTTACGATGCGGTAAGTATCGCCATTAACCTTATAATCCTGCATGTTATTAGGGTTATAGGGTTCATATTGAGGCTCGACGCCACCGATTTCCACCACCGGGCCGTTGTACGGCTGCTGTGGCGCCTGCTGTTCCGTGGTCGGGGCGGTACAGGCGGAGAGCAACACCGCCGCGACGCCGATCCAAAGCCATTCCTTACGCATTACTCACCTCTTATAAACTTTTAGACAGCATTTTCCGATGCGTGTGGATCGACATGATGATGCCGAAACCGGCCATCAACACTATCAGCGCCGAACCCCCGTAACTGACCAGAGGCAAAGGTACGCCAACTACCGGCAAAATGCCACTGACCATACCGATGTTAACAAAGACATAAACGAACAAAATCAGCATCAAGCCGCCGACCATCACGCGGCCGAAGGTGGTTTGCGCCTTGGCGGCGATCATCAGCCCGCGAATGATCACCAGCAGGTAGAGCGCCAGCAGCACCAACACCCCGATCAACCCCAGCTCTTCGGCCAGAACGGCGAAGATAAAGTCGGTATGGCGCTCCGGCAGGAACTCCAGCTGCGACTGGGTGCCGTGCAGCCAACCCTTGCCGGACAGGCCGCCGGAGCCGATGGCGATCTTCGATTGAATAATGTGGTATCCGGCGCCGAGCGGGTCGCTCTCCGGATCGAGCAGCATCATTACGCGGTCGCGTTGATAGCCGTGCATCAGGAAGAACCACAGCACCGGGATAAAGGCTGCCAGCGCGACGGCGGCGACGGCGATCAGCTTCCAGCTCATGCCGGACAGGAACAACACGAACAGGCCGGAGGCGGCGATCAGGATAGACGTGCCCAGATCCGGCTGCGCGGCCACCAGCAGCGTCGGCAGGAAGATCAGCACCAGCGCGATGGCGGTGTTTTTCAGTGAAGGCGGGCAGACGTCGCGGTTCATAAAGCGCGCCACCATCAGCGGCACGGCGATCTTGGCGATTTCCGACGGCTGGAAGCGCACCACGCCGAGATCCAGCCAGCGTTGGGCGCCTTTACTGATCTGCCCGAAGGCGTCCACCAGGATCAGCAAAATCACGCAGAAGATATACAGATAGGGCGCCCAGCTTTCGTAGACGCGCGGCGGGATCTGCGCCATGACGGCCATCACGATCAGCCCCATGACGATCTGCCCGATCTTGCGCTCCATCATGCCGATGTCCTGGCCGCTGGCGCTCCACATCACGAAGGCGCTGTAGACCAGCAGGGCCAGGATCAACAGCAGGAACGTCGGGTCGATGTGGATTTTGGTCCAGATCGAGCCTTTTTGTTGGCTTTCAGTCATGTTCTACCTTAGTCACCTTCTACGCCAGGCGGCAGCGGAGCCTCGCTTGGCAATTGCGTATTGTTGTCGCCCAGCATGATGTGGTCGAGGATCTGGCGGGTGATGGTACCCACCGCCGGACCGGAGCCGCCGTTTTCCAGGATGATGGCGACCGACACCGTCGGGTTGTTGAACGGCGCGAAGGCGGTCATCAGCTTGTGATCGCGCAGGTGTTCCGCCAGTTTGTGGGCGTTGTAGGTTTCGTAACCGAAGACCTGTGCGGTGCCCGATTTCGCCGCGGCTTTATAAGGTGCGTCCGCAAAGTATTTGCGCGCCGTCCCGTTCGGACGGTTGGCCACACCGTACATGCCGTCTTTGGCGATTTCCCAGAAGCCGGAGTGAATATCGCCGATCTGCGTGTCTTCTTCCTGTTTGAACGGCACCAGCGCGCCGTTGACGCGGGTACTCTGCAGCAGGTGCGGCGTTTTGACCGTGCCATCGTTGATCAGGGTGTTCAGCGCCTTGGCCATCTGGATCGGCGTGGCGGTCCAGTAACCCTGGCCGATGCCCACCGGAATGGTGTCGCCCTGATACCACGGTTTCTTATAGCGTTTCAGCTTCCATTCGCGCGTCGGCATCAGGCCGGAGCGCTCTTCGGCCAGATCGATGCCGGTGTACTGGCCGTAACCGAATTTGGTCAGCCAGCTCGACAGCCGATCGATCCCCATGTCATAGGCGACCTGATAGAAGTAGGTATCTGCGGATTCTTCCAGCGCCTTGGTGACGTTCAGGCGGCCGTGGCCCCATTTTTTCCAGTCGCGGAAGCGTTTTTCCGAGCCGGGCAGCTGCCACCAGCCGGGATCGAACACCACGGTATTCTTGGTGATCACTCCGGCGCTCAGCGCCGACACCGCGATGTAAGGTTTCACCGTCGAGGCGGGTGGGTAGACCCCTTGCGTAGCGCGGTTGATCAGCGGGCGATTCGGATCGTTCAGCAGCCCCTGATAGTCCTTGCTGGAAATGCCGTCGACGAACAGGTTCGGATCGTAGCTCGGGTTAGACACCATCGCCAGGATGGCGCCGGTGCGCGGATCGCTCACCACCACGGCGGCGCGGCTGCCGACCAGCAGCTGTTCGATATAGCGCTGCAGGTTGAGATCGAGCGTCAGGTAAACGTCCTGACCGGCGGAAGGCGGCTGCTCGTGCAGCTGGCGGATCACCCGGCCGCGGTTGTTGACCTCGACCTCTTCATAGCCGGTTTTGCCGTGCAGCGTGTCTTCGTAGTAGCGTTCGATGCCCAGCTTGCCGATATCGTGGGTGGCGGCGTAGTTGGCCAGCTTGCCGTCTTTGTCCAGGCGCTCGACGTCACGGTCGTTGATCTTCGACACGTAGCCGGTAACGTGGGTGAGGGCGGAACCGTAAGGGTAGTAGCGGCGCTGGTAGCCTTTCACTTCCACGCCGGGAAAGCGGAATTGATTGACCGCAAAGCGGGCGACCTGTACTTCGGTCAGCGCGGTTTTCACCGGAATCGAGACGAAACGGCGCGAGCGCTTGCGCTCTTTTTCGAAATTGGTGATGTCGTCGTCGGTCAGATCGACCACCGGGCGCAGCGCCTGCAGCGTGGCTTTGAGATCGTCGACTTTTTCAGGCATCAGCTCCAGCTGGTAAATGGTGCGGTTGAGCGCCAGCGGGGTGCCGTTGCGATCGTAGATAATGCCGCGGCTGGGCGCGATGGGCACCAGCTTGATGCGGTTTTCGTTGGAGCGGGTGCGGTAATCCTCGACGCGGACCACTTGCAGATTATACAGGTTGGCGATCAGGATGCCGGACAGCACCAGGATGACCAAGAACGCCACCAGGGCGCGGCGTACAAACAGGGCGGATTCAGCCGTATAGTCGCGAAAAGGGTTACGTTCTATTTTCATCCCGCTGCTTTATTTCACTCTGTCACGGTCACCACCGGCTATTCCCGGTGGTAAGGATGATTTGTAGTAATACTCCAGGCGCGGTAGAGGCTTTCGGCCACCAGAACGCGCACCAAAGGATGCGGCAGTGTCAACGGAGAAAGTGACCAGCTCTGCTCGGCAGCGGCTTTGCAGGCGGGCGCCAGCCCTTCCGGGCCACCGATCAGCAAGCTGACGTTGCGGCCATCCTGCTTCCAGCGTTCAAGCTGTTGCGCCAGCTGCGGCGTTTCCCACGGCGTGCCTGGGATATCCAGCGTAACGATGCGGTTGCCTTTGCCCACCGCCGCCAGCATCTGTTCGCCTTCCTTGTCCAGAATGCGTTTGATGTCGGCGTTTTTGCCGCGTTTGCCCGCCGGGATCTCGGTCAGCTCAAACGGCATATCTTTGGGAAAGCGGTGCAGGTAATCCATAAAGCCGGTTTGCACCCAGTCTGGCATTTTGGTGCCGACCGCCACCAATTGCAGTTTCACCGCTTAGCTCCAGAGTTTTTCCAGCTCGTACAGGCGACGGCTCTCTTCTTGCATCACGTGCACGATCACTTCGCCCAGATCGACCACGATCCAGTCGGAGGCTTCCTGGCCTTTCATGCCGTACAGTTCCATGCCTGCGGCGCGGGATTCCTGCACCACGTGGCTGGCGATCGACATTACGTGACGCGTCGAGGTGCCGGTGCAGATGATCATGCAATCGGTGATGCTGGATTTGCCCTGTACGTCCAGAGCGATAATGTCTTGGCCTTTCAGGTCATCGATTTTATCGATGACGAAATCTTGGAGCGCTTTACCTTGCAAAGGTTCCCCCTCGGGTGTGTTCTGTTCAGTCGGCTGCGGCGGGCAAAATGCGCGCGCTGCGGCGTAACCGGATAATGGTTTCGGCAGGCTGCCGCTGAAAGCCAGCTAACTGGTGACTGCCCGGCCAGCTAAGGTTTCCGGGGTTTTCAGCGGATACCTGAAAAATAGCGGCGCAGTATATCACGCACCTTTCGCTAGCGATATAAACCCTGCAACTCGATATAGCGCTGCACCGAGCGGGGCAGCAGGTCGTCGCAGTTGAGGCCCTGATGGCGGCGCTGGCGGATCTCGGTGGCGGAAATTTCCAGCTCCGGCGTATCGGCCAGGTAGATATGGCCGTGCGGGCGGCGGCTGAGCAGCGCCGGGTCGGCGGTGCGGTGGCGTTCCAGCCACTGCTGCAGCTCCGGCGTGTCCATGCGATCGTTATAGCCTGGGCGCGTCAGCACCAGCAAATGACAGACGTCCAGCAGCGCCTGCCAGCGGTGCCATTTATGCAGCGTCAGCAGCGAGTCCTGGCCAATAATAAACGCCAGCGGCTGGGCGGCGCCACGCTCTTTACGAATCGTTTCCAACGTCTCGATGGTGTAGGAGGGGGTGGTGCGGTGCAGTTCGCGATCGTCGACCGCAAACAGCGGGTTGCCGGCGATCGCCAACTCGACCATCTTCAGGCGCTGCTGCGCATTGGCCTCCGGCTGCGGGCGGTGCGGCGGCACGTGGTTAGGCAGCAGCGTGACGCGATTCAGGCCCACTTCGGCGGCCAGCGCCTCAACCGGCCGCAGATGGCCATAGTGGATCGGGTCAAAGGTGCCGCCGAACAGCGCGTGCAATACGGTGGGGTGTTCCGGATTAGTGGGCATCGGTAAAACTCGTGGCCAGGGGTTTGCCGCACAGCAGCATCGACAGGGTTTCCAGTTCCGGCCAGACCGACTGGCCATAGTCCTGCTTGAGCGTCAGCTCGATTTGCGTCAGCAGCTGTACCGCCTGCTGCAACTGGGGGCCGGACAGGCGTTGCAACGCCTGGGTCACCAGCGGGCGGCGGTTCTGCCAGACCTTGTGCTGATCGAACAGCGTGCGCAGCGGCGCAGACGCCATGCGGCGCTGCAGCGTCAGCAACAGCAGCAGTTCGCGCTGCAGAGTGCGTAGCAGGATCACCGGCTCCACGTCCTCTTGCTGCAGCTGCTGCAGAATATGCCAGGCGCGCTTGCTCTTGCCGGCCAGCAGGGCGTCCAGCCAGTGGAACGGCGTGAAGTGGGCGGCGTCGTTCACCGCCTGTTCGACGCGCGGCAGCGTGAGCTTGCCGTCCGGGTGCAGCAGCGACAGCCGCTCCAACGCCTGCGACAGCGCCAGCAGGTTACCTTCGTAGCAGTAGCACAGCAGCTGATTGGCGGCGTCGTCCAACTCCAGCTTCATCGCTTTGGCGCGTGCGGCGACCCAGCGCGGCAGCTGCGCCTGTTCCGGCGTCTGGCAACTGACGAGGGCGCCGTGCGGGCTGAGCGCCTTGAACCAGGCACTGTTTTCCTGCGCTTTGGTGAGGCGCGGGCCGCGCAGGATCAGCAAAATATCGTCGTGCAGCAGCGTGGCGAGTTTGCTCAACTGCTCACCGATCGGCGCCGTCGGGCCGTTTTCCGGGAAGATCAGCAGCAGCGTCTGGCGGCTGGCGAACAGGCTCATCGCCTGGCAGATGCCGAAGATGGCGTCCCAGTCGGTATGGGCGTCGAGGGAAATGCTGTAGTGCTCGCTGAACTGCTGCTGTTGCGCGGCCTGCCGGAGTAAATCCTGGCTTTCCTGCAGCAGCAGCGGTTCATTGCCGCTCAATAAATAACAAGCGCGCAGCCCCTCTCGGAGCTGCGCGGCAAGTTGTTCCGGGTAAATGCGGATCATTGTGCGGTTTGGCTTGCCGCTCGTTCGCCGGCGGCAGCGGCTTTCTGCCGGTTCTCTTCTTCCGCCGCATGCACGGTCAGCAGTTTGCGCACCAGTTGTTGCGCCGCCTGCTCACGCATTTCCTGGCGAATGATCTCCTGTTCGGAGTCCTTGGCCAGCGCGGTCAGCGGGTTGTCGAAGAACGAACGGAACACTTTCACCGACAGCGGATACAGGTCATGCCCCGGGATCAGCACCTGGGCCTGTACGGTCAGCACCAGCTGGTACTCGGCGGTTTTACCGTCCTGGAAGATCGAGGCGGTATCCTGGCTTTCCGTCGCGCCGAGGATGCGCAGAGAAGGCACGTCTTTACGCTTCGGATCGCTGACGATAGTCACGTCGTTCAGGCGCAGCTGCTCACGCACCGCACGCGTCAACGGGCCGTAAGGGTCGGCGCTGTCCAGGATCAGCGTTTTCATTTCATTAGGCACCTGCGTGGTGCCACGCAGGTGAAAACCGCAGCCGGCGGTGACCAGCACCGCCAACCCCAGCAACAGCGTCAGAATACGTTGTCGCACAACTCCTCCTTGTGTTAACCCACAACCAGGTTAAGCAGTTTGCCCGGAACGTAGATCACTTTGCGAATCGTGACGCCGTCCAGATATTTAGCCACCAGATGCTCTTCGGCAGCGCGCGCGCGCACTTGCTCTTCGGTCGCATCGGCAGATACGGTGATTTTAGCGCGAACCTTGCCGTTCACCTGCACCACCACCAGCTTGGAGTCTTCGACCATCGCCTGCTCGTCGGCAACCGGCCATGGCGCGGTGTCCACGTCGCCTTCGCCGCCCAGCGCCTGCCACAGGGTGAAGCACACGTGCGGGGTGAACGGATACAGCATGCGAACTACGGCCAGCAGCGCTTCCTGCAGCAGCGCGCGATCCTGCTCGCTCTCCTGCGGCGCGCGGGCCAGTTTGTTCATCAGCTCCATCACGGCGGCGATCGCGGTGTTGAAGGTCTGACGGCGGCCGATATCGTCGGTCACCTTGGCGATGGTTTTGTGCAGATCGCGGCGCAGCGCTTTCTGATCTTCGTTCAGCGCCGCCACGTCCAGCGGCTGTACCGCGCCTTTTTCCACGTGATCGTAGGCCAGTTTCCACACGCGTTTCAGGAAGCGGTTCGCCCCTTCCACGCCGGATTCCTGCCACTCCAGCGTCATTTCTGCCGGTGAAGCGAACATCATGAACAGACGCACGGTGTCCGCGCCGTATTTTTCCACCATCTCCTGCGGGTCGATGCCGTTGTTCTTCGACTTCGACATTTTGCTCATGCCAGCATAGACCAGTTCACGGCCTTGCGGATCGGTGGCCTTGGTGATGCGGCCCTTGTCGTCGCGCTCGACGGTGGCGTCAACCGGGGATACCCAGACGCGCTCGCCGCTGTTGCCGGTGTAGTAGAAGGCGTCGGCCAGCACCATGCCCTGACACAGCAGGCGTTTGGCCGGCTCGTCCGAATCCACCAGGCCCGCATCGCGCATCAGCTTGTGGAAGAAGCGGAAGTACATCAGGTGCATGATGGCGTGTTCGATGCCGCCGATATATTGATCGACCGGCAGCCAGTAGTTGGCGGCGGCCGGATCCAGCATGCCCTGGTCATACTGCGGGCAGGTGTAGCGCGCGTAGTACCAGGAGGACTCCATAAAGGTGTCGAAGGTGTCGGTTTCGCGCAGCGCCGGCTGGCCGTTGACGGTGGTTTTCGCCCACTCAGGGTCGGCCTTGATCGGGCTGGTGATGCCGTCCATGACCACGTCTTCCGGCAGGATCACCGGCAGCTGGTCTTCCGGCGTCGGCATTACGGTGCCGTCTTCCAGCGTCACCATCGGGATTGGCGCACCCCAGTAACGCTGACGGGAAACGCCCCAGTCGCGCAGACGGTAGTTGACCTTACGCTGGCCCACGCCCTTGGCGACCAGTTTGTCGGCGATGGCGTTGAAGCCCGCTTCATTATCCAGGCCGTCGAACTCGCCTGAATTGAACAGCGCGCCTTTGTCGGTCATCGCTTCGGCGCTCACGTCAGGCTGGCTGCCGTCGAGGTTCAGGATCACCGGCTTGATCGGCAGATCGTATTTGGTGGCGAATTCCCAGTCGCGCTGGTCGTGCGCCGGTACCGCCATCACGGCGCCGGTGCCGTATTCCATCAGCACGAAGTTGGCGACCCACACCGGCAGCTTCTCGCCGCTCAGCGGATGGACAACGAACAGGCCGGTCGGCATGCCTTTCTTCTCCATCGTCGCCATTTCGGCTTCGGCGACTTTGGTGTTGCGGCATTCGTCGATGAACTCGGTCAGCGCCGGGGTGTTGCGCGCGCCCTGTTGCGCCAGCGGGTGGCCCGCGGCGACCGCCACGTAGGTGGCGCCCATGAAGGTGTCCGGGCGGGTGGTGTAAACCGTCAGCTTCTCTTCGCTGTCCGCCACGTCGAAGGTGATTTCCACGCCTTCGGAGCGGCCAATCCAGTTGCGCTGCATGGTTTTCACCTGCTCCGGCCAGCTTTCCAGCGTGTCCAGATCGTTCAGCAGCTGATCGGCGTAGGCGGTGATTTTGATGAACCACTGCGGGATCTCTTTACGCTCGACCTTGGTGTCGCAGCGCCAGCAGCAGCCGTCGATAACCTGTTCGTTGGCCAGCACGGTCAGATCGTGCGGGCACCAGTTCACCGCCGAGGTCTTCTTGTAGACCAGGCCTTTTTCATACAGCTTGGTGAAGAACCACTGTTCCCAGCGGTAGTATTCCGGCTGGCAGGTGGCGATTTCGCGATCCCAGTCATAGCCGAAGCCCAGCAGTTTCAGCTGATTCTTCATGTATTCGATGTTGTCGTAGGTCCACGGGGCCGGCGCGGTGTTGTTTTTCACCGCTGCGCCTTCCGCCGGCAGGCCGAACGCATCCCAGCCGATCGGCTGCAGTACGTTTTTGCCCAGCATGCGCTGATAGCGCGAGATCACGTCGCCGATAGTGTAGTTACGAACGTGGCCCATGTGCAGTCGGCCGGACGGGTAAGGCAGCATGGATAGGCAGTAGTACTTTTCCTTGCTGTCGTCTTCGGTAACTTTGAAAGTCTGCTTCTCTTGCCAGTGAAGCTGTACGTTCGATTCTATGTCTTCTGGACGGTATTGCTCTTGCATGGCGGCCGGTGGTCCTGTAGGTGTAAACCGTTGCCCCGGTCAGAGGCAACGCAATGAACATTTAGTATTCGTAGATCCGCATAGCATAGCTGATAAGACCTCCCGGCAACAACTCCAAGCGCCTGACTCGGCGCATTTAAAAAAAACGCCGCCATGACGCGGCTCACAACCTGCGGATCCCGCGTCTTGCCAAGTGACATCAGTCATTTACGGCTAAAATAAGAACAAGTAGCTTAGGGGTATCCCTACAGCCAAGTCCGGCGCAGCGTTTATCGAGGAGAGTCTATGAACAAGGTTGCTCAGTATTACCGCGAATTGGTGGCATCGCTGACCGAACGCCTGAAAAACGGTGAACGAGATATCGACGCCCTGGTGGCCAGCGCGGAGCGGCGGTTGAACGAGGCCGAAGGTCTGACCCGCGACGAGGTGCGGCAGGTGACGCAGGCGGTGCGGCGCGATCTGGAAGAGTTTGCCCGCAGCTACCAGGAGAGCCGGGACGAATTTACCGACAGCGTATTTATGCGGGTGATCAAAGAGAGTCTGTGGCAGGAGTTGGCGGATATCACCGACAAAACCCAGTTGGAGTGGCGCGAGGTGTTCAAGGACGTCAGCCACCACGGCGTTTACCACAGCGGTGAAGTGGTGGGGCTGGGCAATCTGGTGTGCGAGCAATGCCACTATCACCTGGCTTTTTACACCCCGGAAGTGCTGCCGCTGTGCCCGAAATGCGGCCACGACCAGTTCCAGCGCCGGCCGTTTGAACCTTGATGACGTTCCCCGTCAGGGCGGGGAACGCTAAGGCCGGCGTTTAACGGAACAGTTTCTTCAGCAGGTTGCTCAGGAAACCGCCGCTGACGGTTGCCGGGGCAGCTTTCGCCTGCGCCGGCGCGCTAGCCGCTACGGCGACGCCGGCCGGGATTTTCTGCGCGACCGCGATGCGGCTGTCCTGAGCGGCTTTTTCCGCCGCTTCCGGGCCGTAGGCAAAGCCTTCTGCCAGCACGAATTCAACGTCGGTGATGCCGATAAAGCCCAGGAACAGCTTCACGTACGGCGTGATCAGATCCGTCGGCGTGTCGGCGTGGATGCCGCCGCGGCTGGAGATGACGATCGCTTTCTTGCCCGTCACCAGCCCTTCGGCGCCGGCGGAGGTATAGCGGAACGTCTGACCGGCGCGGGCGATCAGATCGAAGTAGATCTTCAGCTGCGTCGGGATATTGAAGTTGTACATCGGCGCGCTGATGATCAGCGTGTCGTGTGATTTCAGTTCGGCAATCAGCTCGTCGGACAGCGCCAGGGTGCTTTGCTGGTGCGGCGTCAGCGGTTTGTCGCCGGCGGAAAAACCGGCCATCACTTCGCCATCCAGCTCCGGCAGCGTCGGGTTGGCCAGATCGCGCACGGTAAAGGTGTCTTCAGGGTGAGTTTCACGCCATTGTTCAACAAAAAAATCGACTAATTTTCCAGACTGGGAATATTCACCCAGAATGCTTGATTTCAGGACCAGTACGCGGCTCATTGGCTTATCTCCAGGCGAGGTTTAATCGGTAACGATGTCAGTCGGTGTAAACGCATGGTAGAGGCAAGCCATGAACAGTGATAGCGCAAAAATTCGCTGAGTTAAATCAAAAAAGTTGAATGAGGGGCGCGAGCGCGCCCCGAAGGGATTAATAACGCGCTACGCGCTCGGCCAGCAGATCGATAAAGCCTTCGCGGTTGATGCCGGTCAGCACTTCCACGTTGGCCGCTTTGCCGGTTTGCTGGAAATAGTCCACCACCGTCATGCCGACGGTGTATTCCCCTTTGGTTTCCACACCCACCCAGCGTTCTACGCCGGTAAACAGCTGCGGCGCCAGCAGCCAGGCGATGGTGCAGGGATCGTGCATCGCCGCGCCGGGCAGGCCGCGCGGATGGCTGAGGTACAGCGGCAGATAAAAATCGAGCATCTCCGCCACCGCCTGGGCGACCGGATTGTCTATCTGACGAATGCGCTCGATATCCTGCGGCAGCACCAGCGCCTGATGGGTGACGTTCAGCCCGGCCATGGTCAGCGGCACGCCGGATTTCAGCACCATTTCGGCGGCTTCGGGATCGACGAAGATATTGAATTCCGCCACCGGCGTGGTATTGCCGGCGTTCATGCCGCCGCCCATAAATACGATGCGTTCGATGCGGCTTTTCAGCTCGGCATGCTGGGCCAACAGCAGGGCGATGTTGGTCATCGGGCCGGTCACCACCAGGGTGATCGGCTGGGGGCTGGTGCGCAGCAGGTCGGCGATCAGCTCAACGGCGCCGCGGGGGGCGGGCTTGAGGGTCGGTGTCGGCAGGTGGGTGTTGCCCATGCCGGTTTTGCCGTGGACATAGTCGGCGATCACCAGCTCGCGCATCAGCGGGCCGCTGGCGCCGGCGGCGACCGGAATGTCTTCGCGCTGCATCAGGGTCAACAGACCCAGCGCGTTATGCAGGGTTTTCTCCGGCGTCTGGTTGCCGGCGGAGGTGGTGATGGCTTTGACGTCCAGCTCCGGCGAACGCAGCGCCATGGCCAGCGCGATGGCGTCGTCGAGGCCGGGATCGCAATCGATGATAATAGGGCGGGGCATGTTCTTTCTCCTCTGTTTGTTATCCTGCGAGCATCGGATCAAAACCGGGGAGAAACAAGCGCTTTTAGTGCCGGGAGAAAAGATGCGCCCCTGGCGGGGCGCATAGAGGGAACTTAGTGCAGGATCTTGGCCAGGAAGTCCTTGGCGCGCTCGGATTCGGGGTTGTTGAAGAAATCGTCTTTGTTGCGGTCTTCGACGATTTTGCCTTCGTCCATAAAGATCACCCGGTTCGCCACTTTGCGGGCGAAGCCCATTTCGTGGGTCACCACCATCATGGTCATGCCTTCGTTCGCCAGCTCGACCATCACGTCCAGCACTTCATTGATCATTTCCGGATCGAGCGCCGAGGTCGGTTCATCGAACAGCATGGCGATCGGATCCATGCACAGCGCGCGGGCGATGGCGACGCGCTGCTGCTGGCCGCCGGACAGCTGACCGGGGAACTTGTTGGCGTGGGCGGAAAGGCCGACGCGTTCCAGCAGCTTCAGCCCCTTCTCGCGTGAGGCGGTTTTGTCGCGCTTGAGCACTTTCACCTGCGCCAGTGTCAGGTTGTCGATGATCGACAGATGCGGGAACAGCTCAAAGTGTTGGAACACCATGCCGACCTTGGCGCGCAGCTGCGCCAGATTGGTTTTCTTGTCGTTGACCGGCGTGCCGTTCACCAGGATATCGCCCTGCTGGATCGGCTCAAGGCCGTTGACGGTTTTGATCAGGGTGGACTTGCCGGAACCTGAAGGACCGCAGACGACGACCACTTCGCCTTTTTTCACTTCGGTGGTGCAATCGGTCAACACCTGAAAGTGACCGTACCACTTAGAAACATTTTTCAGGGATATCATCAAACAGTCCTTTTCTTCAAATAGCTTACCAGCGCCGAGGCGGCGAGGCTGATAACAAAATAGACAAAGCCGGCGAACAGGATCATTTCAACCTGGGTGCCGTCGCGTTCGCCGATGGTCGATGCGGTGCGGAAGAAGTCGGCCAGGCTCAGAACGTAAACCAGCGACGTATCCTGGAACAGCACGATGCCCTGAGTCAGCAGCAGCGGCACCATGGCACGAAACGCCTGCGGCAGGATCACCAGCCGCATGGATTGCCAGTGGGTCATGCCCAGCGCCAGCGCGGCGGAGGATTGGCCGCGCGAGATGCTGATAATGCCGGCGCGGATGATTTCCGAGTAATAGGCTGCTTCAAACAGGGAAAAGGCTACCATAGCCGAGATCAGGCGAATATCGGTTTTCGGCGACAACCCTAGAACCTGTTGTAATAAGCTTGGAACCACCAGATAGAACCACAGCAGCACCATCACCAGCGGCACCGAGCGGAACAGGTTGACGTACAGGGTGGCGAACCAGCTGATCGGCTTGAACGGCGACAGACGCATCACCGCAAGCACGGTGCCCCACAGGATGCCGACCACGATGGCGGTCACGGTGATCTTCAGCGTGATCGCCATGCCCTGCAGCAGGAAAGGGAAGCTTGGGACGATCGACGCCCAGTCAAATTCGTACATTATTTACTCCCCAGGTTGCCAGGCAACTGCACTTTCTTTTCGACCAGACGCATAAACAGCATGATAACGGCGTTGATGCCGATATAAGCCAGCGTGATGGCGGTAAAGGATTCATAGGCGTGTGCGGAGTAATCCAACAGCTTGCCGGCCTGTGCGGCCATGTCCACCAGCCCGATGGTTGAGGCGATGGCAGAGTTTTTGACCAGGTTGAGCATCTCCGAGGTCATCGGCGGCACGATCACCCGATAGGCGTTCGGCAGCAGCACGTAGCGGTAGGTTTGCGGCAGCGTCAGGCCCATCGCCAGCCCGGCCGCTTTCTGACCGCGCGGCAGGGATTGAATGGCGGCGCGCACCTGCTCGCAAACGCGGGCGGCGGTAAACAGCCCCAGGCAGAGCATGGAGGAGACGAAGAACTGCACGTTGGGATCCAGCTCGCTTTTAAACCAGGTGCCGATATTGGCCGGCAACAGTTCGGGGATCACCAGATACCAGGTAAAGAATTGCACGATCAGCGGCACGTTGCGGAACAGTTCGACGTAACAGGTGCCGAGGGCGGAAAGAAAGCGGTTGGGTACGGTACGCAAGATACCGAACAGCGAACCGACGAAGAAAGCGATAATCCATGCACAGACGGAGAGGGCCACCGTGACCTGAAAGCCGGACCAGATCCAGCCGAGGTATGTGGTGTTCCCAAACGGGGCCTGCTGCAGGAAGATACCCCAGTTCCAATCTATTGACATAACAAACTCCGGTAAACGGGCGCAGAGCGCCGAAGATTGATGACTTGATGAGCGCCGATCGCCGCGCGGCCAGTCTGGCTGGCTTATTGTGTGCGGAGGTCGGTGATGCGCCTTGGGGAAAATGAGGGAGGGGAACGGCCCCCCTCATACCTGTCTGTCCCAGTCATCAACTGGGCCGGTTTGGCCTGGCGGCCGCTCCGGCTGTCATTCTATTTAGTTCAATGCCTTGTCGTTAGGTTCTTTGAACAGCTGCTTCATGTCGTCCGACAGTTCGAAGTTCATGTTGAGGTTTTTCGGTGGAATAGGCTGCTTGAACCATTTATCAAACCACTTGGCCGCTTCGCCGGAGGTTTGCGCCTGGACGATGGTGTCATCGACCAGTTTCTTGAACGCAGGATCGTCTTTACGCAGCATGCAGCCGTAAGCTTCTTTCGACTGCGGCGTGCCGATGATTTCCCACTGATCCGGCTTCTTGGCCTTGGCGCGCTCACCCGCCAGCAGGGCGTCATCCATCATAAAGGCCACCGCGCGGCCGCTTTCCAGGGTGCGGAAGGAGTCGCCGTGGTCTTTGGCGCTGATGATGCGCATGTTCATTTTGTCGCTGTCGTTCAGCTTGTTCAGCAGCACTTCGGAGGTGGTGCCGGAGGTAACGACCACCGGTTTGCCGGCCAGGTCTTTAAAGTCTTTGATGTCGGAGCCTTTCTTCACCAGCAAGCGGGTGCCGACCACGAAAATGGTGTCGGAGAAGGCGGCCTGTTTCTGGCGCTCGAGGTTATTGGTGGTGGAGCCGCACTCGAAGTCATAGGTGCCGTTTTGCAGCAGCGGAATGCGGTTCTGCGAGGTAATCGGCAGCATTTTCACCTGCAGATTCGGTGCATTAAGCTTTTTCTTAACAGCTTCAACGATTTGGTTGGAGTAGTCCTGAGAGTAGCCCACAACTTTTTGTTGGTTGTCGTAGTAGGAAAAGGGCACTGACGATTCGCGGTGGCCGACAACGATCACGCCATTGTCTTTGATTTTCTTCAGCGTACCGGTCAGGTCTTCCGCGTGCGCCACGCTACCTGCCGCACCGAGCAGCAGTAACGATAACGCCAATTTACGCATTTGCATGGTCCAACTCCTTTGCTGTTGTGGTGGCTCTGACTAAAGAGCGTCAGGTTAAATCGACTATTTATTGCTCAAATTATAAAGATAGTCTTAGAACAGATAGCCGTTAAAAAATAACCGATTGTGAATACCTTGAAACTAAAATGTTTCATTTTTTGAGACGCCGCGCGCACCAAATCAATGCAACAAAACCCTGAAGCACCCGTGCGGTGCGTCATATGCACCCAAAATGTGCACGGGTGCGACAAAACGTCAGCAAAAATAAACCGGCGCGAGAGGTCGCCATAGATAAAGCAAGGAGTGTGCCAGCCGCGTTGATTTAACGGCGTTTTCTAACCGGGGAGGAATATTGACGGGAACGCGGGGCGCGGCGGGCGCGCCCCGGCGAAGAGGACTATTTGCGGCGCAGGCCCAGCATCAACGCCCAACCGCCCAGCAGCAGGGTGATCACCCACAGCGGCGTGCCGCCGAAACGCGCGTAAGGCGTGACGCCGGTGGTCGGCGTGACCTTCACTTCGAGCACCTTGCGGGTGAACTGCGGGATTTCGGCGATCACCTCGCCGTTGGCGTCCACCGCGGCGGTAACGCCGTTATTGGTGCTGCGCAGCAGCGGCCGGCCGAGCTCCAACGCGCGCATGCGCGCCATCTGGAAGTGTTGCCACGGACCGATGGAGTGGCCGAACCAGGCGTCGTTGGAGATGGTCAGCAGGAAGTTGGTGTCCGGGCGGAAGTTATCGCGCACCTGCTGGCCCAGCACGATCTCGTAGCAGATCGCCGCCGTCAGGTTGTAACCGCGCACGCTGAGCTGCGGCTGTACATAGTCGCCGCGGCTGAAACCGGACATCGGCAGATTGAAGAACGGTGCGATAGGGCGCAGCAGCTCACCCAGTGGCACGAATTCGCCAAACGGCACCAGGTGGTGCTTGTTGTAGCGATCTTTGGCCGGGTAGCTGTACGGCGTCGGTTCGCCGAGCACGATGGCGCTGTTGTATTCCTGCACGCCTTGCGGGGTGGCGCGCGCATCGACAATCCCCGTGATCAGGCTGCTGTTCTTCGCCCGCATCAGGTCATCCATCATGGTCAGGAAGCCGTTCTGACGCGGCTCGAAGTCAGGGATGGCGGATTCTGGCCAGATGATGATCGGCGCTTTGCCCATATAAGGGCGCGTTTCATCCAGATAGGTTTGCAGCGTGCTGAGCAGAATGCTCGGATCCCACTTCATCGACTGGGGAATGTTGCCCTGCACCATGGCGACGTTCACCGCTTTATCCGGCTGCGGAGTAAACCAATGCAGCTGGCGCAGCGGCCACGGCAACAGCAGCAGCGCGGCGGCGATCACCGCAGCCGAGAGGCGGCGCTGATTGACGGCGTACACCAGCAGGCCGGCGATGGACATGAGCATAAAGGTGATGGCGTCGACGCCCAGCAGCGGCGCGATGCCCTTCAGCGGGCCGTTGATCTGGCTGTAGCCGAACTGCAGCCAGGGGAAGCCGGTCAGCACCCAGCCGCGCAGGAATTCGGTTACCTGCCACAGCGCCGGTGCGGCGATGGCCAGCCGCCACCAGCGGGTAGCCGGCCACAGGCGCGTCAGCAGCCCGGCGAACAGCCCGGTATACAGCGACAGGTAAGCGGCGAGCAGCACCACCAGGAAGACGTTGACGGCGAACGGCATGCCGCCGAAATCGGCGATGCTGACATACACCCAGTTGATGCCGCTGCCGAACAGCCCGAAGCCCCAGATAAAGCCGAGCAGGGCGGACTGTTTGGTGGTGCGATTGAGGGTAACGGCCAGCAGGCCGAATAGGGAGACGATGGCTGCAGGCCAGAAATCGTAGGGGGAGAACGCCAGCGTCCCGCCGGCGCCTGACAACAGCGCCAGCAGGGCGCGAACCCGCTGGCGTTCAAGCAATGAGGCTTTAGCCATGTTGGATTTAATCTTCCAGTTTCGGTGGTGGAGAATCGTCCGGAATTTTTACATGAACCTGGATGATACGTCGACTGTCGGCCATGGCAACTTTAAATAGGTAACCTTCGATTTCAATGGTTTCCCCGCGCGCCGGCAGGTGACCGAAGGCCTGCATCACCAAACCGCCGATGGTATCGACCTCGTCGTCGCTGAAATGGGTGCCGAAGGCTTCGTTGAAGTCTTCGATCGGCGCCAACGCCCGCACGGTATACATGTGGCGGCTGAGCTGGCGGATATCCAGATCGTCTTCGTCGTCGTATTCGTCTTCGATCTCGCCGACGATCAGTTCCAGAATATCTTCGATGGTGACCAGGCCGGACACGCCGCCGAATTCGTCAATGACAATCGCCATGTGGTAGCGCTGGGAGCGGAACTCTTTCAGCATGCGGTCGACGCGCTTGCTTTCCGGCACCACCACCGCGGTGCGCAGCACCTTGTCGATGCTGAACGGCTCGGAGTCTGCGCGCATGAACGGCAGCAGATCCTTGGCCATCAGGATGCCTTCGATGTGATCTTTGTCTTCGCTGATCACCGGGAAGCGCGAGTGGGCGGAGTCGATAATCACGTCCAGGCACTCTTCCAGCGTTTGGTTACGCTTGAGCGTCACCATCTGGGAGCGGGGGATCATGATGTCGCGCACGCGCTGCTCGGCGATATCCATCACGCCTTCCAGCATGTCGCGGGTATCGGGATCGATCAGGTCGTTTTGTTCGGAATCACGGATCAGCTCGACCAGATCGCCACGGTTTTTGGGCTCGCCGTGGAACAGCTGGTTAAGGATAAGAGTAAAGAACCCCTTCTTGGGACTGGGGCTGTCATTGCTTTGTGAATGGTCGTCGCTCATGGCGTTTTCGTTACTGTCACTCATGTCAGAGTTAAGGGGCGTCAGCGACAGCCCCGCAGGGGGCTGTGGGATACACGGCTGACGTCAGACGGGGTCTTTTTCCGCCAGGTACGGATCAGGATAGCCCAGTCCGTGCATGATTTCGGTTTCCAAAGACTCCATTTCTTCGGCTTCATCGTCTTCGATGTGGTCATACCCTAGCAGATGAAGGCTGCCGTGGACAACCATATGCGCCCAGTGTGCCTCCAGCGCCTTGCCTTGCTCAATCGCTTCCTGTTCAACCACCTGGCGGCAGATGATCAGATCGCCGAGCAGCGGCAGCTCGATGCCCGGCGGGGCCTCGAACGGGAAAGAGAGCACGTTGGTCGGCTTGTCTTTGCCGCGGTAGGTCAGGTTCAGCTCGTGGCTTTCCGCTTCGTCTACCAGACGCACGGTCACCTCGGCTTCTTCCTGAAATTGCGGCAGCACGCCTTCCAGCCAGCGCTGGAAAGTGGCTTCATCCGGCAGGCCGTCGCTGCTTTCACAGGCAATCTGCAGATCCAAAATCACCTGACTCATGGTGTCTCCTGCTCGGAGGCAGCGAGCGCCTCGCGCTTACGTTGTTCGGCAATCGCGTCTTTGCGCTTCTGTTCGGCCGCTTCCCAGGCCTCGTAGGCGATGACCACGCGGGCCACCACCGGGTGGCGCACCACGTCTTCGCTGTGGAAGAAGTTGAAGCTCAGCTCTTCCACGTCCGACAGCACTTCCACCGCGTGGCGCAGGCCGGATTTCTGGTTGCGCGGCAGGTCGATCTGGGTGACGTCGCCGGTGATGACCGCCTTCGAGTTGAAGCCGATGCGCGTCAGGAACATCTTCATCTGTTCGATGGTGGTGTTCTGGCTCTCATCCAGAATGATAAAGGCGTCGTTAAGCGTGCGGCCGCGCATGTAGGCCAGCGGCGCGACTTCGATCACGTTGCGCTCGATGAGCTTCTCCACGCGCTCGAAGCCCAGCATTTCGAACAGGGCATCGTACAGCGGGCGCAGGTAAGGATCGACCTTCTGGCTCAGATCGCCCGGTAGGAAGCCCAGCTTTTCGCCGGCTTCGACCGCAGGGCGGGTCAGCAGAATGCGGCGAATTTCCTGACGCTCCAGCGCATCCACCGCAGCGGCGACCGCCAGGTAGGTTTTGCCGGTACCCGCCGGGCCGATGCCGAAGGTGATGTCGTGATCGAGAATGTTGGCGATGTATTGCGCCTGGTTAGGCGTGCGCGGTTTCACCATGCCGCGCTTGGTTTTGATGGTGACCGCCTTGCCGTAATCCGGCACGCTGTCGGCGACCTGTTCCAGCACCCGGCTCTCTTTGATAGCCAGATGGATTTGCTCCGGATCGATATCCGGGATCACGCCGCGAATCGGCGCGGTATCCACGTACAGATGGCGCAGGATATCGGCGGCGGCGACCACGCACAGGTTCTTGCCGACCAGCTTGAAACGGTTGTCGCGGCGATTGATTTCGATGCCCAATCGGCGCTCGAGCTGCTTGATGTTGTCATCAAACGGGCCGCACAGGCTGAGCAAACGCTGGTTGTCTGCGGGCTCTAACAAAATTTCTTGTGTTGCGACGTTCAAACTATTCCTCTAGGTCACATCGGGCCTGGTTGATGTCACATAGCGCGTCCGGGACGCGCGCGTTCAGGACGAGCCTGAATACTCTCTTTCTTGAATTATTCATGGTGCGCCGCAACGGCGCAAGTTTACCGCTGATCTATCTGTGCGCCGCCGGCGGAATTCAAGGGAAGATAAGGAAAAAACGCGGCACGGCGCAAAGCCCGCCGCGTCATCACAGAACAAGGCCGGCGGAAATCAGTTCTTTTTCACGAACTCGGATTTCAGCTTCATCGGGCCGAAGCCGTCGATTTTGCAGTCGATGTTGTGATCGCCTTCCACCAGGCGAATGTTTTTCACCTTGGTGCCGATCTTCAGCATCGAGGAGCTGCCTTTAACCTTCAGGTCCTTGATCACGGTGACCGCGTCGCCGTCCGCCAGCAGGTTGCCGTTGGCGTCTTTGACGATCAGCGCGTCCTGGTCTTCCGCCGGGGCGCTGTCGCTCCACTCGTGGGCGCACTCAGGGCAGATGAACAGGGCATTGTCCTGGTAGGTGTATTCGGAGTTGCACTTCGGGCAGTGTGGGAGTTGCATGTTATGTCGCCTCTTCAACAATAAAAAAATAAAAAAAGAAAATCACCGGGCGCGGGCGCCCGGCGGAGAAACGGTAAGGAGTAGCGCGAATGGGCGGCGATAAGGCGAGCCGCCGCGGCGTCAGGGCTGGTAAATGCCGACGCCCAGCGCGTTTTCTTTGCGGGTACGGGCGATCACCGACTGCGGGGATTCATGTACGCGCAGATCCATCTGCTGCTCGGTGCGCACCACTGCGCCACGCAGGGTGTTGGTCAGCACCTCGGTAATTTCCACGTCGACAAACTGGCCGATCATGTCGGGCGTGCCTTCGAAGTTTACCACACGGTTGCATTCGGTGCGCCCGGCCAGCTCCATCACACTTTTGCGCGAGGTGCCTTCCACCAGAATGCGCTGCACGGTGCCGAGCATGCGGCGGCTGAACTGCAGCGCCTGCTGGTTGATGCGATCCTGCAGAATGTACAGCCGCTGTTTTTTCTCTTCTTCGCTGACGTCGTCGACCATGTCCGCCGCCGGGGTGCCCGGGCGCGACGAATAGATGAAGCTGAAGCTGACGTCGAAGTTGACGTCGGCGATCAGATTCATGGTCTGTTCGAAGTCGGCCTGGCTCTCGCCCGGGAAACCGACGATGAAATCGGAGCTGAGCTGAATGGCCGGCCGCGCCTTGCGCAGCTTGCGGATAATCGCCTTGTACTCCAGCGCGGTGTGGGCGCGTTTCATCATGGTCAGGATGCGATCCGAACCGCTCTGCACCGGCAGGTGCAGGAAGCTGACCAGCTCCGGCGTGTCTTCGTACACCGCGATGATGTCGTCGGTGAACTCGATCGGGTGGCTGGTGGTGAAGCGAATGCGATCGATGCCGTCGATGGCCGCCACCAGGCGCAGCAGTTCGGCGAACGAGCAGATCTCGCCGTCATGCGTGGCGCCGCGGTAAGCGTTGACGTTTTGGCCGAGCAGGTTGACTTCGCGCACGCCCTGCGCCGCCAGCTGGGCGATTTCGAACAGCACGTCGTCGCTCGGGCGGCTCACTTCCTCGCCGCGGGTGTAAGGCACCACGCAGAAGGTACAGTATTTGTTGCAGCCTTCCATGATAGACACGAAGGCGGTCGGGCCTTCGGCGCGCGGTTCCGGCAGACGGTCGAATTTTTCGATCTCCGGGAAACTGATGTCGACCACCGGGCTGCGGGTGCCCTGGACGTGGTTGATCATTTCCGGCAGGCGGTGCAGGGTCTGCGGGCCGAATACCACGTCGACGCAAGGCGCGCGGCTGCGGATAAGCTCCCCTTCTTGCGAGGCTACGCAACCGCCGACGCCGATGATCACCGACGGGTTCTTCTCTTTCAGCAAGCGCCAGCGCCCCAGCATGGCGAAAACTTTCTCCTGCGCTTTTTCGCGGATCGAGCAGGTGTTCAGCAACAGCACGTCCGCTTCTTCGGCGTTTTCGGTCCACTCGAAGCCGTGCGTACTGTTCAACAGGTCGGCCATTTTCGATGAATCGTACTCATTCATCTGGCAGCCCCAGGTTTTGATATGTAGTTTTTTCGTCATTGACTTGCCATTACTCAGTGCGGAGCGAAAGTTGCGTTACGCGACATGCAGGGCGCGTATTGTAATCATTTGCCGCCGTTGTGACCAGCGCGGGGGAAAATGGCACGCAACCTGAAGCCGAAGCGAAAATCCGGTACACTGCACAAAACGCCATGCCGGGTGGGATGGCGAGCATTCACACAGAAAACATAGCCAATATGAAGACATCTCAAAATCGGTATGACGCGGTGGTGGTGGGCGGCGGCATGGTCGGCGCGGCGGCGGCCCTCGGGCTGGCGCAGGCGGGCTGGTCGGTGGCGTTGCTGGAACATCAGGCGCCGCAGGCGTTCGAGGCGCAAAGCCCGCCGGACCTGCGCATTTCCGCTATCGGCTGCACCTCGGTGGGGCTGCTGAAACAGCTTGGCGCCTGGCCCGCAGTGACGGCGATGCGCACGGCGCCGTATCGCCGGCTGGAGACCTGGGAATGGGAATCGTCGCGGGTGGCGTTCGATGCGCTGTCACTGGGGCTGCCGGAGCTGGGCTTCATGGTGGAAAACCGCATTCTGCAGCTGGCGCTGTGGCAGCAGTTCGCGCAGTGCGCCAATTTGACGCTGCTGTGCCCCGCCAGGCTGCAATCGCTGCAGCGGGCGGACAAGGCGTGGCAGCTGACGCTGGACAGCGGTGAAACGCTGCAGGCGCGTCTGGTTGTCGGCGCCGACGGCGCCAACTCGCAGGTGCGCAAGCTGGCGGCGATCGGCACCAACGGCTGGCAGTATCGCCAGGCGTGCATGTTGATCACCGTCGATACCGGCGCGCCGCAGCAGGATGTGACCTGGCAGCGCTTCTTCCCGTCCGGGCCGCGCGCCTTCCTGCCGCTGTACGACAGCTGGGCGTCGCTGGTGTGGTATGACAGCCCGCAGCGCATTCGCCAACTGCAGGCGATGCCGCCGGCGCAGCTGGAGCGTGAGATCGTCGCCGCCTTCCCGCCGCGGCTGGGGCCGGTCAAGGTGCACGCCGCCGGATCGTTCCCGCTGACGCGCCGCCATGCGCAGCGTTACGTGCTGCCGGGGCTGGCGCTGTTGGGGGATGCGGCGCATACCATCAATCCGCTGGCCGGGCAGGGCGTCAATCTGGGGTATCGCGACGTGGATGCCTTGCTGAACGTATTGAGCGAGGCGCGGGAGCAGGGAGAGGACTGGAGCAGCGAGGCAGTGCTGCTGCGCTATCAGCGCCGCCGCCGTACCGACAATCTGCTGATGCAGAGCGGCATGGATCTGTTTTATACCGCCTTCAGCAATAACCTGGCGCCGCTGAACGTGGCGCGCAATTTGGCGCTGATGGCCGCGCAGCGGGCGGGCAAGCTGAAAGAGCATGCGTTGAAATACGCCTTGGGATTGTAACCGGCAGGGCTCAGCGGCGGCTGAGCCCGTTAGGCTTGGCTGAACGCCAGACAGCAAAAAGCCCGCCGAAGCGGGCTTTTCTAAATATGGCTGGGGTGCCAGGATTCGAACCTGGGTATGCTGGTATCAGAAACCAGAGCCTTACCGCTTGGCGACACCCCAATTATGGTGGCTACGACGGGATTTGAACCTGTGACCCCATCATTATGAGTGATGTGCTCTAACCAGCTGAGCTACGTAGCCGATGTTACTTTTTACTTCTTTGATTTGCAAGCAGTTTGTTATGGCTGGGGTACCTGGATTCGAACCAGGGAATGCCGGTATCAAAAACCGGTGCCTTACCGCTTGGCGATACCCCACCTGCAAACAAATCTTATGTTGAAACCCCATTCCCGAAAGAATATGGCTGGGGTACCTGGATTCGAACCAGGGAATGCCGGTATCAAAAACCGGTGCCTTACCGCTTGGCGATACCCCATCAACATACTGCGCCGACGATGAAGAGAAATGGTGCGGGAGGCGAGACTTGAACTCGCACACCTTGCGGCGCCAGAACCTAAATCTGGTGCGTCTACCAATTTCGCCACTCCCGCAAATGCAAAAAAGAGATGGTGGCTACGACGGGATTCGAACCTGTGACCCCATCATTATGAGTGATGTGCTCTAACCAGCTGAGCTACGTAGCCCTCTTTTTTTGCTTTGCCTTCATCGGCGTTGCGGGGCGCATTATGCGTATATGACCGATTTGCGTCAACAAGTTTTTTCCCGAAAAAGCGCCCGGAAGCGCCGTTTGTCTGGGTTGTGAACATTATGGCGATAAAATCGGCAATTCAGGCAGTTGGCGGGCGGAAAAGGCAACAAAAAGGCGGGCCAAAAGGCCCGCCCCGGGGAGAATGCCGCGCGATTATTTATAGGCGGCCTGGTGCACGCCGACGGCGCGGCCGGAAGGATCGTCCATCTTCTTGAACGATTCATCCCATTCGATGGCCTTGGCGGACGAGCAGGCGACGGATGGGCCGCCCGGTACGCATTCGGCGGCGCTCGGCAGCGGGAACAGCTCCTCGAAGATTTCGCGGTACAGGTAGCCTTCTTTCGAGGTCGGCGTGTTGTACGGGAAGCGGAAACGCGCGGTTTCGAGCTGTTGATCGCTAATTTGCTGCGCAGCGACCTCTTTTAGCGTGTCGATCCAGCTGTAGCCGACGCCGTCGGAGAACTGCTCTTTCTGGCGCCAGGCCACGCTGGCCGGCAAATAGGACTCGAAACATTCGCGGACGATGTGCTTTTCCATTTTGCCGTTGCCGCACATTTTATCTTTCGGGTTAATGCGCATCGCCACGTCGAGGAATTTCTTGTCCAGGAATGGCACGCGGGCTTCAACGCCCCAGGCGGACATCGCCTTGTTGGCACGCGCACAGTCGAACATATGCAGCGCCAGCAGTTTGCGCACGGTTTCTTCGTGGAATTCGCGGGCGTCCGGCGCCTTATGGAAGTAAAGGTAGCCGCCGAACACTTCGTCCGCGCCTTCGCCGGACAGCACCATCTTGATGCCCATCGCCTTGATTTTGCGCGACATCAGGTACATTGGCGTCGATGCGCGAATGGTGGTGACGTCGTAGGTTTCGATGTGATAAATCACGTCGCGGATGGCATCCAGGCCTTCCTGCACGGTGAAGTGGATTTCATGGTGCACGGTGCCCAGATGGTTGGCCACCTCCTGCGCGGCGCGCAGATCCGGCGAGCCCTCCAGGCCGACGGCGAAGGAGTGCAGCTGCGGCCACCAGGCCTCGCTGCGTTCCTGATCTTCCACGCGGCGCGCGGCGTACTTCTTGGTGATCGCCGAGATGACCGAGGAATCCAGTCCGCCCGACAGCAGCACGCCGTAAGGCACGTCGGACATCAGGTGGCTTTTCACCGACTCTTCCAGCGCGGTTCGCAGGGCGGCGGCGTCGGTCACATTGTCCTTGACGCTGTCGTAATCGAACCAGTCGCGGCGATAGTATTCACGAATCTCCCCGTCCTGGCTCCACAGGTAGCTGCCGGCCGGGAATTCCTTGATGGTGCGGCATACCGGCACCAGCGCTTTCATTTCCGAGGCGACGTACAGGTTGCCGTGCTCGTCGTGGCCCATATACAGCGGGATGATGCCCAGATGATCGCGGCCGATCAGGTAGGCGTCTTTCTCGGTGTCATACAGGGCGAAGGCGAACATGCCTTGCAGATCGTCGAGGAAGTCCGGGCCCTTCTCCTGATACAGCGCCAGGATCACTTCACAGTCGGAGCCGGTCTGGAAGGCATAGCGCTCGCTCAGCTGCTGGCGCAGCGCCTGATGGTTGTAAATTTCGCCGTTGACCGCCAAAACGTGGGTGTGCGCAGCGTTGTACAGCGGTTGAGCGCCGTTGTTGACGTCGACGATCGACAGGCGTTCGTGAGCCAGAATGGCCTTATCGCTGGCGTAAACGCCGGACCAATCCGGGCCGCGATGGCGCATCAGGCGCGACAGTTCCAGCGCTTTCTTGCGCAGTTCAACGGGATCGGACTTCAGATCGAGCACACCGAAAATAGAACACATACAACTCTCCTAACGGGCTTTTATGACTGTGATGTTGTTTTTTACTGTTATGGGCAGCATTGCCGATTCATCAGCGATAACGCGGTTTTGCTGCGCTGTGGTTATGAAAATGCGCCTAAAGCTGCAGGAGATGCAAGCGTTTTAGCCCTACGCTGAGAAATAGTTGTTTGTGTGGCGATGGTTTTTGACGGATTTTCAGTTATCGGCGTTAAAAATTATCGATTATGCAATTTTTAACGCGATAGCAGGATTGCCGGCCAGTGCGACCGGCAATCGATTAGTGATTAGGCGATGAGTTGCCACAGGGTGAAGGCGACGTCCGGCGTCCAGGCGACGTTTGAGGTGTGCGCCTGAATGCAGGTGTATTTCTTGCCTTTATAGCTCACCACATCGCCGGCTTTATAGCTGTGGCTGTTCTGCCACTCGGGCGCGCCCGGATCGGGCGGCGTTCCGTCGTTGGCGGTTTTGACCGCCAACGCGCTGCTGGGCAGCGAGGTATTGCCCTGGGTATCGGTGGCGGTAACGAAGTAGCTGTATTGGGTGGCCGGGGTCAGGCCGCTGTCGGCCAGCGACAGGCCGGCGGTCTGGCCGATCGGGTTGCCGTTGCGATAGACGGTGTAGCTGGCGATCGGGAAAGCGCCGGTGGCGGCGGCCCAGCTCAGTTTCAGCGAAGTGGCGCCCAGTTCGGAGACCGTCAGCGCCGTCGGCGCATTAGGCTTTCCCGGCGGCGGGGTAACGCCACCCTGAATCAGCGGCGCATAGCGGGTTTTGAACTCCCAATTGTAGGCTACGCCGGCTTTGCTCTTGCCGTTGTCCCAGTTGATTGACCAGGTCATCAGACCCTTGATCGACAGGTTTTTGGCGTCGAGACGCGAGAAGGCGTTATACACCGCCTGTTTGTTGACCACGTAGCCGGTAGCGGCGGCGTCGTTGTTGCTCGGCAGGCCGATGACGAATTTCGCTGCCGGGATCTTCGCATAGCCGCGGGTGCCGGTGACCAGGCTTTCCGTCAGATAGTAGAGGAAGTCCTCTTTCATGGCGTCATTATTCTGCGTGATCCAGGCGTTGAGTTCATCGACCCAAATACCGTCGCCGCCCTGGTTGTAATATTGTGGCGCGATAAAGTCGTAATAGCCTTCAAGGGCGTTGATATAATCCAGATAGGTGCCGTTAGTGCGTAAATACGGGAATTCCGGCGCCATGCTGATAATAAAGTTTTTTCCCTGCGCGGCGTAATAGTCTTTTACTTTTTTCAACGCCGCAGGCAAGACGGTTTTATTATTGGCGGCGCCGATCGCCGCCTGTTCCAGATCGATATCCAGACCGTCGAAGCCATAGACTTCTACCAGGCGAATAATCTCGTCTTTCAGCTTGTCTTCGTCGCCGGCCTTCAGCTCGATGTGCGCGTCTGCGCCGCCGAGGGAGATCAGCACCGCGCGGCCCTGGCTGTTCAGCACGCCCACCTGGCGGCGGAACTCGGCGTCGGACAGGTTGTAAGGCTTGAAGGTCGGGATACCCTGGCCTTTCATAAAGGCGACGGCCACCACGTTGTACTCGGCGGGAATGTCGGTCAGGTTCATATTGGCGAACTGGCCCTGCTGATAACCGTCACTGGCGCCGGCGGCCCAGTTGTGCCAGAAACCCATCAGGATTTTTTTATTGGCGATCGTCGGCATAGTGGCCGCGTCATCGGCGGCGAGGGCATTAATACTGTTATTTGTGCTCATGGTAGCCTCATTAATCAGGGGTAAGGGTTTTCCGCTCGCCGGCAATATCCTTTATTGGCGGGGCGTAAAGTTATAATGAGGATTTTTAACGCAGGCAGGCTGAAACCTTTTACGGTCATGCGCGAATTAAATTCACGCTGGCGATAAAGAGAGGGAAATAATGGCGGCCGGGCAGCCGCCATAGCCGTATCAGAAAAGGGTAATATCGGCGACGGAAGGGTAGACGTAGCTCGGGCGGAACGGCATGGTTTCGATGTCGCTCAGCGTGGAGACGCCGGACAACACCAGCACGGTTTCCAGGCCGGCCTGGAAGCCTGCCAGAATATCGGTGCGCAGGTTGTCGCCGACGATCACCGTCTCTTCCGAGTGCGCCTGCATTTTGTTCAATGCGGCGCGAATGATCCACGGGCTGGGCTTGCCGACGTAAAACGGTTTACGGCCGGTGATCTTCTCGATGGGGGCGCACAGCGCGCCGCAGGCCGGCGAGAAGCCGTGGCCATGGCTATCCGGGTTGGTGGCGATAAAGCGCGCGCCGTTGCTGACGAAGTAGGCGGCTTTGTGCATCATTTCCCAGTTGTAAGAGCGGGTTTCCCCGACGATCACGAAGTCCGGGTTGATATCGGTGATGGTGAAGCCGGCTTTGTACAGCTCATGGATCAGGGCGCCTTCGCCGACCACGTAGGCCTTTTTGCCTTCCTGACGGCGCAGGAAATCGGCGGTGGCCATCGCCGAGGTGTAGAACGCGCTCTCCGGCACTTCCAGCCCGGCGGAGGCGAAGCGGTTCGCCAGATCCTGCGCGGTTTGCGACGGATAGTTGGTCAGCACCACCAGCGGCATGCCTTGTTCCTGGATGCGCGCCAGGAACAGGTCGGCGCCGGGTACCGGCGTATTGTCATGCAGCAGCACGCCGTCGATATCGCATATAACGTTTTTGATTTTCATTTGTCGCTGTTTCTCATGATTACGGCAGGCAAGGGGTGACGATAACACACCTGCCAGAAGCGGCGGATCAGCTTTCCAGCAATCGCTGCAAGAGCACGCCGTTGAGCATCGCGCGTTTGGCCAGGGCGAAAGCGCCGATCGCCGAGCGATGATTGAGTTCGGAGGTCACGACCGGCAAGTTTTTGCGGAAGTCCTTCAGCACCTGGGTATTGATGCAGCTCTGGATGGCCGGCAGCAGCACCTTGTCCGCTTCGGTGATCTCACCGGCGATCACCACCTTCTGCGGATTGAACAGGTTGATGGCGATGGCCACCGCCTTGCCCAGATAGCGGCCGACGTGCTCGATCACTTCGCTGGCCAGCAGATCGCCGCGGTTGGCGGCCTTGCAGATGGCATTGATGCCGCAGTCTTCCAGCGTCAGTTTGCTCGGGTAGCCCTGGCTCAGCAGCTGGCGCACGCGCTGTTCGATCGCCGCGTTGGCGGCCACCGTTTCCAGGCAGCCGAAGTTGCCGCAGTGGCAGCGTTCACCCAGCGGATCGATTTGGATATGGCCGATCTCGCCGACGTTGCCGTTGTTGCCGAGAAAAATCTGCCCGTTGACGATGATGCCGGCGCCGGTGCCGCGGTGCAGGCGCACCAGAATCGAGTCTTCGCAGTCGCGGGTGGCACCGAAGTAGTGCTCCGCCAGCGCCAGGCTGCGGATGTCGTGGCCGACGAAGCTGGTGACGTTGAAGCGCTGCTGCAGATTATCCACCAGCGCCCAGTTGCTGACGCTGATGTGCGGCATGTAGCGCACCACGCCCAGCGCCGGATCCACCAGGCCAGGCAGGATCACCGCGATGGCGATCAGCTCGCGCAGGCGGCGCTGGTTAGCGTCGATGAATTGGGCGATGGCAGCGAACAGCGCATTCTCCAGCGTTTCCTGGGTGCGTTCCGGCAGCGGATAGTGTTCTTCGCTGAGCGATTTACCGCTCATGTCATACAGGGTGATGGTGGCATCGTGACGGCCGAGACGCACCGCGACGGTATGGAAATGACGGGTTTCCGACACGATGGAGATCGCGCGGCGGCCGCCGGTGGAGGCTTGCTGATCGACTTCTTTGATCAGCCCGCGCTCCAGCAGCTGGCGAGTAATTTTGGTGACGCTGGCGGGGGCAAGCTGGCTGAGTTCGGCAATTTGAATGCGCGAGATCGGACCCTGCTGGTCGATCAGGCGGTAAACTGCCGCGCCGTTAAGTTGTTTGACTAAGTCAACGTTCCCTATTTGTGCTTGTCCGCCAGTGCTCATCAATAATGTTACTCGCTGTTCATTGAATTAAACCTCGTTACCGTTAACGAGCGTTTTGGTGATCTTGAAATCACGGGTGAAGGCGGTCAGGTTAGCCACCTTGCCGGCTTCGATGGTGCCCAGACGGTGCTCGACGCCGATGGCGCGCGCCGGGTACAGCGTCGCCATGCGCAGCGCTTCGTCCAGCGCGATGCCGATATGCTCGACGCTGTTTTGCACCGCTTCGATCATGGTCAGTGCGGAACCGCTCAGGGTACCGTTCTCATCCACGCACAGCCCGTCCCGATAGTATATTGTTTTACCGGCGAAAATAAATTGGTCAATATCTGCACCCGCCGGCGCGGTCGCGTCGGTGACCAGCACCAATTTATCACCTTTCAGGCGTTTGGCGTTACGGATACTCGCCCAAGCCACGTGATGGCCGTCGGCGATGATGCCGGTATAGACCTCCGGCGTATCGAAGATCGCGCCCATCAGCCCCGGTTCGCGGCCGGTGATATACGGCATGGCGTTGTACAGGTGGGTGGCGAAGCTGATGCCGGCGGCGAAGCCGGTGCGCGCCTGATCGTAGGTGGCGTTAGAGTGGCCGGCGGAGACCACGATGCCGGCCTCGGTCAGCTGCTTGATAAAGTGCGGCTCAACAATTTCCGGCGCCAGCGTCACCTTGGTGATCACGTCGGCGTTGGCACACAGGTAATCGATCATTTCCTGAGTTGGCTTGCGAATGAACGCCGGGTTATGGGTGCCTTTTTTCACCGGGCTGAGATACGGCCCTTCCAGGTGCAGGCCCAGCGCCTGGTTTTGGTGCTTTTTCAGATAAGCGCGCATCACGTCGACGCTGTGCTTCATGAATTCGTCGCTGCTGGTGATCAGCGTCGGCAGATAGCTGGTGCAGCCGGATTTCTCGTTGGCGCGCTGCATGATCTCCAGCGTTTCCTCCGAAATCGCTTCCAGCGAATCGTTGAACTGTACGCCGCCGCAGCCGTTCAGCTGCACGTCGATAAGCCCGGGGGCCAGGATGGCGCCACCCAGGTCGCGCGTTTCGATGCCGGCGGGCAATTCAGCCGCCGGGCAGACTCTCTCGATCAGCCCATCAGCGATAATGACTGCATGGTCATCAAGTACGTCGTGGCCGGTATAGATTCGGCCGTGGGTTAAAGCGAACATCGTAGCCCCCTGCAAAGATTAAAGACTTTTAACGCTTTCCGCTTCTAACTCGCGGAAGTATTTGACGGTTTTGACTTTCAGCTCCATGGTGGCCGGTTCGTCGCACACCACCACTGCTTTGGCGTGCAGCTGCAGGCAGCTGATGGTCCACATGTGGTTGATGTTGCCTTCCACTGCGGCTTCCAGCGCCTGCGCCTTGGCGTGGCCGGTCACCAGGATCATCACTTCTTCCGCGTCCAGCAGCGTGCCCACGCCGACGGTCAGCGCATATTTCGGCACCAGGCTGACGTCGCCGCCGAAGAAGCGCGAGTTGGCGATGCGGGTGTCTTCGGTCAGCGTTTTGATGCGGGTGCGCGAAGCCAGGGACGAAGCCGGTTCGTTGAACGCGATGTGGCCGTCGATGCCCACGCCGCCCATGAACAGGTTAATTTTGCCGTAAGACTTGATCTTCTCTTCGTACTGGCGGCACTCGGCGTCGACATCCGCGGCGTTGCCGTTCAGCAGGTTGATGTTTTCACGAGGAATATCAACGTGGTCAAAGAAGTTGCGGTACATGAAGGTGTGATAGCTTTCCGGGTGTTCCTGCGGCAGGCCAACGTACTCGTCCATGTTGAAAGTCACAACATGCTTAAAGCTTACTTCACCTGCTTTGTGCATCGCAATCAGATGTTTGTAGGCTTCCAGCGGCGTGCCTCCGGTAGGCAGGCCGAGCACAAACGGGCGCTCTGCGGTTGGCTTGAATGCGTTGATGCGTTGAACGATATGACGCGCGGCCCATTTGCCGACTTGTGCGGTATCTTTCAGTGGGATAAGTCTCATCTAACACCTCTTGGGATAAGTAAACTAAAGCTATACTGTACGGGCCTGCGGGAGTCGTAAGCGTAACCCAGCTTTATGATTCTCGCGTGAATCGTCCGTCCGGTTGATTTTTTGAATGATAAAATAAGTTTTGTGTGATGGCCAGCAATCTGGGAGGTAAAGACTACTTTTTGGTGATATTTATCACAAAAAGGGAGGTTTTAATTTGCGATACAAAATAAATTTTTTACACTCGGCATGAGTGATACGTGCCATGCGTTGTTTCTAAAAAGGTAGTGAGAGCTCCAAATAAACTACTAATAGGGTCCGTCCGCGGACAACATAGGGGGAAAAGGTGAACATTCTTAGTTATTTGCAAAAGGTGGGACGGGCGCTGATGGTGCCGGTCGCCACGCTGCCCGCCGCCGCCATCTTGATGGGCGTCGGGTACTGGATTGACCCTGTTGGTTGGGGCGGCGACAACGCGCTCGCCGCTTTCTTCATTAAATCCGGCTCCGCTATCATCGACAACATGTCGGTGCTGTTCGCTATCGGCGTGGCCTACGGCATGTCCAAAGACAAGGACGGCGCCGCCGCGTTGACCGGCTTCGTCGGCTTCCTGGTGCTGACCACCCTCTGTTCACCGGCCGCCGTGTCGATGATTCAGAAGATCCCGCTGGATCAGGTGCCTGCCGCGTTCGGCAAAATCCAGAACCAGTTCGTCGGTATTCTGGTGGGTATCATCTCCGCCGAAGTGTACAACCGCTTCAGCGGCGTCGAGCTGCCTAAGGCGCTGTCGTTCTTCAGCGGCCGCCGCCTGGTGCCGATCCTCATCTCCTTCCTGATGATCCTGGTCGCTTTCATTCTGATGTACATCTGGCCGGTGATCTTCAACGGTCTGGTGAACTTCGGTGAACACATCCAGAAAATGGGCTCGGTCGGCGCGGGCATCTATGCCTTCTTCAACCGCCTGCTGATTCCGGTTGGCCTGCACCACGCGCTGAACTCGGTGTTCTGGTTCGACGTGGCCGGCATCAACGATATCCCTAACTTCCTCGGCGGCCAGCAGTCGATCGAAGCCGGTAAAGCGGTTGTCGGCATCACCGGCCGTTATCAGGCGGGCTTCTTCCCAATCATGATGTTCGGTCTGCCGGGTGCGGCGCTGGCCATTTATCACTGCGCGCGTCCTGAGAACAAAGCCAAAGTGGCGGGCATCATGCTGGCGGCCGCTTTCGCCGCCTTCTTTACCGGTATCACCGAACCGCTGGAATTCTCCTTCATGTTCGTGGCGCCGGTGCTGTATGTAATCCACGCCGTGCTGACCGGTATCTCGGTGTTCATCGCTGCCAGCATGCACTGGATCGCCGGTTTCGGCTTCAGCGCCGGGCTGGTGGATATGGTGTTGTCGTCCCGCAACCCGCTGGCGACCCACTGGTACATGCTGATCCCGCAAGGCCTGGTGTTCTTCGTTATCTACTATGTGGTGTTCCGCTTCACCATCAATAAGTTCAACCTGATGACCCCGGGCCGCGAACTGGCGGTTGCCGGTGACGAAACCGACGGCTACGACGTCAACGTCGACAGCAACGCCGGTAAAGACGAGAACGAAACCACCACGCTCGCTCGCCGTTACGTCGGCGCGATCGGCGGTTCCGACAACCTGACCGGCATCGATGCCTGCATCACCCGTCTGCGCCTGAACGTGAAAGACTCCGCGCTGGTGAATGACGCATTGGCGAAACGCCTCGGCGCATCGGGCGTTATCCGCCTGAACAAGCAAAGCGTGCAAGTGATCGTCGGCACTCGTGCCGAACTTATCGCCAGCGCGATGCGCAACGTGATCGCGGCCGGCCCGGTAGCGGCAGCGGCGGCTCCGGCGGCTGCGCCTGCAGCGGAAGCCAAACCGCAGGCGGTGCCGAACGCGCCGAAAGCCGCGTTTGAAACGCTGGTGGCACCGGTAACCGGTGAAGTGGTGGCGCTCGATCAGGTGCCGGACGAAGCCTTCGCCAGCAAGGCGGTGGGCGACGGCCTGGCAATTCGCCCGACCGATAGCATCGTCGTGGCGCCAGCTGACGGCACCGTGGTGAAAATCTTCAACACCAACCACGCATTCTGCCTGGAAACCGACAAGGGCGCCGAGATCGTGGTGCACATGGGGATCGACACCGTCGCGCTGGAAGGACAGGGCTTCAAACGCTTGGTGGAAGAGGGCGCGGAAGTGAAAGCCGGTCAACCGATTCTGGAACTGGATCTGGATTATCTGAACGCCAACGCACGTTCGATGATAAGCCCGGTGGTGGTCAGCAACTCTGACGACTACGCCGGCCTGGCGGCACTGGCCAGCGGCTCGGTGGTCGCCGGTCAGACCAAGCTGTACGAGATCCAGAAATAAGGCTGTTTTTACCTGAGTAGTACCTGGGGCCGGTCACGCATCATGGCGGAGTTTGCCCCGACTTGGCGGGAAGAGAGCGATCTCTTCCCGCTTTTTTTATCCCGTTTCGCCCCACGACGGTGCGCTGCGCGTCGATGGTGCAATGCGCCGCATTTTTCGTGAAACAAACGGTTGTTTCCAGACGTGGCTTGTTGGATCATAGGCGGTTATGTGTAGCGCTTTGCATTGAGGAACAGTGAAATGAGTGAGGCTGAAGCCCGCCCAACCAATTTTATCCGTCAGATCGTCGATGAAGATCTGGCGTCGGGGAAACACACGTCGGTTCATACCCGCTTCCCGCCGGAGCCTAACGGCTACCTGCATATCGGTCACGCCAAGTCCATCTGCCTGAACTTCGGCATCGCCAAGGACTATCAGGGCCAGTGCAATCTTCGCTTCGATGACACCAACCCGGTGAAAGAAGACATCGAGTTCGTGGAGTCAATCAAGCATGACGTGGAGTGGCTGGGCTTTGAGTGGAGCGGCAACGTTCGTTACTCCTCAGACTATTTCGATCAGCTGCATCAATATGCGGTTGAGCTGATCACCAAGGGTCTGGCTTACGTCGACGAACTGTCGCCTGAGCAGATCCGTGAATATCGCGGCACCCTGACCGCGCCGGGCAAAGACAGCCCGTACCGCGGCCGCAGCGTGGAAGAGAACCTGGCGCTGTTCGAGAAGATGCGCAACGGCGAGTTCGCCGAGGGCGCCGCCTGCCTGCGCGCCAAGATCGATATGGCTTCGCCGTTTATCGTGATGCGCGATCCGGTGCTGTACCGCATCAAGTTCGCCGAACACCACCAGACCGGCAACAAATGGTGCATCTACCCGATGTACGATTTCACCCACTGCATTTCCGATGCGCTGGAAGGGATCACCCATTCGCTGTGCACCCTGGAATTCCAGGATAACCGCCGTCTGTATGACTGGGTGCTGGATAACATCACCATTCCTTGCCACCCGCGTCAGTACGAGTTTTCGCGTCTGAACCTCGAATACGCCATCATGTCGAAGCGCAAGCTGCACCAGCTGGTGGCCGAGAAGATCGTCGAAGGCTGGGATGACCCGCGCATGCCGACCGTTTCCGGGCTGCGTCGTCGCGGTTATACCGCCGCTTCGATTCGCGAGTTCTGCCTGCGCATCGGCGTGACCAAGCAAGACAACAACGTTGAAATGATGGCGCTGGAATCCTGCATTCGCGACGATCTGAACGAAAACGCGCCGCGCGCCATGGCGGTGCTGGATCCGGTGAAAATCGTTATCGAGAACATGGGCGACGCGGTGGAAATGGTCACCATGCCAAACCATCCGAACAAGCCGGAAATGGGCAGCCGTGATGTGCCGTTCAGCCGCGAGATCTATATCGATCGCGCCGACTTCCGCGAAGAAGCCAACAAGCAGTACAAGCGTCTGGTGTTGGGCAAGGAAGTGCGTCTGCGCAATGCGTACGTGATCAAGGCCGAGCGCGTCGAGAAAGACGAAGCGGGCGAGATCACCACCATCTTCTGCAGCTACGATGCGGAAACGCTGAGCAAGGATCCTGCCGACGGCCGCAAGGTGAAGGGCGTGATCCACTGGGTGTCTGCGGCGCACGCGCTGCCGGCGGAAATTCGCCTGTACGATCGCCTGTTCAGCGTGCCTAACCCGGGCGCGGCGGAGGATTTCCTCTCCACCATCAACCCGGAATCGCTGGTGATCAAGCACGGCTTCGTCGAGCCGAGCCTGGCGGCCGCACAGCCGGAGAAGGCCTATCAGTTCGAACGTGAAGGCTACTTCTGCGCCGACAGCCGTTACTCTTCGGCCGAACATTTGGTGTTTAACCGCACTGTCGGCCTGCGTGACACCTGGGCGAAAATCGAAGGCTAATCTTAATCGCCTCGAAAATTAATGTATCAGCGCGGCTTAGGCCGCGCTTTTTTATGCCTGCGATTGAGCAAACAACCCATTCCTCTCCCATTTTCTAGCGGGCGCTAAATTAATTACGGCGCGTTAACCAATAAGCTTCTTGATATTGGCCTTAATAGTATTAACTTTTTCTTATATATTCGTGATGCGAATTAATTTCATTTAGAGAGCGCTCTCAGATTTTATCTTCTGACTGACGAATTAGCTCAGGCTGAAACCATTAATCGTCTCTGGTTGACCTTATATCTGTGTTTATTCTGATTTAATTGAATTTTTTATTCGACACCCTCCATGATCACTGGCGTAACAAATTATCACTGATATGTGCTCCTTGTCATACTTTGACAAATCTTCCGCATTTTTCATTTGATAATTCGCGTCGCGAAAAATAGTCTGTCTGTAGCAATTAGTGCTGTGGGAATAACATCTCGTCGGCAATATTTTTTACCCGTTCGGGTTTTTTATTGGCAGTCGTGCAGGGCAGTGGTGAACACAGGCGGCTGCAACTTTTAAGTTAAGTCAAAGAGGAATTTCAATATGGGTACGCACGGTGCTCAGCGTAAAACGCTAGCGCTCGCAGTCGCGGGCGCGCTGTTGGGAACAGGGTTTGCCATGGCGCCTGAGGCGAAAGCCGCAGGGTTTATCGATGATTCCACGCTGACCGGCGGCATCTATTACTGGCAACGTGAGCGCGACCGTAAAGATCTCAATCCGGACAGCAAGGATTACAACCAATACACCACCAATCTGTCGCACTCTACCGCCAACCTGAGCCTGGATTTCGCCTCGGGCTACGCCTGGGACATGTTCGGCCTGGATGTCGGCGCCTTCACCGCCATCGAACTGGCTGAATCCAGCGCCAGCGGCCACCCGAACGAGATCGCGTTCTCCTCGAAGAACCGTACCTACGACGAAGACTACTCCGGCGACAAAGGCGGCGTCAGCCTGTACAAAGCCGCCGCCAAGTTCAAATACGGCCCGGTCTGGGCGCGCGCCGGCTACATTCAGCCGAGCGGCCAAACCCTGCTGGCACCGCACTGGAGCTTTATGCCGGGCACCTATCAGGGCGCCGAGGCCGGCGCCAAGTTCGACTACGGCGATGCCGGCGCGTTGAGCTTCTCCTACATGTGGACCGACAAATACAAAGCGCCGTGGCATATCGAGATGGACGATTTCCGTCAGAACGATAAGAAAACCCGCGTCTCTTACCTGCACTCGCTGGGCGCCAAGTACGATTTCAAAAACGATCTGGTGCTGGAAGCCGCTTTCGGCCAGGCCCAGGGTTACGTGAATCAGTACTTCACCAAGGCGTCTTACAAATTCGATGTGCTGGGCAACCCGCTGACTACCAGTTACCAGTTCTACGGTGCGGAAGACCGCATCAGCAACAAGAACGATCCGAACAGCATCTACGACGGCCTGGCCTGGCTGCAGGCCCTGACCTTCGGTTACACCACCGGTCAGTTCAACTGGCGTCTGGAAGGCACCATGGTCAAGGCGGAAGGCAATCAGGGCTTCTTCCTGCAGCGCATGACCCCGACCTACGCCTCGTCTAACGGTCGGCTGGACGTGTGGTGGGACAACCGCTCCGACTTTAACGCCAACGGCGAGAAAGCGGTGTACGCCGGCGTGATGTATGACCTCAGCAACTGGAACCTGCCGGGCATGGCGGTCGGCGGCTCTTATGTCTACGCCTGGGACGCCAAGCCGAGCACCAACCCGATCTACGATCAGAGCCAGCGCCTGAAAGAGAGCGCCTGGAGCCTGGACGCGATGTACACCATCCAGGAAGGGCGCGCCAAGGGCACGCTGATCAAGCTGCACTACACCCAGTATGACAACCACACCAACATCCCGAGCTGGGGCGGCGGTTACGGCAACATCTTCCAGGACGAGAAAGACGTCAAGTTCATGGTCATCGCGCCATTCACCATCTTCTGATGCGTTCCCCGGCCTTGCGGCCGGGGGCAGTTAAGGGAATTCAACGATGAAAAAAATCATGCTGATGTTGGCGGCCGCCGCGGCCTTGAGCGCCTGCGCGCAACCCGCCGCGCCGCCGGAAGACGCCAAATTGAAGCAGGCTTACAGCGCCTGCATCAACACCGCCGAAGGTTCGCCGGAGCGTCTGCAGCCCTGCAAGGCGGTGCTGAACGTGTTGAAACAAGAGAAGCAGCACCAGCAGTTCGCCGCGCAGGAAACGGTGCGGGTGATGGATTATCAGAACTGCATTATGGCGGTGCACAGCGGTAACGGTCAGGCTTACGACGCCAAGTGCGGCAAGCTGTGGCAAGAAATTCGCGATAACAATAATTAAGAAGGACGAGAACATGAACGCATTCAAACTGAGCGCGCTTGCCGCCTTGACGGCAACGATGGGATTCCTGGGCGGCATGGGAAACGCCATGGCCGATCAACAGCTGGTGGATCAACTGAGCCAGCTGAAGCTGAACGTGAAAATGCTGGATAACCGCGCCGGCGAAAACGGCGTGGATTGCGCGGCGCTGGGCGCCGACTGGGCCTCTTGCAACCGGGTGTTGTTCACCCTCAGCAACGACGGCCAGGCTATCGACGGCAAGGACTGGGTCATCTATTTCCACAGCCCGCGCCAGACCCTGCGGGTGGATAACGATCAGTTCAAGATAGCCCACCTCACCGGCGATCTGTACAAGCTGGAGCCGACCGCCAAATTCAGCGGTTTCCCTGCCGGCAAGGCGGTGGAAATCCCGGTGGTCGCCGAATATTGGCAGCTGTTTAGAAATGACTTCCTGCCGCGCTGGTATGCCACGTCCGGCGACGCCAAACCGAAAATGCTGGCGAATACCGACACCGAAAACCTGGACCAGTTCGTGGCGCCGTTCACCGGCGATCAGTGGAAGCGCACCAAAGACGACAAAAACATTCTGATGACGCCGGCTTCGCGCTTTGTCAGCAATGCCGAGCTGCAGACGCTGCCCGCCGGCGCGTTGCGCGGCCAGATCGTGCCGACGCCGATGCAGGTGAAGGTCCACGCGCAGGACGCCGATCTGCGCAAAGGGGTCTCGCCGGATCTGAGCACGCTGGTCAAGCCGGCGGCGGACGTCGTCAACCAGCGCTTTGCGCTGCTGGGCGTGCCGGTTCAGGCCAACGGCTATCCGATCAAGACCGATATCCAGCCGGGCAAGTTTAAAGGCGCGATGGCGGTGCCGGGCGCCTATGAGCTGAAGATCGGCAAAAAAGAGGCGCGGGTGATCGGCTTCGATCAGGCCGGGGTATTCTATGGGTTGCAGTCGATCCTGTCGTTAGTGCCGACCGACGGCAGCGGCAAGATTGCTACATTGGACGCCAGCGACGCGCCGCGCTTCCAGTATCGCGGCATTTTCCTCGACGTGGCGCGCAACTTCCATAAGAAGGATGCGGTGTTGCGTCTGCTGGATCAGATGGCGGCCTACAAGCTCAACAAATTCCACTTCCACCTGAGCGATGATGAAGGTTGGCGTATCGAGATCCCCGGTTTGCCTGAGCTGACGGAAGTCGGCGGCCAGCGCTGCCACGATCTGAGCGAAACCACCTGCCTGCTGCCGCAGTACGGCCAGGGGCCGGATGTCTACGGTGGTTTCTTCAGCCGTCAGGACTATATCGACATCATCAAATACGCCCAGGCGCGCCAGATTGAAGTGATCCCTGAGATCGACATGCCGGCGCACGCCCGCGCCGCGGTGGTGTCGATGGAGGCGCGCTATAAAAAGCTGCATGCCGCCGGAAAAGAGCAGGAGGCCAACGAATTCCGCCTGGTGGATCCGACTGATACCTCCAATACCACCTCCGTGCAGTTCTTTAACCGCCAGAGTTACCTGAACCCGTGCCTGGATTCTTCCCAGCGCTTTGTCGACAAGGTGATCGGCGAGATCGCCCAGATGCATAAAGAAGCCGGGCAGCCGATCAAAACCTGGCACTTCGGCGGCGACGAGGCGAAAAACATCCGCCTGGGCGCCGGCTATACCGACAAGGCGAAACCGGAGCCGGGTAAAGGTGTCATCGACCAGAGCAACGAAGACAAGCCGTGGGCCAAGTCGCAGGTTTGCCAGACGATGATCAAAGAAGGCAAGGTGGCCGACATGGAGCACTTACCGAGCTACTTCGGCCAGGAGGTCAGCAAGCTGGTGAAGGCGCACGGCATCGACAGAATGCAGGCCTGGCAGGACGGCCTGAAAGACGCCGAGAGCGCGAAGTCGTTCGCCACCTCGCGCGTGGGCGTCAACTTCTGGGATACCTTGTACTGGGGCGGTTTCGACAGCGTCAACGATTGGGCCAATAAAGGGTATGAAGTGGTGGTCTCCAACCCGGACTACGTCTACATGGACTTCCCTTACGAGGTGAACCCGGACGAGCGCGGTTACTACTGGGGCACTCGCTTCAGCGACGAGCGCAAGGTGTTCAGCTTCGCGCCGGACAACATGCCGCAGAACGCGGAAACCTCGGTCGATCGCGACGGCAACCACTTCAACGCCAAGAGCGACAAGCCGTGGCCGGGAGCCTACGGGTTGTCCGCTCAGCTGTGGAGCGAAACCCAGCGCACCGATCCGCAGATGGAATACATGATCTTCCCGCGCGCGCTGTCGGTGGCCGAACGCGCCTGGCACCGCGCCGGTTGGGAGCAGGACTATCGCGCCGGCCGCGAATACAAAGGCGGGGAGACCCACTTTGTCGACACCAAGGCGCTGGAGAAAGACTGGCTGCGCTTCGCCAATATCCTGGGCCAGCGTGAACTGGCCAAGCTGGACAAAGGTGGCGTCGCTTATCGTCTGCCGGTGCCCGGCGCACGCGTAGCGGGCGGCAAGCTGGAGGCGAATATCGCGCTGCCGGGATTGGGCATCGAGTACTCCACCGACGGCGGCAAGCAGTGGCAGCGTTATGACGCCAAGGCCAAGCCGGCGGTATCGGGTGAGGTGCAGGTGCGTTCGGTCAGTCCGGACGGTAAACGCTACAGCCGCGCCGAGAAGGTCTAAGCCCGGCGCATCGGCCTGTCGTCATGGCTGCGGGCCGCTTAACGAAGGGGGAATGCGTCCGCCTCTGCGCGTGTCGGCGTGAAGCGGACGTGAAAGTGAGAGCAGTACGTGGAGTCGCAGTGCCGCTGCAATTGTAGTATTTCATGACATGATCTTTCCCCGGCTGGTCCGGGGATTTTTTTGCTCACCGTTCAGCAAGCATAAAAAAACCGCCTCAGGGTGAGGCGGTTTTTCATAGCCAGTCAGGCTTATTTCTTGTCGTGCAGCGTTTCGTCTTCGCGGCAGTCACCGGTTTCACAATGGCCGTACAGGTACAGGCTGTGGTTGGTGAGCTTGATGCCGTGCTGCTTGGCGATATCACGCTGGCGCACTTCGATGGATTCGTCACTGAATTCGATCACTTTGCCGCAGTCCAGGCAAATCAGGTGATCGTGGTGATGCTGTTGGGTCAGTTCGAACACGGACTTGCCGCCTTCGAAATTGTGACGTGTCACAATGCCCGCATCGTCAAACTGGTTCAGTACGCGATAAACCGTTGCCAGGCCGATCTCTTCGCCCATATCAATCAGTTTTTTGTACAAATCTTCCGCACTGACGTGATGGCATTCCGGATTTTGCAGTACTTCCAGGATTTTGAGTCGCGGAAGCGTGACTTTTAAGCCGGCCTTCTTCAATGCGATGTTGTTGTCGGTCATGCGAATTCAGTCCTGTTACTATGCTAATCAAGTTGAGGCGTACTCGCCTGTGGCATCGGTCGGCACAAAGAGTTAATGCGTCTCATTATAGAACCGGTTGTACTAAATGGAAACCGCCGGTTGTTAACAAAGATATAATTGCACTATTGCATGTTTTGCATGCAACGCCTTGATGGGTGGGATAAACCGATAACTCAGTCTACCTTGACGGGGTGGGAAGTTACAAATCTGTAGCTTCTATCGCAGCAATCCCTGCTGCCGATGATGGCCCTGTGCGCACACTATGCACTTTACAGGGCCTTTGTTCAACCTTTCGCCAGTTGCGGCGTTAGCCGACGATATCGGCCAGGCTCAGCTCTTCGACGATCTGTTTGACCCAGGCATCGACGCGCTCGTTGGTCAGCTCCGGCTGGCGGTCTTCGTCGATCGCGAGACCAATGAAGTGGTTGTCGTCCGCCAGGCCTTTGGAGGCCTCGAAGTGGTAGCCTTTGGTCGGCCAGTGGCCCACGATGGCCGCGCCGCGCGGTTCAATGATGTCGCGGATGGTGCCCATCGCGTCACAGAAGTATTCCGCGTAGTCTTCCTGGTCGCCGCAGCCGAACAGCGCCACCAGTTTGCCGTTGAAATCGACTTCTTCCAGCGTCGGGAAGAAATCATCCCAGTCACACTGCGCTTCACCGTAGTACCAGGTCGGGATACCCAGCAGCAGGATATCGAACCCTTCCAGGTCTTCTTTGCTGCTTTTAGCGATGTCGTGTACTTCAGAGACGTCGTCGCCAAACTGTTTCTGGAGAATTTTCTGGATCATTTTGGCAATGTTTTCGGTATTGCCAGTGTCGCTGCCAAAGAAAATGCCTACAGTAGCCATATCGCGTATAACCTTTAAATTCAAGTAATTGCATTACTCGATGCCAGCACTGCCGCCGCTGACGCCGATTAAAATGATGCCATGACAAGAGCCTTTCGCCACGGAGGCGGGCGCCGACAGGCGCAGTCTCTTGCCGGTAAATGCGTATCATGCCAGAAAGTGGCGCCGGGGTTTTATCGCATTTATGCGATGCCGGAGAATGAAGAAAAGCGTGGTCGATCCGGCGTTGTCCTTAACGCCGCGCCGCGCGTGCGGCCGAAGAGATCAATGTTCCGGCTGTTCTTCCGCCAGTTGCGCCAACAGCATCTGCTCGATGAGTTCGCTGCGGCTAATGTTGCGCTGTTCCGCCAATTTGTTCAGGGCGTCCACCGCATCCGCGTTGATTTTCAGCTCTACGCGCCGCAATCCACGCACTTTATCGCGCCGTAACTGATTGCGCTTATTGATTCTAAGCTGTTCATCGCGGGAAAGCGGGTTGGTTTTCGGGCGCCCCGGACGGCGTTCATCTGCGAACAGATCCAGCGTCGTGCGATCCGTTTGTTCTTTTGCCATAGGTAGCGGTACTGCAAGGGAGTTTGCATCAAAAAGCGCTCGCACGCTTCCGGAGGCATCGGTTAACACACTTCGGGCCAATAAACCCTAACCCAAATTCACCCCCGAACCGGCGTTCGCGAACGCGCTGGCGCGGCGGCAAAATTATAGCGCGCCATATTACCCCAGCAGATGGAGCGGCGACAATGCCTAACTGCGGGCTAAACGCGCTAAGCCGTTATCTTTAGCGCGTTTTTTCGCCAGATGAGCGTATTTTTCAGGCTTCGTCGAGGAAACGGTGGATGGCGCGCAGCACCGCGTCCGGTTTTTCGGCGTGCACCCAATGGCCGGTGCCGGCGACGACATGGGCGCGGGCCTGCGGGAACTGGCGGGCGATGTCCGCACGATAGCTGTCCTGCACGTACGGCGACAGGCCGCCGCGAATGAACAGCGTCGGGTGCGGCCAGGCCGGCACGTCCTGCCAGCCGGTGATGTCTTCGTAGCGTTCGATCAGCACCGGCAGGTTGAAGCGCCATTCGCCATTGTGGAAGGACTTCAGCAGGAACTGGATCACGCCTTCTTCCTGCAGATAGTCGCGCATCAGCTGGGCGGCCGCCTGGCGTTGGGTGATGCCGGCGGCGCTGACGGCCTTCAGCGCGGCGAAGATCTCATCGTGGCGGCGAGTCTGGTAATCCACCGGCGCCACGTCGATGACGATCAGCTTAGCGATGCGCTCCGGCGCGATGGCGGTCAGCGCCATCGCCGCTTTACCGCCCATCGAATGGCCGATGACGATCGCTTTATCCAGCTGCAGTTCGTCGAGCAGCGCCAGCAGATCCTGCGCCATGGCGGGGTAGTTCATGTCGTCGGCGCGCGGGGAGAGGCCGTGGTTGCGCAGATCGACTTTGATCACGCTGTGCTGCTGGTGCAGATCGCGTGCCAGCACGCCCAGGTTGTCCAGATTGCCGAACAGCCCGTGGATCAGCAGCACCGGCAGCGCATCTGACTCGGCGGCCAGCAGTTGATAATGTAATTTCATGGCGAAGTTCATACTGAGAGAGATTCAGATTAGGGTATCATGATTGAATCGCACGATGAATCATGCGGAATTTTCGCGGCGCGGGCTTGGCAGTGCCGGCTATAGGTATTAGTCTGCATTTGCCGTCCGGAGGCACATTGTTGTGTTCGCTCCAGCGCTTTTAACCTTATAATCCCATGGCTTGAATGCAGGATCTGGCTTCAGGTTCTAAGTAGAAAAAACAGTATTGGATAAAGATGAAAACTATTGAAGTCGACGAAGAGCTTTACCGTTATATTGCCAGCCACACGCAACACATCGGTGAAAGCGCGTCCGATATTTTACGCCGCATGTTGAAATTCACCGCCGGTCAGCCGGTGCGCGCGTTGCCTGCCGCCAGTGCGTCGCAGTCCGTCGAGCTGGAAAAGGCGGCCCCGGCGCAGCGTCCGCGCGATCGCGTGCGCGCCATGCGCGAACTGCTGCTGTCGGATGAATACGCCGAGCAGAACAAAGCGGTCAACCGTTTCATGCTGGTGCTGTCCACGCTGTACACCCTCGATGCCGCCGGTTTCGCCGCTGCCACCGAGGCGTTGACCGGCCGTACCCGCACCTATTTCGCCGGCGATCAGCAGACCCTGCTGGCCAACGGCACGCACACCAAGCCGAAGCATGTACCGGGCACCCCTTACTGGGTGATCACCAATACCAATACCGGCCGCAAACGCAGCATGATCGAACACATCATGCAGGCCATGCAGTTCCCGGCGGAACTGATCGAGAAAGTTTGCGGTACCGTCTAATTTAGCGAACAGCCCGTCATGATGGCCGTGCGCGACATATTGCCCGGTCACCGACAGGGATGAGGGAGATATGTCGATGGCGAATAATCCACGTGCCGGGCAGCCCGCCCGCCAAAGCGATCTGATCAACGTAGCCCAGCTGACGTCGCAGTACTATGTGCTGCAACCGGAAGCCGGCAATCCCGCACATGCGGTGAAATTTGGCACCTCCGGCCACCGCGGCAGCGCGCAGCGCCACAGCTTCAACGAAGCGCACATCCTCGCCATCGCCCAGGCGATCGCTGAAGTTCGTCATCAGCAGGGCACTACCGGCCCATGCTATGTGGGCAAGGACACCCATGCGCTGTCCGAACCGGCCTTCATTTCCGTGCTGGAAGTGCTGACCGCCAACGGCGTCGATGTGATCGTGCAGGAAAACAACGGCTTCACGCCAACGCCAGCGGTATCGCACGCCATTCTGTGCCACAACCGCCGTGGCGGCGCGCAAGCCGACGGCATCGTCATTACGCCGTCCCATAACCCACCGGAAGACGGCGGCATCAAGTATAACCCGCCGAACGGCGGCCCGGCCGACACCAACCTGACGTCGGTGATCGAAAAGCGCGCCAACGACCTGCTGGCGCAGCAGTTGAAGGGCGTTCAGCGCCAGTTGCTGGACAAGGCCTGGAACAGCGGCCATCTGCACGCCAAAGATCTGGTGCAGCCTTATGTCGAAGGGCTGGTTGAGGTGGTAGACATGCCGGCCATCCAACGCGCCGGTCTGAAGCTGGGCGTGGATCCGCTCGGCGGTTCCGGCATCGCCTATTGGCAACGTGTGGCGGAGCACTACAAGCTGGATCTGACGCTGGTGAACGATTCCATCGATCAGACGTTCCGCTTTATGCACCTGGACCACGACGGCATCATCCGCATGGACTGTTCGTCCGAGTCGGCGATGGCCGGCCTGCTGGCGCTGCGCGACAAATTCGATCTGGCGTTCGCCAACGATCCGGATTACGACCGCCACGGCATCGTCACGCCAAAAGGCCTGATGAACCCGAACCACTATCTGGCGGTGGCCATCAACTACCTGTTCCAGCACCGCCCGCAGTGGGGCGCCGATGTCGCGGTAGGTAAAACGCTGGTGTCCAGCGCGATGATCGACCGCGTGGTGGCCGATCTGGGCCGCAAGCTGGTGGAAGTGCCGGTCGGCTTCAAGTGGTTCGTGGACGGCCTGTTCGACGGCAGCCTGGGCTTCGGCGGCGAAGAGAGCGCCGGGGCCTCGTTCCTGCGCTTCAACGGCCAACCTTGGTCGACCGACAAAGACGGCATTATCATGTGTCTGCTGGCGGCTGAAATCACCGCGGTAACCGGTGAAAATCCACAGCATCACTATGACGATCTGGCCAAGCGCTTCGGTGCGCCAAGCTACAACCGCATCCAGGCGCCGGCGACGGCGGCGCAAAAAGCGGCGCTGTCCAAGCTGTCGCCGGAGATGGTCAAGGCCAATACCCTGGCGGGCGACCCGATCACCGCGCGTCTGACTGCTGCGCCGGGCAACGGCGCTTCGATCGGCGGCCTGAAAGTGATGACCGACAACGGCTGGTTCGCGGCCCGTCCTTCCGGTACCGAAGAGGCATACAAGATCTACTGCGAGAGCTTCCTCGGGGCGGAACACCGCGAGAAAATCGAGCACGAAGCGGTCGAAATCGTCAGCGAAGTGCTGGCTTCCGCCAAATAATCGCTGTTCTCGTCTGATAAAAAGCGCTGTTTTTACAGCGCTTTTTTTATGCCTGTAATTTAGATATATCTTTTTCTCGGCGCAGGCTTGCGCATTTAGATATATCGATCTAGATTAGCGTTATCGACGCTGTTTAGATATATCTAAACAACCTCGTATTGATGTTCACTGTTAAAGCGAGGTATCACACCATGTTTCATCGATTAGGTTTGCACCGGCATCACCACCACCACCATGAATGCGAAGCAGGCGATGGCCGCCATCATCGCGGCGGGCGCCATCACTTCGGCGGCGACGGCGAAGAGCATGGCCGAGGCGGGCGCGGTGGCCGCGGCGGGCGTCATCGCCTGTTCGAACACGGCGATCTGCGCCTGGTACTGCTGGCGCTGGTGGCGCGCAAGCCCAGCCACGGGTACGAATTGATCAAAGCGATCGAAGAAGCCTCTTCCGGCCTGTACGTGCCGAGCCCGGGGGTGATTTACCCCACGCTGACGCTGCTGGAAGAGCAGGACTTTCTCGAACCGCTCACCACCGGCAACGGCCGCAAAAGCTACCGCATCACCACGGCGGGCGAGGGCGAGCTGCAAAAGCATCAACAGGTAGTTGAAGTCATTCTGGCGCGTCTGGCGGGCGCCGGCCGCGAGCATCATCGGCACGGCAACCTGGCGGAAGGCATTTACGACGCCATGAACCGTCTGCGCAGTCTGCTGCGCGGCAACGTGATGCGCGCCGATCTTACGCCGCAGCAGGTGGAGCGCATCAACGCCGCGCTGTTGACCGCCGTGGCGGCGATCGAAAGCGAAATGCAAATTCAACCCACGCAGCAGGAGAAGAACTGATGCCCGGCCACCGTTTTAACATTACCGTTGAAGCCCTGAGCGATCGCCAGGGCAACCCCGTCGAGAAAACACCGCTGAGTTTTGAGGTGACTAACCACGACGATATTCTCGAGATCGTCGAGCGCATCCGGGCGCGTGACGATCTGAACTTCGGCCCTGAACAGAGCGCGGCCTTCGCGGTAGGGTTGAAACTGTTCTCCGAAGTGATGATTGAAAACCGCAAACATCCGGTGTTCGCTCCGCTGCGCGAGGCGTTTAAAGAATTTATGGTTGGCTTGAAGAAGGGCCCGGCGGCGTAAAGGCGCGGCAAACCGCGCCCGTCGGGGTTAAGGCATGAAACGATAGCCGACGCCGGTTTCGGTCAGCAGATGTTTGGGCCGGGCCGGATCGGCTTCCAGCTTCTGCCGCAGATGGCCCATGTAGATGCGCAGGTAGTGGCTGTGTTCCACGTAGTTCGGCCCCCAGACATGGCTCAACAGCTGGCGTTGGGTAATCACCTTGCCGGCGTTGGCCAGCAGTTCCGCCAACAGGCGAAACTCTATCGGCGTCAGGTGCAGATCTTCGTCGTTGCGTAGCACCCGGCGGTTGACCAGATCGACGGTGATTTCCGAAAAGCTCACCAGCGGGCTTTCCTGCTGGCTGGCGGAGTGGCGGCGCAGCGCGACCCGCACCCGCGCCAACAGTTCGCCGATGCCGAACGGTTTGCTGAGATAGTCGTCGGCGCCGGCGTCCAGCGCGGCGATTTTGTCCTCTTCGGCGTTGCGCGCCGACAGCACGATCACCGGAATGGCGCTCCACTGCCGCAGATCGCGGATGTAGCTCAGCCCGTCGCCATCCGGTAAGCCCAAATCAAGGATGATCAGATCCGGTTTGCGCGTACCGGCCTCAATCAGCCCGCGTTGCAGGGTTTCACTTTCAAACACCCGCAGGCCTTCGCTCTCCAGCGCGGTGCGCACGAAGCGGCGGATCTCTTTTTCATCTTCAACAATCAGAATGTTGGTTGGCGTTATGCTCACGTTTCCCCTGCGTTGATTACAGATCGAAGGCATCGCCGTCGATCTCGGGCGGTTTTTCCAGCGGCAGCACGAAGCGGAAGCTGGCGCCGCCGTTGGCGCCGTTTTCCGCCCAGATGCGGCCATCATGCACTTCAATAATGGCACGGCAAATGGCTAACCCCAAGCCGACGCCGGGGATCGCCGACTCTTTATTGCCGCGTGAAAACTTGTCGAAAATCAGCTGCAGCTGATCGGCCGGGATGCCGGGGCCGTTATCCCAGACCTCGACTTCCAGCCACTCGGGCAGCGTGCGGGCGCGAATGCCGATGGTGGCCTCGGCGCCGGCGTATTTATTGGCGTTTTCCAACAGGTTGGTGAACACCCGTTCCAGCAGGCTGCCGTCGCAGTTGACCAGGATCTGTTCCGGCGGCAGCTCGACCACGATCGGATGCTGGCTGAGCAGCGGCTCCAGCATGTGCAGCGAGGCGCCGACGATCTCTTCCAGCGACTGCCACTCTTTACGCAGGCTGAAACCGCCGGATTGGATGCGCGCCATATCCAGCAGGTTGTTCACCAGCCGGGTGGTGCTCAGCACCTGCTGGCGGATCTGGCTGGCCTGGGTGGCGTGATTGGAACCTTCGGCCGCCAGGTCCAGCGTGAGGATTTCCGCCTGGCCGAACAGCACGGTCAGCGGCGTGCGCAGATCGTGCGACAGCGCCGCCAGCAGTGAGTTGCGCAGCTGTTCGCGTTCGGCGTCCAGCTTGGCTTCTTCGGCGCTGCGCGCCAGGTGCAGCCGCTCCAGCGCGCTGGCGATCAGCACCGCGAAAGTCTGCAGCAGCCGCTGCTGTTCCGGCACCATCAGCTGGCGCAAGTTGTTGGGCTCGATCGCCAGCAGGCCGAAGGTCTGCTTGGGGGTATTGAGCGGCAGCAGTTGATAAGGCACGCCGGGCAGGGTGTCGGTGCCAGCGCCGGCCGGCAACCCTTTGTCGAAGCTCCAGCGCGCGATGGCCTCGTCTACCGACAGCAGGCCGCCTTCTTCGCCGACCATTTGCTGCAGCCGGCCGTCCTCCTGCGGCAGCAGCAGTACGGTTTTCGCCTGGAAGCTGCTGGAGAGGAAGTGGCGGCTGGTATTGGCGATGTCGGCCACGGTCAGCGCGCGGCTCAGCCCGCGCGACATTTCGTACAGGTGGCGCGCCCGCTGCTCGCGGTAGCGCGCTACCCGGGCCTGATAACGCACCCCGGCGGTCAGGTTGCCGATGATGATGCCGACGGCGAGCATCACGCCGAAGGTCAGCAGATATTGCATATCGCTGACGGCGAACGACCATTCGGGCTGGACGAAGAACAGATCGAAACTGGCGACGTTGATCACCGCCGCCAGCACCGATGGCCAACGGCCGAAGAACAGCGCGACGATCGCCACGCCGAGCAAATAGACCATCACCAGGTTGGCCTGATCGAAGCCCGGCAGCAGCCACTGGGAGAGCAGGGTAATCAGCGCGCACAGCGCCACGGCGACCGCGCAACCGCGCAGCTGCATGCGCCATTTCTCGTTGAAGCCGCGGCCGTCGTGCTCTTTGCCCGGCGGCGGCTGCGCGTTGTCACTTTCCAGCGCGACGATCACCAGATCGAGATCCGGGCCCAGCCGGCCGAGGCGATCGGCGAAGCTGCCGCGCAGCTTCCAGCGCTGCTCGCTGCGGCGGCCGATGATGATTTTGCCGAGGTTATGCTCGCGAGCGTAGCGCAGCACCGCCCGCTCTTCGGACGGATCGGCCAGGGTGGCGGTTTCAGCGCCCAGCTCCTGCGCCAACCGCAGCGCGCGCAGAATGGCGCGGCGCTGGTTTTCCGGCAGCCGGTGCAGCTTGGGGGTTTCCACATAGACTGCATGCCAGTGGCAGCCTAGCCGCGCAGCCAGCCGGGCGGCGATGCGTACCAGCTTTTCGTTGCCGCTGTTGTGGCCGACGCACAGCAGAATGCTGTCGCGGGTGTGCCACACTTTCTCGCGCCCTTGCGTATCGCGAAACTCGCGCATCTGGTCATCGACCCGATCGGCGGTGCGACGCAGTGCCAGCTCGCGCAGGGCGATCAGGTTGCCTTTACGGAAGAAATGCTCGATGGCGCGCTCGGCCTGGCCGGGAATGTACACTTTGCCTTCGTGCAGCCGCCGGCGCAGATCGTCCGGCGGCAGATCGACCAGCACCACTTCGCTGGCCTCGTCAAACACGTGGTCAGGCACCGTTTCGCGCACCCGCACGCCGGTCACGCCGCCCACCACGTCGTTAAGGCTTTCCAGATGTTGTACGTTGACGGTCGTCAGCACGTCGATGCCGGCGTCCAGCAGTTCTTCCACATCCTGCCAGCGTTTGGGGTGACGCGAGCCGTGGGCGTTGCTGTGCGCCAGTTCGTCCATCAGGATCAGCGCCGGGTGGCGCGCCAGCGCGGCGTCGAGATCGAATTCATGCACCAGTCGGCCGCGATGCTGAATGCGTTTTTGCGGCAGCAGCGCCAGGCCGTCGAGCAGGGCGGCGGTCTCGCTGCGGCCGTGGGTTTCCACCACGCCGACCAGCACGTCCAGCCCCTGACCGCGTAAGCGCTGGGCCTCCTGCAGCATGGCGTAGGTTTTACCCACGCCGGCGCAGGCGCCGAAGAATACCTTCAACCGTCCGCGCGGTTTTTCATTGGCCAGCGCCAGCAGGCTGTCGGGATCGGGACGCTGCTGTTCTTCTTCGACCATGACAATTCCTTGTGTTACCAAGCAAAAAGGGGTTCGGCACGCCGAACCCTATCACTATGCTGAATCCGACGCGTTACTTCAACGCATCCAGCGCCAGGTTCAGCTTCAGTACGTTGACCACCGATTCTCCCATGAAGTTGGGCGTGGCCCGATCGACGTTGTCGTCGATCAGTTTGGCGACCTGCTCCGGCGGCAGATGGCGCGCCGCCGCGACCCGCGCCAGCTGATACTGTGCGGCGGCGATCGAAATCTGCGGATCCAACCCGCTGCCGGAGGCGGTCAGCAGATCCACCGGGATCGGGCCGCTCATCGCCGGATTGGCCTGGCGCAGCTGCGCCGCGCGTTCGGCGATAGCCTTATCCAGCGCCGGGTTGGTGGCCGCCAGGTTGCTGCCGGCAGAGGCCAGTGGATTATAGGCCGAATCACCGGTGGCCGAAGGACGGCCCCAGAAATAGTCGGCGCGCGTGAAGTTCTGGCCGATCAGCGCGGAGCCGACCGCCTTGTCATCCCGGTACAGCAGCGAACCGTTGGCCGCGCCCGGAAACAGCAGCTGCGCCAGCCCGGTGGTCAGCAGCGGATAGGCGATGCCGGTGATCAGCGTCAGCAGGATCAGCATCACCAGCGCAGGTCGTAAATAAGTCATGTTCATTTCCCTCAATGGTTAACCGGCGACGTGCAGCGCGACCAGGATCAGGTCGATCAGTTTGATGCCGATGAACGGCACCAGCAGACCGCCGACCCCATACAACCACAGGTTGCGGCGCAGCAGGGCCGCGGCGCTCATCGGTTTGTAGCTCACCCCTTTCAGCGCCAGCGGGATCAGGAACACGATCACCAGAGCGTTGAAGATCACCGCCGACATGATGGCGGAGGCCGGGGAGTGCAGGTGCATCACGTTCAGCGCGTTCAGCTGCGGATAGGTGGCCGCGAACGCCGCCGGAATGATGGCGAAGTATTTGGCCACGTCGTTGGCGATGCTGAAGGTGGTCAGCGAGCCGCGCGTCATCAGCATTTGCTTGCCGATGTGTACCACTTCGATCAGCTTGGTCGGGTTGGAATCCAGATCGACCATGTTGCCCGCCTCTTTGGCGGCCTGGGTGCCGGAGTTCATCGCCACCGCCACATCGGCCTGCGCCAGCGCCGGGGCGTCGTTGGTGCCGTCGCCGGTCATCGCCACCAGGCGGCCTTCCGCCTGATACTGGCGGATCAGCGCCAGCTTGGCTTCCGGCGTGGCTTCCGACAGGAAGTCGTCCACCCCGGCTTCGGCGGCGATCGCCGCTGCGGTCAGCGGGTTATCGCCGGTGATCATCACCGTTTTGATGCCCATCTTGCGCAGCTCATTGAAGCGCTCCTTGATGCCGCCCTTGACGATATCCTTCAACGCCACCACGCCCAGCACCCGTGCGCCTTCCGCCACCACCAGCGGCGTGCCGCCGGTGCGCGCCACGCTTTCCACCAGATCGTCCACCGCCCGCGGGAAGTGCCCCTGATTGGATTCGACGTGGCGGCGAATGGCGTCCACTGCGCCTTTACGGATCATACGCTCCTGCACGTTGACGCCGCTCATGCGGGTCTGGGCGGAGAAGGGCACGAAGGTGGCATTCAGCGCCTGCAGATCGCGTTCGCGCAGGTTAAAACGCTGTTTGGCCAGCACCACGATGCTGCGGCCTTCCGGCGTTTCGTCCGCCAGCGAGGCCAGTTGCGCGGCGTCCGCCAGTTCCTGTTCTTTCACGCCCGGCGCCGGCAAAAACTCTGAGGCCTGACGGTTGCCCAGCGTGATGGTGCCGGTTTTATCCAGCAGCAGCACGTCCACGTCGCCGGCGGCTTCCACCGCGCGCCCGCTGGTGGCGATCACGTTGGCGCCGAGCATGCGGCTCATCCCGGCCACGCCAATGGCGGACAGCAGGCCGCCGATGGTGGTGGGGATCAGGCAGACCAGCAGCGCGACCAGCACGGTGATGGTGACCACGCTGCCGCTGCCGGCCGCTTCGACGCTGTACTGCGAGAACGGGAACAGGGTGGCGGTGGCCAGCACGAACACGATGGTCAACGCCACCAGCAGAATGGTCAGCGCGATCTCGTTCGGCGTTTTGCGGCGCTTGGCGCCCTCCACCATGGCGATCATGCGATCGAGGAACGTTTCCCCCGGATTGACGCTGCACTGCACCACCAGCCAGTCGGACAGCACGCGGGTGCCGCCGGTGACCGAGGAGAAGTCGCCGCCGGACTCGCGGATCACCGGCGCGGATTCGCCGGTGATGGCGCTTTCATCCACCGAAGCGCCGCCTTCCAGCACCTCGCCGTCGCATGGGATGGTGTCACCGGCTTCCACCAGCACGATATCGCCTTTGCGCAGGCTCTCGGCGGCCACTTTCTCCGTGGCACCGTCGCGGCGCGGGCCAGCCAGCTTTTTCGCCCAGCTGGTTTTCTTGGTGCCCTTCAGGCTTTCCGCCTGGGCCTTGCTGCGGCCTTCGGCCAGCGCTTCGGCGAAGTTGGCGAACAGCACGGTGAACCACAGCCACAGGGAGACGCTGCCGGTAAAGGCGGCGGCGCCGTCGGTCTGGCCGGTGAGGATCGCCAGCCAGATGGCGGTGGTCAGAATGCTGCCGATATACACCACGAACATCACCGGATTGCGCCATTGAACGCGAGGGTCCAGTTTTTTCAGCGCATCGATCAGCGCGGTGCGCACCAGAGCCGGTTCAAACAGCGCGCGTTGTTTGCGAGTCATCTCTTATTCTCTCTCTGTGACGTCGGTTAGTTTGCCAACCAAAGTTGCAAATGCTCGGCCACCGGGCCCAGCGCCAGCGCCGGCACGAAGGTCAGCGCCCCCACCAGCAGCACGGTGCCGATCAGCAGGCCGATGAACAGCGGCCCATAGGTCGGCAGGGTGCCGTTGCCCGCCGGCTGGCGTTGCTTGGCGCTCAGTGAACCGGCGATCGCCAGCACCGGCAGGATCACCCCGAAGCGGCCGACGAACATGGCGAAGGCCAGCAGCAGGTTGTAGAACGGCGTATTGACGCTCAACCCGGCGAAGGCGCTGCCGTTGTTGTTGGCGGCGGAAGACAGGGCGTACAGCACTTCGCTGAAGCCGTGAGCGCCCGGGTTGAGAATGCCGGCGCGGCCCGCGTCGGTGCCGATGGCCAGCGCACTGCCCAGCAACACCAGCGTCGGCGTGACCAGGATCGCCAACGCGGTCATCTTCATGTCATAGACGTCGATTTTCTTGCCCAGGTATTCCGGGGTGCGGCCGATCATCAGACCGGCGATAAACACCGTCAGCATCACGAACAGCAGCATGCCGTACAGACCGGAGCCGACGCCGCCGAACACCACTTCACCGATCTGCATCAGCCACATCGGCACCATGCCGCCCAGCGCGGTGAAGGAGTCGTGCATGGCGTTGACCGCCCCGCAGGACGCGGCGGTGGTCACCACCGAGAACAGGCTGGTGGCGAGAATGCCGAAGCGCGACTCTTTGCCTTCCATATTGATGTTGCTGTCGGCGCCCAGTGCGCTCAGGTGCGGGTTGCCCGCCAGCTCGGCATACATCACCACCACCACCGCCACCACGAAGATCAGCGCCATCGCCCAGATCAGCGCATGGCCCTGGCGGTTTTCACCGGCCAGTTGGCCGAAGGAGAAGCACAGCGCGCAGGGGATCAGGAAGATGGCCAGCATCTGCACGAAGTTGGTCAACACGGTCGGGTTTTCGAACGGATGCGCCGAGTTGGCGCCGAAGAAGCCGCCGCCGTTGGTGCCGAGCATCTTGATCGCTTCCTGCGAGGCCACCGGCCCCATTGGCAGCGTCTGCTGCGCGCCTTCCAGCGTGGTGACGTGCAGGTAAGGCAGGAAGTTTTGCAGCGTGCCCTGGCTGACGAAGAACAGGGCGATCAGCAGCGCGATCGGCAGCAGCACGTACAGCGTGATGCGGAACAGATCGGCCCAGGCGTTGCCGACGGTCTTGCCGGCGCGGCGGGTAAAGGCGCGGATCAGCGCAAAGGCCACGGCGATGCCGGTGGCGGCAGAGACGAAGTTCTGCACCGCCAGCCCGGCCATTTGGCTGAAATAACTGAGGGCGCTTTCGCCGCTGTAGGCCTGCCAGTTGGTGTTGGTGACGAAGCTGACGGCGGTGTTGAGCGCCAGATCCCAGGAGAGGCCCGGGAAGCCTTGCGGGTTGAGCGGCAGCGAGCCCTGCGTCATCAGCAAGGCGAACAGCAGCGCCAGGCCGAGCAGGTTGAACGCCAGGATCGCCAGCGCGTACTGCCACCAGTTCATCTCGGTGGCGCGAATGCCGCAGGCACGCCAGACGCCGGCTTCCACCCCGCGTAGCGCAGGCAGCGGCTCACCTTCGATCAGGCGCGCCATAAAGCCGCCCAGCGGCCGGGCCAGCAGCAGAAGCACCAGCAGGAAGCTGGCGATCAGTAAAAAGGCTGAAGCCGCCATCAGAAATCCTCCGCGTTAAACAAGGCGTAGACCAGATAGGCCAACAGCAGCAGAACCAACAGCGCACCACCAATAACGCTGAAACTCACGGGACACCTCCAGAGGTGTTGTTTTTGATAGAGGCAGTGTAGGGAGAGGGGTAGAAAGAAGATGAAAAAATCGCGCGGGCGGGTGTAAAAAAAGTATAAAAATGGCTGAAATTTCAGCGGAAATTAGGCGTTTCAGGCATCAGGCTCGCGGTGAGATTGCGCCTGATGCCTGAATGAGAACGGGCAGAGGCGGGAGATAACGAACCAGGAAATAACCACAATGTAACCCATGTTTAGTTAAAAATTAACTTGGCTGTAACAAAATTACGAATCACTGAGGTGATTAGCGATTTTTTGTGCGATTTAGTGGTCGGATGAGTAGTAAACTTTCATCAAGTGCGCTAAAATTTTGCTCAGTTACCAAATTACCGATTGTTCATTTGATACGCCGACGCCGTTTTCCCTGACAAATCAACGGCAGGCGTTTTTAAGGAGGTTCGCATGTCTACTACCTATCACGCTTATTCACTGCATCGGATTCTCCTGCGCCGCAGCGCAGTAGTCATCGCGGGCATTTTGGCCCTGCCGGTGATGCTGTTCCGCAGCGATCGCGGGCGTTTTTACAGCTACCTGCACCGCGTCTGGTCAAAAACCAGCGACAAGCCGGTCTGGCTGCAGCAGGCGGAATTGGCGTCCTGCGATTTCTACTGAGTCACTGCCGACTCACGAAAAACCCTCGCCCTGCGGCGGGGGTTTTTTTATGCCTCTGGCCGCCCCTATCAAGCGCAAGGTCGTATTCGGCAAGCCGTTCTTCTACACTTTCCTCATCGGCCAACAACACGGGAGAGAGGTATGAGCGACAAGATCCCTATCGGCATCAGCGCCTGTTTACTGGGCGAGACGGTGCGTTTCGACGGCGGCCACAAGCGGCTGGCCTTTGCGGTGGAACAGTTGGCGCCCTATGTGCGCTTTGAGCCCGTTTGCCCGGAAATGGCGATCGGCCTGCCGACGCCGCGCCCGGCGCTGCGCCTGGTGAAGCAGGCTCAGCCCTGGCCGGCGATGCGTTACAGCAATGACGCGAGCGTGGATCTGACCGAGGAGATGCGCCGCTTCTCCGCACAGCGCGTGGCGGCGCTGCAGCATCTGTGCGGCTATATCGTCTGCGCCAAGTCGCCGAGCTGCGGCCTGGAGCGAGTGCGGGTCTACAGCGAAAACGGCAAGGACTCGCGTAAAAACGGCGTCGGGCTGTTTACCGCTGAACTGCTGCGTCAGATGCCGTGGCTGCCGGTGGAAGAAGACGGACGATTGCAGGATGCGGCACTGCGGGAAAACTTCATTGAACGGGTGTACGCGCTGTACGAGCTGAATATGCTGTGGCGTCAGGGGCTGACCCGCGGCGGGCTGATCGCGTTTCACAGCCGCTACAAGCTTTCACTGCTGGCGCATTCGCAGCCGGCGTATCGCGAGCTGGGGCGCTTCGTCGCCGATATTCACCGCTGGGACTCGTTGGAAGCCTTCGCTGTGGAATACCGCAGCCGCCTGATGGCGCTGTTGGCGCACAAGGCGACGCGCCGCAACCACACCAACGTGTTGATGCACGTGCAGGGCTATTTCCGCCGTCAGCTCAGCGCGGCGCAACGCCAGGAGCTGGCGCACCTGATCGACCGTTATCGGCAGGGCATGCAGCCGCTGTTGGCGCCGATCGCGCTGCTTAAACATTACATGGCGGAATACCCCGACCGCTATCTGGCGGAACAACGCTATTTCGAACCTTACCCGGAGGCGCTGCGTTTGCGTTACGGCCATTGATTGACAAGGAGTTTTATGACCACTCATCTGGTCTGGTTGCGTAACGATCTGCGTATCACCGACAACAAAGCGCTGCACGCTGCCTGCAGCGATCCCGAAGCCCGAGTGTTGGCGGTGTTTATCGCCACCCCGCAGCAGTGGCGGCAACATGAGATGGCGCCGCGGCAGGCGGCGCTGATCCATGCCAGCCTGCGGGCGGTGCAGCAGGCGCTGGCGCAAAAAGGCATTGCGTTGCATTGCCATGCCGGCACGGATTTTGCCGCTTCGATCGACTGGCTGGCGGACTATTGCCGGCGGGAGCAGGTGGATGCGCTGTTTTACAATCGCCAGTACGAACTGAATGAACAGCGACGCGATGCGCGGCTGGAGCTGCAGTTGAATGGACGGGTAACGTGCCACGGTTTTGATGACAGCCTGCTGTTGCCACCGGGCAGCGTGCAAACCGGCGGCGGGGAGATGTACAAGGTCTATACGCCGTTTCGCAACGCCTTCATTCATCGCCTGACCGAGTCCGATCTCAACTGCTTGCCGGCACCGAAAACCCGTGCCGGTGGCGCGTTGCCTGTGCCTGAGGCGCCAGCGGCGTTCGATTACCCTACGGCAGACATCGGGGATGGCTATCCCGCCGGCGAGGAGGCCGCGCTGCAGCGGCTGCGCGCCTTTTGCCGCGAGCAGGTGCAGGATTACCTTCGCCAGCGCGATCTGCCGGCCCTCGCCGGTACCAGCAGCCTGTCGCCCTATCTGGCGATCGGCGCGCTGTCGCCGCGCCAGTGCTTCAACCGCCTGCGTGCCGAATGCCCGCAGTTGCTGGAAGATCGCGAGAGCGGTGCCTTCGCCTGGCTCAACGAGCTGATTTGGCGCGAGTTCTACCGCCATCTGCTGGTGGCCTATCCCGAGCTGTGCCGCCATCGGCCGTTTATCGCCTGGACGGACAAGGTGCGCTGGTGCGATGACGCGGAGAAACTGCAGGCCTGGCAGCGGGGCGAGACCGGTTACCCGATCGTCGATGCCGCCATGCGCCAGCTGAACACCACCGGCTGGATGCACAACCGGCTGCGCATGATCAGCGCCAGTTTCCTGGTGAAGGACCTGCTGATCGACTGGCGGGCCGGTGAGCGTTATTTCATGTCGCAATTGCTGGACGGCGATCTGGCGGCCAACAACGGCGGCTGGCAGTGGGCGGCTTCCACCGGCACCGACGCCGCGCCGTATTTCCGCATCTTCAACCCGACAACGCAGGGTGAACGTTTTGATCCACAAGGCACTTTTATCCGTAAATGGTTGCCGGAACTGGCGGATGTGCCCGACAATGACATCCATCATCCTCACCGTTGGGCGGAAAAGCAGCCATGCGTGCTGAATTACCCGCTGCCGATCGTCGATCATAAGCAAGCCCGTCTGGAGACGCTGGCGGCGTTCGAGGCGGCGAAACGGGGAGAGTCTTGAGGCAACTGCAAGGAGCGACGCAATGATGAAAAAGGTGTTGGCCCTGTGCCTGAGCGGCTATTCCGCGCTGGCGATCGCCGGCTTTGACGTGGTGGCGCTGGGCGTCGATGGCGGCGTCAGCGACGGCAACCTGACTTCCTACCTGATCCGCAGCGACAATCAGCCGCAGTATGTGGCGCTGGACGCCGGTTCGCTGCTGCCGGGCATCGCCAAAGGGCTGGAGAAGGGCAGCTTCCCGCAGGTGACGCCCGAGCTGGCCGCGCCTTATACGCCGCAGGGCTATGTGTTCCGGCAGTTGATCGGCAGCTACTTTATCAGCCACGGCCATCTGGACCACGTGGCGGGGCTGATCGTCGGCTCGCCGGAAGACAATAAAAAAACCGTTTACGCCCAGGCGGACACCGTGCTGACCTTGCGTAATCACTACTTTAACTGGAAGGCCTGGCCGAACTTTACCGACGCCGGCAACGGCGCGCGGCTGGGCACCTACCGGCTGCAAACGGTGCGGCCGCAGCAGCGGTTTACCCTCGGCCTGACCGGGTTGACCGGCGTGATGTACCCGCTCAGCCACGATCGCTACCCGTCGTCGATGCTGCTGATTTCCAACGGCAACGAGTTCTTCGCCTATTTCGGCGATACCGGGCCGGATAAGGTGGAGCAGTCGCGCGATCTCGATACCGTCTGGCGCACGCTGGGGCCGCTTGTCGAGCAGAAAAAGCTCAAAGGCATGATTATCGAAACCTCTTATCCCAACGGGGTTGAGGACAAACATCTGTACGGCCATTTGACGCCGGCCTGGCTGCTGAAGGAGCTGAAGAACCTGACGCAGTACAGCGGCGGCGAAGGCTCGCTGAACGGTCTGCCGGTGGTCATCAGCCACATCAAGCCCAGCCTGAAGCAGGGCGAAGACGCGCGCGCCGCCATTGCGCAGCAGCTGGCGCAGGGCAACGATCTGGGGGTGAAATTCATCCTGATGGCGCAGGGCGACCGACAGACATTTTGACTATGAAGAGAGAAGAGAATGCGTAACCTCGATCTGGAACAACTGATCAACACGGAACTGAACGCTGCGGCGTTTCAGGACTACGCCCCCAACGGTTTGCAGGTAGAGGGGCGTGCGCATGTACAGCGCATCGTGACCGGCGTCACCGCCTGTCAGGCGCTGCTGGACGCCGCGGTGGCGCATCAGGCCGACGCGATTATCGTACACCACGGCTATTTCTGGAAAAACGAGGCGCCGGCGGTACGCGGCATGAAACGCAATCGCCTGAAAACGTTGCTGACCCACGACATCAACCTGTACGGCTATCATTTGCCGCTGGACGCGCATCCGGTGCTGGGCAACAACGCGCAGCTGGCGCAGGCGTTGGGCATTCGGGTGATTGGCGAAGTCGAGCCGCTGGTGCCGCACGGCGAATTTGAACAGCCGCTGACCGGCGAAGCGCTGCAGCAGCGTATCGAAAGCCGGCTGGGGCGCGCGGTGTTGCACTGCGGCGATAACGCGCCTGAGCACATTCGCCGGGTGGCCTGGTGCACCGGCGGCGGCCAGGGCTTTATCGACAGCGCGGCGCGCTTTGGCGTCGATGCTTTTATCAGCGGTGAAGTCTCTGAGCAGACCATCCACAGCGCGCGCGAAATGGGCGTTCACTTCTTCGCCGCCGGCCACCACGCCACCGAGCGCGGCGGCGTGAAAGCGTTGGGAGAGTGGCTGGCTCAGTACCACGGCTTTGATGTGACCTTTATCGATATCCCGAATCCCGCCTGATTTCTTCTTCCCCGGATCCAGCCCGGCCTGTGCGCCGGCTGAATCCTTTTACCGCGCTATTTCCTTATTTTCCCTATGGTTGCGTTCTATTGACAGCCGGGGCCGCGTCACGCATAACTGGTGTGTTTTTCATCGCGATAATAATAAGGAGAATAAGGGTGCAACAAGCACGATGTTACCTGTTGGGTGAAAGAGCGGTGGTGCTTGAACTGTCGCCGCCGGTGACGCTGCCCAGCCAGCGGCGCATTTGGGCGTTGGCGGAAAAGCTGAATCACCATCCCGACGTGCGGGAAGTGGTGCCGGGGATGAATAACCTGACGCTGTTGCTGCATACGCCGCAGGCCGATGCCGAAGCGATGCTGGCATTGCTGCAGCAGGGGTGGGAGAGCAAAGAGAGCCTGACGCCGGAATCGCGTCAGGTGGATATTCCGGTTATCTACGGCGGGAAACAGGGCCCCGACCTGGATGAGGTGGCGCGTCATACCGGCATGACGCCGCAACAGGTGGTGGAATGCCACGCGGCGGCGGCCTATGTGGTCTATTTCCTCGGCTTTCAGCCGGGCTTCTCCTATTTGGGCGGCATGCCGGAACAACTGGCGACGCCGCGCCGCGCTGAACCGCGTCTGGCGGTGGCGGCCGGCTCCGTCGGCATCGGTGGCAGCCAGACCGGCATCTATCCGCTGGTGACGCCCGGTGGCTGGCAGCTGATTGGCCGCACGCCGCTGGCGCTGTTCAATCCGCATGAAATGCCGCCGACGTTGCTGCGCCCGGGCGATAACGTACGCTTCGTGCCACAGAAGGAGGGCGTATGCTGATTATTCTGCGTGCCGGCATCTATACCACGGTGCAGGATTTGGGCCGCGAGGGATTCCGCCGTCTGGGCATCAGCACCGGCGGAGCGCTGGATCAACCGGCGCTGAAGATAGCCAACCTGCTGGTGGGCAATACGCCGGAGGCCGCCGGGCTGGAGATCACCCTCGGCCAGTTCAGCGCCGAGTTTACCCGCTCTGGCTGGATCGCCCTGACCGGCGCCGGCTGCGACGCGCAGCTGGACGGCAAACCGCTGTGGACCGGCTGGCGCTATCCGGTGAGAAAGGGGCAGCGGCTGGCGCTGGGCACGCCGAAACGCGGCATGCGCAGCTACCTGGCGATCTCCGGCGGCATCGCCGTGCCGGAAATGCTGGGCTCGCGCAGCACCGATATGAAAGCCGCCTTTGGCGGATGCGAGGGGCGTAATCTGAAGGACGGCGACCGGTTGCCGCTCGGCAAATCTGCCGCTCAACCGCAGCATTCCTGCGGCGTGAAGCAACTGCTGTTCACCAATCGCATCCGCGCGTTGCCGGGGCCGGAGTACGCCGAATTCAGCGAAGAGGCACAGGAGACGTTCTGGCGCGCCGCCTGGCAGCTCAGCCCGCAGAGCAACCGCATGGGTTACCGTCTGCACGGCGGCACGCCGCTGGAGCGCACCACCGACCGCGAGATGCTGTCGCACGGCCTGTTGCCCGGCGTGGTGCAGGTGCCGCACAACGGCCAGCCGATCGTGCTGATGGCCGATGCGCAAACCACCGGCGGTTACCCGCGTATTGCCTGCGTGATCGAAGCCGATCTCTACCATTTGGCGCAGATCCGACTCGGCGAACCGATTCACTTCGTTCTCTGCTCACTGGCGGAGGCGCAGCGCGCCAAGGCCGAGCAGGATCTCTTCCTTCGACAGATTGCCTGGGGGTTACATGATCGTTGATTTGAACGCCGATCTCGGCGAAGGCTGCGCCAACGACCAGGCGCTGCTGCAATTGGTGAGCTCGGCCAACATCGCCTGCGGCTTCCACGCCGGCGATGCGCAGACCATGCGTCAGTCGGTGCGCTGGGCATTGGAGTACGGCGTGGCGATCGGCGCCCACCCGAGTTTTCCCGATCGGGAGAACTTCGGCCGCACCCGCATGCAGCTGCCGCCGGAAACGGTGTACTCGCAGGTGGTGTATCAGCTCGGGGCGCTGGCGGCTATCGCCCGCGCCGAGGGCGGGGTGATGGTGCACGTCAAGCCGCACGGCATGCTGTACAACCAGGCGGCGGTTGAGCCGGCGCTGGCGGAAGCGATCGCCCGGGCGGTGCAGGCGGTCGATCCGGCGCTGCGGCTGGTGGGGCTGGCCGGCAGCGAGCTGATCCGCGCCGGGGAAAAGCTCGGTCTGACCACCCGGCAGGAGGTGTTCGCCGACCGCGGCTACCAGGCAGATGGCACACTGGTGCCGCGCGGCTTGCCGGGGGCGCTTATCGAGGACGACGAACAGGCGCTGGCGCAAACGCTGGAGATGGTGCGCCATCACCGGGTGCGCAGCGTGGATGGCGTCTGGACCGCGGTTCAGGCGGAAACCGTCTGCCTGCATGGGGATGGCGAGCATGCGCTGGCGTATGCGCGCAGGCTGCGGGACAGTTTTGTTCAGCAGGGGATCCGCGTCAGCGCGGAGCAGTAAAGCAGTAAAGCAAGACACAACATCACAAGCAAAAAACTATTAGAAAATATCGAGGGAAGACTATGGAACAGGCCGTGAATCTCTGGCCACTGATCGGCATCGCCGCTATCGTGGTCGGGTTTGTATTGCGTTTCAACCCGGTGCTGGTGGTCATCGCCGCCGGCATCATCACCGGTCTGGCGGCGCTGATGCCGCTGGACGTCATTCTGGAAAAGCTCGGCGAAGGCTTTCTCAACACCCGTAACCTGCCGCTGATCCTGCTGCTGCCGCTGGCGGTGATCGGCCTGCTGGAGCGCCACGGGTTGAAAGAGCGGGCGCAGGCGTGGATCGCCAAGATCAAAAGCGCCACCGCCGGCCGGCTGCTGATCGTGTACCTGTTCGTGCGCGAGATTACTGCGGCGATGGGCTTGACCAGCCTGGGCGGGCACCCGCAGATGGTGCGGCCACTGCTGGCGCCGATGGCGGAAGGGGCGACGGAAAACCGCTACGGCGAGCTGCCGGAGCGCACTCGCCACCGCCTGCGCGCCATGTCGGCCGCCACCGACAACGTCGGGCTGTTCTTCGGCGAAGATATCTTCGTGGCCTTCGGCGCGATCATCTTCATGCACAACTTTATGCTGGAGTCCGGCGGCATTCAGACCGAGCCATTGCATATCGCGCTGTGGGGCATTCCGACCGCCATTTTCGCTTTCCTGATCCACGCTTTCCGGCTGTATCGGATGGATAAACAGCTGAGCGCCGAGCTGGCGCAGCTGAATCAGGCGGCGCTGCAGGCGAAGGGGGAAGCACGATGAACTTCCAGCAACAATATCTCTACTGGCTGGCCGGCGCGGTGCTGCTGATTGTGGCGGTGATGTCCTTCCGCGATCGCGCCAACCCGCGCCGCATCACCACCGGGCTATTTTGGGGGCTGTACGGCCTGGTGTTCCTGGTCGGCGACTGGACTTACCGCCTGCTGGGCGATGTGCTCGGCGAAGGCAGCAACGAGAAACGCATGCTGCACATCATCGTTGGCGTGGTGGTGGTGGTGATGGCCCTGATCGCCGGCTTCGGCGGCGTGCGCCTCGGCAGCTATCATCAGCGAACGCCGCAGGAGCGCGAGGCCAGCGCCAAGCGGTTGGGCAACAGGCTGTTTATCCCCGCCCTGGCGATCCCGGTGGTGACGGTGATCGGCGTGCTGCTGTTCAACAACATTCCGGCGTTGCAAAGCGCAGTGTTCGGCAGCGGTAACCACGCGACGCTGATCACGCTGTTCTCGATGACCGTCGGCTGCCTGATTGGCCTGGCGATCGCGGTGAAAATGACCCATGAGAAGGCGTTGCAGCCGGTGCAGGAAGCGCGGCGCCTGCTGGATTCGATCGGCTGGGCGTTCATTCTGCCGCAGATCCTCGCCACGCTGGGCCTGCTGTTTACCGTCGCCGGCGTCGGCACCGCGATCTCGCATTTAACCCAGGAGTATCTGGCGGTGGATAACCGCTTTATCGCCGTGGCGGTCTACGCTATCGGTATGGCGGTGCTGACCATGGTGATGGGCAACGCCTTCGCCGCGTTCCCGATCGTCACCGCCGGCATCGGCATTCCGATCCTGGTGCTGCAACACGGCGGCAACCCGGCGGTGATGGCGGCGATCGGCATGTTCTCCGGCTATTGCGGCACCCTGATGACGCCGATGGCGGCGAACTTCAACATTGTGCCGGCGGCGCTGCTGGAGCTGCCGGACAAGAATGCGGTGATCAAGGCGCAGGTGCCGACCGGCGTGCTGCTACTGCTGGTTAACGTGTTCCTGCTGTATTTCCTGATGTTCCTGTAGGAGTAAGGATGCAAAAAGTATTGATTACCGGCTTCGAGCCGTTTGGCGGTGAGCGCCTCAACCCTTCCTGGGAAGTGGTGAAGCAGCTCAACGATCTGGAACTGGTCGGTACGCGCATTGTGGCGCGCCAGCTGCCGTGCGTGTTCGGTGCGGCGCTGGAGGCGCTCAACGCGGCGATCGATGAGGTGCAGCCGCTGATGGTGTTGGCTGTCGGCCAGGCCGGCGGCCGCACCGATATCACGATTGAGCGGGTGGCGATCAACGTCGACGATGCGCGCATTCCCGACAATCAGGGGCAGCAGCCGGTGGACGAGCCGATCGTCGCCGGCGGCCCGGCGGCCTATTTCAGCACTTTGCCGATCAAGGCGATGGTCAGTTCGATGCGCGAGGCCGGCATTCCGGCCTCCGTTTCGCAGACCGCCGGCACCTACGTGTGCAACCATGTCATGTATGGCTTGTTGCACCGGCTGAGCGGCCAGCGCGAGGTGAAGGGTGGGTTTATTCATATCCCGTACCTGCCGGAACAGGCGGCGGCGCACCCCGGCGCGCCGAGCATGGCGGCCTCGACGGTGCTGTTTGCGCTGGAGCTGGCCGTTTCCATCGCTTTGCAGGTGGAGCACGATCTGAAAGTGGCGGGCGGTGCAACGCATTAAGCCTGATAATCCCCGGCGCATCGGGCTGCGCCGGGTCTATGTAAGGAGTGGTCTATGCCGGAAGGACCGGAGATTCGCCGGGCGGCGGACAAACTGGCGGCGGCGGTGATCGATCAGCCGCTGACCGCCGTCGATTTCGCTTTTCCTCAGCTGAAACATTATCGCCAGCGTTTGCTCGGCGAGCGCATCGTCGCCATCGAGCCGCGCGGCAAGGCGCTGTTGACCCACTTTTCCAACGGGCTGACGATGTACAGCCATAACCAGCTGTACGGCGTGTGGAAAGTGGCGGCGGCGGGGGAGACGCCGGACACCAAGCGCGATCTGCGGGTGCGGCTGGAAACCGCCCACCGCGCGATATTGCTCTACAGCGCTTCCGATATTACCGTCGGGCCGCGTGAGGAAATAGAGCAACACCCGTTTTTGCAACGCATCGGCCCCGATGTGTTGGACATGTCGCTGACGGTAGACGATGTGGCGGAGCGGTTGCTGACGCCGCGTTTTCGTCGCAGGCAACTGAGCGGCATGCTGCTCGATCAGGCGTTTCTTGCCGGATTGGGCAACTATCTGCGCGCCGAAATCCTGTGGCAGGCCGAACTGGCGCCGCAGCACAAACCGCAGGATCTGACGCCAGAGGCGCTGCGCCACCTGGCGGAGGCATTGTTGGCGGTGCCGCGTCTTTCCTACCAGACGCGCGGGCAGGCGGATGACAACCGTCATCACGGCGCGCTGTTTCGCTTCAAGGTGTTTCATCGCAGCGGCGAGCCGTGCGAACGCTGCGGTGGGATGATCGTGCGCACCGAGCTGTCGTCGCGGCCGTTCTATTGGTGCCCGGGCTGCCAGAAATAGCCAAAAAAAACGCCGCCCGAAAGGGCGGCGCTGTAAGTTTCAGCCGGGAAGGCGGCTTACTTGTTTTTCAGCTGGGATTTGAAATCACGCTCGGCATAGCCGGTGTACAGCTGACGCGGACGGGCAATTTTGATGCCTTCGTCGTGCATTTCGTTCCAGTGGGCGATCCAGCCGATGGTGCGCGCGATGGCGAAGATCACGGTGAACATGGAAGAAGGAATGCCCATCGCCTTCAGGATGATGCCGGAGTAGAAGTCGACGTTCGGGTACAGTTTCTTCTCGATGAAGTACGGGTCGTTCAGCGCGATGTGTTCCAGCTCCATCGCTACCTGCAGCAGGTTGTCGTCCTTCTTGTTCAGCTCTTTCAGCACTTCGTGACAGGTTTCGCGCATCACGGTGGCGCGCGGATCGTAATTCTTGTACACGCGGTGGCCGAAGCCCATCAGGCGGAAGGAGTCGTTCTTGTCCTTGGCGCGCTTGATGAACTCTGGAATGTGCTCGACGGTCTTGATCTCTTCCAGCATTTTCAGCGCCGCTTCGTTGGCGCCGCCGTGTGCCGGTCCCCACAGGGAGGCAATGCCGGCCGCGATGCAGGCGAACGGGTTGGCGCCGGAAGAGCCGGCGGTACGCACGGTTGAGGTGGAGGCGTTCTGCTCATGGTCGGCGTGCAGGATCAGGATGCGATCCATGGCGCGCTCCAGCACCGGGTTCACCACGTACTCTTCGCACGGGGTGGCGAACATCATGTGCAGGAAGTTGCCGGCATAGGACAGATCGTTGCGCGGGTAAACGAACGGCTGGCCCAGGGAGTATTTGTAGCACATCGCCGCCACGGTCGGCATTTTGGACAGCAGACGGAACGCGGTGATTTCACGGTGACGCTCGTTGTTGACGTCCAGCGCATCGTGGTAGAACGCCGCCAGCGCACCGGTCACGCCGCACAGCACCGCCATCGGGTGCGAGTCGCGACGGAAGCCACGGAACAGATGGGTGATCTGGTCGTGGATCATGGTGTGGCGGGTCACGGTGGTCTTGAAGGTTTCGAATTCTTCCGGCGTTGGAGTCTCGCCGTACAGCAGGATGTAGCACACTTCCAGGTAGGAAGATTCTTTCGCCAGCTGCTCGATAGGGAAGCCGCGGTGCAGCAGCACGCCTTTGTCGCCGTCGATGAAGGTAATCTTGGATTCGCAAGAAGCGGTGGAGGTAAAGCCGGGATCAAATGTGAAATAACCTTTGGAACCCAGAGCGCGGACATCGAGGACATCGGGGCCCAGTGTCGGTGTCAATACGCCCAGTTCGATCGGAGCTTCGCTGTCATTAATGGTTAGCGTCGCTTTCTTATCAGTCATTTACTGTCTCCTTAGCGCCTTATTTTAAAAACCACTAACAACTGAAATACCTTAAATCTCTGCAGGTTGCCCGCAAAAAAATGGTGCGGACGCTAACTCTGTGAGCGACTGCGCAACTGTGCGCGGGTAGGGTACAGAGTGCTGACCAGGCGAACGAGACGGGTGACCAGTTGTTAACGATTCATAGTAATTCGTTATAGTCTGTTAATCTTACCTATGAGCTGTTCGAAGAGATGTGAACCTATCCCAATAATCTGTTTTTATGTGCTTTATTTGCTTTTGACGCCGGCAAACTCGAGCGGGAAACAACGGCTATTGGGATAGGTTCGCCAAATACACTGTTGCATAACTCGAACCCGGGAGGAAGTGTATCTGCTGACCCATAGCGCATCATAGGACCGTTTGTGCCCCTATATGTAATGGAAATGTTGATCTCTTGTCAAATCAGATAATTAATTTTGCACTAATTGTGAAATCCGTGATCTGAATCACTGTTCGGGGGAAATGTTATCAAAGCGGTTGTATGAGAATTGTAATCAGAATGTGATCCTCCTATACTGCCGCCAGGTCTCCGGATTACCCTGAAGTAGGAGCACCCAGCGTTATAAATGCGCGCCGTTTGAGCACAGAGGATGTTGATGTTTGAGCGCGTGACGTGTAAGGGTTTTAGGCTCTTAACGCTGTCTGATCCCCGCCCAGGCCCGGAGGAAGGAAAATAATAAGAGCTGTGTGGGCAAATACGTGAAAAAACAACGACCTGTCAACTTGGATCTGCAAACGATCCGGTTCCCCGTAACTGCGATAGCGTCTATCTTACACCGAGTCTCTGGCGTAATTACCTTCGTTGCCGTGGGTATCCTCCTCTGGCTGCTGGGCCTGTCACTCTCTTCCCAAGAGGGGTTCCTGCAGGCGGCCGCCATCATGAATAGCTTCATCGTCAAATTCATATTCTGGGGCATCCTCACGGCGCTGGCCTATCACATTTGCGGTGGCATCCGTCACTTGTTAATGGATTTTGGCTATATCGAAGAGAGTTTGGCCGCCGGCACCCGTTCCGCCCAGGTGGCGATCGGTCTGACCGTCGTGCTGTCAGTTCTGGCTGGAGTCCTCGTATGGTAAACAACGTTTCTGCATTAGGGCGCAACGGCGTGCACGATTGGCTGCTGCTGCGCGCTTCCGCTATCATCATTACCCTGTACGTCCTGTATATCCTGGGCTTTTTCGTCACGGCTCCGGAACTCACTTATGACATCTGGCGCGGTTTCTTCGCCACTTCCATTACGAAAGTGTTCACTCTGCTGACCTTGCTGTCGATTCTGGTGCACGCCTGGATCGGGCTGTGGCAGGTGCTGACGGACTACGTCAAGCCGCTGGCGGTTCGCCTGGTGTTGCAGCTGGCTGTCGTGGTCGCGTTGCTGGTCTATTTACTGTACGGAACAATCGTAGTGTGGGGTGCTTAAATGAAACTGCCAGTCAGAGAGTTTGATGCCGTCGTAATCGGCGCCGGCGGTGCGGGCATGCGTGCCGCGCTGCAAATTTCCCAAGCGGGCTCGACCTGTGCCCTGCTGTCCAAAGTTTTCCCGACCCGTTCCCATACCGTGTCCGCACAGGGCGGCATCACCGTCGCGCTGGGCAACAGCCACGAGGACAACTGGGAATGGCATATGTACGACACGGTGAAAGGTTCCGACTATATCGGTGACCAGGACGCCATCGAATATATGTGTAAAACCGGCCCGGAAGCGATTCTGGAACTGGAACACATGGGGCTGCCGTTCTCTCGTCTGGACGACGGTCGCATCTATCAGCGTCCGTTCGGCGGCCAGTCGCTGAACTTCGGCGGCGAGCAGGCGGCGCGTACCGCAGCCGCAGCCGACCGTACCGGCCATGCGCTGCTGCACACCCTGTACCAACAGAACCTGAAAAACCACACCACTATCTTCTCCGAGTGGTATGCGCTTGATCTGGTGAAAAACCAGGACGGCGCGGTGGTCGGCACCACGGCTATCTGCATCGAAACCGGTGAAGTGGTTTACTTCAAAGCCAAGGCCACCGTGTTGGCGACCGGCGGCGCAGGCCGTATTTACCAGTCCACCACCAACGCCCACATCAACACCGGCGACGGTGTCGGCATGGCGCTGCGCGCCGGCGTGCCGGTACAGGACATGGAAATGTGGCAGTTCCACCCGACCGGCATCGCCGGCGCGGGCGTGCTGGTGACCGAGGGTTGCCGCGGCGAAGGCGGTTACCTGCTGAACAAACACGGCGAGCGCTTCATGGAGCGTTATGCGCCGAATGCCAAAGATCTGGCGGGCCGCGACGTGGTTGCCCGTTCGATCATGATCGAAATCCGCGAAGGCCGCGGCTGTGACGGTCCTTGGGGCCCGCACGCCAAGCTGAAGCTGGATCACCTGGGTAAAGAGGTGCTGGAATCCCGTCTGCCGGGCATTCTGGAACTGTCCCGCACCTTCGCGCACGTCGATCCGGTGAAAGAGCCGATCCCGGTTATCCCAACCTGTCACTATATGATGGGCGGCATTCCGACCAAGGTGACCGGCCAGGCGCTGACCGTGAACGAGAAAGGCGAAGACGTGGTGATCCCGGGGCTGTTCGCCGTGGGCGAAATCGCCTGCGTATCGGTGCACGGCGCCAACCGTCTGGGCGGCAACTCGCTGCTCGACCTGGTGGTGTTCGGCCGTTCCGCCGGTATGCACCTGCAGGAATCGCTGGAAGAGCAGGGCGTGAGCCGTGACGCCAGCGACTCCGACGTGGAAGCCTCGCTGGACCGTCTGAACCGTTGGAACAACACCCGTTCCGGCGAAGACCCGGTTGAAATTCGCAAAGCGCTGCAGTCTTGCATGCAGCACAACTTCTCGGTATTCCGCGAAGGCGATGCGATGGCCAAGGGCCTGGAAGAACTGAAAGTGATCCGTGAACGACTGAAGAACGCACGCCTGGACGATACCTCCAGCGAGTTCAACACCCAGCGCATCGAGTGTCTGGAGTTGGATAACCTGATGGAGACTGCGTATTCCACCGCCGTGTCGGCCAACTTCCGTACCGAGAGCCGTGGCGCACACAGCCGCTTCGACTACCCGGAACGCGATGACGCCAACTGGCTGTGCCATTCGCTGTATCTGCCGCAATCGGAAAGCATGACGCGCCGCGAAGTGAACATGCAACCGAAGCTGCGCCCGGCATTCCCGCCGAAAGTGCGTTCTTACTAATTGCGGAGATCGACAGATGAAACTCGAATTTTCCATTTATCGCTACAATCCGGATGTCGACGACGCCCCGCACATGCAGGACTACACCCTGGAAGCGGAAGAAGGCCGTGACATGATGCTGCTGGATGCGTTGATCCAGCTGAAAGAAAAAGACCCGACCCTGTCGTTCCGTCGCTCATGCCGCGAAGGCGTGTGCGGTTCCGACGGCCTGAACATGAACGGTAAAAACGGCCTGGCGTGCATCACCCCGGTTTCGTCGCTGCGTAAAGGCAACGGCAAGATCGTGATCCGTCCGCTGCCGGGCCTGCCGGTGGTGCGCGATCTGGTGGTGGATATGGGCCAGTTCTATACCCAGTATGAAAAGATCAAGCCTTACCTGCTGAACGACGGCAAGAACCCGCCGGCGCGCGAGCACTTGCAGTCGCCGGAGCAGCGCGCCAAGCTGGACGGTCTGTACGAGTGCATTCTGTGCGCCTGCTGCTCGACCTCTTGCCCATCGTTCTGGTGGAACCCGGACAAGTTCATCGGCCCGGCCGGTCTGCTGGCGGCGTATCGCTTCCTGATCGACAGCCGTGACACGGAAACGCAAGAACGTTTAGATGATCTGGACGACGCTTTTAGTGTTTTCCGCTGCCATAGCATTATGAATTGTGTCAGTGTATGTCCTAAAGGCTTGAACCCGACGCGTGCTATCGGGCATATCAAGTCCATGCTGCTGCAACGCGGCGCATAAACGGAATGAGATGCTGCGCCGGGCTCTTTTCCGGCGCACGTCCCATAGGGGAGGGAACCTCTAAAAACTGACCCGCGGCTGCGGCGCTATGCAGCCTGGTTCTTCCGCCGGTTTTTAGAGGTTCCTTGTAAGGGACCGCAAGGTCCATAACAGAACGTATCGGGCCGTCATGGCCGCAAGTACGTCGAGTGAACCGTTTTACGGCAAACCGTATTCATCACGGTAATTATGTTAACCACGGCGAAAACTAAAGCTTCAAAGCTTAAGGGATCATGATGCAGAACGGCGCAATGAAGGCCTGGCTGGATTCCTCCTATCTGGCGGGCGCGAACCAGTCTTACATAGAGCAGCTCTATGAAGACTTCTTAACCGATCCGGGTTCCGTTGAAGATAGCTGGCGTTCCATTTTTCAACAGCTACCAACCGCGGGTGTCAAACCCGATCAGCTTCACTCTCAAACGCGCGATTACTTCCGCCGCCTGGCGAAAGACTCCGCGCGCTACAACACCACCATCACCGATCCGGAAACCGACGCCAAACAGGTCAAGGTACTGCAGCTGATCAACGCCTTCCGCTTCCGCGGGCATCAGCATGCCAACCTCGATCCGCTTGGCCTGTGGCAGCGCGAGCAAGTTCCTGACCTTGATCCCGCTTACCACAACCTGACCGAAGCCGATTTCCAGGAAACCTTCAACGTGGGCTCTTTCGCCATCGGCAAAGAAACCATGAAGCTGGGCGATCTGTACGCTGCGCTGAAGCAGACCTACTGCGGTTCGATCGGTGCGGAATACATGCACATCACCAACACCGAAGAGAAACGCTGGATCCAGCAGCGCATCGAGTCGGTGGTGGGGCGCGCCAGCTTTACCGCCGACGAAAAACGCCGTTTCCTGAACGAGCTGACCGCGGCGGAAGGCCTGGAACGTTACCTGGGCGCCAAATTCCCGGGTGCCAAACGCTTCTCGCTGGAAGGCGGCGACGCGTTGGTGCCGATGCTCAAAGAGATGGTGCGCCACGCCGGTAAGAACGGCACGCGCGAAGTGGTGTTGGGCATGGCCCACCGCGGCCGTCTGAACGTGCTGATCAACGTGCTGGGCAAAAAGCCGGCCGATCTGTTCGACGAATTCGCCGGCAAGCATAAAGAACACCTCGGCACCGGTGACGTGAAATATCACCAGGGCTTCTCCTCCGACGTGGAAACCGAAGGCGGCATGGTTCACCTGGCGCTGGCGTTCAACCCGTCGCACCTGGAGATCGTCAGCCCGGTGGTCATGGGCTCGGTACGCGCCCGTCGCGATCGTCTGGACGAAGCGCGCAGCAACATGGTGTTGCCGATCACCATCCACGGCGACGCCGCCATCACCGGCCAGGGCGTGGTTCAGGAAACCCTGAACATGTCTCAGGCTCGCGGTTACGAAGTGGGCGGCACCGTGCGTATCGTCATCAACAACCAGGTTGGTTTCACCACCTCCAACCCGCTGGATGCGCGCTCTACCGAATACTGCACCGACATCGCCAAAATGGTTCAGTCGCCGATCTTCCACGTTAACGCGGACGATCCGGAAGCCGTGGCCTTCGTCACCCGTCTGGCGTTGGATTTCCGTAACACCTTTAAGCGTGACGTGATGATCGATCTGGTCTGCTACCGTCGCCATGGGCACAACGAGGCCGACGAGCCGAGCGCCACCCAGCCGGTGATGTATCAGAAGATCAAGAAACACCCTACGCCGCGCAAAATCTACGCTGACGTTCTGACCGAGCAGAAAGTGGCCAGCCTGGAAGATGCCACGGAAATGGTCAACCTGTACCGCGACGCGCTCGACCGCGGCGATTGCGTGGTTGAAGAGTGGCGTCCGATGAACCTGCACTCCTTCACCTGGTCACCGTACCTGAACCATGAGTGGGACGAAGAGTACCCGAGCAAGGTTGAGATGAAGCGTCTGCAGGAACTGGGCCGCCGCATCAGCACCGTGCCGGAAGCGATCGAAATGCAGTCGCGCGTGGCGAAAATCTACGCTGACCGCGCCGAGATGGCCGCAGGCAACAAGCCGTTCGACTGGGGCGCCGCCGAAACGCTGGCCTACGCCACCATGGCGGATGAAGGCATTCCAATCCGCATCTCCGGCGAAGACGCCGGCCGCGGCACCTTCTTCCACCGTCACGCGGTGGTGCACAACCAGAAAAACGGTTCGGTCTACGTTCCGCTGGCGAACATCCACAGCGGCCAGGGCGAATTCAAAGTCTGGGACTCCGTGCTGTCTGAAGAAGCGGTGCTGGCGTTCGAATACGGCTACGCGACGGCGGAACCACGCACGCTGACCATTTGGGAAGCGCAGTTCGGCGACTTCGCCAACGGCGCACAGGTCGTTATCGACCAGTTCATCAGCTCCGGCGAGCAAAAATGGGGCCGTATGTGCGGCCTGGTGATGCTGCTGCCGCACGGCTATGAAGGCCAGGGCCCTGAGCACTCTTCCGCGCGTCTGGAACGCTATCTGCAGCTGTGCGCAGAGCAGAACATGCAGGTGTGCGTCCCGTCCACGCCGGCGCAGGTTTACCATATGCTGCGTCGTCAGGCGCTGCGCGGTATGCGCCGTCCGTTGGTGGTGATGTCGCCGAAGTCGCTGCTGCGTCACCCGCTGGCGATTTCTTCGCTGGACGAGCTGGCCAACGGCACCTTCCTGCCGGCGATCGGCGAGATCGACGACTTGGATCCGAAAGCGGTCAAGCGCGTCGTGCTGTGCTCCGGCAAGGTCTACTACGACCTGCTGGAACAGCGTCGCAAGAACGAGCAGAAAGACGTGGCCATCGTGCGTATCGAGCAGCTGTATCCGTTCCCGCATCAGGCCGTTCAGGCCGTGCTGGAGCAATACTCGCACGTGCATGATTTCGTCTGGTGTCAGGAAGAGCCGCTGAACCAGGGCGCCTGGTACTGCAGCCAACACAACTTCCGTGAAGTGGTGCCGTTCGGGGCTTCTTTACGTTACGCAGGACGTCCGGCCTCCGCTTCTCCGGCGGTGGGCTATATGTCCGTACACCAGAAGCAGCAGCAGGCTCTGGTGAACGACGCGCTGAATATTGACTAATGTTCGCTCGCTTGCCGGCCGAGGGGCCGGCAAGCAGATGATAAAAAACTTAAGGGAAAGCTAAATGAGTAGCGTAGATATTCTGGTTCCTGACCTTCCTGAATCGGTTGCCGATGCGACCGTAGCCACCTGGCACAAAAAACCGGGCGACAGCGTGCAGCGTGATGAAGTCCTGGTTGAAATCGAAACCGACAAAGTGGTGTTGGAAGTGCCGGCCAGTGAAGCGGGTATTCTCGATGCTATCGTGGAAGAAGAGGGCGCGACCGTACTGTCTCGCCAGCTGCTCGGCCGCATCCGCCCAGGCGACAGCTCCGGCAAACCGACCGCCGAGAAGAGCCAGGAGAAAGAATCCACTCCTGCACAGCGCGCTACCGCGAGCCTGGAAGAAGAAAGCAATGACGCGCTCAGCCCGGCGATTCGCCGCCTGATCGCCGAACACGACCTCGATGCCGGCGCCATCAAAGGCACCGGCGTGGGTGGCCGCATCACCCGTGAAGACGTGGAAGCGCACCTGGCCAAAGGCGGCGCCGCTGCCAAACCGGCCGCCGCCGCTGAAGCCGCACCGCAGCCTGCTCTGGCCGGCCGCAGCGAAAAACGCGTGCCGATGACCCGCCTGCGCAAACGCGTCGCCGAGCGTCTGCTGGAAGCGAAGAACAGCACCGCGATGCTGACCACCTTCAACGAAATCAACATGCAGCCGATCATGGACCTGCGCAAGCAGTACGGCGAAGCCTTCGAGAAACGCCACGGCGTGCGTCTGGGCTTCATGTCCTTCTACATCAAGGCGGTGGTTGAAGCGCTGAAGCGCTTCCCGGAAGTGAACGCGTCGATCGACGGTTCCGACGTGGTTTACCACAACTACTTCGACATCAGCATCGCGGTTTCTACCCCGCGTGGCCTGGTGACGCCGGTACTGCGCGATGTGGACGCCATGAGCATGGCTGACATCGAGAAGAAAATCAAAGAGCTGGCCGTTAAGGGCCGCGACGGCAAACTGACCGTGGAAGAGCTGACCGGCGGTAACTTCACCATTACCAACGGCGGCGTATTCGGCTCGCTGATGTCCACCCCGATCATCAACCCGCCGCAGAGCGCCATCCTGGGCATGCACGCCATCAAAGATCGCCCAATGGCGGTCAATGGTCAGGTGGTGATCCAGCCGATGATGTATCTGGCGCTGTCTTATGACCACCGCCTGATCGACGGTAAAGAATCCGTCGGTTATCTGGTGACGGTCAAAGAGATGCTGGAAGATCCGGCTCGTCTGCTGCTGGACGTCTAGTAACCCTTGCCGGGCGCGGCGTGCCGCGCCCGCACTCTGTGCTATGTGGCCGGAAAACCATGCGGTTTGCCGCGGAATAATGGTCCGGCTAAAAACCTTCAGAACTGAATGGATAGAACATCATGAATTTACACGAATATCAGGCAAAACAGCTGTTTGCTCGGTATGGCATGCCGGCACCAACCGGTTACGCCTGTACCACTCCGCGTGAAGCAGAAGAAGCCGCATCCAAAATCGGCTCCGGCCCGTGGGTGGTGAAATGTCAGGTTCATGCTGGCGGCCGCGGTAAAGCGGGCGGCGTTAAAGTCGTCAACAGCAAAGAAGATATCCGTGCTTTCGCGGAAGCCTGGTTGGGCAAGCGTCTGGTGACTTACCAGACTGACGCGCTGGGCCAGCCGGTTAACCAGATCCTGGTTGAAGCGGCGACCGACATCGATAAAGAACTGTACCTGGGCGCCGTCGTAGACCGCGCGACCCGTCGCATCGTATTCATGGCGTCTACCGAAGGCGGCGTGGAAATCGAGAAAGTGGCGGAAGAAACCCCTGAACTGATCCACAAAATGACCATCGATCCGCTGGCGGGTCCACAGCCTTATCAGGGTCGTGAGCTGGCCTTCAAACTGGGCCTGACCGGTAAGCAAGTCAGCCAGTTCGCCAAGATCTTCATGGGTCTGGCGACGCTGTTCCTGGAGCGTGACCTGGCGATGGTTGAGATCAACCCGCTGGTGATCACCAAGCAGGGCGATCTGGTGTGCCTGGACGGCAAACTGGGCGCCGACGGCAACGCCCTGTTCCGTCAGCCGGAACTGCGTGAAATGCGTGACCCTTCTCAGGAAGACGAGCGTGAATCCCGTGCGGCTCAGTGGGAGCTGAACTACGTTGCCCTCGACGGCAACATCGGCTGCATGGTTAACGGCGCCGGTCTGGCGATGGGCACCATGGACATCGTTAAACTGCACGGCGGCGAACCGGCCAACTTCCTGGACGTGGGCGGCGGCGCGACCAAAGAGCGCGTGACCGAAGCGTTCAAAATCATCCTGTCCGACGACAAGGTGAAAGCGGTTCTGGTTAACATCTTCGGTGGTATCGTACGTTGCGATCTGATCGCCGACGGCATCATCGGCGCAGTGGCTGAAGTGGGCGTTAACGTCCCGGTCGTGGTGCGCCTGGAAGGGAACAATGCCGAACTGGGCGCCAAGAAACTGGCGGACAGCGGCCTGAATATCATTGCTGCGACCAGCCTGACTGATGCGGCTCAGCAAGTTGTTGCAGCAGTGGAGGGTAAATAATGTCCATTTTAATCGATAAGAACACCAAAGTAATTTGCCAGGGCTTCACCGGTAGCCAGGGGACTTTCCACTCCGAACAAGCTATCGCTTACGGCACCAAAATGGTTGGCGGCGTAACTCCGGGCAAAGGCGGCACTCAGCACCTGGGCCTGCCGGTGTTCAACACCGTGCGCGAAGCGGTTGAAGCGACCGGCGCGACCGCCTCGGTCATCTACGTTCCAGCACCGTTCTGCAAAGACTCCATCCTGGAAGCGATCGATGCCGGCATCAAACTGATCATCACCATCACCGAAGGCATCCCGACTCTGGACATGCTGACCGTGAAAGTGAAGCTGGACGAAGCCGGCGTGCGCATGATCGGGCCGAACTGCCCAGGCGTTATCACTCCGGGCGAGTGCAAAATCGGCATCATGCCTGGCCATATCCACCTGCCAGGCAAAGTGGGCATCGTTTCCCGCTCCGGCACCCTGACCTATGAAGCGGTGAAACAAACCACCGATGCCGGTCTGGGCCAGTCCACCTGCGTGGGCATCGGCGGCGACCCGATCCCGGGTTCCAACTTCATCGATATCCTGAAGATGTTCCAACAGGATCCGCAGACCGAAGCGATCGTGATGATCGGTGAGATCGGCGGCAGCGCTGAAGAAGAAGCGGCGGCTTACATCAAAGAACACGTCACCAAACCGGTTGTCGGCTACATTGCCGGCGTCACCGCGCCGAAAGGCAAGCGTATGGGCCACGCGGGCGCCATCATCGCCGGCGGCAAAGGCACGGCGGACGAGAAGTTTGCTGCGCTGGAAGCGGCGGGCGTGAAAACCGTTCGCAGCCTGGCGGACATCGGCGACGCGGTAAAAGCGGTGCTGAAGCGCTAAGAGTTTAGTACGAAATAACAATATCTCGACATGTTTGGCCACCCATTGGGTGGCCTTTTTTATGGGCGAAGATCAGAACTCGTTGAGCGCCTTGATCAGCGCGATCCGATCCTGCAGGCGGCGCTGTTGCACCGGATCCGCCGCGGTCTGCCGCTGCTGATCCAGCGAGGTGAGGGCGGCGCGGCAATCGTCGGCGTTGCTGAACAGCGCATCTTTGACGTTGATCGACGCAACGTTGGTGTAGCGGCCGTCGTCGGTGGTCGGCACCTGGATAACGCCCTCATTGAGCAGCCGTTTGACGATCGCCCGCTGCGGTTCGTATCCCTCCATGCCGATCAGTTTCCAGCGCTGCGGCACCACGCCCTGATAGTGGCCGTGTTTCACCTCCGTCAGGTAGCGCAGTGTCAGGTGGCGAATGGTGCCTTCTTCTTCACCGTAATGCGCTTTGCTGTCGAACAGCACCGGGAAGGATTGCCCCTCCAGCGCGCCGCCCTTTTGCGTCAGATGACCCATGCGGTAACTGTTCATGCCCAGGCGGATCGGCATGTCGTCGGTGACCGGCGTGCCGTCCGCCAGGCGCAGATCGACGATGCGCGAACCGGCGGGTTGGCGCAGATCGATGGTGTAGGTGACGCCGTCGAAGAAATCGTTGGTGGAATATTTGGACGAACGTCGCGCTGGGTTAAAGCTGTAGGTGACGTCGCCCGGCTGCAGCTGATTGAAGTAGCCGGCGGACCATTCCATGTAGCGTTTAAGCGCTTTGCCGTTGAGCTGATAAACGGTGATCTCGCCGCCGGCGTATTGGTAGTTAAAGGCGATATCTTTGGCCTTGATATCGCCGACGTCCAGCTTGGCGCGATCGTTGTCGATCTGCAGGGCGATCACCTGCGCCAGCGGCGCATAGTGCCGGGCGGCCTGCTGGAATAACTCACTGATGCCGGTATCCTGCACGTGCACCTGAGGAATGCCGCGGAACTCGTCGGCAGGTACCAGATCGCTGCCGCTCAGCTTCGCCACCACCCGATTGGCGTTGGCGCGCAAAATGTCGTGATACGGCTGGTAGAGCGCCTGCATGGCGCTGTCCGGCGTCAGCCCTTTGATGGGGTAGGTGTAGCTGTTTTTGTCGATCAGCGTGAATTTGCCGTCACGGCGTTCAAATTGCAGATCGATGCGCGACAGCGCGCGGCCGTATTTATCCGGTTCGGTGATGATGACGCCGTTGACCACCGCTTTGTCGATCTTCACATGCATGTGGCCGGCGACGATCGCCGCCAGCTCCGGGTTGGCGTTAGCGATGTCGGCCACGCCGGTGCCCGGGCGCTGGTTCTCGTTGTCGATGCCCATGTGCGCCACCAGCACGATGGCGTCGACCTGGCCGTCAATTTGCCTGATGACCTGTTTCACCGCCTGCACCGGATCGGTGAAGTTCAGCCCTTTGATGCGGTCGGTGCCTTTGGCGAATTCGGCGGTCATCGGCGTGTCCATGCCGATAATGCCGATCTTCACGCCCTGGCGTTCGACGATGGTGTAAGCGGGCAGGTAGGGTTTGCCGCTGTCCCAGACAATATTGCCTGCCAGCGCCGCCCCCTTGAACTGTTTGAGCGGCGTAGCCAGCACCGGCAGACCGAAGTCGAATTCGTGGTTGCCCATCACCCAGACATCGTAATTGAGCGCGTTGAGGCCCAGCATCATCGGGCTGACGGCTTCATGCTTGAAGGTTTCGACGAAGTTGCCCTGGATAGTGTCGCCGGCGTCCACCAGAATCAGGTTGGGCTGTTCGGCGCGCACCTTTTTGACCTGGGTGGCTATCTGGCTCAGGCTGCCCGCCAGGTTTTCCGTATCGCTGGCGTAGTCCCAGGGCACGAAGGTGCCGTGCAGATCGGAGGTGCCCAATAGGGTGATGTTTACCGTGTCGGCGGCCATGACGTTTCCCGAGAGTCCCAAGACAGAGGCAAAGATGATTTTTTTCATAACATATTGTCGCTCAATGCAATTTTAACATAAGTGGTCATTTTGCTACAAAATCGCAACCTTTACGATCCAATAGCGAGAAATAGACTAATATAGGAGGGAGATTTGTTGTTTTGTGACTGCAATCACTGTCACGGCTTAATGGAAATAAAAGGTTAATTATGTCGCAGAATAAGCGCGTAATAATACAATGGCGGCTCTTTTAAATTACATTTATTTAACACAAAAATATCATTAAAAAACAATTAAACCATTGCGCAACATGACCCTAAGAAAATTATGCGAAATGTGCTGATGAATATGGAAATAATATGCGGATAGGCTTAAATTGTCTCAGATCAAATTAGGCCGAAGTACCTCTTTCGGCTAAGATTTGACCTGTAACCAAAAGTCCAACCCACGTCACGTAAAAACCTATTTATTGTGTGGGATTGGGCGAGTATCATCCATGTTGTGATTATGGATGGTTGATCTTGTTGCATTTGTTACCCGTTGTCGGTTTTCAGTGGCGCGCTTGTCGACGGCCCAAGAGGCTATTGGCCGAGTGTGCGGTTGAAAGCGGAGAAGCTGGATCAAATTTGTTGTGTTTAAGGGCATTCACTGCGGGGCGTTACTGGCGGCTTTGAAAGAAGCGTGCCGATAACCGCGTGTCGGAGTCTTCCTGCGAGGAGCAAGGAGTCAAGATGTTTGATATTGTCGAACTGTCGCGCTTACAGTTTGCTTTAACGGCGATGTACCATTTCTTATTTGTCCCATTAACGCTCGGTATGGCGTTCTTGCTGGCAATTATGGAAACGGTATATGTCCTGTCTGGCAAACAAATCTATAAAGACATGACCAAATTCTGGGGCAAGTTATTTGCGATTAACTTTGCTCTGGGTGTGGCCACCGGTTTGACCATGGAGTTCCAGTTCGGGACTAACTGGTCGTATTTCTCTCACTACGTCGGCGATATCTTCGGGGCCCCATTGGCTATCGAAGGTCTGATGGCGTTCTTCCTTGAATCGACGCTGGTCGGCCTGTTCTTCTTCGGCTGGGATCGTCTGAGCAAGGTGCAGCACATGGCGGTAACCTGGTTCGTGGCCCTCGGCTCCAACCTGTCCGCGCTGTGGATCCTGGTCGCCAACGGCTGGATGCAGAACCCGATCGCGTCGGATTTCAACTTCGAAACCATGCGCATGGAGATGGTCAGCTTCTCCGAGCTGGTGCTTAACCCGGTTGCGCAGGTGAAATTCGTTCACACCGTGGCTTCCGGCTACACCTGTGGCGCGATGTTCGTTCTGGGCATCAGCTCCTACTATCTGCTGAAAGGCCGCGACATCGCCTTCGCCAAGCGCTCCTTCGCCATCGCCGCCAGCTTCGGTATGGCTGCCATTCTGTCCGTTATCGTTCTGGGTGATGAATCCGGTTACGAAATGGGCGACGTGCAGAAAACCAAACTGGCCGCCATCGAAGCGGAGTGGGACACTCAGCCGGCGCCGGCGTCCTTCACCCTGTTCGGCATTCCCGATCAGGACAAGATGGAAAACTCCTTCTCTATTCAGATCCCGTATGCGCTTGGCCTGATCGCCACCCGCTCCACGGACACTCAGGTCACCGGCCTGAAAGATCTGATGGCGCAGCATGAAGTGCGTATCCGCAACGGCATGAAAGCCTACCAGCTGCTGGAAGAGCTGCGTGGCGGCAACACCGATCCTGCAGTGCGCGCCGAATTCAACAAAACCAAGCAAGACCTGGGCTACGGCATGCTGCTGAAGCGCTATACCCCGAACGTCACCGACGCGACGGAAGCGCAGATCCAGCTGGCGACCAAGGACTCCATTCCGCGCGTGGCGCCGCTGTACTTCGCCTTCCGCATCATGGTGGCCTGTGGCGTAATCATGCTGTTGATCATCGGCCTGTCGTTCTGGAACGTGATCCGCGGCCGCATCGGCCAGAAAAAATGGCTGCACCGCGCGGCGCTGTACGGTTTGCCGCTGCCTTGGATCGCGATCGAGTCCGGTTGGTTCGTGGCGGAATACGGCCGTCAACCGTGGGCGATTGGTGAGGTGCTGCCGACGGCGGTCGCCAACTCTTCGCTGACCGCGGGCGACATTCTGTTCTCGATGGGGCTGATCTGCGGCTTGTACACCCTGTTCCTGGTGGCTGAATTGTACCTGATGTTCAAGTTTGCACGTCTGGGTCCAAGCAGCCTGAAAACCGGCCGCTATCACTTTGAACAACCGACTGCCGCCGTGCAGGAAGCGCGCTAAACAGGAGTCCACGTATGTTTGACTATGAAGTACTGCGATTTATTTGGTGGGTTCTGGTTGGCGTACTGCTGATCGGCTTCGCCGTCACCGACGGTTTCGACATGGGCGTCGGCATTCTGGTGCGCATCATCGGGAAAACCGATACCGAGCGCCGGGTGATGATCAACTCCATCGCCCCGCACTGGGACGGTAACCAGGTATGGCTGATCACCGCCGGCGGCGCGCTGTTCGCCGCCTGGCCGATGGTGTACGCAGCGGCCTTCTCCGGCTTCTACGTCGCGATGATCCTGGTGCTGGCCGCCTTGTTCTTCCGCCCGGTCGGTTTCGACTACCGTTCCAAGCTGGAGAGCAGCCGTTGGCGCAACATGTGGGACTGGGGCATTTTCATCGGCTCCTTCGTGCCGGCAGTGGTGTTCGGCGTGGCGTTCGGCAACCTGCTGCAGGGCGTGCCGTTCCACATGGACGAGTACATGCGTCTGTTCTACACCGGCAACTTCTTCCAACTGCTGAATCCGTTCGGTCTGTTGGCGGGCGTGGTCAGCCTGACCATGCTGGTCACTCAGGGCGCGACCTATCTGCAAATGCGCACCACCGGCGAGATCCACCTGCGTTCACGCGCCGCGGCACAAATCGCGACGCTGATCATGGCAGTGTGCTTCCTGCTGGCGGGCGTATGGCTGGTGAAGGGCATTGACGGCTTCGTCGTGACGTCGGCTCTGGACACCCTGGCGGAATCCAACCCGATGCGTAAAGAAGTGGCGCATCAGGCCGGCGCATGGTTGATCAACTTCAACAAGTATCCGCTGCTGTGGGCGTTGCCTGCACTGGGCGTGGTGCTGCCGTTGTTCACCATCCTGTTCTCGCGTCTGGAGAAAGGCGCGCTGGCGTTCGTCACCTCGTCGCTGACCATCGCCTGCGTCATCCTCACCGCCGGGGTCACCATGTTCCCGTTCGTGATGCCTTCCAGCACCGTGCCTAACGTCAGTCTGACCATGTGGGACGCGACCTCGAGCCTGTTGACGCTGAAAGTGATGACCGTTGTGGCGGCGATCTTCGTGCCTATCGTTTTGGCGTACACCAGCTGGTCGTACTACAAAATGTTCGGTCGCCTCGACAAGAACTACATCGAAAACAACAAGCATTCGCTGTACTAAGGATAAGGAGCTAAACCATGTGGTATTTTGCCTGGATTCTCGGAACGCTTCTTGCCTGCGCCTTCGGCATCATCACGGCGCTGGCGCTTGAGCAGAGCGAAGCGACCAAAGCTCAGCAAGACGGTAAGTGATGAGCTCGTCCGTGATTGACAAGCTGTACGCTGTCACCGACAAGGGCCCGATCCGGGCCCTTTCCCTGGTGCTGGCGTTGATTTTGGCGGGGTGCGTGTTCTGGGATCCGACGCGTTTCGCCGCCAAAACCAGCTCGCTGGAGATTTGGGAAGGGTTGCTGCTGATTTGGGCAGTGTGCGCCGGGGTGATCCACGGTTTCGGATTCCGCCCGCAGCGCAGCGTCTGGCGCGCTTTTTTTGCGCCGCTTCCCGCAATTGTGATCTTGTGCGCAGGATTACTTTACGTTTCTTTATAATCTCCCTGATGTCCCCACGTTATGGGCCCTCACGGCCCATAATTATTTTCATTCCCATCTTGTAACCCATTCCCAACCCGATCCGTCTTGCGTATAGTAGCAGCGTTAAATTGCATTGCTGGGAAGTAGAGTGAGTAATACGTTGTTTCGATGGCCGGTTCGCGTTTACTACGAGGATACCGATGCCAGTGGTGTGGTCTATCACGCCCGCTACGTCGCCTTTTTTGAAAGAGCGCGCACAGAGATGCTGCGTCAGCACAACTTTCATCAACAGCAGCTGCTCAGTGAACAAGTCGCTTTTGTCGTCCGGCGCATGACGGTGGATTATCTGGCTCCGGCTCGTCTCGACGAGCAACTGGAGGTTCAGAGCGAAATCACCTGTCTGCGCGGGGCTTCTCTCACGTTTGCTCAACGCATTGTCAATTCTGACGGGGCCCTACTGAGCCAGGCAGATGTCCTGATTGCCTGTATTGATCCACACCAAATGAAGCCAAGAGCGCTTCCTAAGTCTATTGTCGCGGAGTTTAAGCAGTGACTGACATGAACATCCTAGATTTATTCTTGAAGGCGAGCCTGCTGGTTAAGCTTATCATGTTGATTTTGATATGCTTCTCGGTGGCCTCTTGGGCGATCATCATTCAGCGTACCCGCATCCTCAATGCGGCGACGCGCGACGCCGAAGCCTTTGAAGACAAATTCTGGTCCGGTATCGAGCTTTCCCGTCTGTACCAGGAAAGTCAGGCGCGTCGCGATAGCCTGACCGGTTCCGAGCAGATCTTCCATTCCGGGTTCAAAGAGTTCGCCCGCCTGCACCGCGCCAACAACCATGCGCCGGAGTCGGTGATCGAAGGGGCGTCGCGCGCGATGCGCATCTCGATGAACCGCGAGCTGGAAACGCTGGAAACCCATATTCCGTTCCTCGGCACCGTCGGTTCGATCAGCCCGTATATCGGCCTGTTCGGCACCGTGTGGGGGATCATGCACGCCTTTATCGCGCTGGGCGCGGTGAAGCAAGCCACGCTGCAGATGGTGGCGCCGGGTATTGCCGAAGCGCTGATCGCCACCGCGATCGGTCTGTTCGCCGCAATCCCGGCGGTTATGGCCTATAACCGTCTCAACCAGCGCGTCAACAAGCTTGAGCAGAATTACGACAACTTTATGGAAGAGTTCACCGCTATTCTGCATCGTCAGGCCTTCTCCAGCGACAGCAAATAAGTAGGAGGTAGCATGGCGAGAGTACGTGGACGTAGTCGGCGCGAGCTGAAGTCCGAAATTAACATCGTTCCGCTGCTCGACGTGTTGCTGGTGCTGCTGCTGATCTTTATGGCAACCGCGCCAATCATCACGCAGAGCGTGGAGGTTGACCTGCCGGACGCCACCGATTCCAAAACGGTGTCCAGCGATGACAATCCGCCGGTGATCCTCGAAGTTTCCGGCGTAGGTCAATACACCTTGGTGGTGGATCACAACCGTATGGAGCTGCTGCCGCCTGAGCAAGTCGCGGCCGAGGCCAAGTCGCGTTTGGCGGCTAACCCGAAAACGGTCTTTTTGATCGGCGGTGCGAAGGAAGTCCCTTACGATGAGATTATCAAGGCATTGAATATTCTCCATCAGGCGGGCGTGGCTTCCGTGGGGCTGATGACCCAGCCGATCTGACCGTAAGGCGAACGGCAACCCGGTTCCTGCGCTACGGCCCAGGAACCCCGTATAAGCAACACCAGTTTTTGGGAATCTATTTTGGTAAAGGCAACTGAGCAAAACGATAAGCTGAACCGCGCCGTTATTGTTTCGGTCGTTCTGCACTTCATATTGATTGCCCTGCTGATTTGGGGATCGCTGCAGGAAAAGGTCGACATGGGCGCCGGCGGCGGTGGCGATGGCACCGTGGTGGGTGCGGTGATGGTCGATCCCGGCGCGGTGGTGGAGCAGTACAACCGCCAGCAGCAGCAGAGCAACGATGCGCAGCGTGCCGAAAAGCAGCGCCAGAAAAAAGCGGAGCAACAGGCCGAAGAGCTTCAGCAGAAGCAGGCGGAGCAACAGCAGCGCCTGAAAGAGCTGGAGAAAGAGCGTTTGGCGGCGCAGGAGAAAGCCGCGCAGGACGCCAAGGCGCAGGCTGAACAACAGCAGAAGGCGGCGGAGCAGCAGAAACAGGCTGCCGAGCAGCAAAAAGCGGCGGAAGCCGCCGCAGCCAAGGCCAAAGAGCAACAGAAGGTTGCCGAAGCCGCCGCCGCCAAGGCGAAAGCCGAAGCGGAAAAGATAGCGAAGGCGCAGGCGGACGCGCAGAAGAAAGCTGAAGCGGAAGCCAAGAAAGAAGCGGCCGCCGCTGCCGCCGCCAAGAAACAGGCGGAAGAGGCGAAGAAAGCCGCGGCCGCCGCCGCAGAGCAAAAGGCAGCAGAGGCCGCAGAGAAGAAAGCGGCCGCTGAAGCCGAGAAAAAAGCCGCAGCGGAAGCCGAGAAGAAGGCCGCCGCCGAGGCAGAGAAGAAAGCTGCGGCCGAGAAAGCGGCAGCCGCCAAAAAAGCCGCTGCGGACGCCAAGAAGAAGGCTGCCGCTGAGGCTGCGAAACAATCGGAGGAAGTTAGCGATCTGTTTGGCGGCCTGGCGGACGGCAAGAACGCGCCGAAGGGCGGCGGTGCCAAATCGAAAGGTGATGGTAAACCGGCCGGGCAGGGCAATGCCAAGGCGGCAGGCGCCAGCGGGGCGGATATCAGCGGTTATATGGGGCAGATTCAAGGGGCGATTCAGAGCAAGTTCTATGACGCCAGTTCGTTCGCCGGCAAAACCTGCGACCTGCGTATCAAGCTGGCGCCGGACGGCCTGCTGATAAGCGTACAAGCGGCAGGGGGCGATCCTGCTCTGTGTCAAGCAGCGGTGTCTGCCGCCAAGTTGGCACACATACCGAAGCCGCCGAGCGATGCCGTTTATCAGCACTTTAAGAATTCTATACTTGAATTCAAGCCGCAATAACGGTTGATTGAGTGAGTGATATCACAGGGATGTACTAAGGTAACCAACAGGGATTATGTAGTTTTACGTGAGTTGGTTTGTTAAAATTCTGCTAATTTATCGCAGGCATCCCGCCTGGATAAGGGAGATGAGATGAAGCAGGCATTTCGAGTAGCGCTAGGTTTTTTAATTCTGTGGGCGTCCGTGCTGCACGCGGAAGTTCGCATTGAAATCACCCAAGGGGTCGACTCCGCTCGCCCGATTGGCGTGGTGCCGTTTAAATGGGCGGGCCCAGGCACGCCGCCGGAAGATATCGGCAAGATTGTCGGTGCGGATCTGCGCAACAGCGGCAAATTCAACCCGATCGACGTGGCGCGTATGCCGCAGCAACCGACCTCCGCGTCTGAAGTGACGCCGGCGGCCTGGACTGCATTAGGCATCGACGCCGTGGTTGTCGGCCAGGTTCAACCTGGTGCCGACGGCAGCTACCTGATCTCCTACCAGCTGGTGGACACCTCGGGTTCGCCGGGCACCGTATTGGCGCAGAATCAGTATAAAGTGACCAAACAGTGGTTGCGTTATTCTGCTCATACCGCCAGCGATGAAGTGTTCGAGAAGCTGACCGGCATCAAGGGCGCATTCCGTACCCGTATCGCCTATGTCGTACAGACCAACGGCGGGAAATTCCCGTACGAGCTGCGCGTAGCGGATTACGACGGTTACAACCAGTTCACGGTGCACCGTTCGCCTGAGCCGCTGATGTCACCGGCCTGGTCGCCGGACGGTAGCAAACTGGCTTACGTGACCTTCGAGAGCGGCCGTTCCGCGCTGGTGGTGCAGACCTTGGCTAACGGCGCTATCCGCCAGATCGCTTCGTTCCCGCGCCACAACGGTGCGCCGGCGTTCTCGCCGGACGGCAGCAAGCTGGCTTTCGCGTTGTCCAAGAGCGGCAGCCTGAATCTGTATGTGATGAACCTCGGCTCCGGCCAGATCACGCAGCTGACCGATGGCCGCAACAACAACACCGAACCGACCTGGTTCCCGGATGGCCAGTCTCTGGCGTTTACCTCCGACCAGGGCGGGCGTCCGCAGATTTATAAAATCAGCGCCAGCGGCGGTGCCGCACAGCGTCTGACGTGGGAAGGCTCTCAGAACCAGGATTCTGAAGTCAGCTCCGATGGTAAATTCCTGGTGATGGTGAGCACCAACAGTGGTGCACAACACATCGCCAAACAAGATCTTGGATCGGGCGCCGTTCAGGTTTTGACCGGCACCTTCCTGGATGAAACGCCTAGTATTGCGCCAAACGGCACCATGGTGATCTATAGCTCCACGCAAGGTATGGGCTCCGTGTTGCAGTTGGTGTCAACTGATGGGCGTTTCAAAGCGCGTCTTCCGGCAACTGATGGACAGGTCAAATTCCCTGCCTGGTCGCCGTATCTGTGATGCATGTGTAAATATGTATGGCAAACTATAAAAGGATCAAAGAAATGCAACTGAACAAAGTGCTGAAAGGGCTTCTGCTGGCACTGCCAGTTCTGGCTGTAGCAGCTTGTAGTTCTAACAAAAGCGCAAACAACGACCAATCTGGTATGGGCGCTGGCACTGGTATGGAAAACGGCAGCAGCAACCTGTCTTCCGAAGAACAAGCTCGTCTGCAGATGCAAGAACTGCAGAAGAACAACATCGTTTACTTCGGTCTGGACAAGTATGACGTAAGCTCCGAATTCGCTCAGATGCTGGACGCGCACGCTGCATTCCTGCGTAACAACCCGTCTTACAAAGTGACCGTTGAAGGCCACGCTGACGAACGCGGCACGCCGGAATACAACATCGCTCTGGGTGAGCGCCGTGCTAACGCCGTTAAAATGTACCTGCAAGGTAAAGGCGTTTCCGCTGACCAGATCTCTATCGTTTCTTACGGTAAAGAAAAACCAGCAGTACTGGGCCACGACGAAGCGGCTTATGCTAAAAACCGTCGTGCCGTTCTGGTTTACTAAGAGAATCGCATGAACAGTAACTTCAGACGTCACCTGTTGAGTCTGTCGTTACTGGTTGGCGTAGCGGCCCCCTGGGCCGCTACTGCCCAAGCGCCAATCAGTAATGTCGGCTCCGGCTCGGTCGAAGACCGCGTCACTTCACTTGAGCGTATCAGCAATGCTCAAGGCCAGCTTTTAAACCAACTCCAGCAACAACTCTCTGATAACCAACGCGACATTGATTCTCTCCGTGGGCAAATCCAGGAAAGCCAGTATCAGTTGAATCAGGTCGTTGAACGCCAGAAGCAAATCTATCAACAGATGGATAGCCTCGGCCAGAGCGGCGCTCAGAGCGCCTCTGCGGCGGCGGGCGCTGCCAGTGGGGCAGCCGCAGGCGCATCTTCCGATGCGGGCGGCAGCACGCCTGCGGCCGCTTCTGCGACGCCGAGCGGTGGTGATGAGAACAGCGACTACAACGCCGCTGTTTCTCTGGCGCTGGAAAAAAAACAGTATGACCAGGCGATTTCCGCCTTTCAGTCCTTCGTAAAACAGTACCCGAAGTCTACCTATCAGCCCAACGCCAACTATTGGCTGGGTCAGTTGTTCTACAACAAGGGTAAAAAAGACGACGCGGCCTACTATTTTGCGGTGGTGGTGAAGAATTACGCTAAATCACCGAAGGCGCCGGACGCCATGTACAAGGTGGGTATCATCATGCAGGAGAAAGGGCAGGCCGATAAAGCCAAAGCCGTGTTCCAGCAGGTGATTAAACAATACCCAACCAGTGCGGCGGCCAAACAGGCGAAAAGTCGCGTAGGCGGTTAATAGTCAGAAAAATGAGCCCAGAAGTTAGTCGATTTGACCGATTTCTGGGCTCATTCGCGTGAAGAACAAGCAGTTGAACGCATCAGTAAAAAATTTAGGTTGCGCTGCCAAGATAAATTAGTAATATATGCCGCCGTTGCCAAGACATCTTGCAAGATGTTAAAGCGGCAGGGAAATTGGGTCGTTAGCTCAGTTGGTAGAGCAGTTGACTTTTAATCAATTGGTCGCAGGTTCGAATCCTGCACGACCCACCAATTTCTGAAGTAGCAGTAACCACAACAGTGGGTGATTAGCTCAGTTGGTAGAGCATCTCCTTTACACGGAGGGGGTCGGCGGTTCGAGCCCGTCATCACCCACCACTGTTATGGGTCGTTAGCTCAGTTGGTAGAGCAGTTGACTTTTAATCAATTGGTCGCAGGTTCGAATCCTGCACGACCCACCATTCTTCGAGAATGGCTGTGATAGAGAATCGTAAAGGATGAGAACCGTAAAGGTTCGAGTCTCGCACAGCGAGACAACATCACTCCGGTGATGGCCCGCAAGGGCGAGGCCAAAGGCCGAGTTATCCTGCACGACCCACCATTCTTCGAGAATGGCAGCTTCAGAATCGGTTTGATGTGGCAAAGTAAAGGTCCGAGTCGAGTACCCGTCGAGTTGTCCTGAACCTCCCCATCCTTGTTTTCCGCGAGTCGGTTGTTTGTAACCTATTCGCCATCAGCAGTAAACCACATCAGTGGGTCGTTAGCTCAGTTGGTAGAGCAGTTGACTTTTAATCAATTGGTCGCAGGTTCGAATCCTGCACGACCCACCACTCTTTAATAGAGTAAGGTGTTAAATCGTCAGGATGAGAACCGTAGAGGTTCGAGTCTCGCAAAGCGAGACAACATCACTCCGGTGATGGCCCGAAGGGTGAGGCCAAAGGCCGAGTTATCCTGCACGACCCAGCACTCTTTAATAGAGCAAGATGTGAAAAATAGCAGTACCACAGCAGTGGGTGATTAGCTCAGTTGGTAGAGCATCTCCTTTACACGGAGGGGGTCGGCGGTTCGAGCCCGTCATCACCCACCACTGTTATGGGTCGTTAGCTCAGTTGGTAGAGCAGTTGACTTTTAATCAATTGGTCGCAGGTTCGAATCCTGCACGACCCACCAATTCAGAAAAAAGCGCCTTTTGGCGCTTTTTTCGCATCTGTAATCCCGCACCCGAATCTTCTGCTTTCTCGTTTCAACACCGCAACGTTCTGCATCTTGTCCTTCTCCGAACGCTATACGTTCTCACCGGGGCATTATCTGCAGCGATTTGCGCGGTCAACGTCTATGTTTTTTAATCCATTAAACACTTAGTGCGCAAATATGAAAATATCAGCGGACTTTTCGCGCTATTTTAGGTATTTTGTTTAGTATATAAAACCAAGGGCGTTGCGGCAGGGAGATATTCACGCGGCAGGCGCCTAGCCTAGCATGAGATTGCAGCGATGAGTGAAATGTTTGATGTCAACGCGGCGGTGTATCCCTTCCCGCCGAAACCGGTACCGCTGGACGTAGCGGAAAAAGCCTTTTATCGCGAGAAGATCAAAACCCTGCTCAAGCAGCGCAACGCGGTAATGGTCGCCCATTATTATACCGACCCGGAAATTCAGGCGCTGGCGGAAGAAACCGGCGGCTGCGTGGCGGACTCTCTGGAAATGGCGCGCTTCGGCAGCGCCCATCCGGCTTCCACGCTGTTGGTGGCCGGCGTGCGTTTCATGGGGGAAACCGCCAAGATCCTCAGCCCGGAAAAGCAGGTGCTGATGCCGACCCTGTTTGCCGAATGCTCGCTGGACTTGGGCTGCCCAGAAGAAGAGTTCCATGCGTTTTGCGACAGTCATCCCGATCGCACCGTGGTGGTCTATGCGAACACCTCGGCGGCGGTCAAAGCGCGCGCCGACTGGGTGGTGACCTCCAGTATCGCCGTCGAACTGATCGAGCATCTGGATAGCCTGGGCGAGAAGATCATCTGGGCGCCGGATCGCCATCTCGGCAGCTATGTGCAAAAGCAGACCGGCGCCGACGTGTTGTGCTGGCAAGGCGCTTGCATTGTCCATGACGAGTTTAAGACCCAGGCGCTGCGGCGCATGAAGGCGCTCTATCCGCAGGCGGCCATCCTGGTGCATCCCGAATCGCCTCAGGCGGTGGTCGAGCTGGCGGATGCGGTGGGATCGACCAGCCAGTTGATTCAGGCGGCGAAAACATTGCCGCATCAACAGCTGATCGTCGCCACCGATCGCGGTATCTTCTATAAGATGCAGCAGGCCTGTCCGGATAAGGAGCTATTCGAGGCACCGACCGCCGGAGAAGGCGCGACCTGCCGCAGCTGCGCACATTGCCCGTGGATGGCGATGAATGGCCTGAAGGCGATTGCCGAAGGGTTGGAGCAGGGGGGCGCACAGCATGAGATCCACGTGGCCGCCGCGCTGCGTGAAAAGGCGCTGGTGCCGCTGAACCGCATGCTGGATTTCGCCGCTCAGCTTAAGATGCAGGTTAAAGGCAACGCTTAACCGTTTAAAAGGATGACCTCATGAGCTTCTTCAGTACCAGCAATATTCTGGTGCATATTCCGCTTGGCGCAGGCGGTTACGATCTGTCGTGGATCGAAGCCATCGGCACGCTGTTCGGATTGCTGTGCATCTGGTACGCCAGCAAGGAAAAGATCATCAACTACCTGTTCGGTCTGATCAACGTCACGCTGTTCGCGGTGATTTTCTTCCAGATCCAGCTGTACGCCAGCCTGCTGCTGCAGCTGTTTTTCTTCGGCGCCAATATTTACGGTTGGTATGCCTGGAGCCGCCAAACCCAGGATAACCAGGCCGAGCTGCAGATCCGTTGGTTGCCGCTGCCGAAAGCGTTGGCCTGGGCGGCGATTTGCGTCATCGGCATCGGCCTGATGACCTTCAACATTGACCGCGTGTTCGCCTGGCTGACGCAGATTGCGGTGGCGGTGATGCAAGGGCTGGGGCTGAACGTACAGATGCCTGAGCTGCAACCGGATGCGTTCCCGTTCTGGGATTCGGCAATGATGGTGCTGTCCATCGTGGCGATGATCCTGATGACGCGCAAGTATGTAGAAAACTGGCTGCTGTGGGTGGTTATCGATGTCATCAGCGTGGCGATTTTCGCCTACCAGGGCGTGTACGCGATGGCGCTCGAGTATGTCATTCTGACGCTGATCGCCCTGAACGGCTCCTGGCTGTGGATCAAGAGTGCCGGGCGCAACCATTCCAATCCGTTGTCTTCCGCTCCCTGACAACGCAGAGGGCGCCGTGATGGCGCCCTCTTGGTTTAATGGCGATGTCCCAGGTGGGAGTGCGCTTCGGCATGTGAGTGTTCACTCGGCTCCGGCGCCCGGTTGATGCCGCAGTCCGGCGTCTCGCAGTGCCGGTATTCCATCTGAATGGTCACGTGGCCAATCTTGTAGTGCTCCAACAGATAAGCCTGAATGCGTTGCAACAGCCCATCGTGGTCATGCGGCGGGATCACCTGTGCATGCAACGTCATCAGCTTCTGTTCGCCGATCTGCCAGACGTGCACGTGATGGATGTTGCGCACTTCCGGGATGTTCAGGCACAGATCTTTTTGCAGCTTGGCGATATCGACTTCCTGCGGCGTGCCTTCCAGCAGCTCGTGGAAGCTTTCCTTCAGCAGCCGCCAGGCGCTGCGCAGCACCAGACAGGAGACCAGCACCGACAGGATCGGGTCAATCGGCGTCCAGCCGGTGGCGAGAATAACGATGGCGGCGGCGATGGCGCCCACCGAGCCGAGCAGATCGCCCAGCACATGCAGCGCGGCGGCGCGCACGTTGATGTTCTTCTCTTCGCTGCCGCGATGCAGCAGCCAGAAGGCGAACAGGTTAGCCAGCAGCCCCGCTATGGCGATGATCAGCATCGGGGTACCCATCACCGGCTGCGGTTCAAAGAAACGCTGTATCGCTTCCCACAGGATGAATACCACGATCACCAGCAGCGCCGCGGCGTTGAGGAAGGCCGCCAGCGTAGTCAGACGCAGATAACCGAAGGTGTGGCGCGCGTTGGGTTTGCGTTGGGAGAAGTGCACCGCCATCAGTGCCACCAGCAGCGCGGCGGCATCGGTCAGCATGTGGCCGGCGTCGGCCAACAGCGCCAGCGAGCCCGACCAGAGACCGCCAATCACTTCGGCCACCATAAAGACGGCGGTGACTAAAAAAGCAGTCAGTAGGCGTTTACTATTACTGTCTTTCGGCAGGTGTTGGTGTGGAGTGTCCGACATTATTCATCCTTATGCATAGCGAAAGAGGGGGCGGCAGTGAGCAGAGCATCCAGCTCCGGCAATATCTGCGCCACTAACGCCTCTAATTTAGTATAAGCGGTGCCGGCAAGCTCGCCCCGGCGTGCGGTTTCCACCAGTTGCTGGCACAGCTGCGCGGCTTCCGGCAGCTGCAGCATCAGCAGGCTGCCCTTGATACGATGCGCAGCCTGCTCCAGGTGCTGCCAGTCGTTTGCGGCGACGGCGCTCGCGAGTCGCTGGCGGTCTTGCCGTAGCGTATCGCTGAGCGTCTGCGCCAGCCGCTGCATCATGGCGCGATCGCCATCCGCCATCTCTGCCAGCGTTTGCCGTAAGTCAGTAAGGACTGACTTTTTCTCCTGAGCCTGCGGTTGCTGAGCCAGTATCTGGCCGATCGCCGCCAGTGAAATCGGCTTGGTCAGGAAGTGGTCGATCGCCACCAGCGCAGGTGGGATGCGGGTGAACTCCTGCACATCCGCCGAACAGAGCACGATGCGGCAAGGCGCGCGTTGCAGCCGCTGTTCGTCGCGCCGGATCAGCCTGGCGAGCGTCAGGCCGTCGGGGCGCGGCATGTTATAGTCGATAAACAACAGATCGAACGGCTGACGACGCTGGGCCTTCAGCAGCGCATAACCTTGCTCAAAGCGGGCGGGCTGCAGCCCGAAATGGCGCAACTGGCGCTCCATCAGCAACAGATTGGTGGGGTGATCGTCGATCAACGCGGTACGCAACGAGGAAGACGGCAGGGCGAGGGGCCGCTCCTCCGGGGCGATAACCGGCGACGCGCCGCCCAGCTCAACCGGTATCGCTACCTCGACACGGGTGCCGACGCCCGGCTGCGATTGCAGCTCGATGCGGCCACCCATCTGCTCGACGATCTCCTTGCAGATCGACAGCCCCAGGCCCGTGCCTTGCACCGAGATGCGCTGCGCGCCGCGCGCGCGGTAAAACGGTTGGAACAGCTTGCCGAGCTCATCGGCGGCGATGCCGCAGCCGCTGTCGTTCACCGTCAGATGCAATACCCCCCGCAGCTCATCCTGCGCGCGCCAGCCGACGCCGACCTGAATTGCACCGCGTGGCGTAAACTTTATCGCGTTGTTTATCAGGTTGTTAGCTACCTGAAGTAAACGCTCACCATCAATGACCACCGCCTCCGGCAGCGCCGGATCCGCCACCACGCTCAACGTCAGCGGCCGTTCGCCGATCAGCGGCCGGTAGAGAGCGTCAATGCGCGCGACCCAGGGGCGCAGCGCCACCGGTTTCGGCGCCAGCGTCAGCGAACCGGTTTCCAGCCGGGCGTGATCCTGCAGGTCGTTGAGCAGGTTGAGCAGCGAAGAGGCAGAACTGTAAATCACCGGCAGGCCTTCCGGCGCCGGCTGGCGTTTAAGCTCCAGTTCCAGCAGGCCGAGAATGGCGTGCATCGGCGTACGCAGTTCGTGGCTGACGGTGGCGAGGAATTTGCTCTTCATGCGGTTTTCCGCTTCGGCGCGGCGGCGCGCCTGCTCAAGCTCTTCGCGTTCGCGTTTTTCTCGGCGCTGCAGCATGAAACGGCGCAGCGTCAGCGCCAGCAGCAGCACGGTGGCGGCGGCCAGCAGCGCCAGCAGCCAGGTGGTTTGCGGCGGCATGCGGTTGTCGTTCACCGCGTCTATCAGGTTGCTGCGATCGACGATCCATTCGTCGCGCAGCGATTGCAGAGTGTCCGCCGGGATCTGCATCAGGTTCTTATCGAGGATCGCCAACAGCAGCGGCTGATCGCGGCGTACGCCGAAGGCCACCGGATAGGGAATGTTGTTGGCGGCGAAGGCCAGCTTGATGGCGCCGGAATAGCGCGACAGCGCCAAAAAGTTGGCGGAGATGACGTTATCCACCAACGCATCCAGCTGACCGTTGGCCAGCGCGTCATACATGGATTTGCTGTCGGCGAAGCTGATGGTCTGCTCCCGCTCCGGCACCAGCCCCTGAGCCAAATCGCCCTGCAGCACACCGATGCGCTTACCGGCCAGATCGTTCCAGGTCGAGATGCCGTTGGCGTACTGGCCGACGTAAACACCCCACAGCGAACGGTGGATAGGCATGCTGGCGCCGTAGCGCGCCTTGACGCCGCGCGCCAGCGGCAGGGCGGCGCGGAAGCTGGCCTGGCCGGACTGCACCAGCTGATCGGCTTGCTCGGCGTTGCGCGCCCACAGCGGCGCGAAACGCAGCCCGGTGTTTTGCGCGATGATGTTGAGAATATCGATGGCGTAGCCGCGCGGCTGGCCGTCGGAACCGCGATAGGCGAACGGGAAGTTGTTCTCGATGGCGGCGTAGTAAACCACACGGTGGCTCGCCACCCAGTTTTTCTCCATCGTTGTCAGATCGGCATTGCCGGTGTCGAGGTAGCTGGGGATCTTTTTGCTCCAGCGGCTCTGCAGGGCGTTCATCAGTTCCATCGGCGCGTCGGCGATGGCGGTGTCCAACGTGTCTATCAGCCGTGGATCGGCGGCGGCGAACACGAAGGACAGATTGCCCAGATTCTCGTTGCTTTCAATCTGATAGAGCTGGCCGAGCTGCAGCTGGTCGATGATAAAGCTGGCGCTGGCCTCGTCGGCGATAAAGTAGTCGCTGCTGCCGTTGAGCAGCGAATAGACCGCCTGCAGGTTGTTGTCGTAGCGCTGGATCTGCGACGCCACCGCCTGCAGGGCACCGCCGGACTGCATGTCGGTCAGCGCGCCGATCGCGACGCGGGCGTTGGCGGAATTGAGCATCACCGGCCGATCGTTGCTGCGATCGCGCAATACGCGCAGGTTGCTGACGTAATAGGGCTGGGAGATTTCCAGGCCGTGCAGCGCCTCACTTTGCGGAATGCCGTACAGCAGATCGACCTTGCCGTCGTGCAGCGCCTGCTCCAGCTGCGTCAGGTCGGCGAAGCCGTAAATGGCAAAGCGGATGCCGGTCACCTGCTGGATATAGCCGAGGTAGTCGGCGTTCAGCCCGTACAGATCGTCGTCCACGATGATGTTGTACGGGCTGGTGTTCTCGCTGATGATGCCGACGCGCAGCGTACGGTCGCGCCAGGGGTTCTTCTCGCCGACGATCAGCATGTTCTCGGGGGTATTCAGGTTGCTGACCAGCTGATAGCGCACCGGTTCCGCCGCCTGCGCCAGGCCGCACCACAGCAACAGCAGCAGCAGGGCGCGGCGCATCATGGCGCCAGCTCTTTAAACACCGCCGCCAGTTCCAGCAGGTTGCCGGCGCCGGTTTTGCGCTGGATATTTTTCTTGTGGGTGCTGACGGTCTTGTTGCTGATGTGCAGCCGATCGGCGATCTGCAGGTTGGACAGTCCCTGGCTCAGCAAACCCAGCACCTCGAGCTCCTTGGGCGTGAGCTGCCCGCCGTCCGCCGTCGGCGCTTCTTCGGTCAGCGCGGCGGCGGGGAAGTGGGTTTCTCCGTCCAGCACCTGCTCGATCGCCTGTACCAGGTGCGCCAGCGAGCTGCCTTTATTGACGAAACCATTGGCGCCGGCGGCATGGGCCATGCGTGCATAGACCTCGGCTTCCTGCGCGGTGTAGATCAGGATCGGCTGCTGCGGGTAGCGGCGGCGGATTTTTTTCAACAGCTGCAGCCCGTCGACCTGCGGCAGGCCGATATCCAGGATCACCAGGCTGAAAGCGGCCTCGGCCAGCAGGGCCAACGCCTGAACGTCGTCCTGCGCCGCCTGCAGGCGGTAGGCGCGGGCTGATTTCATTAGCGCCGCTTCCAGTGCGACATGGACCACCGGGTGGTCATCAACTAATAACAGAGAGGGCATGTTCAACTCGGGTCACTTTATATTCCGATCGCTAGCATAGCGAAAAAGGAGGCTCTGCGCTCCCCTGATGAAACAGCACAATCTGCTGTTAATTTGGCGGTTCCAGCGGCGGGGGGCAAAGGTGATTTACAGCGCCATTCTCACAGGCTAGATTGTTGGGATCTACACCGTTACGCACTGCGAAAGACCTCACGATACCGAATGGAAAAGCTATGAATTACCAAAACGACGATTTACGCATTAATGATATTAAGGAACTCCTGCCGCCGGTGGCTTTGCTGGAGAAATTCCCGGCCACTGAACGCGCGGCAAAGACGGTGTCCCAGGCCCGCAGCGCAATTCACAACATCCTACGTGGCAGCGACGATCGCCTGCTGGTGGTGATTGGCCCTTGCTCTATCCATGATACCCAAGCCGCCAAAGAGTACGCGGGGCGTCTGCTGGCGCTGCGTGAAGAGCTGAAGGGCGAGCTGGAAGTGGTGATGCGCGTGTACTTCGAAAAACCGCGCACCACCGTGGGTTGGAAAGGCTTGATCAACGATCCGCAGATGGACAACAGCTTCAACATCAACGACGGCCTGCGCCTGGCGCGCAAACTGCTGGTGGAAATCAATGACAGCGGCCTGCCGGCCGCCGGCGAATTCCTCGACATGATCACGCCGCAGTATCTGGCGGATCTGATGAGCTGGGGCGCCATCGGCGCGCGCACCACGGAGTCGCAGGTGCACCGCGAACTGGCCTCCGGCCTCTCTTGCCCGGTCGGCTTCAAGAACGGTACCGACGGCACCATCAAGGTGGCGATCGACGCCATCAACGCCGCCGGCGCGCCGCACTGCTTCCTGTCAGTAACCAAGTGGGGCCACTCGGCGATCGTTAACACCAGCGGCAACGGCGACTGCCACATTATCCTGCGCGGCGGCAAAGAGCCGAACTACAGCGCGGCGCATGTGAAAGACGTCAAAGCCGGCCTGAGCAAGGCCGGGCTGCCGGCGCAGGTGATGATCGACTTCAGCCACGCCAACAGCAGCAAACAGTTCAAAAAGCAAATGGACGTGAGCGCGGACGTTTGCGGGCAGATTGGCGGCGGTGAAAAAGCGATTATCGGCGTGATGATCGAAAGCCACCTGGTGGAAGGCAACCAGAACCTCGAAAGCGGCGAACCGCTGGTTTACGGCAAGAGTGTGACCGACGGCTGCATCGGCTGGCAGGACACCGAAACCGTGCTGCGCGATCTGGCGGCGGCGGTGAAAACGCGCCGCGGTTAATCGTCAATATGAGAAGGGCCCGGCCGCGGGCCCTTGTTTTTTCCAGCCACTGTGTTTCTCCCTGCCGCCGGCTAATTTAAGGCTTACAGTTAACAGGCCAATTAAATCATTAAGCAGCCGCCTTCGCATTATTCCTATTTAATAAAAGAGTCATTGTCACTGCTCGCGGCATTGTGCTTATATAAGACGCTTTTTTATTCCGCAAACCCCACATGACTAATAAGTGGGGAGCGGCATGACCTATTCCTTTCAGGACGAAAGAATTATGACAAGCAATACCTCGCAGCCGCTGGGGCTGCACAGAATTAAATTCCATGGGAAAGGTGGCGAGTACTTCGCTATTTGGTTGGTCAACGCATTATTGACCATCGTGACCCTGGGCATCTATTCCGCCTGGGCGACGGTGCGTCGCCGTCGTTATTTCTACGGCAACACGGAATTGGACGGCGATCGTTTCGATTACCATGCGCAACCGCTGCAAATTCTGAAAGGGCGGCTGTTGGTGATCGGCGGCATCATCGTGTTTTATATCCTGCTGGCGGTGACGCCACTGCTGGGGCTGCTGGCTTTGCTGGTGTTGCTTGCCCTGCTGCCGTGGATCGTTATCCGCAGCTGGCGCTACAATGCGATTATGTCGAGCTATCGCGGCGTGCGTTTTAATTATGTCTGTCGCACCGGGCGCGCTTATTGGGCGTTGCTGTTCTGCCCGCTATTGCTGATTATCGGGCTTTATGTCGGCTTAATCATTTTACTCAGCATTGGCAGCGGTTTTGACAGCATCAACGCCATCAGTCTGATGCTGGTGTTGACGCTGCTGTTGGCCGTGCCGGCATTCGCCGCCGTCAACGGTATTATTAGCGCGCTGCAGCACGATCTGTACGTCAATAATCTATTCTTCGGCCGCACGCCGTTTATTGCCGAGCTGAAAAAGTCGGCCTTTATCAAATTTGCCTTGATCGGCCTGCTCATTTTCCTGCCATTCATGTTGGCAGCGCTGGTGTGCATGGGGTCGTTCATGCTGTCCCTGTACCAAATGGTATTGATGGGTATATTGACGAATGAAACTGCCGATTTGCTGGTGCTGGAGAATATTGGCAGCCTGCTGCTGATGATGGTGGTGCTGCTGATTGGTGCCTTGATCGCCGGCAGCTATCAGGTTGTCGCCCAACGCAACTATCTGTTTAACCAGACGGCGCTGAACGGCAACATCAAACTGCGTTCTTCCATGCAAACGCTGCCGTATATGGGGCTGCTGATCACCAATACCCTGATCACCCTGTTCTCGCTCGGTTTCGCGGTGCCGGTGGCGGAAGTGCGCCACGCCCGTTATCTGGCGGAATGCACGGCGGTTGAAGGCGATCTGGCGTTGCTGGACATCACGGCGCATCAGGAAACCGCCAACAGCGCGGTGGCCGAAGAGGCGGTGCAGGCGCTGGATCTGGGCGGCAGTTTCTGAGGCGCCGATGATCCTCGAGGGCGCCTACCAGTTGCCGGGGCGGGCCGCGCGCGAAGCGGCCCGCCTGCTGGTGAACGAAAGCGGCGAGGGCGTAACGCTGCAGCGGCAGGATGAGCAGCGCTACATTCCCTTGGCGGATATCGCCGTTTCTGACGCGCTGGGCACGATTCCCTTGACGCTGACCTTCAAGGGCGGCGGGCGGTTTGTGCCGGACGACGACGCGGCCTTCCGCCGCTGGTTTTATCAGCGCCGTTCGCCGGGTTGGGTGCATCGCCTGGAGCGCCACAAACGCGGCGTCGCGCTGGCGCTGCTGATGACGCTGCTGGCGGTCGTGGCTTACGTTTACGTGGTGCTGCCGTGGGCGAGCAGTGAGATCGCCATGCGTATCCCCACCTCGGTGGAACAGACGCTGGGCGAACACACGCAGACGTTTTTGAGCCAGAGCGGCTTCAAGCCCTCTGCACTTCCGGCCGAGCGGCAACGGGCGTTGCAGCAACTGTTCCGGCAGGTGATGCCGGCCGAAATGCGCCAGGAGCGCACGCCGCTGTCGCTGAAACTGATGGCGGCGCCCGGTGCGCCAAACGCCTTTATGTTGCCGGACGGCACGCTGGTGATCAGCGATGGGCTGGTTGCGTTGTCGAAAAACGACGATGGGCTGGCGGCGGTGATGCTGCACGAAATGGGGCATCATGCCCATCGCCACTCGATGCGCATGCTGGTGCGCTCGTCACTGGTGGCGTTGACGCTGATGTGGATGACCGGCGACGTCAGTGGCATTGGCGACACGCTGCTGCAGTCCGCGTCCTTCGTGAATGAGATGCAGTTTTCCCGCGGGATGGAGCGCGAGGCGGATAGCTTCGCCATCGCGCAAATGCAGCGGCAGGGGCGCTCGCTGGCGGAAATGGCGGCAATCTACCGCGCATTGGCGCAGGCGCCTGAACGAGAAACGAACGATGGCTGGGCGCTGCCGGCCTGGCTCAGCACCCATCCGGCGATGCAGGAGCGGCTGGAGGCGGTGAACGAGGCGATGGCGCAACAGCAGAAATAAAAAAGCCCCCGGTGAAAACCAGGGGCTTTTTCGTTACCGGGAACGGGCGAAATTACTTCGCTTTGCCCTGGTTCGCCACGGCCGCCGCTTTTGCAGCGATCTCGTCGGCGTTGCCCAGGTAGTAACGTTTGATGGGTTTGAAGTTCTCGTCGAACTCATACACCAACGGCACGCCGGTTGGGATGTTCAGCTCGAGGATTTCGTCTTCGCTCAGGTTATCCAGGTATTTCACCAGCGCGCGCAGCGAGTTGCCGTGCGCCGCAACGATCACGCGCTCGCCGCTCTTGATGCGTGGCAGGATCTCTTCGTCCCAGTAAGGAATAACGCGATCGATGGTCAGCGCCAGGCTTTCGGTCAGCGGCAGCTCTTGCTCGGTCAGCGAAGCGTAGCGCGGATCGTGGCCAGGGTAACGTTCGTCTTCTTTGGTCAGCTCCGGCGGGGTCACCGCGAAGCCGCGACGCCATTGTTTCACTTGCTCGTCGCCGTATTTCTCAGCGGTTTCCGCTTTGTTCAGACCCTGCAGCGCACCGTAGTGACGTTCGTTCAGCTTCCAGGATTTTTCGGTCGGCAACCAGGCCTGATCCAGCTCGTCGAGGATGTTCCACAGAGTGTGGATCGCGCGCTTCAGTACGGAGGTGTAAGCGAAGTCAAAAGTGAAGCCTTCATCTTTCAACAGCTTGCCTGCTGCTTTCGCTTCGGTACGGCCCTTGTCGGACAGATCAACATCATACCAACCGGTGAAGCGGTTTTCTTGGTTCCACTGGCTTTCGCCGTGACGCACCAGAACCAGCTTAGTTACAGCCATAGCTTAACTCCTTAATAATCTGACATTTCAATGATAACGAAAATCATTATATTGCCGCGGGCCGGGGCTCGGCAATCGATAGTGTCTAACCATAGCCAATTTCTTGCCGCAAAGTAAGGGCTGGCGAAAGGAAAAAGCTGAATCGTTCAGGCTGGCGCTGCGAGGGAGAAACGGCGCGCCGAAATCGCTTCGTGCGCGCCGTGGCGTGGGGTAAATCAGGCCGATTTTTTCAGGCAGTTGCTCATGAAGGTTTTACGCGCGTCGCCCTTCAGATTCTTGGTCTTGGCGTCGGCGTTGCAGGTTTTCATTTTCTGCTGCTGCGGCGTCAGGGTTTTGCCCGTCGCGGCGGTGCCTTCAGATTTCAGGCAGGTGCTCATAAAGGTAGAGCGATCCGCGCCTTTCAGCGACTTGGTGGATGCTTGCTGGTTGCAATCGGTCATGCGTTTCTGCTGGGCCGCCTGCGCCGGCGAAGGCGTTTTCGTCGCCGTCGTCGCGTCGGCCGCCATCAGATTGGTGCTCAACATTAAGCCCGCCAGCAATGGAAGTGCAGTAATCAGACGCATAGGTGTTCCTTCAGCTATTGATTGGCCGCCATCGGCCGAAAATTGTGACGTTGCACAAGGCGTTGTGCTTATCACGGTAGCCTGAGTGTAGTGCGCACTTTGGAATAAGGAAAGGTGGGTGCCGGCGGGGGATGAGCGCTAAAAGGTAAGCATTTATAACAAATCGCCCCCGGCCGCACGGCGAGGGGCGTAGCGGGTCAGATAGGATAAAACTGATAATGCGTGGCGCTGCGGTAGCGGTTCCCCGGTTGCAGCCAGCAGTCCGGCTGCGGCCATTCAGGATGGTGCGGGCTGTCCGGCAAAAATTCGCTTTCCAGCGCCACGCCGGCGTGGTTGGCGTAGCTGCCGCCGTCGCGCGCCGGCGTGCCCGCCAGATAATTGCCGCTGTAGAGTTGCAGCGCGGGCGCGTCGGTAAACACGCTCATCTGCACTTGCCCGTCGGCGGACCATAAATGGGCCGCCGGGCACTCCAGCGCGCCGCAGGTACGGTGCAGCAGAAAAGCATGATCGTAACCTTTGACCCGCTGCTGGTCGCGATCGCGCAGAAAATCCTGCAGCAGCGTTTTCGGCTGGCGAAAGTCCATGCCGCTGCCGTCCACCGCCGTCAGCCCGGCGCAGGGAATGCCCTCGGCGTCGACGGGCAGATAGCGATCGGCGAACAGCTGCAGCCGCTGGGCGCGGGCGTCGGCGTCGGCGCCGTCCAGGTTGAAATAGGCGTGGTTGGTCAGGTTGACTGGGCAGGGGCGATCGACCTGCGCCAGATAGCTGATTTCTACGCGATTGTCGTGAGTCAGGCGGTAGCAAACCTGCACGTCGAGGTTGCCGGGGAAGCCCTGATCGCCATCCGCTGAATGCAGCGCATAGCAGACCTGCTGCGCATCATGCTGCACCCGGCGCCAACGGCGGGCATGAAAACCGTCGGGGCCGCCGTGCAGCTGGTGGGCGCCCTGATTGGCGGCCAGCGCATGGGGTTTCCCGCCGATGGACAGACTGGCGTTGGCGATGCGGTTGGCGTAACGGCCGACGGTGGCGCCCAGATAGGCGCCCTGTCGTTGGTAGTCCGCCGGGCTGCGGCAACCCAGCAACAGCTCGCGCTTTTCACCGGATTTGAGCGGCAAGACGGCGGACAACCAGGTGGCGCCCCAGTCCATCAGCGTCACCGTCATGCCGCCGGCGTTTTGCAACCGCGTCAGTTGGTAAGGCTGCCCATCGGGGGCGGCTGCCGCCGTTGCCGTCAGCATGGGCCAGCGCCTTGCGAAGCCTGGCAAACATAGAACGTTTCCCGCAGCCCGCTGGTTTGCCGCGGATACTCGTGCGCCACGGCGGCACGCACCGTCTCCACGAGATCCTGCGGCATCAGCGCGACGATGCAACCGCCAAAGCCGCCGCCGGTCATGCGTACGCCGCCGCGCGGGCCGATCGTCGCTTTGACGATCTCGACCAGCTTATCGATAGGTGGCACGGTGATTTCAAAGTCGTCGCGCATTGAGGCGTGAGACTCCGCCATCAGCCGCCCCATGCGTTGCAGATCGCCGGCCGCCAGCGCGTCGGCCGCCGCCAGCGTGCGGGCATTCTCGCTGATGACATGGCGCGCGCGTTTGGCCACCAGCGGATCCAGCTGATGTTGACGCGCTTCGAACTGTTCGGGGCTGACGTCGCGCAGCGCCTTGACGCCAAAGAAACGCGCTGCTTCTTCACACTGTTTGCGGCGGGTATTGTACTCGCTGTCCACCAGCCCGCGTTGCACATTGGAGTTGATGATCACCACCGCGACGTTGTCCGGCATCGGCACCGCACGGGTTTCCAGCGAGCGGCAGTCGATCAGCAGGGCGCTGCCGCGCCGGCCGAGCGCGGAGATCAGCTGGTCCATGATGCCGCAGTTGCAGCCGACGAACTGGTTCTCCGCTTCCTGACCGTTCAACGCCAACGCTACGCCGTCCAACGGCAGCTGATAAAGCGCCTGCAGCGCCTGACCCACCGCGACTTCCAGCGCGGCGGAGGAGCTGAGCCCCGCGCCCTGCGGCACATTGCCGGCGATCACCAGATCCGCGCCGCCGAAGTCGGCGCTGCGGCGCTGAAGATGCTTCACCACGCCGCGCACATAGTCAGACCAGCGCTGATCGGGATGGCTGACGATCGGATCGTCGAGCGAGAATTGATCCTGCTGATTCTGGTAATCGGCGGCCAGCACCCGGATCTGGCGGTCGTCGCGCTTGGCGCAGGCGATGACGGTTTGGTAATCGATGGCGCAAGGCAGCACGAAGCCGTCGTTGTAATCGGTATGCTCGCCGATCAGGTTCACCCGCCCCGGCGCCTGGATGGTCAACGCCGGCGCGTAGCCGAAGTGTTCGGTAAACAGGGAATGGGTAAGCGGTTTCAGGCTCATGCTTGGGCTCCGGCTTCACGGTAATGAATATCGCTGACGGCGCGCAGACGCGCTGCGGCCTGTTCGGCGGTCAGGTCGCGCTGGGTTTCCGCCAGCATCTCGTAACCGACCATAAATTTGCGCACGCTGGCTGAACGCAGCAGCGGCGGGTAGAAATGGGCGTGCAGCTGCCAGTACCGGTTGTCGGCGCCGTTGAACGGCGCACCGTGCCATCCCATCGAATAGGGGAAGGAGCACTGGAACAGGTTGTCGTAACGGCTGGTCAGCTTCTTGAGCGCTAGCGCCAGATCTTGGCTTTGCGCCGCGCTGAGATCGGTGATGCGCTGCACCGCCGCCTTCGGCAGCAGCAGCGTTTCAAACGGCCAGGCGGCCCAGTAGGGCACTACCGCCAACCAGTGTTCGGTGTTCACCACGATGCGTTCGCCTGCGGCCAGCTCGCGCTGCGCATAGTCCAACAGCAGTGGGGACGCGTATTGTTGGAAATAGTCGTGCTGCAGGCGATCTTCGCGCTCGGCCTCGTTCGGCAGGAAACTGTTGGCCCAGACCTGCCCGTGCGGGTGCGGGTTGGAGCAGCCCATCGCCGCGCCTTTGTTTTCAAACAGCTGCACCCAGGGATACTGTTTGCCCAGCTCAGCGGTTTGCGCCTGCCAGGCGGCGACCACCTGCTCCAGCGCCGGCAGCGTCAATTCGGGCAGAGTCTTGCTGTGATCGGGAGAGAAGCAGATCACCCGGCTGACGCCGCGCGCGCTCTGGCTGCGCATCAGCGGATCCTGGCTGTCGGGCGCTGGCGGCGTATCGCTCATCAGCGCGGCGAAATCGTTGGTGAAGACGTAGGTGCCGCGGTAATTTGGATTGCGATCGCCGGTGACGCGTGCGTTGCCCGGGCACAGGAAGCAGTCTGGATCGTGCGCCGGCAGCGTTTCCGTGGGGACTGCCTCCTGCTGGCCCTGCCAGGGGCGTTTGGCGCGGTGCGGTGAGACCAGCACCCACTGGCCGCTCAGCGGGTTGTAGCGGCGGTGTGGATGATCGATAGGGTTGAATTCCGTCATACGGTTCCTTTCTTGGCGTCGACGAGGGTGTAATCGCTTCCAACTGCCGTCTTGACACGCCCGTTGCTGAACAGGGAGAGGACAATGCGCAAAAAGATAGCATGGCTACTGCGATAAAAAGGTGATCTAACGCGAAAAATGGAATCGTTTACACTTCAATGGAAAGCACCCGACTTGCGGACAGAGGCTGATTGTTGAGTGGCTCGAGACGTTGTGGTGCGATATTGATGATAGCGTTTTCACCCGCTTGGCCGGCAGAGAGGAGATCTCTGCCGGCGTCGGGCGTTAAGGGTGCTGATACAGCGGGTAGGTGAAGAACAGCAGGTGAGTCAGGTTAAGCCCGAAGTGGAACAGAATCGGCACCCACAGGCGGCCGCTCCACATCCACGCCAGGCCGTAGATCAACCCGGCCAGGGTGGCGAAGATCACCATCAGCATGCCGCCGGCCAGATGCGCGGCGCCGAACACCAGGGCGGCGACGATCAGCGCTGGCCAGGCGCCCAGCCATTGGCTGAGACGTTGCTGCAGGTAGCCGCGAAACAGCGCTTCTTCGGCCATGCAGACGAAGAACAGGTTCGCCATCACGAACGGCAGGATCCAGGCGGGCGCATGCAGTTCGATTTTTAAACCGCCCAGCGCTACGGCCAACAGCAACAGCGCCGGTACGCTGACGATCAATGCAATCCAGGAACCCGAGGCGGCGTTTTTTTCCGCTTTATCGGTTCTGAACAGCGTTGGCAAGCAGGCGAACAGCAGGAAAGGCACCATTGCCTTATCGAAGTTGTAATACATGGTGAACGGCGCGCTGAGCGGGCCGGCTTTTTCGCCGTCGATCATCAGCTGGTTGTGGATGCCCGGTACCAGATGCAAGAACAGCGCCACGCAGCCGGCGACCACCAACCCTTCCAGCGCGATTGCCAGATTGCGTTGCGCGCGAAAATGGTGACGCAACCCCGCCAGCGCCACGATCGCCAGCAGATAACTCAGGCTGAGCGGCGTCAGCACCCCATGATAAAGCCCCATGCCCGCCGAGGCGGCCAGGATCACCCAGGCTATCAGCCGGTTATACGGCAAGAAAAATAACGAAGCAGCCAGAACGCCCCACATAATATGTCCCTTTAAAATATGTACACGGCGCTCAGCGCCTTTGCGGCGTGCGATGATGGCGAAATTGAGCGCTAAAGCGGATAGTAGCACACCAGAATGACGCTAAAGGTCGGGGCAGTGATGGATTTGTGCATGTTGCCGGCCCACACGACCGGCGACAACGCGGGTTAGCCTTTCATCCAGGCCTGCGAACGGGTGATTTCGGCCAGGTTTTGCAAGGTATCGAGGCTTTGCTGGTGGATCTCCTGCGTGGGGGCCGCGCACAGGTCTTGCAGCACGGTCACCTGGAAACCGGCGTCGTGCGCCTGACGCGCAGTGCTCTCGATGGCGAGCGGCGTGCTGACGCCCGCCAGCAGCAGATGATGGCACCGATGCTGGCGCAGCCAGGCTAACAAATTGTTACCGGAGAAAGCGCTCACCGCCGTTTTTTCAAACTGCAGATCGCTCTCTTCCTGATGCAGTTCGGGCGACCAGCGGCAGCCCGGGCTGTTTAACCGCAGCGCGCCGATCTGTTTGAGATGGTTGAACAGCGGCGAGTGGGGCGGAATGTCGTGATAATCGTCGGCGAATCCCACCCGCACCCAAATCACCGGGATTTTTCGCACCCGGGCATAGGCCGCGGCGGCATTGACGTTGGCGAGCAGGTGGGTCGCCGCCACCTGTTCGCGGCAGTGGTTGGCGCGCCCTTTGGGCCCGATCAGATCCTCGATCAGGTCGATGATAATCAACGCAGCGGACATGGCGTCTCCAGAAAATGGCCTTCTTTCTTTCTATGATAAAAGGCCAAATGTGATGTGCTGCGGTGAAGTGTTGCCGGATATGTTTCCGCCACGTCCTAGATGGAGGCTGCCGCCAGCCGCTGATGTTGGTAGCCGTAGCCGCCCTCGCCATCGGGCACGAAGCTGAGGCGATGAGTGATGCACTGCGGCGCGTCTTCGGCATGGTGCGAGACGAACAGCAGCTGGGTGGCGCCCTGGCCGATCAGCACATCGATGAAGCGGCGCACCAGTTGGCGATTGAGCGGATCCAAGCCTTGCAGCGGCTCGTCGAGGATCAGCAGCGCCGGATGCTTCACCAGCGCGCGGGCGATCAGCGCCAACCGCTGTTGGCCCCAGGAAAGGCTGTGGAACGGGGCGTCACCGTGGGCGCCGTCGAGCCCGAGCAGCGCCAGCCATTGTTCGGTCAGTTGCCGCTGACGATCCGAAACCGCCTGATAAATGCCGATCGAATCGAAGAACCCTGACAGCACCACGTTGCGCACGCTGGTGTTGACGCGATAATCCAGGTGCAGGCTGCTGCTGACGTAGCCGATATGGCGTTTGATTTCCCAGATGGTTTCCCCGCTGCCGCGCCGGCGGCCGAACAGCGTCAGATCGTTGCTGTAACCCTGCGGATGATCGCCGGTGATCAAACTGAGCAGGGTGGATTTGCCGGCACCGTTCGGGCCGACGATCTGCCAGTGTTCGCCGGGATTAACCTGCCAATTGAGGTGGTTGAGGATCGGCCGATCGTCATAACTGACCACGCCGTCGCGCAGGACGATCAGCGGACGATCCGTCGGCAGGGCGATCTTCTGTGTCGGATCCTCGGTCTCCGGCAGGGCCAGCCCGCTGAGATTTTCGCTGTGCGCCAGCTGCGCCACCAGCGCATCCGCCATCACCTGCCGGCGTGGCCCGCGGCTGGTCAGGGTGCAGTCAGCCAGCACGCCTACCTGCTTGACAAAGTCCGGTATCTCGTCAAAACGGTTGAGCACCAGCACCAGGGTTTGGCCCTGGGCGGAAAGCTCGCTCAGCAGCGCGGCGAGCTGCGTGCGTGAGTGCACGTCCAGTCCGTCGAAGGGTTCGTCGAGGATCAGCAGGTCGGGCTCGGGCATCAGCGCCCGGCACAGCAGGGTCTTGCGCGTTTCGCCGGTAGACAGGTATTTGAAGCGGCGCGTCAGCAGGCCGGTGATGCCGAACTGCGCGGCCAGCCGCTCACAGCGAGCGGCGTCTTTCACCTCTTCCTGAATGATCTCCGCCGCTGTGCGGCCGGTGTCGTCTTCGTCCGCGCTGAGCAGGTCGGTGTTGTTACGTTGCCATTCGTCGCTGACCATTTTCTGCAGCTGCTCGAAGGAAAGGCGCACCGCATGTTGAAAATCGCTGCGGCGCTCGCCGCTCAGCAGAACCAGTTCGTCAGCCAGCGCGCGCGCCAGGGCGGATTTGCCGCTGCCGTTGGCGCCGACGAAGGCCCAGCTGTCGCCGGCCTGGATCGCCAGCGCGTCCAGCGTCAGGATGCGGGTATCGCTTAAGCGGAATGAACCTTGCGAAATGTGCAACGACGACATCACCTGTTCCTTTTTTTGCAATTATTTGCCTTAGAAATAGGCGCATTGCAGGGGGATGTCAATCAACAAAAACGCAACGTCACGTTGCGCTTAACACAACGTGGCGACAATCACGCGATCGGCGTTGAACAGGGCGTGTACGGCGTCGCCGACGCTCAGCCGCAGACGCTGCAGCTCCGTCGTCGTCAACGTGGCGCACAGGGTTTCGCCGCCCGCCAGCGTCACCAGCACCTCGCTGTGTTCGGCGCCCGGCTGAATGGCGGCTACCACGCCCGCCAGCGCGTTATCCGCGTCGGCGTTATCGCCCGCATCGACGCTTAATCGCACCCAGGGCGCCTTGATCAGCGCCAGCACCTCTTTGCCGGGCGCCAGCTGCAGCCGGTCGGCGCTTTGCTGGGTAATGGCCGCCGTCAGACGGGTGCTGCCGTCGTTCAACAAAATCGCCAGATGCTGCTGCACCTGCTGATGATCGCGTTCGATCACGGTGCCGAAAAACTGATTGCGCGCGCTGGTTTGCAGCGAAAAGCGCGAGATGGCCGCCAGCAGGCTGTCGAGCGGCAGATCGTCCTGCTGCAACACGTCGAAGGCTTTTTGCTGCACCTGGCCCAGCAGGTCATACAGTTGGATCAGCCGCTGGCCATAGTGCGTCAGCTGCGCGCCGCCACCGCCTTTCCCGCCGGTGGCGCGCTCCACCACCGTTTGTTCCGCCAGCTGATTCATCTCATTGATGGCGTCCCAGGCGCTTTTGTAGCTGATGCCCGCCAGCTTGGCGCCCTGGCTGATGGAGCCGGTGTGCTGCACCTGTTTCAGCAGCGCGATGCGGCGCGGATCGGCGAACAGCTTTTGCTGGAGTTTGAGAGTCAGAAGAATTTCGGCCTGCATAGCGCATCCTGTCGGCGGCAAAAATCTTATTGTCGCCGATTTGGCGGCAAAGCGCCAAATGCAGTGCGCTGGAGAGCGAGGTAATAAAGACTGGTATTGTTTTGTTGTTATAATATAACATAACAAAAAAACGATAAGGCTTTACGCCGGCTGCGGCCGGTTTTTATTTCACCACAGGGATGCTCCACATGAGTACGACACGCCGGCGTCTTAGCGCGCCCAGAAAATCTTTATGCCTTGCCGCCGCATGGGTCGGCAGCGCCTTGGCGGCGCCGTCGGCTTTCGCCGCCGACTGTGATAAAGCCCGCAATGCCACGGGATGCGAAGAACATCTCACCGTGGAGGCGGCGTCCCCCGCCGGGCGCTACGATGCGTTGAACGCCGTGAGCCGCAGCGCGTCGCAGCTCGGGCTGACCGCTCAGGAGACGCCGCGCAGCGTCGACATCATCAGCGCGCGGGCGATCCAACAGCGGGGCGACCGCTCGTTGGCCGCCGCCGTCGAGCACGCCACTGGCCTGTCCGGCGTGGCCTCGCCGACGTTATCCAATAACTTTTCCGCCCGTGGTTTCCGGCCGATCGCCTGGCTGTATAACGGCGTAGAAATGCCCGGCAGCACGCTGCAGCTGGGCGATCCGGCGCATTACGACAGCATTGAGGTGCTGCGCGGGCCGGGATCGGCGCTGAACGGCCTGAGCGCAGCGGGCGGCAGCGTCAACCTGATCTCGCGGCGGCCAACCTTCAGCCGCCAGCCGTTCGAGCTCGATTATGGCCTCGGCAGCTACCGCAGCCAGCGCTTGCATCTGGGAGCCGGCGGTGCGCTGGTGGACGATGCGGTGGCGTACCGGCTGGACGTCAGCGGCAACGACAGCGGCAGCAACGTGCAGGACGAACGCGATCGGCAGAAACGGGTTTCCGGCTCGTTGCTGTTTAAGCTGACGGACGATGCGCTGTTGACGCTGAGCCTGGACCGCATGCTCAATCGTACCAACAACCCTTATTACGGCACGCCGCTGCTGGACGGGCGCATCGCCGGCGAGCTGCGCGACATCAATTACAATAACCTGACCGACAGCCGCATCCAGAGCAACGCCACCGCATTTCAGGCCGGTCTGGACTGGTTTATGACGCCCGAAGTGGAATGGCATAACCAATTCTATTACTACAGCGGCTTCCGCGAATGGCGCAACGTCGAGCGTTTTCGCGTCGCGGCGGCGGCCCGGCCCGGCGACGTCAACCGCGACTCCTTCGGCGCCCTGGCGCATGACGACGATCTGATCGGCAACCGCAGTTCGCTGGTGTTCGACCGCGCCATCGTCGGTTTCGATAACCGGTTGCTGGTCGGCTTCGACCTGAGCAAGCGGCATTTCCAGTACTACTCCAACGGCTTCCCCGGCTCGGAAGATGTGCCGCTCCGCGCGCCGCCCAGAGAGCCGTTCGCTCAGGGTACTGACCGCCAACGCGCGCCGGTGCGCCACGTCACCCAGAACCAGTACGCCGCCTTTCTCGAGGATCGCTTCAGCCTGACCGAGCGTTTAGCGTTGCTGGGCCAGCTGCGCTACAACCATATGAACATGGACTGGCGCTTCCAGGGACCGCAGGAAGAGAGCCGCGCGCATACCTACGTGTTCAGCACCTGGAGCCTGGGCCCCAGCTATGCATTGACCGATAACCTCACGCTCTACGCCAACTACACCACCGGCCAGGAGCCGGGCAACGATCTGTTCTTCCTCAGCCCAACGCAGACCGACCTGCCGTTGACGCGGGCGCGCCAGTGGGAGGCCGGCGCCAAAGGGCAGTTCTGGGGTAACAAGGGCGAGGCGACGCTGGCGCTGTACGAACTGCGCAAGGACAACCTGTTTGTGCCTGACGCGCAGCGGCCGGATGCGTTGAACGCGGTAGGCAGGCAGACGTCGCGCGGCCTAGAGCTTGGCGTGGTGCTGCGCCCCGACGATCGCTGGGAGTTGGCCGGCAACGCCGCCTACACGCACGCCCGCTACGACGACTATCGCGGCGGCAGCCCGCTGCGCAGCTACAACGGCAATCGCCCGGCCTATATCCCGGACTGGACCGCCAATCTCAGCGTGCATTATCAGGCGACGGCGCGCCTGGGGTTGGCTTCTTCGCTGCGCTACGTCGGCAGCAGTTACAACGACGACGCCAATCAGCGCAAGATGCGCGCGTACACCACGCTCGATCTGGCGGCGGACTATCAGCTTACGCCGATCGTCGATGTCGGTTTTCGCATTCGCAATGCCACCAACCAGCTGTACGCCTATCAGCGCACCTACCCGGATCAGGCGCTGATCGCGCCGCCGCGCAGCTATGAAACCTTCGTGTCGGTCAGGTTCTGACGGCGTGAAACATTCGTTTTACTCGCTGCTGTATGCCCTGGGCTTGATGTGGGGCGTTTCGCTGCCCGCCAATGCCGTCAGCCTGCACAATTGCGGAGCCATGCGCGATTACCCACAGCCGCCGCAGCGGGTGCTGGTCTACGCCAATCCGGCGCTGGAAAACCTGCTGGCGTTGGGGCTGGTTGACCGGGCGATTGGCGTGGTCGGGTATGACCGCGCGCGCGATCCCGCGCCGACGGTGTCGGCCGATGCGTTGCGGGCGCCCATCAGCCCGGCGCCGCCCACGGCGGAAGCGTTGCTGCTGATGCGGCCGGATTTTGTCTATTCGGCCAGCTATTACTGGCTGCACAGCCCGGAAACGCCCGATCGGACGCGGCTGGCGGAATGGGGCATCGGCACCTACCTCTCTCCCGGCGCCTGCAGCGGCCAGCAAAGCGCGATCGCCGCCGCGTTGACGTTCGAAGACATTTTCACCGAGCTGCGGGAGCTGGCGCGCATTTTCAACGTCAGCCGCGCCGGTGAAGCGCTGATCGCGCGGCTGCGCGGGCAGTTGAGGGCGCTTGAGATGCAGCGCGCACAGCTGCCGCATTTGCGGCTGCTGTGGTGGTATGCCGGCGCGCAGACGCCCTATGTGGCCGGCTGCTGCGGTGCGCCAGGCTTGCTGAGCCGCGGCGTCGGCAGCGAGAACCTGTTCGGCGATCTGCCCGAGCTGTGGCCGACGGTGTCCTGGGAGGTCATCGCCGCGCTCGATCCGGATGCGATCGTGCTTGGCGATCTGCCGCGCGGCGGTCTCGGCGACAGCGCGGCCGACAAGATCGCCTTTCTGGAACATCACCCGCTGACCGCAAGGCTGCGCGCCGTGCGTCAGCGGCGCTACGTGATCCTTCCCGGTTACGACATGGACCCTTCCGCCCGCACCGTGGCGGCGCTGGGCCGTTTGATTCAGGGCCTGGCGGCGTTGCCGCCGCAGGTGCCGACTTTTTCCAACAAGGAACCTTGATATGACTGCTGTTTCATTCTCTTCGCTGCTGGACTCCTGGGATCGCCAGCAGGCGGCCTACATCGCTGAACGCGAAGCGCGTTTTAACGCCCAGCTGGAGGTGCTGGCGCTGGCCGCCGGCCAGGATTTTCACGTGGTGGATCTGGCCTGCGGCCCGGGGTCGCTAAGCCTGCGCATTTTGCAGCGCTTTCCGCAGGCCAGGGTCACCGCCATCGATCTCGATCCGCTGCTGTTGGCGGTGGCGCGCGGCGCGTTGGCGGCGTACGGCGATCGGATCCGCATTCTGCAGGCCGATCTGGCGGATCCTGCCTGTTTTTCCGCGTTGTCCGGCCCCGCGCCGCAGGCGGCGGTGTCCAGCACAGCGCTGCACTGGCTGATGCCGGAACAGCAGCTGGCGCTGTTCCGCAACGTCGCCGGGCTGCTGGCCGACGGCGGTGTGTTCCTCAATGCCGATCATCAGCGCTATGACCATCGCCATCCGCAGCTGAAAGCGTTGGCGGAGCGGCATGATGAGCAGACCCAACAGCGCGCCTGGGACAACGGCGTCGAGGATTGGGATCGTTGGTTCGCCGGTGCGCTGCAATCGCCGGCCTTGGCCGCTTATCAGGCCGAGCGCGAAGCGCTGTTCGCCGGTCGTCCGGTGCCGCCGCCGACGCCGGTGGGCTTCCAGCTTGCGGCCCTCAGACAGGCCGGTTTCAGCGAGGTGGGGACGGTATGGCAGCTGTTGGACGACTATGTGATTGCAGGCTGGAAATAGCATGAGCCTGCGGTTACTGCCCGGTCGTGAGGCGGCGTGGCTGTTGCTGCTGGCGGCGGCGTTGCCGCTGGCCCTGCTGGGGGCCACCTTGTCGGGGCCTGCGCCGATCGCGTGGCGCGACGTATTCGGCATCAGCGGCGGCGCGGCGACCGATGCCGAAGTGTATCAGCGCATCATCTGGTCGCTGCGCATACCGCGCGCGCTGCTGGCGGCGCTGGCCGGCGCCGGGCTGGCGTTGGCGGGCACCGTGCTGCAGTCGCTGACCCGCAACCCGCTGGCCGATCCCTGGGTGCTGGGGATCTCCTCCGGCGCCGGTGTGGGGGCGGTAACGGTGTTGGTATTGGGGCTGGGGGGCGGCCTGCTGTCGGTGTCCGGCGGCGCGTTTATCGGCGCGCTGGGAGCGTTTGCGTTGGTGATGCTGCTGGCCGGGCGTTCGCTGCAGGGGGAGTCCACGCTGTTTATTCTGGCCGGGGTGGCGGTGACGCAGCTGCTCTCCGCGCTGACTTCGCTGATCACCCTCTGGCAGGCGGACGCCAACGCCACGCGCGGCGTGATGTTCTGGCTGCTGGGATCGTTCAGCGACGCGCGCTGGCCGCAGGTCGGGCTGTGCGGGCTGGCGCTGGCGGCGGTGCTGCTGCTTTGTTGGCTGCGGGCCGGTGAGCTGGACGCGCTGGCTTTCGGCGGCGTGACCGCCGCTTCGCTGGGTGTGGCGGTAGCTCCGTTGAAGCTGCTGCTGTATGTGGCGACCACCGCGCTGACGGCGGCGATCGTCGCGTTCAGCGGCGCGGTGGGATTTATCGGGCTGACGGTGCCGCACGTCGCCCGGCGGCTGGTCGGTTCGCGGCATCGGCTGTTGTTGCCAGCCAGTGCGCTGTGCGGCGCGCTGTTCGCCGTGGCGGCGGACACGCTGGCCAGAACGTTGTTTGCTCCGCGCGAGCTGCCGGTCGGGGTGCTGACCGCACTGCTGGGGGTGCCGGTATTCCTGCTGTTGCTGTATCGGAAGGTCAATGCATGACGATTGAAAAAACGTGCTCTGGCCTGTGCGCCGAGGCGGTGAGCTGGCGAACGGGCGCCCGCACGGTGCTGGAAAATCTCAGTTTCTGCGCCTTGCCCGGTGAGGTCACCGGCGTGCTCGGCGTCAACGGCAGCGGTAAATCCACGCTGCTCAAGCTGCTGGCCGGGCTGCAGCCCGCCGCCGGGGGCCGCGTTTGGCTGGAAGGGCGCGAAATTACCGCGTTTTCCGGGCGGGAGCGCGCCAGGCGCATCGCCTTTCTCGAGCAATCCGCCCCCGGCGGCTTCGCGCTGCCGGTGAAGGAGGCGGTGCTGCTGGGGCGCCTGGCCCATACCGGCCGCTGGCGCGGTTTCGGCGCCGAGGATCGCCGCCTCGCCGAACAGGCGATGGAGCAAGTGGGCATCAGCCACCTGGCCGATCGCGATTGGCAGCGGCTGTCCGGCGGCGAACGGCAGCGGGTGCATCTGGCGCGCGCACTGGCGCAGCAAACGCCGTGGCTGCTGCTGGACGAGCCCGCCAATCATCTGGATATCGCCCATCAGCAGCAGTTTATGGCCTTGCTGCGGCGGCTGAAACTCAGCGTGGTGGTGACGCTGCACGATCTTAATCTGGCGGCCTGTTATTGCGATCGGGTCGCGCTGCTGCAGCGGGGCGGGGTCTGTGCGGCGGGCGCGCCGCGGCAGGCGCTGACGCCGGAGAACATTCGCGCGGTATACGGTGTGGAGGCCAGGCTGGCGGCGCCCGCCGGCTATGCGCCGCCGTTGATCTATTACCCCGCGCCGGGATGAGGGAGGCTGAAAGGGCACGTTTGGCCGATCACAATTTCACCCCGTTGGCTAAAATAACTCCGGTTTTATCGATTTTTTGGGTTAGAATAACCCTTATGCGGTGAAAGGCATTTGCCGCTCAATGGGCAGTTAAGCGAGGCTATCATGTTGGAATTATTGAAAAGTCTGTTGTTTGCCGTGGTGATGGTGCCGGTGGTGATGGCGCTGATTCTCGGCCTGATCTACGGTTTTGGCGAAGTGTTCAACGTCTTCTCCAAAGTGGGGCGTTCGAAAGAAAACCGCACCCAGCACTAACCGTTCCCCATCCCGATACCCGCCGGCATCCCCTGGCGGGCATTCCTCAAGTTATCTCACGCTTTGCCGATAAACCGCATGACAAGCTTTCGCGCAACGTTATATTATTTTTTATATAACGAAGAGTGATAATGCACGTTAACTTGCGGAGAAAAACAATGAAACAGCAATGGACTAAATGGGTTGGCGGGATCGTTCTGGCATCGGGTCTGGTGGCTCAAGCTTCGGCGGCGGAAAAGATCACCGTGTTCGCCGCCGCGTCGCTGACCAATGCGCTGCAAGACATCGCCACCCAGTATCAAAAAGGCAAGGACGTGCAGGTGGTTTCCTCCTTCGCTTCGTCCTCGACGCTGGCGCGCCAAATTGAGCAGGGCGCCCCGGCCGATTTGTTCATCTCCGCCGACCAACAGTGGATGGATTACGCCATCGACAAGCAGCAGATGGTGAAAGACACGCGTTACACGCTGCTGGGCAACGAACTGGTGCTGATCGCCGCCAAGAGCGATAAGCAAGATAAGATCGCCATCGACAAGCAGACCGACTGGGCCAAGTTGCTCAACGGCGGCCGCCTGGCGGTGGGCGATCCGGATCATGTGCCGGCCGGCATCTACGCTAAGGAAGCGCTGGAACACCTGGGCGCCTGGAGCGCATTGGAGCCGAAACTGGCGCGCGCCAACAACGTGCGCAGCGCCATGGCGCTGGTGGAGCGCGGTGAAGCGCCGCTCGGCATCGTCTACGGCTCCGACGCGGTCGCCAGCGACAAGGTGAAAGTGGTGGGCGTCTTCCCGGAAGACAGCCACAAACCGGTTGAATATCCGATGGCGATTGTGAAAGATCGTCAAAATCCGACGGTCAGCGCTTTCTATACCTATCTGAAGAGCCCGGAAGCGGCCGCTATTTTCGAACATTATGGATTCACCCCGCGTAAATGATTTTGAGTGAGTACGAGTGGCAGGCGGTTGAGCTGAGCCTGAAAGTATCCGGTTTGGCGGTGGTCTGCAGCCTGCCGTTCGGCATTCTGATGGCCTGGGTGCTGGTGCGTTGCCGCTTCCCCGGCAAGGCGCTGCTGGACGGCGTCATTCACCTGCCGCTGGTGCTGCCGCCGGTGGTGGTCGGCTATTTGCTGTTGATCGCCATGGGGCGGCGCGGCGTTATCGGCGAGTGGCTGTACGACTGGTTCGGTTTCAGCTTCAGTTTCAGCTGGCGCGGCGCCGCGCTGGCGTCGGCGGTGGTGGCGTTTCCGCTGATGGTGCGCGCCATCCGGCTGGCGCTGGAGGCGGTGGATACCCGGCTGGAGCAGGCGGCGCGCACGCTGGGCGCCAACCCGTGGCGGGTGTTTTTCACCATCACGCTGCCGCTGTCGCTGCCCGGCGTCATTGTCGGCGTGGTGCTGGCCTTCGCCCGCTCGCTGGGGGAGTTCGGCGCCACCATCACTTTCGTCTCCAACATTCCCGGGGAAACCCGCACCATTCCGCTGGCGATGTATACGCTGATCGAAACGCCGGGGGCGGAGGCCGCCGCCGCGCGCCTGTGTGCGATCGCCATCGTGCTGTCGCTGGCTTCGCTGATGGTGTCCGAATGGCTGGCCCGCTGGGGCCGCAAACGGATGGGGGTGTAAATGCTGGAGCTGGATTTCTCGCAGCAGCTGGGCGATCTTAATCTCAACGTCCGCGCCGATTTACCGGCGCAGGGCATCACCGCGATTTTCGGCCTGTCCGGCGCGGGCAAAACTTCCCTGATCAACGCCATCGGCGGCCTGACTCGCCTGCAGCAGGGGCGCATCGTGCTCAACGGCCGCACGTTGGCGGATACCGCCACCGGCCAGTGCCTGCCGCCGGAAAAGCGCCGTATCGGCTACGTGTTTCAGGATGCGCGGCTGTTTCCGCATTATCGGGTGCGCGGCAACCTGCAGTACGGCATGGCGGCCGGCATGCGCGCGCAGTTCAACACCATTGTCGAGCTGCTGGGCATCGGGCCGTTGTTGAACCGGCTGCCGCTGACGCTCTCCGGCGGTGAAAAGCAGCGGGTGGCGATCGGCCGAGCGCTGCTGACCGCGCCGGAACTGCTGCTGATGGACGAACCGCTGGCCTCGCTCGATCTGCCGCGCAAGCGCGAGCTATTGCCGTATCTGGAGCGGTTGGCGCAGGACGTCAACATCCCCATCCTTTACGTCAGCCACAGCCTGGACGAGATCCTGCGCCTGGCCGAGCAGGTGATGGTGCTGGATCGCGGCGAAGTGCGCGCATTCGGCGGGCTGGAAGAAGTCTGGGCCAGCAGTGCGCTGCGGCCGTGGCTGCAGCGTGAAGATCAGAGCAGCGTGCTGCGCGTCAGCGTGATCGAGCATCATCAACGTTATGCCATGACGGCGTTGGCGCTTGGCGATCAGCGGCTGTGGGTCAGCGGCATCGACGCCGAATTGGGCACCCAACTGCGCATCCGCATCAACGCCGCCGACGTTTCGCTGGTGCTGCAACCGCCGGTCAACAGCAGCATTCGCAATGTGTTGCCGGCCAAGGTGAGCGAGTGTCTGGACGTGGACGGGCAGGTGGAAGTGAAACTGGCGGTCGGCGAACACGTGCTGTGGGCGCGAATTACGCCGTGGGCGCGCGATGAACTGGCGATCCGCCCTGGGCAGTGGTTGTATGCGCAGGTGAAGAGCGTGTCCATCAGCCGCGAGAGCCGCTAAGGCAGGCCCTCCCGACGGGAGGGCGAAAAGATTACAGCACGCGGGTGCGGATCACCTCGGCAATGCCCGGCTGCAGGTTATCGGCGATCACCAGATCGGCGCGTTCCTTGATGGCGTCATCGGCGTTGCCCATCGCCACCCCCAACCCAACCGCTTCCAGCATGCTGATGTCGTTGTAGTTGTCGCCGAACGCCACCACCTGATCCATGCTCAATCCCTGTGACTCTACCCATTGGCGCAGGCGCTTGCCTTTGCTGTTGCCGCCTTTGGCGATATCCACCTGATCGTGCCAGGACCATTCGCACGCCAACCCCAGCTCTTTCTCCACCGTGTCGGCAAACTCGCGCAGCGCGGGGATATCGGCATGCGAGGTGGCGAATTTCCAGATCGCCTGCGCGTCGTCGGCCGCCTGCGCCAGACTGCCGACCTGCAACAGCGTCGGGCGCTGTGCCGCCGGCAGTGTCTCGGCCCAGGCCAGCGATCGGGTCACGTGGCCGCTCGGTTCCTGATACAGCATGGCGTCGTCGACGTACATCAGCCCGTGAATGTCGGTCTGCTTGAGCATCTGCAGCACCTGCTTGGCCTGATCTTTCGCCAGCGGATCGGCAGCCAGCACCTTTTTCTGCTGAAAATCATACAGGTAGGTGCCGTTGCAGCAGATGGCCGGGGTATCTATCTGCAGCGCCTGGTAAAACGGATGGATGGCGACGTGGTGGCGGCCGGTGACTACCACCACCTGGACGCCGGCGGCGCGCGCCTGCGCCAGCGCTTCCAGCGACTGCGGTAAGATGCGTTTTTGGTTGTCCAACAGGGTGCCGTCAAGATCGAGGGCGATGACGCGGTAGCTCATAGGGTTCTCGTTATCGTTAGCCATAAAATTAATCCGATGGTACACCGGATAGCCAACGGAGAAAACCGCGTGAGCTTCCGGTGCTAAGCAGGGTTGCCATGCGACGGATGTGCGGTAAGCTAGGGGCAATCGAACGGCCTGAAACCGGTTCCTCTTTTACCCTTTGCAAGGAGAACACATGAAGCAAATCGTTTATGTCGCCAGCCCGGAGAGCCAGCAGATCCACGTCTGGCAGTTGGACGACGCCGGCGCGCTGACGCTGCTGCAAACCGTTGACGTGCCGGGCCAGGTGCAGCCGATGACCCTTCATCCGGACAAGACCCACCTGTACGTCGGCGTGCGTCCGGCGTTCGGCATCGTCAGCTACCGCATCGAGGCGGACGGCACGCTGCAGCAGGCTGGCATGGCGCCGCTGCCGGGCAGCCCGACCCATATCTCCACCGATTTGCAGGGGCGTTACCTGTTCTCCGCCTCCTACAGCGGCAACTGCGCCAGCATCAGCCCGATCGGCCACGACGGCGTGGTAACGGCGCCGATCCAGCAGATCGACGGCCTGAACGCGCCGCACTCGGCGAACATCGATCCGACCAACCAGCTGGTGCTGGTGCCGTGCCTGAAAGAAGACCGCATCCGCCTGTTCAATCTGAGCCTGGCCGGGCAGCTGACGCCGCATGCGCAGGACGCGGTGGATATCGCCGCCGGCGCCGGTCCGCGCCATATGGCGTTCCACCACAACGACAAGTTCGCCTACTGCGTCAATGAGCTGAATGGCACGGTAGACGTGCTGGCCATTTCGGAAAACGGCGGCAAGTACAGCGTGACGCAGACGCTGGACATCATGCCGAGCGATTTCGACGGCACCCGCTGGGCGGCGGACATTCATATCACGCCGAACGGCCGCTTCCTGTACACCAGCGATCGCACCGCCAGCATTCTGACCATCTTCAGCGTTTCCGAAGACGGCGGCACGCTGAGCCTGGTCGGCTATCATCCGACTGAAACGCAGCCGCGTGGTTTCAATATCGATCACAGTGGTCGCTTCGTGATTTCGTCCGGCCAGAAATCCGATCACATCGCGGTGCATGAGATTGACCAGAGCAGCGGCGAGCTGACCACGCTGGCGCGTTATCCGGTGGGCAAAGGCCCGATGTGGGTGAGCGTGCTGGCGAAGTAATTTGTCGGCCAGACTCGAGTGGAAAGCGCGGTGCGGTTGACCGCGCTTTTTTATTGGGGGGGATCAGTTGAACATCACCGTCAGCGTGGCGCTGCCGAGACTGTGGAAATGGACGTTGAAGCCCACCAGCGCGCCGCTGGAACCCTCATCCACGTCAATGTGCTCCACGTCCAACGCATGCACGGTGAACTGGTAGCGGTGGCTCTCGCCCGCTGGCGGCGCCGCGCCGCCGTAACCGGCCGAACCGAAGTCGGTGCGGGTCTGCAACGCGCCGGCGGGCAGCGGCGCTTTGCCTGAGCCCGCGCCCTGTGGCAGCTCGCGCACGTCGGCGGGAATGTTGGCCACCACCCAGTGCCACCAGCCGGAGCCGGTCGGGGCATCGGGATCGTAAACGGCGATCACGAAGCTCTTGGTGCCGGCCGGCACGCCGTCCCAGGCCAGGTGGGGCGACAGGTTATCGCCGTGGTAGCCCATGCCGTTGAAAACCTGCTGCTGCGGCAGCTTGCCGCCGTCCTGCAGATCGTTGCTGTACAAACGAAAAGCCATAGTGACTCCCAGTTGCGATAAAAGCAGAGCCCTTAAGCTAGATCTTTTTGATGGAACAATACAACCCCTTGCGCCAGCGGCGGGCGGTTGATCTCGACGGTGACATGCACCAGTTCGGGATGAACGGCCAACAGTCGACGTATCCTGTCGGCGGTGAGGGCGCGATCGGCGCTGCTCAGGGCGATGACGCAATGATATTTTCCTTTGCCGATACGGCCTAAATGCAAATCGGTCAGCGTGAGCGAGTGGCCGGAGGTGGCCAGCGTTTGACGAATCTCTTGTGCAACGGGAGCGTCCATTTCGGCATCCAGCAAAATCTTCCCGCTATCGCGCATCAGGCTATAGGCCCAGGCGGCAACCATCATCGCGCCGACGATGCCCATCAGAGGATCGAGCCAAACGGCGCCCCAAAGCTTGCCGCCGAACAGTGCGACGATCGCCAGTACCGAAGTGGCCGCGTCGGCGATGACGTGGATATAAGCGGAACGCAGGTTGAGGTCATGATGATGGTCATCGTGATCATCCCCGTGATGATGATGGTGGTGGCCGCCGCCGCGCAACAGCCAAGCGCAAAGCAGATTGACGGCCAGCCCGATCGTACCGATGGCGATGGCTTCGTTGTAATGAATCGGGCTGGGATTCATCAGCCTCTGCGCAGACTGGAACAGCATCAGCGCTGCCACCAGCACCAACAACACCGCGCTGGTGTAGCCGGCCAGCACTTCTATCTTCCAGGTGCCGAGGCTGAAGCGGCGATCTTTAGCCAGCCGTCGTGCGGCGCCGTAAGCCAGCACCGACAGGCCCAGAGCCAGCGCGTGCGAGCTCATGTGCCAACCGTCGGCCAGCAATGCCATCGAGTTAAACAGCCAGCCCGCGGCTATCTCGATGACCATCATACTGGCGGTGAGTATCACCGCCCATCTGGTGTTTCTTTCAGCCAATGGGTTACCATCGTCAAAAACGTGGCTGTGCTCGCGGCGCAAAGCGGGCGCGTGAGAAGTCATGGTGAAGTTCCTCAGCAAAAGGTAGTGTGCTGAAATATACTATACCCCAGTATAGTAAATAACAATCAGGCGGAAATGATGAGTCATACCATCAGAGATCAAAAGAAGCTGTTGGCGCGGGTGCGCCGCATTAAAGGGCAGGCCGAAGCGCTGGAGCGCGCGCTGGAAAGCGGCGGTGAGTGTTCTGCTATTCTGCAGCAGATTGCGGCGGTGCGCGGCGCGGTCAACGGTTTGATGGCGCAGGTGCTGGAAGGGCACGTGCGCGAACACTTGGCTGCTGCGGACGCCACGCCGCAGCAGCGTGAGCAAGACATCGAGCAATTGATGACCGTCTTACGTTCCTATATGAAATAACCATGATTTCACTGAAAAAACGCACGCCGTGGTTTGGCTGGCTGCGCCGTTGGGCCAAAAGCATCAAGCGCGATATCTATGCGCTGTGGCTGGCGGCCCGCGATCGCCGCACCCCGTGGTACGCCAAGCTGATCGCGCTGCTGGTGGCCGGCTATGCGATCTCGCCGATCGATCTGATCCCGGACTTCATTCCGGTATTGGGCTATCTGGATGATGTGATCATCGTGCCGTTGGGCATCATGCTGGCGGTGCGCCTGATCCCCAAGCCGCTGATGGCCGAGCTGCGCGAGAAGGCGCAACAGCGCGTCGATAATCCCACCGGCCGCATGGCGGCGGCGATGATCATTTTACTGTGGCTGCTGTGCCTGGGGCTGCTGGCCCGCTATCTGGACCAGCATTGGTAGGGTTCAGCGCGCGGCGGCGGCCACGGCGGCGGTCAGGCGGCTGAGCTGTTCCGCTTCGATGATGTAAGGCGGCATCAGGTAAATCAGTTTGCCGAACGGCCGGATCCACACCCCGCGCTCGACGAAACCGCGCTGAAGTTCGGCGACATCCACCGGTTCGCGCATCTCCACCACCCCAATCGCCCCCAGCACCCGCACGTCCGCCACCTTCGGCAGCGCCGCTAACGGCAGCAGTTCCTGCTTCAGCTGGGCTTCGATGGCGCTCACCTGTGCCTGCCAGCGATTTTCCGCCAGCAGCGCCATGCTGGCGTCCGCCACCGCGCAGGCCAGCGGGTTGCCCATAAAGGTCGGCCCGTGCATGAAGCAACCGGCTGCGCCGTTGCTGATGGTCTCCGCCACGTGGCGGGTGGTCAGAGTGGCGGAGAGGGTCATGTAACCGCCGGTCAGCGCCTTGCCCAGGCAGAGAATGTCCGGCACCACCTGCGCGTGTTCGCAGGCGAATAGCTTGCCGGTGCGGCCGAAGCCGGTAGCGATCTCGTCGGCGATCAGCAGCACCTGATGGCGATCGCACAGCTCGCGTACCCTCTTGAGGTAGGTTGGGTGGTAGATGCGCATGCCGCCGGCGCCTTGCACCACCGGCTCCAGGATCACCGCCGCCACCTCACCGGCGTGCTGCTCCAGCAGCGCGGCGAACGGGGCGATGTCCTCTTCACGCCATTCTTCGTCGAAGCGGCACTGCGGCGCGGTGGCGAACAGATGCGGTGCCAGATAGCCCTGATAGAGGCTATGCATCGAGTTGTCCGGATCGCAGACCGACATTGCGCCGAAGGTATCGCCGTGATAGCCGTGGCGCAGCGTCAGGATGCGCTGCCGCCGCTCACCGCGCGCCTGCCAGTACTGCAGCGCCATCTTCAGCGACACTTCCACCGCCACCGAACCGGAATCCGCCAGGAACACGCACTGCAACGCTTCCGGCGTCATATCCACTAACCGGCGGCACAGCGAGATGGCGGCCGGATGGGTAATACCGCCGAACATCACGTGCGACATCTTTTCCAGCTGCTGGCTGGCGGCCTGATTCAGGTGCGGATGGTTGTAACCGTGGATCGCCGCCCACCAGGAGGACATGCCGTCCACCAGACGCCGGCCGTCGGCCAGCTGCAGCTCGACGCCGCTGGCCGACTCGATCGGATAACAGGGCAGCGGGCGGCTCATGGAGGTGTAGGGGTGCCAGATATGACGTTGGTCGAACGCCAGGTCGGAAGCGGTCACGGACATACTTGTAAACCAAATTGAATTAAGATTGGTTGACAGTATATCCACAATATTTAAACTGGCGACACTTTTTCGTTTTGGAGACGCCATGATGGCCGACCGCATTCACTGGACAGTAGGGCAAGCCCAGGCCCTGTTTGATAAACCTCTGCTTGAACTGCTGTTCGAAGCGCAAACCGTACACCGCCAGCACTTCGACCCGCGTCAGGTGCAGGTCAGCACGCTGTTGTCGATCAAGACCGGCGCCTGCCCGGAAGACTGCAAATACTGCCCGCAGAGCTCGCGCTACAAAACCGGCCTGGAGTCGGAGCGGTTGATGCAGGTTGAGCAGGTGCTGGAATCGGCGCGCAAGGCCAAGGCGAACGGCTCGACCCGTTTTTGCATGGGCGCGGCGTGGAAGAACCCGCACGAGCGCGACATGCCTTATCTGCAGCAGATGGTGCAGGGCGTGAAAGCGATGGGCATGGAAACCTGCATGACGCTGGGTACGCTGGATGGCACCCAGGCCGAGCGGTTGGCGGAGGCCGGGCTGGATTACTACAACCATAACCTCGACACCTCGCCGGAGTTCTACGGCAGCATCATCACCACCCGCAGCTACCAGGAACGTTTGGATACGCTCGACAAGGTGCGCGACGCCGGCATCAAAGTCTGTTCCGGCGGCATCGTCGGGCTGGGAGAAACGGTGCGCGATCGCGCCGGGCTGCTGGTGCAGCTGGCCAACCTGCCGAAGCCGCCGGAGAGCGTGCCGATCAACATGCTGGTGAAGGTGAAAGGTACGCCGCTGGCGGATAACGACGATGTCGATCCATTCGATTTCATCCGTACCATCGCAGTCGCGCGCATCATGATGCCGGCCTCTTATGTCCGTCTCTCCGCCGGTCGTGAACAGATGAATGAACAGACGCAGGCGATGTGCTTCATGGCCGGCGCCAACTCGATCTTCTACGGCTGCAAGCTGCTGACCACGCCGAACCCGGAAGAAGACAAAGACCTGCAGCTGTTCCGCAAGCTGGGGTTGAACCCGCAGCAGACCGCCACCGAACACGGCGACAACCAGCAACAGCAGGTGCTGGCTAAGCAGCTGCTGAATGCCGATACCGCCGAGTTTTACAACGCGGCGCCGTGATGAGCTGGTCACAACGTATCGAGCAGGCGCTGGCGGAGCGGCGTTTGAACGCTGCCTACCGTCGCCGACAGGCCACCGAGGGCGGCAATGGTCGCCAGATCCGGCTTGGCGATCGTCTCTACCTGAATTTCTCCGGCAATGACTATCTGGGGCTGAGCCAGGATGCGCGGGTGATCGCCGCCTGGCAGCAGGGCGCGCAGCGTTACGGCGTCGGCAGCGGCGGTTCGGGCCACGTTACCGGCTTTTGCGCGGCGCATCAGGCGCTGGAAGAGCAGCTAGCGGAGTGGCTCGGTTATCCGCGCGCGCTGCTGTTCATTTCCGGCTATGCCGCCAATCAGGCGGTGTTGGCGGCGCTGATGCAGAAAGGCGATCGCATTTTGGCCGATCGTCTCAGCCACGCCTCGCTGCTGGAGGCGGCGGCGCAGTCGCCGGCCGAGCTGCGCCGATTCCAGCACAATCAGCCGCAGGCATTGGCGGATCTGTTGGCCAAACCCTGCGACGGGCAGCGGCTGGCGGTGACCGAAGGGGTGTTCAGCATGGACGGCGACGGGGCACCGTTGGCGGAACTGCATCGTTTAACCCGTGCGGCGGGCGTCTGGCTGATGGTGGACGATGCCCACGGCGTCGGCGTGCGCGGCGAGCAAGGCCGCGGCAGCTGCTGGCAGCAGGGCGTGCGCCCTGAACTGCTGGTGGCGACCTTTGGCAAGGCGTTCGGTGTCAGCGGCGCGGCGGTGCTGTGCGATGAGGCGACCGCCGAGTACCTGCTGCAGTTCGCCCGCCATCTGATTTACAGCACCGCGATGCCGCCGGCGCAGGCCTGCGCGCTGCAGGCGGCGCTGGCCTGCATTCGAGAGGGCGATGAACTGCGCGCCCGACTGCAGGACAACATTCGGCGCTTCCGCCAGGGGGCGGCGCCGCTGGCGCTGACCCTGACGGACTCCGACACCGCCATCCAGCCGCTGCTGATAGGGGACAATCAGCGCACGCTCGATTTGGCGACAAGGCTGCGCGAGCGCGGATTGTGGGTGAGCGCCATTCGTCCGCCGACGGTGCCGCCGGGCGGCGCGCGGCTGCGCATTACCCTGACGGCGGCGCATCAGCCGCAGGATATCGATCGTCTGCTGGAGGTATTGCATGACGTCAGCCAATGACAGGGTGAACAAACAGGCGGTCGCCTCGGCTTTCAGCCGCGCGGCAGGCAGCTACGACGCCGCCGCCGCGCTGCAGCGTGACGTTGGCGAGCGCTTACTGAGGATGGGGAACGCTCATCCGGGCGAACGCCTGTTGGACGCCGGCTGCGGCACCGGCTATTTCAGCCGCCGGTGGCGCGAGCGCGGCAAGCAGGTGACGGCGCTTGATCTGGCGCCGGGGATGTTGGCATTCGCCCGCCAGCAACAGGCGGCGCACCATTATCTGCTGGGCGATATCGAGCAGGTGCCGTTGCCCGACGCGGCGATGGACATCTGTTTCAGCAGCCTGGTGGTGCAGTGGTGCAGCGATCTGCCCGCAGCGTTGGCGGAGCTGTATCGCGTCACCCGGCCCGGCGGCGTGATCCTGTTCTCCACGCTGGCGGCGGGATCGCTGCAGGAGTTGGGGGACGCCTGGCAACAGGTGGATGGCGAGCGCCACGTGAACGCCTTCCTGCCGCTGGCGCAGATCCGTGCCGCCTGTGCCGACTATCGACACGAGCTGGTGACGGAGCTGCGCACCCTGAATTATCCGGACGTGATGACGCTGATGCGTTCGCTTAAGGGCATCGGGGCGACGCATCTGCACCAGGGACGCGAGGGCGGCCTGATGTCGCGCGGCCGTCTCGCCGCTTTGCAGGCGGCTTACCCGTGCCGGCAGGGGCAGTTCCCGCTCAGCTATCATCTGGCTTATGGAGTGATTTATCGTGATTAAACGTTGGTTCGTGACCGGCACCGACACCGAGGTTGGGAAAACTGTCGCCAGCAGCGCCTTGCTGCAGGCCGCCAATCTGGCGGGCTACCGCAGCGCCGGCTATAAGCCGGTGGCCTCGGGCAGCGAGATGACCACCGAGGGGCTGCGCAACGGCGACGCGCTGGCGCTGCAGGCCAACAGCGGCGTGGCGCTGGAGTACGACGAAGTGAACCCTTACGTTTTTGCCGAACCGACTTCGCCGCATATCGTTAGCGCCGATGAAGGCCGGCCGATCGACGCGGCGCGGCTGTCCGACGGCCTGCGCCGGCTGGAACAGCGCGCCGACTGGGTATTGGTCGAGGGCGCCGGCGGGTGGTTTACTCCGTTGTCGGCGCAGTACACCTTCGCCGACTGGGTGCAGCAGGAGCAGCTGCCGGTGATCCTGGTGGTGGGTATCAAACTGGGCTGCATCAACCATGCGGTGTTGACGGCGCAGGCGGTGCAACAGGCGGGGCTGACGCTGGCCGGTTGGATCGCCAACGACGTGGCACCGCCGGGGCGACGGCATCAGGAATACCTGGCCACGCTGCGCCGCATGCTGCCGGCGCCGCTGCTGGGCGAAATCCCGCACCTGCCGCAGGCCGAACGGGCGCCGCTGGGGCAATATCTGGATATTAGCCTGTTATAAACTCTCATCTCAATGAGGGAGCCTCGCTCCCTCATCCTCCGTCCTGTCCCGCCAGACCGACGCCGATCAGCGCCTCATCCAGCTGCGCCAGCGCGCCGTGCGCCACTGTGCGCCCGCTATCCAGCAGGCAAAAGCGATCCGCCACCCGGCGCACGAACGGCAGCTGATGTTCTACCAACAAAATGGTCATGCCCAACTCATAGTTGAGCCTGCGGATCACGTTGCCGATGTCGGCGGCGATCGAAGGCGGCACGCCCGCCGTCGGTTCGTCGAGGATCAGCAGCGCCGGTTCCTGGGCCAACGCACGGCCGATGGCCAGCTGGCGTTGGGCGCCTGCGCACAGATCGCCGGCGCGGCGGGCGCGCATCTGGCGCAAGTTGGGGAACAGGCTGTAGATCAGCGGCGGAATGCGGCGAGGAGCGCCGCGCACGGCCATCTGCGCCACCTGCAGATTCTCTTCCACGCTCAGCTGCGAGAAGAGTTGCCGCCCCTGGGGCACGTGGCTGATGCCCAGCGCGGCCCGGCGCTCCATCGGCTGCAACAGCAGGTTTTGCGGCGGCTCATCCGCCGGCTGCCAGGTCATGCTGCCGCTCACCACCGGCAAGTGCCCCACGATACAGTTGACCAGCGTGGTTTTGCCCACGCCGTTGCGCCCGAGCAGCACGGTGCACTGGCCGCGCGGCAGCTCCAGATTGATGTCCCACAGGATGTGGTTCTGCCCGTAAAATTGATTGACCGATCTCAGGCTCAGCATTTGGCATTCTCCTCATCGACGCCCATTCCACCCGTTGGCGGGTTGCTGCAAAGGCCGCTTTGGCGGCTGATTTCCCGAGTGTGGCAATGCCTGGAACAAAATGCCGTCCGTCCGATGCCCGAACACGGTTAGCGGTGGACGGAATGACAGTCAATATGTCGTGAAAAGCGACGCTTATGACGACTTGGTGTCGTTCTCGCGCTTTTACGAAGGATAGTGCGACGCCGGGATGGGGCACTGGGCAGCGCATTATGCTGCCGCGCCCGGTATGCACGCAGAAAGATAAAGCAACTCCCAGGCCAGTTTTGTCGTCGGATGAAAATGGCAGGTTGTTATCGTCTTGTTAACCGCCGGTCGGGCCTGACGGGCGGCGCCGCGGCGGCTCGAAAATACGCGGGGAAGTTAACCCGAACGTTTTTTGCACTCTTGTGGTGCTCCCCGAGGTGGGCGTGGTGCAAGGCGTTGCGCCGCCGTCAAGAACGATCGGGGCGAAAGGGGACAATGCGATTTTGGCAATGGGGATTTTTAGTATTAATCGGCATAAACAAAGCGATATTTTTATGAAAAAATAACTAAAAAAGGCATTTTGGCGAGTGTAAAGGGCGAAAAGCTTTCTTTCTGTAACTCCCGCCACGGGCGGGGCGGTGAGAGTTATCCACTATTCCTGTGGATAACCTTGTGTATTAGATTTAGAAAAACGCTGTAAAGCGAGAGCGGACGCGGGTTCTGTTCGCTTTGTCCGCATTCTCGTCTTTTTATTAAATTAATTAAATATCAATAGGTTAATTAAAATCAAGACGCAAGGGTATTGTTCGCGCTTCTATGTATGATTTTTCGCCGCGGTGCTATCAATAAGTTAATTTGCGGCAAGTTCTGGGGATAAATCTGTTATTGACAATAAAAATGTCACCCGACTGTAACGCCACGGTGCAATGACGCGCTCGCCACGCCGGGCGCAGCGACGAATCCGCTTGAAGCTGGTTTTATATCCAGTATCATGGGCACTGGCGCAAATCGCCGACACTTTCCATAATTAGGGGCCATGCCCGGCGCAGAGCCGGCTGGCCGCCTGAGCGCGCGCATCTCCACAGGGTAGCCGAGCCATGAGTAAACTGTTCAAACTGCATTCTGAATTCAAACCGGCCGGCGATCAGCCGGAAGCCATCCGCAAGCTGGAAGAGGGGCTGGAAGACGGCCTGGCGCACCAGACGCTGCTGGGGGTCACCGGTTCGGGCAAGACCTTCACCATCGCCAACGTGATAGCCGATTTAAATCGGCCGACCATGGTGCTGGCGCCGAACAAGACGTTGGCGGCGCAGCTGTACGGCGAGATGAAAGAGTTTTTCCCGGAGAATGCGGTGGAGTACTTCGTCTCCTACTACGACTACTACCAGCCGGAAGCCTACGTGCCGAGCTCCGACACCTTCATTGAAAAAGACGCGTCGGTGAACGAGCACATCGAGCAGATGCGTCTTTCCGCCACCAAGGCGCTGCTCGAACGGCGCGACGTGGTGGTGGTGGCGTCGGTGTCGGCGATCTACGGCCTGGGGGATCCGGATCTTTACCTGAAGATGATGCTGCATCTGACCCAGGGCATGATCATCGATCAACGCTCCATTTTGCGCCGGCTGGCGGAGCTGCAGTATTCCCGCAACGATCAGGCCTTCCAGCGCGCCACCTTCCGCGTGCGCGGCGAGGTGATCGACATTTACCCGGCGGAATCGGACGAGCTGGCGCTGCGCGTCGAGCTGTTCGACGAAGAAGTGGAACGGCTGTCGCTGTTCGATCCGCTGACCGGGCAGATCGAGCAGGTGGTGCCGCGTTTTACCATTTACCCTAAGTCGCACTACGTCACGCCGCGCGAGCGGATCATACAGGCGATGGAAGAGATCAAGGTCGATCTGGCGGAGCGCCGCAAGGTGTTGCTGGCCAACAACAAGCTGCTGGAAGAGCAGCGCCTGACGCAGCGCACCCAGTTCGATCTGGAGATGATGAACGAACTGGGTTACTGCTCGGGCATCGAAAACTATTCGCGCTACCTGTCCGGCCGCGCCGAGGGTGAACCGCCGCCGACGCTGTTCGATTACCTGCCGGCGGACGGCCTGCTGGTGGTCGACGAATCCCACGTCACCATTCCGCAGATCGGCGCGATGTTCAAGGGCGACCGCGCGCGTAAGGAAACGCTGGTGGAATACGGTTTCCGCCTGCCGTCGGCGCTGGATAACCGCCCGCTGCGCTTCGAGGAGTTCGAGGCGCTGGCACCGCAGACCATCTATGTCTCCGCGACGCCGGGCAAATATGAGCTGGAGAAATCCGGCGGCGATCTGATCGATCAGGTGGTGCGTCCGACCGGGTTGCTGGATCCGATCGTCGAGGTGCGGCCGGTCGCCACCCAGGTGGACGATCTGCTCTCCGAGATCCGCAAGCGCGCGGCGATCAACGAGCGCGTGCTGGTGACCACCCTGACCAAACGCATGGCGGAAGATCTGACCGAATACCTGGAAGAGCATGGCGAGCGCGTGCGCTATCTGCACTCGGACATCGATACCGTGGAACGGGTCGAAATCATCCGCGATCTGCGTCTGGGCGAGTTTGACGTGCTGGTGGGCATCAACCTGTTGCGTGAGGGGCTCGACATGCCTGAGGTGTCGCTGGTGGCGATTCTGGACGCCGACAAGGAAGGCTTCCTGCGCTCCGAGCGTTCGCTGATCCAGACCATCGGCCGCGCGGCGCGTAACCTGAACGGCAAGGCGATCCTGTATGGCGATCGCATCACCGATTCAATGGCCAAGGCGATCGGCGAAACCGAGCGGCGCCGCGCCAAGCAGCAGGCGTACAACGAAGCCAACGGCATCGTGCCGCAAGGGCTGAACAAGAAGATCGGCGATATCCTGCAGATCGGCCAACCGGTCAACCGCGCCAAGGGCAAAGGCAAGGGCAAGGCAGCGGAAAGCGGCACTCAGCTTCAGAACCTTACGCCGAAAGCGTTGGATCAGAAGATCCGCGATCTGGAGGCGCAGATGTACACTCACGCGCAGAACCTGGAGTTCGAACAGGCGGCGGCGCTGCGCGACGAAATCCATCAGCTGCGCGAGCAGTTCATCGCGATTTCCTGATCGTTTGGCGGCGCCTGCGCTGCGGGCGTCAAAATTCCTTGTCGGCCGCGTCAAAGCTGTTATGGTGTGCGGCCCGATCTGACCGCGAGAGTACCGAACATGAACCAACACCAGTCTAAAGACCCGCTGCACGGCGTAACGCTGGAGCAACTGCTGAATAAACTGGTGGATCACTACGGTTGGTCCGAGCTGGGCGAGCGCATTCGCATCAACTGTTTCCGCAGCGATCCGAGCATCAAGTCCAGCCTGAAGTTTTTGCGCCGAACGCCCTGGGCGCGCAAAGAGGTGGAAGATTTGTATATCGATATGGTCAGCCATCCCGCCCCGGCCAGCGATAACCCCTGGCTGCGCGGGCGCGACGGCTAAATTCGGTCAGCGGCGGGCGGCCAGCTCCACCAGCGCCTGATCCAGCGCCTGACGCAGCAGCTGGCGATCGTGGCGGTAGGGGATGTCGCTCGCTTCCAGCGGCTGTTGAATCACCACCCGATCCTGCACTTCACTGGCGTCCACCGCCGGGCCGACGATCAGCGCGTCGATCATAGGGCGGCCGATCTTATCTTCCATCAGCGTCAGCTTATCCTTTAACGACAGCGCCGCGGCGGCCACGCTCAGCTCGCGGCCGAGGTTGCCGATATAGATCATGCTGGCGCTGCTGCGGCGCAGCGCCTGGGTGAGATCGTCCAGCAGCAGCAGCGGCATCAGGCTGGTGAGGAAACTGCCTGGCCCGATCAGGATCACGTCGGCCTGCGCGATGGCGTCCAGCGCTTCGCGCGTGGCGTTGACCGGCGGCGACAGCATCAGCTCCTGCGGCATATGGGTCAGCTGATCGACATTCACTTCACCGTAAACATGGTTGCCTTCGTGATCGTGCGCCATCAAATCCACCGGCTGTTCCGACATCGGGATCAGCGCGGCGTCCACCTTCAGCAGGCTGCGCACCAGGTTGATCGCTTCCAGCGGGCGCACGCTCAGGTGATCCAGCGCTTTCAACATCAGGTTGCCGAGGTTGTGGCCGGCCAGTTCGCCGTTGCCGCTGAAGCGGTATTCGAACATCGCCGAGGCGACGCTCGGTTCGGTGATCAGCTGGTTGAGACAGTTACGGGTATCGCCCCAGGCAATGCCGCCTTCCGAACGACGGATACGGCCGGTGGAGCCGCCGTTGTCGGTGGTGGTGACGATGCCGGTCAGGCGTGAGCCTAAGGACGACAGGGCCGACATGACACGGCCCAGGCCGTGTCCGCCGCCTAACGCCACCACGCGGTCGAGATCGGCCAGGGTACGATTACGCATAAATTTCCTTACAAAGGGGCTGAACTGCCCGCATAAGGTAGCGGATCCGGCGTAAAAACGCGATAAGAGTGTCATTTGCGTGATTCCGGTCAATTCGTCCGCGCAAGCGATGTTTATCATGGTTTACCAGAATACGCGGCGTCCAAAAACGCTGTATAGACAATTATATAGCGAATTTACGCGTTGGCTATCGTTACCGATTAGCGCTAGAATTCTGTTGAAAACCACGGTTTCGTTCCGGCTACTTAAGGTAGCGGAAAGAGAAATCAAACTCCTAGCCCCTGCGCCTACGTTGTTCATCATGAACGATATGGCGCCTGGGCCGTGGCGAAGTCAGCCACCAGGGTGCAGAGGGGAAACGCTCGCATCTCCCGACTTTGGAAAGGTGTTATGGTACCGCAACTCATTGATGCTTATGAGCGCAAGTTCTATTACCTGCGCTTATCGATCACCGACGTGTGCAATTTTCGTTGCACCTATTGTCTGCCCGATGGCTACAAGCCGAGCGGCAGCCCGAAAAGCTTCCTGTCGCTGGATGAAATCCGCCGCGTCAGCCGCGCGTTCGCCGAGCTGGGCACCGAAAAGGTGCGCCTGACCGGCGGCGAGCCTTCGCTGCGCCGCGATTTTACCGAGATCATCGCCGCCGTGCGGGAAAACCCGGCCATTCGCACGCTGGCGGTCACCACCAACGGCTACCGGCTGGCGCGCGACGTCGCCGCCTGGCGTGACGCCGGTCTGACGGCGATCAACGTCAGCGTCGACAGCCTGGATCCGCGCCAGTTTCACGCCATTACCGGTCAGGATAAGTTCCGCCAGGTGATGGACGGTATCGACGCCGCCTTTAGCGCCGGTTTCAGCAAGGTCAAGGTCAACGCGGTGCTGATGCGCGACGTTAACCACCAGCAGCTCGGCGCCTTTCTCGCCTGGATCAAGGATCGGCCGATCCAGCTGCGCTTTATCGAACTGATGGAAACCGGCGAGGGCGGCGAGCTGTTTCGCAAACACCACGTCTCCGGCGAAGTGATTCGCCAGCAGCTGGAGCAGCAGGGCTGGCAGCGCCAGGCGCGCGGCCGCAGCGATGGCCCGGCGCAGGTGTTCAGCCACCCGGACTATCAGGGCGAGGTGGGGCTTATCATGCCGTACGAAAAAGACTTCTGCGCCAGCTGCAACCGACTGCGCGTTTCTTCCATCGGCAATCTGCACCTGTGCCTGTTCGGCGAGCAGGGCGTGCCCCTGCGCGATCTGCTGGCGGACGACGGCCAGCTCGACGCGCTGAAGGCGCGCATCCAGAGCGGGCTGCTGAGCAAGAAGCAGACCCATTTCCTGCATCAGGGCAACAGCGGGATTACCCAGAACCTGTCGTTTATCGGCGGCTGACAGCCAATAGGAGCTTATTGAACCATGAGCCATGCGAGCAGCGAATTTATTGCGGCGTACATCGCCATACTGACCGTGTCCGACAGTCGCGGCGCTGCGGAGGATACCTCCGGCCAATACCTGCAGGAAGCGGCGCAGGAAGCCGGCCATCAGGTGGTGGATCGCGCCATCGTCAAAGATGACATTTACCAGATCCGCGCGCGGGTTTCCGCCTGGATCGCCGATGACAACGTGCAGGCGGTGCTGATCACCGGCGGCACCGGTTTTACCGCCCGCGACAACACGCCGGAAGCGCTGTTGCCGCTGTTCGACAGAGAGGTGGAGGGGTTCGGCGAGCTGTTCCGCATGGTGTCGTACGAAGAGATCGGCACCGCGACGATCCAGTCGCGCGCGCTGGCCGGCCTGGCCAACCGCACGGTGATTTTCGCCATGCCGGGATCCACCCGTGCCTGCCGCACCGCCTGGGAGCGGATTATCGAAGAGCAGTTGGACGCGCGCCATCGCCCGTGCAACTTCCAGCCCCATTTGAAGAAGCCCTGAGTCATGACACAGCTAACCCACATTAACGCCGCTGGCGAAGCCCATATGGTCGACGTTTCCGCCAAGGCGGAAACGGTGCGCGAGGCGCGCGCCGAAGCCTTCGTCGAGATGCTGCCCGCCACGCTGGCGATGATCGTCGACGGTAGCCATCACAAGGGCGACGTGTTCGCCACGGCGCGCATCGCCGGTATTCAGGCGGCCAAGCGCACCTGGGAGCTGATCCCCCTGTGCCATCCACTGATGCTGAGCAAGGTCGAAGTGCAGCTGGAGGCGCAGACGCAGTACAATCGGGTGCGCATCGAAACCTGCTGCCGGCTGACCGGCAAAACCGGCGTCGAGATGGAGGCGCTGACCGCCGCCTCGGTAGCGGCATTGACCATCTATGACATGTGCAAAGCGGTGCAGAAAGACATGGTGATCGGCCCGGTGCGCCTGCTGGCGAAAAGTGGCGGCAAATCCGGCGATTTTAAGGTGAACGCATGATCGATATTCTTTTCTTCGCGCAGGTGCGCGAACTGGTGGGCACCGGCGGTCTGTCGATGCCGGCGGATTACCCCACCGTTGAGGCGTTGCGTCAGGCGCTGTGTGCGCGCGGCGATCGCTGGGCGTTGGCGCTGGAGTCCGGCAAGCTGCTGGCGGCGGTCAATCAGTCGCTGGTGGCGGCGGACCATCCGCTGCGCGCCGGCGATGAAGTGGCTTTCTTCCCGCCGGTCACGGGGGGGTAAACATGGAAAACACCCGCATTCGCGTGGGCGAAGCGCCGTTCAACGTCGGCGACGAGTATCAGTGGCTGGCGCAGTGCGACGCCGACGGCGCGGTGGTGACCTTCACCGGCAAGGTGCGCAACCATAATCTGGGCGACGACGTCAGCGCGCTGACGCTGGAACACTACCCCGGCATGACTGAGAAGGCGCTGGCGGAGATCGTGGCCGAGGCGCGCAGCCGTTGGCCGCTGCAGCGCGTGACGGTGATCCACCGCGTCGGCGCGCTGTATCCCGGCGACGAGATCGTGTTTGTCGGCGTGACCGGCGCGCACCGCAGCATGGCGTTCGCCGCCAGCGAGTTCATCATGGACTACCTGAAGACCCGCGCGCCGTTCTGGAAGCGCGAAGCCACCGGCCAGGGCGATCGTTGGGTGGACGCCCGCGACAGCGATCGTCAGGCGGCGCAGCGCTGGCAAAAAGCGGCTAAATAGCGCGTCAACAGCGGAAACAAATCAATACCTTTGCCGCTTTCGCACGGCATATTCTGTGGTACGCTTATAGCAGGCGAAGCCCCGCTCGCGGGGCTTCGGAATCTTGTTTACAACGCAAAAGGTAACCGTCATGGACCGATATCCACGCTCTAATGGTTCAATCGTCGAACGTGCCAACAGCGGCATTCAGGCCTACATGGCGCAGGTTTACGGCTGGATGACCTGCGGTCTGCTGCTGACGGCGTTCGTTTCCTGGTATGCGGCCAACACGCCCGCGATCCTCAACTTCATCTTCTCCAGCCAGATCACCTTCTTCGGTCTGATCATTGCTCAATTAGCGCTGGTGTTTGTGATTTCCGGCATGGTCAATCGCCTGAGCGGCACGGTGGCTACTTCTCTGTTCATGCTGTACTCGGCGCTGACCGGGCTGACGCTGTCGAGCATCTTCATCGCTTACACCTACAGCTCGATCGCCAGCACCTTCGTGGTTACCGCCGGCATGTTCGGCGCCATGAGCCTGTACGGCTACACCACCAAACGCGATCTGAGCGGCTTCGGCAGCATGCTGTTCATGGCGCTGATCGGCATCGTGCTGGCCTCGCTGGTGAACATCTGGCTGAAGAGCACCGCGCTGATGTGGGCGATTACCTACATCGGGGTGGTGGTGTTTGTCGGCCTGACCGCCTACGACACGCAAAAACTCAAGGCGATGGGCGAGCAGCTGAATGCCGATGATAAAGACGGCTTCCGCAAGTACGCCATCGTTGGCGCGTTGACGCTGTATCTCGACTTCATCAACCTGTTCCTGATGTTGCTGCGTATCTTCGGCAACCGTCGCTAAATCCTTTGTTTTTCAAACTATAGGGTATCTGGCGATCAAAAAGCTCTGTATGTGACATACAGAGCTTTTTTTATGCGATTTTGCGGCGGAACAGCGCATAGGCGGCACTGCCGGTGGTGGCGGTGATCACCAGCAGCGGCCACAGGCTGTGCCAGATGATGTCGAAGCTGGCGTCCTTCAGGTAGATCTGCTTGGTGATGTCGGTGAAGTGGCGTATCGGGTTCACCCAGGTCAGATCCTGCAGCCATACCGGCATGTTCTCCACCGGCGAGACGTAACCCGAGAGCAGGATCGCCGGCATCATGAACACGAACACCCCGATGAATGCCTGCTGCTGAGTGGCGCACAGTGACGAAATCAGCAGGCCGAACCCCACCAGCGACAGCCCGTAGATCAACATGGTGGCGTAGAACAACAGCAGCGATCCGGCGAATGGGATCCGGTACAGGAAAATGCCGATCAGCAGCACGATTGAAGCCTGGAACATCGCGACGATCTGCGCCGGCACCGCCTTGCCGATAAAGATTTGCCAGGTGGTAAGCGGTGAGACCAGCAGCTGTTCCAGCGTGCCCTGTTCACGTTCGCGCGCCACCGATAGCGAGGTGACGATCAGCACGCCGATGGTAGTGATCATGGCGATCAGCGACGGCACCACGAACCATTTGTAGTCCAGATTCGGGTTATACCAGTTGCGCACCACCAGCTCGCTGTTGTTGGGTTTGGCGCGGCTGCCGAGCAGCTCGTTCTGATATTCCTGCACGATCTGCTGTACGTAGTTGGCGGCGATTTGCGCGCTGTTGGAGTTGCGCCCGTCGAGCAGCAGCTGCAGCGGCGCGGTGTTGCCGGCGGCGATATCGCGCGAGAACTGCGCCGGGAAGCGGATCAGCAGCAGCGCCCGTTGGTTATCAATGGTAGCTTTTATCTCCTGCGGGCTGCGCAGCAACAGCACGTGTTGAAAGGCCTTGGCCTTGGCGAAGCGTTGGGTCAACTCCACCGAGGACTGGCCGCTGTCCTCGCTGTAGACCGCGATGGTGGCGTTGGTGACTTCCAGCGTCGCGGCGAACGGGAACAGCAGCACCTGCAGGATCACCGGCATGATTAAAATGGCGCGGGTTTGCGGATCGCGCAGCAGCGCCTGCATTTCCTTGATGATGAGCGTCAACAGACGATGAAACATCGCTCTTTCTCCTCAATCCAGCCGGCGCTGGGTTTTCCAGGCCGTCAGGCCGATGAACACCACGGCGGAAGCGATCAGGAACAGCAGATTGATCGCCAGCACGGTGCCGACGTTACCCGCCAAAAACAGCGTTTGCAGCGTGCTGACGAAGTAGCGCGCCGGAATGATGTAGGTCACCGCGCGCACGATGGCCGGCATGCTGTCGATCTGGAAGATAAAGCCCGACAGCATGATCGAAGGCAGGAAGGCGGCGTTCAGCGCCACCATCGCCGCGTTGAACTGATTGCGGGTGAGGGTGGAGATCAGTAGGCCCATGCCGAGGGTGCTGGCGAGGAACAGGCTGCTTATCAGCAGCAGAATGGGCAGCGATCCGCGGTAGGGAACGCCGAGCATCCAGACTGCCACCGCCATGCACAGCGCCATGGCGAACATGCCGAGGAAATAGTAGGGAATAAGCTTCGAGAGCAGCAGTTCGCTGCGGGTCACCTGGGTGGACAGCAAGGCTTCCATGGTGCCGCGCTCCCACTCGCGGGCGATCACCAGCGAAGTGAGGATGGCGCCGATCACCGTCATGATGATGGTGATGGCACCGGGAATGATGTAGTGCCGGCTGATGGCCGCCGGGTTGAACCAGTAACGCATTTGCACGTCGATCAGCGGTTTGTCGCTGTTGCCCCGATCGGTGGCGCGCTGCTGCTGCCAGACTTGCCATACTCCTTGGGCGTAGCCCTGCACGAAGTTGGCGGTGTTCGGTTCGCTGCCGTCGGTGATCACCTGAATCGGTGCGCTGTCGTGCGGGCGCGCCATGCGCTGGTCGAAATCCACCGGGATCACCACCAGACCGCGGATCGTACCGGCCTGCATTCGCTGGATCAGCTGCTGGCGGTTATCGCTGATGGTTGGTTCGATATAGGGCGAGCCGGCGAAGGCATGGGCCAGATCGCGCGCGTCTTCGCTCTGTTGCTCCATCAAGATACCCAGATGCAGTTTGCTGGAGTCGAGATTGATGCCGTAGCCGAAGATAAACAGCAACATCAGCGGGATGACGAAGGCGATCAAACCGCTGCTGGGATCGCGCAGTATTTGCCGCGTCTCCTTCAGGCACAGCGCGCGCAGCCGGCGCCAGGAGAAGCCGCCGTCGTCGATTGGGGATCGGTTGTCGCTCACCGCGTTTCCTCCTTGTCGTAGCCCTGTACCAGCTCGATAAATGCCTGTTCCATTGAAGGATTGGGATTATTGTCGCGCGCCACCTGCTGTTTGAGGTCGTCCGGGGTGCCGGCGGCGATGATCTTGCCGCGGTACACCAGGCCGATGCGGTCGCAGTACTCCGCCTCGTCCATAAAGTGGGTGGTCACCATCACCGTGACGCCTTTGTCGACCATGCCGTTGATGTGCAACCAGAACTCGCGTCGCGTCAGCGGATCGACGCCGGAAGTCGGTTCGTCGAGGAACAGAATGTCCGGTTCGTGCATCAGCGCGCAGGCCAGCGCCAGGCGTTGCTTGAAGCCGAGCGGCAGCGCGTCCGGCGTTTGAGCGAGGATCGGCGCGAAGTTAAAGGCGCGGGACATTTCATCGATTTTATCGCGTTGCGCCTTGCCGCTCAGGCCGTAGACGCCGGAGAAGAATTTCAGGTTCTGCGCCACCGTCAGGTTGCCGTACAGCGAGAATTTTTGCGCCATGTAGCCGAGCCGTTGGCGCGCCTTGCCGGAGCTGGTCTTCAGATCCATCCCCAGCACCAGCGCCTTACCTTCGGACGGCACCAGCAGACCGCACATCATTTTAAAGGTGGTGGACTTACCGGCGCCGTTCGGGCCGAGCAGGCCGAAAATTTCACCGCGCCGCACCTGAAAGTCGACGTGATCGGTGGCGGCGAAGTCGCCGAATTTTTTGGTCAGCTGCACCGCTTCGATCACGGTTTCGCCGCTTTCACCGTTGACGGTCGGCATGATCTCCGCCAGCGCCGAGCGGTGGTTGGGGCCGCCGCCGAGCAGATCGATAAACGCATCTTCGAAGCGTGGATCCGCCTCGTCGAGTTCGGCGTCCGGCAGATCCAGCGCCTGCAGCAGTTGGCGGTGATCCTCGCCCTCCTTCAGGATCAGGCGCAGAGATTTTCCCTGGATCACCCCGTCGGTGACCGACGGCAGGCAGATCGCCCGCTGCAGCAAGGCGCGATGACTGCCGGGCGGCGCGGCGATCAACACCGTGCGCCCGGCCATGCGTTGGGTCAGATCCTGCGGCGCACCGCTGAACAGCAGTTCGCCATCGTTGAGCAGCAGCACCTCGCGGCACTGCTCGGCCTCATCGAGATAGGAGGTGCTCCACAGGATCAACATGCCGTCGTTGGCCAGTTCGTGCACCATGCGCCACAGCTCGCGGCGCGAGATCGGATCGACGCCGACGCCCGGCTCGTCCAGCAACAGCACCTGAGGTTCGCCTACCAGCGTGCAGGCCAGGCCGAGCTTCTGTTTCATGCCGCCGGACAGCTTGCCCGCCAGGCGCTCGGTGAAGCGCGTCAGATCGGTGAATTTCAACAGCCGTTCGAAGGTCTGGCGGCGAAGATCGCCGGTAACGCCGCGCAGATCGGCGTACAGCGTCAGGTTCTCCATCACCGTCAGATCCTCATACAGCCCGAACTTCTGCGGCATGTAGCCGAGGATCGCGTGCAGTTGGCGATCCTGGGCGATCGGATCCAGCCCGGCGACCCGCAATTTGCCGCTGCTGGGCTGCAGCAGCCCGGCCAGCATGCGCAGCAGGGTGGTTTTGCCGGCGCCGTCCGGCCCGACCAGCCCGATGACCGCGCCGCTGCGCAGGGTGGTGGTCAGGCTGGCGACCGCCGGTTTTTCAAGCGACGGGAAGCGTTTTTCCAACCCTTCCAGTTCGATGGTGTGCGCCTGTTCCATGGCCGGCCTCAGGGTTTGGCGAAGCGCAGGGTAACCGGCATGCCCTGGCGCAGCGCATCGTCGGCATCAGTGACGATCACCCGCAGGCGATACACCAGATCGGTGCGCAGATCCGGCGTTTCAACGCTTTTCGGCGTGAATTCCGCGGTCGGCGAGACGAAACCGATCTTGCCGTGGTAAGGCTTGTCGGGCCGGCCGTCGGTGTAAATTTCCAGCTCGGTGCCGGGCACCGCCTGGTTCAGGTTGGTCTCGTTGACGTAGGCGCGCACCCACACCGGCCGGGTCAGCGACAGGGTGAACACCGTACCGCCGGCGCCGAGCATGGTGCCCGGCTCCACCGCGCGGGTCAGCACCGTGCCGGCGGACGGGGAGACCAGCGTGGCGTCTTGCAGGTTCAATTGCGCCTGCGCCAGCGCCGCTTCGCTCTGCGCCACGTCGGCCTTGGCCTGTTCAATCTCTTGCGGGCGATTGCCGCTGCGGTATTGCGACAGCTTGTCCTTCGCCGCCTGCAGGTTGGCCTGCGCCTGATTGCGGGCGGTGCGCGCATCCTCCAGCGCGTCGGCGGACGTGGCGTTTTTCGCCCACAGCCCTTGCTGGCGCTTCAGGAAGCTGTCGGCGTAGGCGAAGGCGGACTGACGTTGCGCCATTTCTGACTGTACCTGGGCTATCTCTTCAGTGCGATAGCCGGCCTGCAGCAGCGACAGTTTGGCGCGCGCGCTGCCGACGTTGGCCTCGGCCTGCTGCAGCGCGTTGCGGTAGGGGGCATCGTCCAGCTTGCCGAGCAGCTGGCCCGGCTGAACGGCATCGCCTTCATCCACCGTCAGCGACGCCAGGCGGCCGTCGACGCGAAAACCGAGGTTGACCGTGCGGATATCGACGTTGCCGTACAGCGTCAGCGGCTTATCCTGCTGCTGTTGGTAATGCCAGACCGCGTAAGCGGCGGCCGCGATCAGAAAAATTAGCAACACGATCAAGGCACTACGTTTTTTGTTCATAACACTCCCTGCCTGAATTTACGCGCCATGGCGTTGGCGCAGCCCAATAACCAAAATCTCGATATGCTCGCTCAGCACCGCCGCGATCTGCGCGGCTTCACTTTCACCAATCTCTTGCCAGCCGGCCTGACGACGGATGGTCTCTCGCGCAACGCGGAACGACAGCACCTCGCCGATCAGCGCGTGGGTATGCAGCACCAGGCGAGTGGCGTGCTCGTCAATGCCGGTCGCGGCAGACAGCAGGCGGCACAGCCGCTCGTGCATCGGTGCGATCACCTGGCTGTGGATCAGCGGGTAGGCCTCGGTCGGGGCGAGCTGTTCGCGCGACATGATTTTGCTCAGGTTCAGCGTGTGCGGTTGAGTCATCAGCGCGCTGAAGGCCAGCAGTCCGCGTTGCAGCAAGCACAGCGCGGCGTCGGGTGTGTGGTGTTCGGGGGCTTCTTGCCCAAAGCGATCGGCCTCTTCGGCCAGCGGGGCGAAGGCCTGCTGGATGAAATCGGCGAGCGACTGCGCAACGGCCAGATACAGCCCCTCTTTGGAACTGAAGTAATAGGTGATGGCGGCGATGTTCTGGCCGGCGCGCTGAGCGATATCGCGCGTGGTGGCGCCCTGCAGGCCGTATTCGCCGAACAGTTCGGTCGCCGCGGCGAGCAGCTGCCGGCGCGTTTGCTCGCCGCGCGCCCGGCCGGCGGCCTGATGAGGTACGGAAGCTGGCATGGGTCACGCTCAAAGTTAATCAATCATATGATTAACTTTATGCCAGATTGTCTAAAACGCAACCGCTAACCACAATGAGTTATGTGATCGGTCTCAGACAATGCTGAATTTACGGCAGATTGTGCTTTCTACGCGTAAAAGTGCTTTTTATTGCGCGACTTCTGTTACAATCGCCGCCTGGTGCACTGCAGTTTGTGCCAATCCCTCGTGGTCATGCTTAATGCCCCGTCTGATCATCCTCCCAGGAAACTGCACCGAACACCGTTAGGTTAGGGGGGATCTGGAGTTTTTCTCTTTATGTCATTTGAAACCCTCGGCTTAAGTGCTGAAATTGTGCGCGCTGTTGAAGAACAGGGCTATCGCGAACCGACGCCAATTCAGCGTCAGGCTATCCCTGTCGTGCTGGAAGGTCGTGACCTGATGGCCAGCGCCCAGACCGGCACCGGTAAAACCGCCGGTTTTACCCTGCCGTTGTTGCAGCTGCTGAGCAAGCATGACCATCCGGTCAAAGGCCGCCGCCCGGTGCGCGCGCTGATCCTGACGCCAACCCGTGAGCTGGCGGCGCAGATCGGCGAAAACGTCGATGCCTACAGCAAACACCTGCGCCTGCGTTCGCTGGTGGTGTTTGGCGGCGTGAGCATCAACCCGCAGATGATGAAGCTGCGCGGCGGCGTCGACATCCTGGTGGCGACGCCGGGCCGTCTGCTGGATCTGGAGCATCAGAACGCGGTTGACCTGTCCAAAATTGAAATTCTGGTGCTGGACGAAGCGGATCGCATGTTGGACATGGGCTTTATCCACGACATTCGCCGCGTGCTGGCCAAGCTGCCGGCCAAGCGCCAGAACCTGCTGTTCTCCGCGACCTTCTCCGACGACATCAAGGCGCTGGCCAACAAGCTGCTGCACAACCCGGCTTCGGTGGAAGTGGCGCGCCGCAACACCGCGTCCGAGCAGATCGAGCAGAGCGTGCATTTCGTCGACAAGAAGCGTAAGCGGGAACTGCTGTCGCAGATGATCGGCGAAGGCGATTGGAAACAGGTGCTGGTGTTCACCCGCACCAAGCACGGCGCCAACCACCTGGCGGAACAGCTGAACAAAGACGGCATCACCGCCGCGGCGATCCACGGCAACAAGAGCCAGGGTGCCCGTACCCGCGCGCTCGCCGACTTCAAAGACGGCCGCATTCGCGTGCTGGTAGCGACCGACATCGCGGCGCGCGGTCTGGATATCGACCAGCTGCCGCATGTGGTGAACTACGAGCTGCCTAACGTGCCGGAAGACTACGTACACCGCATTGGCCGCACCGGCCGCGCGGAGCGTACCGGTGAAGCTATCTCGCTGGTGTGCGTGGATGAACACAAACTGCTGCGCGACATCGAACGTCTGCTGAAGCGTGAAATTCCACGTATCGCGCTGCCGGGTTACGATCCGGATCCGACCATCAAGGCCGAGCCGATCATCAACGGCCGTCAGGGTGGCGGGCGCGGTGCACCGCGCGGCAACGGCGGCGGCCAGCGTTCCGGTAACGGCGGCGGTCAGCGCAGTGGCAACGGTAACGGCGGCCAGCGTGAAAACCGTGGCAACGGCAACGGTAACGCCCGCCCGCAGGGTGATGGCCAGCGTCGTTCCGGCGCGCCATCTTCGCGCCGCCCGCGCAGCCGCAAACCGGCCGAATAAGCCTGATTGCTCAAAGAGTAAGCCGCCGATACGGGCGGCTTTTTTTTTGCCTGGCGGAACGGCATTTTCGTACTAGGCTGGACGGTGGCTAAACCTAATTCCAGGAGACGGAGATGAAATTGAAGTGCGCAATTCTCGATGATTACCAACAGGTGGCGCTCAAAATGGCGGACTGGTCGGCGCTGGCCGATCGGGTGGAGGTGTCGGCCATCAGCTCGCACTTTACCGATGAAGCGGAGCTGGCGGTGCATCTGCAGGAGTGCGACATTCTGGTCATCATGCGCGAGCGCACGCCGATGACCGCCTCGCTGTTGGCGCGGCTGCCGAAGCTGAAGCTGCTGATCACTTCCGGCATGCGCAACGCCTCTATCGATCTGGCCGCCGCCGCCGAGCGGGGCGTGGTGGTGTGCGGCACCGCCAGCGGGTCGGCCGCGCCGATGGAGCTGACCTGGGCGCTGCTGCTCGGGCTGGCGAAGCATATCGTGCCGGAAAGCGTCGGGCTGCGGAACAACGGCCCGTGGCAGCTGGGCTTAGGCGTCACGCTGCAAGGAAAAACGCTGGGGCTGCTGGGGCTGGGCAAGATCGGCGGCCAGATGGCCAAGGTAGCGCAGGCGTTTGGCATGCGGGTGCTGGCCTGGAGCCAGAACCTGACGGCGGAGCGGGCGGCGCAAGAGGGTGTCCTGCTGGCGCCGTCCAAACGGGCGCTGTTCGAACAGAGCGACTTTGTCTCCATTCACCTGGTGCTGAGCGATCGCAGCCGCGGGTTGGTGGGGCGTGATGAATTGGCGGCGATGAAACCCACCGCCTACCTGATCAACACCTCGCGTGCGGGTATCGTCGATCAGGCGGCACTGGCGGACGCCCTGCAACAGCGGAAGATCGCCGGCGCCGGGCTGGACGTGTTCGAGACGGAGCCGTTGCCGGCCGACGACGTGTTTCGCCAGCTGCCCAACGTGCTGGCGACGCCGCATGTGGGTTACGTGGCGGACGACAACTACCGCGCCTACTTCACCGAGGCGGTCGAGGATATCGCGGCGTTCCTCGCCGGCCAACCGATCCGCCGGCTGGGCTGACGGCATTTTTAATGCCCGCTGAGGCTTGTCTGGCGCGGGCATTCACCCGTATCATTGCGGGTCTTTTTTTAGCTGGGATTGGTCATGCGCGTATTATTGGCTCCGATGGAGGGCGTTCTCGATTCTTTGGTGCGTGAGTTACTCACTGAAGTGAACGACTACGATCTGTGCATCACCGAATTTTTGCGCGTGGTCGATCAGCTGCTGCCGGCCAAGTCATTCTACCGGCTGTGCCCGGAGCTGCGTCACGCCAGCCGCACGCCGTCGGGCACGCAGGTGCGCGTACAGCTGCTGGGGCAGTACCCGCAGTGGCTGGCGGAGAACGCTGCGCGTGCAGTGGAACTGGGCTCTTACGGCGTCGATCTCAACTGCGGCTGCCCGTCCAAGCTGGTGAACGGCAGCGGCGGTGGGGCGACGCTGCTCAAAGATCCGGAACTGATCTACCAGGGTGCCAAAGCGATGCGCGCGGCGGTGCCGGCCCATCTGCCGGTCACGGTGAAGGTGCGTCTGGGCTGGGACTCTTCCAACCGCAGTTTTGAAATCGCCGATGCGGTGCAGCAGGCGGGCGCCAGCGAGCTGACGGTGCACGGCCGCACCAAAGAGGATGGTTACAAGGCGGATCGCATCAACTGGGCGGCGATCGGCGAGATCCGTCAGCGGCTCAGCATCCCGGTTGTCGCCAACGGCGAGATCTGGGATTACCAGAGCGCGCAGGATTGCCTGCAGGCGACCGGCTGCGACGCCATCATGCTGGGGCGCGGCGCGCTCAACGTGCCGAACCTGAGCCGGGTGGTGAAGTATAACGAACCGCGCATGCCCTGGCCGCAGGTGGTGGAACTGCTGCAAAAATACGTCCATCTGGAAAAGCAGGGTGACACCGGTCTCTACCACGTGGCGCGCATTAAACAGTGGTTGGGGTATTTGCGTAAAGAATATGACGAAGCCACCGAACTGTTCAGCGAAATACGTGCGCTGACGACGTCAGGGGATATTGCGCGAGTCATCTGTCGCAGCTAAAAATAAACCCGCACGCGGCGGGTTTATTTAAAATCGGCATTATCAGGCGGCTTTATCGAGGCGGTTTAATTCTATCTCGATATCCTGAATGGTTTTTTCCAGCCCTTCCAGGCAGGCACCCTGTTTATTCAACAGGTCGTTGATGGCTTCGGCGAATGCCTTATTTTTGCATTCCCCCTGATCGAAGGCCAGCCAATGTGCGGAGAGCGTCTCGGTATTCGACTGCGCATAGTGGCGCATTTCCTTCAGCTGGGAAGCGACGTTACGTAAATTATCCAGCTGCGCCTGTGCGTTTGCATTGTTGCTCATGAATTTCTCCTTGAGTTGGCCGTTAAATAATTTCGACTGCGGGATTAAGCTTACCCCATCTAAATAAAAATATCACCCTTGGTGGCCCTGGTGGTTATTTTTTAATGGATTAGGATGTATTTATTTCTTGGCTGAACAAGAACTTGGATGGAATTGTAAAAATAGATAAGTACGGTCTTTTTGGCGGTTATTTAAGGCCATTCCATGCGGAATGACCGTTATTCTAACGCTTAAGAGTGATGCTTATTATGCCGCGTCCGCCAGCATAAACATGCCGTAGGGGTGTATTTCCAGATAATAGTGCTCGCCGACGTTGGGCTGCAGGCGAGTGGCGTTAACCTGCAGCAAAATCTGCTGCCCATGCCACGCCACCGTTACTTCATACTGCGGCCCCATGTAGGCGACATGCTGGATCACGCAGCGCTGGCTTTCCTCGCCGTGCTCGCTCAGCGTGATCGCTTCCGGCCGCACACCCACCGTGCCGGCGCCCTCGGCGGCAAAGTGCGCGGGGCGCGGCAGGCGATAGCCGCTGATATCGACATGATCGGCGCCGAAGCTGGCCGGGAACAGGTTGGCGTCCCCCATGAAGCTCGCCATAAAGCGCGACGCGGGCTGCCGATAGAGATCCTGCGGCGAACCGATCTGCATGATATGCCCCTTGTTCATCACCAGCACGGTGTCTGAGACCGCAAAGGCCTCGCTCTGATCGTGGGTGACGTACAGCGACGTGATATCAAACTGCTTTTGCAACTCGCGGATCTTTTCGCGCATGCTGCGGCGCAGGTTGGCGTCGAGGTTGCTTAATGGCTCATCGAACAGCAGCACTTTCGGCTTGAGGATCAGCGCACGCGCCAGCGCCACACGCTGTTGTTGGCCGCCGGAGATCTGATCGACGTAGCGATCGTCGAATCCCGCCAGATCCACCATCGCCAGCGCTTCCTGCACGCGCGCTTTCACTTCGGCGCGCGGAATGCCGAGCATCTTCAGCCCATAGCCGACGTTTTCCCCCAGCGACATATGCGGGAACAGGGCGTAAGACTGGAACACCATGCAGATATCGCGCTGCTGGATGGAACGATGGGTGACGTCTTCGCCATCGATGAAGATCTGCCCGTCGCTCGGTTTCTCCAGCCCGGCGACCAGGCGCAAAATGGTGGTCTTGCCGCAGCCGGAAGGGCCGAGCAGCGTCACCATTTGCCCCCGCGGGATGCTGAGCGTGATGTTATCGATAACCGTGTTGCTGCCGAACCGTTTGGAGACGTTGCGCAGTTCAACAAAATTTTTCTGACTCATAGTGCGCTCCATTACGCCTGGTTTTTGGCTTTTGAACGGGAGATGCGAGCCTCGCCGATCAGCCAGTCAAAGAGGAAAATAATCGCCAGCATCACCACGATCAGAATTGAACCGTAGGCGATCGCTACCCCGTATTCGCCGTCTTCCACGCGGTTGAGGATGTAGGCGGTGGCCACGCGGGTATCGGGCGTCACCAGGAAGACGATGGCGCTGACGGTGGTGATGGCGCGCACGAAGCTGTAGATCAGCGCCGACAGGATAGCCGGGCGCAGCAGCGGCAGCAGGATGTGCGTGATGGTGCGCAGCGAGCCGGCGCGCAGGCTGAGCGAGGCTTCGTCCAGCGATTTGTCTATCTGGCCCAGTCCGGCGATCCCGGCGCGAATCCCCACCGGCACGTTGCGCATCACCATCGAGATAATCACGATGGCGGCCGTTCCGGTGAGGTACACCGGCGCGCTGTTGAAGGCGAGAATGTAAGAGACGCCCGCCACGGTGCCCGGCACCGCAAAGCACAGCATGGTGGTGAACTCGATGGTCTTTTTGCCCCTGAACTGCTGGCGCACCACGATCCAGGCGATCAGCAGGCCGAACGCGGCGGTGATCGGCGCGGCGATCCCGGCGTACAGCAGCGTATCGAGCAGCGAAGGCCACGCGCCGTCGCTCATGCCCTGGCCGAACAGCTTGATGAAGTTATCCAGCGTCAGCGTGTAATCCACGCCCCAGTTGACGGTGAAACTGCCGTAGAAAATGCTGCCGTAGAGCAGGGCGTTAAAGGCTACCCACACTGCCAGCAACGCCATCACGCTCCAGACCAGCGTGACCGGCAGCGGCTGCACGTCGCCGCGATAGGATTTGCCGGACACGGTGACGTAGGAACGCTTGCCGATCCACAGGTACTGAATGCAGAACACCAGCAGCGAGAACAGCAGCAGGAAGGCGCCGAGGGTGCTGGCGGCCTGATAGTCGAGCTGCGAGCCGGTGATGTAGAAATAGATTTGCGTCGCCAGCACGTCGAAGTTGCCGCCGAGCACCAGCGGGTTGCTGAAGTCGGCCAGCGATTGCACCACCACGATCAGAAACGCGTTGGCCAGCGCCGGTTTCAGCAGCGGCACGAACACGCCGTTAAAAGTTTGCCAACGGCTGGCGCGCAGGGTGTAGGAGGCCTCTTCCAGCGAAGGATGAATGGTCTTGATCGCGCCGTCGAGGATCATGAACGCCATCGGCGTGAACGCCAGCACCTGCGCCAGCCAGATGCCGGTAAAGCCGTACAGCCAGTTGGTGTTGGTCAGGCCGAACCAGGCCACCATCCACTCGGTGACGTAGCCGGAGCGTCCCATCATCAACGTCACGCCCAGGCCGACGACGAACGGTGGCGTGACGATGGGCAAGATGGAGAAGATGCGGCCGATAATGGCGCTGCGCCTGGCGATGCGGGTGGTGTAAATCGCCAGCACCAGGCCGAAGAAGGTACAGCCGGCGCCGACCGCGATCGACAGGGCGATGGAGTTGAGGATCACCTGAACGATATGCGCCTGCGACAGCACGTTCATAAACGCCAGCGGCGCGAAGGCGCCCGTCTGGTCGGTGAACATCGGAATGAAAATCGCGATGCTCGGCCAAACGATGAAGACGCCGATCAGCGCCACGATGGTGACCAGCGCGCCGATAACGAAACGGTCGCCGCCCAGCCATTCGAGGCGGGTCAGCGCCAGCGTCATGATGGCGCCCAGCGCGATAAACTGCACCAGGGTGGCGTAGCCTAAACCGCGTCCCGCCAGCGTGGCGCTGACGACGATAAAGGCCATGCACAGCAGCGCCCAGCCGGCGTCGAACGCGTGGCGCCGCCGCCGTTCACCGCCCGCCGCGGCGTGGGGACGCAGCAGCAACAGGCTTGGCAACAGGCACCAAAGCCAGCTGATATTGCGATTTGACCAGCCGTAGGCCGTGAGGATCTCTTCGCCGGTGGACTCCAGCAGGCCGTAATCCAGGCTCCAGCTCGGCAGCAGGGCGAACGCCAGCCAGCCAAGCAAGACCCAAAGGGATATCGCATCTCGTTTATTCACGAGATGGAGTGCGTGTGTATGTGACATAAGTTTCCCGGATGTTCAGGCCGGGTAAGGTATGAGGCTTACCCGGCAACAGGCGCAGAATGTGGGCTTATTTACCCATCTTGACTTCGCTGACCCACTTGTTGATCAGCGCCTTGCGGACCTCGGTCGAGCCGTACTTGTCCATGTCGTAGTTGATCAGCTTCAGATCGTCGAGCTTCAGCGAGTTCGGCGAGGTATCGGCGGTAGTGTTGGTCAGGATCTGATAGGACTTGCCTTTCTTCCACGCCAGCTCCTGCGCCTCTTTCGACAGCACCCAATCCACGAACAGCTTGGCGTTGTCGAGGTTGCGCGCGCCTTTGAGGATGCTGACGCCGCCGATTTCGTAGCCGGTGCCTTCACAAGGCGAGATCAGCTCCAGCGGCGCGCCCTGTTCTTTTTCGAGCGAATAGTCATGCAGGAAACCGATGCCGATCGCCGTTTCGCCGCGGGCGGCGTTGCGCGCCGGGGCAATGCCGGACTTGGTGTACTGCGAGACGTTGGCGTTCAGCTGCTTCAGGTAATCGAAGGCCTGATCGTCTCCCCACAGCTGGGCAAAGGTCGCCAGCGCGGTGTAGGCGGTGCCGGAGCTTTGCGGATCGGCGATTTGAATCTCGCCTTTGTATTCCGGTTTGGTCAGGTCTTTCCAGCACTTGGGCACCGGCAGGTTTTTCTCTTTCAGGCGCTGGGTATTGACGCCGAAGCCGAGGATGCCGACGTAGACCGCCGAAGAGTAGTTGCCTTTCAGCTTCGCCGGGTCGCGGAATTGCGTCATCACCTGTTCGAGGTTCGGCGATTTGTACGGCTGCAGCAGCCCCATTTCACCGGCCTGGGATTGCGGATCGAGCGTGCCGCCATACCAGACGTCCGCCTGCGGGTTTTTCTTCTCGGCGTCCACTTTCGCCAGCGTGCTGCCGGAGCCGTTGCGGATGAACGAGGTTTTCACGTCATATTTCTCGCCGAAGGCTTTGGTTTCCGCTTCGCACATTTCATTGGTGGCGCTGCAGTAGACCACCAGGCGGCCCTTGGCGTGCGCGGCGCCGCTCAACGTCGCCAGCGCGATGCCGGAAGCTATCAGGGTAGTGACCCACGTTTTTTTCATTGTTTTATCCTTCTCTCGGTAGAGGTGGTAACGCTCGCCATCAACAGCGGCATCAGCAATAAACCCATAAGAACGGCGGCGATCGACAGCAAACTGAACATGCCTGACCAGCCGTAGCCTTCGATGACCTGCGACAGCGGCCAGCCCGCCAGCGCGGCCCCCAGATAGGCAAACAGGCCGAGAAAACCGGTGATGGAGCCGGCCGCGCCTTTGTGCCCGCATTCCACGGCGGCGAGGCCAATTAGCATCTGTGGGCCGAAGACAAAAAAGCCCACCGTAAAGAAACAGCCCGCCAGCAGCGCGTAGTGGTGCACCGGCGCCAGCCACAGCGCGGCGACGGAAACCATCAGCCCGAGCGTGAACAGCAAAATCATCGGCGCGCGCTGCCCGCCGAACAGCAAATCCGAGCCCCAGCCGGCGAACAGCGCGCCGAGCAGACCGCCTGCCTCGAACAGCATCACCGTCGCGTTGGCGCTGAGCAGGTTGACGCCGTGGCTTTCCGTCAGCCAGAGATTGCCCCAGTCGTTCAAGGCGATGCGGATCAGGTAGACCAGCACGTAAGAGACGCCCAGCAGCCAGATCATCGGGTTCTTCAGCATCGTGGTGCGTAACATCCGCCACAGTCCCATCGGCGGGCTTTGCTGTTCCTGACGCAGCTCCAGCGGATCGTGACGCCATTGGCCGACCGACGGCAGGCCTTCTTCTTGCGGCGTGCCTTTCAGCCGCCGCGTGAGCCAGATGCCCAACACCATGCTGACGGCCCCCGGGATCAGCATCGCCGCCTGCCAGCCCCAGCGCTGGGCGGCGAAGGCGCTGATCAGCGGCACGATCGCGCCGCCGAGGTTGATCGACATATTCCAGCAGCCCCACCAGAAGCCGCGCTCGTTGCGCGAATACCAGTGGGTCAGCAGCCGCGCGCAGGGCGGCCAGCCCCAGCCCTGAAAGAAGCCGTTCAGCGCCCAGACCACCAGCAACAGCGTAAGCGATTCGCCAAAGGCGAACACCAGGTTCAGCAGGCCGGTGGCGAACAGGCCGATCCCCATAAACCTGCGCTGTCCGTGGCCGTCGTGCCACAGTCCGGCGGCGAATTTCGACAGGCCGTAGCTCAGGTAAAACAGCGAGCCGAGCAGGCCGATGTCCCCTTTATCCAGCCCCAAATCCGTTTGCAGCGCCGGCAGCACGTAATTCACGCTTTTGCGCGTCAGGTAAAAGGCGGCGTACCCGATGACCATGTACAGCAGCAGTCGCGGGCGCAGCGCGCGGTAACGGTGATCGATTTCAGATGCCGAGCGTGCCTGCATAGCCGCCTCCCTGGTGCTGACTATAAGAAGGTGAAAGGGAAAGGGGATGAGAGAAAGTCCGGAGTGGCTAAGACTTTTTCCTAGTTAGCCGGCGCTTTGTGGCAAATTTGTGGGCAGGTTAACAATTACCCGCGTGCCGCGCTGCGTTTCCAGCGTCAGTTCGCCGCCGAGTGCGCTGACCCGTTCGCGCATCCCTTGAATGCCGAAGCCGGGCAGCTTGTCCGCGCGGATGCCGATGCCGTTGTCCCGCACCTCGAGGTGCAAAAGCGCACCCTGTTGATACAAGACGATGGCGACTTCGCTGGCTTCGGCGTGTTTGCACACGTTGTTGAGCAGCTCTTGCAGCAGCCGGTAGAGGGTGAAACGCACCGTCTCGCCGGCGGGCATGTCGGTCAGCCGGTAGTCGAAACGGCAGCGGATGCCCCGTTCGCTAAAGGCGAATTCGTTCAGCAGGTGGTGCAGCGCGTCTTTGAACGCCAGCTCGTCCAGCGCGGGCGGGCGCAGCTGGCGCAGCAGTTGGCGCGTGGAGTGATGAATGCGCCGGGCGAGCTCGCTTATCTGGTGCGCGGCGGCCTGGGTTTGCGCCGGATCGCGCGCCCGTTTGACCAGCTGCGACTGGATTTGAATCGCGGTGATGTTCTGGCCGATTTCATCGTGCAGCTCGCGCGCCAGGTTTTTCCGCGTGTCTTCTTCGGCGTGGATCAGTTTTTCGGTCAGCGCCTGCCGCGCCGCCAGCTCCTCTTCCAGGCGTCGCCGATAGTGGTGCAGGTTTTGCGCCAGGTGCTGCTGGCGGCTGATGGCGATGCCCAGGCCGATGCCGAGCAGCGCCTGCGTCGCCAGAAAGATCTCCAGCTCGACCAGATTGCCGAACCCTCCGCCGACCTGCCGGGCGAGGGTGATCATCATGCTGCCGAGCAGGCCGGACAATACGCCGCCCTGCCAGCCGAACTTCCACGCCATCACCACATTCGGCAGAAACACCACGATCAGCAGCAGGCGTTCGATTTCCGGCGACAGCACCATCTGCGTGCCGATGCCGATAACGAAAAACAGGCTGCACCAGATGATTAAGGACGCGCGCAGCGGCGGGTTGGTGGTGTCCAGCCCCAGCAGATGGTAACGGTGCTGCTGGTGCAGAAATTCAAAGATCAGGTAGACGAACGGGGTCAGCAAGACGCCGCCGGTAAACGACGCCAGGCCGAGCAGCATCGCCGGGTTTGGCACTAATGGCGTAAGCAGGGCGGTATTGAGCAGCGAGGCGGCGGTCACCGCAGCCAGCAGCAGCGTCAGCCGCTGCCAGTAGAGCGGAAAACGGCACCAGACTCGTTGCGCGAGCGCCGCCGGGATCAGGGTGATAAACGGTGCGGCCAGCAGGCCGTAGCCGCTCAGCAGGCGCTCGCTGTGCAGCCAGAGCAGCAGCAGCACCGGAGGTACCAACAAGGCGGGCCAATAGCGGCGCGCCAGCAGGATCAGCAGTGCGAGATAGACGCCGTGCGGCAGAAACAGCGCCGCCTGATTGCCGTTGTGGGTCAGATGGAAACCTAGCGTCCACAGCGCTAGCCAGCCGCTGCCCCAGGCCAACAGGATAAACAGCGAGATAACCCAGGGGCGGAAGCGGGGCGACATCAATGCCCCGCCAGCAGCTGATGGTCGAGGGCGAAATGCACCAGCTCGATGGTGCTGTTGCACTGCAGCTTACCCAGGACGTTGGCGCGATGCACGTGCACCGTTTTGTGGCTGAGATCGAGCTTGAAAGCGATCTCTTTGACGCTGTCACCCCTGACCAACAGATCGAAGACCTCGCGCTCACGCGGGGTCAAGGCTTCCAGCGCCGTGTTCGGTTGCTCGCCGCCGCGCAGCGCCCGCAGCGCGTCGGCGCACAGGTAATGGCCGCCCATATTGACGGAGCGTACTGCCTGCACCAGTTCTTCCGGCCCGCAGCGTTTGGTCAGATAGCCGCTGGCACCGGCATCCAGCGCGCTCTGCACGAAGGTGGGAGAGTCATAGATGCTGAGGATGATCGCGCGGAACTGCGGCTTGTGCGCCCGCAGGCGCTTCAACAGGTTCAGGCCGTTTTCATCCGGCATGGCGATGTCCATCACCGCGACGCTGACGTCTTCGCGCAGCAATGCCGGCCAGGCCGCCGCCGCGCTGCTGTATTGCCCCACCACGTCGAGATCGTCCTCGAGGCTGAGCAACTGGGCAAAGCCGGAGCGCACCACCACATGGTCATCCACCAGTATCACACGGATCATTTTTCGCACTCTGCTGCCGAATCATGACCCTATGATGCCTGCCGCCGCGGGGCTGGCAATCAGCCAAGCGCGGTTATGCAATCGATGTAACAGAATCGTAATAAAAGGGCGCCGCCGGCGCCGTTAACGATCCACATCGATGGCGAAATGCTGCCACAGCGCGGCGTTCGTTTTGTTGAGTGAGGTCTTTGGTGCAGTTGGGAAAGGATTATCAAACTTATGAAGGGTTTGCTTAGTATGCCAATACGATTAGAGTTTCCTCTATAAGATTAGGCGTGTAATAACGTATAGGTGTGTTATTAGTTAGTATCTCGTCACAGTGATACAATCAAAATGATGAGTAAGTTGTGAGGTTCATTGGCGATTGAAAATTTCTCTGAGAACGCTGATAATCACAAGTATGGATAATTACTTTCGGAAAAAATAATGAATAATAACCCGGTTGGCTACGGTCCGGTTTTTATCACTGGAGGACCATTCAAAGGAAGGGTCGGACTTTATGAAGATGACACTATTTACGATAGTGAAATTAAAGAATTATGCTACTTCAAAGGAAGAAAAAATTCAGGGGTGGCGATAGTATATTTTGGTGATTATTTTATTTCACCGAATTACTTCTATGTGAACCCCAAGGATATGCGCTTTGTAACAACACATGATTTGTTAACAAGGCGCGAGTGTTTATATAAGTTATTATCTAAATACTCAGAGCCTATATATGAAGGCATGGATGAAGACTTATATGAACTAGATAGCCATGAAAGCTTGCAAGAACTACATTTTATAGATTTATTGTTATCGGAAAACTATCTTTCAGTAAGGTTTAAAAAAGATATGATAGGAAAGAATATTTTTATATCTCACTCGTCTAAAGATAAACCTTTTGTTCGGAAGGTTGCTACCGATATAAAGTTGTTTGGTCATACACCATGGCTTGACGAGTGGGATATCAGAGTCGGGGAATTTATCCCTGAAAAACTGTCAATTGGCATTGAAAATGCGGACTTTATTATCGTGGTTCTTTCTGAAGCAGCTATGAAATCAAAGTGGGTGGAACGAGAATGGCAAACAAAGTATTGGGATGAAATAAGTAACAACAAGATACATATTTTACCGATACTTTATAGTGATTGTAATATCCCTACGTTGTTGAAATCTAGAAAATACGCTGACTTTAGAAGTGATTATAACGAGGGTATTGAAGGTGTTTTGGATGCTATAAATAATCTTTAGCTGTTCACTCTCTAACATTAAGGGGGATGTTCTATTGAAAAAGTTTATGTGGGGAGGCTTTGTTAATCCCATGATCCTATAGAAGGCGCATGGGACATTTTAATCTAAATTATGTTAGTTCTTTCAACGCTCCATATCGATGGCGAAGTGCCGCCACAGAGCGGCGCGCCGTTCCTCTTCCGAATGCAGCGTCGTTTCGTGGCGCTGGTGATCTTCGGTCACGATTAGCTTCATGTCGCTGAGGGTGACCCGGCCGTGGTCCGTCGGCCGTGAACATACCAGACGTTGGGTGAAGTGCGACTGCGGCGAGGTGCTGTGGAAGTGGCACATCTCGTCGAACTCATGCAATTCGCGCGGCTGAACGGTAAAGCGATACAGCGTTTTGGCATGCGAACGCTGGTCGCCGTTGCGGCGCTCCAGCAGGTAATACTCGCCTTCCCGCTCCAGGTGGAAGGTGCCGCTGGCCTGCGGTTGCGGCTCGGCGACGACGATCTTCAGCGGCGTCAGGAAGGAATCGCCGAAACCGACGTCCACCAGCCAGGCCTGGTCCGCCAGATCCACCCGCAGCGCCAGATGGTCGTAGCGCGGGCCGAAATGGCCGTCGCGCGCGCGGATCTCGCCGGAGATGAAGCTCACCTTGAAGCCGAGCTCTCGCAGCAGTAGGGCGAACAGCGTGTTCAACTCATAACAGAAACCGCCGCGGTTACGCTCGACCACCTTGCTGAACAGCGCCTCCGGCGCCAGCTGAATGCCCTGATGATAAATAATGCTCAGGTTCTCGAACGGGACGCTCAGCATGTGGCGATGGTGCAGCTGTTGCAGCGTGGGGAGGTCAGGGCGGGCGACGCCGGTAAAGCCGATATGCTGCAGGTAGCGTTGGGTATCCACAGGGTGTCTCGCATGAGAAAAAGTAGGCATAAAATAGCGGGCTTTGCGGCTTTTGTGAGCGCATTACGTGCTGCGCTGTCGCTGCTGCCGCAAACTGTCACTGGTCGGCGCTAGCCTGTTCCCCGGAGTTCAACATTGCAGGAGAACGGCTATGCAAGATTTCAAACATCGGGTGGCGCTGGTGACCGGCGCTTCCACCGGCATCGGCGAAGCGATCGCCGCCGAGCTGTTTCGGCGCGGAGCCACGGTGGTGATGACCGGCCGCCACGCCGCGCCTCTCGCCGCCGCCGCCGCGCGGCTCGATCCCGACGGTCGACGGGTGATGACGTTGCGGATGGACGTGCGCGATGCGCCGTCGGTGCAGCAGGGCATTGAAGAGACGGTGCGGCGCTACGGCGCGCTGCATCTGCTGGTCAACAACGCCGGGATCACCGGCCCGCACGAGGTGGGTATTGATCGGTACGCGGTCAACGATTGGCATGAGGTGATCGCCACCTGCCTGAGCGGCACGTTTTTCGGCATGAAGTACGGCCTGCCGGCGATCGTCGCCGGCGGCGGCGGGGCGGTGGTGAACCTCTCTTCCGCCAACGGGGTGGTGGGCATTGCCGGGATCGCGCCCTATACTGCCGCCAAACATGGCGTGCTGGGCTTGACGCGCTCGGCGGCGCTGGAATTCGCCACGCGCGGCGTACGCGTCAACGCCGTCGGGCCGGGCTATGTGGATACGCCGGCGATGGGGGCACTGCCAGCGTCGGCGCGGGCGCAGATGGCCGCTTCGCACCCGATGGGGAGAATGGCGACGCGGGAAGAGGTGGCGAAAACGGTGGCCTTTCTGCTTTCGGACCACAGCAGTTTCACCACCGGCGCGTTCTACAGTATCGACGGCGGTTATACTGCGTGCTGAGCCAGCGTCTGCAGCCAGGCCAGAAACGCCGCCGCGCCGGGCTTTTCCAGCGTGCGCGCCGGGTAAACCACGTAGTAGGGTTTGCTGAGCGGCAGCGCCGGTTCGGCCAACGTGACCAGCCGGCCCTCCGCCAGTTCGCGGGCGATCAGCCGCCGTTGGCCGAGCAGCACCCCGCGCCCTTGCACGGCGGCGTCGATGGCCAGTGAAGTCAGGTTATAGGTCAGCCCGCGCCGCGGTGGCGGCATGCGATCGGCGGCGGTGAACCACTCGTGCCATCCCGGCAGAAACTGGCTCTCCTTGCCCCAGTCAACGTGGAGAAGCGGCTGCTGCGTCCAGTCGCCGCGATCGCGCAGCGCCGGGCTGCACACCGGCTGTACCCGATCCTGAAACAGCCGCGCTTTTTCCAGCAGCGGGTAATCCTGATCGCCGAAGCACAGGGCGAAGTCCGCCGCCGAATGGGCGAAATCGACCGCCGCATGGGTGGCGTGCAGCCGCAGATCGCCGTCGGGGTATTGCGCCAGCCAGGCGTCCAGCGCCGGGTTCAGCCACTTGGAGGCCAACGCCGGCAGGGCGAACACCGTCAGCGTCTGCTTGCCGCGCTGGCGTTCGACGTGCTGCTGCGCCACACGCAGCGTTTCAAACGCTTCCTGAACATATGCCAGGTAGTCCGCGCCCTGTTCGGTCAGCGTGACGCCGCTTTTGGCGCGGATGAACAGCGTGATGCCCAGATGCTGTTCGAGCTGGCGGATCTGCTGGCTGACGGCGGCGGCGGTCAATGCCAGCGCATCCGCCGCGCGGGCCAGGCTACCGGTGCGGGCGGCGGTTTCGAACGCCAGAATGGCGCTCAGTTTGGGCAGGCGAGCGCGAGACGGTGAGTGCATGGGCAGGGTTATCGCTAAGAATTGGTTAACTTATCCATAACGTATTTTTGTTATGGCGGCAATGCGCCATTCGCTACAGTGAGAGGCATCCGGCTATCGCACTCGAGGGGAACGTCATGCCGCAACTTGCCGATATTATCGATCTGTCCGCCCATCCCATTGGCGACGCCGCGTTTCGCGCCCGCTGCAGGCAAACGCTGGAGAGCGCAGGCGCGCTGGTGCTGCCGGGATTTTTGCGCGACGCCGCGCTGGCGACGGTGCGGCTGGAAGGCGCCGAACAGCACCATGCGGCGTTTTACGCCACCAGCAAGCACAACGTGTATCTGCGGCCGCAGGACGACGCGCTGCCGGCCGATCACGCGCGCAACCGGCTGGTGGTGTCGTCCAAGGGCTGCATTACCGACGAGGATATTCCGCCGCAGTCGCCGCTGCGCGCGCTGTACGACGCCCCGGCGTTTCGCGAGTTCCTTTGTGCGGTGCTGGATGAGGCGCAGCTCTATCCCTACGCCGATCGGCTGTCGTCGATCAACCTGCATTACGCGCGCGCCGGCCAGGAGTTGGGTTGGCACTTCGATAACTCATCGTTCGCCATCACGCTGCTGATCCAGAAACCGGCGGCGGGCGGGCGTTTCGAATATGTGGAGAAGCTGCGCGACGCCGATCGCGGCGAGATGAACTATGCCGGGGTTGCGCAGGTGCTGGACGGGGAACGAGCAGCCAAGCGGCTGGCGATCGAGGAGGGGGATCTGGTGCTGTTTCGCGGGCGCAATGCCCTGCACCGGGTGACGCCGACCGAAGGCGACGCTACGCGCATGCTGGTGGTGCTGGCCTACAATGCGCAGCCGGACGTGATGCTGTCGGAAAGCGCCCGAATGACGTTTTACGGCCGGTTATAACGGATAAAAAAACCGCCCCGGAGGGCGGCTTGTCGATTCAGCGTTGGCTCTGTTCTTCGTGAGCCTGCTGTTCCAGTTTCACTTCCTGCGCCCGTTTGCGCAGGCCGAACCAGCCCAGCGTCAGCAGCACCGCCAACACCGGAATGGTGGCGATGGTCCAGGTGCCGTTCGGGTAGTCGAACGCCATCATCACCACCACGGTCAGCAGGAACGCCAGCGTCAGCCAGGAGGTGAACGGCGCGCCCGGCATTCTGAACGAGACAGGCTGAGCGCGGCCTTCGCGGATGGCTTTGCGCAGGCGCATCTGGCAGACGATGATAAACGCCCAGGAAGCGATAATGCCCAGCGAAGCGATGTTCAGCACGATCTCGAACACCCGCGACGGCACCAGATAGTTGAGCACCACGCCGATCACGTAGATGCCGCAGGTGACCAGAATGCCGGCGTAAGGCACCTGTTGGCTGCTCATCTTGGCCATCAGCTTCGGCGCGGAGCCGCCCATCGCCAGTGAGCGCAGGATGCGGCCGGTGGAGTAGAGGCCGGAGTTGAGGCTGGAGAGCGCGGCGGTCAATACCACGATGTTCATCACGGTGCCGATATAAGGCACGCCCAGCTTGCTGAAGAAGGTGACGAACGGGCTTTGGCCGGCCTGATAGGCATTCCACGGCAGCAGCAGCACCAGCAGTACCACGGAGCCGACGTAGAACAGACCGATGCGCCAGATCACGCTGTTGATCGCTTTGGGCATCATTTGGGCCGGATCCTTACACTCGCCGGCGGCGGTGCCGATCAGCTCAATGCCGGCGAAGGCGAAGATCACCCCTTGCACCAGCACCAGCGCGGGCAGCAGGCCGTGCGGGAACATGCCGCCGTTTTCGGTGATCAGATGCAGACCGGTGGTATTGCCCGCCACCGGAGTGCCGGTACCGAGGAACACCACACCCACAATCAGGAACAGCGCGATGGCGGCCACTTTGATCAGCGCGAACCAGAACTCCATTTCGGCGAACCATTTCACGCCGATCATGTTCATGGTGGCGACGATGCCGAGCGCGCCGAGGGCGAACAGCCATTGCGGCACGTCGGCGAAGGTGCCCCAGTAGTGCATGTACAGCGCCACCGCGGTGATGTCGACAATGCCGGTCATCGCCCAGTTGAGGAAGTACATCCAGCCGGCGACGTAAGAGGCTTTTTCGCCGAGAAACTCGCGGGCGTAAGAAACGAAGCTGCCGCTGGAAGGCCGATGCAGCACCAGTTCGCCCAACGCGCGCAGAATGAAGAAAGAGAAGATCCCGCAGACCAGATAGACCAGCGCCAGGGCCGGCCCGGCCAGCTCGAGACGGCCGCCGGTACCGAGGAACAACCCGGTGCCGATCGAACCGCCGATGGCTATCATTTGGATCTGCCGCTTACCCATGCTTTTGTGGTAACCGGATTCATGGGAGTCCAGCCAGCGTCTTCTGGCGGCGTGTTTGTCATCCGCCGACTTGTTTTGTGAGTGCATTATCCGTCCTGTTTACCTGTCTGTGATTAACTCCGCCCTGAGCTGCAGAGCAATCGATTGCCATCAGCAATCGTAATGAGAATGAGGTCGTGGCATCATTCCGCTGTTTATTGTGTATACAGCCGCCGTTAAATAACGGCGTGGCATGCTACCGTTTCCCGTTAAATGTGGCAAAAAAACCTGTGTGCAAATAGTGATCAAGTGTGTTTGTTTTTTAAACTGAAAACAAAAGCGCATATTATTCAGTAAGATGAGTCTCATTATCAACACGGAAATATCGAACGATAAAAGTGATTGAAATCACAGAATAATAATTACCGCGCAAATTAAAGGGATTTGGCGGTTATTTGGCTCGGAGGAGAAGGGGGGGAAAAATAAAGCTGTGGCGCCTGCGCAGCGATGGGCGTGCGCAGGCGAATAGGACGAGGGTTATTCTCAGGCGGATTCACCGGCCGGCAAAGCCGAAGCCGGCAGGCCGAATAGCTTGTCGAACGCCCAGTTAAACAGGAAGGTGTAGCAAGGAATGATGACGATCAGCGCCATATCCAGCAGCAGCGCTTGCCACAGCGTGATGCCCATCCACCAGGCGATCAGCGGGATCAGATACACCACCAGCGTCAGCTGAAACCCGACCGCGTGCAAAATGCGGCGCTTGAGGGTGCGGGCGCGCGATGCCTGGCGGCTCTCCCACCACTCGAATAAGTAGTTGTAAATGAAGTTCCAGCTGACGGCGATAGTGGTGATCACCACCGCCAGCGGTCCGGTGCTGGTCGGCGCGTGGCCCGACAGCAGCGCCAGCCCCAGCGCCGAGATCGTCATGCCGATGATTTCATAAGCGGTGACATACACCAGTTTGCGTTTGACGCCCTGCATTGTTTTCTCCCGATCTGTTTTTAGTTGCCTCTGCGGCGACGGCGGCTAAGATAACGTCAATCACATTGATAGAAAAAGTCAGGAGCTATCAGTTTTACTGATAGATTGAACGATGAATTTTTCCAGCGACAACATCGAGCTGTTTCTGGCGGTGCTCGATCGCGGTTCGTTTTCCGCCGCCGCCCGCGCGCTGCGGCGCGTGCCTTCCGCCGTCAGCATGGGCATCGCCAACATGGAGGCGGAGCTCGGTTTTGCCTTGTTCGACCGTTCTCACCGCGAACCGACGCCGACCGCGCTGGCCCTGGCCCTGGCGCCGCATGCCCGACTGATCGCCGGGCAGCTCAAGCAGCTGCAGGTGCACGCCATCGAACTGTCCCAGGGGCTGGAGAGCACGCTTTCGATCGGCGTGGCGTCGGATATCAACGGCGCCGGGCTGCTGGCGGCGGTGAAAACGCTGTCGCAGCGTTATCCGCTGCTGAACATCGAAGTGCTCAGCGCGCCGCAGGACGACGTGTTGCACATGTTGCACCAGGGGCGCATCGGCGTTTGCCTGGCGTTCGGCGGGCTGAACGTCAACAGCGCGGAACAGTTCCACTTCGTCGGCGCGGAATCGCTGGTGGCGATGTTGTCGCCGCAGCATCCGGCGCTGGACGGCGCTGCGGGCGAGCTGTTTCTCGAGGATCTGGTCAACGTGCGACAGATCATGGTGGCCAGCCGTGACCTGCCGATCGGCGATCTGCGTCCGCAGGTGGCGGAGGCTTACTGGCGCACCGATAGCCTGCCGATGGCGCTGAATATGGTGGAAGCGGGGCTGGGGTGGGGGAATTTCCCGCTGTCGCTGGCCGAGCCGCTGCTGGCGCAGGGCCGGCTGGTGCGGCTGAAATTCAAAAATACCAAGAACGAGCTGCGCTTGCCGATGCATTTGATCTGGCAGAAGAACCGCCCGCTGGACAAGGCGGCGCGCGAGCTGGTGGCGCTGATGCGCGCGGCGCCGCAGAAAAGCTGACGCCGGGTGCGCTTGCTCACTCCGCGTGACGTTTGCGCCACCAGAAGCGCACCAGCAGAATGGCGGCGATCGCCAGCGCGACAAACAGCAGGCTGGAGAGTTTTTTGTCGAAGCCGGTAACGAAGCTTTCGATCGCCTGGCCGCCAAAATAGCCGAGCATGACGAAGATCGTCGCCCAGAGAATGGCGCCGAGGATGTTAAGCGGCACGAAGCGCGAGGGCGGCAGGCGGCTGGCGCCGATCAGCACCGGGCCGATGATGCGGAAACCGTACATAAAGCGCACCCCGATAACGAACAGCATCGGGTGGCGGGCGATCAGCTTTCTGGCGCGCGCGATGCGCTTTTCCTGCCCTTTAAGGCGTGAGATCACCCGGCCTTCGAACCGGCGGCCGGTGAAGAACAGCAGCTGATCCCCCAGCGTGCCGCCGAGCGCCACCACCGCAATCACCCACGGCCAGTGCAGCAGCCCTTCGTGGGCGGCGATGCCGCCCAGCAGCGTGATGGTCTCCCCCTCAGCCAGGCAGCCGATAAACAACGCCCAGTAGCCGTAGTCCGTAATGTAGTGGGCCAAATCGGTCATTCCTTACTCCTTATGTGACTGACGCATAAGGGCAAGTATACGCCCGATCGCTAGCCTTGGGCGATCTGGGCCACCAATGCTCTGCGCCGCTGCAGGCTTTCCGCCATCTGCGCCTGCACTCTGGCATAAATATGCGGCGGGGCCAGCTCCGGCGTGCCGCCCGCGAACGGTGGCGCCGGGGCGTATTCCAGATAGAGCTGGATCATCTGGGCGGTGTCTTCGCCGTGCAGTTCGGCGATCAGCGCCAGCGCGAAGTCGATACCGGCGGTGACGCCGCCGCCGCTGATCACGTGGCCGTCGCGTTCCACGCGCGCTGCGCTCGGCACGGCACCGAACAGCTTCAAGCTGTCGCGCATCGACCAGTGGCAGGCGGCGCGTTTGCCTTGCAGCAGACCGGCGGCGGCCAGGATCAGCGAACCGGTGCATACCGAGGTCAGGTAGCGGGCATCGGCGCCCAGCCGACGGATCTGCTGCATGAACGCCTGATCCTGCAGCGCCTGCGTGCAGCCGCTGCCGCCCGGCACGCACAGCACGTCGCAGCGCGCGATCTCCGGCAGCGGGCGCAGCTGGGTGAAGTGCAAGCCTTCAGACTCGACATCTGCGCCGTCTACCGAGGCGACGATGATTTCCGCGCCCGGCATGTGGCGCAAAAACTGCAGCGGGCCGGTAAAGTCGAGCTGAGTGACGCCTTGATAGATGGGAAATACAATCACTAATGGTTCAGACATGATATTCGCCTCATTTTTATCGTTGGACCTGGGTCATAATAGCCGCCCTGTTTTTGGCTGATATGACAGATAACCCTCAAAAAGCGCCATCATGAAAACGATCGGTTTTGTGGTTTTTCCCGGTTTTAACCTGCTGGATTTTGCCGGGCCGCTGGCGGCGTTCGATAACGTCAACCAGTTCACTGACCCGCCGGCTTACCGCTGTGTGGCGATCTCGCCGCAGGGCGGCATGGTCGTCAGCTCGGCCGGGGTGGCGATCGCCACGCAGCCGTGCGGCGACGAGCGTTTTGATACGCTGGTGGTGGCCGGCGGCAGCGGCAATGTGATGGCGGCGCAGTCACCGGCGTTGGCGGCGTTTCTGACGGCCCACAGCCGGCGAGCGCGGCGCATCGCCAGCGTGTGCACCGGGGCGTTTATTCTGGCGGCCTGCGGTTTGCTGGACGGCAAACGCGCCACCACCCACTGGTATCACGCGGCGCGCTTGCAGCAGAACTACCCGCGCATTCGCGTCGACAGCAACCGCATTTTCATCCGTGACGGCGATATCTGGACTTCGGCGGGCATCAGCGCCGGCATCGATCTGGCGCTGGCGCTGATCGAGGACGATCTCGGCGCTACGATAGCGGCGGGCGTGGCGCGGCAGCTGGTGGTGTACCACCGTCGCCCCGGCGGGCAGTCGCAATATTCTCTGTTGCTGGCGTTGAATCCGCCGTCGGATCGCATGCGCGCCGCGCTGTCGTACGCGCGCGAGCACTTGCATCTGCCGCTGTCGGTGGCGGATCTGGCCGACGCCGCCTGCCTGAGCGAGCGGCAGTTCGGCCGGTTGTTCCGCGCTGAAACCGGGCAGACGCCGGCCAAGGTGATCGAGCAGCTGCGGGTCGAGGCGGCCAGGGTGCGCATCGAAGAGGGTGCCGAGTCGCTGGAAGCGATCGCCCGTTCGGTGGGGTTCAGCGATCCGGAACGCATGAGGCGGGCGTTTATCCGCGTATTTGGCCTGTCGCCGCAGGCGATCCGCCGGCTCGGCCGCGCGGGATAACTTTTTTGCCACGCCTGGCGGCGGGGCACACCAGAGGAGCAACGGATGTATCAGGATTTTGACAGTGAATTGAACTGGGCGATGCGCCATATGCCGCGCACCCGGGCGGCGGTAGCGGCACTGCCGGACCTGCACGGGGTGCGGCTGGCGTGCAATATGCACCTGGATCTGAAAATGGCGCCGCTGGTGGCCGGCCTGCTGGATAAGGGGGCGGCGATCTTCCTGACTACCTGCAATCCCACCACGGTGCAGAATGACGTGGTGGCCTGGCTGGAACGGCGGGGGGCGCAGGCCTATGCCTGGCGCGACATGAACGCCAGCGAGTGGTCGGAATCTTTCGATCGCGCGCTGGACTGGCAGCCGACCCACCTGTGCGAAATGGGGGCGGATCTGACCACCCGTCTGCACCAATCGCCGAACGGCCCGCAGATCGTCGCCGGGCTGGAAGCCACCGGATCGGGCATCAGCCGGTTAAACGGCGTGGCGCCGCGTTACCCGATCTTCAACTGGGACGATCTGCCGGTGAAAGAGGGGTTGCATAACCGGCACATGGTTGGGCTGACCGCCTGGCACACCTTCTTCCAGACCACCCATTTGACGCTGCACGAAAAGCGCGTGCTGGTGATCGGCTACGGCCTGGTCGGGCAGGGAACGGCGGCGGCGGCCAGGGCTTACGGCGGCCAGGTGATGGTGGCGGAAATCGACCCGGCGCGCGCGCTGCAGGCGCGTTATGACGGCTGGCAGGTGGTGGATCTGGCGAGCGCGGTCGCTCAGGCGGACGTTATCGCCACGGCGACCGGCGCGAAGAACGTGCTCTCGGCGCAGCATCTGCAACAGGCGCAGGACGGCGTGTTTATCCTCAACGTCGGCCACGTGGCGGAAGAGATCGACGTCGGCTTCCTGAAAAGCCTGCCGCACCACGAGCCGATGCCTTATGTAAATGCTTACCAACTCAATGAGAAGACGGTCTATTTGCTGGCCAATGGCTCGATGTTCAACCTGACCGCCGGCTATGGCGATAGCCTCAACGCCTTCGACGTGACGTTGGCGGTCATGGCGGCCGGCATCGGCCATATCGTCGGTGCAGGGGCGCGGCAAACGCCGGGGCTGTACCTGCTGCCGCAATCGGCGTGGCAGCCGGCGCTGTAACTTTTTCTACGCGGGCGCTCATCCCAGAGCGCCCGCGGGCTGTACCGTTTTTCGGCCGACAGAATTTGTCACAAATCCGCCCTACAATCCCAGTGCCAAGCGCAGCACCCTCACATATAATTCGCTGAGTTCAAGCCCCCATTTCAGAGTAATGCCTGTGAAAATACGTGTTTTGGTTCTGACCCTGCTCGCTTTGCAGGCGGGCGCAGGCTTTGCGCCGCGCGCGCTGGCCAGCGACAACGCCGCCGCTCTGCACGCCACCCAGCCGGAGCTGGCTTCCGGCAGCGCGATGGTCGTCGATATGCAAACCCATAAAGTGATGTATGCGCGCAACCCGGATGAAGTGGTGCCGATCGCCTCGATCACCAAGCTGATGACCGCCATGGTCACGCTGGACGCGCACCTGCCGCTCGACGAGATGTTGTCGGTGGATATCCACCAGACGCCGGAGATGAAAGGGGTCTATTCGCGGGTGCGGCTGAACAGCGAAATCAGCCGCAAGGATATGCTGCTGCTGGCGCTGATGTCGTCGGAAAACCGCGCCGCCGCCAGCCTGGCGCACCACTATCCGGGCGGCTACAACGCCTTTATCAAAGCGATGAACGCCAAGGCCAGGGCGCTCGGCATGACCAATACCCATTACGTCGAACCGACCGGGCTCTCTATCCACAACGTGTCGACGGCGCGCGATCTGACCAAGCTGCTGATCGCCACCAAGCAATATCCGTTGATCGGCCAGCTCAGCACCACCACCGAGCGCATGGCCAGCTTCAAGGATCCCAACTACACGCTGCCGTTCCGCAACACCAACCACCTGGTGTACAACCCGAAATGGAATATTCAGCTGACCAAGACCGGTTTCACCAATCAGGCGGGCCACTGCCTGGCGATGCGCACCGTGATCGGCAACCGTTCTGTGTCGCTGGTAGTGCTGGACGCCTTCGGCAAATATACCCACTTCGCCGACGCCAACCGGCTGCGCAGCTGGATTGAGACCGGCAAGGTGACGCCGATCCCGGCCGCCGCCCGCGACTATCGCCGCCAAAAAGACGCCAGCCTGGCGAAAAACGCCACCGAATGACCCGCCTGGCGGCCTGCCCGTTGGCGGCAGGCCGCTATCGGCCCTCGGGCCGCCTGATGACAAATCCCCGCTCGCGATCGCCGTCGAACCCGGCTTTGAGATAAAGCTGGTGCGCGCCGGTGCGTTGCTGCCCCGACAGCAGCATCACCTTGTAACAGCCCTTGCGCCAGGCCAGCTGCAGCGCGTATTCAATCATGGCGAGCGCCACGCCGTGGCCGCGATAGGGCTCCGCCGTCACCACGTGTTCGATGACGCCGAACGGCTGTGCCTGGTGCGCCAGCCCTGGGATCAGCGCCATCATGCAGGTGGCGATCGGTTGTTCTTCCTTTGCCGCCACCACCAGACGGATCGCCGGATCGTCCAGCAGGCGCTGCAGGGCACGGCGCGCATCGTCGGTGCGCAGCGGCGCGTCCTGCGGACGCAGCTCGCGATACAGGGCCAACAGGCCGTTGAGATCGTCCGGCTGCGCCAGACGATGAATGATGCTCATGGTTGCTCCTTTCCGCCGCTTCAGCGGTAATCCGCTATCCTCCATTAATACCACAACGTTTGTCGGAGGGGATGTTATGAGTCAGGTGTCGACTTTTGTCATGTTCCAGGGAGAGGCGCAACAGGCGATCGACCTCTACAGCCAGGTGTTCGAGCGTTTTCGGCTCATGCAGGTGCAGCATTACGACCCGACGCCGGACGGCCGGCGGTTGATCAAGCATGCCACCATCGATTTCGACCGACAGAACCTGGTGTTTATCGACAGCCCGATCAGCCATGACTTCAGCTTCACCCCGGCGGTGTCGCTGTTCATCAACTTGCCTAACGAAGAGGCGCTTGAACAGGCCTTTCACCGCCTGGCGGAAGGCGGCAAGGTGCTGATGCCGCTCGATGATTACGGCTTCAGTGCCCGTTTCGGTTGGCTGAACGATCGTTTCGGCCTCTCCTGGCAGCTCAATGTGCCGGCGGGCGATCTGCCCTGACGCCAGGGGCGTGCAAAAGACATGGTAGTGCCTGCGGTTGTTTCATATGCTTACCCCCGTGGTGGCAGGGAATTCTGCCGTGGGCAATACCGACAACATTCATGGAAAGGTGCGCTTTGATTGATTTTGACCGCTATGTTGAGCAAGCGAAGTCTTACGGCGAGTGGCCGGGTGGGCACGTGGAGATGTCGTCCGGTCGCGTTGAGGGATTGAGCTATCGCCTGTATCGGCAAACTGCCGCGAGTGAAGACGTGATGGTGGTGTATCACGGCGGCGGGGTTAACAGCGCTGCCGGGTATGACGTCCTGGCGCGCCAGTTGGCGGCCGAGCCAACGCTCGCGGTGTGCCTGGTCGATATTCGCGGACATGGCGATTCCGCCGGAGAGCGGGGAACGGTTGAGCGGCCTGAGCGTATTTGGCGCGATGTCGATGTCATCCTGGCGGAAATGCGCCTGCGTTTTCCGTTGGCGCGCAGGCACCTGCTTGGTCATTCCAGCGGCGCCGGGATGTTGCTCAACTACCTGACCCGTTATCCTTGCGAGCAGCAGGCGGATAGCCTGATCATGCTGGCGCCGGAGCTGGGGCCATTTTCCGGGATAGCCCGCGATCTGACGGCGGCGGCCCGTTTTGCTCAGGTGCGCCAATGGCCCTTTGTGGCCAATGCGTTCAGCGGTGGTCGCTGGTTCGGGCAATCTCGGGCGGTCAGCCTGAATTTTCCCCCGGCCGTGCTGGCCACCTCCCCCGATTTTGTCTGCCAATACAGTGTCAATATGGCTAACGCGTTGACGCCGCGCGCCCCGGCAAAGCAATTGGCGGCGTTGCGATTACCGACTTTGCTGCTGGCGGCCGCCCAGGACGAGTTGTTCAATGCGCAATCGATGCAGCGCTTTGTCGAACAGCATGGCAGCGTGCATGTGGCATTTGGTTTGCTTGAGGGCAGTACGCATTTATCCTGCGTATTTGATGCCCATCGCCCGGTCCTTCAACATATTTCGCGTGCGTTCACGATCGCCTCCGATTGCGACGTACCTATTTAACTGCTTGTTTATTACACACTTCTTCTCCGTCATTAACTGGACGGAGGAGTAGTGATTGAGATCACGAAACTGGTTAATAAATCTTTATGATTTTGAATGCAAAATGTTAACATCCCGCCGCTTTCATTAGGCTTGCTAATGATATTCTTATTGTCAAGGAATGCTCAGGATGGATTACCAAAACGTCTTTCAATTGACGGATCAGGAACGAAACGAGTTATTTTCGGCATTAGATAGAATTGCTTACGATCCCGCCGGCGGCGATGCTTATATTCACGCCATACGCTCGACGATGATCACCCATTTGCCCCACAGATTAAGCGCCGCATTAAGCCAGCAAAAGGCGTCAATCAAACCACGGCCTTATCTTATTTTAAAAAATGTGCCGGTGGATAAAGAAGTGTTCTTTTCCCCTTGTCCGAACCAATATACGCCTTCGGCTAAATCCGGTAATATCAGCGAAAACCTGTTGGTCGGTATCTCTTCGCTCATTGGCGAACCCTATTCGATGTATTTCGAAGGGAAAGAACTGATCAATAATCTGATCCCTAAACGCGAAGCTAAAAAAGAATATACCGGTCTGGGATTCGATGTTGAACTGGACTTCCATATTGAAAATGCGGCCCTGAAACACCTGGAGCAGTTCAACGTTTCGCCGATGGGCCTGCTGTTGGCCGGCGTGCGCCGCGATCCGCACAGCCCGATGACGCGCATCTCCGACTCGCGTCTGGCGATCGCTCAACTGAGCCGCGAGGACGTCGAAACGCTGGCCAGCCCGCTGTATAGCATCAAGCTGCCGTACCGCTGGCGCCAATCCACGCAGGCCGGGCGTGAAGAAACCGCGCTGGTGCCGCTGATTTCGCAAAACCACGTGTTGCCGGATGTGAGCGCGGTCTTCTATCCCGGCATGATTGCGGCCAGCACGCCACGGGCGGAAGCCGCGCTGGAACGTTTCTATGGTCTGGTGAAAGAAAACGCCATCGGCATCGATATTTGCCCGGGCGATTTGGTTTACATCGACAATCGCTTTGCATTGCATTCGCGCGATAAGTTTACGCCTTCCTTCGATGAAAAAGATACGCCGTTGCGCTGGGTGCAACGGGTCTTCATTTCGGCAAGCTTGTGGAATCACCGCAACCTCAATCAGGTTGAAGAGCGTATTTTCTCGATTTAAGGTTATTATTCATGCTGAACGTTTTTCTTTCTATATTGCCGATTTTTTTGTTAATTGTGCTGGGCTATTTGTCAAAGCTTTATGTTAAAGATGTCGCCGTTTTTTGGGGCTTTTCTGACAAATTCGTTTATTACCTGTTTTTTCCGGCGCTGTTGATATTGGATATCAGCGAAGCGGACTTTAGCGGCGCGGACAGCTTCTATCCCGTTGTGGCGACCATTATTTCCACATTGGCCATTGCGTTGATTATTTTCGTTGGCAAGCTGTTTTTCAATACATCGGCGGATCTGTTTACCTCCATTTTTCAGGGGGGAGTCAGGTATAACTCTTATGTATTCATCGCGCTGTCGCAATCGCTGTTCGGCAGTGAGGGGGTGGCGCTGTCCGGCTTCTTCGTGGCGTACATGATCATTCTGACCAACATCATGAGCGTGTTGGTGATGAACCACTACGGCACCGGCAGTAAGAAAAGCCTGAGCGGCGCGCTGCTGGCGCTGACGAAGAACCCGCTGATCATCGGCGCGTTGTTCGGGGTGTTGATGAATCTGTGCAACCTGCATATCACCGGTGCGCTAAAACAGCTGTTCGTTTATCTCTCCAACGCCGCCACGCCGCTGAGCCTGATGTCGGTCGGTGCAGGGTTGATCGTCAGCATGCATATCCGCAAATTGGTTTCCATCTCTTATGCGACCGTGCTGAAATTGGTGGCCATGCCGCTGATTACCATCGCGCTGGTGCACTATTTTGGCGCCACCGGCGTGCCCGCCAGCATCGCCATTCTCTATTCCGCTGTGCCTTGCGCCGGCAACGCCTATATTCTGGCGCGGCAAATGGGGGGCGACCATGAAGCGATGGCTTCCATCATCACCTGGACGACGCTGCTGTCGGTCATTACCGTCACCTTCATTCTGGGCAGCATAGCGCTGTAACGCCGGCGCCGGGCGGCAAGCGCCCGCCCGGCGTTTTCCGATATCCTCCCATATCCTTTCATCACGCTTTACCGCTATGCTAAACGGATAGTGAATGTGAAAAGGATGAATCATTTTGGCAGGAAGTAGCTTACTTACCCTTATCGACGACATCGCTTCGTTGCTGGACGATGTCTCTTTAATGACCAAGATGGCGGCCAAAAAAACCGCCGGTGTGCTGGGGGACGATCTGGCGCTCAATGCGCAGCAGGTGACCGGCGTTAAAGCCGATCGCGAGCTGCCGGTGGTGTGGAGCGTTGCCAAAGGGTCGCTGATCAACAAGGCGATCCTGGTGCCGTTGGCACTCTTGATCAGCGCCTTCGCGCCCTGGGCGATTACGCCGTTGCTGATGGTGGGCGGCGCCTACCTGTGCTACGAAGGGTTCGAAAAGGTGTTCCACAGCCTGAGCCCCGGCAAGCCGGCGCAGGAAGATAAATCCGACGGGCCCGGCGCCAATGAGGACGCTGCAGCTTATGAGAAGCGCAAGGTGAAAGGGGCGATACGTACCGACTTTGTGCTCTCCGCCGAGATTATCGCCATCACGCTGGGCACCGTCGCCGGCGCCACCTTCAGCCAGCAGGTGATCGTCTTGTGCGGCATCGCCGTCGTGATGACACTCGGCGTGTACGGCATCGTCGCCGGCATCGTCAGGCTGGACGATCTGGGGTTGTATCTGAGCCGCAAAGGCAGCGCGTTGGCGCGCTCCCTCGGCGGCGGCATCGTGCGCGCCGCGCCTTATTTGATGAAAACGCTGTCGATCGTCGGCACCGTCGCCATGTTTATGGTCGGCGGCGGCATCCTGACCCACGGTTTGCCGCCGGTACATCATCTGTTCGAAGACTGGGCCTCGTACACCACCGTGGTGCCGACGTTTGGCCATATTCTGCAGGGTGTGGTTCCGGCGCTGTTGAACGTGGCGTTCGGTCTGGTGGCCGGCGGCGTAGTGCTGGCGGTGGTGTCGGCGCTGGGCGCAGCGCGCGCGCGTTTCAAGGCATGATGAAAAGTCTCGCCCCGGGAGGGGCGAGGCGTTTTAAAAAATCAGTTTGAGAACGCCGGTAATCGTCAACAAACCCACGATAAAGATGATGGCGACAATCCACAGAATAATTTTCATTTGATTCTCCCTTACCCGTTAAATGTGGCGCGCGGTTGGCGCTAACTCAATGAAATCATTCTTCACTATAGACGCTATCTCCCCATCGCGCGTCGCCACGCATTCAGGGATGCTGTTTATCACCCGCGCCCAGCGCGCGCTGCATGATGTGGGTGTCGCGCCACTCCCCCAGCTTGAACCCCACCGCTTTTAACGTCCCGACGCTGGTGAAGCCGAGCGACTGGTGCAGCGCCAGCGAGCCGCGGTTGGCGGCGGAGTCGCCGACGATCGCCAGCATCTGGCGCCAGGGGCCTTGCTCGCAGCGGGCGATCAGCGCGCTCAGAAGTGTTTTGCCGACGCCTTTACCCTGTTGCCCCTCGGCGATGTATACCGAGTCTTCTACGGTAAAGCGGTAAGCCGGCCGGGGGCGATAAGGCGTGGCATAGCAGTAGCCCACAATACGGCCTTCGCTTTTCGCCACCAGCCAGGGCAGGCCGGCTTCCTGCACCTTGCTCAGCCGCAGCTGCATTTCCGCCAACGTCGGCGGCTGTTCTTCAAACGAAGCCGCGCCTGTCAGCACGTGGTGGGTGTAAATACGCAGCACGGCGACCATATCGTCCGGCGTGGCGTCGAGGAGGCTGAGTGCGGGGGCTAAGAGCGTCATGGCAAGTCTGTTTACCTTGAAAATCAGCGGATAAACGGCATTATGCGCGCCGCCCGCCGTCGGGGTAAATCGGGTTTTGTTATGGTGAGATAAGACAACCCTATGGGAACGTTCGCCGCGCATCGGCCAGGGTAGAAAGGCTGAGGGGGCAAGAGCGGAAAGATAAGAAATCAGTGGGCGCTTGATAGGCAAAAGCCCAGCTTGGTGGCTGGGCTTCGCAGGTCCCTGAAAGGGAGGGTATAGCATAAGGGCCTTTATCGGCTACGGCGACAATTTCACCTGATTTGTCTGTTTTGTCAACAACAGCGTACTGGTCAGAACAGCATATTGCGGGCATTGATCGACTTAATGACGGCGCGTTGGATGTCAGCAACAAGCTCGCGTGACAGACACTGGGTAAGAAAACCTCTCTCTTTACGGGCTCTGCTCAGCCGTTGACGGCTGACTTGCTGCACCAGATCGCCCTTTGCCCAACGCGTTTGCGGATGAAAGAATCTCATATCTTCGATGAGTTCTCGTGTGATCTCTATGTGCAACCCTTGTTGGATCTTATTCGAATCTCTGGTGGTCGACAGCGGTACGATAATGCAGGCATTGCCGTTAATTTTGCCATTTAACACAACAACTAAACGGTTCTTCACCATTTCTGGCGGAATGTGGCCATCATAAAAGCCGGCTTCATGCGGTTGGCAGAGTGATAGTGGGTAGTTGCCATAGTTGCACTCAAGAATTTCCCCGACCTTGGGGGAAAATTTGATCGGCATCGATACACTCCTTTGTTGCGAACAATCCGTGTTATGGAGGAATGAGCATGCGGGCGTTTTGCGTTGAGAGAAAGGTGTGGCGTAAGGAAACGGCAAATGAAAGTGAAAAATTGCGGATTCGTACGCAGAATCCGCCTTGATGGTGGCCGAATTTACCAGCCTTTCACCGCGCCGCCGTTGAAGATTTTCTCGGCGGCCTTGGCCACTTCGTCCGACTCATAGGCCTTGATGAAGTTCTGCACGTTCGGCGCGTCCTTATTGTCTTCGCGGGTGACGATGATGTTGGTGTACGGCGAGTTTTTATCCTCGATGAAAATGCCGTCTTTGGTCGGCGTCAGGCCGGTTTGATTGATGTAGGTGGTGCTGATAACGGCGACGGTGACCTTCGGATCGTCCAGCACGTGCGGCAGCTGCGCGCCTTCCAGCTCCATGATCTGGTAATGATGCGGGTTGGCACTGATGTCCAGGGCGGTGGGCAGCAGCCCCTTGCCTTGTTTCAGGGTAATCAGGCCGGTTTTTTCCAGCAGCAGCAGGGCGCGCCCCAGGTTGGTCGGATCGAGCGGAATAGCGATCACCGCGCCGTCCGGCAGCTCTTTGAGCGATTTTATCTTTTTGGAGTAGCCGGCCATCGGGAAGACGAAGGTGTTGCCGACCGCTACCAGCTTATAGCCGTGATCTTTGTTTTGCTGTTCGAGGAACGGGCGGTGCTGGAACACGTTGGCGTCCAGTTCGCCTTTGTCGGTGGCGTCGTTCGGCAGCAGCGAACCGCTAAAACCCACCAGCTCGACCTCCAGCCCGTATTTTTCTTTCGCCACCTGTCTGGCGACCTCCGCCACGTCCTGTTCCGCGCCGTTGATGACGCCGACTTTGATATGGTTTTGGTCGGTCTTTTGATCGCAGCCCTGAAGCGCCAATACGGCGGCGAAGGCCGCCGCCAGAGGGGTGATACGCCAGCGTAAGGTCATCGAAGTCTCCCTGAAAAGAACAATAAAATCAGTTGTTTTTTGTTCTTACAGCTAAGCCTGAACTGCCGATGAAGTCAAACGCTCGTTCAGCATAAACGGCTATAGCTTATAGCCGTTATGCGGCGGGGGGATTATCGGCTGAGCGAACGCAGCACCACGATGCCCGGCGTAGCCATCACGTAATCCATAAAGGGCGAATCGACCACCTGCATGTTGGCCTTGCGCGAGGAGGCGTTGCGCAGCACCGGGCCGTTGTCGGTCATCACGTAGATGCCGGTGTGGGTGACATCCAGCCCGTCCAGGTTGGTGTAAATGCCGATATAATCGCCGGTGCGCAGTTGGGCCAGCACCTTGTCGTCGACGTTGTCGCTGGGGATATAGGTCACGCTGCGCTGTACGTTGGGTAAACCGGGCAGGTAGCTGCTGCCGTCCGCCTTCTGGTTGAGGTTTTTCACGAGGGTGACGGCGTGCGGGCTGAGCTGCGCGGTGATGTCTTCGGCCACCTTGTGCGGCCGCTGCGCCCAGTCGGTGAAGAAGTGCTTGCGCTGCGGGAAGGCGATTTTGCCGTCGACGTAGCGGATGTCTATCAGCCGCTGTACGAACTCGCCCTCGCTGCGGGCGGTGCTGAGCGCTTCCACATAATCGATGTAGGTGAAGCAATCCAGCCCGCGGAAGTCGATCACCAGCTGCTCGGGCGTGTTCTGCGAGCCGATCAGGCGATTGGCGAGATAGGGGGTGCCGAGAAACTCGCGCGAAATCAAATCGACGGTGCGGCCATGTGGCTGAGCGGCGGGCCAACCGGCGCGCAGCGCGAGGATCTCACGCAGCTTGCTGCGGGTGCTGGCGTCCATCTCCGGCTGCACGCTCGGCGGCGCAACGGTGACGTCGGGCGGCGGCGTTGCCGGGGTGGGGCGCTCGGCGCATCCGCTCATGGCGATAGCTAACATCAGTAAAACAACCTTGTTCTTGTTCATACGGCCCTCCATGGGTGTCGCTGGATTATCATAGTAAGTGATAACAGTTCTCATCCGATGGTAGGGGTTAAAAAGTAAACATAACCTCAATGAGGCCCGATAAATCAGTAACCGATTTCGTTATTGAACGGCAAATACCAGAACAGTGCGATCTCGTGATCGGCGATCTCCGGCTCGGCGCGATACAGTAAACGATCGATGCCGCCGAGGATAAACCCGTAATGCTGGTAGCAGCGGCAGGCCGCCAGATTGTTGTTCTGCGTTTCGAGCATCATACCTGAGGTTTCCTGCAGCCGTGCCCACTGTTTGGCGCAGTCCAGCAGCGCCCCGGCGATGCCCTGACGGCGCGCGTGAGCGCTGACGGCGATCTCATCGATCAGGGTGTAACCGTTCCAGTTTTTGCTCAGCGTGATATGGCCAACGGCTTCGTTCTGGCGATACGCCAGGAAGGTGACGCTGTCGTCGTTGGCGAGCGGCGCCAGCGGATACTGTTTGCGAAACGGCGCGACCGGGCGGGTTGGCCAGCTGTCGACCGGGCTGTCGAACTGCGGCAGGGCGTAGCTGGCGACGGTAAAGCTGAAATCGCCGCAGGCCAAATAATCGGCGGGCAACGCCTCAATGGCCGTGATGCGGATGGCCGGGTTCATGACGGCAGCTCCCGCAGCAGGCGCGCCGGGTTGCCGGCATAGATCCCCTTGCGGGTGATATCGCGGGTCACGACCGCCCCGGCGCCGATCACCGCGCCACTGCAGATCTCCACCGCCAAGACCGTGGCGCCGGAGCCGATGGACACCCGATCGCCGATGCGCGTGCGCCCCCAGCTGGCTGGATCGGCATTGGGCGCACCGTCTTTGAACAGATCGTTGGCGAAGGTGACGCCGTGGCCGACAAAGCACTCTTCGCCGAGCGTGACGTATTCGCAGATAAAGCTGTGCGACTGAATTTTACTACGCGCGCCAATGCTGACGTGGCGCTGGATCTCGACGAACGGGCCGACGAAGACATCGTCGCCGAGCCGGCAGCCGTACAGATTGCAGGGCTCGACAACGGTGACGTTGCGCCCGGCGTCGACGTCGACGATCCCCGCCTGGCGGGTGGTGATAACGGATGGCATAACCTTCCTCACAGTCTGGATTTGATGGGGGGAGTATAAGACAAAGCGCCGCGGCGTTGCGCTTTCCGCACGTTTTTTCGCCGAAAGACTATAATTAGTACAGGGGAGAGAGCCCCGTGGCCGCAATCCTCGCACGGGTAGCTGTCCGTCGGAGGTGTGAAATTCGTTCGCCGATCGCGGCCTACGGCGAGATAGGAGGTGTCTCATGGTCAGTCATGTTTGGGGACTTCTGGCGCATCCCAGCGCCGAGTTCGAACAGATCAAAAGCGAGAATGAAAGCGTCTCGCACCTATACACCCATCACGTGTTGCTCTTGGCAGCAATCCCGGTGGTCTGCGCCTTTATCGGCACCACCCAGTTGGGCTGGCTCTCCGGCGAGGGACATGCCATCAGGCTCGACATGTTTACCGCGTTTTATACCGCCGTGGCGTTCTACCTGCTGATGCTGGCGGGCGTAGCGGCCATGGGGAAAGTCATTCACTGGATGGCGCGGCGTTATGAATCGCGCCCAAGCCTGCACCGCTGCATGGTGTTCGCCGGCTACGTGGCGACCCCGATGTTCCTCAGCGGGGTGGTGGCGCTTTATCCGGTTGTCTGGCTGTGTCTGTTTGTCGGCATTATCGGCCTGTGCTATTCGGGCTATCTGCTGAATCTGGGGATCCCGCACTTCCTGAATATCGACAGTAAGGAAGGGTTCATCTTCTCCAGCTCGACCTTCGCTATCGGCATTCTGCTGCTCGAGCTGCTGCTTGGGGTGACGGTGCTGCTGTGGGGGTACGGTTCCTGGTTGTTCTGAGTTAACGGTAGTTGTTGTCGCCCCCGCGCCGGTGGAACGGCGCGGGGGCTTTTGCTTTTATGCGCAGCGGAAAACCAGCATCACGCCGAGCACGATGCCCGCCATGCCCAGCAGGCTCAGCGCGGCTAACGCGTGGCCGAGCAGCAGGTAATCCAGCAGGGCGGTGACCGCCGGGATCAGATAGAACAGGCTGGTGACCTGCACCAGGTTGCCGCGCTGGATCAGGCGATACAGCAGGAAAGTCGCCAGCACCGAGATCACCACCGCCATCCACAGCAGCGGCAGCACGAACTCAGGCCGCCAGTCGACCCGCAGCGGCTCAAACGGCAGCGCCAACGCACACATCAACAGCCCGATAGCGTACTGCAGCGGCAAGACCGCCAGCGGCGGCTGGGCCATGCCTTTTTGCAGCAGGGTGCCGGCGGTCATGCAGCCCAGAGCGATAAAGGCGAACAGCATGCCGCTCGGCGAGAAGTTGGCCACCATCAGGCTTTGGTACACCACCAGCGTCAGCCCGGCCAACGCCAGCACCAACCCGCAGGCGCGCAGCCCGGCGCAACGCCGTTCGGTGATGAACTGGGTGAGGATCGGCTGTACGCCGAGCAGCGTCGCCAGCACCCCGGGCGTAATGCCCTGTTCCAGCGCCAGCAGATAACAGATCTGATAGCCGCCGATCATCAGCACGCCGATCAGCGCGACGCGTCGACGAGTGCCGGGGGCGGGCAGGCACTGGCGCCGCCACAGGCCGATAGCCAACAGCACCGCCAGTGCGATGGCGCAGCGGAAGAACAGAAAAGCGAAGGCGGAAGCGTGTTCCAACCCCCAACGGGAGAAAATAGCGCCGCTGCTCCAAAGCAGGACGAACAGCGTAGCCAGGCCGGCATTGGCCCAGAGAGAAGGTAATCGCATATCAATTTCACCTGTCGTGAAAATTACAGGCTCCGGCGCGCGCGGCGGTCTACGCCTGAACGCAACAGATCAACATAAGCCGGAGGTAAAAAGTCGGTTTGGCTTAGCGCACGACCACAATGCGTGGCGGGTAAGCGGCAACCGCTGAAACGACAGAGGAAACGGCGGGTGGAGCGGAGGAAGCACACAGCAAAACGACGGCCGGGGCGGTCGCGTTGGTGGGATCTGTGCTGTGCGCAAAGTGAGTCATTTAGGTTCCTGCACATCGGGAATGAAATTAACCGTTTCAAACATAACCAAGTTCGCCGTGGGACGCAATCGTAAATCGCAGGCACGTTAATGATAATGAAAATCATTATCATTAATTAAAGGATATGTTATGTTGCTTTAACGGCGCAATTTTGACGCAAAAGCAAGCCGCAGCGGAGTGGATACCCTGTTCCGGCTTGCGCGCTGAGTGCGTATGGCAAGAGACGTTGCGATTCGCTTTTGCAGAGGGCGGGCAATCGTGATAGAAATAGTGATATGTTATAATATAACAAATGATGCATGATGAACCCAATTCACGACATCCTCCACGTTGATGGGGTGAGCCTGACCGGACACGGCGGGGCATTGATACTCGACAACATCCATTTCGCGCTCCGCGCCGGTGAGAAGCTGGCGGTGATCGGCCCCAACGGCAGCGGCAAGTCCAGCCTGTTGCGCACCCTGATCGGCGAAACGCGGCCGGACAGCGGCGGCATTTACTGGCGAGGGCGCGCCTTGTCAAACTGGCCGGCGGCGGAGCGCGCCAAAAGCATCGCCTTTCTGGCGCAAAACGATCTGCCGGATTTAAGGCTGTCGCTTGAGGATTATGTCGCCTTAGGGCGTTTGCCATTTGGTGAGCAACCGGCGGCGGCGAAGCGCATCGTTGACCAGACCATCGAAGAAACCGGGCTGGGGCCGCTCAGGCGCCACCCGCTGGGGCGGCTCTCGGGCGGCCAGCGTCAGCGCGCTGCGCTGGCCCGGGCGTTGGCGCAGTCTCCCGACCTGTTGCTGCTGGATGAACCGACCAATCACCTCGATCCGCCCGGGCGCTCGGCGCTGCTGTCGTTAGTAAAAAATAAAGATATCGCCGTGATTGCGGTTCTGCACGATCTGCCCGTGGCGGAGGTGTTTGCCGATCGGATCCTGGTGCTCAACGAAAGCCGCCAGGTGGCCTGCGGTTCGCCCGAGGCGGTGTTGCAAACGCCGGTGATTTTGCCGGTGTTCGGCATGCAAAGTTTCAATGTAGCGCATCCCGTCAGCGGGAAAACGCTGCGTATTTTTGACGTTCCCCATTGCGCTTGATAAACCAGAGAGAAACATGAACACACGCGTATTCATCCTGCTTATGCTGCTGGCCGCCAGGTCGGCGGCGGCCGAAAGTTTTCCCGTCACCGTAGACAGCTGCGGTACGCCGGTCACCTTTAACCAGGCACCGCAGCGCGCCGTTATCAACGATATCAACATGGCTGAGATGGCCTTTGCGCTCCACCTGCAGGATCGGATCGTCGGGCTGACCGGCATCACCGGTTGGTACAAACTGACGCCTGGCTTCAAGGCCGCGATGGGCGCGATTCCCGAACTGGCACCGAAATATCCCGCTTTGGAAACGTTGCTGGCGGCACAGCCGGATTTCTTCTTCGCCGGCTGGAATTACGGCATGAAGATCGGCGGCGACGTCACGCCGGAGAAGCTCGCCCCGTTCGGCATCAAAACGCTGGTGCTGAGCGAGAGCTGCGTACAGGCCGGTGGCCGGCCGCAGAAGGTCGATATGAACCTGCTGTATGACGACGAGCTGAAGCTCGGCAAGATTTTCGGCAAGCAGCGAGAGGCCGCCGCGTTGGTTGAGGGCTGGCAGCGCCGGTTAGCTGCGCTTCCCGCCAGGCCGGCGGGGCAGGCGCCGCTCAAGGTGTTCGTCTATGACTCGGGAGAGGAGAAACCTTTCACCAGCGGCAGATACGCCATGCCGACGGCGATCATCGAGGCGGCGGGGGGCCGCAACGTGATGGACGGTTTGCCGGCGAGCTGGACGACGGCGTCCTGGGAGGCGGTGGCGGCGGCAGAGCCCGACTTCATCATTCTGCTGGATTATCAGACCGGGTCAGGCGCCGATGCGCTGCGGCGTTTCCTCGAGTCTCATCCGTTGATGAAATTGACGCCCGCGGTACAGCATCATCGTTATCTGAAACTGCAGTATGCGGAGCTGACCCCGGGGCCGGCCAACATCGGCGCGGTTGAAAAGCTGGCGCGGGCGCTGTACGCGCCGGCTAGCGAATGAACTCGCCGACCGGGCGGTTTATGCTGCTCGCGCCATTGGCGTCGTTGGCATTGTGCGGGTTAATGATCTGGAGCCTGCAGCTGGGCAGCGTCGTACTGTCATGGCGGCAAACAATGGCGGCATTGGGGTTTTCATCTGCGCCCCTCTCCGGCATGTTGGACACCATCGTCGTGCAGTTGCGCGTGCCCAGGGCTCTGTTGGCGGCGCTGACCGGCGCCGGGCTGGCGATGACCGGTGCACTGCTGCAGACCACCACCCGCAACGAACTGGCCGATCCTTTTCTGTTTGGGCTCTCCTCCGGCGCCTCCGCCGGGGCGGTGCTGGTCATCACGCGCTTCGGCGATGCGCTGGGCGCGCTGACGTTGCCGCTGTCCGCTTTCGTCGGCGGCATTCTGTCCGCGATGGCGGTGATAATCCTGTTTCGCGTCAGCCGGGTCAGGCGCGCCGATCAGCTCATCGTCTGCGGCCTGGCGGTCTCGTTTTTGTTCAGCGCGCTCACCAGCTACCTGGTGTTTTCCGGCGATCAGCGAGCGGCCGGCTCGGTGTTGTTCTGGTCGCTCGGCGGATTGGGGCTGGCGCGTTGGGATAACCTGGTCATTCCGCTGGTGAGTTTCGTGCTGCTGGCCGGGTTTACGGCGCTGCGTTGGCGGGCGCTGGACTCGCTGCTGGCGGGCGAGCAAACCGCCCACTCGATGGGGGTCAACGTGGCGCGCCTGCGCACCGAGACCTTTCTGTGCTGCGCGCTGTCTACGGCGTTCCTCGTATCGCTGACGGGGGTGATCGGTTTTGTCGGGCTGATGGTGCCTTATCTGGCCCGGCGCCTGGTGGGCGTGCGCCACCGTTTGTCCGTGCCGATGTGCGGCCTGCTGGGGGCGATGCTGCTGACCGGCGGAGACATGCTCAGCCGCAGCCTGATCCCCAATCAGGAACTGCCCATCGGCATCATTACGGCGGGGCTAGGGGGGGCGTTCATCGTCTCCTTGCTGCTGCGCGCGGAACGATGAACTTCAATAGAGTTCCAGATGCAGGCGCTGCTGCTCAATCAGCGTTTGCCAAAGGTTTTCCGCCCCGCAGGCTTGTTCCAGCGCCGTCGCCACGGCATGTTCCAGATATTGGCGATTGCCGCACAGGTAGACATGTGCTCCCCGTCGCAGCAGGCCGCTGATGACATCGGCATGATCGTCGATCGCATGCTGCACATAATATTTGGCGGCGGCGTCGCGAGAGAAAGCGGTGATGAGACGCGTGAGTACGTCCGCCGCATTCAGTGCAGCCAATTCCTCGTGATACAGAAAATCTTCATCGCGCCGTTTCTCCCCGAAGATCAGTACGGTTTCGCGCCGTTCTCCCTGGGCGGCCATTTCGCGCAGTAAGCCTATCAAGGGCGCGATGCCGGTACCGGTAGCGATAAGCAGCACCGGTACGGTGGTATCGCGCGGCAGGTAAAAGCCGGGGTTGGCGCGGCAGAAGAGGCGGAAAGGGCCAGAGTGGCTGAGCAGCCATCCGGTCGCCGTGCCGCGCCGCGTGCGGCCGCCGTGTTCATAATGAATGTCGCGCACGCACAGATCGAGGCTCTCTTTCCGCGCAGCTGAAGCGATGGAGTAGGCGCGCGGCAGGCAAACGGGCAGTAGCGCCAGCAGGTTCTCCAGTGTGATCGCGTGCGGCGGGCAAAAATCGTGCAGCACGTCCAGCAGATCGGCGCCGTACAGAGAGTTCTCCAGGGCTTTGCGCTGACGGATCTTAAGCAGGCCTTTGAGATCTTCGCTGTCGGCCAACTGTGCCAGTTCGCGCAGCGTCGTTTTGCTGAGCTGGCGCAGCTCCCGGCGACGCAGCGCGTCGACGGCCTCCGGCCTGCCCAGCCAGTCAGCCAGCCGGATCAATAATCCTTCGTCGTTTTCCGGCAACAGATAGACGGTATCTCCCGCCCGGTAAACGATGCCGCTGTCGGCGATATTCAGCCGCAGATGCCAGGCTTGCGGCGTGCGTGCACTGAGCGGCCGCCGTTCGAGGAGGGCGGCGCTGAACGCATGGTCTTCACCGTAGGCGGTTACGCGCAGATGCAAGTCTCGGCCGGCCTGGGCATTGCCGGCCAGCACCTTATCCAGCGTCGTCAGCCAGGTCGTGAAGAACGGTTCGAAGTTAACGTCGGCGTCGACGCGATTGATAATGGCACGGGCGCCGTATTGCGTCAGGCGCGTATCCAGCGCCTGCGTGAAGCCACAGAAATGCGGGTACGCGGTGTCGCCAAGACCGAAGATGGCGTAGCGCAACCGATGGTGATCCGGCCATTGCGTCAGCGTGTCGGAAAAACGTTCGGCGTTGGCGGGCGGCTCGCCGTCGCCAAATGAGCTCGAGACGATCAGCAGGGTATCACGCTCGCCCACATCGGCGGGCTGGATGGCGTTGAGTTCTTTCACGACGGGGTGGTAGGGTTGCAGGCTGCTTTGTTCACCCAGGCGCATCGCCAGCGCCCGGGCGTTGCCCGACTCCGAACCGTAACCAATCAGGATGCGTTCGATGAGGTCGGCCATAGTGGTTACTTGTCGTAGTGGTTGTCGAACTGTTCTTTGGCAAACTCCACCGATTCGAAGTCGGTCATCAGATCGTTGATCACGCGGCGGATGCTGATATAGGCCTCGATATTGCCCTGGGCGTCATACAGCGGCTGCACCGTGGTGTCGACCACGTACAGCACGCCGCCCTTGCCGATGTTCGGAATGATGCCGGTCCAGATGCCGCCCGCCTTGATGGTGTCCCACATCGCTTTGTAAACCGCTTTCGGCACGGAAGGGTGGCGCACGATGCTGTGGGGCTGGCCCACCAGCTCCTCCCGGGAAAAGCCGGTCAGCTGACAAAACAGATCGTTGACGTAGGTGATGGTGCCCTGCAGATCGGTGGTGGAGATCACCATCACTTTATCGAGCGCGGCCAACAGTTTGGCGGAATCGAGGGTCTGACTCATGGTAGGTTCCTTCTCATTAACAACTTCGCGGTGAATGCCACGGCGGATGTCATGTATCCGTCATGACAGCTTTGTAATTGATTCTCATTTGCAATGAATGGTAATCGGGAAATTTATAAGTTGCAATAAAAATGCATCTTTAAAGGCGCAGAGAGATCACGATGAGGCAGGCGGGGGGGAGAGTAGGCCCGCGCCGGGTGCGGCGACGGGCCAATCACGCGGTCTTAGCGGGGATCTTCGGCCCAGCCCTTGCGTTTGCTGGTTTTGCCGATGCCGGGGTTGAAGCTGTTGGTCGGATCGGCGGTGCGGTAGAACGCCTGCAGATCCGGTTTGGCGTGGTAGAGATGGCCGACGTTATGCTCCGCCGGATATTCGGCGCCGCGCCGGTTGAGGATCTCGAGCATCTTTTCTTTCAGCGCGTGGCTGTCGACGCCTTTTTTCACCACATAATCCTGGTGGAACACGTGGCACATAAAGTGGCCGTAATACAGCTTGTGCACCAGTTGGCTGTCGATCTCCGGCGGCAACGTTTCGAACCAGTCGGTGTCGTTACGGCGCAGGGCGATGTCCAGCGCCAGAATATCCTCCACCTTGTCGGCGTGTACCGCATGGTAGCGCACGGCGGCGCCGGCGGCGGCGAAGCGGTGCAGGAAGGCCTTTTTGCCCTCGTCAGGCGTGCAGGCGAAGAAAGCGCCCTCGGCCTGGGTGAAGTACTCGGTCAGGTAGCGCTGCGCTTCGTCTACGCCGGGGCCGGCCATCTTCAGCAGCAGGTGATGCTCGAAACGTTCGCGGTATTCTTTCATACGTTTCGGCAGGTGGCTCGGCGCCAGATGGCTCAGGCCCTGCATCAGCCGGTCGGTCAGGTTGTGCGGCAGCAGCGGCAGCTTGTTGAGGCTGGCGTCCATGCGGCCTTTCAGGGTGAAGAAGCGCGGCATCTGATCGGTGCCGAGCTTGTCGATCATCATAAAGGTGTCTTTGCCGTAGACCTCGGCGATGTCGAAGATATCGCGGTGCATGTATTCACCGGCCACCGGCAGGTTGTCGAACTGGCTCAGCATGTGGCGGCGCAGTTCGGTCAGCACCGCGGTGTCGTTGGTGCCGATATAGAACACCTGCTCTTTGCCTTCCTTCTCGAAGGTGTCGAGCCGCACCGCGAACACCGCCAGCTTGCCGGCGCAGCCGGAGGCTTCGTACAGACGGCGTTTATCGGCGTTGAAGCGGGAAGGGGTGTCGGCGTCGACGTCGCGCACCCGGCTGGCGTACTCGTTATCCGAGGCGCGCAGCTCGCCGAATTCGACGTCCTCCGGGCGGTAATCGCCTTTTTCCAGCCGGGTGAGGATCTCTTCAGGCGTGTCGCCGAGGCGGATGCCCAGATGGTTCACCAGGCGCAGCTGGCCGTCTTCACCCAACTGAGCGTACAGCGCCATTTCGGTATAGGCCGGGCCGCGTTTCACCAGCGAGCCGCCGGAGTTGTTGCACACGCCGCCGATCACCGACGCGCCGATACAGGAGGAGCCGATCACCGAATGCGGCTCGCGGCCGTAAGGCTTGAGCAATTTTTCGAGGTGATGCAGGGTGCTGCCGGGAAAACCAACCACCTGCTTACCGTTATCCAGCACCTGAATATGATCGAGGCGCAGGGTGCTGACGATGACGATATCGCGATCATAGTCGTTGCCGCTGGGGGTTGAACCTTCGGTCAGGCCGGTGTTGGCGGCCTGCATGATGACGATTTTGTCGGCGGCCACGCAGGCCTGCAGAATGCGCCACAGCTGCAGCAGGCTGGTGGGAAACACCACCGCCAGCGCCTGGCCTTCGCCGGAACGGAAGCCCTTGCGATACCGTTCGGTGTTGCGATCGCCGGTCAACAGCTGCGGGCCGCCGACGATGTCTTTAAGCTGGTTGAGAAATGCCTGATTGCCTGACTGCATGCTGCCTGTCTCCCTGTCATTCCCGTCGCTTTAACCGCGGCGCCGGAGTGCCGCATATAAGCTAAGAGGTTATCAATTAAATAACTTATTAAGCTATCAGCTTGCTAGGCTAATGGCCTGCGGGTTTAGTAGCGCTCGGCGTAGCCGGCCCGACGCTCTTCGTCGCGCAGCGTCAGGATCTCCACGCCGTCGGCGGTGACCGCCACGGTGTGCTCCCACTGCGCCGACAATTTTTTGTCGCGCGTCACCACCGTCCAACCGTCTTTCTTCTGCTTGATGCGGCGATCGCCCTGGTTGATCATCGGCTCGATGGTGAACACCATGCCTTCCTGCAGCACCATACCGCTGCCGGGTTGGCCGTAGTGCAACACCGCCGGCTCTTCGTGCATGTCGCGGCCGATGCCGTGGCCGCAATATTCCCGCACGATGCTATAGCCGGCCTGTTCGGCGTGCCGCTGGATGGCGTGGCCGATATCCCCCAGAGTGGCGCCCGGTTTTACCGCGCGAATGCCTTGCCACATCGATTCATAAACGTTGTTCACCAGCCGTTTGGCCAGCGGCGTCACCTGGCCGATGCAGTACATCTTGCTGGAGTCGGCGATGTAGCCGCCGTTTTCCAGCGTGATGTCCACGTTGACGATCATGCCGGAACGCAGGATTTTGCTGGCCGACGGCACCCCGTGGCACACCACGTCGTCGACTGAGGTGTTGAGCACATAGGGGAAATCATACTGCCCCTTGCTGGCCGGGCGCGACTTCAATTCTTCGACGATAAACGCCTCGGCACGGTCGTTGATCTCCATGGTGGAGATGCCTTCGACAATCACCTCATCGAGCATAGCGAACACTTTAGCCAGCAGGGCGCCGGAATGGCGCATTTTGGCAATCTCTTCCGGCGTTTTAATCACAATCTGTTTCACCCGACAATCTCCTTCAGCGTCAGCGCGTTATCTTTCATCATTTTTTTTACCAGTTGCGGGTAGGTCAGCTCCGGATGGAACTCCGCCAGCATACCGATCTTGATCCAGTACTCGGCCTGCGCGTTGATCGAACGCGTCATGGTCAGGCTGGCGAGGCGCAGATCGTCATGCAGCGCGTCTGAAATTTTTACGATGCCCATCGGCGTCTCCCTAAGTGAACAATATATGAAGTGTATACGTTTAGGATGGTGGCGATGTGGCATTCTGTGGCGTAAGAAGATTCTGGCAACAACGATTGCCGCCGCCAGGCAATGCGTTTATTGTGATGAACGACTTTTTTGCCATGATTTTTCAGAAGGATTTAAGGCGTGACTAAACTACGTGTTGGGGTGATTTTTGGCGGTAAATCGGCGGAGCATGAGGTGTCGCTGCAGTCGGCCAAAAACATTGTGGATGCAATCGACAAAGAGAAGTTCGATGTCACGCTGCTGGGGATCGACAAACAGGGGCAGTGGCACATCAACGACGCCTCCAACTACCTGCTTAACGCCGAGAATCCGGTGCTGATCGCGCTGAACCGCTCGAACAAGAACGTGGCGCTGATCCCGGGCCAGGAAAAGCAGCAGCTGATCGAAGCGGGCAGCGCCGGCGCGCTGGGCCAGCTCGACGTCATCTTCCCGATCGTGCACGGCACGCTGGGGGAGGACGGCTCGCTGCAGGGGCTGCTGCGCATGGCCAATATGCCGTTCGTCGGTGCAGGGGTGCTCGGCTCGGCGGTCAGCATGGATAAAGACGTGACCAAACGCCTGCTGCGCGACGCCGGGCTGGCGGTGGCGCCGTTCGTCACCCTGACGCGCGCCAACCGCGCCGGGTTTACGTTTGAGCAACTGAGCGAGCGCCTCGGCCTGCCGCTGTTCGTCAAGCCGGCCAACCAGGGCTCGTCGGTCGGGGTCAGCAAGGTGGAAAATCGCGCCGAGTTCGACGCGGCGGTGGCGTTGGCCTTCAGTTTCGATCACAAGGTGCTGGTGGAGTCGGCGATCGTCGGCCGCGAGATCGAGTGTGCGGTGCTGGGCAACGACGACCCGCAGGCCAGCGTGTGTGGCGAGATCGTGCTGAGCGATGCCTTCTACTCCTATGACACCAAATACATCAATGAGCAGGGTGCTCAGGTGGTGGTGCCGGCGGCAATCGCGCCGGAAGTGAGCGACCACATTCGCGAAGTGGTGCTGAAGGCGTTCCGCGCGCTGGAGTGCTTCGGGTTGGCGCGGGTTGATGTGTTCCTGACGCCGGACAACCAGGTGGTAATCAACGAAATCAACACGCTGCCAGGCTTCACCAACATCAGCATGTATCCCAAGCTGTGGGCCGCCAGCGGCGTCAGCTATCAGGCGCTGATCACGCGTCTGATCGAATTGGCGCTGGAGCGTCATCAGCAGGATCGCGCGCTGAACAGCTCAGTGTTCGATCGCTAAACGCGCTGGGGGGCGGCGGTGCCGCCCCCGTCCATCACTTCACCGTCACGTCGATATCGCCGAAATACTTCTTCGACAGCGCCGCCACCGTGCCTTGCTGTTTCACTTTGGCGATGGCGGCGTCCAGTTTTTTCTTCAGCGCCTCATCCCCTTTGCGCAGGCCGAAGGCGATGCCTTCACCGAGGATCTTGTCGTCGTGCACCGCCGCGCCGACGAAGGCGAAGCCCTTGCCGTCCGGCTGCGACAGGAAGCCGCTTTGCCCCGACGGTGCCATTACCAGCGTGGCATCGAGCCGACCGGCCGCCAGATCGAGATAAACCTGATTCTGATCCTGATACGACACCACGTCCACACCCGCCGGCGCCCAATGGGTTTTGGCGTAGATCTCCTGAATCGATCCTTGCAGCACGCCCACGTGTTTGCCCGCCAGCGTTTTGGCGTCCGGCAGCAGGCCGCTGCCCGCTTTGGCGATCAGGCGGTTCGGCACCTGATAGATGGCGTCGGTAAAGGCGATCGCCTGACGCCGCTGTTCGGTCACGTTCATCGCCGAGTTGATGGCGTCGAATTTGCGTGCCTGCAGCGCCGGGATCAGGCTGTCGAACGAGGTTTCCACCCAGCTGCATTGCAACTGCGCGGCGGCACATACCGCGTCGCCCAGTTCAATGTCGAATCCTTCCAGTTTGCCGCTGGCGGATTTGGATTCGAACGGCGGATACAGTGCTTCCACGCCGAAGCGCAGGCTGTTTTCCGCCGCGGACGAAGCGCCGGCGGCCAGCAGGCATCCGGCGGCGAACAGCGTTTTCAGAGCTTTCATAGGCAGTGCCCCTTTCCCATGGTCGGACAAAAAATTACACCTGGCTCAGGCGGCGCGCGCCTTCCAGCAGGGTCTCGTTATCTTTGGAAAAACTCAGCCGGATTAGGCCGGTATCGGTGCCGTCGCTGTAGAACGCCGACAGCGGGATCGTCGCCACCTTCGCTTCGCGGATCAAACGCACGGCGAAATCATTGTCGCTTTCGTGACTGAAGCCGCTAAAACGGGCCAGCATGAAGAAGCTGCCGCGGCTGGGCAGCAGCTCAAAGCGTGAATCCTGCAGGGCGCTGGCCAGCAGATCGCGTTTTTGTTGGTAAAACGCCGCCAGCCCCAGGTAGCTCTGCGGGTTGGCGAGCGCGGCAGCGAAGGCGTGCTGCATCGGCGTATCGGCGGAGAACACCATGAACTGGTGCACCTTGCGGATCTCGTCCATCAACGCCGCCGGCGCCAGGCAATAGCCGACGCGCCAGCCGGTGACGTGGTAGGTTTTACCGAACGACGACACGATCACGCTGCGTTCCGCCAGCTGCGGGTAACGCGCCATGCTGTGGTGAATATCGCCGTCGAACACCACGTGCTCGTAGACCTCGTCGGACAGGATCACGATGTCGGTGTCGCGGGTCAGGGCGGTCAGGCGTTCGATGTCGTGCTCGTCAAACACCGCGCCGGTCGGGTTGTGCGGCGTGTTGACGATGATCATGCGCGTTTTGCCGTTGATGGCGGCGGCCACTTCGTCCCAGTCGACGCGAAAGTCCTGCAGCGAAAGCTTGATCGCCACCGGCGTGGCGCCCTGCAGGCGCACGATCGGCGCATAGCTGTCGAACGCCGGTTCGAAATAGATCACCTCGTCGCCGGGGTGCACCAGCGCGCTGATCGCCGAGTACAGCCCTTCGCTGGCGCTGGCGATCACCGTGATTTCTTCGTCGACGTCATAGCGCGCGCCGTACAATCGTTCAGCTTTTTCCGCCAGGGCAGCACGTAACGCCGCCACGCCGCTCATCGGCGCGTATTGGTTATGACCTGCGCGCATGGCTTGCGCCGTTGCCTCGACAAGTTGCGGATCACCGGCGAAGTTGGGCGCGCCCTGCGACAGATTGAGGGCCTGATGTTCGGCGCTGAGTTGGCCAATGACGGTGAAAATGGTGGTGCCGACGTCCGGCAGCTTCGAGCGGGAAGAGCAGGCGCTCTGCATGATGGGCTCCAGGCAAACAGGGAAGTGTTGAGCGATTAAGCATCAGCCGGCGTAGGCGGACAAGGGAAAGTTTGTCATACTTGCCATGCATTCAGATCATGGCTAATCGAGGCACGCTATGCCGATATCCCTGCCGTCGCTCGACGTGTTGAAAACCTTTGTGGTGGTGGCGCAACGCCTCAACTTTACCCATGCCGCCCGGCAGCTGCACCTGACGCAGGGGGCGGTCAGCCGGCAAATCCTCGGACTGGAGCAGCGCCTGGGCTATCCGCTGTTCAGCCGCCAGGCGCGCGGTCTGGCGCTGACGCCGCAGGGCGCGCAGTTGCTGGCGCCGGTGCAGCAGGCGCTGGGGCAGTTGGATGAAGCCCTGACGCGGGCCGCCGCCCCGCCAGGGGCGCTGCGCATCAAATGCCCGACCTGCGCCATGCGCTGGGTGTTGCCGCGTATCATTCGCCTGCAGAATGAACGGCCGGACATGCACATCGAGCTGACCGCCTCGGTGTCGCACGGCCTGGATTTCAGTACCGAGCAGTTTGACGCCGCGGTGGTGTTCGGCCGGCCGCCGGGTAAAAAGCTGACCGCGCACCTGCTGTTCGATGAAATTCTCACGCCGGTCTGCACGCCGACGTTTCTGCCGCCGACGCCCCGGCTGGCGGATTTGACGGACCAAACCCTGCTGCACCCGACGCGCGATCGGCGCGACTGGCTGCGCTGGCTGAAGGCGGCGGGCGCCGATGCGCTGCCGTCCGGCAAGGCTCAGCATTTCGATACCCTCGATCTGGCGATGAGCGCCGCGCTGCAGGGGTTCGGCATCGCCATCGGCGATCTGTGCCTGCTGGAGGAGGATATTCAGGCGCAACGCATCGTCACGCCGTTCCCGCTCTGCGTCAGCAGCGGCGCGGCCTATTATTTGGTCTATCCTGAACGCACGGTGGCGCCGCCGGCGTTGACACAGCTTATCGATTTTCTGACGGTTGAGGCCGCCGGCAGCCGCGCCCGGTTACAGAATTACCTGCCGATAACCTGTAATGCTTTGTAAACATTACCGATGCGAATTCCCTTGGCGATGAAACAGAGTGTGGCAAACTGTTTCTTCACTCCGATTAAACTCCGCGGCGTTGGCGGCGGAAACACGCCTGAGATAAAACAAGATGAAATGGCTTTGTGTGGTGAGTATGTTGTCCGGTCTGGCCCTCAGCCCGGCTTTTGCGCAGGAAACGCCGATAGCGCAGGGCATCCACGCCCAGCAGCGCGACGCCTTCGTGTCCCATTTGATGAAGCAGATGACGCTGGAAGAGAAGATCGGCCAGCTGCGGCTGATCAGCGTCGGGCCGGATAACCCGAAAGAAGCGATCCGCGAGGGCATCCGCAACGGGCAGATCGGCGCCATCTTCAATACCGTCACCCGGCCGGATATCCGGGTGATGCAGGATCAGGCGATGCAGCTCAGCCGCCTGAAAATTCCGCTGTTCTTCGCCTATGACGTGGTGCACGGCCAGCGCACGGTGTTCCCGATCAGCCTGGGGCTGGCGGCCAGCTTCGATCTGGAGGCCATTGCGCTCAGTGCCCGGGTGGCGGCGCAGGAGGCCAGCGACGACGGCCTCAACATGACCTTCGCGCCGATGGTCGATATCACCCGCGATCCGCGCTGGGGCAGGGTCTCCGAAGGCTTCGGCGAAGACACCTGGCTGGTATCGAAAATCGCCAAAGTGATGGTCGACGGTTTCCAGAACGGCGATCCGGCCAAGCCCGGTTCGGTGATGGCCAGCGTCAAGCACTTTGCGTTGTACGGCGCCGTCGAAGGCGGCCGCGATTACAACACCGTCGACATGAGCCCGCTGCGCATGCATCAGGACTATCTGCCGCCTTACAAAGCGGCGGTGGATGCCGGCAGCGGCGGGGTGATGGTGTCGCTCAACTCGGTGAACGGCGTGCCGGCCACCGCTAACCCGTGGCTGCTGAAAGATCTGTTGCGCGACCAGTGGGGCTTTAAAGGCATCACCATCAGCGACCATGGCGCAATTAAAGAGCTGATTAAACACGGCGTGGCCGCCGACGCGCGTGACGCGGTGCGCCTGGCGATCACCTCCGGCGTCGATATGAGCATGAGCGACGAGTTTTACGACAAATACCTGCCGGGTCTGGTGAAAGACGGGCTAGTGCCTGAAAGCGACATCGATCGCGCCTGCCGCGACGTGCTGAACACCAAGTACGACATGGGGCTGTTCAAGGATCCGTATGTGCATCTGGGGCCGGTGGGTTCCGATCCGCAGGACACCAACGCCGAAAGCCGCCTGCACCGCGCCGAAGCGCGGGTGGTGGCGCGCAAGACGATGGTGCTGCTGAAGAACGATAAGCAGACGCTGCCGTTGAGCAAGCAGGCGACCATTGCGCTGGTCGGGCCGATGGCCGACAGCCAGCGCGACGTGATGGGCAGCTGGTCGGCTGCCGGGGTGGTCAAGCAGTCGGTCACCCTGCGCGAAGGGCTGGAGCGGGCGGTGGGCGACAAGGCGCGCATTCTTTACGCCAAGGGCGCCAACGTCACGCAGGATAAAGGCATCATCGACTATCTCAACGAGTATGAACCGGCGGTGGCGTTCGACACCCGTTCGCCGCAGCAGATGATCGACGAAGCGGTGCAGGCGGCGAACAAGGCCGACGTGGTGGTGGCGGTGGTGGGCGAATCGCAGGGCATGGCGCATGAGGCCTCCAGCCGCGCCGACATTACGATTCCGCAGAGCCAGCGCGATCTGATCGCCGCGTTGAAAGCCACCGGCAAGCCGCTGGTGCTGGTGCTGATGAACGGCCGGCCGCTGGCGCTGAGTTGGGAGAGCGAGCAGGCGGACGCCATGCTGGAAACCTGGTACAGCGGTACCGAAGGCGGCAACGCGGTGGCTGACGTGCTGTTCGGCGACTACAACCCGTCGGGCAAGCTGCCGATGACCTTCCCGCGCTCGGTCGGCCAGATCCCGATGTACTACAACCACCTGAACACCGGCCGGCCGTTCGGCAAGGAGAACCCCGGCAAGTACACCTCGCGCTACTTCGATTCGCCTAACGGCCCGCTGTATCCGTTCGGTTACGGCCTGAGCTACACCACCTTCAGCCTGTCGGATCTGAAATTGTCCAGCCCGACGATGGCGCGCAACGGCAAACTAACTGCCAGCGTCACGCTGAAGAATACCGGCAAGTACGACGGCGCCACGGTGGTGCAGCTGTACCTGCAGGACGTGACCGCCTCGGTCAGCCGGCCGGTGAAAGAGCTGCGCAACTTCAAGAAAGTGACGCTGAAGGCCGGCCAGTCGCAACAGGTTGAGTTGCCGATTAGCGAAGAGGATCTGAAGTTCTACAACGCCAGCCTGAAGTGGGAGGCGGAGCCGGGTAAATTCAACGTGTTCGTTGGCCTGGATTCCGACAACGTGCAGGCGCAAAGCTTTACGCTGAAGTAAGTCTTCCCCCTCTTTCACTGCGGTGGGAGAGGGGTACCATCCATTCCCGCCAACGTCATCGGAGCCTGTCTCATGAAACGTTATCTGGACTGCAGCGCCAGCGATCTGGCCGATATCGGCAAAGCCGATCTGCTCTATGCCATCCGCGCCAGCGAAGGGCGCATCTTGGTCAGCGAAACCATTGCGGTCACTCAGCCGCTGCTCAATAACGTCACCAACGCCGAACTGGCGGCCAGCCAGGGCGCCGACCTGCTGCTGTTGAACCTGTTCGACGTCGATCAGCCGCACATCGCGGGCCTGCCCGCCGACGTGCCGCCGCAGGAGGCGCTGCGCACGCTGCAGCGGCTGACCGGGCGGGTTATCGGGGTGAATCTGGAGGCCGTCGATCCGGCCTTCGCCACCGAACATAACGATTTCTGGCAGATGACGGCGGGCCGCGCCGCCACCGCCGAGAATGCGCGCAAGCTGTATCAGCTCGGCGCGCGCATGGTGGTGCTGACCGGCAACCCGAACAACGGCGTCAGCAATCAGGCGATCGCCGCCGCGCTGAAAGCGATCCGCGACGAAGTGGGCGACGAGATGGTGCTGGTGACCGGCAAGATGCACGGCGCCGGCATCGTGCGCGAAAGCGGCAGCCAGCTGATCGGCGAGCAGGATATCGCGCTGTTCGTGGAGAACGGCGCGGACATCGTGTTGTTGCCGGCGCCGGGCACCATTCCCGGCATGTCGCAGGAGAAAGTCGCGGCGTTGATCGCTTTTGCCCAGCGGCAGGGCGCGCTGGCGATGACCGCGATCGGCACCTCGCAAGAGGGCGCCGACGTGCAGACCGTGCGGCAGATCGCGCTGATGAGCAAAATGGCCGGGGCGGATCTGCACCATATCGGCGATACCGGCTATCTGGGGCTGGCGCTGCCGGAAAACATCTTCGCCTACAGCGTGGCGATCCGCGGCGTGCGCCACACCTACAGCCGCATGGCGCGCTCGGTGAACCGCTAAGCCTGGGGTTTTTGCGCCGTTACGATGCTGTAGTAGCCGAGCGACGGTATCACCTGCGGCGTAGTGAAGCCGACGTCGCGCAGCAGGTCGCTGATTTCCCTGCCGGAGTATTGGCGGCCCTGCGTCGTCCAACTGAGCATCAGAAGATTGTAACCGGCGAGAGTTGGCGGGCCGCCGTCGTCGTCGAATAGCGCCTCGTGTATCACTATTCTCCCGCCGACGGGCAGCGCGTCGTAGCTTTTCTGCGCCAGAAAACGGTTTTTATCCGGCCTCCAGTCGTGGAAAACATTGGAATACACATGCAGATCGGCGGCGGGATAAGGATCTTGCCACATGTCGCCGCAGCAGCTGGTGATACGCGAGCTTAAACCGTATTGCCGGGCGTAGTCGTCCGCCAATGGGCCTATTTCCTGCAGGTCGAACACGATACCCATCAGCTCGGGCCAATGAGTTACCAGGCCGATGGCGTGTGCGCCGGAAGCGCCGCCGATATCCAACGCCACGCGATGCGCTGCCAAAGGAAGCCGCGTCGGCCAAACGCAAGCGGAACCGATGCTCAGGCTGTGCATGGCGCGCGTGAATTGGCGCGCTTTTTCCGCATCGAACTCGTGCGTGGCGAAGACTTCTGGTTCGCCATAGGCCTGTGAGGTGTTTTTCCGAATGGCGCACTCCATATTTTTTAACGAGAAGGTTTCACTGTTTTCATACAGTAAATCCCAATAGTAACCAAAGTAATGAGGGCTCTTTTTTAGCAGAAAGCTTTCGGTTTCGGGTGCGAGAGTCAATTTTCCGCCGATGGGGATAATTAATTTTAAAGATTGCAACGCCGTCATCAAGGCTTCAGCCGGTCGTCTCTCCAGATGCGCTGTGAAACAAATGTCTGTTAACGTGCGGGGATATTCAGCGATAAACTCAAATATACCCAGGCGATGCGCGATAAGCACCGCCGGATAAAGATATAAATTCATCGTGATATCGAGAATGCTCTGGTTGTCGCATTGCGGCGGCAGGATGGCCTGTTGCATGTGAGCCCTCTCTCACTGTGCCATGGGGCGTTCTAACAGGCTATGCCATGCCAGTGGTTTTCGCAAAGCGCGGCGCGGAGACGAACGCTTTCGTTGAAAATAATCTCTTCATGAAATTATTTATTATTCGTATTTTTAACGATAATGCCTGACGAGAGAGAAATAGCGCAGAGCCGGGGATTATTACCCAATCATGCGTTTTTATTTTATCAGAGGTTAACTTAATCACAGTTATTAACGCGTTAGGGTTGTGTTAATCTAGGCCGTCGTTATACCGTACCGGTATTCACATTCTTTTTGTGAATAATTCAAACTTAAATACTTCATTATTAAAACGAGTTAACAATGAAAAAAACTATTCTGACCGGCGTGATTGCCGCGACCCTGGGCCTGTTCAACACCGCTAACGCCGAAGGGATGGACCCTGCCGCATTGAAAAACGTCTATGACATTACGCGTAATACCAGCGGGCTGATGTCTTACTGCGTCGATAAAGGTTTCCTGAAAGCGGACAGCATCGACAACGCCAAGAAAATGGTGGCCTACGTGGCCGCCATTCCCGGCGGTGTCGACACCCGCGATGGCGACAAGCGTGAAGCGATGGGCCGTGAAGGCAATGTGCTGAACGACGACGGCAAAGTGGTTGCGTTGGAAAAGGAAGCGCCACAGGGTCTGCAGGCGTGGTGCCAACAGGCTGACGAAGGCATTCGTCAGGGGCTGACCTCTATCGGCCAATAAGCGTTTTTCACGCATTCTTTGCGCTCTCAGGCTCCGCCGGCGTTACGGCGGAGCGCTGCTTTAGTCAATGTTCCCCCTCACTTTTCTTCCTGTACACATGGCGTGAGGCTTGATCTCGCTGATTGTTTCGCCATGCTCATCGCTATATCATTAGCTATATAACGATAGTCAACCGGTCACTGCCATGTTTAACTCTCTCCCGCGCCTGCTGTTGGCGCTTGCGTTGTTTTCCACCGCCGCCCTGGCGGATCGCCAGGTCACCGATCAGCTCAACCGCCAGGTCACGCTGCCCGATCACATCACCCGCGCCGTGGTGCTGCAACATCAGACGCTGAACCTGCTGGTGCAGCTTGATGCGATGCCGCAGGTGGTCGGCGTGCTCAGCAGTTGGAAAAAGCAGCTGGGGCCAAACTACCTGCGGCTGGCGCCGACGTTGGCAACCTTGCCGATGCCGGGCGACCTGACTTCGGTGAATATCGAAAGCCTGCTTGGCCTGCATCCGCAGGTGGTGTTCGTGTCCAACTATGCGCCGCCGGAAATGATTGCGCAGATCGAACGGGCGGGGATTCCGGTGGTGGCGATCTCGCTGCGTCGCGAAGCGGCCGATCAGGCGGGCAAAATGAATCCACAGCTGAGCGATGAGGATCGGGCCTATACGTTGGGCCTGCAGGACGGAATTCGCCTGATTGGCGAGGTGATGGAGCGGCAGCCTCAGGCTGAAGCGCTGATCAAGGACGTCATTCAACAGCGCGCGTTGGTCGCCGAACGGCTGCGCGATCTGCCGGAAGACCAGCGGGTGCGGGTGTATATGGCCAACCCCGATCTCACCACCTACGGCGCCGGTAAATATACCGGGCTGATGATGCGGCACGCCGGTGCGCTCAATGTGGCGGCGAAAGATATTCAGGGGTTTAAGCAGGTCTCTATCGAAGATGTATTGCGCTGGGATCCGGCGGTGATCTTCGTGCAGGAGCGTTACCCGGACGTGGTGAAACAGATCCTGACGGCGCCGCAGTGGCAGCCGATCGACGCGGTGAAGAATAAGCGGGTCTACCTGATGCCGGAGTACGCCAAGGCCTGGGGATATCCGATGCCGGAGGCGATGGCGCTGGGTGAATTGTGGATGGCGAAAAAGCTTTACCCGCAGCGTTTTGCCGATATCAATCTGCAGCAACGGGTCGACGCTTATTATCAACGCTATTATCGCGCCACCTGCTGCCAGAGCGGGCAATGAGGCTGGGGTGGCTAGCGCTGCTAACGCTGTGCTGCGCGCTGTTTTCGCTTGGCGTCGGCCGCTTTCAGGTGCCGATGACGCACAGCCTGATGATCCTGCTGGAGCCGTTCACTGGGCAGCATTATGCAGGCATCGACGCCATTCAGCGCCAGGTGATCCTCGGGGTGCGCGTGCCGCGGGTGCTGTTGGCGATGGGCGCCGGCGCGGCGCTGGCCCTGTGCGGCGCGGCTTTGCAGGGCGTCTTTCGCAACCCGCTGGTCGATCCGCATATTATCGGCGTTTCTTCCGGTGCGGCGTTTGGCGGCACGCTGGCTATCCTGCTCAGCCTGCCGTTGGCGGCGCTGCTGTTGTCGGCTTTTGTTTTCGGCATGGCGGCGCTGCTGCTGATTTTCACTCTCACCAGCGCCATTGCGCGGCGCAATATTCTCTCTTTGGTACTGGCGGGGGTGATCCTCAGCGGCTTTTTCTCCGCCTGCGTCAGCCTGATGCAATATCTGGCGGATACCGAAGAAAAGCTGCCGAGCATCGTGTTCTGGCTGCTCGGCAGCTTTGCCACCGCCGATCGGCAAAAGCTGCTGATGCTGTTTGTGCCTTTGCTGTTGGCCGGCGGTTTGCTGCTGGCGCTGCGTTGGCGCATCAATCTGCTGTCGTTGGGCGATGAGGATGCCGGTGCATTGGGCATCAACGTTGAGCGTACCCGCTGGCTGATTTTGACGCTGTGCGCCGCCATTGTGGCCGCCCAAGTGGCGGTCAGCGGCAGCATCGGTTGGGTCGGTCTGGTGATACCGCACGTGGCGAGGCGGCTGGTGGGGCCGGATCACCGGCGTCTGCTGCCGGCTTCGCTTTGCCTGGGTGCCCTGTACATGCTGTTGATCGACGATTTGGCGCGCACGCTGAGCAGCGGTGAAATCCCGCTGGGCATTCTGACCGCGCTGATTGGCGCGCCGCTGTTCGCGCTGCTGCTGCGCCGCGCGCAAGTGAGAGGCTGGCATGACTGACACCTTATTGGCCGCCAGGGAGGTGAGCTTCGCCTGGCCGGGTGAGGCACCGCTGTTCCAACACCTGGACATTCAGCTGCGGCGCGGCGAAGTGCTGGCGGTATTGGGCCCCAATGGGCGCGGCAAGAGCACGCTGCTGCAGCTGTTGTTAGGCAGCCTGACGCCGCAATCCGGCGAGATTGAGCGCTACGGTGAGATTGGCTTTGTCCCGCAGCACTTTTCGCCGCCGTTTGCCTATCGGGTGCTGGATATCGTATTGATGGGGCGGGCGCGCCATGTCGGCCTGTTCCGTTCACCGTCAGCCAAAGATCATCGACTGGCGAGAGAAGCGTTGCAAACGTTGGGTTTACAAGAGCTGGCGGCGCGAGAGTTCGGCAGCCTATCTGGCGGTCAACGTCAATTAGTGATGATCGCCCGCGCGTTGGCGATGCGCTGCGAGGTGTTGATTTTGGATGAACCGACTTCGGCGCTGGATCTGCATTACCAGGATCGGGTGTTGAGCCTGATGGCGCGCCTGGCGCGGGAGCAGCAGTTGGCGGTGGCGTTCTCCACCCATCAGCCCAACCATGCTCATGCGGTGGCCGATCGGGCTTTGCTGCTGGGCAAGGAAGGACGTAGCCAGCTCGGTGCCTGCCGCGAGGTGTTAACGGCGCAATCCCTGTCGCCCTTGTTTGAACTGGCGATCGAACGGGTGCCGTTGACGGTGGCGGGCCGCCGTTACGCGACGCTGGTGCCGTTGTATCGCAGCCAATTGGAGCGACATGATGAGTGATATCCTGCTGTTTGCCGCCGGCAGCCTGCGGCTGGCGTTTGCGCCGCTGCTGTCGGCGTTTCAGCGCGACACCGGGCAAAAGGTCTCGGCGGAATTCGGCCCGGCGGGGCTATTGCGCCAACGGATAGAGAACGGTGAGCGGCCGCAGCTGTTCGCCTCGGCCAACGTGGCGCATCCGCAAAGGTTGGCGGATCTCGGTATCGCGGGCGCGGTGCAGATTTTTGCGCACAATCGGCTATGCGCCACGGTGCGCAACGTGCCGGCATTAACCGAGCGTCCGCTACCTGAGGTGTTGTGCGATCCGCGCTGGCGGCTTGCCACCTCGACGCCGGGAGCCGATCCCTCCGGCGATTATGCGCAGCGGCTTTTCGAACGCTGTGAACAATCCTGGCCGGGGCAAGGGGAAGCGCTGCGCCGGCGGGCGTTGCCGCTGGTTGGCGGGATAGATTCCGCACCGGTACCGGCGGGCCGACTGGCGGCGGAGTATCTGATAGCCAGCGGGCAGGCGGACATTTTTCTCGGCTACGCCAGCTATGCCCCGGCGTTGGCGGCCTACCCGACGTTGGTGGTGCGAACGTTGCCGCCGCCGCTGGACATCGAGGCGGATTACGGCCTATGCCTGCTGGATGAAGAAGCGCAGCGGTTGGCCGCATTTATCTTGAGCGAACAGGGGCAGGAAATATTGAGCCGGCACGGGTTTATGCGGCGCCAGGCATGACTCGCCGGGCCTGACGGCCCGGAGAATCTCACCAAAACAGCGGAGTGGTGTTTTCAGCTAAAAACGCCAGCAGCGTTTCGTTGACCGCCGTCGGGTTTTCTTTGTTGCTGATATGGCCGGCGTTGGGGATCAGCACATGCCGACAGCCGAGAAGATCCGCCATGCGCTGGCCTTCCGTCGGTGGACGCGGTTTATCCTGCGTGCCGGTGATGACGATACTGGCGGCGGTGATGTTTTCCAGCAGCGCCAGCTTGTCGGGGCGACCGAAGATCATCCTGCCCAGCGGCACGATGCTGTCGCGCAGCCGATCGGCGGGCAGGTTCTGCAGGTGGGCCAGCAATGGCTGTGACAGCGCATCGGGCACCTCGTCGGAATAGAACTGCGCGGCGATATATTCCAGCAGAGGCGACGTGATGGCACCGGCCTGTTCCACGGCGGCCAGCATGCCCATATAGCGCTGCCGTGCCTCCGGCGTTTCGTCGCCCAGGTAGCTGTCCAGCAGCGCCAACACTTTCACCCGCTCCGGTGCCAGCGCCGCCAGTTCCGCGCCCCACATGCCGCCGACGGACAGGCCGACGATGCCGAACTCTGCGATATCCAAATGATCCATCAGCGCCAAATGATCGGCGGCGATATCCGACAGGCTGTTTCGCTCAGGCGGCAGCGCCGGGGAGTCGCCGTGGCCCCACAGATCAGGCACGATCAGGCGGTAACGTTTGGCCAGCGCCTCGAACTGCGGTGCCCACATGTTCAGATCGAACAGATAGCTGTGGCCCAGCAGCAACGGAAAGCCTGAGCCCACGTCGAGATAATGCAGGGATTTGCCCATCGTTGGCATCTTGTCGGTTCCTTATATAAAGAGAGTTCGGCTGCTTATATCACACTCATATTCAACCTGCGGTATTAATTTACCTTAAATTACTTAGGTAAACCCTTATTTTTAATTTCTCTTGATAACAAGACGTCAATGAAAGGTGACGCTAAGGATAATATTCTGGTGACGATAAGCGCCTTGGTTTATGCTGGCGCTCCTTTCGGTATGGAATAGATAAACAGGACGTCGCGATGAAAAGACTTTTCAGACTATTAATTATTTTGCTTGCCATTTTGCTGCTGGCGGCGGTGCTGTGGTGGTTTTTCGGGCGCGGCAATCCGAATGCGCTGTGGCAAATCGTCAGCCAACAGTGCGTGCCTAATCAGCAGCAGAACAACGATCCGGCGCCCTGCTTAAAGGTTGATTTAACCGAGGGTTATGTGCTGTTCAAGGATAGCAAAGGCCCTTACCACGATCTGGTGATGCCGACTGAAAAGGTCAGCGGTATCGAGAGCCCGGCATTGCAGACGGAGCACGCACCGCCTTATTTCGCTCAGGCCTGGAATAACCGTGAACATATATCCGGCGAGCTGGGTAAACCGTTAAAAGATGCGTGGATGTCTCTGGCGGTCAATTCGAAATATGGTCGCTCTCAGGATCAGCTGCATATTCACGTTGCCTGTTTGCGCCAGGATGTCTATAACGCGTTGGGTGAGCAGGCGCAGCAATTAGATCAACAGTGGCGGCCGCTGGCGGTGAAATTGGTCGGCCATCAATACCTGGCCAGAAAATTGGCGGGCACCGATTTAACCCAGGAAGATCCTTTCCGTTTGCTGAACAACTATGTGGTCGAACAGGGTGACAGCATCGGTAACTATGGCCTGGCGCTGGCGGTCAGCCCACAGGGCGAGATGCTGCTGTTGGCGAACCGTTTGAAGCTGACCGACCTGAATCTGGGCTCGGCCGGTGAAATTCAGGACTACCACTGCGCGGTGGCGGGGAACTGAGTTTTCTTATCGCTCCCCGTTGTCGGGGAGTGAATCCGTTAAAATACGTTATATCGATCTGTATTAATTACATTTTATTTTATTCTGCGACATCTGCTTGATCCCATCAGAACGTTCGATCTACTATTTGTTTGCACAAGCAAATAAATAATCGAGAGCCATCCGATATGTCTCAACCACGTAAACTTCCTGCTGCACTGGGCATCCATCTGGATGTCACCAACCGTCTATGGCGCACGGCGATGGATCAGTCGGTGAAAATGACCAATCTGACGCGCCCGCATTGGCTGGCGCTGAGTGCGATTGCCGATCTGGGTGATGGCTGCACGTTGAAAGACGTTTCGCAGCATTTGAACGCCGAAGTCTCGACGATGTCGCGCGCGCTGCTGTTTCTGGAAAAAAACCGGCTTATCGCTCGCGATGCCCTGTCCGAAGATAAACGCGCCAAAGGGGTGAGAATGACCGAGGCCGGGCAGGAGATGCTGGCGCAGTTGGATCATTCCAGCCAACAAGCGCGCCAAAAATTGCTTAACGGCATTTCGGCCGGCGATCTGGAGGCTTTTTACCGCGTATTGTTTGGCATCAAGCATAACGCGGTCGCGATGCTCGAACAGGAAAATCTGTTGCCGGACGAGTTTGCGCTGCTTGCGGAGGAACGAGCGGATGCGATGAAACCGGAGGGTGAAGCGTGAACGGCCGCTGGCGGAGAGCACGACAGCTGTGCGTTATCGTGTTGGGGATCTTTTCCTGCCCGGTCTTCGCCAGCCACAATGACCAACAGCTCATCGCACGCGGAAAATATCTGGCTATCGCCGCAGATTGCGCGGCTTGTCACCGCGGCAGCGCCCAACAGGACGCCCCCTATGTCGGCGGTTATGCCATCGCTTCGCCGATGGGCGATATCATCGCCAGCAATATCACGCCCGCCAAGGGGACCGGCATTGGCGACTACAGTGAGCAAGAGTTTCGCCGCGCGTTGACGCAGGGTATCCGGCGGGACGGCCAACCCTTGTATCCCGCCATGCCCTATACCGCTTATCGGGGATTGAGCGATGACGATCTGCACGCGCTGTATCGCTATTTTATGGCCGGGGTTGCCCCGGTCGATCGTGCGGTGCCTGAGACCCAACTGGCGTTCCCTTTTTCCTGGCGTTATGCGATTCACGGCTGGAACTGGCTGTTTCTGGAAAAAACGCCCATCGATGAAGAGCAGAAGAAGGCGCGTGGTCGCTATCTGGTAGATGTTTTGGGGCATTGCTCGGCGTGTCACAGCCCGCGTAACGGGCTGATGGCGGAACGCCGCGATCGCTATCTGGCTGGAGGGGAGGCCGGCGGTTGGATCGCGCCGAATATCACCTCGGATCCCGTCAGCGGCATCGGCGGCTGGAGCCAGAAAGAATTGGTGCAGTATCTGCGCACCGGGCGCAATGACAAAGCCCAGGCGGCCGGCGGCATGGCGGAAGCGGTGGAGCATAGTCTGCGTTTCCTGAGTGACGACGATCTCGACGCCATCGCCGACTGGCTTAAACAGACGCCGCCGATCGTCACCGTGCAAGGAACGAAAGCGGCCTATGACTATCAGGGAGGCGGTGAAGGCCGCGCAGCCGGGCAGGCGTTGTATGCCGCTGCCTGCGCCAGCTGCCATCGCCTGGGCGGCGAAGGCGCCTACGACGGCCATTTTCCTTCTTTGACTCACAACTCCACCGTAGGCAACGAACAGGCCAATAACCTGATCATGGTGATGCTGCATGGCGTGCAGCGTCAGGGGGAGACGCTGAAAACCTGGATGCCGGGATTCGCCGATAGCCTGGATGACCGGCAACTGGCCGAGGTGGGCAATTACGTATTGCAGCAATTCGGCAATCCGGCGGTCAGGATAACGCCGGAGCAAGTGGCTCGGCAGCGGGCGGGCGGTGAAAAACCGTGGTTGATCGCGTCATTGCCTTATTTGTTCTGGGCCGGTGTGTTGCTGGTATTGATCGGCATCGGGACGTGGGTGAAGCGTCGGATGAAGCATTGATTGGGGGGAGGATGGCATGAAGTTCAATCTGAACGGCCAGACGGTCGAATTTAACGGCGAGCCGGATACGCCGCTGCTGTGGGTGATCCGGGAACATTTTAAGTTAACCGGCACCAAGTTCGGCTGTGGTATCGGCGCCTGTGGTGCCTGTACGGTACATGTCGACGGTAAGGCAGTGCGTTCATGTTGCTATCCGCTGCAATTGGTGCGCGATCGGCAGGTGACCACCATCGAAGGGTTGTCCACCGATCGCAGTCATCCGGTGCAGCAGGCCTGGATTGCGGAGGATGTGCCGCAGTGCGGCTACTGCCAATCGGGCATGATCATGGCGGTCAGCGCACTGCTGGCGGAGCACCCGAGGCCGGACGACCGGCTGATAGATACGGGCCTGACCAATCTGTGCCGCTGCGCCACCTACCATCGAATCCGCGCGGCGGTGCATCGCGCCGCCGACAAGGGAGAACCCTAAGCATGGCGATCACCCGCAGAACCTTGATTAAAGGCAGCGCGTTGGCGGTGGCCGCCATGCTGTTGCCGATATCGACGCGCAGCGTGGCGGCCGTGGTTTCGCAGGACGCGGCGCCTCCGGACAACCAGTATGAATTGAACGATTGGATCTGGATCGATCGTGAAGGGCGCATCGTCATCGGCGTGTCGCAATGCGAGGTCGGGCAGGGGATCTATACCGGCCTGGCCGAGGTGGTGGCGGCGGAGATGGATGCCGATTGGGCGCAGGTGACGGTGAAATTCGTCACCGGTCGTGACGCCTACCGTCAGGTTGCCGGGGGCGAGGCTTTTGCACAGTTTGTCGCCGCCTCAACCTCAATGACCAAATTTTATCAGCGCGCCCGGTTGGCCGGCGCGCAGGCGAGAGATTTCTTTCTGCGTGCCGGCGCAAAACATTTTGCGCTCTCACCGCAGCAGTGCCGCACGGAGAAAGGCTGGGTGATTGAAGAGGGCGGGCAACGCAAGGTCGCCTATGGCGATCTGGTGCGCTATGCCGCCGAGCTGCCGTTGGATCCGCAGCCGGGATTGAAGAGCGAGGCGCAAGAGCGGGATGGCTTTATTGGTCAGCCGCTATTGCGGGTCGATACGCCGGAAAAAGTGGACGGCAGCGCGATTTACGGTATTGATATCGACCTGCCTGAGATGCTGATCGGCGTTCCCTGGATGGTGCCCGACCTCAGCGGAAAGCTGGTTGCCGTGCGTAATGAACGACAGGTTCGGGCCATGCCGGGCGTGGTGGATCTGGTGCTGACCCGGCAGTGGTCGATGAACAATATGGTCGGTTTGGATCACGATATGTCGCTCAATACGGTGATCGTGGTGGCGGCGAGCTACTGGCAGGCCAAAAAGGCGGCGGATTTGCTGGAGGTCGACTGGTTGCCGGGGGCAGGACAAGCGCTGACCGACAATGTGATAGCGGCGGAGAATCTGGCGATGCTGGACGGCGATACCTTGGTGTCGGCGATCGATCGCGGTGAGGCGTTGGCGTTGATCCACGACGCTGAGCGGGGGGCGTGCCTGCATGAGGCTCGTTACAGCGCGCCTTATGTGGCGCATGCCACTATGGAGCCTTGCAACGCCACCAGTCATTACGGCGAGGGCCGTATCGAAACCTGGGGCCCTTTCCAGGGACAGGATATGGTGCGCAACGTTCTGGCGAAAATGTTTGGGCTGACGCCCTCGGATGTGGTGGTGAATACGACCTACCTGGGTGGCAGCTTTGGGCGCAAATATCTGCCGGATGCCGTGATGCATGCTACCGCCGCCTCACGGGCGGTAGGAAAACCGGTCAAAGTGATCTATCCGCGCGAGATCGACATGCGGCATGAATACTATCGTCCGGCCTGCATCAGCCATTATCGGGCGCTGTTGGATGAAAACGGCTACCCGCAGGCATTGTGGGCGCGCTATGCCGGGCAGTCGCTCTTCTGGCAAATGCGGCGCGAAACGGTAAACGAGGCCGGTGGATGGGATGAAAGTATGGTGGAGTGCGTTTACAGCACGCCATATCGCATCCCTCACCTGAAGGTAGAGGCCGGCATCGTCGAACAGCCGATCTCCCTGAGCTATCTGCGCGGCGTCGGCAGCGTCGCCAGCCTGTTTTTTTTGGAAAGCTTCATCAGCGAACTCAGCTATAAGGCCAACCGGGATGAGTACCAATATCGGCGGCATCTGTTGCAGGACAACCCGGAAGCGTTGCGTGTACTGGACGCTACCGCGGCGGCGGCAGGTTGGCAGCACGAACCGCCGCCGGGCGTTTATCGCGGTATGTCGTGCAATATTTGGGTCGGCCGCAATAACGCTTTCACCACCTACGTTGGTTTGGTGATTGAAATCGCCATTCAGGAAGGGCGACTGCGGGTGCTCCGTGCGATATGTGCGATTGACTGCGGCAAAGTGATAAACCCGAATCTGGTGCGCGCCAACGTAGAGGGGGGCATCGGTTTCGCGTTGACCACCTGTCTGCACAGCGAACTGCATTTCGAACGGGGCGGCGTGGTGGAAGGGAATTTCGATCGTTATCCGCTGCTTGCGCTCGCTGAAATGCCGAGGGTGGAAGTGGTCGTGCTCGACAGCGCGCGTGCGCCGCAGGGATGCGGGGAAGTGTCGACTGCGGTGGTCGCCCCGGCGATGGCCAGCGCGCTGCATAAGGCTACAGGCAAAACCTATCGTACTATGCCGTTCCCGCGCCGGTTTTCATCCGTTTAACGGCCCGCCGGCGTGGTCAGCCGGCGGCTGCCATGCGGTCAGAGCTTTTTCAGCAATGCCAGCAGTTGCGCTTCGCTTTTTTCTGCCAACCCATCGATCGCCAGCTTGATGATGTCGGAGCGGGTGATGCGCACGATGCCGTTGCGCGCCGCCTGCACGATCACCTCATCGATGGCTTCGATGTGGTTGTCCGTCAGGCTGACGGAAATCGCTTTGTAGGTGCGTTTGCGGCCGGCCGGCTTGGTTTCCGGCGCGGGCGCCGCGACCGGCAACGTGTGCGAGGTGGCGCTGTTGATGAATTCGTCTTCCGACATGCGGTGGGTGGGGGTGCGCTTCTTCACAGGATCACCTCTTTCACCAGGCATTCGATCTCGGCCTGCGCCTTTTCGTTGTTCGCCTCATGCACGGTGATGGCTTCGCCCCAGGCGTCGCGATAAATTTTGCGGTCGCACAGGCGGTTGCCCACCAGGGTGAATTCCGGGTATTCGCTCAGTACCTGCGCCGCTTCGTTGGCTTCATTAATGAAGATATTGGTCGGGCACATGTTCAGCACGATATAACCTTTAACTTTCTCGTTATATTCCTGCGCGGTGGAGAACATCTCCGACAGATAGCCGATGGTGTCGAGATCCATCTGCGAAGGGCGCAGCGGCGAGAGGAACAGGTCGGCGGCCAGCAGGCCGGAGCGCAGTTCGGCGCTGTCGCGGCCGGCGGTGTCGACGATCACGTAGTCGTAATGGCGATCGAGCTCCAGCAGCGTTTCCTTGATTTTGCCCGATGCGGCCACCACCGGAATATGCGGCAATCCCTCGACGTTCTGACGGTCGTTGTACCAGGTCATGATCGATTTCTGGTCGTCGGCATCGACGATGATCGCCGTCTTGCCTTGCTTAAGAATCAGATACCCGGCGATATTCACCGCTTTCGTCGACTTGCCGACACCGCCTTTTTGCGAGCCAATCAGAACAATCATGCTGCCATCTCTCAAGTTATTAAGCTGATAACTTATTAAGTTAATGCGCTTATTAGGTTGATAATCAAACAGGTTAACAAGAACAACTCGCGAACAATATGCACCAACTGCGGCGGCTTGCCAAGCCAGTATGTCGTTAACTGCGCAGCTTATTTTGCGGTGAATTGCCCGGGTGGGTAAGTAGGAATTCTCTGGGAAGTCGCGGAGCGGATAAGAGGATATTAATTTAACAGCTTAATAAGTTATTTTCTTATTAAGCTGTTTTCGGCATTACTTCTTCATCATCGCCTTCAGATTGGCGAACGGATTGTGGGTGGCGACGCCGATGTCTTTCTGGGCGTCTTCACCCGCCACTACCGTGGAACCGTATTGATCGGCCTCGGTGTATTTCGAGTGTTCATGGTCGTGACAATACAGGCACAGCATCTCCCAGTTGCTGCCGTCTTCCGGGTTGTTGCTGTGATCGTGATCGATATGGTGCACCGTCAGTTCGCGCAGGTTGGAATACACGAACTCGCGCGAGCAGCGCCCGCACACCCAGGGGAACAGTTTAAGCGCTTTTTCGCGGTAGCCGGTTTCCAGCTTCGCATAGTTTTTGGGGATGTAGGCCATGGTGGTTGTCCGTCGGGAATCAATATGCGGTAAATAATACCACACTGCATGCGGCTACAACGTGCGGCTCATCACCGTGACGGTTTCACCGGCGACCCGGCGCTGCTCCAGAGGGCGCCAGCCGAGCTTTTGATACAGCGCCTGCTGGTCGGGCGTGTACAGATAGAGCTCGTCGATGCCTTGGCTTCGGCCGTGCTCAATGCAGCGCGCGATCAGACTGCGGGCGATGCCTTGACCGCGGTGCTGCGGGTGGGTGAAGACTTCGCTCAGCCAGTATTGGCGCTCCGGTTTATCCGCCAGCTCATAAAGCGTCAAACTGGCGGTGCCGAGGATCTGCCGTTGCTGCGACAGCGCCAGCAGCACGATGCCCCGATGATGTCCGGGCTCGCTGCGCTCAGCCAGACGCCGGCTGATGGCGTCGCGGTTGCTCCACTGTGCAAAGGCGCCCCATTCCTGATGCAGTAATTCGGCCAGTTCGTCAATGCGCTGACGATGTGCGAGCAGCGGTTCGATATGCATGGTTTGCCCGTTTTTGTTGTCCGTAAGAGAAGCCACTATAGCCGGGGCGATCGGTTAATGAAACGTCTCCATCGCCCAGTCGATAAACGCCCGCAGCTTGCCGCTGAGGTGGCGATTGGACGGATAGACGACATACATCTGTTCCGGCGGCGGCTGCCAGTCGTGCAGCAGGCTGACCAGCTCGCCGGCATCGAGGTGCGGCTGCGCCATAAAACGATAGGTCTGGATGATGCCCAGGCCGGCCAGGCTCGCCGCCAGCAGCGCGTTGCCTTCATTGATGCTGACCGGGTAGCGTTGTTGGATGGCGATCTCTTTGCCGCGTTCGACGTAGCGCTGCGGATGGATGCGGTCGTTGAGCGGGTGGCGATAGTGCACCATCGGAAAACCCTGTTCCAGATCGCACGGGTGGCGGGGCGTGCCGTGGCGCGCCAGGTAGTCTGGGGTGGCGCAGCTGACCCAGTCCAGATCGAACAGGCGCCGCGCGATCAGGCTGGAGTCGGCCAGCGGACCGCTGCGGATCACGCAGTCGGCGCTGTCGCTGATCAAATCGATAACGCGATCGCCGACGCTCAGATCGATCTGTATCTGCGGGTAGCGCGCCAGAAAGTCGGGAAGGGCGGGCAGCAGCAGCCGGCGGGCGGTGCCGCCGCCGGTATCGATGCGCAGCACGCCCTGTGGAGAACTTTGCGATTCGGTCAGGCAGCCTTCCATCTGCTCCAGATCCGCCAGCCATTTCACCGTGCGCTGGTAATAGCATTCGCCCTCACGGGTGACCGAAACGCTGCGGGTGGTGCGCTGGAACAGCTTGGTCTGCAGGTGATCTTCCAGGCTCTGGATCAGCTTGGTGACCGTGGCTTTCGGCATGCCCAGCGACTCGGCGGCGCGGGTAAAGCCGCCGGTTTCCACCACGCGGTTGAACACCCGTATGGCGAGTAAATGATGGTCCATAGGCTCTCAGCGTAGTGCGCCGGCTGCCGCCGGCGCGTGTTTATGCGGGTAAATAATGATTAACACTGTTTAGCGCCAATCACGCCGGCGCGCAAGCTGAGACCGAACACCAGCGCGGCGGAGAGGATCAGCGCGCCGCCGAACAGCATGGCGCTGCTGACGCCCTGCCAGTCCACCACCTCGCCGCCCAGCAATGCGCCGGAGGCCAGCGCGATTTGGACGACGCACACCAGCAGCGCCTGGCCGGCCTCCGGCGCCTGCGGCACCGCGGCGAACATCCAGTTGGTGGCGCACACCGGCACGGCGCCAAAGGCCAGTCCCCAGACCATCACCATCAGCGTGGCGCCGCCGAGGCCGCTGAGCAGCGGTGAGACGATCAGGATGCCCGCCAACATGGCGGCGATCAGGATAAAGGTGGCGCGCAGGCTGTATTCCCCCAGGCGTTCGCCGAGGAACGTGCCCAGCAGGCCGACGGCACCATAGGCCAACAGCTGCAGCGAGATGGCCGACGGGCTGAGCACGAACACCTGCTGCAGCAGGGGGCGCAGATAGGTATAGGCGGCGAAGTGGCCGATGAACAGCAGCACGATGGCGATAAGGCCGATGCGCGCCATCGGCAGGCGCAACGGCAGCACCAGATCGCGCGGCGTGACCGGCCGGGACGGCGGCACCGACGTCAGTAAGCGCAGTTGCGCCAACAGTACGCCGACCGCCAGCGCCGCGCCGCCGAAGAAGGCGGCGCGCCAGCCGAACAGATCGCCGACCAGTGCGCCGATCGGCACGCCGCACACCGCGCCGACCGAAACGCCGCTGAGGATCAGCGCGGTGGCTCGCCCCTGGCTGGCTTCCGGCACCAGATGGCGGCCATAGTTGGCGGCGAACGACCAGAAGCCGCCGACGCAGACGCCCAGCAGCACGCGGCCGAGCAACATCATCGGAAAGTTGACGGCCAGCGCCGCCACCAGATTGGATACCACCAGCAGCAACGACAGCCCCAGCATCAATAAACGCCGATCCAGGCGGCCGGACATCAGGCTCAATGCGGGGGCGGCCACCGCCGCCACGATGCCGGGCATGGTGACCATCAGCCCGGCGCTGCCGGTACTGACGCCGAGCGAGGGGGCGATGTTGGTCAGCAGACCGATCGGCAGAAACTCGGTGGTGACCATGACAAAACAGGCAACCGTCAGCGAGAAGATCGCCAACCACGGGGATGATGCAGGGTTATCTTTATGATTCAGCATAATGCCGCTCTTCTCAGGTGAATGCGCAGGCCGCGCGAGGGGCGCAGCGTGACCGAAATCACAATTTACGGCAGGCGAGAGCGGCGGATAAATCCATTCACGGTGGTTACACTGTTTCTGAGGGGGAATAATCGCCAGCGGCGAGTGGAAACGCGGCTTGCGCCGCGCTGAGGGAAAGGGATAAAACGGCATAAGGTGATGACCGAATGCCGTTTGCGTTTAAAGCCCCGGCGCTTTCCACATGGAGGTGGTCAGGCCGTTATCCACCAGCGTCAGCTGATCGGCGTAAACCTGCCGCCAGTTTTCCTTCTGCTCCTGATACAAGGCGTGGTTGGTCATGTCCGGCTGATGTTCACGCTCCCAGCGCACCAGGCGCTCGCCGGTTTCGGCCAGCGATTCGTACAGCCCGGCGCCGACGCCGGCGGCGATGGCGCAGCCCAGCGCGGTGGCCTCTTTCACCACCGGTACCCGTACCGTCAGCCCGGTGACGTCGCTGAGGATCTGACTCCACAGTTTGCCCTTCGCACCGCCGCCGGCGAACACCAGCGAGCGGGCCTGCACGCCGGAGAAGGCGGCGATCTGCTCCAGATTGCAGGCGGAGACGATGGCGGCGTTCTCTTCCAGCGCGCGGAACAGCGTCTGTTTGTTGCAGCGTTCCGGATCGATCGACAGGTTGATGAACGACGGCGCGGCGTGATACCAGGTTTTGAAATGCATAGCGTCGGAAAAGATTGGCATCACGCCGTAGGCGCCCGGCGGCACTCTGGCCGCCATCTCTTCCAGCAGGCTGTAGGCATCGACGCCCAACCGCTCCGCCAGCAGTTTCTCTTCGGCGCAGAACGCGTCGCGGAACCAGCGCATGGTCAGGCCGGTAAAGAAGCTGATGGATTCCGCCTGCGCCATGCCGGGAATGACGTGAGGATTGATGCGGATATTCATCTCCGGATCGATGGCCGGCTCCGGCAGGTTAACGATTTGCTGCCAGAAGGTGCCGCCGAGCACCGCCGTTTGCCCGGCACGCACGATGCCAAGCCCCAGACTGCCGAGTTGCACGTCGCCGCCGCCCATCACCACCGGGGTGCCGCGCAGCAGCCCGCTCTCCTGCGCCGCCTGTTCGGTGACGCGCCCCAGCACGCTGCCGGTCTCTTTCACCGGCGACAGAATATCTGCGCGCAGGCCGGCCATATCGAGCAGCGCCGGCCGCCAGTCGCGGCTGGTCAGATCCAGCATGCCGGTGGTGCCGGCGTTGGAAGGATCGACCGCCAGCTCGCCGCTCAGCATGTTGGCCAACCAGTCGCTGATCATGGTCAGCGTCGCCGCCTGGCGGTAGATGTCCGGCCGATGGTGCGCCAGCCACAGCAGGCGCGGCATGGCGCTCAACGCCAGCGTCTGGCCGGAATAGTGATACACCTCGCGTTCGAAACCGTGGTTGTGCAGCTCTTTCAGCTCGCTGACTTCGTGGCTGGCGCGCGCATCGACGTTGGCGCAGGCCCAGATCGGCACGCCGTTGCGATCGTACAGAACGATGCCTTCACGCATCGAGCAGCAGGCCACCGCGCGGATCGCCTGAGCGCTCAATCCCGCGCGTTGCATCGCCTGGCGGATGCACTGACAGGCCAACTGCCAGTTGCGGCTGAGGTCGAACTCCATCGAGCCGGGCACGCCCGGCACCGCCAGATGCTGCCACTCCGCCTGGCCGTGCGCGATCTGATTGCCCGCCAAATCGAAGATCACCGCGCGAATACTGCCTGTTCCTGCGTCCAGCGCCATCAAGTAGTTATCCATAGCCTATGCTCTCAGGGGGAGGAGTGTTAACTATAGATGCCGCCGCCTTGCCCCGCCGGGGAAGGTATGGGCACCGCCGGTGCGATTTGTGAGCCATGCGGCAAAATTGCCGTTGCGGCAGGGCAATCGACGGGAATGAACCTATGGTTGGAAAGCGCCATGTTACGGCGCGCCGTTTAAACAAGGAGCTGTCATGCACGTCACATTGGTTGAGATCAACGTTAAACAGGACAAGATCGACGAATTTATCGAGGTTTTCCGCGCCAATCACCTGGGGGCGATCGAAGAGCCGGGCAATCTGCGCTTCGACGTGCTGCAGGATGAGCATATTCCAACGCGGTTTTACATCTACGAAGCCTATCGCGACGAGCAGGCGGTGGCGGCGCACAAGCAGACTCCGCACTATCTGCAGTGCGTGGAGAAGCTGGAAGCGCTGATGACCGGTCCGCGCAAGAAAACCACCTTCATCGGCCTGATGCCGGAATAATCGCCGGATTTTGCCGGTGTCCATACGCCCGGTTTGGCTGTAACCTGCAAGCTAAAGTGAATTTTCAATGGGATAAGCGGGGCGAGGATGACATTGCGCGATCGGCTGTTGGCGCTGTTGGTGGTGGTGATCTGGGGCGTGAATTTCGTCGTGATCAAGTTCGGTTTACAGGGCATGCCGCCGTTTCTGCTGGCCGGAATGCGTTTTTTGCTGGTGGCGTTGCCGGCGATCTTCTTTATCCCGCGCCCGACCATTCCGTGGAAATGGCTGTTGCTGTACGGCATGACCATGAGCTTCGCGCAGTTCGCTTTTCTGTTCGTCGCCATCAAGGTGGGCATGCCGGCGGGATTGGCTTCGCTGGTGCTGCAGGCGCAGGTGTTCTTCACCCTGCTGCTGGGGGTCGTGCTGATGGGCGACAAGCTGCGCGTCAATCATTTCGTCGGCATCGCTATCGCCAGCGGCGGCATGCTGGTGCTGGCGCAGGCCAGCCTGCATAAGCCGGGCAGCGGCGCGGTGCCTCTGGCGGGCCTGTTGCTGACCCTGGCGGCGGCGTTTTCCTGGGCGCTGGGCAACCTGACCAACAAGAAGATCCTGGCCGGTTTCCCGCAGCGTAATATCTTATCGCTGGTGGTGTGGAGCGCGCCGATCCCGGTGGTGCCGTTCCTGGCCTGCAGCTGGCTGTTCGACGGCCCGCAGGCGGTGCTGAGCAGCCTGAGCCATGTGCAGCTCGGCACCTGGCTGGCGGTTGCCTACCTGGCGTTCGCCGCCACGCTGTTCGGTTATTCGGTGTGGGGCAGCCTGCTGGGGCGCTACGAGACCTGGCGCGTTGCACCGCTGACGCTGCTGGTGCCGCTGGTCGGGCTGTTCGCCGCCTGGTTGCTGCTGGACGAAGCGCTGTCGCCGGCTCAGTTCGGCGGCGCATTGCTGGTGCTGGCCGGCATGGCGGTCAATACCTTCGGGCTACCGCGCCGCCGGGCGGCGATCGCGCGTTAAACCGAACAGGGCAATTCTGTTCAATACCGGGTTGGCGCGGCCCGGCACTCTGGTGCCTGTGAATATTTTCTCAGGTGCCTATCATGAACATTTACCTCTCTATGGCCGCGTTTGCGCTGGCGGCCTCCATCACCCCCGGCCCGGTCAACATCGTCGCATTGAGCGCCGGGGCGCAATTCGGCTTTGGCGCGACCCAGCGTCACGTGTTCGGCGCCACGCTGGGGTTTACCCTGTTGTTGGTGCTGCTGGGATTGGGCATGCACCAGTTGCTGATCCTGTGGCCGGCGTTGACCCGCTTGATCCAGTGGGCCGGCGTGGCCTTCCTGCTGTTTATGGCTTATCGCCTGGCGTTTGATGATGGCAATTTGGGCCGCGGCGCGGCGCGGCCGCCTTCCTGGCGCTACGGTGCGCTGATGCAATGGCTGAACCCCAAGGCATGGCTGGCGTCGGTGGCCAGCCTCGGCGCCTTTGTCGGCGACGGCGATTGGCTGCTGCTGTGGCAGTTCGCCGGGCTCTACTTCGTGATTTGCTATGCTTCGGTGGCCTGCTGGGCCTATGTCGGCGCGATGCTGCGCGGCCTGCTCAGGCAGGCGCGCAACGTGCAGCGTTTCAACCGCGCGATGGCGCTGCTGTTGGCGGCCAGCGCCTGCTATCTGCTGGCTGAGGGTTTTTGATACTGGCCCGGCGTGGCGGCCAACAGCTGTTTGAAGGTGCGCTGAAAGTGCGCCTGATCGGCAAAACCGCTTTCGCTGGCGGCGGCGGCGATCGGCAGGCCGCTTTTCAACAGGCGGTGGCCGTGCTGCACGCGGCGATTGACCAGATAGGCGTGCGGCGTCATGCCGTAACGCTGGCGGAAGGCGCGGATCAGGTAAGAGGGCGACAGGGCGGCGGCGCGGCAAATGTCTTCCAGCGTCAGTGCCTGGGTGCAGTGCGCGTCGATGAACGCCGCCGCCGCTTCCAGCCGGGGATGCGGCGTTGTTTCGGGATGGCGGATGTCACCCAGCGCGCGCAGCAGGGCGCTGAAATACTCCACCATGGCGATCTGCTTTTCCAGCGCGCCGCACTGCGGAGTCGTCAGTAGCGCGTACAGCCGGTTCAGGCCGCTGAACAGCTCTGGATCGCGGCTAAGCGGTTGGCTAAAGGGGACAAAACGGTCGCCGTCGCCGCCGAGCAGTTCCTGCTGCAGTGCGCCGATCCAGGCGAGATCGAGATAGAACATGATGTACGACCAACGGCGGTCGGCTATCGGGTTGCAGGCATGCGCCTGCTGCGGGTTGATGATCACCAGATCGCCGGCGCCGACCTGCATGCGCCGCTCGCCGTTGACATAGGTGCTGATGCCGCCGGTGATGGCGCCGATGGAAAAGAATTCGTGGCTGTGCAGGCTGTAGCACACCTGGCGGCCATCCTCGATGGCGCGTGCTTCGACAAACGGCAACTGCGGATCGCGCCAGAACTGCGGCGTTTTTTCACTCATACGCTTTCCTTTTCACTGCGGCGGCATCACAGTGTTATAGCCTGAAAGCGACGAGAGGGGGAATGGCGGATGATGATTTTTAACGTGTTCGGCCGCCTGGTGGGCGTGAAGCGCATCGGGGACGAATGGCGGCTGTTCCGCGTGACGCTGCCGGAGCGCAAGTATTCCCCCAACTACGATATCGTGCTGCCGGCCGAACTGCGCGAAGAGGAGATCGCCGGCTATCTGGGGGATATCTATCACGAGGCGGCGACGCCGCAGCGGCCGGACGTGTTTCGCGTCGAATAGCGCGGCGCGTTACTCTTCCGTATTGCGCGCCATCATCCGGCGTTGGTGCTCCTCGCTGGCGGCCTGGATCTCTTCCAGCACCGAGCCGACGTCGGCGCGCTTCTGGATTTCGCTGAACCGGCCGCTGAGCACGCTGTCCGGCGTCAGGTTGCCTTCCTGATACAGCGCCCAGATCTCTTTGGCGTATTGGCTGTCGCGCAGCTCCGGTGCGAACTGACCGTAATACTCCGCCAGATTGCCGATATCGCGCTCGAACATGCTTTTGGCGTGGTTGTTGGCGGCGGCGTCCACCACCTGCGGCAGATCGATGATCACCGGCCCGTCTTTATCCATCAGCACGTTGAATTCCGACAGGTCGCCGTGCACCAGCCCGGCGCACAGCATGCGCACCGCGTAGTTCATCATCAGGGCGTGATCGGCGCGCGCCTGTTCCGGCGTCAGGGTAACATCGCTCAGGCGCGGCGCCACCAGGCCTTCTTCGTCGGTGATCAGCTCCATCAGCAGCACGCCGTCCAGGCAGATATCTGGCTGCGGCACCCGCACTCCGGCCTTGGCCAGCAGATACAGCGCGTCCACTTCGGTGTTTTGCCAGGCTTCCTCTTGCTGCTGGCGGCCGAATTTGGAGCCTTTGCTCATGGCGCGCGCGTCGCGGCTGTTGCGCACCTTGCGCCCTTCCTGATAGTGAACGGCCTGCTTGAAGTTGCGCTTCTCGGCCTCTTTGTACACTTTGGCGCAGCGGATCTCATCGCCGCAGCGCACGATAAACACGTCGGCTTCTTTGCCGCTTTTCAACCGGCGGATGACTTCGTCGATTAACCCGTCATCAACCAGCGGCTGGAGTCGTTTTGGAATTTTCATGCAGCCTTGTACCCTATTTAGGCTCCGGTGTGAATGGCTTGCGCAGTTGATAGCGTAAGTTAGACCCGAAAGGCAAACATTAGTTTTGCCGCCGCGTCATCATTACGCGGCGGCGGGCGCTCACAGGCTGGCGGCCGGCACCCAAACGCTGACGCTGCCGGCATTGACCGGGAAATGGGCGCTGCCCTGATCGTCGGTAGTGATTTCTTCCTGGCGGTTGCCGAGGAAATCGCGCCAGGCGGTGTGCGCCAGATCGGCGCCGAGCGCGACCGTCTTGCCGCTCTCGCCGCCGTTGGTCAGCACCACCACGCAGCCGGGGGCCTCGGCGGTGCCGGCGCGGCTGAAGGCCACGCAGTGGCTGTCGTCGAAGTAGTCGGTTTGTGGGCCGTTGGCGAAGCGCTGGCGAGCGGCGATCAGTTTCTCCAGCTCCGGGATCGCCGGCATGTCTATTTGGTATTCGCCGCCGTCGCGCCCTTTGTCGCGGTAGCTGGCGCCATACAGGTCTGGGTAAAACACGCAGGGCACGCCCTGTTCGCGCAACAGGATCAGCGCGTAGGCCAGCGGTTTGAACCAGGGTTCCACCGGCGCTTCCAGCGACTGCAGTGGCTGGGTGTCATGGTTGGCGACCAGCGTCACCGCATGGGCCGGAGCGGCGGCGGTCAGGGTATCGGTGAAGATCTGTGCCATGTCGAAGCCGTCGCCCTGTTTCGACGCCTGATGAAACTTCAGGTGCAGCGCCACGTCGAACAGCATCACCTTACCGTCCACCAACTCGATGTATTGTTGCAGCGCGCTGAGATCGTGCGACCAGTATTCGGCAACGATAAACAGGTCGCGTTGCGCACTGCCGCGCACGTGATCCGCCCACTCTTTGAAAAACCAGGCGGGAATGTGTTTGGCGGCGTCGAGGCGGAAGCCGTCGCACGGCAGGCTGTCCAGCAGCCAGCGCGCCCAGTATTTGAGCTCCTCCGTCACGGCGGCGTTGCGGAACTCGACGTCGGCGCCCATCAGATAGTCGTAGTTGCCTTTCTCGTCGTCGACCTGATTGTTCCAACCGTCGTCGCCATAGTCGTTGGCGATTTTGAATACCCCTTTGTCGTCCGGTTGCTCAACGTAGTCGACGCCGCCGAAGCATTTGTAATCCCAGATGAATTCGGAGTGCATGCCCCGGCGGCCGGGGAAGGTGAAGCGGGTATAGGCCAGCGCGTCGAAGCCCTGGTCGTCGATGTTATTGCGGTTGTTGGCATCCACTTTGAACACGTGTACCCGTTCTTTTTCGTCCGCGCCGAGCTTGTGGTTGAACACCACGTCGTAGATCACCCTCACGCCGTGTTCGCGCAGGGTAGTGGCGGCATGTTCGAGCGCCGCCCTGTCGCCGTATTTGGTGGCCACGCTGCCTTTCTGGTCAAATTCGCCCAGGTCGAACAGATCGTAAGTATCGTAGCCGACGGAGTAGCCGCCGGAAGCGCCCTTATAGGCGGGCGGCAGCCACAGGGCGGTGATGCCCAGTTCGGCGAGGTGCGGGGCGCGTTCGGCGGCCTCCCGCCACAGTTTGCCGCCGTCGGGGTAATACCAGTGGAAAAATTGCAGCAGGGTGGTTTTTTGCGTCATGAGCCAGCGTCCCGGTTAGCCAGAAGGAGAGGAGCAGTTAAAAGCATGGGCTACTTTTGGCAAAAGGGTAAATGACGCAGAGAGAAGAGCGGGGGCGGAAGGAAATATGTAACCGACCTTAACGAGATAGCGGTGAAGTTGTCGCTATCAATCTTTTTGATTATTCATTTTTATTATTATTTTTCAATTGGATGTGTTTTGTTTTCTTTGTTGTCTCTATTCTTGTTGTTTTTGCGCCCTTTTTTATTTGATTTTTATTTCAATTTTAATTGATTATTTAATATTTAAATTCAATTTATCGTTATTTATAAGTTTAAAATTCTGTTTAATGAAATGTTTTGACATATCCGCTCACGCCGTTGGTTATTCATTCGCAATTATTTATGCGTTATCGTTATGTTCTAAATTAGGTAACACTATCAACCAATAATCTGTCGCAACGCAGAGCGAACGAGAGAGCACAGAGGAGCATAACGCCGTGAACATCAGGGATTTCAGAGCATTGGCGCGCAGTTTGGTCAGAGAATTCGGCATGTTGAACAAGCAGAGCAACGGCTCGCGCTTTTCGCCGCTGCAGATCCATCTGATGATCGAAGTCAGCGAGCAGCCGCTCGGCGTCACGGAGTTGGCGGCCCGATTGTGCATTGACAAGGCCAGCGCCAGTCGGGCGTTGCGCAGCCTGGTCGCCGCCGGCGTGATAGAGACGGTGGATCATCCGGATGACAAGCGGCACAGCCTCCATCGGTTGAGTAAACCGGGCGGCAAGACGCTGGCCGGCATCGAGAACGACGCCGACGGTTTTATGCAGGCGGCGCTGGCGCAGTTGGACGACGATGAGCTGGCGAGCACCACTGCGGCGATGAAAAAGATGACCGCGGCGCTGCGCAGCGCGCGCAAACAGCGCGACGCCAACCTGCGGGTACGGCCGATCGCCGCGCGCGACGATGCGGCGATGGCGGCGATCATTCGCGGCGTGTTTCGCGAGTACGGTATGGACAAGATGGAGGGGGTCAGCCTGCACGATCCGGATCTCGATCGGTTGACCGGCCTGTATCGCGACAACGGCGGCCGCTATTGGGTGCTGGAGCGGGACGGGCAGGTGGTGGGCGGCGTCGGCATGGCGCCGCTGGCCGGCGAAGAGCCCGGCTATTGCGAACTGCAGAAACTGTTCTTCAAACCCGGCGCGCGCGGATTGGGCATGGCGCGCCATATGGTGGTGCAGGCGCTGAAGGCGGCGCGGGCGGCGGGTTATCGCTACTGTTACCTGGAAACCACCGAGCAGTTGAAAGAGGCGATCGGGTTGTACTACGCGCTCGGTTTCACGCTGCTGACGGAGCGGCGCGGCAATACCGGCCACCACGGTTGCAACGTGTGCATGCTGAAAAATCTGCAGAACGACGATATGTGAGCGGTTTCAAGGTTAGCGCCCGCGCCTTGTGTCACCCTGTTAACCGTTTGATAACAATCATAACGTTTTATCAGGGAGGAGAAGGATGTTGGGGGATCCGATGGCGCTGTCTGCGCTGGTTACGCTGGTGGTCATTGTGCTCTGGGCCAGCGCCCGTTTACCGGAGTATGTGGTCGCGCTGCTGTTCTTTGCGGCGGTGATGGTGTTGCAGCTGGCGCCCGCCGCGGTGACCTTTTCCGGTTTTGCGTCTTCCGCATTCTGGCTGGTGCTCAGCGGCTTCGTACTGGGCACCGCCATCCGCAGCACCGGGCTGGCGGATCGCCTGGCCAACCGACTCTTGCCGCATCTGTCCGGTTCCTGGCTCCGCCTGGTGGGCGGCGTAGTGGCGATAAGCTATGCGTTGGCGTTTGTCATGCCTTCCAATATGGGGCGCATCACGCTGCTGATGCCGATCGTCATGGCGTTGGCCGAGCGCGCCGGGCTGGCGGAAGGGTCACGCGGCCGTATCGGTTTGGCGCTGGCGGTGGGGTTCGGCACCTTCCAGCTCTCCGCCAGCATTCTGCCGGCCAACGTGCCCAACCTGGTGATGAGCGGCGCGGCGGAAAATGCCTACGGCAGCCACTTCGCTTATCTCACTTATCTGCTGCTGCACGCCCCGGTTCTCGGGGTAGCCAAAGGCGCGCTGCTGACGCTGTGCATTTGCGGCCTGTTTCGCGCCCGGCCGCAGCCGGTGGCGGCCATGGCGGCGCAACCTCCGCTCAGCGCCGCCGAATGGCGGCTGATCGCGCTGTTGGGCGTCACGGTGCTGCTGTGGATGACCGACAGCTGGCACGGCATCGCTCCCGCCTGGGTGGGGTTGGCGGCGGCGTGTTGCTGCCTGCTGCCGCGCATCGGTTTTCTCAACGGCGAGCAGTTCGCCGTCGGGGTCAACGTGCGCACCTGCATCTATGTCGCGGGGATCTTGGGCCTGACCGCGCTGGTCAGCCATTCGGGTCTTGGCGATCGGCTGGGCGGCGTGCTGTTGACGGCGATACCGGATCTGCACGGCAAGCCGTTCACCGCGTTCGGCGCGTTGGTGGGGATCACCGCATTGCTCAATTTCGTGGTGACCGCCAATGGCGTGCCGGCGCTGTTTACCCCGCTGGCGGAGGCGCTGTCGGCGGGCAGCGGTTTACCGCTGCTGACGGTGCTGATGACCCAGGTGAGCGGTTACGCCACTCCGCTGCTGCCGTATCAGGCTGCGCCGATCGTGGTGGCGATGGGGATGGGCAAAGTGCCGGCGCGCGAGGGGCTGAAGCTGTGCCTGTTGCTGGCGCTGCTCAGCTTCGCGCTGCTGGTGCCGTTGGACTATTTGTGGTTCAGGCTGCTGGGGTGGATCCCGTAAACAACCCCGCGCCGCCGGCAAAACAATCTTCGTCCAGCGTCAGAGTGGCGATTTTATGCACCGGCCCGCGCATGCTGACCTGAAAGTCGCCGCTGAAGGCGATCTGCAGCTCGCCGCCCGGCATCCGTACGCTGACCCGATCGTCGACTCGTCCCAGCTTGCGCATCACGCTGGCGGCGGCGCAGCTGCTGCTGCCGGAGGCCAGGGTGAAACCGGCGCCGCGCTCCCAGATGCCGATGCGCAGCGTCTGGCGATCGACCACTTCCACCAGTTGTACATTGGTGCGTTTCGGGAACAGCGGATGGCGTTCAATCTGCGGCCCCAGCCGGCGCACCTGTGCCAGATCCAGTTTTTCAACCGGCACCACGCAGTGCGGGTTGCCCATCGACACCAGCGACACCCTCAAGGTCTCTTCCTCCAGCGGCAACGGGTAGTTCAGCGCCTCCGGCAGATCGATCAACGCCGGCAGGGCCGCCGGGCTGAAATTGGCGCGCCCCATCTCCACGGTGATCTGATGCGGGTCTTCCGCTACCTGGCAGCGCACGTCGCCGCCGGCGGTGTGCACCAGAAACGGTTGATGCCCTATGCGGCCGCTGTCGAACAAATAGCGCGCGTAGATGCGCAGACCGTTGCCGCTTTTCTCCGCTTCGGATCCGTCCGGGTTGATGATGCGCAGGGTGGGATTGACGGCGTCGCCGCTGTCGATCAGCAGGCCGTCGGAACCGACGCCGTAATGCGGATGGCACAGCAGACGAATTTGCTCCTGATTCAAGCGGTCGGCGACCGCACGGTGACACACCAGGTAGTCGTTGCCCAGCCCGTGATATTTGTGGAACAGCAGGGGAGTCATGGCGTTGCTCGGCTCAGCAAGAAAAGGTGGCTACAGCTTACAACAGAATGTTGGCGTCAAAACAAACAAAAGGCGGCCTAAGCCGCCCTTTTGCACGATTGCCGGTCTGGCAATTAATTGTAGATGATCGCGGTGCCGTGCAGCTTGTTGTCACCGGTGGTCGCGATGATCTGGAAGGATTTTGCGCCCGCCGCGTCGGCTTTGGCCGCCAGTTTGTTCTCCAGGCTGCTCAGGTCGGATGCCCCGCTGACGGTGACGACGCCGGCTTTTTGCAGATCGGCCGGTTGAGCGTTGACCAGTTCGGCGGCGAAGCTGCCGAAGGAGACGGAGGCCAGTGCGATGGCGGCGATGGTCATTTTCAGGTTTTTCATGGTCTTATTTCCTATCTATGTTCTTTACAATGTTTGTTTGGTAAGGTCGTTAAATTAATTAACGATCGATAATTTAATGTTAGATGCCGGTTTGACGGATTGCAAGTATTTTTTTAACGCTCGTTAATTAATTTTTTCTTACGCCCTGGCGTGGTGAGCAGAAAGTCGTGCAGTCCGTGAGTGTAATGCTTTGTTATTGATAGATTTCAGCAGTGCCGTGCAGCTGGTTGTTACCACCGGCGCCGATGATGCGGAAGGATTTTGCACCGGCCTGATCGGCTTTCGCAGCCAGGCTGCTTTCCAGTGAGGTCAGATCGGACGCGCCGCTGACGGTGATGACGCCCACTTTCTGCTGGTCGGCCGGTTGGCTGCTGACTAAATCAGCGGCGAAACTGCCGAAGGAAACGCTGGCCAGGGCGAGGGCTGATAGAGTTAATTTTAAGTTTTTCATGATGTTAATTCCTTTCCGATAACGGTGAATAGAGGGTGTTAATCCGGTTCGCTAATTTTTCTTAACGATCGATAACTAAATGCTAATCGGTTCTCGACGAGCGCGCAATATTTTTTTATAATGATCGTTAAGTTATTTGTGCTAACCCTGCCGTGGAGCGGGATAGGAGAGGAGCGATGAGCATCAATGAAACGGTCTGCGGCAAGAAAAGCCGTGGCAGACCGAAACAATTTGATCGCGACCGGGCGCTGGAAAGCGCGCTCGATCTGTTCTGGCGGCACGGTTATGAAGCCACTTCGCTGGCCGATCTGGTGGAAGTGACCGGCGCCAAAGCACCGACGCTGTATGCGGAGTTCGGCAACAAGGAAGGGATGTTCCGCGCGGCGGTGGAGCGCTATCTGCAAAAATATACCGCCTGCACCAACCAACTGTTGGAACAGGCGTTGCCGGTGGCCGAGATCGTCGAGGCCTACGTGCGTTCTTCCGTCGAAGTGTTTACCGACCCCGATACGCCGTCAGGCTGCTTTATGGTGTGTGCCTCCGCCGCGCTATCGTCCGCTTCCGACGACGTCGCCCAGATGCTGCGCAAGAAACATCATGCGCAGGAAGCGGCGCTGAAAGCCTGCTTCGATCGCAAGGTGCAACAAGGCGAACTGCTGGCGAAAACCGACACCGCGCTGCTGGCGAAATACGTGATTTGTACCATTGAAGGCATGTCGGTGCAGGCGCGCGAAGGGGCAAACCGGGGCGATCTGTTGCGGTTGCTCGAGGCGCTGATGCTGGTGTGGCCGCGGCTCAGCCAGATAGGCAATAAGGTGTAATAACGGGCCCGGTTTTCACCGGGCACCGTAAAGCATTACTGATTGACCGGGATCACCGCGCCCTGGTACTTCTCGCGAATAAAGTCCTGAATCGGCTTGGAGTGCAGCACCTTCACCAGTGCCACGATCTCCGGTTTGTTCACGTCGGCTTTATGCACGGTGATTATGTTGGCGTACGGGTTGTTTTCGCCGCTTTCGACCGCGATCGGGTCTTTGGTGGGATTCAACCCGGCGTCGATGGCGTAGTTGGCGTTGATCACCACCGCGTCGCCTTCGTCGTTGTTGTACATCTGCGGCAGCAGCGCGCCCTCAACGTTGGCCTGGAACTTCAGGTGTTTCGGGTTTTCCACCACGTCGGCGATGCGCGCATCCACCTTGCTCACCCCCGGTTTCAGCTTGATCACGCCTTGCTGTTCAAAGATTGACAGGATACGGCCTTCTTCCGCCACTGCGTCGCGCATGATGATTTTGCCGTTGTCCGGCAGATCTTTCAGGCTTTTGTACTTCTTCGAGTAGATGCCGATAGGCTCGATATGGATCGCGCCGGCACTGACGAAGTCGTAGCTCTTGTCATCGGCATGGTCTTTCAGCACCGAGTTCAGGTAAGGCACGTGCTGGAAGTAGTTGGCGTCGATGTCGTGGCTGGCCAGGGCGGTGTTCGGCAGAATGTAATCCTGAAAGCGCTTGATCTGCAGATCGATGCCTTCCTTCGCCAGTATCGGTTTGGCCTGTTCGAGGATTTCGGCGTGCGGCACGTTGGAGGCGCCGACCACCAGCTTGGTCGCCGCGGCGGCGCCATAGGAGGCGAGGGTGGCGACGGAGGCGAAAGCCAACATCAGTAGGTGCTTTTTCATCATCGTTTTCCTTGGTTAATTAACGTTTGTCGAGCGTTCTTGTCAGGGTGTCGCCAATGAACTGAATGACGAAAACGATCAGCAGAATCGTCAGCGTCGCCACCAGCGTCACGTCACTGTGGTTGCGTTGGAATCCTTCCAGATAGGCCAGGTTGCCCAGGCCGCCGGCACCGATCACCCCGGCCATCGCGGTGTAGCTCACCAGCGCGATCAGAGTGACGGTGATGCCGGAAACCAGCGCCGGCGAGCTCTCCGGCAGCAAGACGCGGAAAATCAGGGTGCGGTTTTTGGCACCCATCGAGCGCGCCGCCTCGATCACCCCTTTGTCGACCTCGCGCAGCGCAATCTCCACCAGCCGGGCGTAGAACGGCGCCGCACCGACGATCAGCGCCGGCAGGGCGGCGTCGGCGCCGAGAATGGTGCCGATCAGCGACTTGGTGAACGGAATCAGCAGTACGATCAGAATGATGAACGGAATGGAACGGAAGACGTTGACCAGCACGGAGATCAGCGAGTAGACCGCTCGGTTCTGCAACAGCTGCCCTTTCGAGGTTAAAAACAGCAGCACGCCGAGCACCATACCCAGCACCAGCGTGGCCAAACCGGCGAGACCGGTCATGTACAGCGTTTCCCAGGTGGCGTCCCACAGTTGATCCAGACGCAGGTGGGGGAACAGGGATTCAATCATGTTGGATAACCTCGACGGCGATGTTTCTTTCGTTCAGCAACTTGAGCATGTCGGCGACCTGTTGTTCGTTGCCTTCGGCGTGGATGTACAGTTCGCCGTACGAACCGTTGAGGGTGTGGCTGATCTTGCCGTGCAGAATGTTGACGGTCAGGGCGTAGCGTCGGATCACCTCGGAAATCACCGCCTGATGGGTTTGCACGCCGACGAAGGTCAGCTTGAAGATCGCGCCCGGCAGGTGGGCGGTGAGCCGTGGGTTGAAGCTCTCTTCGGCGTCCGCATATTGCGACACCTGTTTGACGAACTGCCGGGTGATCGGCTGCTGCGGTCGGGTGAAGACGTCGAGCACCGGGCCTTCTTCGACGATGCGGCCGTTCTCCATCACCGCCACGCGGTGACAGATCTTGCGCACCACATGCATCTCGTGGGTGATCAGCACGATGGTCAGTTTCAGCTGGCGATTGATGTCCAGCAGCAGATCGAGAATGGCGTCGGTGGTCTGCGGATCGAGGGCCGAGGTGGCCTCGTCGCACAGCAGCACGCTCGGATTATTGGCCAGCGCGCGGGCGATGCCGACGCGCTGTTTTTGGCCGCCGCTGAGCTGCGACGGGTAGGCGTCTTCGCGCCCCTGCAGGCCGACCAGCGCGATCAACTCCGCCACGCGCGGCGCAATCCGCGCCTTGGGCACGCCGGCGATCTGCATGGAAAACGCGATGTTCTGGCTGACGGTGCGCGACCACAGCAGGTTGAAGTGCTGAAACACCATGCTGATTTTCAGCCGCGCCTGGCGCAGATGGCTGCCTTTGGCGCGGGCGATGTCGAAACCGCCCACCTCAATGCGGCCGCGGGTCGGTGTTTCCAGCCCGTTGAGCAGGCGGATCAGCGTGCTTTTACCGGCGCCGCTGTAGCCGATGATGCCGTAAATTTGCCCGGCGTCTACCGCCAGACTGACGTCGTCTACCGCCACGACGGGGCCCTGAGTGCTGTCAAAAGTTTTGCAAACGTTCGAAAGAACGATCATAGCGAAGCGAATCCTTATCGATACATCACAGCATTCCGTCCGGAACGCGTTGCGCCGGACAGGGATCGTTCGGCTTATCGGCGGGGCACAGCCCGGCGGGAAGTGGCGGACGGAACCGCTGTTGCGGGTGAATACCGGGCAATCCTACCGAGGGTTTATAGTGACAGGAAGAATGTAAAATCTATTACTTATTCTTGTTTGATATATATAACGGCGGGCGAAACGTGGAGGGGAAAAACCGGCCGCAGGGCGGCCGGCGATGGCGGGCTAGCGTTTGTCCAGCTTCATGTGCAGCAGCGGGAACGGGTTGCCCTGGCCGTCGAGCGGCGAGCGGCCGGTGATGACAAACCCATAGTGGCGGTAAAAGCCGCTGGCCTGCGGATTTTGCTCGTTCACGTCCAGCTGCAGCTCATCGTGCAGCGTTTCCGCGTGGGTCAACAGCGCTTTGCCCACGCCTTGGCCGCGCTGATCGGCATCGATAAACAGCATCTCCACCTTGTTGCCGTTCAGGCCGATAAAGCCGCAGGGATGCCCCGGTTGGTCTTCGGCCACCCAGACGTTGACCGCGGGCAGGTAGTCATTCAACACCAGCGGGAACAACTGCGCGATGTTGTCTTCGGTTAAAAAATGGTGGGTGGCGCGCACCGAACGCAGCCAGATATCTGCCAATTGCGCGTTGTCTTCCGCCGCGCGTGCTCTGATGGTAATCATCGAACTCTCTGCTATCTAAGTTGAAGGAAAAGAAACTAGATAGAGGTTTTGTGGGGTTAGTGCCGAATTAACGTGGGTTAACGCCCTGCAAAGCGCCTCTGCAGTGGATCGAATAAGCCCGCCTTCTTGCAAGCGGTATAACAACTGTAATTCAGCAAGTTAATGCTTTCAACCGCCCATGGCGCAATGAGGCGCTCGCCGCATGATACACTGGCCGCTGAACCAGCAAGAGGGCGGCAGGATGGAAGCGGTACGCGCAGCGATAGAAAAACAGGTGCTCAGCCTGACCGGGCTGGCGCTCGGCGGCGTCGACTTCGAGAACCCGCCGGGCGATCCGGGGTTGTTCGGCCCGCAGTCGGTCATCTGGCAGGTACACCGCGATTTCACCCCGATGCTGTGCGGCGGCGTCAGCGCCTTGCTGCTGCAAATGCTGCATCCGCTGGCGCTGGCCGGGGTGTGGGATCACTCCAACTTCCGCGAAGATATGATTGGCCGCCTGCGCCGCACCAGCCAGTTCGTGTCGGTCACCACCTTTGGCCCGACCGCCGAGGCGGAGCGGCTGATCGCCAAAGTCAAAGCCATCCATCTGCGGGTGACCGGCGTCGGCAGCGACGGCACGCCTTATGCCGCCAGCGATCCGGCGCTGCTCACCTGGGTTCACGTGGCGGAGAGCAGCCGTTTTCTGGCCAGCCACCTGCGCTACCGTAATCCCCATCTTTCCCGCGATTTACAGGATCAATACTATCGCGAAGCGGCGCGGATAGCCGCTGCGTTGGGGGCGACCGCCATCCCCCAGTCCTGCGCGGAGGTCGAAGAGTACCTGCAGACGATGCGGCCGCAGTTGGTGTGCGACGAACGGACTCAAGAGGTGGCACGCATTCTGCTGAAGGCGCCGGCGCCGAGCGCATTGGCGCGCCCGCTCGGCAGGGTGGTGATGCAGGCGGGCATCGATCTGTTGCCCGATTGGGCGCAGCGGCAGTTCGGTTTTCAGCCGGGCGCGCTGCGGCGGCGGCTGGTGCGAACGGGCGCCGCAGGCCTCGGCAAGGTGCTGGGCGCGTCGATGCGCAACGGCTCCTATCAGCGCGCGGTGCGGCGCATTACTCAGCCGTCATAAGCCACAGCCGCTATAATTAGTCTTTGTTTATCTTCGTTTACGGCCGCTTTTGAGACTTTTACGGGTGATCCGGCCAGTAATGCGTTTTACACTTGGGGGCAAAGCCACATTCCATTTTTGGCGCGCAGCCGATTCTGCCGCGCCCTGACCCTATTGAGGTGATATGAACGAATCATACGTACTTGCTGAAGTCAGCAATGAGAACCAGACGCTGGTCGCGGTGGTTCAGCAAGATCACCGGGCAGCCTATTTTTACATCTATCCCGCCGAAGCCTACAGCGATCGCTATCAGGTGCGTGCCTGCTGGCTGCGCAATCTGGCCGCCGCGCCGCTGCAGGAAGATCGCGCCGCGCTGGAGCAAGGGCAGCCGCCGATGTTGGCGGCGGAGTTTTGCCGCAACCTGGAAGGGGAAGCGCCGCTGAACCCGGAAGGGTTGATGGTGGTGTGGAGCGAAAGCGACGACGGCGCAGCCCTGTGGTATTACGGCCAACTGCTGGCGGTGATCCCCGGCTGGAGCCTGTATATCGACCATTCGGTGTGCTATTCCGCCAGCTGCATCAAGGAGAGCCCGTTGGCCTATCCGCTCGGCTCGGCCTCGACCAACACGCAATATGCGCAGGCGGAGAGCACCCGCCAATTCTGGCGCAGCTGGCAGCGTGAAGAGGGCAATCCGTGGCCGAAGATGCAGCGCGATTTTCAGGCGCGCTATGAGCAGCATTTCGGCCCCTCGGTAAAATACTACGCCATCGATCAGGGCAAGTGGCCGCCGATGGCCATCACCCAGCACGAGCGCGACGGCATTTATTACTTTCTCACCATGGGGGTCAGCATCCGGCCGATGCCGTGGGTGGAGATCCTGTTCAACGACGAGGCTTCGCGCTATCGCCGCATGGAGATGGCGATCGCCATCGACAGTCAATACATGACCGAAGACAACGCGGTGCAGATGGCCAGCGCGCTGGCCGGTTTCGCGCACGCGCCGTGGGCGCGGCTAACCTGGATCGGCGAAGGGCATACGCTGGAGTCGGACGTGGCGCCGCTGGGCTACGAGGGCTATATTTTATCGTCGTCCTTCTACCCATATAACGCGCACCTGGCTTTGCCGCAGCAGTACGGCGACCCGGTGAACCTGTTCTGGGCCAGCCCGGTGTTTACCGCCGAACGCCAACTGGCGCACGCCACGCCGAACGGCGGGCACGATCTGGTGAACCGGCTGCGCGAGCAGGGCGTCGACCATATTTTCCGCCCGCGCCAGCCGGTGTGCTGATGCGATTGACTCTTCAGGAGCTGCCATGACCGCCGCGCTGTTGATTATCGATGTGCAGGAAGGTTTGTTTACGCCGCCGCCGGCGGATGCCACGGGCACCGTTGCGCGCATCAATCTGCTGAGCGAGCGCGCCCGTCGGGCCGGCGCGCCGGTTGTCGTGATTCAGCACCACACGCCGGACGACGAACTGCCGCACGGCAGCGCCGCCTGGCAAGTGCTTGCGGCGTTGACGGTGGCGCCGGGCGACCACCGGGTGGAGAAAACCACGCCGGACTCCTTCCTGCGCACCTCGCTGGGCGCATTGCTGATCGCCAACGGCGTTTCGCAGCTGGTGGTGTGCGGCTACTCCACGCCGTTTTGCATCGATACCACGGTGCGTAGCGCGGCGGCGCGCGGTTATCCGGTGACGCTGGCGGCGGATGCTCATACCTGCCACGACAAATCCTATGCCGACGGCCTGCTGATCCGCACCCACCATAACGAGACGCTGTCGAATATCGACAGTTTCGGCGTGCCGATCCGCGCCGTGCCTGCGGCGGACATCGTGTTCTGATTACGGAAAAACGGGGGCCTCGGCCCCCGTTCGTTATTTCAGGCCCGCCCGCCGCGCCGCCACCTTGGCCAGCGCCGCCCAATCCAGATCCGCATCCCCCTGCGCCATCGCGTCGAGGAAGTTGTCTTTCAGCACCCCGGCGAACGGCATCGGCGTATGGCTGTCGGCGCCGGCGGCCAGCGCCAACCCGACGTCCTTCAGCCCCAGCGCCAGCCGGAATCCAGCCGGGGAATAATTCTCGGCGGCGATCAGCGCGCCATAGCCCTGATAGGCCGGGGCGGCGAAGACGGTGCTGCTCAGCATCTGCAGATAGTCGGCGCCGGACACGCCATAGTTGCGCACCAGCGCACTGCCTTCCGCCATCGCTTCAATGGCGCTGGCCAAGGTAAAGTTGGTGGCGATCTTGACCACGTTGGCCTGCGCCGGATCGGCGCCGAAGTGCCAGGTTTTCTGGCCGAGGGCATCGAACAGCGGCTGCGCTTTCTTCAGCAGCTCGCTCTCGCCGGCCGCCAGAATATTCAGCTTGCCGGCGGCGGCCACGTCGACCCGGCCCAGCACCGGCGCGGCGAGATAGCCGATGCCGTGTTCCGCATGCAGCGCCGTCAGGCGTTTGGCGAGCTCGACCGAGATGGTCGCCATATTGATATGCAACGCGCCCGGTTTCATTCGTTGCAGCAACCCGCTGCCCACCACCACCTGCTGCGTGGCGGCGTCGTCGGCCAGCATGGTGATCAGCACATCGGCATCGGCCAACTGTTCCGGCCGCTCGGCCTGCCGCGCGCCGGCGCTGACCAGTGGCTGCGCCGCCTGTGGCGAGCGGTTCCATACCGTTAATGCGAAGCCCGCCTGCAACAGGTTGGCCGCCATGGCGCTGCCCATCCCACCCAGTCCGGCAAATCCGATCTTCATCATGCGCTCCTTTTTCAGGTTGAAGGTTTTACCCTAGCGCGCCGGGCCAGGAACGCAAATGCCGGAGTGTAACGCCGTCTTACGCACCGGCGGCGGGCTATTGACGTGCTGCCGCTGCGGGTATACCTTGATGGCATGAATATATCGATGCCTTCCACCCACAATCAGTCATGGTGGCGCCTTTTCTGAGGCGGCACGAGTATTCACATTTCTTTTTAATGCCGCCGGTTTGGCGGCATTATTTTTTGTGGCGTTGATCCGGCGGTGTACTGACCTTCAGGAGCACTGCCATGAGTTACACCATTCTTACCGGCGATCGCGCCACCGGCCCACTGCATTTAGGCCACTTCGTCGGCTCGCTGCGCCAGCGCGTCGAACTGCAGCACCAGCATAACCAAACGGTGATGGTGGCGGATCTGCAGGGCCTGACCGACAACGGCAACAACCCGCAAAAAATCAGCGCCAACGTGCTCAACGTAGTGGCCGACTATCTGGCGGTGGGCATCGATCCGCACAAGACCACGATCTGCCTGCAGTCGGCGCTGCCGGCGTTGGCCGAGCTGACAATGTACTACCTCAACCTGGTCAGCGTGGCGCGACTGGAACGCAACCCGACGGTGAAAAATGAAATCGCCGAGAAGGATTTCGCCCGCAGCCTGCCGGCCGGCTTTTTGATCTATCCGGTCAGCCAGGCGGCGGACATCACCGCCTTTGGCGCCACCCACGTGCCGGTCGGCGAGGATCAGCTGCCGATGCTGGAGCAAACCAACGAGATCGTGCGGCGTTTCAACCATATCGTCGGCCAACCGGTACTGACGGAGTGCCAGCCGCTGCTGAGCAACGTCGGGCGTCTGCCGGGGCTGGACGGGCAGGGCAAGATGTCGAAATCGCGCGGCAACGCCATCCAGCTTGGCGCCAGCGCCGACGAGGTGCACAAGGCGGTGATGAGCATGTTCACCGATCCCGGTCATCTCAACGTCAGCGATCCCGGCCGGGTGGAGGGCAACATGGTGTTCACCTACCTGGACGCCTTCTGCGACGACGCCACGCTGGTGGCGGATCTGAAGGCGCATTACCGCCGCGGCGGGTTGGGGGACGTGAAAATCAAACGGCTGCTGGAGGATTGCCTGCAGAGCCTGCTCGAGCCCATCCGCACCCGCCGCGCCGAATTCATCGCCGATAAAGGCGAGCTGACGCGCATCCTGCAGCACGGCACCCGCCGCGCGCATCAGGTCAGCCAGCAGACGCTGCAGCAGGTCAAGGCGGCGCTGGGGCTGGACTTCTTTAGCCTGGAATGATGCGCACGCCGGGGCGTCACGCGTCACGCCCCGGCCATAAAACCATCATCCCACTGTCATAAACTTATTCGTTAATAGGTGCCCATAATGATTAGCCACTGAAACCAGAGAAATCATATGGCTCAGGCACTGTTAAAATTGGCACAGCACGACTTCCCAGGGCAGCACGCCGCCGCATCCCGCAAAGTGTTATCGGTAAAGGGACTCGGCAAGGCCTACAAAGCGCAGCAGCGCGTGCTGGATGACATCAACTTCGATCTGCACGCCGGCGAGTTCGTGGCGGTGATCGGCCGTTCCGGCGCGGGCAAGTCCACGCTGCTGCACACCCTGAACGGCACCATCCCTTCCAGCTGCGGCGAGATGCTGCACTTCGAAGACGATGGCGTGGCGCAGGATATCGCCCAGCTTGCCGGCCGCCAGATGCGCCAGTGGCGCGCGCGCTGCGGCATGATCTTCCAGGACTTCTGCCTGGTGCCGCGGCTGGACGTGATGACCAACGTGCTGCTGGGTCGTCTGAGCCACACGTCTACCCTGAAATCCTTCTTCAAACTGTTCGATGACGCCGACCGCGCTCGCGCCATCGAGCTGTTGCAGTGGCTCAACATGCTGCCGCATGCGCTGCAGCGCGCCGAGCACCTCTCCGGCGGCCAGATGCAGCGCGTCGCCATCTGCCGTGCGCTGATGCAAAACCCGCAAATCCTGCTGGCCGATGAGCCGGTGGCGTCGCTCGATCCGAAAAACACCCGCCGCATCATGGACGCGCTGCAGAAAATCAGCGAAGACGGCATCGCGGTGATGGTGAACCTGCACTCGGTCGAACTGGTGAAAGAGTATTGCTCGCGGGTGATCGGCATCGCCCACGGGAAGATCGTGTTTGACGGGCATCCTTCGCAACTGAACGAACGGATCCTGCACCAGCTGTATGGCGAAGAAGCCAATCAGATCCATTGAAGCACTTTTGACCTTTACCCTTTACACACAAGGCACACCTAATGAAAAAAGTATTGAGTCTGACCACCCTGATGGCCGGCGCGATGATGGTCTTTAATGCTGCCGCAGCGGATGCGCCGAAAGAGCTGAACCTGGGCATTCTCGGCGGCCAGAACGCCACCCAGCAGATCGGCGATAACCAGTGCGTGAAGCAGTTCCTGGATAAAGAGCTGAACGTCGATACCAAGCTGCGCAACTCGTCCGACTATTCCGGCGTGATCCAGGGCCTGCTGGGCGGCAAGATTGATCTGGTGCTGAGCATGTCGCCGTCCTCGTTCGCTTCGGTCTATATCAAGGATCCGAAAGCGGTGGACATCGTCGGCATCGCGGTCGACGACGTCGACCAGTCGCGCGGCTACCACTCGGTCGTGGTGGTGAAGGCCGGTAGCCCGTACCAGAAGCTGGAAGACTTGAAGGGCAAGGCCATCGGCTTCGCCGATCCGGACTCCACCTCCGGCTTCCTGATCCCGAACCAGGCGTTTAAAAAGCTGTTCGGCGGCACGGTCGACAACAAATACAACAACACCTTCTCCAGCGTCACCTTCTCCGGCGGCCACGAGCAGGACATCCTCGGCGTGCTGAACGGCCAGTTCGAAGGTGCGGTAACCTGGGCGTCGATGATCGGCGATTACAACACCGGCTACACCAGCGGCGCGTTCACCCGCATGATCCGCATGGATCACCCGGACCTGATGAAACAGATCCGCATCATCTGGCAGTCGCCGCTGATCCCGAACGGCCCGATCCTGGTGAGCAACTCGCTGCCGGCCGACTTCAAGGCCAAAGTGGTCACCGCCATCAAGAAGCTGGATAAAGACGATCACCAGTGCTTTATCAAAGCGATGGGCGGCAAGCAGCACATCGGCGACACCACCCTGGCGGAATACCAGAACATCATCGATATGAAGCGCGAGCTGACCAAAGGCGACCGTTAATTCCCGGCTGCCTCGGCCGTCCGAATGAAGGGGTTCAGCGTGCTGAACCCCTTGTTCCATAAAGATGGAAGACCTGTTTTGAATACCGATTTCGCACACTATTACCAACGGATCCGCAGCAAGCAAAAGCGCGAAGCGCTGTTGTGGTCGCTCGGGCTGGTGGTGTTGTACCTGGGCGCCGGCAACCTCGCCGAGTTCAACCTGCACACCGTCTGGGTGTCTATTCCGCACTTCTTCGACTACCTGGCCGAAACCATTCCGACGCTGCACTGGCACCTGCTGTTCGCCGACGGGCGCACCGAAGGCTCGCTGGCCTATTGGGGTTACCGCCTGAACATTCAGCTGCCGCTGATCTGGGAGACCCTGCAACTGGCACTGGCGGCGACCATTTTCTCGGTGCTGGTGGCGACCGTACTGGCGTTCCTGGCGGCCGGCAACACCTATACTCCGGCCTCGGTGCGGCTGGCGATCCGCACGCTGGTGGCGTTTCTGCGCACCATGCCGGAGCTGGCGTGGGCGGTGATGTTCGTGATGGCGTTCGGCATCGGCGCCATTCCCGGCTTCCTGGCGCTGGCGCTGCACACCATCGGCAGCCTGACCAAACTGTTCTACGAATCGATCGAAACCGCCTCCAACAAGCCGGTGCGCGGGCTGGCGGCCTGCGGCGCGACGCCGCTGCAGCGCATGCGCTTCGGCCTGTGGCCGCAGGTGAAACCGGTGTTTCTCTCCTACAGCTTCATGCGGCTGGAGATCAACTTCCGCCAGTCGACCATTTTGGGACTGGTGGGGGCGGGGGGCATCGGCCAGGAGCTGATGACCAACATTAAACTCGACCGCTACGATCAGGTCAGCATGACGCTGCTGCTGATCATCGTGGTGGTTTCCGTGCTCGACTATGTGTCGGGCGAACTGCGCAAGCGCGTGGTGGAGGGGGCAAAATGACAGCGGGCACTCCGGCGTCGGCGGAAACGCTGCGCCAGCTAAAACAGCAGCATCCGGCGATCTTCGCGCAGCAGGGGCGTTATCTGCGCACCGTCGGCCTGATCGCGCTGGCGATCGTGCTGTACTACGTGTTCTTCTTCCTGGTCTTCGGCATTAGCTGGCCGCAATTTATCAACGGCTGCCAGCAGCTGGGGCGTTATTTCCTGCGCATGTTCGTCTGGCATGACTTCGTCAACTGGCCGTTCATGTACTACTTCCAGCAGATTGGCATCACCATCGCCATCGTGTTCGCCGGGACGATCACCGCGTCGCTGATCGCGCTGCCGCTGTCGTTCTTCGCCGCGCGCAACGTGATGTCGACGCCGCTGCTGCGGCCGATTTCGGTGCTGGTGCGCCGCTTGCTCGACGTGCTGCGCGGCATCGACATGGCTATCTGGGGGCTGATCTTCGTGCGCGCCGTCGGCATGGGGCCGCTGGCCGGGGTGTTGGCTATCGTGATGCAGGACGTCGGGCTGCTGGGCAAACTGTACGCGGAAGGGCACGAGGCGGTGGACAAGTCCCCCAGCCGCGGCCTGACGGCGGTGGGCGCCAACGGGTTGCAGAAGCACCGCTACGGCATCTTCACCCAATCGTTCCCCACCTTCCTGGCGCTCAGCCTGTACCAGATCGAATCCAACACCCGCTCTGCGGCGGTGCTGGGCTTCGTCGGCGCCGGCGGCATCGGCCTGGTGTATGCGGAGAACATGCGGCTGTGGAACTGGGACGTGGTGATGTTCATCACCCTGATCCTGGTGGTGGTGGTGATGATCATGGATAAGGTCTCTTCGCTGCTGCGCAACAAGTACATCATCGGCGAAGATATCCCGCTGTATCAGCAAAAAAGCCAAATCGATTGAGAAACCCCTTGCCGATCCCTATACTGCCGCACATTCAAGGTGTGTGGCAGTCATTTCGTTTCGCAATGTGCGCACGTCCCCGTTAGACAAGTAAAGGCAATGCAATCCCATGATGAACAACGACGTGCTGCGCAGCGTGCGCTATATGCTGAGCATTAACAACGCCAAAATGGTCGAGATTATCAAACTGGACGATTTCGAGGTGGCGGTGTCGGCGATGGACGCTTACGTGATCAAAGAAGGCGAGCCGGGCTACGAGAAGTGCCCGGACGAAGTGATGGCGCACTTCCTCAACGGCCTGGTGTTCTTCAAACGCGGCAAGGACGACAAGTTCCCGGCGCCGGCGGTTGAACTGCCGATCACCAATAACCTGGTGCTGAAAAAGCTGCGCGTGGCGTTCGAGCTGAAAGACACCGATATGCACCAGATCTTCACCGCGGTGGATTTCCGCATCTCCAAGCCGGAACTGAGCGCGCTGTTCCGCAAAGAGGGCACCAAGAACTACCGCCCATGCGGCGATCAGATGCTGCGCTACTTCCTCAAAGGGCTGGCGCAGCGCGTTCGCGGCGAGTAACGCGCAGCGTTCACCGAGCATCAGGCGCAATCGCAAGGTTGCGCCTTTTTTATTATCTCTCTCCCGCCTGCCGTTGTTGTACAGGCCCTCAGCCATCCGTCATCGATGGAGGGCGCGCCGCCTATCCGGTTACTTTTTCATGGTCAATTCAATCCCCCAACCATGAGGAAAGCAGGATGCCAACCATCACGAAAACCCAATCACTCTACACATTGACCCGGCCTGTCTGGCTGGATGCGGCAGGCATGAGCAAGGGCATCGACCACGATCGCCAGCACCTGGGCATCATTCTCGCCGCCGGGCAGGTGCTGCGCGTGCGGCAGACCAACGCGGCGTTTACCGGCAAGCTCACGCTGCGCTTGCTGAATGACGACAGCAAAACGGAGGCTGAATTCAGCGTCGGCGCGAGCTGGGTCGAGGCCCAGGTCAATGCCGTCTCGGTACCCTTTATCGATACGCCGTACGGGCAGGGCGAACCGGTACTGGAGTTCGACTATCCGGACACGGCGAAAGCGCTGCCGGTTTATCGCCGTGGCGAAAACGAAGCCGCATTCTTTGCCCGTTGGGACGATCGGGACGCCGAGTTTGCCCTGATCGATGCGGAATACGCCGTGTTGCTGGTGCCGAAAATCAGTAAACCGGCGCTGAAGTCGCTGGGCGAAGCGAAAAACATCGACGGGCTGATCGCCTACTACGACCGCATTTTCACTTTCTACAATGCGCTGACCGGCGTCTCGTTCGAGGCTGAACACGAATCCGATCGCAATATTCACAACCGCTATTTTATGAAGGCCGATAAACACGGCGCCGGTGCCGCGTATTACGGCGGCCGTTGGACGGCGGAAACCAGCGATTCGGTCAGCAGCTTCTGGCTGACGCCGCAAGACAGCAACTGGGGCAGCCTGCATGAGATCGCGCACGGCTATCAGGGGCACTTTATGGGCGATAAATATTTCTCCACCGGTGAGATGTGGAACAATATTTATGCCGCTTGCTATCAGGACGTGATGCTGGGGGAACGCAAGTACCGGGAGGGGTGGCTGTATAACTACGGCAACGCGGCCGGCGTCGAGAAGAAAATCGTCGATCTGATCGCTCAAGGCACGCCGCTCAACCAGTGGGACCTGCGCTCCAAGCTGTTCTTCGCGATGCTGATGGTCGACAAGGCTGGCAAGAACGCCTTCACGCACTTTAATCAGCAGTATCGCCAAAGCTGCAATACGCCGGGCTTCGTGCCGTCAGAACATGCCTTGCTGGATCTGCTGTCGGCAAGCTTCGCCGCGGCTGGCGAGCAGATCGACGTGACGCCGTTCGTCGAGTTGACCGGCGGCGTGATCACGCAAACGCAGCGCGATCTCAACGCGTTCAGCCACGCCAAGGCGGTATATCCGCTGTATCAACTGGTGGATGCGCAGAGTTTGCCGGCGGTGCAGGCGCAGCTGAAGCTGGATTCCTCCCTGCGCCTGGTCGATTCTTATCAGCTCAAGGCGAGCGGCCTGAAAGGCGATGTCACCCTGAGTCTGGATATCGATGATTTTGCGCAGATCTACGGTGAGGATTTGATCCTGATGGAAGGGGCGCGCTATGCCCACAAGGTCCGTATCGACGCGCCGACCCTGACCCTGGCTGCGTTGCCGATCGGCGTGTACACCCTGCGATTGCCGACCGGCAAAGATCGCAAATACCGGCCAACGGCGGGTTACCTGACGGTGAAGCAGGGGAAAAACGCGGTGACGCTTCGCTTCGTGCGTAAAGCTGCTTCGCCGATCGTTTCACAGGAGATCAATCTGTTGGGCCTGGGCGATGCGGTCTTCGCCACCGTGGTCGTCGATCGCGCCAAAGGGGCGGTGGTGGTTGACGTGACCAGCACCACGCCGCACTCCTACTTCCCGGGTGAAACCTATGCCCGGATGACGCTGCGCGATCGACAGGGCGCGGTGCGCTTCAGCAAGGAGATTCAGGGCACTCAGGCTACCTTAAGTCATGACGAGCTGCCGTTTGCCGAGGGTGATGATATCGAAATTTACCATGTGGAGCCGAGCCGGGTGCGCCTGAATCCGGCGGCGACCGGAGTTATCGATAACAAAAACAAAACCAACGTGCTGCGTATCGAAAAAAGCGGGCTGAAAAACCCGGCGCTGTCCGGCGATCCTGAACAAGCGCTGCTGACGCGTCTGGAACAGGCTGCGCAGCGTTTGCGCCGCCTGTTGCCGGCCTATTATGCGCCGTCGTCGTTCAAGGACGATATTTATCTGGCGATCGGCGCCTTCGCCGAGCCGCAGCGCGAGTCACTGTTGGCGACCTATCGGGATTGCCTGCCTGCCGACAATACGCCGCCGGGCGCCAACGTCGGCAATGCGTTTACCGTGGCTGCCAAAGGGATCGGCGATCGCCAGTTTCTGACCTGTGCCGTCGATCTGGTGAAGAAAACCGTGACCGTAACGTTGGCGGCGGGGATTGCTCACCACTACTTTGCCGACAGCTACGCCTTCCTCAGCGTGACGGATGCGGACGGTAGTACCTTGCTCAGCTACGACATCATCGGCAGCCAGAATCAACCGGCCAAAACCTGGGTGCTGCCGCTGTCGGGCTATGGCGGCGAGGTGATCCATCTGCGGCATGAAGAGCCGGACAACCGTCTGGCGATCGTCAACGAGATGCAGCACGTGCGGCTGGCGGAGAAGGGCAAGCAACAGACCTACTGCATTACGCCGGTCGGTTTGAAACGCATCAACGACTGATTCCACATAGTCCTTCCGGGGCGGTGAGTTTCGCCGCCCCGGTTTTCCTCTGCACATTGCCTTATTGCACTCTTTTTGTTCTCCCGTTGCGCGCCGCTGGTGCAGCCCGTTCGCCGGGGCTGTCATAAGTTTTAATTATAATTTATTGAAATCATGAGATTAAAAACTGGCACGCTGGTTGCTCTGTTGAATCCCATCTTGTGTACCAGATGGAATTCAGCCGATGAGCGAACCTGTTGAAGCGTGCGGTTTTACCCTCAGTGAATGGCAGCACCATTATCAAACCCGTCCGGCGGGCGAGCGCCTCGCCTGCGTCAGTGCGACGATCGAAAGGCTGATCGCCGGCCTGAAGCCGGACGATAACGCCTGGCTGTATCTTGCCACGCCGGCGCAGCGCGAGCAGCAGTATCGGCAGCTGGCGCAGAGGCTAGAGGCGGTCGCCGGCGATCTCAGTTGCTTGCCGCTGTTCGGCGTACCCTTTGCCATCAAAGACAATATCGACGTCGGCGGCTGGCCGACCAGCGCCGCTTGCCCGTCGTTCACCTATCAGGCCGCGGCGGACGCCACCGTGGTCGCCAGGCTGCGCGCCGCCGGGGCGATCGCCCTCGGTAAAACCAACCTCGACCAGTTTGCTACCGGGTTGGTGGGCACCCGCTCACCTTATGGCGCGGTGGTCAACAGCTTCGACAGCCGCTACGTCAGCGGCGGTTCCAGCTCCGGCTCCGCTTCGGTGGTGGCGCGCGGCCTGGTGCCGTTCGCGCTGGGCACCGATACCGCCGGTTCGGGGCGCGTACCCGCCGGGTTCAACAACATCGTCGGGCTGAAGCCGACCAAGGGGCGGTTGTCCAACCGCGGCGTAGTGCCGGCCTGCCGGTTGAACGACACCGTTTCGATCTTCGCGCTGACGGTGGCCGATGCGGCGCAGGTGGCGGAGCTGGCGAGCGGCTTTGACGCGGCAGATCCTTATTCCCGCGCCGATCCGCATACCGCGCCGGCGGATATTCCCGCCGCGCCGCGTTTCGCCGTTCCCGCCCAGCTGGAGTTTTTCGGCGACGTGCAGGCCGAGCGGGCGTTTCATCGTGCGCTGGCGCAGCTGCAGGCGGGCGGCGCCACGCTGGAGCCCCTCGATTTCGCGCCGTTTCGCACCCTGGCGGAACAGCTGTATTACGGCCCCTGGGTAGCGGAGCGCACTGTGGCCATTGAGCAGGTGCTGGAAGCGAACCCGCAGGCCATCGATCCGGTGGTGCGCGGCATCGTCGGCAACGGCCTGAGCTACAGCGCCTGCGACGCCTACAAGGCGGAATACCTGCGCGCCGAATTGGCGCGGCAAATCGCCCAGCGGCTGGCGCCGTTCGACGCGCTGGTGGTGCCGACCGCGCCCACTATCCGCACCCTGGCGGAGATGGCGCAAGAGCCGGTGCTGTTCAACTCGCAATTCGGCACTTACACCAATTTCACCAACCTGGCCGATCTGAGCGCGCTGGCGTTGCCGGGGCCGCTGCGCGAAGACGGGCTGCCGGCGGGCATCACCCTGATTGCGCCCGCCTGGCATGACCGGGCGCTGGCAGCGTTTGGCCTGCGTTGGCAACGGCAAAGCGCCTTGCCGCTCGGGGCTATCGGCCGGGTATTGCCGACGCAGCCTGCGCCGGCGCCGTCCACAGGGCACGTGCGTCTGGCGGTAGTAGGCGCTCACCTCAGCGGCATGCCGCTCAACATCCAGCTGACGCAGCGCGACGCGGTGCGGGTAGAGCAAACCGTTACCGCTCCCTGTTACCGCCTCTACGCGCTGGCCGATACCGAGCCGCCAAAGCCGGGGCTGGCGCGCACGGCACAGGGGGCGGCGATCCACCTTGAGCTGTGGGACATCCCGCTGGCCCGTTTCGGCGAGTTTGTAGCGGAAATCCCGGCGCCATTGGGCATCGGCACGCTGCTGCTGGCGGACGGCCGGCGGGTGAAGGGGTTTATCTGCGAAGCCTGGGCGTTGGAAGGCGCCACGGATATCACTGAGTTTGGCGGCTGGCGTAACTATCTCGCCAGCGTTAAGGGGGCATGAACATGTTTACTACCGTACTGATCGCTAACCGCGGCGAAATCGCCTGCCGCGCCATTCGCACCCTGAAACGCCTGGGCATAACCAGCGTGGCGGTCTATTCAGACGCCGACCGCAATGCGCCGCATGTCACCGAAGCCGACAGGGCGGTGGCGCTCGGCGGCGACAAGGCCGCCGACAGCTACCTGCGCATCGACAAGATCCTTGCGGCGGCCGCCGCCACCGGCGCGCAGGCGATCTACCCCGGCTACGGCTTTTTGTCCGAGAGCGCCGAGTTTGCCGAAGCCTGCGAGGCGGCGGGCATCGCCTTTATCGGCCCGACGGCGGCGCAGATCCGCGAGTTCGGCCTCAAGCACCGGGCGCGCGAGCTGGCGGCGTTGGCCGGGGTGCCGATGACGCCGGGCACCGGCTTGCTGGAGAGCGTTGAGCAGGCGGTCGCCGCCGCTGCGGGCATCGGCTACCCGGTGATGCTGAAAAGCACCGCCGGCGGTGGCGGCATCGGCCTGACGCGCTGTGACGACGAGGCGGCGCTGCGCGACGCGTACGACAGCGTCAAACGGCTGGGGGAGCAGTTCTTCCGCGACGCCGGCGCCTTTATCGAACGCTTCGTCGATCGGGCACGCCACGTCGAGGTGCAGATTTTCGGCGACGGCCAGGGGCGGGTGGTGGCGCTCGGCGAGCGCGACTGCTCGCTGCAGCGCCGCAACCAAAAGGTGGTGGAAGAAACCCCGGCGCCGCACCTGCCGGCGGCGACCCGCCAGGCGCTGCATCGGGCGGCGGTGGCGCTGGGCGAGTCGGTGAATTACCGCAGCGCCGGCACGGTGGAATTCATTTACGACGCCGCACGCGACGAGTTTTATTTCCTGGAAGTGAACACCCGCTTACAGGTAGAGCACCCGGTTACCGAGATGGTCACCGGTCTGGATCTGATCGAATGCATGTTGCAGGTGGCGGCGGGCGACGCGCTGGATTGGGCGGCATTGCACCGCGCGCCGCAGGGCGCGGCGATCGAGGTGCGCCTCTATGCCGAAGATCCGCTGAAAAACTTCCAGCCCAGCCCCGGCGTGTTGACCGAGGTGCATTTCCCGACCGACGTGCGCCTCGACGGCTGGGTGGCGACCGGCAGCGAAGTCTCTGCGTTTTACGACCCGATGATCGCCAAGCTGATCGTCCATGGCGCCGATCGGGCGCAGGCGCTGGAAAAACTGCGCGTGGCGCTGGCGGCGACCCGTCTGCACGGCATCGCCACCAACCTCGACTATCTGCGGCAGGTAATCGCCACGCCGCAATTTCAGCGCGGCGACGTCTGGACGCGCCTGCTGGACGATGTGCGTTTCCAGCCGCACTGCCTCGAAGTGCTGCAACCCGGCACCTACAGCAGCGTGCAGGACTATCCCGGCCGCCTCGGCTATTGGGATATCGGCGTGCCGCCGTCCGGCCCGATGGACGACTTCGCGTTTCGGCTGGCCAATCGCATCGTCGGCAACCATCCGGCGGCCGCCGGGCTGGAATTTACCCTGCAGGGGCCGACGCTGCGTTTTCACTGCGACGCCACCATCGCGCTGACGGGCGCCAGCTGCCCGGCCGATCTCGACGGCGAAGCGGTCGCTTACTGGCGGCCGATTACGGTGCGGGCCGGGCAGGTGCTGACTCTGGGGCGCGCTACGCACGGCTGCCGCACCTATCTGGCAGTGCGTAACGGCTTCGACGTGCCGGTATATCTCGGCAGCCGCTCTACCTTCGCGCTCGGGCAGTTCGGCGGCCACGCCGGGCGCACCTTGCGCGTGGCGGACATGCTGGCGATCGCTCAACCGGCGCTGGCGGCCAGCACCACCCCGGCACCGATCGCCGCGCCGCAGGCGATGGACAACAGCCTGATCCCGCACTACGGCGATCAATGGCACATCGGCGTGCTGTATGGGCCGCACGGCGCGCCGGACTTTTTCACCACCGAATCGATAGAGGCCTTCTTCGCCACCGACTGGCAGGTGCATTACAACTCCAACCGCCTCGGCGTGCGTCTGGCGGGGCCGAAGCCCGAGTGGGCGCGGGAGGACGGCGGCGAAGCCGGTTTGCATCCTTCCAACGTGCACGACTGCGAGTACGCCATCGGCGCGATCAACTTCACCGGCGACTTCCCGGTGATCCTGACCCGCGACGGGCCCAGCCTCGGTGGCTTCGTTTGCCCGGTGACCATCGCCAAGGCCGAACTGTGGAAAGTGGGGCAGGTGAAGCCGGGCGACCGCATCCGTTTCCATCCGATCGGCTTCCGGCAGGCGCAGTCGCTGGAGCAGGCGCAGCTTGGCAGCATCGAAGCGCTGGCGGCGGTGAAGGCCATCACCCTGCCACCGCCGGATCTGGCCCCGGCGGATACCGTTTCCGCCGCGGTGCTGGCGGCGCTGCCGGCGGCGGAGGGGCGCCCGGCGGTGGCGTATCGTCAGGCGGGGGACGGCTACATCCTGATGGAGTACGGCGACAACGTGCTCGATCTGGCGCTGCGCCTGCGCATTCATCTGCTGATGCAGTCGCTGCGCCAGGAGGCGATCCCGGGCGTGGCGGAGCTGGCGCCGGGCGTGCGTTCGCTGCAGATCCGCTACGACAGCCGGCAGATAAGCCAGGCCGACCTGTTGCAGCGCCTGCTGGCGCGCGAACGGGCGCTGGGGGACGTCAGCCGGCTGAAGGTGCCGACGCGCACCGTCTGGCTGCCGATGGCGTTCGAGGATTCGGCCACGCTGGGGGCGGTGGATCGCTATCAGCAGACGGTGCGCGCCTCGGCGCCCTGGCTGCCGAACAACGTCGATTTCATTCAGCGCATCAACGGCCTGAGCCGACGCGAGCAGGTGCGCGACATTCTGTTCGACGCCAGCTACCTGATCCTCGGGCTGGGGGATGTGTACCTCGGTGCGCCATGCGCGGTGCCGCTCGATCCGCGCCATCGCCTGCTGAGTTCCAAATACAACCCGGCGCGCACCCACACCGCCGAAGGGACGGTCGGTATCGGCGGCATGTACATGTGCATCTACGGCATGGATTCGCCGGGCGGTTACCAGCTGGTCGGGCGCACGCTGCCGATCTGGAACAAATTCCTCAAAAACTCGCAGTTCACCGCCGGTGAACCCTGGCTGCTGCGCTTCTTCGATCAGGTGCGCTTCTACCCGGTCAGCGAGCGAGAGTTGGACGAGCAGCGCGAAGCGTTCCGCGAAGGGCGCATGCAGGTGCGCATCGAAGAGAGCGAGTTCGACTTCGCCGCATACACCCATTTCCTGGCCGACAACGCCGGGGCGATCGCCGATTTCCAGCATCGTCAGCAACAGGCGTTCAGCGCCGAAGTGGCGCGCTGGCGCAGCGATGACGACGAGGCCGAGGCGCAGCTGTTGCCGCCGGTGGAAGAAGACGCCATCGACGGCGATCTGGTCAGCGCCGATCTGAACGGCAGCGTGTGGAAGATCCTGGTGGAGCCGGGGCAGGCGGTGGCGGCCGGGCAGCCGCTGATCGTGGTCGAGGCGATGAAGATGGAGCTGGCGGTCACTGCGCCGCGCGCCGGGATCGTTAAGCGCATCAGCTGCCGGCAGGGGCGGCCGGTCGGGCCGGGCGACGCCCTGCTGTGGCTGGAAAAGGCGGTTTGAACGGAGGATCGATGATGCAAATCACCAACGGAGAGCACAAGGCGCGCCCGGAGGGGCTGGCGGAGCGCATTTATCTGCAGCTCAAGGCCGACATCTTCGAGTTTCGTCTGCTGCCGGGCGATCGCTTCAGCGAAAGCGAGGTGGCGCAGCGCATGGCGGCCAGCCGCACGCCGGTGCGCCAGGCGCTGTTTCGGCTGGAGCGTGAAGGCTATGTCGAGGTGCTGTTTCGCAGCGGCTGGCAGGTGCGGCCGTTCGACTTCGCCTACTTCGAAGAGCTGTACGATCTGCGCATCGTGCTGGAACAAGAGGCGGTGAAACGGCTGTGCGAACGCCCGGCCGGGGAAACGCAGGGCGCGCTGGCGGCGCTGAGCCATTTTTGGGCCGAAGCGCCGCGACTGGCGGACGGCAAGGCGGTGTCGCAGCACGATGAGCAGTTTCATCAGGCGTTGGTGGCCGCGGCGGGCAACGGCGAAATGGCGCGCATTCACCGCGAACTGACCGAAAAGATCCGCATCATTCGCCGGCTGGATTTCACCCAGCAGGCGCGGGTGGACGCCACCTACCGCGAACACGCCGCCATTTTGCAGGCGATCCTGCAGCGGCGAAGCGGGGAGGCGCAAACGCTGCTCGGCGAGCATATCGCCGTCAGCAAGGCAGAGGTACGAAAAATAACGCTGCACATGTTGCACCAGGCGCGGGCTCAGCAGCCTGCGCGCTCGGCGTAACGATTTTGATTTCACACACATCAGGAGTTTGAACTATGCAACGTCGTCGTTTTATCAAAGCTTTTGCGCTGTCCGCCGCCGCGATCGGCCTTGGCCTGGCCTGGAGCGCACAGGCCGCCGACACCATCAAGGTCGGCATTCTGAGTTCGCTCTCCGGCACCATGGCGATATCCGAGACGCCGCTGAAGGATGTGGCGCTGATGACCATCGACGAGATCAACGCCAAAGGCGGGGTGCTCGGCAAAAAGCTGGAGCCGGTGGTGGTGGATCCGGCTTCCAACTGGCCGCTGTTCGCCGAAAAGGCGCGCCAGCTGCTGAGCCAGGACAAGGTGGCGGCGGTGTTCGGCTGCTGGACTTCGGTGTCGCGCAAGTCGGTGCTGCCGGTGTTTGAGGAGCTGAATGGGCTGCTGTTCTACCCGGTGCAGTACGAAGGTGAAGAGATGTCGCCGAACGTGTTCTACACCGGCGCGGCGCCGAATCAGCAGGCGATCCCGGCGGTGGAATACCTGCTGAGCGAGGACGGCGGCGGCGCCAAACGCTTCTTCCTGTTGGGCACTGATTACGTCTATCCGCGCACCACCAACAAGATCCTGCGCGCTTTCCTGCACAGCAAGGGGGTGCAGGACAAGGATATCGAAGAGGTCTACACGCCGTTCGGCTACAGCGATTATCAGACCATCGTCGCCAACATCAAGAAATTCGCCGCCGGCGGCAACACCGCGGTGATCTCCACCATCAACGGCGATTCCAACGTGCCGTTCTACAAAGAGCTGGCCAACCAGGGCGTCAAGGCCACCGACGTGCCGGTGATCGCCTTCTCGGTCGGCGAGGAAGAGCTTCGTGGTATCGACACCAAACCGCTGGTGGGCAACCTGGCGGCCTGGAACTACTTCGAATCGCTGGATAACCCGACCAATAAACAGTTTGTCAGCCAGTGGAAAGCCTACGCCAAGGCGCACAACCTGCCGAATTACGCCACTGCGGTGACCAACGACCCGATGGAGGCCACTTACGTCGGCCTGCATATGTGGGCGCAGGCGGTGCAAAAGGCCGGCACCACCGACGTCGATAAGGTGCGCGCGGCGATGGCTGGGCAAACCTTCGCCGCGCCGTCGGGATTCACGCTGACCATGGACAAAACCAACCATCACCTGCACAAGCCGGTGATGATCGGCGAGATCGAGGGCAACGGCCAGTTCAACGTGGTGTGGCAGACCGAGGCACCGGTGCGCGCGCAGCCGTGGAGCCCGTATATCGCCGGCAACGACAAAAAACCGGATTACCCGGTGAAAGGCGGCAAGTAACGTCACTCAGCGCCGGCGCGGCCCAACGCCCGCCGGCCCAACAGAAGAGGCAGCTGATGCAATCTCCGTTTTTATCCTCTCTGCGCGCCGGGCTGTGGCTGCTGTGCGCCTGGCCCCTGCTGGCGCAGGCCGGGCCGGCCGATGAGTTCGCGGCGGCCAACCGTGCACAGCAGGCCAAACTGCTGCAGGCGTGGGCGGCCGAGCCGGACGCCGCGCGCCTGCCGTTGCTGCAGGGGCTGCAGCAGGAAACCGTGGCGATCGACGGGGCGAAGCGCGCCTTTATCCGCCAGGGCGACCGCTATCTGCCGCTCGAAGGTGCGGCGGCTCCGGTTGGCGAACCGAAGAAGGTATGGCTGAACAACCGGCTGCGCATTCTGATCGCCAACGCGTTGTCGGCGCAGCGATTGGTCAGCGCGGATGCGGCGGTGCGGCTGCAGGCGGCGACCGCGCTGCAGCGTGAGGCGCAGGGCGAGCAGTTGCCGCTGTTGACCCGGCGGCTGGCGCAGGAGAAAGACCCGCAGGTGCACGACGCGCTGAGCATTGCGCTGGCCAACCTGCAATTGACCGACGCCAGCCCGCAGGTGCGTTTCAATGCGGTGCGGCTGCTGGGCGAATCGGGCGAGCCGGAAACCCGCGCGCGGCTGCAAGCGTTGACCGATGCTGCCCACGAACCGGACGCCGCGGTGCGCGCCGAGGCGCAACGCAGCCTGCAGCGCGTGCAGCACCGTCTGATGATCGGCGATCTGCTCGGCCAGGCGTTCAGCGGCCTGTCGCTCGGTTCGATCCTGCTGCTGGCGGCGCTCGGCCTGGCGATCACCTACGGCCTGCTCGGCGTCATCAATATGGCGCACGGCGAAATGCTGATGCTCGGCGCCTATTCCGCTTACCTGGTGCAGGGGCTGTTTCAGCAGTGGGTGCCGCAGTGGCTGGCGCTTTATCCGCTGGCGGCGCTGCCGGTGGCGTTCGCCATCACCGCCGGGATCGGCATGCTGCTGGAGCGCACGGTGATCCGCCACCTGTACGGCCGGCCGCTGGAAACCCTGCTGGCTACCTGGGGCATCAGCCTGGTGCTGATCCAGCTGGTGCGGGTGCTGTTCGGCGCGCAGAACGTCGAGGTCGCCAACCCGGCGTGGCTGTCGGGCGGCGTGCAGCTGTTGCCGAACCTGGTGCTGCCGTGGAACCGCATCGCGGTGATCGCGTTCGTGCTCTTGGTGCTGGCGTTGACCTGGCTGCTCTTGAACAAGACCCGCCTCGGCATGAACGTGCGCGCGGTGACGCAAAACCGCGCGATGGCCGCCTGCTGCGGTGTGCCCACCGGGCGGGTGGACATGCTGGCTTTCGGGTTGGGATCCGGCATCGCCGGGCTCGGCGGGGTGGCGCTGTCGCAGCTGGGCAACGTCGGGCCGGAGCTGGGGCAAGGCTACATCATCGATTCGTTCCTGGTGGTGGTGCTCGGCGGCGTCGGCCAGCTGGCGGGGACGGTAGCGGCGGCCTTTGGCCTCGGCATCGTCAACAAGATCCTCGAGCCGCAGATCGGCGCCGTGCTGGGCAAGATCCTGATCCTGGTGCTGATCGTTCTGTTTATTCAAAAGCGTCCGCAGGGGCTATTCGCCCTTAAGGGCAGGGTGATTGACTGATGAGCCAACCATTGACCGTAACCGGCGTGCAGAAAGCGCCTCGGCTGGCGTTGAGCATCGGCGTGCTGGCGTTGCTGGCGCTGCTGGTCATGCCGTTCATGACGCTGTTGCCGGCGGATCATCCGCTGGCAGTGTCCACCTATACCCTGACGCTGACGGGCAAGATCCTGTGCTACGCGGTGGTGGCGGTGGCGCTCGATCTGGTGTGGGGCTATGCCGGGCTGTTGTCGCTCGGCCACGGGCTGTTCTTCGCGCTCGGCGGCTACGCCATGGGCATGTACCTGATGCGGCAGGCGGCGGGCGACGGGCTGCCGGCGTTTATGGCGTTCCTCTCCTGGACTGAGCTGCCGTGGTTCTGGAGCGGCACCCAGCATTTCGCCTGGGCGCTGTGTCTGATCGTGCTGGTGCCGGGCCTGCTGGCCTTTCTGTTCGGCTACTTCGCCTTCCGCTCGAAAATCAAAGGGGTGTATTTCTCGATCATGACCCAGGCGCTGACCTATGCCGGCATGCTGCTGTTCTTTCGCAATGAGACCGGTTTCGGCGGCAATAACGGCTTTACCGGTTTCACCACGCTGCTCGGCTTTCCCATCACCGCCGCCGGCACGCGGGTGGCGCTGTTTCTGGCGACGGTGCTGCTGCTGGTCGCCAGCCTGGCCATCGGCTTTGCGCTGGCGCGCAGCAAGTTCGGCCGGGTGCTGACTGCGGTGCGCGATGCGGAAAACCGCCTGACTTTCTGCGGCTACGATCCGAAGGGCTTCAAGCTGTTCGTCTGGACGCTGTCGGCGGTGCTGTGCGGGCTGGCCGGCGCGCTCTATGTGCCGCAGGTCGGCATCATCAACCCTGGTGAAATGTCGCCGACCAACTCGATCGAGGCCGCCATCTGGGTGGCGCTTGGCGGGCGCGGCACGCTGGTGGGGCCGCTGCTCGGCGCCGGCATCGTCAACGGCGCCAAGAGCTGGTTCACCATGGCCATTCCCGAATACTGGCAGCTGTTCCTCGGCCTGATGTTTATCGTCGTTACGCTGTTTCTGCCCAAAGGGGTGATCGGCCTGCTGCGGCGGAGGAAAAGCTCATGAAGGCGATGCAAGTGACCGACGAGCTATTTACCCATCCGCTACCGGCGGATAAATATCGGCAGCAAACCGATCCGGTGCTGCAGCTCGACAACATCAACGTCAGCTTCGACGGTTTTCGCGCGCTGACCGATCTGTCGCTGCGCATTGGCGTCGGCGAACTGCGCTGCGTGATCGGCCCCAACGGGGCCGGCAAGACTACGCTGATGGATGTGATCACCGGCAAGACCCGGCCGGACAGCGGCAGGGTGTTTTACGACCAGACCGTCGATCTGACCCGGCTGGCACCGATGCAGATCGCCCACGCCGGCATTGGCCGCAAGTTTCAAAAGCCGACGGTGTTCGAGGCGCTGACGGTGTTCGAAAACCTGGAGATCGCGCAGAAAACCCGTAAGTCGGTGTGGGCCTGCCTGCGCGCCCGCCTGAGCAGCGAGCAGCGCGACCGCATCGACGAGATGCTGAAAACCCTGCGGCTGGGGCATGAGCGCCACCGGCCCGCCGGGTTGCTGTCCCACGGGCAGAAACAGTTTCTCGAGATCGGCATGCTGCTGGTACAGGAGCCGCACCTGCTGCTGCTCGACGAACCGGCGGCCGGCATGACCGACGCCGAAACCGACTACACCGCCGAACTGTTCCGCGAGCTGGCGGGCAAGCATTCGCTGATGGTGGTGGAGCACGACATGGGGTTTGTGGAGACCATCGCCGATCGCGTGACGGTGCTGCATCAGGGACAGGTGCTGGCGGAAGGATCGCTGGCGCAGGTGCAGGCCGATGAACGGGTGATTGAGGTATATCTGGGGCGCTGAGGAGGCGTAATCATGCTGCAGGTAGAGGAATTGAATCAGTGTTACGGCGGCAGCCACATTCTGCGCGGCCTGTCGTTTGAGGCGCGCATCGGCGAAGTGACCTGCCTGCTGGGGCGCAACGGCGTGGGCAAGACCACGCTGCTGAAATGCCTGATGGGGCTGATCCCGGCGCGCAGCGGCAGCGTCCGTTGGCAGGGCGAAACCATCACCGGTAAAAAGCCGCACCAGCGGGTGCAGGCGGGCATCGCCTATGTGCCGCAGGGGCGGGAAATCTTCCCGCGTCTGACGGTGGAAGAAAATCTGCTGATGGGGCTGGCGCGCTTCTCCGGCGGCGCCGCGCGCACGGTGCCGGATCCGATCTATGACCTGTTTCCGGTACTGAGGCAGATGAAGGATCGGCGCGGCGGCGATCTCTCCGGCGGGCAGCAACAGCAGCTGGCGATCGGCCGGGCGCTGGCCTGCCGGCCGCAGCTGTTGATCCTCGACGAGCCGACGGAAGGGATCCAACCGTCGGTGATCAAGGAGATCGGCGCGGTGATCAAGCAGCTGGCGGCGCGCGGCGATATGGCGATCCTGCTGGTGGAACAGTTCTATGACTTTGCCGCCGATCTGGCGGACAGCTATCTGGTGATGTCGCGCGGCAGCATCGTGCAGCGCGGCGCCGGCAGCAATATGGAACAGGACGGCGTACGTGGGCTGGTGGCGATTTGAACGAGGTAAAGGGAGCCGCATGTCTGAAAGTCGTGCAGCTGTTTCTCCTTGCGGATGTTATGGACTAATCTAAAAGGCGTTTTTTATTAATCCCTTGCCATGGATAGCTAACATCATCATGAACGAAATCACTGTGTCACGCCTCGCTTGCATCGTCCTGTCCCTGTTTCCGGCCCTGTGGGGGCTGTTCAGCCTGTTGAACAATACGGCGGACTTCGCCGGCACCGCGCGCAATGCGGTGGGGCCGCTGCTCGCCATGCAAGATACCTATCAGACGCCGGGGCTGATGTGGCGCGCCGTCACCGCCGACTGGGCCTGCATGTTGGGGTTGGCGGCCATCACCGCGCTGGAAACGCTGGCCGGGTTGCTGGCGACGGCCGGCGTGGTGCTGATGGTCGGGCGATTGAAAGACCCTTACGCCGCTTTCGCCAAGGGTAAAGCCTGGGCGATGCTGGGGGCGCTTTGCGCGATCGCGGTGTGGGGCGTCGGCTTTATGGTGGTCGCCGGCGACTGGTTTATGGCCTGGCAGGCCAAAGAGAACCCGCTGGCGGTGCAACTGGGGGCGCTGATCTACCTGGCGCCCAATGCGTTTGCCTTGCTGTTCCTGATGCTGCAGCGGGAGCCGCGCTAAACGGCGGCGGAGCGGGGCGCGGTTACAGCGCCTTGCTCATATACCAGATGCCTATCGAGCCTTGGGCGCTGGTGTAGCAGGTCTCGCCACAAATGCTCAATCCCTGACGCTGATAAAAACGTTGGGCGCCGGTGTTGCGTTGCAGCACCTCCAGCCACAGCGTTTTTTGCCGGCGCTCGATGGCCCGCCGCTGCACCTGTTCGAACAGGCGCTGGCCATAGCCGTTGCCGGCGTGGCCCGGCAGGAAATAGATTTTCTGCAGCTCTGCGCCGATTTGTTCGGTTGGTGCCAGCAGGCTGTCGAAGTTCACCCGCGCATAGCCGACGAGGGCATCATTCTCATAGGCCAACAGCCAGCACACGTCGGGATCGCGCAGCGTCCGTTCCAGCGCGGAGACGGAAAAATCCTCGGCCAGAAAGGCCTCCAGCTCGTGCGGGTAGTGCCACAGCTCACCGAAGTGCGAACGATAGGTGCTGATGCCGATATCGCGCACCTGGGTTAAATCTTCTACCAATGCCTGACGGACGGTGAACATGAGTGAACCTCATCGAAGCGAGAACCGATGAGTATAGCGGCTTAATTTTCAAGATGTCGCGGCGTTTCGCGGCGAAAGCCCAGGCCGATGATGCGACCGAACAGGCGCGGCAGCCAACGGCTGTTGCCGACGCGAGCGATCAGGCGCGAACCGCCGGCGGCGCGACGCTGACCCGGCTTGCGCTGGCTCATTTTGATCTGCAAAAACTGGATCGCCCGGGTGGGGAACTCACGCCGGCGCTGCACGCTCAGCAAATGTTTCAGCTGCAGCCGATGTTGGCGCAGCGGCGGTATCAGGGCGTTGGCGGCGGCTACCGCGTCCTGAATCGCCAGATTGACGCCCACGCCACCGATCGGTGACATGGCGTGCGCGGCGTCGCCGATGCACAGCACGCCCGGTTTGGCCCAGCGATCCAGACGATCGATGCGGATGCTCAGCAGTTTCAGCTGATCCCACTCGACGATCTCCTGCAGGCGATCGTCCTGGAATGGCGCCACCTCGGCGAGGTGCAGCAAAAATTTCTCCAGCCCGTTGCGGCGGATCGCGTCGAAGCTGCCTTTGTCGATCGAGTAGCCGCACTGCCAGTAGTCACCGCGATCGATCATGATGAAGTTCTGCTTTGGCCCGGTGTGGCCCATTGACCAGGCCGGATCGCCCGGCTGCTTGCTGAGCTTCATCCACAAGACGTCGCGCGGGGCACCGAAGGATCGGCTGCTGAGCGCCGCCTGCTCACGCACCACCGAGTTGCGGCCGTCGGTGCCGATCACCAACTGGCTGCGCACGCGGATCGGGCCTTCCGGCGTGTCGGCCAGTACGCCGCATACCTGGCCGCGGTCATACAGCAGCTCATGAACCTGCGTTGAGGTCAACAATCTGAAATTGGGAAAAGCGGCGGCCTGCTGTGCCAAAAAATTGAGGAACTCCCACTGCGGCATAAAGGCGATAAATTTGCAGCGCGTCGGCAGGCGGGTGAAATCCGCCAGCTTGATGTCGCGCCCGGCGACTTCGGCGTGCAGGGATTCCGCGCGCTGGTGCGGCAGCGTCAACAGTTCATCGAGTAGGCCCAGCTGATGCATGACTTCCAGCGTCGAGGGATGAATGGTGTCACCGCGAAAATCGCGCAGGAAGTCGGCGTGCTTCTCCAGCACCGTCACGTCGATCCCCGCCCGCGCCAGCAGATAGCCGAGCATCAGCCCGGCGGGGCCGCCTCCCACGATGCAGCAGGCGGTGGCGTAAGGTGTGATCGGTGATGACGACATGGCGGTTGACCCCGGAGAGCGGCCCGCATCCCGCGAACCGCAAATGAGTGTTTAGTATTGATAATGATTATCAATATCACATTTAACTGTCAACCCGCGGCGCAGTGTGGTCAAAGGGAGCGGACAGATGGCCGACGCGGAACAGCTGGCTGTTTTGCGGCCGCGCCTGCGGCGCTTCACGCCAGATATCCAGCCGTACTAACCGCCACTCGGCGGGATCGAACGCCACGATGGAGGCCAGCGCGCCGGGGGCCGCCTGCTGTTGGCGACGCAATGCAGGCAGATCGCTGTAGGGGGCGATAGCCTGTTCCTGACGGGTCGCCCATGCGGCCTCGGCCAGATGAAGGCGATCGAAATGCGTCAGCCACGGCAGCCAGTGGCTGACGCGCGGCCAGCCGAACGCCTGGCTGAGGCCCCTGAAGCCTTCGCCGGCCAGGAAGTCGCTCATGCCGGCGCTGCTGTTCCACAGGTAAAAAGGGGCGTAGAGATTCTCGGCGCTGCCTTCGCTGCGCTGCGCGTACAGATAGGCTTTGACGATCAGCTGCGGGCAGGCGTCGAGCAGGTGGCCGAAATCGGCAATGCGGCGGCGAACGATCGCCATATCGTAGTCGGCGGGCAGGGTGAAACGGTATTGCATCGCGAGCATAAGGATTCTCCTGAAAGACATTGACCCGGAGAGCGTGACACGCCATCTTTATCAGTAAAATCGGTATTATTTTGATTGATGGTTCAGAAAATCAGGACGGTCAGCATGGGACGAATTACCTTCGATCTCGAGGATTTACGCAGCTTCGTCACCGGCGTCGAGCTGGGCAGCTTCGCCAAGGCGGCGGAACGGCTGGGGCGTTCGACGTCGGCGGTCAGCGCCCACCTGAAAAAGCTGGAGCAGCAGGTCGGCGCGCCGATCCTGCGCAAGGCCGGACGCGGCATGGTGATGACTGAGGCGGGGGAGACCCTGCTCGGTTACGCGCGCCGTCTGCTGGAGCTCAATGATGAGGCCGCCGCCGCGGTGCGAGGATTGGATCTGCAGGGCACGGTGCGGCTGGGGCTGCAGGAAGATTTCGGCGAGACGTTTCTGCCGCAGGTGTTGGGCAGCTTCGCGCGCGCCAATCCGAAGGTGCGTATCGAGGCGCGCATCGCCCGCAATGCCGAGTTGATCGACTGGGTGCTGAAAGGCCAGCTGGATCTGTCGCTGGCGTGGGATGGCGGTTTGAGCACGCCGTTTCATCAGGCGCTGGGCCGGCGGCAACTGCACTGGATCGCCTCGCCCGGCTTCGCGCTGGCGCCCTGGCGAGAAGGGGATGAGCCGCTGCCGCTGGTGATGTTCGACGCGCCCTGCCTGATGCGTAGCGCGGCGACGCAGGCGCTGGATCGCGCCGGCATCCCCTGGCGCATCGCCTTTACCAGCCGCAGCCTGAACGGCGTGTGGGCGGCGGTGAACGCCGGGTTGGGCGTCACGGTGCGGGCGGCTGCCGGTTTGCCGCCCGGCCTGTCGCCGCTGGCGCCCGATTTGCTGCCCGCTCTGGGCCAGCTCGGCGTGGTGCTGCACCGCGCCGAGGATCAGCCTTCTGCCGCCGTGCAGCGGCTGGCGCAGATCGTGGTCGAGCGGATCGAATCTTAATCTTTGGCGATCGGCTGCTTGCCGCTCAGTTGGCCCCATTCGCTCCAGGCGCCGTCATACAGTTTGACCTGCGGAGCGCCGAGCGACAGCAGGCCGAACGCCAGCACCGCCGCCGTTACGCCGGAGCCGCAGCTGGTGATGATCGGGCCGTTGATGTCCACGCCCTTGTCGCTGAAGGTTTGGCGCAGCGCTGCCAGCGATTTGAAACGGCCGTTCTCCAGCAGCTCGCCGTACGGAATATTGATGCTGCCGGGAATGTGGCCGCGATGCAGGCCGGGGCGCGGCTCTGGCGCTTCGGCATAAAAGCGCGGCGCGGCGCGCGCGTCGAGAATTTGCACCGGCGTGCCTAACGCCTGCTCCACTTGCCGCATATCCACTACCGCTTCGGCGTTGAAGCGGGCGTTGAAGGTCTGCGGCTCAGGCTGCGCCGGGCCGGTTTCCAGCGCTTGCCCCAGCGCGGTCCAGCCGTTCAGCCCTTCGTCCAGCACGTAAACACGCTGGGCGCCGAAATTGCGGAAAGTCCACCAGCCGCGCGGCGCGGAGAACTGGTTGCCTTCGTCGTAAATCACCAGGGTGTCGCGCTCGCTGATGCCCAGCTTGCCCGCCGCTGCGCCGAATTCCGCCGCCGTTGGCAACATGTGCGGCAGCGTGGTGTTCTTGTCCGCCACCTCGTCGATATCGAAGTAGACCGCGCCGGGGATATGGCCGCGTTCGAACTCGGCAAGCATGTCTTTTTTCGGCGTCAGCCCGACCGGCGACATTCGCACGTCGAGAACGACCAGATTTTCATCGTTGATATGTTGCGCAAGCCATTGGGGAGTCACCAGAAACGGAGAGTTCATCGTCATTGTTCGCCTGTTGTGAAAACGGGTTTTCACTATACACCAGGCCGCGCGGGGATGAAGTATGATGTTCAGTGACAGGGGATGGACGGGGTGAGGAGAAAATATGACGGAACGGGCGTTTGGCGGAGCCAAGATCGCGCTGCTGTGCGACGGTTTTCTGCTGGTTTACCAACGGGACGATAAGCCGGGCATTCCGTGGCCCGGCCTGTGGGATCTGCCTGGCGGCGGGCGGGAAAACGGCGAAACGCCGCTGCAGTGCGTGCAGCGGGAGACGCGGGAAGAGTTCGGCGTATCGATCGCCGAACGGCAGATCGTCTGGCGGCGGCGCTACGACGGCATTTCGCCCGGCGGTTCGCCGACCTGGTTTATGGCCGGAATGATCACTCCGGCGCAGATCGCCGCGATTCGCTTTGGCGACGAGGGGCAGCGTTGGCGGATGATGCCGGTGGAGCAGTTTATTCACCATCCGCAGGGTATCGAACATCTGCGCCGCCGGGTGGCGGAGTATTGGCGGCAGGGCGGTTAACCCCGTTGTTTCAGGACGCCGCCACTCGGTTGATCTGCGCCGGCTCCAGGATGCGTAAGTCGGTTTCCCGGCGCGCCACCGCCAGCATCGCCAGCCCAACCCGCTCGGTGGTGGTCACCTGAGCGGGAAGCAGCCGCAAAGCGCTAAGCCACAGCGGTTTGAACAGCCGATAGGCCAGATCGTAGAGGCGGGTTTTGGAGCGAATGCCGTGCAGCGGCACAATGGCGCCAGGGCGGAACATCACCGCGTGGAACGGCAGCGTCAGCAAGGCGTTTTCGGTAGCGCCCTTGACCCTGGCCCACATGCTGCGGCCGCGTTCGCTGCTGTCGGTGCCGAGGCCGGAGACGTAAATAAAGACCATCGTCGGGTTCAGCATCGCCAACGGGCGGGCGGCGGCCAGCGTCAGATCGTAAGTCACCGCGCGATACTCGGCCTCGCTCAGGCCGGCGGACGACGTTCCCAGGCAGAAGAAACAGGCGTCGTAGCCGGCGAGCTGCGGCTCCAGCGAAGACAGGTTGCGCAGGTCGGGCAGGGTGAGCTGACGCAGTTTGGCGTGGCTCTGGGCCAACGGGCTTCGGCCGATGCTGAGTACTTCGCTGACCTGCGGATCGCGCAGGCATTCCCGCAGTGCGCCCTGGCCCACCATGCCGCTGGCGCCGAAAATAATCACTTTCATGTTCTGTTCTCCCGTTGGCCGACGGCGCGCTGCGTGCGCCAGCGGCTGGGCGTCAGCGCTTCCCACTGCATGAACGCGCGGCTGAACGAATTCAGTTCTTCAAATCCCAGTACAAAGGCGATTTCTCCCGGCTCGAGATCGGTGTCCGCCAACAGCCGACAGGCGGTGCGGTGGCGGGTTTTGTCCAACAGCTGCTGGTAGCTGTAGCCGTGCTGTTGCAGGCGGCGCTGCAGCGTGCGCGGGCTGAGATAGAGCTCAGCGGCCACGCTGTTGACGCTGGGGCGTTGGCCGCGCATGCTGCGCCCGAGGATCGCCATCACCTGCGTCGGCAGATCGTGTTCCGCCAAAGAGCGGGCCAGCTCCGCCTCCAGCCCCGGCAGCAGCACCGCCAGCATGTCCTGGTTATAGGTGACGAAGGGTTGACGCATCAACGCGCGATCGAACACCAGCACGTCCAGCGGGGCGTTGAATGCCACCGGGCAACCGAAATAGCGCGCCAGCGGGGAGGCGGCATCCGCTCGCCGGGTCAATTCGATCGCCAGCGGCTGCAGGGGCAAGCCGGTGCCGCGTCGACACAGGGTGGTGATGGCGGCGAACATGGCGTCGATCAGCATCGCCGGCGCATGGCCTTCGCTCATGGTCCAGCGAGTGTGCAGGCGCATGCTGTCGCCGTCTTCCACCAGCATCAGCTCCTCCGGGCAGACCAGCCGTTTGTAGCGCGCGATCTTTTGCAGCGCTTCGCCCAGCGTCGCGGAATGCAGCGCGGCGACCAAAGCGATGTCATAGTGTTCCGGCGCCACATCGCCGCCGAGGCGCAGACCGAAACCCGGGTCGTCGCTCAGCTGCGGCAGGGTGCGCCAGACGGAGAAAAATTGCTGCGTGGTGAGTTTCACCTTGTCGCGCCGTTCGCCGAACAGCCCGGCGGGCAACCCGGCCAATCGGCCGAGCTGCTCGATATCGACGCCCAGCGCCGCCAGGCGTACCGCCAGTGCGCTGGAGACCGGAATTTGATCGCTGCTCAATGCGGGCTCCTTAGGGTTTTCCCGTCACCACCGCCGCCATCGCGGCGTGATCCGGCGAGCTGTCGTCGTGGTCGGTGCTCAGGCTGAGAGCGCGGAATGCCGTGTCTTCCGCCTGACGTTCGGCCAGGATCTGCGCTGCCATATGCACCGCGTCGCTGCCGAGCAGCAGGCGCAGCGGAGGGGCTTCCAGCGCCGCCAACTGCAGGATCGCCTGCGCCGCCTTGGCCGGATCGCCGGTTTGGCTGCCGTTATGCTGCTGCAGGAAGGCCAGCATCGGACCCAGCGTCGGCTGATAGGCTTCGCCGATCGGCGCAATGGTCATTGAAGAACCGGCCCAATCGGTGCGGAAGCCGCCGGGCTCGACCATCGTCACCTTAACGCCGAACGGCGCGATCTCTTTGGCCAGCGATTCGGAGAAACCTTCGACCGCCCACTTGGCGGTATGGTAGGCGCTGAGACCGGCAATGCCGAGGCGAGCGCCGATGGTGGCGATCTGGATGATATGGCCGCTGCCCTGCCGGCGCAATATCGGCAACGCCGCGCGGGTGACGTTGAACACGCCGAAAAAGTTGGTCTCGAGCTGCGCGCGGAAGTCCGCCTCATCGGCTTCTTCTATCGGCGCGATATTGCCGTAACCGGCGTTGTTGACCAGCACGTCCAGCCGGCCGAAGCGTTCGATCGCCGTGCGCACCGCGCGTTCGGCGGCCCTGGCGTCGGTGACGTCGAGCGCGACCGTAGCGACCCGATCGCCGTAGCGTTCCACCAGCGGCTGCAGCTGTTGCGCCTGACGGGCGGTGGCGATCAGACGGTGTCCGGCGGCCAGCACCGCCTGCGCCAGCTGTTGGCCCAGGCCGCGGGAGCTGCCGGTGATTAACCATACCTGTGACTGAGACATCATGACCTTCCTGATTGCGAGTGGGTGTGATGCCACTTTAGAGCGCCGGGCCGCACAGCGATAATCCGATCGCGTCAAGATTTAATCCGATTGCGCCAAACTGTCGGCCGGCATCAGCGCCTGGATGGTGGCGCCGACCTTCTGCACCGCTTGCTCTATCTCCGGCGTCAGCGCCGGCGCATAGTTGATGCGCAGGCAGTTGCGGTATTTGCCGGCGGCGGAAAAGATGCTGCCGACGGCGATCTGCACGCCCTGCTGCTCGAGATGACGGTTGAGGCGCAGGGTGTCGAACGCCTCATCCAGCTCGATCCACAGCATAAAGCCGCCGCGCGGGCGGCTGACGCGGGTGCCTGCCGGGAAGTATTTCAGGATCAGATCGGTCATCCGATCGCGGTTCTGCCGGTAACGGGCGCGCATGCGCCGCAGGTGCTGCAGATAGTGCCCGCCGCGAATAAACTCGGCGATCGCCAGCTGCGGCTGGGTGGCGGTGGCGCCGGAGCCGATGAATTTCATATGCAGCACCCGCTCCAGGTAGCGGCCGGGCGCGATCCAGCCCACGCGCAGCCCCGGCGCCAGCGTTTTGGAAAACGAGCTGCACAGCAGCACGCGGCCATCTTCGTCGAACGACTTGATGGTGCGCGGCCGTGGGTAGTGATAGGCGATGTCGCCGTAAACGTCATCCTCGATGATCGCCGCGTCGTGGCGCTGCGCCAGCGTCAGCAACCGCTGTTTGTGGGCGTCGGGCATGATGTAGCCCAGCGGGTTGTTGCAGTTGGGCGTCAGCAGGATAGCCTTGACCGGCCACTGCTCCAGCGCCATTTCCAGCGCTGCCAGGCTGACGCCGCTGAGCGGATCGGTGGGGATTTCCAGCGCCTTGATGCCCAGGCCTTTGAGTGTCTGCATGGTGCCGTGGAAACAGGGCGAGTCGACCGCCACGATGTCGCCGGGTTGGCAAACGGCGCGCAGCCCGGCGGAGATCGCTTCCTGGCAGCCGGTGGTGATCAGCAGCTGATCGGGGCCGATTTGGCAGCCCGAATCCAGCAGCAGGCGAGCGACCTGTTCGCGCAGCGCGGCCACGCCCTGAATGCTGTCGTAATACAGGCTGCGCAAATCGCCGTGGCGGGCGGCGTTGCGCAGGGCGACGATCAGCGGTTTCATCGTCGGTTCGGCGATATCCGGCATGCCGCGGCCCAGCTGAATCAGGCCTTCGCGCGGCCGGCTGCGCACCAGTTCCAGCACCTGTTCCCATTGTGAAATATCCACCGGCCGCTGCACCGGCGCCGTCATGGCAGGCAGCTCGGCCTGCGCGCGGCGCGCGTGCACGAAGTAACCCGACTTCGGCCGCGCTTCCACCAGGCGCTGTTCCTCCAGCAGCCGATAGGCTTGTTGCACCGTACTGATGCTGACGCCGTGCTCCTGGCTCAGCGTGCGCACCGAAGGCAGGCGGTCGCCGGCCGGATACAGTCCTTGCTGGATGCGCTGGCTAAGAATGGCGGCCAGGGCGGCATAGCGTGTCATACAGATGCCTCTCGTTGAGTTGAATGCCGTAAAAACCGGTACAGATGCTTTCAAAGTAAAGCATTCAGCCTGTTTTTGGGTATGGCTGTATGAAAAAAATAACGCTGACGTGAATCTGTATTGTTTTTTGCTCGCACAGCATCATGACGGCAGAGTCAGTTGCCCAGGAGAACATGATGACCGTCTTGTCTATCGTAAAAGCCGCCATGCCGCGGCGAACATGGCTATCCCGCTGGCGTTTGTATCAACTGCGCCAGCGGACGCGAAGAGAGTTGCTGCTGCTGAACGACAGGCAACTGGCGGATATCGGCCTGACGCGAGCGGATGCGCGCCGCGAAGGGGATAAGCCTTTCTGGAGAGGGTGAGGAAAGCGGATGCTGAAATTATTGGGTAAGGCTTCATCGATCAACGTGCGCAAGGTGTTGTGGACCTGCCATGAGCTGGCGCTGCCGCTGGAACGGGAGGAGTGGGGCAGCGGCTTTCGCTCCACGCAGGAACCCGAGTTTTTGGCGCTCAATCCCAACGGCCTGGTGCCGGTGTTGATCGACGGCGCCCGAGTGCTGTGGGAGTCGAACACCATTTGCCGCTATCTGGCGGGGCGGGAAGGACGGAAAGATCTGCTGCCGCAGGCACCCGGCGTGCGGGCGGCGGTAGAGATGTGGATGGATTGGCAGGCCACCGATCTGAACGGTGCCTGGCGCTATGTGTTCATGTCGCGGGTGCGCGGGCATGCGGATTATCAGGATGCCGCCAGCCTGGCCGCCGCCGAGTGCGAATGGAACCGGCTGATGGGCTTGTTGGACGCACATCTGGCGCAGCGCGGCCCTTACGCCGCCGGCGCCGTTTTTACGTTGGCAGACGTGGTGCTGGGGTTGTCGCTGAACCGTTGGTTGATGACGCCGTTCGAGCGGCCGCATTATGCGGCGCTGGCGGACTATCAGCAGCGCCTGCTGCAACGTCCCGGCTACGTGCGGCACGGCGCCAACGGTTTACCGTGATATGAAATAAATGGTTCATTTTATCTCGTCCGGATACGACCTGCCGTGTCCGGACTTTCTCCGTTGCATCATCCCGTCAAGGTTTCATGAACGTCATCACGAATATGAACTTTATTTTCCCGTGTGCTTGTTATTGAAATTTATATTCCATATAAACCCGTTATCAACCGGCGCGTTTCATTGAGCGGCGCCTGGTTCTACGCAGGATTTCGGTCACGGGAGAGAATGATGAAACAGGTACGCGTTGGGTTAATCGGCACCGGCTATATCGGGCGTTGTCACGCTATCGCCTATGCGCAGGCCGCCACGGTATTCCCCCTCAAGGGGGAACTGGTGCTGGAGATGCTGGCGGAGGTGACGTCCGAGCTGGCGGCGCAGCGCGCCGCCGAATTCGGTTTTGCGCGCTCGACCGGCGACTGGCGGCAGCTGGTGGCCGATCCGGCGATCGACGTGGTGGACATCTGCGCGCCCAATTTCTTGCACAAAGAGATGGCGCTGGAGGCGATACGTCACGGCAAGCACGTGTATTCGGAAAAGCCGCTGGCGCTGGACGCCGCCGACGCGGCGGAGATGGTGCAGGCCGCTCGCGCCAAGGGTGTGAAAACGCTGGTCGGTTTTAACTACATGAAAAACCCCACCAGCCAACTGGCGCGCGAAATTATCGCCAACGGCGAAATCGGTGAGGTGGTGCATTTTTACGGCACCCACAATGAGGATTACCTGGCCGACCCGCGCACGCCGATCGACTGGCACTGCCGCCGCGCCAGCGCCGGGCTGGGCGCGCTCGGGGATCTGGCGGCGCACATCGTCAATATGGCGCACTACCTGGTGGGCGATATCGTGGCGGTTTCCGGCGATATGCAGACCGTGATCAAACAGCGCCCGGATCCGCAAGACCCGACGCGTCTGCACCCGGTGGAAAACGAAGACCAGGCCAGTGCGCTGCTGCGTTTCGCCGGCGGCGCGATGGGCACTATCGAAACTTCGCGCATCGCCTGCGGGCGCAAGATGGGGTTGACCTATGTGGTCACCGGTACCAAAGGCACGCTGAGCTATACCCAGGAGCGGATGGCGGAGCTGAAGCTGTATCGGCACGATGAACCGGCGGAGCGGCAGGGGTTCAAGACGCTGCTGGTGGGGCCAAAGCACCCGGACTACGCGGCGTTTTGCATCAGCGCCGGGCACGGCATCGGTTTTAACGATCAGAAGACGGTGGAGATCCGCGATCTGGTCAACGGCATCGCCGCAGGCGACCGCATGTGGCCCGACTTTGAAGAGGGGTGGAAGGTGTCCTGCGTGCTGGATGCGATAGCTGCCTCCGCCGAACAGCGGCGCTGGCTGGAGATCAACCGCGATTGAAAATGAAATGGCGCTCTCCCGTGGACAGCGCCATTAATTTATTATGCTGTTAGCTTAATACCTTATTAAGTTAATTTTATAATAAGTTATTGGCTTGATAGCTTAGAACGAGAAACACGAACAGCCGAATGCGCCCCAGAAGGCATTCTCATCCGACACCGGGATGCTGGAGCGGCGAGCGATGTCATGCTGGTGTGCGTGCACGCCGCACGGGCCGCAGCATTGATGCGCCTGGCTCAATACCCCGACGCGGGCCGCCGCCGACGGCGGTGCGGAGCGGTAATGGCCCGGCACCTGGGTGACCGGCGACCAGTCCGGCAACACCGGCAGCGGTGGCGGCGCCAGTGGCGAGAAGCTGCCGGCGGCGTAGACCACTTTGCCGTCCACCACCGTCATGACCGACTCGATGCCTTTGATCTGCTCTTCCGGCACGCTGAAGTAGTCCTGCGACAGCACCGCCAAATCCGCCAACTGACCGACCTTGATCTGGCCTTTCTTGCCCTGTTCGGTGGAGAACCAGGCGCTGCCCTGCGTCCACAGCATCAGTGCCGTTTCGCGATCCAGCCGGGCGCTGTCGTCGTACATCGCCATGCCGCCGACGGTGCGGCCGGAAACCAGCCAGTACAGCGCCGTCCACGGGTTGTAGCTGGCGACGCGGGTGGCGTCGGTGCCCAGCCCGACCGGCAGCTCGGCCGCCAGCATTTTCGCCACCGGCGGCGTATGTTTGGTGGCTTCGATGCCGTAGCGGTCGGCGAAATACTCACCCTGGAACGCCATGCGGTGCTGCACCGCAATGCCGCCGCCCAGCGCCTTGACCCGCTCGATGTTGCGTTCGGTAATGGTCTCGGCGTGATCGAACAGCCAGTGCAGTCCGTTGAACGGAATGTCGCGGTTCACCTTCTCGAACACGTCCAGCATGCGGCTGATGGATTCGTCATAGGTGGCGTGCAGGCGGAACGGCCAGCGGTGCTCGACCAGATGGCGCACCACCCGCTCCAGCTCGTCTTCGGTGCCCGGCGGCAGATCCGGGCGCGGCTGCAGGAAGTCTTCGAAGTCGGCGGCGGAAAACACCAGCATCTCGCCGGCGCCGTTATGGCGGTAAAAGTCGGTGCCCTGACCCGGCTTGAGCATATCGGTCCACAGCTCGAAGTCTTCCAGCTCCTGCTTCGGCCGCTGGGTGAACAGGTTATAGGCGATGCGGATGGTCAGCTGCTTTTTCTCGTGCAGCTCGGCGATCACCTGATAGTCCTCCGGGTAGTTCTGGAAGCCGCCGCCGGCGTCGATGGCGCTGGTGAGGCCGAGACGGTTCAGCTCGCGCATAAACTGGCGGGTGGAGTTGACCTGCTGCTCCAGCGGCAGCTTCGGCCCTTTTGCCAGCGTAGCGTACAGGATCATGGCGTTGGGTTTGGCGATCAGCATGCCGGTCGGGTTGCCGTTGGCGTCGCGTTGGATCTCGCCGCCCGGCGGGTTCGGCGTGTCTTTGGTGTAGCCGACCACCTTCAGCGCCGCGCGGTTGAGCAGCGCGCGATCGTAGAGGTGCAGAATGAACACCGGCGTGTCCGGCGCCGCCTGGTTGATCTCGTCCAGCGTCGGCATGCGGCGTTCGGCGAACTGGAATTCGGTCCAGCCGCCGACCACCCGCACCCACTGCGGGCTCGGCGTGCGCAGCGCCTGTTCTTTCAACATGCGCAGGGCGTCGGCCAGCGAAGGCACGCCTTCCCAGCGCAGCTCAAGGTTGTAGTTCAGGCCGCCGCGGATCAGGTGCAGGTGCGAGTCGTTCAGGCCTGGAATGGCGGTGTGGCCGTGCAGGTCGATCACCTGGGTTTCCGGCCCGGCGTGTTGCATGACTTCGCCTTCGCTGCCGACCGCCAGAAACTTGCCGTCGCGGATGGCGACCGCCTGTGCGGTAGGATTTTGGCGATCGACGGTGTGAAACTTGCCGTTGGTGATGATCAATGAAGCGTGGTGGTTCATAACATTCTCCCGGCGAACCGCCTAGCGGCGGGTCAGCCATTGATGAAAAACGCGAGTCACGATAGGCATCCACAGGTACACCACCAGGGCGACCACGGTGGCGTCATTGAGAAAATGGCCGAGCAGCGTGCCGTCCAGCTGCGGCAGCACCAGCCCCCAAAACCAGGGCACCAGATTGGTGGATGGAAAGATCACCAGCAGGGTGATGATGAATTGCTTCCACTGGGGCGGCTGGCGCACGCTGGGGTTGGGCGGGGTAAACCAGAACTCCGCGCCGGGGCGGATCTCGATATGGTCGTTCTCCAGCAGCAGCGGGGCGACCTCTTCGATGTATTGCTTGCGCAGCGGCGAGTGGATCCAGCGGTACAGGTTGTCGAGATTGTCGAAGCGCACCAACACCGTATAGGCCTGTTCATCGCCGGAAGGGCGGATAACGTTGACGCCCAGATGGCCGGTGAAGCTTGCGGCATCCGGCATGATGCGGTTCAGCCAGGCCTCATAGGCTTGCTCGTTCCCCGGCGCCAAACGGTGGGTGATCACCAGCGTGACATGCTGCGGATGGGCCATAAAACCAACTCCTGAAAATACCCCGGCACAGGGCCGGGGCAAGGGGGGATTATTTCACCGTGCGCGCCGGTGCGTGGTGCACCATGGTGTAAGCGTAGTCGACACCCATGCCGTACGCGCCGCTGTGTTCGCGCACCAGCGCCATCACCGCGTCGTAGGTGTCTTTGCGCGCCCAGTCGCGTTGGTATTCCAGCAGCACCTGCTGCCAGGTGACCGGCACGGCGCCGGCCTGCACCATGCGGTCAATCGAACGTTCGTGCGCATCGACGGACGTGCCGCCGGAGGTGTCGGTCACCACATACACTTCATAGCCGGCTTCCAACGCCATCAGCGCCGGGAAGGTCAGGCACACTTCGGTCCACAGCGCGGAGATCACCAGCTTTTTGCGGCCGGTGGCTTCCACGGCTTTGACGAAGGCCGCGTCTTCCCAGGAGTTCATCGAGGTGCGTTCAATCGGGGTGATTTCAGGGTGTACCGCCAGCAGTTCCGGCCAGATGTAGCCGCTGAAGCTTTCGGTTTCGACCGAGGTGAAAAGGGTGGGGACGTTGAAAATCTTGCCTGCCTTCGCCAAACCAACAACGTTGTTTTTCAGTTGCTGACGATCAATATTAGCCACGCCGAAGGCCATTTGTGGTTGATGGTCGATAAAAATCAGTGCGGAATTGTCTTTATCAAGCAGTTGAAACTTGGACATAATTTACCTTCCCAGTGATATTTCGGTTGAACATCTGATGAGTGTAACGCCGATAAAACCCATGGTAGGCAGAGGGCGATTTCAAAGATACCGCAGAATTTTTGCCGACTTGTTGAGTTTTTTTATACACGGGAGAAAGCATGAGATTAAACCTGGAAGCGCTGCTGATTTTGGACGCGCTGGACCGGCACGGATCTTTCGCCGCCGCGGCCGCCGCACTGTTTAAAACCCCTTCGGCACTGAGCTATATGGTGCAAAAGCTGGAGAACGATCTCGACATCACCCTGCTCGATCGCTCCGGGCATCGGGCGAAGTTCACCGATACCGGCAAGCTGATGCTGGAAAAGGGGCGGGTGCTGCTGCGGGCGGCGCAGGATCTGGAACAGCAGGCGCGCTATGTCGAAAACGGCTGGGAAAGCGAGATCACGCTCGGGATTGACGCCTCTTTCCCGTTTGCCCGCCTGTTGCCGCTGATCGACGAGTTCTACCAACAGCATCACCATACCCGGCTGCGCTTCAGCCACGAGGTGCTGGCCGGCTCCTGGGAGTCGCTGGTCTACGGTTGCGCCGACATTATCATCGGCGCCATCTGCGAGCCGCCGTCGCGGGTGGGCTATGCGTTCAGCAGGCTGGGGCAGCTGGATTACGTGTTCGCCGTCGCGCCGCAGCATCCGCTGGCGGCATTGCCGGAACCCTTGCCGAAGGACGAAATCCGTCAGCACCGGGCGGTGGTGGTGCGCGACACTTCGCGGGTCAACGCGCCGCAGAGCCTGAATCTGCTGGAAGAGCAGGATACGCTGACGGTGTTCGGCTTCGACGCCAAGCTGCAGGCGCAGCTGGCCGGGCTGGGCTGCGGCTATCTGCCGCGTTCCTTGGCGGAACCTTACCTGAACAGCGGTGAACTGGTGGCGAAACGCGTCGAGTCTGAACGCTGCAGCGACGTCGCCTATTTCGGTTGGCGGGAAAGCGCCAGCGGCCTGGCGGCCAAATGGTGGCGCGAACGGCTGCAGCGCTACGCGGATGACGGCGAGGCCTACCCTTCGGGGCAGTAAGCGCCGTCATATAAGGATCAACAACCCGATAAGGACATAGGGAATGAAAAAGAGACTAAGTCTGTTGGCGCTGCTGCTGTTGAGCGGTTGCGGTACGAGCGCCGGGCGTCAGGCCGGCATACCGTTACCGGCGCCGCAGGCTGAAGCGTTGGCCACGACGCCGCTCAGCTATCCGGTGCGGGTGCATAATGCGGTGAGTCGCGAACTGCGTTTGCCGGAGCACGCGCGCGGGCAACGATGCACCATCGGCATTCGTCTGCTGCCGAACGGCAAGCTGGCGAGTAGCAAGATCGTAAGAGGCGATGCGCCCCTGTGCGCGGCGGCCAGCGCGGCGGTGCAGCAGGCGCAGTTTCCGCCGATGGCCAGCGCGACCGAATACGCGCTGTTCAACGCCGTGGTGCTCGATTTTGTTCCCTGAAAACCTATGACCGACGGGCCGCTTGCGCGGCCCGTTTTTTCTCGTTTCGCCGTTTGCATCTTCGCGCTTTTCCGCCAATAGTGTTCTCCGGACATGCAGCAAGGCGATTTTTCATTGGCCGGTCAACGGGAGAAAAAGGCATGAAAGGCGAGCATCATTATCAGGTGGCGGTCACCTGGCAGGGGAATTTGGGCGCAGGCACCGAAGATTACCGCGCCTATGGGCGCGATCACCTGATCGGCGCCGTGGGCAAGGCAGATATCGCCGGTTCAGCCGATCCGGCCTTTCGCGGTGACGCGACGCGCTGGAATCCGGAGGATTTGCTGGTGGCTTCGCTCAGCGCCTGTCACAAATTATGGTATCTGCATCTGTGCGCTACCTCGGGCATTTCCGTACTGGCCTATCAGGACAACGCCGTTGGGGTGATGCGTGAAGATGCGGCGCGCGGCGGCTTTTTCACCTCGGTGACGCTGCGGCCGCAGGTCACGGTGCGCGACGGCGACGATCTGCGGCTGGCGCAACAGCTGCACGAGAAGGCGCATCACCTGTGCTTTATCGCCAACTCGGTGAATTTCCCGGTGGCGTGCGAGCCGCAGGCCGAGTACGCAACCCGCTGAATTTTCACTTAGCTTTGCCATTTTCGTTATTTTGAACGCCGTTACGGCTCACGGATACTGGGGGGAAAATCCTCAACCGCGAGCCGCAGCATGTCCCACGCCCACTATTTGCATCCCGAACAGCGCGAACGCATCCGGCGGCTTCATCGGCGCTGGTATTGGCGGCTGGAGCTGCCCACCTGGGGAATGATGGCGGCAGTGTATGGCGGCTGGTTCGGCGTGGCGCACTATTGGCAGGCGTTGGGCCCGTGGCTCGGCGCACCGGCGCTTGTCCTGCTGACCACCTGGTACCTGTCGTTGCAGCATGAGCTGATCCACGGCCATCCGACGCGCTGGCCGCGCGTCAATCAGCTGTTCGGCCTGTTGCCGCTGGCGGTGTGGTATCCCTATGGGCTGTATCGCGATTCGCATCTGCGCCATCACCGCAACGATCACCTGACCGACCCGCACGAAGATCCCGAGAGCTACTATTTCAGCGCCGCGCAGTGGCGGCGCTATCCTCGCCTGTTGCCGCGGCTGGCCGCCGTGCGCAATACGCTGATTGGCCGAGTGTTGTTCGGCCCGGCGCTGGATATCGTCGCCACGCTGTTCGGCGCCGTGAAGACGCTTGCGGCGGGCGATCTGCGCGCCTGGGCGATGTGGCTGACGCATCTGTCGCTGTTGGCGATGCTGCTGAGCTGGCTGCAGACGCAGGGCATCGGCGCGGCGTTTTATCTGTTGGCCATCAGCTACCCGGCGCTGGCGCTGACCAAGGTGAGATCGTTTTTTGAGCATCGTGCCGTGGACGCACCGCAGGCACGTTCTATTATTAATGAGGCGGGCTGGCCGTGGCGGCTGCTGTTTCTCAATCTGAACTACCATTTAGTACATCACGATCTGCCCGGTTTGCCCTGGTATGGCCTGCGCGAAGTCTATCTGGCGGAACGCGAGGCGTATCAGCGCCGCAGCCAGGGATTCGTCGCGCAGGGTTATGGTGAGTGGCTGCGCGATTACGCGCTGACGCCGATCGACGTCGGCGTGCATCCGCTGAGCGCCGGTGAACGGCGTGAGGAACGCGATGCCCTGCCGAAGAAAAAATTTATTGCGCGCTGGAAGCGCGTTTCTCAGGATTTTCCAACCGAACTGGCCCATGAGCCGGAAAACGTATAACCAGAGGAAAAGTATGGCAATCACCTTATCACGCAGACGTTCCTTTGCCGTCGCACTGACGCTGCTGGCCACCAGCGGTCTGGCGCAGGCGGCCGACTCGGTGCGCGTCGGCTCCAAGATCGATACCGAAGGTTCGCTGCTCGGCAACATCATCGTGCAGGTGCTGGAAGCCAATGGCATCAAAACCACCAACAAGCTGCAGCTCGGCACCACCAAGGTGCTGCGTGGCGCCATCACCTCCGGCGAGATCGACATCTACCCTGAATACACCGGCAACGGCGCGTTTTTCTTCTCTGATGAGAAAGATCCGGCGTGGAAGAACGCCCAGGCCGGTTTCGAGAAGGTGAAACAGCTCGACTACGACAAAAACAAAATCGTCTGGCTCGATGCGGCGCCGGCCAACAACACCTGGACCATCGCCATTCGGCAGGACGTGGCGGACGCCAACCATCTCAAAACGCTGGCGGATCTCGGCAAGTGGATCAACGGCGGCGGCAAGTTCAAGCTGGCGGCCTCGGCGGAGTTTATCGAGCGGCCGGATGCGCTGCCGGCATTCCAAAGCGCCTACGGCTTCAAGCTGAATCAGGATCAGCTGCTGTCATTGGCCGGCGGCGACACGGCGGTGACCATCAAGGCGGCGGCCGAGCAGACCTCCGGCGTCAACGCGGCGATGGCCTACGGCACCGATGGCCCGGTAGCGGCGTTGGGGCTGCAGACGCTGGCGGACCCGAAAGGCGTACAGCCTATCTACGCGCCGGCGCCGATCGTGCGCGAGGCGGCGTTGAAAGAACACGCCAACCTGCCCGAGTTGCTGAAACCGGTGTTCGCCTCTCTGGACGGGCCGACGCTGCAAAAGCTCAATGCACAGATCGCCGTGGAAGGGCAGGACGCCAAACAGGTGGCGGCCGCTTACCTGAAAGAGAAAGGGTTTGTTAAGGGATAACGCCGAGGTGCCCCCTCTGTCGCCGGGAGAGGGGGTGAACCGATGGAGCCGGAGAGTTTCTTTGATTATCGCCGTAAAACATCGCGTCTTGTTGACGCTGTTCATGCTGTTGCTGCTGGCCGCCTTCGGCCTGCCGTTCCTCAGTTACGCCCCCAATCGTCTGTTGTCGGGTAAAAGCCTTTCCTTGTACTCCCTGCTGCACGGCCCGGCGCTGTGGCTGCTGTTGCCGCTGGCGACATTGGCGATCCTCAGCCTGCTGCCGCCGACGCGGGGGCGTGCGCTGCTGGCGGCGTTGGCCGCCTGTGGTGTACTGACGCTGGCGTTCTGGATCAGCGGCCAGGCCGCCGGACGTCTGGCGCAGGAGGGATCGCGGTTGGCTCGCACCTCCTGGGGCAGCGGCTGCTGGTTGACGATGGCGCTGAGCCTGCTGATCGCCGCCGACGCCATGGCGCGTCTCACGGCATCGCACCTGCGGCGGATGCTCGGCAATGCGCTGGTGCTGGTGCCGCCGGCGCTGCTGCTGTTCGGCCATCAGCTCGATCAGCTGTCGCTGCTGAAGGAGTACCATAATCGGCAGGAGGTGTTTGACGCCGCGCTGTTGCAGCACCTGACCATTCTGCTGGCGACGATGGCGCCTGCGCTGGCGATCGGTGTGCCGCTCGGGGTGCTGTGCTTTCGTTCCGAGCGCTGGCAGCGGCCGATCTTCTCCGTGTTGAACATTATCCAGACCGTGCCGTCGATCGCGCTGTTCGGCCTGCTGATCGCACCGCTGGCGGGGCTGGCGGTGGCGGTGCCCTGGCTGGCGGAACACGGCGTCAGCGGTATCGGCATGGCGCCGGCGATCGTGGCGCTGGTGCTGTACGCGCTGTTGCCGCTGGTGCGCAGCGTGGTGGCGGGGCTGCAAAGCGTACCGGCCGGCGTGATTGAGTCCGCTACCGGCATGGGGTTGACGCGCGGGCAGATCTTCCTGCGCGTGCAGCTGCCGTTGGCGCTGCCGCTGTTCCTGACCGGCGTGCGTATTCTGGCGGTGCAGACCGTCGGCATGGCGGTGGTGGCGGCGCTGATCGGTGCCGGCGGCTTTGGCGCCATCGTATTTCAGGGGCTACTCAGCAGCGCGCTGGATCTGGTTCTGCTGGGGGTGATCCCGGTGGTCATGATGGCGGTCATCGTCGATTCGCTGTTTAAATTTTGGGTTTCAATCCTGGACGTATCGCGCCGATGATTCACTTTGAGCAAGTCAGCAAAATTTTTCAGGGCAAGCCGGCGGTGGACGATCTCACGCTGCACATCGCCGAGGGCGAATTCACCGTGTTGATCGGCACCTCGGGCTCCGGCAAGTCCACCACGTTAAAAATGATCAACCGCCTGATCGAACACGATCGGGGCAAGATTTTCTTTGCCGGCGAAGAGATCCAGTCGTTTAAACCGCAGGATCTGCGGCGGCGCATGGGCTACGCGATCCAATCGATCGGCCTGTTTCCGCACTGGACGGTGGAGGAGAACATTGCCACCGTGCCGCAGTTGCTGAAATGGCCGCGCGCGCGCATTCGCGATCGGGTTAGCGAACTGCTGGAGCTGTTGCATCTGGAGCCGGATCTGTTTCGCCGCCGCTATCCGCATCAGCTTTCCGGCGGGCAGCAGCAGCGGGTGGGTGTGGCGCGCGCGCTGGCGGCCGATCCCGAGGTGCTGCTGATGGATGAACCGTTCGGCGCGCTGGATCCGGTCACCCGTGCGGCGCTGCAGGCGGAGATCGCCCGCATTCATCAGCTCTCCGGCCGCACCATCGTGCTGGTTACGCACGACATCGACGAAGCGCTGGGCCTGGCGGATCGTCTGGTGCTGCTCGACCAGGGGCGGGTGGTACAACAGGGCACGCCGCTGGAATTGCTGACCGCGCCGGCCAACGACTTCGTGCGTGACTTTTTCGGGCGCAGCGATCGCGGCATCAAACTGCTGTCGCTGGGGACGGTGGCGGAGCGGGTGCGGCCCGGCGTCGCCGCGGGCGAACCTATCGCCGCCGCCCTGAGCCTGCGCGAGGCGCTGTCGGTCTTTGTGGCGCGCGGCAGCGACTGCTTGCCGGTGGTGGATGAACGGGGCGAAGCGTTGGGGGTCTTGCATTTCAACGATCTGATCGCCGGGCAGGCGCTGTCATGAGCGGGCGCATCGGGCGCCTGCTGCGCGATCCGCTGCTCTGGACGCTGGCGCTGCTGTTGGCGCTGGTATTTGGCATGGATCATTTACGCGGTCTGTTCGCCGCCTGGTTCCCCGACCTGGATCGGCCAATTTACCAGCAAGACAGCTTCATCGCGTTGGTGGCAGCGCACCTGCTGCTGGTGGCGATCTCCAGCCTGATCGCGGTGGCGATCGGCGTGGCGGCCGGTGTCGCCGTGACCCGGCGCAGCGGCCGGGAGTTTCGTTCGCTGGTGGAAACGGTGGTGGCGGTGGGGCAGACCTTTCCGCCGGTGGCGGTGCTGGCGGTAGCGGTGCCGGTGATGGGCTTCAGCGAACAGCCGGCGATCATCGCGCTGGTGCTGTACGGCCTGCTGCCGATCCTGCAGGGCACGCTGGCGGGTATCGAATCGGTGCCGCCCGCCACGCGAGAGATCGCCCGCGGTGTGGGGATGAGCGCCTGGCAAATTCTGTTGCGGGTGGAACTGCCGCTGGCGGCGCCGGTGATCGTCGCCGGGATCCGCACCTCGGTGATCATCAATATCGGCACGGCGGCCATCGCTTCCACCGTCGGCACCAAGACGCTCGGTTCGCCGATCATCATCGGCCTGAGCGGGTTTAACACCGCCTATGTGATCCAGGGCGCGGCGGTAGTGGCGCTGTTGGCTATTATCACCGATATGCTGTTTGAACGTTGGGTGCGTTATCTCACCGCCTGGCGTCAGCAGACGCTGGCGACCACTCCGGCGGGGTAAGGGGGAAATGATGCAGGTGTCTCTACCGATGTACGGCGTTGGCCGGGAGCAGGCCGAATCCTTCTGGCAGGTTCTGCGCGACAAACTGCTGCGGCTGGGGTTGCCGGCCGCGCCGGAGCAGCTCAGTTGGCCGGACGATCTGGCGCAGCACTGGCGGCGCGAGGATCTGCTGCTCAGCCAGACCTGCGGTTATCCGTTGGTCAGCAGCCTGCCGCAGGTGCAGCTGATCGGCACTTACCATTACCGGGTTGAAGGGTGCGACGGGCCGAATTATCGCAGCTGGCTGGTGGTGCGCGCCGACGATCCCGGCGAGCGGCTGGCGGATTTTCGCGGCCGGACGGCGGCCTATAACAGCACCGATTCCCAGTCCGGCTACAACGGCCTGCGCGCGCTGATCGCGCCGCTGGCGCAGGACGGGAAATTCTTCGGCGCGGCTATCGCCTCCGGCGCGCATTATCAGTCGCTGAAGCTGATCCGCAGCGGGCAGGCCGATATCGCCGCCATCGATTCCATCAGCATGGAACTGCTGCGCCGCGCACAGCCGCAGGCGCTGGAGGGGCTGAAAATTATCGGCCGTACGGCGGCGGTGCCGGGTTTGCCGCTGATCACCGCCGCGGGCACGCCGCCGGAGCAGCTGGAAATTCTGCGCGCCGGCGCCCGAGCGATGCTGGATGAGGCGGTCAGCGATCGCCTGCTGATCGGCGATTTCAGCCTGGTGCCGCGTTCGGCCTACCAGATTATCACCGTGCTGGAACAGCAGGCTGCCGCGCAGGGCGTGACGGCGCTCTAGCCGCCGTTACAACAGGCCGCCGCCGTCGATGTCGATCACGCTGCCGGTGACGAAGCCGTTCTCCATCGCCAGCAGGTAACCCGCCGCGACGTCGGCCGGCTGGCCGATGCGACCGACCGGCAGACTGCCGCCAACCCGTTCGAACAGTGCCTGACGCTGTGCGGCGCTCATGCCGTCATAGGCTTCGGTGGCGGTGATGCCGGGGCTGACCACGTTCACCCGCCGCGGCGCCAGCTCCTTCGCCAGCTGTTTTCCGGCCGCTTCCAGCGCGGCATTGATGGCGGTTTTGACCAGCTGGCCGCCGAGGTATTTACGCGACAGCTGACCGGAGGTCAGGGTGATGGAACCCTGCGGCGCCAGCGTCGGCAGCGCGGCCTGCACCGCGCGCAAACTGCCCCAGAATTTGACGTTGAAGTCGGCCTGCGCCTGTTCAAGGGCGGTCTCCGCCAGCGGTTTCGCCTGCACCAGCGGCCCGGCGGTGATCACCAGATGGTCGAAAGCGCCGACGGCGGCAAACAGCGCCTGCAGCGACGTTTCATCGGCCAGATCGGCCTGCATCAGGCGCAGCGCACCGTTTTTCTCCCCGGCCTGAGGAAGGCGGCGCGAAGCCAACACCACTTCAGCGCCGCGCGCCGCCGCCGCGTAGGCCACCGCGGCGCCAATGCCGCTGGTACCGCCCAGGATCACCAGCTTTTGTCGTTTCAGGGGGGAATCGGGAATCGTCATGTTAAGGCCTCTTTTAGGGTAAGTTTCAACGTGATCTATCTTTCCTGATTGAAAATCACCTAACAATCGGCCTTACTGACAAACACTTGTTAATGAATTTTAAAGATCATGCCGCGCTAAAGCGGGCGTTTAACTTCTGATCCACGATAATCTCGAAATCGGTAAACAGCGCGCGGGGTTTCACCGAACGCCCCTGTTTTTCCAGCGCCACCAGGCCGTGCCCGCTCAGCGTTTTCAGCGTGGTTGACAGGTTGCTGACCTGGCGGCCCGACAGTTCGGCCAACTGACTGATGGTCTCTGGGCGGGCTGTGTCGATCAGACGCAGCAGGGCGATATTCTCGTTGCTGAGCACCTGGGCCAGCGCAATCATCGACGTGAACCACACGTTGGGCTCACGCTCCTGCGGCTGATATTCCCCTTTTGCGATCGCCAGTATGCGTTTGCGAATCAGTTCTTCAGGCATCACGCCAATCAGTGCTTTCATCATCAACCTCGATTTTCTCTCTTGCGTATGACTTCATCTATCCGGGTAAAAAAATCCTCCACCAACTGATAAGCGGAATAAAACTCGTAGGGTGAGCCTTCGTCCGTTGGGGAGTCGTGTTGGTGATCGTAAACGACGCGGCCAGAAAACTTTCCTTTGCGGGGCGTTTTAATGGCATGCGCGTTATCTATGCCAAAAATCCGGGTATTGTGGTTATCATGCAGGGTCAAATTGTAACGGATGCCATGAGGGATAAAGGCCGTTTGGGTCACCGTCCAGGCCTCTATTTTCCACCAATAGCCATCCTCACGATTAACCCGCGTGCCATGCAGGCTAAGGATGTAGTCCAGTCCATTGCGTTCATCCATTGCTCAAAACTCCATTTGTTATGATCTAATCATAATCATTGGGCGTTTTATCGTCAACCCGCCATGCCGCGAAGTCGGCTTTCTAAGAAGGGAAATGCATGACCTCATTTGTCGATCTCGAGGTGTTTGTCCGCACGGTGGATGGTGGCAGTTTTTCCGCTGCCGCGCGCGCGCTGGATATGACGCCGGCGGCGGCCAGCATTGCGGTGAAAAGGCTGGAGCAGCAGCTGGGCGCGCGGCTGTTGGTGCGTTCAACGCGCAGCCTGAGGCTGACGGAGGAGGGGGCGCGCTATCTCGACAGCGCGCGCCTGGCGTTGGGGGCGTTGGCCGAAGGAGAGCAGGCGATCCGCGAGAAGCATCAGGGGCTGTCCGGGGTGCTGCAGATTTCCGCGCCGTCGGATTTCGGTCGCAATCTGCTGCTCGGCTGGCTGGATGAGTTTCGGCTTCAGCACCCGCATATTCAACTGCAGCTCCTGATCAACGATCGGCAGGCCGATCTGTTTCGCGAGCCGGTGGACGTGGCGTTGCGTTTCGGATCGCTGGCCGACTCTTCGCTGGTGGCGCTGCCGATCTTGCCACAGCATCGGCGGTTGATCTGCGCCAGCCCGGATTACCTGCGGCGGCACGGCGAGCCGCAAACGCCGGCCGATTTGGCCAGGCACAGCATTCTGGTGTATCAACCCAGCGGCAAACGGCAGGTGGAATGGCGGCTGTGGCGCGGTGAGGAGCTGGTCGAAGTGCCGCTGAACGGCAGCTATTTTACCGATGACGGTGAGGTGGCGCGGCGCTGGGCGCTGGCCGGGCACGGCGTGGTGCGCAAGTCGGCGATCGACGTGGCGGCCGACATTCGTGCCGGGCGGCTGGTGCAACTGTTGCCGGAATGGCGCAGCGACGCGGTGCCGATCAATCTGGTCTGCCCGCATCGCTCGCAGATCTCGGAGCGCGTCAGGCAGCTGCAGCGCTTCTTACAGCAGCGCTGCCAGCGTTGGATGGACGATCACTTGGCCTGAAGGGTTTCGGTTTGCGCCGGCGTGGCGGCGGCGTCCCCGGCAGGCGCGCTTTCTTCGTGCGGGGTGGTGGAACGGGTGTAGATGTTCAGCCCGGCGAGGAACACGCCGCCCAGAGAACCGAAGGCGCACAGGGCGATGACGATGACGAACGCTTTTTTCAGCATAGGAATAATTTCGCAGGTTGCTTGGAACAGCGGGAATTATAGCCCCTTCGCCGGGTGAAACAAGAATCGTTTTTAACTGCGGCCCGCAGACCGCCCTTTGTGATCGCTACCGTTCGCTGTCGATGGCCTGCACGCGGGCCGGGCGGGCGAACAGGTATTTTCCCAGCGTCACCAGCACCACCGCCGCCACGATGATCACCAGCGCCAGCCACTCGCGCGGCGCCAGTGATTCGCCGGCAAAACCGATGCCGAGCAGCACCGCCACCACCGGGTTGACGTAGGCATAGCTGGTGGCGACCGCCGGGCGCACGTTCTTCAACAAGAACATATAGGCGCTGATCGCCAGCATCGAGCCGAAGACGATCAGATACCCCAGCGCCAGAAAGCCGCTGGCGCTCGGTATCTGAGTCAGGTGCTCGCCGCTCAGTTGGCTGGCGACCAATAACACTACGCCGGCCACCAGCATCTCCGCCGCACCGGCCATCGGCCCGACCGGCAGCGAGATGCGCGATCCCAATACCGACCCAAAGGCCCAGCTGGCCGACGCCAGCAAGATCAGCAGCGCGCCGGTCGGGTTGCCCACCAGGTTGTTGCCGGTGTTAAGCAGCACGATGCCCACTAGCCCGAGCGCGATGCCGGCCCATTCCAGTTTGGTGTTGCGCATGCCCCACAGCAGGCTGAAGCAGAGGGTGAACAGCGGTACCGTCGCCACCATCACCGCCGCGATGCCGGAGGGCACGTGTTGGTGTTCCGCCACCGTCACCAGGCCGTTGCCCACCGCCAGCAGCAGAATGCCGATGACGCCGGCGGCCAGCCACTGCTTCGGCGTCGGCAGCGCGTGACCGCGCCAGGCCAGGAAACCGAACAGCACGATGCCGGCTGTCAGAAAGCGAATGCCGGCCATCATCAGCGGCGGCCACTGCGCGACGCCGAGACGAATGACGAAATAGGTGGAACCCCAAACGATATATAACGTGAACAACGCCCCGATCAACGGCAGGACGCTACGGCTTTGTTGGCTAAGCATAGGATTGTATTTTGCAGGGATGATTATTATTAGAACGCTCAGTAAACCCGATCGGGCAACCGATAAGCAATGGCCTTCGGCATTATTTTTCCGGCTGCCGAAAGCCGTTCAATGGTCCTGCTGTTTCCACTGCAGCCAGCTGACTGCCGGCAGGTAAATCGACCAGCCGATGGCCAACAGCAGCAGCATGAACTCCGGCGGCACGCCGGGCAGCAAGGCGTCCAGCTTCCAGGACACGGCGTAGGCGAAGGGGCCGACGGCGGCGCCCAACACCGCCAGCGGCCAGGGCGCCGCTCTGACCACGTCCAGCAGCCAATACCACCAGCAGCCGAAGCCGATCCACAGCGCGATGGTCCAGAGCGGCAGGCCGTGTTGCCCGCTGTAGTGCAGCACGCCGCTGTAGCTCCACAGCCCATCCATGCCGATGCCGCCCAAGGCAGTCAGGGCTGCGCCTTTGCGGCGGGCAGCGGGGGTAAAGATCAATGCCAGCGCCGCGCCGGCCAGCAGTATGCCGTTGAGCCGATCGCGAGTCAGCAGCGCCAGCAGCCAGCAGACGCCCAGTCCCAGCGTCGCCAGCCAGAATCCGGCATGCGGCTTCTTCATCGTTCAACTCCCGTGGGGTTACTCTGCCGCTGCGCGCTAAACGCGCCGACGGATTTGCCTGAGCGGGCGCGAGGCCCGCCGTTTGCCTGAATGTTCGTTAATTAAACCTTAGAAGGGAAGGTGCAGGGTGCACAAGCAGAATAATCTGTACCGGTTGAAAACCGGGGCAAAAATCGGCGTTACAGGAGAGAAATCCGGTAGGCGCAGCGGCGCGAGCCGGCCAGAATGTGCTCGGCGCGTTCCACCTGGGCCTGCAGCACTTCGGTGAAGATGCTCAGTTCCGCCCGGCAGAAGCCCTGGCAGACGGTGGCGGCGGCGCAGATCGGGCAGTGGTTCTCCACCAGCAAGTAGGAACCGTCCTCTTCGCGGCCCCATTCGGCCATATAGCCTTCGCGGCAGCGGATTTCGGTCAGGCGCGCCACGCGCTCTTCCAGGTCAGCGGCGCCGATCATCGCCTGCTTGTAGTTGATGCGGTTTTCCTGCTCGCGGGTCTCGATCAGCACGTCGATCGCCTGTTCGCCCAGCTTGTCGCGCACGGTGCGCAGCAGCTGTACCGTCAGGTCCGCATGGGTATCGGGAAAGCGCGCGTTGCCGGCCGAGGTCAAATGCCACAACTGCACCGGGCGGCCCACGCCGCGCGTTTCGGCTACCGCTTCGACCAGTCCCTCTTTCGCCAGCTTGACGAACTGCTGGCGGGCCGCTTCACCGGTGGTGCCGAGCACCTTTCCTGCATCAGAAGCTTGCTGCGGGCCGCGGGTTTTCAATAGCGTCAGCAATCGGTCACTGACCGATTGTGCGGTGCCTCCGCCATTTTCCAAGTTTATTCTTGACATATTTCTCCGCCTCGCCCTAACTTATTCCAAGATAACTCTTGTTAAATTTAACGCAATCTCATGACCAACTCAATGCCATTCCTCTGAAAACAGGACGACAACCGTGATAACCCATGACGATAGCCGCTGGAGCGACCTTTTCTCCGGCAAAAATGCGGCCAGTGCGATCGCACTTTCGCTCGGCGTAGCGCTGCATGCCATCAATATTCTGGTCGCCACCACCATTCTGCCCTCGGTGGTGCAGGATATCGGCGGGCTGGATCTCTATGCCTGGAACACTACGCTGTTCGTGGTGGCGTCGATCCTCGGCTCCGCGTTGTCTGCCCGCTTGCTCAGCGGTTACGGCGCGCGTAGCGCCTATCTGGTGGCTTCGCTGTTCTTCCTCGCCGGGGCGGCCCTGTGTGCGCTGGCGCCGAGCATGCCGGTGATGCTGATCGGCCGCACGGTACAGGGTTTCGGCGGCGGGCTGATCTTTGCGCTCTCTTACGCGATGATCAACCTGGTGTTCGAGCAGCGGCTGTGGCCGCGCGCCATGGCGCTCATCTCGGCGATGTGGGGCATCGCCACCCTGGTGGGGCCGGCGGTGGGCGGCATTTTCGCCGAACTGCACGCCTGGCGCTGGGCCTTCGGCATTCTGCTGCCGATCATGGCGCTGTACGCCGCGTTTACCTTTGTGATCCTGCCCAAGGGCAAGGCGCAGCAGGCGGCCGCGCCATTGCCGACCGTACAGCTGCTGTTGCTGACCGTGGCGGTACTGGTGGTGTCCGCCGGCAGCCTGGCGCACAGCGCCTGGATCAACCTGGCGGGCATCGCGCTCTCGTTAGCGCTGATGGCCTGGCTGCTGAAACGCGAAGCGCACTCGCGCGCCCGCCTGTTGCCGCACGGCGCGCTGCGGCGCGGCTCATCGTTGGCGGCGTTGTACATCACGACTGCGTTGCTGGTGATCGGCATGACCAGCGAGATCTTCGTACCGTATTTCCTGCAGCTGCTGCACGGCCAGTCGCCGCTGATCTCCGGCTATATCGCCGCCACCATGGCCGCCGGCTGGACGCTGTCCGAGATCCTCAGCTCCGGTTGGCGCGGGGCGGGCATTCGCCGGGCGATCGTCAGCGGGCCGCTGTTCGTGCTGGTGGGGCTACTGGCGCTGGCGATCCTGATGCCGGTACCGTCCGGCGGCCACTGGCAGGTGCTGACGCCGATCGTCATTGCACTGTCGCTGGTGGGGTTCGGTATCGGTTTTGGCTGGCCGCACCTGCTGACGCGCATTTTGCAGGTGGCGCCCGAAGCGGACAAAGATATCGCCGGCGCTTCGATAACCACGGTGCAGCTGTTCGCTACCGCGTTCGGTGCGGCGCTGGCCGGGATGATAGCCAACCTGGCGGGGTTGAACGATCCGGGGGGCGCGGCGGGTGCGGCGTCGGCGGCGCGTTGGCTGTTCCTGGCATTCGCGCTGGCGCCACTGCTGGCGGTATTCAGCGCCTGGCGCTGCGCGGCGATTGCACCACCGGGCGCCGAGACGGGCAATTTTGTACAAAACCCGCCCTCGCGCGAGTGCTAGAATGCCTCTCATTCAGCGGAGGTAGGCAAGATGAAGGCGGAAGGCGCAGCACGCAAAGCATCCCGGGAACAGGCCCATTTCATGCACGTCGACGATCTCGGCGGGCTGGAAGTGCTGCAGGCCACCTACCGCCGCCAGAGCTTCTCGCGCCATAGCCATGAAGGCTTTTGCGTGGGCGTCATCGACGACGGCGCCCAGCGCTTCTACCGTACCGGCGGTGAACACGTGGCGCCGCTGGGCAGCATTATTCTGGTCAACGCCGACGACATCCACACCGGCAGTTCCGCCACCGAAGAGGGCTGGTCATATCAGGCGATGTATCCGACGCCGGAGCTGCTGGCCTTTTTGTCGCGCGATCTGAAAACCGGCGCCGGCGCGACGCCTTATTTCCCCAACCCGGTGGTGCATGACATCGGCCTGGCCGGTCAGCTGCGGATGGCGTTCAGCCTGCTGCGCAGCGATGAGAACCGGCTGATGAAGGAGACCATGGTATTCTCGGCGCTGACCTGGCTGATGTTGCGGCACGGCAAAAGCCGCATCGACCCTGCGCCGCAGAGCCGGGCGCAAAGCCAGGTGGCGCGGGTGAAAGCCTTTCTCGACGATTTTCCCGAGGCGGACATTTCGCTGCTGGAGCTGGCGGAGCGCGTGGCGCTCAGCCCTTATTACCTGCTGCGACAGTTTCAGCAGGCCACCGGTCTGCCGCCGCATGCCTATCAAATTCAGGCGCGGTTGCGCAAGGCGCGCGGCATGCTGAAGGCCGGCAGCAGCGTGCTGGACAGCGCACTGAGCTGCGGTTTTCACGATCAAAGCCATTTCCACCGCCATTTCCGCAAATCAATGGGCGTTACGCCGGGCGACTACGTCAAATCGCTGAAATAGCCGGGCAATCGGGTGCAATACCCGTGTGCACGCGCGCCGTAAGCTGGCTTCTTCAACCCAAGGAGAAGCGCATGACTGATTCAATCCCCCTCATCACACCGCCGTCCGCCCGCCTGCGCCCTGCGCTGCAGGGCGGGGCGGCGATCTTGCCGCTGTGCCTGGCGGTGGTGCCGTGGGGCGTACTGGCCGGATCGATGGCGATGCAAAGCGGCCTGACGCCGGCGCAGGGGCTGGGCATGTCGGCCATCGTGTTCGCCGGCGCGTCGCAGCTGGTGGCGATAGGCATGATCAAGGGCGGCGCCGGGCTGCTGGCGATCTTGTTATCGACCTTTTTCGTCACCGCCCAGCATTTTCTTTACGCGCTGCGGTTGCGCGAGCGCATCGCGCCGCTGCCGCTGCGCTGGCGGCTGGCGCTGGGGTTCTTGCTCACCGATGAGCTGTTCGCGCTGACCGGCGAACAGACGCCGGCGCGTTTTAACCGCTGGTATGCGCTGGGCGCCGGGCTGACCTTCTATTTGTGCTGGTTCCTCTCCACGCTGCTCGGCATTGTGGCCGCCGGCAGCTCCGGGGATCTGGACGGTTACGGGCTGGACTTTTCCATCGCCGCCACCTTTATCGCCATCGTGGTGCCGCTGGTGCGCAGCCTGCCGGTGTTGGCCTGCGTGCTGACCGCGCTGCTGCTTTCCATCGTGCTGCACCATTTTCAGACGCCGGGCGCATTGGTGATCGCCACCGTGGCGGCGATGCTGGTCGGGCTGCTGTGCAGCGGGGGGCGCGGATGATCTGGCTGACGATCGCCTTGATGGGGCTGGTGGTGTTCTTCAACCGCTACTGTTTTCTGGCGCCGGGGTTGCCGCTGCGCCTGTCGCCGCGCGTTAAGACCCTGTTGAGTTTTTCCGTACCGGCGGTGCTGACGGCGATTTGCGGGCCGATTGTCGCCTTCAGCGGCGACCAGCTGCGAGCCGCGCCGGACAATCCTTACCTGTGGGGCGCGGTGTTTGCGGTAATACTGGCATTTTTCCTGCGCAACATGCTGGCGGTGGTGTTGCTGAGCATGCTGATTTTCATCGCGCTGCGCGGCGTTTTTTAAAATCCGCTTGCCATATCTCTAATTTGAGATTATTTCTCTTATATGGGATTTTGACGCGGAGTATGAACGGTGGATAACGGTCTGGATCATGCCGACCTGAGGTTGGCGCAACGGCTGGCGGATTTGCGTCAGCAACGAGGGTGGTCGCTGGAGGTGCTGGCGCAGCGCACCGATCTTAGCCGGGCGACCCTCTCGCGGGTAGAGCGCGCAGAAACCAGCCCGACGGCGTCGTTGCTGAACCGGCTGTGCGCCGCCTACGGGCTGACCATGTCGCGCCTGCTGAGTGAAATCGAAGACGAACCGCCGGAGCTGCTGCGGCTGCAGCAACAGCCGGTGTGGGTCGATCGCGCCAGCGGTTTTCAGCGCCGCGCCGTTTCTCCTCCCGCCGCGCTGTATAAGGCCGAGTTTATCGAAGCCCGGCTCGATGCCGGCACGCAGATCGATTACGACCTGCCGTCGATTCCGGCGCTGGAGCATCACCTCTGGCTGCTGTCCGGGCAGCTGGAACTGACGCTGGAAGGGCGCGTTTTCCGGCTGTCGCCCGGCGACTGTCTGCGCTATCGCCTGTTCGGCGCCTCCCGTTTCCATGTCCCCGGCGCTGAGCCGGCCCATTACACGCTCGTTATCTGCAGGCCCTAATCATGATTGAACTGCAACAGTGGGACGCCGGCGCGGCGCAAAGCGCCATTGCCGACTTGGCCGAGATGCTGCACGCCAGCGTAGCGCACGGCGCCAGCATCGGTTTCGTCATGCCCTTTACGCTAGAACAGGCGCAGGCGTTTTGGCAGGGGCTGCTGCCGGCCCTGGCGCGGGGAGAACGCGCGATGCTGGTGGCGCTCGCGCACGGCCGGCCGGTCGGCACCGTGCAGCTGCTGCTGGCGATGCCGGACAACGGCCGCCACCGGGCGGAAGTGGTCAAGCTGATGGTGCACCCGCAGGCGCGGCGGCAGGGCGTCGCGCGGCTGCTGATGCAGGAAGTGCAGGCGCTGGCGGCGCACCATCAACGCAGCCTGTTGGTGCTGGACACCCTGAGCGGCAGCGCGGCGCAGGGGTTATACCGCCAATTGGGATTCGAGGCGGCGGGCGACATTCCGCAATACGCCCGCGCCAGCGACGGCGGGGCGTTGGAGGCCACCTGCTATATGTACAAACTGCTGTGAGGGTTAGCGCCCGCTCCAGGCGTTGATCGCCTGCTGGCGCACCTGCAATTTTTGCTGCGGCGTCAGCTTGTTGTAGTCGCGGGCCAGGCCGCTTTCCCAATCGCCGTACATCGGGTTGGGCAGCACGATGAATTCGGTGCCGAACTTACTCTGGTTCTCGCTGACGAACGCCCGGCGCTGCGCGTTATCCTGGTGGTAAGTCGCGGCGCCGAAGTCGTTCAGGTTGTCGCCCGCGTACACCACGATGTCATAACCGGCTTGTTTGATGGCGTCGAAGCGCGCCTGCTTATTGGAGGTGTCGGTGCTGAGCAGCACGGTTTTTTCCGACATGCCGGTGAAACCGAGTTTCTGCATGTTGGCCACCGTGGCGGCATATTCGCTCTGTTTGCGGTTCGAGACGTAGAACATCGTCCCCTGATGGCCGTTGACGTAGCGGGCGAACGACACCGCGCCCGGCACCGCGCGGGCCTGTTCGGCTCGCGTCCATTGGGCCCAGGTGGCGCCGTCGTACGGCTGGCCCTGCTGCGCCTGCCAGCCGGAGTAGGCGCTGTTGTCCAGCATGGTTTCATCCAGATCGACCACCACCGCCTTTTTGCGGCCCGGTGCGGCCCTGGCCTGATCGAAGGCGCGCTGCGCGCTGTTGAACGCCTGATGCGCCAGCGCCTGGTATTCGCCGGACTGCTGGAACCAGTTCACCGCCAGCACCGATTGATCCGCCAGCCGCTGCTGGGCCTGCGCATCGGTGCGCGGCGGCTGCGCGCAACCGGCCAATGTCAGCAGCGCGACGCCAATCGCCGCGCCGAGGGTGAGTTTCCGTACCTGTTTTCCTGCCATCGTTATCTCTCGCTTTTTATTGTGGACTGTCCAGCAGCATATCCATCTCGAACTGACGCAGAGGATCCTGCCGCCAGCCAAGATGCGTAAAGAAGGGGGCGGCCACCTCCGGCACAAAGACGTTGGCGGTCAGCGGCAAAGGGGCGAACTGCGCCTGCAGCGCGGCCAGCAAGGTGCGGGCATGCCCCTGGCCGCGGTGCTGCGGCGGCACGTAGATCAGGCGCAGCCAGCAGTGCTCGGCGCCGGGCATCACCACGGCGTAAGCCTGACGATTGAGCGTATAAGCTTGCGGTTTGCCCGGCAGTTTGAACAGCGATTCGGGGGCGATCAGCCAGGGCAGGTCGGTGGCGCCTTCCGCCGTCAGGCGATGGCTGACGGTCAACGGATCGACCGCCTGCAGAGTCGCCGTGCCAGACGGCACTTCCGCCGGCGCCTGATGGCCGGTCAGAGTGCGCACGATGCGCAGCCCGGCGCCATGATACAGCGCCAGCGCGGCGTCGTTGCCTTCGATCACCTCCAGCGACAGCCGCCGATCGCCGCGCTGGCGGGCATCCGCCACCAGCCGCCGCATCAGCGCCTTGCCCAGCCCCTGGCCGCGCATCTCCGGGCGCACGGAAAAGGCCGCCACCCGGCTGTGCTGGCCGCGGCGGGCGATCAGCGCCACCGCCACCGGTTCATGGCGATGGGTGACGATCAGGCTGTCGTTCAGGCTGAGGTCTTCGGCGCCGAAGCGGGCGGCGAAGGTCGGCCCGTCGACAACGAAGCGCACGATGTAGTTTTCAAAACAGTGGTTGAGGATGTTGGCCAGTTCGTCGCTGCTGTAGCGCAAGGCGTTGTGGTAATCGAAGCGTCCGTCGTTATGCATGGCTGATTCCGCTCGGGGGGAAAGCTATACATGTAGACCCGTTTGTTTGGCAAGGCAAGCCGGGGGATTCGTTGGCGGGAAAATAAAAACAAAAAAGCCGGACGCAGCCGCCCGGCGAAATAAAACTCTGGGTATCAAGTGACGCTAAAGTTTGCAGTGGTGGTTATTCATTCATCACATCAGAACTGATAGGTCAGGGCGACGGCAATCACGTTGTCGTCTTTCAGACCCAGCTTGTTATTGCTGTCGAGCTGGTTGATTTTATAATCGACATAGGTCGACATGTTCTTGTTGAAATAATAATACGCGCCCACGTCGATATATTTCACCAGGTCGGTATCGCCGATGCCTTCAATATCTTTACCCTTCTGCTGAACGTAACCCAGCGATGGACGCAGACCGAAATCGAACTGATATTGTGCAACCAGTTCCAGGCCTTCGGCTTTATTGGCGAAGCCGCTGACGGAGGTGGAACGGTTATTGATGGTGGCGGTGCCGGAAATAGGCGCGATGTTGCGGCTTTCCGAGTAGGTCGCGGCCAGGTAGACATCGTTATTGTCGTATTTCAGACCGGCGGCCCAGATATCGGCCTTGTCGCCTTTACCGAAGGTGCCCGCTTTCTGGCTGGCGGTACGGTTGGAAGAGGCATAGGCGGCGCCCACGCTCAGACCGTCGATGATTTCATAGCTGGAGGAAAGGCCCCAGCCGTCGCCGTTCGCCTTGCTGGCGGAGCGGCCGTCGTTTTCGTTTTTGCCCTGGTATTGCACGGCGAATTTCAGACCGTCGACCAGGCCGAAGAAGTTGTTATTACGGTAGGTGGCGACGCCGTTGGTGCGGCCGTTCATGAAGTTGTCGGTTTTGACGTAAGCGTCGTCGCCGAATTCAGGCAGCATATCCGTCCAGGCGCCGACGTCGTAAATAATGCCGTAGTTGCGACCGTAGTCGAAAGACCCGAAGTCTTTATATTTCAGACCGGCGAAGCCCAGACGCGTTTTAGTGTCTTTGGTGCCGTCAGATTCAGAATGGTTGGCGGCGATCTGATATTCCCACTGGCCGTAACCGGTCAGCATGTCATTAATCTGGGTGGCACCTTTAAAGCCGATACGAACGTAGGTTTTATCACCGTCGTTGCCGGCATCATCGGAGAAATAATGCAGGGCTTTCACACGACCGTAAAAATCGAGTTTGTTGCCGTCTTTATTGTAGATTTCTGCTGCCTGTGCCGCTTGCGCAAGTAAAAGTGCCGGAATAATAACGGCCAGAAGATTACGTTTCATGGGTTACCCTGCTTTATTCGATTAAAAGACGCTTATCATCAGTTGCATTGCTGTTTTACTGTGCCGCCTGACTGTTGGCGGCGGAGAATTTTTACCGTAGTAATGTGATCTATTTATGACAAAAAATTCATTTTCATGTCGAACGATTAAAAAAGTCGCGCAAAGGGTGAATTTTTTCTTCAGCCGACGGTCAGCGGCTGGTCTACAGTTACCGATACCTTGTTTCGCTGCCGGAGGAATCATGCACGATACTTATACGTTGTTCGGTACGCAGGGCTGTGGCTCGACGATCGTGGCCGCCGCGTTGGTGTTGACCACTTTCCCGTGGGGCTATGAGGAAGTGGATTACACGCAGGACGGCCCGGAGCGGGAGCGTCTGTTCGCCCTGAACCCGCTCGGCCAGGTGCCCACCTTAGTGTTGCCCAATGACGAAGTGATGACGGAGAGCGCGGCGATTATTCTGCTGTTGCACGATCGCGCGCCGCACGCCGAGCTGGCACCCCCTGGCGGTTCGCCGCTGTTGCCGCGTTTTCTGCGCTGGCTGTTGTTCATCAACGCGGAGATTTACCCCACCTTCACCTATGCCGACCATCCGCAGCGCTGGCAGCCGCAGGCGGCGGGGGCGGAACAGCTGAAAAACGCGGTAATGGCGTATCGCGAGCGCTTATTGCAGCAGCTGAACGCCGCCGCCGGCGCAGCGGGCCCGTGGTTTCTCGGCAAAAGCTTCAGCGCGTTGGATCTGTACGTGGCGGTGATGTGCAACTGGCGGCCGGGCCGTGCGTGGTTCCGGCAACACTGCCCGCGGCTGTACGCCATCGCCGAGCGGGTGGAGCAGCGGCCGGAGCTGAACGCGCTGTTGAGCGCCCATTTCGACGGCGTTGCCCCGCAGGTATCGTAAAATCCTCCCCGCCGCCGGCGGGGAACCCTCCCGTTTTTCTGAACCGAGCCTGCCGAAAATCCCGATTTTCACTCGCTGCGGCGGCGGGTAGCGTAAGGCTATCCGCAACTGACAGGAGAGTGTGATGCCATCAAAATCCCAGGCCGGGCAACAGGCGTTCGGCGATATCGCCCCCAAGCTGGCGCAGCTCAGCGACAGCGTCTTGTTTGACGATGTTTGGCAGCGGCCGGCGCTGAGCCCGCGCGAACGCAGCCTGATCACCGTCGCCGCGCTGGTGGCGCTTAACCGCGTGGAACAGCTGCCGTTTCACCTGCAGCTGGCGCAGCGCAACGGCGTGGCGCATCAGCAGCTGGCCGAGCTCATCACCCATCTGGCGTTCTACGCCGGCTGGCCCGCGGCGGCGTCGGCCGTGGCGCGCCTGCGCGAGCTGGAACAGGAGGACAACCATGCCGTTTAGCCGCATCGCCCTGCATCAGGGCAAGTCCGCCGACTATCTGCAAACCTTGTCCGACAGCCTGCATCAGGCGCTGGTGGAGGCCTTCGAGGTGCCGCCGGCGGACAGGTTTCAGGTTATCGATCAATACCGCCCCGGCGAACTTATCTACGATCGCGATTATCTCGGTGGGCCGCGCAGCGCGGATTTCGTACTGTTTTACATCACCGCCGGGCGGCCTCGCGACACCGACACCAAGCGGCGCTTCTACGGGCGGCTGGCGGCGCTGCTGGCGGAAAACCTGCGGCTGAATCCTGAGGATGTGATGGTGGTGATCACCACCACCCAGCGGGACGAGTGGTCGTTCGGCGCCGGGCGCGCTTCGATGATCGATCCGCAGGCGTAACTCGGGCTGACGTCGCCGGCGGTCTGTGGGACAATAGCGCCATCATTTCGTTTAGATAAGAGTTGAATGGCGCTCTCCTCCGCAGTTAAAGATCAGATTGGCCAGTGGTACAAAGCCCTGCAGCAGCAAATACCGGATTTTATTTCCCGCGCGCCCCAGCGCCAGATGATCGCCGAGGTGGCGAAGACGCTGGCCGGCGACTACCCGCGCCATCTGGCGATCGAGGCGCCGACCGGCGTCGGCAAAACGCTGTCTTACCTGATCCCGGGCATCGCCGTCGGGCGGGCGGAGAGCAAGCCGCTGGTGGTGAGCACCGCCAACGTGGCGTTGCAGGACCAGATCTACAGCAAAGATTTGCCGCTGCTGAAGAAGATTATCCCCGATCTGAAATTTACCGGCGCCTTTGGCCGTGGGCGCTACGTGTGCCCGCGCAACCTGGCGGCGATGAGCACCGACGTCAGCCAACAGGGCGATCTGACGCTATTTCTCGACGACGAGCTGGCGCCGTCCAGCGGTGAAGAGCAGGCGCTGTGCCAGAAGTTGACCAAGGCGTTGGCCCGCTTCGAGTGGGACGGGCTGCGCGATCACTATCAGCAGAGCATCGACGATCCGCTGTGGGCCAAGCTGAGCACCGACAAGGCCAACTGTCTGGGGCGCAACTGCCACTACATCCGCGAATGCCCGTTCTATATCGCCCGCAAAGAGATCGAAAGCGCCGACGTGGTGGTGGCCAACCACGCCCTGGTGATGGCGGCGCTGGAGACGGAATCGGTGCTGCCAAACCCGAAAGAACTGCTGCTGGTGCTGGACGAAGGCCACCATTTGCCGGAGGTGGCGCGCGACGCGCTGGAGATCGACGGGGAAATCACCGCGCTGTCGACCAACCTGCAGCTGGACATGATCGTGCGCCAGGTCGAGCAGTGCATGACGCAGTACCGGCCGAAGAACCCGCCGGGGCTGAGCAACAGCGAGCGGCTGAAGAACCATTGCGAAGAGCTGCGCGAACTGGTGCAGATCTTCGAGCATCAGGTCAGCGCCTACCTGCCCGGCGACAGCGTGGCGGCCGAGCACCGTTTTGAAATGGGCGAGCTGCCGGCGGAGATGGTGGAGAGCTGCGCTCGGCTGTTCAAACTGACCGATGCATTGCGTGGGCTGGCGGAGTTCGTGCTTAACGATCTCACTGAGCAGACCGGCAAGCACGACATCATGCGCCTGCATCGCGCCATCCTGCAGATGAGCCGCACGCTGGGCTATCTGGAGGCGATGAGCAAGCTGTGGCGGCTGGCGGCGCTCGACAAGTCGTCGAACGCGCCGATCTCCAAATGGGTCACGCGCGAGCTGCGCGATAACGTCACCCATCTGTATCTGCACTGCGTCGGCATTCGCGTCAGCGATCAGCTGGAGAAGCTGCTGTGGCGCAAGGTGCCGCACGTGGTGGTCACCTCGGCCACGCTGCGTTCGCTGAACAGCTTCGCGCGTTTGCAGGAGATGAGCGGGCTGAGCGAGAAGGCCGGCGATCGCTTCGAAACGCTCGCTTCGCCGTTCAATCACGTCGAGCAGGGCAAGATTGTCATTCCGCAGATGCGTTATGAACCGGCGCTCGCCAACGAAGCGGAGCACCTCGAGGAGATGGCGCGCTGCTTCCGCGCCGAGCAGGCGAGCGGCAAGCACAAAGGCATGCTGATCCTGTTCAGCAGCCACCGGGCGATGCAGACCTTCCTCAGCTACGTGACCGATCTGCGGCTGATGCTGCTGGTGCAGGGCGACCAGCCGCGCTACCGGCTGGTGGAAGAGCACCGCAAGCGGGTGGAGAAGGGCGTCGCCAGCGTGCTGGTGGGGCTGCAATCGTTCGCCGAAGGGCTGGATTTGAAAGGCGAGCTGCTGACCCAGGTGCATATTCACAAAATCGCGTTCCCGCCGATCGACAGCCCGGTGATCATCACCGAGGGCGAGTGGCTGAAATCGCTGAAGCGTTATCCGTTCGAGGTACAGAGCCTGCCGAGCGCCTCGTTCAACCTGATCCAACAGGTCGGCCGTCTGATCCGCAGCAACCAATGCCACGGCGAGATCGTAATCTACGATCGCCGGCTGCTGACCAAAAATTACGGTTCGCGGCTGCTGGCGTCGCTGCCGGTATTCCCGATCGAACAGCGCGCGGTGCCGGAGGCCGACAAGGCGCATCTGGCGGCGCTGAAATCCGCCGCCGACGCGGCCAAAAAAGAGAAGAAGCGCGGCAACCCGTTCGCCCGCAAGCGTCGGCGTTAATCAGAGCAGCGGCGGCAGGCGGCGTTTAACCGGCGTGGTTTTCACGATTGAGGTGTTGCTCTGCGCATGCTCGGCCAGCCGGTCGAGGGTGTGGTCGAGCTGCTCCATCGAGTGCGCCACCAGCCGCACGATAAAGCAGTCTTCGCCGGTTACCTTGTCGCATTCGACCACTTCCGGGATCGCCTGAATCAGCTGTTCGACCTTCTTCAGCATGCCCGGCAGCGGCTTGATGCGCACCAGCGACTCGAAGGCGTAGCCCACCGCCTGCAGATTGACGTTCAGGGTATAGCCCTGGATCACGCCGCTTTCCTCCAGCCGCCGCAGCCTTTCCGAAGTGCTCGGCGACGACAGCCCCACCTGCGCGCTCATCGTCTTCAACGACGCGCGCGCGTCCTGCGCCAAAAGAGTCAGGATCTGGCGATCGATATCATCCATAACGCCTCCGTTAGGTATTTTCTTGATTATAGCTACGAGAAAAAGGCAGTTAAGCATATCTGCCTTTTTTATGCCATGGAAAGCCGCCCCGCAAAGCCGCAAGCTATGTCTCTGGACCGATTTGGAGAAACGCACCATGAATGCAGAGATAAAACGCGGATCGCTGGAGATGACGGCGGCGATGTTGATTTCCGGCTCCATCGGCTGGTTTGTGCTGATGTCCGGCCAGCCGGTGGTCAACGTGGTGTTTTGGCGCTGCGCGGTAGGGGCGCTGGTGCTGCTGGCGGTGTGCGGCGTATTGGGGCAGCTGCGACGCGATGCGCTGACGCGCGCCACGCTGCTGCTGGCGATCGCCGGCGGCGTCGCGCTGGTGATCAACTGGCTGCTGCTGTTCGCCGCCTATGCCTATGCGTCTATCTCCATCGCCACCGCGGTGTACAACACCCAGCCGTTTATGCTGGTGGGGCTGGGGGCGCTGTTTCTGGGGGAACGGCTGACCGCCCGCAAGCTGTTATGGCTGGGGCTGGCGTTTGGCGGCATGATGCTGGTGGTGCTGGCGCAGCCACGGCAGGCGGGGGGACAGAGCCATTATCTGGTGGGCATTGCGCTGGCGCTCGGCGCGGCGTTTTTCTACGCCCTGATGGCGCTGGCGGCCAAGCGGCTGAAAGGCACGCCGCCGCACCTTATTGCGTTGATTCAGGTGGCGGTGGGAGCGGTGATGCTGCTGCCGTGGGTGGATTTTCATACCTCGGTAAGCGCTGGGCAGTGGGGAATGCTGGCGACGCTCGGCGTGCTGCACACCGGCCTGATGTACGTGTTGATGTACGGCGCTCTGCAGAAGCTGCCGACCAACCTGATCGGCTCGCTGTCGTTCATCTATCCGATCGCCGCCATGCTGGTGGATCGGCTGGCCTTTGGCCACCGGCTGGCGGTGTGGCAGCTGCTGGGCGCGGCGATTATCCTGCTGGCGGCGGCGGGCATGAACCTGCTGGGCGAACGGCGACCGCGATTGACGCCGCTGCCGGCCAGCCGGCGCGATGGCTGATGCTCAGTTCGGTTTTTTCAGCCGACGCCATAAAGTGGTGCGGCTGATCCCGAGCAATCGGGCGGCGGCGGCGTGGTCGCCGCCGCATTGCGCCAGCGCTGCTTGGGCGGAAAGGGGCGGCTCTGGCGCCTCGGGCGAGGTTGGCGCCGCCAGTTCCGGCAGCAGCCACTGCAGCGTTTCACCGCTTGGCGCGGCGCCGGTGCTCAGCATCAGCGCCAACCGTTCCATCATGTTGCGCAGCTCGCGCAGGTTGCCGGGCCAGGCGTAGTGACTGAGCGCGGCGTAACAGCCGGCCATGGCGGTGCGCAGCGGCTCGCTCAGCGGCACGTCGAGCGCCGCCAGCGACTGTTTCAGAAAGTGTTCCGCCAGCATCGCGATATCGTCGCCGCGCGTCCGCAGTGGCGGCAGCTGCAGCCGCAGGGCGCTCAGGCGGTAGAACAGGTCTGCACGAAATTCGCCCAGCTGAATCGCCTGTTCCAGCCGGTTGTGAGTGGCGCTGATGACGCGAAAATCGACCGCCACCGGCTGTTGCCCGCCGACCCGGGTGACGGTTTTCTCTTCCAGCACGCGCAGCAGCCGGGTCTGCAGATGCAGCGGCATTTCGCCGATCTCATCCAGAAACAGGGTGCCGCCGTTGGCGGTCTCCAGCAGCCCACGCCGGCCGCCGCGCCGTGAGCCGGTAAAGGCGCCTTCCTCATAGCCGAACAGTTCTGCCTCCAGCAGCGATTCGGCGATGGCGCCGCAGTTGATGGCGACGAACGGCGGTGTTGCGCCTCTGGACGGCGCGCCGCGCCGGGAAAAGTATTCCCGGTGGATCGCCTGCGCCGCCAGCTCTTTGCCGGTGCCGGTTTCTCCTTCGATCAACACCGCCGCCGGCGAGCGGGCGTACAGCATGATGGTGCGCCGCGCCTGCTCCATCTGCGGGGAGTCGCCCTGCAAATCGCCCAGCCCATAGCGCGGCTGCAGGGTATTGCGCGCGGCGTAGTCGCCGCGTTTGGCGTTGCCCAGCATCAGGCGCGTCACGTCCAGCGCATCGCTGAAGGCGGCGCGCAGGGTGGCGGCGGAATAGAGAAAAATGGCGGTGAGCCCGGCCTCTTCCGCCAGATCGCTGATGAGGCCCGCGCCGACCACGGCCTGAATGCCGGCGGCTTTCAGCTCGGCGATCTGGCCGCGGGCGTCCTCTTCGGTCACGTAGCTGCGCTGCTCCAGCGGCAAATCGAAGGTTTGCTGGAACTCCATCAGCGCGGGCAGCGGCGTTTTGTAGGTGATGACGCCGATCCGATCGGCGGTTCTGCGCGCCTTGCTCAGCGCCTGCAGCAGATCGAAGCCGCCGGGTTTGACCAAAATGACCGGCACCGACAGGCGGCTTTTCAGGTAGGCACCGTTGGAGCCGGCGGCGATGATGGCGTCGCAAGGCTCGGTCGCCAGGCGAGCGCGAATATGCTGCACCGCTTCCTCAAAGCCGAGGCGGATCGGGGTGATGGTCGCCAGGTGGTCGAACTCGAGGCTGATATCCCTGAACAGGTCGAACAGACGGGTGATGGAAACGGTCCAGATCACCGGTTTGTCCGGCGTGCGGGGTGGCGTGATGTGATCGCTCATAGTCTGTTACCGAATGAAAGTGGTTGCAGTAGGTGTAGCCTTGTTTCAGTCATGTTTCAAATATGCCGCGTGAAACAGCGATTGAAACGTTAACTGAAACGTTTTTTATCGCTTGGCCTGCCCAATGGCGACGCGGATTTTATAACTCACTTATTTTTATCGTTTTTAATTTTTTCCCTCACCGAAGTGCAACCTGGCCCGCCCCTTGCTCTGTCTGTTTCATCTAGCTAATCGGAGAGAACGTCATGACGCTGCGCTCACCCGGGCTCGCCTTTCGTCAGGCCCTGAGTAACGAAAAACCCCTGCAAATCGCCGGCGCGATCAACGCCAACCATGCCCTGCTGGCCCAGCGGGCCGGATTCCAGGCCATCTACCTTTCCGGCGGCGGCGTGGCGGCCGGTTCGTTGGGGTTGCCGGACCTGGGCATTTCGACGCTGGACGATGTGCTGACCGACATTCGCCGCATCACCGACGTCTGCCCGCTGCCGCTGTTGGTGGATGTCGACAGCGGCTTCGGCGCTTCGGCGTTCAACGTCGCCCGCACGGTGCGCTCGGTGAGCAAGGCCGGGGCGGCGGCGCTGCATATTGAAGATCAGGTCGGCGCCAAACGCTGCGGCCATCGGCCCAATAAGGCCATCGTTTCCACCGAAGAGATGGTGGATCGCATCAAAGCGGCGGTGGATGCGCGCAGCGATCCGGACTTCGTGATCATGGCGCGCACCGACGCGCTGGCGGTAGAGGGGCTGGAGGCGGCCATCGAGCGTGCTCAGGCCTACGTGGCGGCCGGGGCCGACATGTTGTTCCCGGAGGCGATTACCGAACTGGGCATGTACCGCCGTTTCGCCGAAGCGACCGGGGTGCCGATCCTCGCCAACATCACCGAGTTCGGCGCGACGCCGCTGTTCACCACCGATGAGCTGCGCAGCGCGCAGGTGGATATGGCGCTGTATCCGCTGTCGGCTTTCCGGGCGATGAATCGGGCGGCGGAGCGGGTGTACCGCGCCCTGCGCGAGGAGGGCACGCAGAAAAACGTCATCGACACCATGCAGACCCGCAACGAGCTGTATGAAAGCATCAACTACTATTTGTTCGAAGAGAAACTCGACGCTCTGTTCGCGCGCCAGCGCGACGAATAAGCGCCATTCACGCAATAGCCAAATGAGGACAGTATGAGCCAAGCGATCCCTCCGCAAAGCCCGACTGGCGATAAGCCGAAAAAATCCGTGGCGTTATCCGGCGTGCCCGCCGGGAATACCGCGCTGTGCTCCGTAGGGCGCAGCGGCAACGATCTGCACTATCGCGGTTACGACATTCTCGATCTCGCGCGCCACTGCGAGTTTGAAGAGGTGGCTCACCTGCTGATCCACGGCAAGCTGCCCAACCGCGACGAACTTCATGCCTATAAACATCGCTTGAAAGCGCTGCGCGGCCTGCCGGCCAGCGTGCGCACGGTGCTGGAGGCCCTGCCGGCGGCGTCTCACCCGATGGACGTGATGCGCACCGGCGTCTCGGCCCTTGGCTGCACCCTGCCGGAAAAAGAGCAGCACGGCGCGGCCGGCGCGCGCGACATCGCCGACCGGCTGCTGGCGTCGCTGGGATCGATGCTGCTCTACTGGTATCACTACAGCCACAACGGCGAACGCATTCAGCCGGAGACCGACGATGACTCCATCGGCGGCCACTTCCTGCACCTGCTGCACGGCGAAGCGCCTTCCGCCAGCTGGGAGCAGGCGATGCACGCCTCATTGATCCTCTACGCCGAGCATGAGTTCAACGCCTCGACCTTCGCCGGCCGGGTGATCGCCGGCACCGGATCCGATATCTATTCGGCGATCGTCGGCGCCATTGGCGCGCTGCGCGGGCCGAAGCACGGCGGCGCCAACGAGGTGTCGCTGGAGATCCAGCAGCGCTATGAAACGCCGGACGAAGCGGAAACCGACATTCGCCGTCGCATCGATAACAAAGAGGTGGTGATCGGTTTCGGGCATCCGGTGTACACCGTCTCCGATCCGCGCCATCAGGTGATCAAAGAGATCGCGCTGCGCCTGTCGCAGGAAGCGGGCGCGATGAAGCTGTATGACATCGCCGACCGGCTGGAGAGCGTGATGCGCGACACCAAAAAGATGTTCCCCAACCTCGACTGGTTCTCGGCGGTGTCTTATTACCAGCTGGGCGTGCCCACCGAAATGTTTACGCCGCTGTTTGTCATGGCGCGCGTCAGCGGCTGGTCGGCGCACATCATCGAGCAACGGCAGGACAACAAAATCATTCGTCCGTCCGCCAACTATACCGGGCCGGAAACGCGGGCGTTCGTACCGCTGGATCAGCGCTGAGCGCCGATCGTTATCGTGTCATTTTCACTATGGAGCCTTTGGGAATCATGATGCTTGAGTCTGCCAATACCCGCCGCCCGTCGTTCGATCGCGAAATGGTCGATATCGTCGATTATGTGATGAAAGAGGCCGTCGATACCCCGGCGGCGTATCGCACCGCCCACTATTGCCTGCTCGATACCCTCGGTTGCGGGCTGGAGGCGCTGAGCTACCCGGCCTGCAAGAAACTGATGGGGCCGGTGGTGCCGGGCGCCGAGGTGCTGAACGGCAGTCGGGTGCCGGGCACCCGCTTCCAGCTGGATCCGGTGCAGGCGGCGTTCAATATCGGCGCCATGATCCGCTGGCTCGATTTCAACGACACCTGGCTGGCGGCGGAATGGGGCCACCCGTCAGATAACCTGGGCGGGATCCTGGCGGTGGCCGACTGGCTCTCTCGCCAGGCGGTGGCGGCGGGCAAAGCGCCGCTGACCATGCGGCAGGTACTGATCGCCATGATCAAGGCGCACGAGATCCAGGGCTGCCTGGCGTTGGAAAACGCCTTCAACCGGGTGGGGCTGGATCACGTGCTGCTGGTGAAAGTGGCGTCCACCGCGGTGGTGGCGCAGATGCTCGGCCTGAGCCGCGCGGAGATCCTGAACGCGGTATCGCTGGCGTGGGTGGACGGACAGTCGCTGCGCACCTATCGCCACGCGCCGAACGCCGGCACCCGCAAATCCTGGGCGGCGGGGGATGCGACCTCCCGCGCGGTGCGGTTGGCGCTGATGGCTGCCACCGGCGAGATGGGTTATCCCTCGGCGCTGACGGCGCCGACCTGGGGGTTCTACGACGTTTCTTTCAACGGCAAACCCTTCCGCTTCCAGCGGCCGTACGGCGCGTACGTGATGGAGAACGTGCTGTTTAAAATTTCGTTCCCGGCGGAGTTCCATGCCCAGACCGCCGTGGAGGCGGCGATGACGCTGCATCGCCAGATGCAGGCCGCCGGCAAAACCGCCGCCGACATCGCCAGAGTGAGCATCCGCACCCACGAGGCCTGCCTGCGCATTATCGACAAGCAAGGGCCGCTGGATAATCCGGCGGATCGCGATCACTGCATTCAGTATATGGTGGCGATCCCGCTGCTGTTCGGGCGGCTGACGGCGGCCGATTACGAGGATCGGGTGGCCGAGGATCCGCGCATCGACGCGTTGCGCGGCAAGATCCACTGCCATGAAGATCCCGCCTTCACCCGCGATTATCACGATCCGGAAAAACGCTCGATCGCCAATGCGCTGACGGTAGAGTTCACCGACGGCAGCCGTCTGGATGAAGTGGCGGTGGAGTACCCCATCGGCCATGCGCGGCGGCGCGAAGAGGGCATCCCGCTGCTGATCGAGAAGTTCAAAATCAACCTGTCGCGCCAGTTCCCGGCTCTGCAGCAGCAGCGCATTCTCGAGGTGTCACTGGATCGGCAGCGGCTGGCGCAGATGCCGGTCAACGAGTACCTGGATTTGTGGGTGATCTGACGCGAGCGGCGCTGACAAGCCATGTCGGCGCCGCTATGATGAATGCTCCATTCCCGTCCGTTTTCTTATCAGGTGATTCATGATTGATGCCGCAACGCTGCTGTTGTTTTCCGGCGCCTGCGTGGCGCTGGCGCTCACCCCCGGTCCGGATATGCTGCTGATCGCTTCGCGCAGCGTCAGCCAGGGGCGGCGCGCCGGTTTCGCTTCGCTGGCGGGCATCCAGCTCGGTACGTACTGCCACGCGCTGGCGGCGGCGCTGGGGTTGTCGCAACTGTTCGTCGCCGTGCCGCTGGCCTACGACGCGGTGAGGATGCTGGGTGCCGCCTATCTGCTCTATCTGGCGTGGAAAACGCTGCGATCCGGCAGCAGTCTGCAGGCTTCTTCCGGGTTGCAGGCGGTGCCGACGACGCGCATTTTCCGTCAGGGATTGTTCACCAACATTCTCAACCCGAAAATGGCGCTGTTCGTGCTGGCGTTGTTCCCGCAGTTTATCGATCCGCGTGCCGGCTCGGTGGTGGGGCAGATGCTGGCGCTGGCGACGGTGTTGAATCTGGTGGGCTTGCTGATTAACGGCGGGGTGATCCTGGCGGTCAGCGGCATGAAAAGCCGCTTTGCCGGCCGCCGTTTCAGCGCCCGTTGGCCGAACTACCTGCTGAGCGGGGTATTCGCCGGGCTGGCCTGCAAACTCATTTTCGACAGTCGTCGTTAACCCTCGCGCAGCAGCGCTTCAAACGCCGCGCTGGCCGGTTCGTCCGGCAGCGCGCTGTACATCACCAGCCGCAGGTGATTCTCTTCGTCGACGATGAAAGAGGCATGGTCAAAGGTGACCGGGCCGATTTCCGGGAGGGTGAAGCTGCGCCGCCCCTGGCAACGCCCGTGAATGTCATGCTGCCGCCAGAGCTGGCGGAACTGCGGCGATACCCGCTCCAGCGCCTGCACCCGTTGACGCATCACCTCATCCTCCGGCGCACGGGCATAGTCGCGCCGGAAACTGGCCAGGATCTGCGGCGCCTGCGCCCGCCACTCCAGCAGGCGCGCATTGAGCTGCGGATCGGCAAACAGCATCCACAACATGTTGCGCTCTTGCGCCGGGCGCTCGTCGATGGCGAACAGCCGCTGCGCCGCCGGGTTCCAGGCGATGATGTCCCAACTGAGGTTCATGACGTAGGCCGGCCGCAGCGCCAGATCGTCCAACAGCCGCCGCACCAACGGCGAAACCTGGCACCACTGATGTCCGACCGGCACCGGTGGCCGCTGATGCGCCAATAAGAACAGGTGGTAGCGGCCGGCGGCATCGAGCTGCAGCACCCGCGCCAGATTTTCCAAAAACGCCACCGAGGCATTGATTTCCCTGCCTTGCTCCAGCCAGGTGTACCAGGTGAGGCCGACGCCGGCCAGCGCCGCGACCTCCTCACGCCGCAATCCCGGCGTGCGGCGGCGGCTGCCGCTCGGCAAACCGACCGCCTGCGGCGACAGCTGTTCTCGTTTTTGACGCAGAAAATCCGCCAGTTCGTGGCGGGTGCGTTCCAGGGTGCGTGGGGGCATGGCGGCCGTCCTGTTGCTGTTAGTAATAGTATAACTGGCTATATAGTAACAGTTTAAACCCTGTTCCATACTGCGGCCATCATAATCTCTGGAGGTGGTATGGAACATTCATTATCTGGTGAACGGCGGGGATTGCCCGGCCTGCCGGTACTGCTGTTGGGCGGTTTTGTCACGGTGTTCGATCTGTTTGTGGTCAATGTGGCGGCGCCGGTGATCCAGCAACAGTTCGCCGCCGATTTCGCCGCTATCGGTTTGATCGTCGCCGGTTATGAGCTGGCGTTTGGGGTACTGCTGATCGCCGGCGGACGCCTGGGGGATCGCTTCGGGCGTCGGCGTCTGTTCAGCCTCGGCATGCTGGGATTCACGCTGAGTTCCCTGTTGTGCGGGCTGGCGGGGTCGCTTAGCCTGCTGATCGCCGCCCGTGTTCTGCAAGGCGCGGCGGCGGCGCTGCTGTTCCCGCAGATCTACGCCCTGATGCGGGTGCTGTACCCGCCGCAACAGCGGCGGCGCGCTTTCGCCTGGCTGGGGATGACGCTGGGATTGGCGGCGATCTTCGGACAGATCCTCGGGGGTTTCATTATCGAGGCCAATCTGTTCGGCAGCGGCTGGCGCATGATCTTCCTGATCAATCTGCCGATCGGCGCGCTGGCGCTGTGGGCGACGCGCCGCATTCCCGAATCGCGGGTGGCACAGGCGCAGCGGTTAGACGGCGTTGGCCTGCTGCTGGCGGCGGCCGGCCTGTCGCTGTTGCTGCTGCCATTGCTGGAAGGGCCGGCGCGCGGTTGGCCGTGGTGGATCGCGCCGATGCTGGCATTGGCGCTGCTGACGCTGTGGGGTTTCCTGCGTTGGGAACGCCGCCTGGCAAAGCGCGGTGGCGATGCGGTGCTCGATCCGGCGCTGTTCCGCCAGGCGGGCTTCGCACCGGGCATGGCGGTGGTGTTGGCGATTTATGCCACCGCCTCCTCGTTTTTCTTGTGCTTCGCGCTGCTGCTGCAGGCGGGGGCGGGGCTGACGCCTTTTCAGGCGGGCAGCCTGTTCGCTCCGGCCAGCGCGGCCTTTATGCTGGCCTCGATGCTGGCGCCCCGGCTGGCGCTGCGTTGGGGTAACGATGTGCTGAGCGCGGGCGTGGCGATTTACGCCGTCGGGTTGGCACTATTGATGACGCAGGCGCTGTGGGGGGCGGCGCTGGCACATCCCCTGCGGTTGCTGCCGGGGTTGGTGGTACTGGGATTCGGCCAGGCGCTGAGCATGACGCCGCTGCTGAATCTGGTGCTCGGTTTGGCGCAGGAGCGGCAGGCGGGCATGGCGGCGGGTCTGGTTGCCACCGTGCAGCAGGTGGGGGGGGCGCTGGGCATCGTGGTCAGCGGCGTCGGCTTCGTGCCGCTGTTGGCGAGCGGCGGCGCGGCGGAGCGCTATGCCCAGGCGTTCGCTGGCGCCATGGTGTTTAATCTGTTGGCGATGGGCGTCGCCCTGCTGTTATTAAACCGGATCAATCGAAATAGCCGGAAAGCGGATCTTAAGTAGGCCGCCGGCGGGTGCTTTACTGTCGTCATCATGAGAGAGCGATAAGGAGCCACACTGATGTTTCAACCCGCCGCATTTCGCGAAGACGATCTTGATACCCAACTGGCGCTGGTGCGCGCCCATCCGCTCGGGCTGCTGGTCAGCCACGGCGAACAGGGATTGACGGCCGATCCGCTGCCGTTTGTGGCCGATGTCGAGCAAGGGCAGCTCCGGCTGCGGGGGCACCTGTCGCGCGCCAACGAACACTGGCGGCGGTTGCAACAGGTGGCCGAATGTCTGGTGATCTTTCAGGGCGTGGAGGGCTATGTGTCGCCCGGCTGGTACCCGAGCAAGCGCCAGAGCGGCAAGGTGGTGCCGACCTGGAACTACAGCGTCGTGCAGCTGTATGGCGTGCCGACGGTGACGGACGACCCGGCCTGGCTGCGCCGGCAACTGATCGATCTGACCGCGCAGCAGGAAGGGCGGCGTCCTGAACCCTGGCGGCTCGACGATGCGCCGGCCAACTACATCGCCGCACAACTTAAAGGCATCGTCGGTATTGAGATCGCCGTCACCCGGCGCGAAGGCAAATGGAAGATGAGCCAAAACCGCAGCGCCGACGATGCCGACGGGGTGATCGCCGGGCTGCGCGACGGCGATGAAGCGCAGCGGCGGCTGGCGGCGGAGGTTGAGCGGCGGCGCGGATAGGGTATGCTAACCGAAGAGTGAGCTGAGGGAACCTTCGGATGGATTACACCAAAATTATCAAAGAAATAGGCCGCGGCAAAAACCATGCGCGCGACCTGGACCGGCAGACCGCTTTTCAGCTGTATCAGGCGATGCTGGCCGGGGAGGTCCCCGAGCTGGAGCTGGGCGGCATTCTGATCGCGCTGCGCATCAAGGGCGAAGCCGAAGAGGAGATGCTGGGCTTCTACCAGGCGATGCAGCAGCAGGTGCTGCCGCTGCAGGCGCCGCAGGGGCGGCCATTGCCGGTGGTGTTGCCGAGCTACAACGGCGCGCGTAAGCAGGCCAATCTGACGCCGTTGCTGGCGCTGCTGCTCGCGAAGGTGGGCCTGCCGGTGGTGGTGCACGGCGTGCTGGACGACAGCACCCGCGTGACCAGCGCCGAGATTTTCCGCGCGCTTGGGCTGCCGTGGTCAGAACAGGCCGATCACGCCCAGCGGCGTCTCGATAGCGGCGAGGCGGTATTCATGCCGGTTTCCACGCTGTCGGCGCCGCTGGCGCGGCAGCTTGGGTTGCGTTGGCGCATGGGGGTGCGCAACAGCGCCCATACGTTGGCCAAGCTGGCGACGCCGTTCGGCGAACAGGATGCGCTGCGCCTCGCCAGCGTTTCACACCCGGAGTATGTCGGCCGGGTGGCGTCGTTTTTCCGCCAGATCGGCGCCCGCGGGCTGCTGATGCACGGCACGGAAGGCGAAGCTTACGCCAACCCGCTGCGCTGCCCGCAAATTCACCATATCGTCGGCGGCGAACAGCGCATCTTGCTGGAACGCACCTTGCAGGATGAAACGCCGCTCTTGCCGGCGGCGAAAGACGCGGAAACCACCGCGCGCTGGACCGAGCGCTGCCTGGCCGGCGAGGTGGCGATCCCGCTGGCCATTCAGCGGCAGATCGCCTGTTGTCTGGTGGCCACCGGCGAAAGCGAGACGCTGGAGCAGGGGCTGCGGCGCCTGCATCAGGCCTAAGCGAGACTATACTGGGATATTTCCTCATCGGCTGAGAAGGACGGTTATGCAACAGGCTCTCGATTACTTCAATCAATTGAACCAGGATTACCTCGACGTTCACCGTGCCAAAGAAGAGCTGTTCTGGCAAAACTACATGGGCACCGGCGGCGAAGACGTCTCGGCGCGCTTTTCCGCCGCCGAAAGCGCCTATAAGCGCTTTATCGCCGAACCGCGCCGGCTCGGGGAGATCCGCACTCTGCTGGCCGGGCTGGAGGCGCTGCCGCAGGAGACGCAGCGCGATGCGCTGATCCACGGCCTGCAGGGTTGGCTGCGCTTTTTCGACTGCAACGCCATTGAAGATCCTCAGGCGCAGGCGCTGTTGGATCAGATCATCCACGCCGAGTCCGATCTCTACTCGCGCCGCAAGGGCTATCAGGTCACCCATCTGAACGCCGACGGCCAGCGCGTGGCGGCTTCGCTCGGCGAGCTGTTGACCAATCAGGCGACCAACCCGAACGAAGAGTATCGCCGCAGCTCGCAGCAGGCGCTGCGCGATCTGGAGCAATGGCTGCTGCATAACGGCTTGCCGGAGCTGATTGGCCTGCGCAACCGCTTTGCGCGCCAGATGGGCTATCGCAACTATTTCGACTACAAGGTGAACAAAACCGAGCGTATGACGCCGGAACAGCTGTTCGCCATTCTGGATCGCTTCGAGCGGGAAACCCGCGAGGCCAACGCGCGCAGCCTGCAGCAGCTGGCGGCCGAGAAGGGCAGCCAGGCGCTGGAGCCATGGAACGTGCGCTTCGCCAGCGCCGGCGACGTCACCCGCCAACTGGATCCTTATTTCCCGTTTTCCCGTTCGTTGGAACGCTGGGTCGACAGCTTCAAACGCCTGCACATCGGTTTTGGCGGCGCGGAGATGAACCTCGATCTGCTGGTGCGCAAAGGCAAGTATGAGAATGGCTTTATGCATGGCCCGGTGCCGCCGTTTGTGCGCCAGGGGGAATGGGTGCCGGCGCGCATCAACTTCACCAGCCTGGCGCAGCCGGGGCAGGTAGGCAGCGGTGCCTACGGGCTCAACACCCTGTTCCACGAGGGCGGCCATGCGGCGCACTTCGCCAATATTCGCCAGAACGCGCCGTGCTTCTCGCAGGAGTTCCCGCCGACCTCGATGGCCTATGCCGAAACCCAGTCGATGTTCTGCGACAGCCTGCTCGACGACGCCGACTGGCTGAAACGCTATGCGAAAAACGCCGCCGGCGAAGCGGTGCCCGATGCGTTGATCGAGGCCGGCATTGCGGCGCGTCAGCCGATGCGCGCGTTCAATGAACGCCATATTCTGTTGGTGCCGTACTTCGAATGGGCGCTGTATCAATGGGATGACGCGCAGCGCACGCCGGAAGCCATCACCGCGCTGGCGCGCGAGATCGAGCAAAAAATCCTCGGCATCAGCGGTAGCCCGCGCCCGACGCTGGCGATCCCGCATCTGCTGTCGCTGGAGTCAGCCTGTTCTTACCAGGGCTATCTGTTGGCGATGATGGCGGTGGAACAAACCCGCCAGTTCTTCCTGCAGCGCGACGGTTACCTGACGGACAACCCGGCCATCGGCCCGGATCTGGCGCGGCACTATTGGTTGCCGGGCAACAGCGTCAGCCATGACGACACGCTGCGCAGCCTGACCGGCGAAGGGTTCAACCCGGACTATCTGGCGCAGGCCTGCAATCAGACGGTAGCGCAGGCGTGGCGGGAAGCGCAGCAGACGATGGCCGCCGCCGCCGAGCGCCCGCAGCCGCCGGCGGATTTCGATTTGCAGGCGCATATTCGGGTGGTGGACGGCGAGACGGTATTGGCGGATAACGCCGACGGTGACGAACGAATGTGCCGCGACTTCGCTGCGGCGATAGAGGCGCGCCTGGCTTAAGGCGGATAATAAAATCCACGCCGCGGCGTGGATTTTATTTAATGGCTAAACCGGACGCTATGTTATTCGAAATAGACGTCGGGATTATCTGCCAGAGACACGAAGCTCTTGGTGTTTCTGTCCAGCGTGCGAATTTCGCCGCTTTCGATGTCATAGACCCAGCCGTGCAGGCGCAGCCCGCTGTTGCGCAGACCCACAGCCACAGAAGGATGGGTTTTGATATTATTTAGCTGAGCTATAACGTTCTCTTCAACCATAGCGTTAACTTTGTCTGTTTCGCTATTCCAGGTTTTCTTCTCGACCACCGCTTTTGCCGCATCGGCATAGTGTAGCCAGTGGGCCACGGCCGGCATCGGATCGAGGCACTGACAGGAAGCGATGGCTTTCATGGCGCCGCAGTTTGAGTGGCCGCAGATAACGATATCAGTCACGCCCAGCGCCACAACGGCATACTCGATGGTCGCGGATACCCCGCCCGGCTCCGGGCCAAAGGAAGGGACGATGTTGCCTGCGTTGCGGATAACGAAAAGTTGCCCCGGTTCTTGCTGGGTCACCAGCTCGGGCACCAGACGGCTGTCAGAACAGGAGATAAAAAGCGCTTTAGGATTCTGGCTGGAGGCAAGGCTGCGAAACAGTTCCTTACGCTGTGGGAAAATCTCTTTCTGGAAACTGAGGAAACCTTCAATGATATGTTGCATACAACGCTCTCTGCATCTGTAGTCTGCGTAACATGATTAATCATCCTTCCCCGTTAGTCCAGCAATGGCTAGGTAAAAAATGTGTGCTCAAGCCACCCTGCAAACCCCATTGAATACAGGGTTTCTGCCGATTTTCGGCAACATGACCCGGCTCGTTTGCGCGTGGGTTGTCGATAGTGCGGACGGCCAGGCGCGCGCTGTCGTACCCATTCAGCGCCGAGGCACGCAAACATAAAAAAAGCCCGCCGGAGTCATATCCGACGGGCTTTCTGACGACTGGGGCAAGGATTATTTGTAGATAACCGCGGTCGCGTGCATCAGGTTATTGCCGCTGGTAGAGGTGATGGTGAAAGCCTTGGCGCCTGCGGCATCGGCTTTGGCGGCCAGCTGAGAGGTCAGGCTGCTCAGGTCGGTCGCGCCGCTGGCGACGATCACGCCGGCTTTTTCGAATTGGGCGGCATCCTGGGCGCTGACGTGTTCAGCGGCGAAAGTGGTGAAAGAAACGGTAGCCAGGGCGATAGCGGCAGCAAAAGTTTTGATGGTTTTCATGTTGGTCATTCCTGTCAAAGTGAATTAGGGAGAAAGGGGTTTGCCTTTCGATGGGAAGATTATTGCGCAGTGACAGGCGGGATGAAATCGGAGAGTGTTGACTGTTTTATTCAGATTTTTTGATTGTTAATTCCCCCGTTCATCTTCTGCATAAACGGGGGAGACGATCAGCGCATCGGGCGCGTCAGGTCGAACCGGTGCTGTTCCGAAATGCCGTAGTAGGCGGTCGGGCCGCCGGCGCGCAGGATAGGTTCGGCGGCGGCGGTCTGATACACGCCGTGTTCGTCCAGCAGCGCCGGGTCGAGATGCACCGCCACCACTTCGCCCAACACCAGCCAGGTTTCCACCTGTGCGCCATCGGCGGTTTGCAGCTGAATGCACTGGGTCAACCGGCATTCGAAGTTCACCGGGCTTTCCGCCACGCGTTCGGCTTTGACCCGCCGCCCGGGCAGCGGCGTAACGCCGGCGAAGGCGAATTCGTCCTCGCCGCGCGGCAGGTTGATGGCACTGTTGTTCATCGCTTCCGCCAGCGGGCGCGTCGCCAGGTTCCAGACGAACTCGCCGGTTTCCACGATATTCGCCACGCTGTCTTTCCAGCCGGTGCTGGCGAAACCGATGATCGGCGGACGGTAGTTGAAGCAGTTGAAAAAGCTGTAGGGCGCCAGATTGCGCTGGCCGGCGGCGCTGCGGGAAGATATCCAGCCGATCGGACGCGGGCCGACGATAGCGTTCAGCGGATCGTGCGGTAGGCCGTGGCCGGCGGCGGGTTCATAATAATAACGAGATTCACGGCTCATGGGGGACCCTGTGGCAATCGATGAAGCTTTCATTGTGCCGGGTTTCCCGCCGCTGCGCCATTGCGGGCCGGATGTGTTATCTTACGCGCCGGAAATACCTTCAAGAGAGCCCGTCACGGTGGAAAAAAAGAAAACCTTCCCGCAGCAGAAAAGCGGCCTGCATCCGCGCAACCGTCATCGTTCGCGCTACGACTTCCCGGCGCTGATCGCCAGCTGCCCGGCGCTGGCGCCGTTCGTAAAACCGAACGCCTGGGGCGATGTCTCGGTGGACTTCGCCGATCCGGCGGCGGTGAAAATGCTCAACCGTGCGTTGCTGCAACACTTTTACGGCATCGAACACTGGGATATTCCGGCTGATTACCTGTGCCCGCCGATCCCCGGCCGTGCCGACTATCTGCATCACCTGGCGGACCTGTTGGCGACCAGCAACGGCGGTGAGATCCCACGCGGCAAGGGCGTGGCGATCCTCGACGTCGGCGTCGGCGCCAACTGCATCTACCCGATCGTCGGCCTGCGCGAATACGGTTGGCGTTTCACCGGATCCGAAATCGATCCGGTGTCGCTCAACTCGGCCAAAATGATCGTCGAGATGAACCCGACGCTGCGCAACAGCGTGCGTCTGCGGCTGCAGAAACAGCCGGAGCTTATTTTTACCGGCATTATCGGCGCGGCCGAGAAATTCGACGCCACCCTGTGCAACCCGCCGTTCCATGCCTCTGAACAGGAAGCGCGCGCCAGCACCCGCCGCAAGCTGCATAAGTTGGGCAAAGGGGAAGTGGCCGACAAGCCGGTACAAAACTTCGGCGGCAAGAACAACGAGCTGTGGTGCGAAGGCGGCGAAGAGGCCTTTGTGCGCAAGATGGTGGAAGAGAGCGTCGGCAAGGCCAACAACTGCCTGTGGTTCACCTCGCTTATCTCAAAGAACACTACGCTGCCGGCCATCTACCATGCGCTGAAGGTGGCGGGCGCGGCCGAGGTGCGCACCATCGAGATGGCGCAAGGGCAGAAGATCAGCCGCTTCGTCGCCTGGACCTTCCATGACGCCGAGCAACAGGCCGCCTGGGCGGCCGAACGCTGGCGTTAATCCTTCCGGCGCCGGCTATCCTGTCGGCGCCGACAAAAATCCGCATTTTACCTTTCAATTTTCATGGCTTACGTTATTCTCAATACGAGTTTAATAATAAAAATCTTAGTCTGTTGGTTTATTTAAAATCGAATAATTACTTTACTGAATAAATAAATTTAATCCGGTTAATAGCAATAACCAGAAGGATCGGCGTTGCCCGCTCCTTCCGCAATGGCACGTCTGCGTGTGGGCGCGGCATGTGGCCAGGAAAATAAGAAAAGCGCCATCATCTGCCACAAGGACTACACCTTATGCTGTTACGATTCAGTCAGTTAACTACCCACACCGGCGCCGAACTGAGCGCGATAGAACACGCCGTGCCAATGATCGTATTCTCGCCAGAGGGCAGGGTATTGCGCGCCAACGATCTTTTTCTCAGCACGCTGGGATTTCAGCGTGATGACGTGATAGGCCAGCATCACCGTATTTTCTGCGATCCGAACTATGTCGCCAGCCCGCTGTATCGCAAACATTGGGAGACGCTGAATCAGGGGCAACCCATCACGGACACCATAAAGCGCATCGCGAAAAACGGCGAGGCGGTATGGCTGCAGGGCACTTACGCGCCGGTACTGAATAAACAGGGTAAGGTGGTGGAAATCGTCAAGATCGCCAGCGAAGTGACCGAGCGAGTGACCCAGGCGCAGGAACATCGCAGCCTGCTGGCGGCGCTGAATCGATCGATGGCGATGATCTCTTTTACGCCGCAGGGCACCATTGTCAGCGCCAACGACAATATGCTGGCGCTGATGGGTTATCGGCTGGACGAGGCGCGTGGGCAGTCGCATGCGGTGCTGTGCCTGCCGGAGTTCGTCGCTTCCGACGACTATCGGCGGCACTGGCAGCGTCTGGCGCGCGGCGAGTTTATCACCGGGCGTTTTGAACGCATCAATCGGCGCGGTGAGCGAGTATGGCTGGAGGCCAGCTATAACCCGATCCTCGACAACGAAGGTCAGGTGGTGAAGGTGGTGAAGATTGCTCAGGACATCACTCGGCTGATGCAACAGCAGCAGCATGAAGAAGAAATGGTGCGCAGCGCCCATCACCTGTCGCTCGATACCGATCGGCAGGCGGCGCAGGGCGCGGCGATCGTGCAGCAGGCGGTGCAGGGCATGCAGCAGGTTGAAGCGGCGGCGCGTGAAACGTCGGCGGTGATCACCGAACTGGGCCAATGCTCTCAGCAGATTGGCACCATCGTCGAAGCCATTCGTAAAATTGCCGCCCAAACCAACCTGCTGGCGATTAACGCCTCCATCGAAGCCGCCCACGCCGGTGAGCACGGGCGCGGCTTTGCGGTGGTGGCCAACGAGGTACGCACGCTGGCGGAACAATCGCGCAAGGCGGCGACCGAGATCGAACGCATGACCAAGTCTATCCAGCAAGGCGTGGCGGCGGCGATCGCCGGCATGGCGACCTGCGTGGAACAGGCCGGCGGCGGTGTGGCATTGACCCATGACGCCGGAGAAGTGATTAACCAGGTCAACATCGGCATGCATGACGTCGTGAAGCTGATGCAGGCGTTTACTTCGGTGAAGCAGGGCGACGCGCTGCACTGAGTTTGCCGGACGCCGCCCCTGAAAACGGGGCGGCATTTGTCCCCTCCCTCCGATCTCTGCGCCGTTGAGCTGCGGTTCAACGTTGCCATCCTATGCTATGCTTAAAAGTGAACGAACGTTCGTTCATTAATTTATATTCATTTGTGGCGCCAGGCGCCCCTTTCACCGTTTCGGAGCTGCCGATGGGAAACCGAGAAAAGATTGTCGACGCCGCGCTGCACAGCTTTACCGATAAGGGATTTCACCAGACCAGCATGCGGGATATCGCACAGGCGGCGGGCGTCAGCGTCGGCAACCTCTATAACCACTTTACCGGCAAGGAAGCGCTGATCGGCGAAATTGCGCTGCTTGAGAACGACGTATTCACCGAGCTCGCCGCCGGATTGCAGGGGGACAGAAAACGGCCGAAACAGGCGCTGTCGGCCTTTTTTACCGCCTATCACGCCTTTGTCTCTGCCCCCGGCAATGTACAGCTGTCGGCTGAGATCGTGGCCGAAGTGGGGCGCAACCCGGCGTTGGCCGAGCCGTTCAGCGCCAACCAGCGGCAGCTGATTGAGGCGCTGGCGACGACGATCGCCGAGGCTCAGCAAACCGGCGAGATCGCACCGGCGGTCGCGCCGTTAGCGCTCGCGCAACTGGTGCTGGACGTGATCGAAAGTCAGGCCTGGCGGCAGGCGATCTTTGCGTCGCCTTCGCCGGAGGAGACCACGCCGGTGCGGCTGCTGGAACAGCTGCTCTACCGGCATCCTTAGTCGAGGTTGATATGCTGCACATTGAGCCGTATCGCGACGCTGACCGCCTGCAAACGGCGGCGTTGATCTACGCCGCGTTCTGCGACAAGTTCCAGCGTGCGCGCCGTTTGAGCGCCCGCCGGCAGTGGCGTCTGTTTTATCGGTTGTGGAGCTGGAAGCAAAGCGGCAGCCGGGAGCGCAGCTTCGTAGTGAAACAGGATGAGCAGGTGGTGGCGGCCTTTGCCCTCAATGCGGCCGCGGCAGAGGGCGACGCCGGGCCGCGCCCGCGCGCATTGCCGATTTGGCGGCTATGCCGCTGCTACGGCTGGCTGAACGTGTGGCGCATGTATCTGCAAATTGCGGTATTGCAGCATACTCCGGCGGCCGATGAGCTGTATCTCTCTTATCTGGCGGTGGCGGAGAGTCAGCGCGGTAAAGGGGTAGGCAAGCGACTGCTGCAGTGGATGAACGATTATGCCGCCGGACCGGGCGCGGGCCGGCGTCTGAGTTTGCACGTCAGCCGGCGCAACGTCGATGCGCAGCGTTTGTATCAACGCTGCGGTTTTCAGGTGCGGCGTGAAGAGCACTACGCTTCGCTGGGGCTGCTGTTCGGCCAGGCCGACTGGGTATTGATGGAGAGACGCTGCGGGGAGGCGAGGTGCGAAAAATAGGGCTGTTCATCGTGGCGCTGCTCCTGGCGGTGCTTGGCTGGATAATTTACGTCAATGATTTTCGCTTCGTCACCGAGCCTGTGACGGTGACCGCCGGCGGCAATCGGTTGACCGGCACGCTGGTGCTGCCGCAGCATGCGCCAGTCAAACCCGGCGTCGTGGTGTTCGTGCACGGTGATGGGCCGGCCAACGCCAGCCGCGACGAAGGTTACTACGCCATTTGGGAGACGATGGCGCAGCAGGGCTACGCGGTTTTATCCTTCGATAAGCCGGGCGTTGGCGGCTCCGGCGGCAACTGGCTGCATCAGACCATGGCGGATCGCGCGCGGGAAACCGCCGATATCATCGATTGGGCCCGGCGGGACGGGCGTTTCGATGCGCGCTGCGTGGGGCTGTGGGGCGCCAGCCAGGCGGGTTGGGTGATGCCGGAGGTGGCGCGCTTGCGGCCTGACATTGCTTTCACGCTTGCGCTCTCGCCGGCGATCAACTGGCTGCGGCAGGGGCGTTATAACACCCGGGCGGCGATGGCGGCGGCAGGGGATGATGAGGCGCTGATCCAGGCGCGCGAGGCGCACTGGCGCCATATCCAAACGCTGCTCGAACAGCCGGACGGCTACGCGCAGTACCGCCGTGACCATGACGGCGGCGCCCCATTGAGCGCCGACCGCTGGCGCTTTATTCGTGCCAACATGGCCAGCGACGCGACGGCGGGACTGCGCTATTTCAACACGCCGGTGCACCTGATTCTGGGCGGCCGTGACGTCAACGTGGACGCGGACGAAACCGAGCGGGTGTACCGGCAGAGGATCCCCGCCTCGCTGCTGACGGTGACGCGCATCGACGAGGCCGATCACGTGATGGTCAAGCCGCTGTTCGCCCGCCATCCGTGGCTGATCAACGCGGTTGGCCTGTTTGCCCCGCGCTCGGTGCAATACGATGCCTACCGGCAGGACGTGGCGGCCTTCCTGGCCGCCCAGCCCTGCGGCAGAGGGCGCTAACCGCCGGGAGCCGCGGGCGGTGTCTGTTCTTCATGCGGCTGCGGCGCGCGAGAGATCTGCATCGCCTGTTGCGGCATGCCGATGCCGGCCCGATCGAAATGGATTTTCACCAGCCGATCGAGGGCGTATTGCACCACCCACTGTTTCAGCGCCTGCGTGCGCACCGTCACGCGGGTGGTGAACGAGCGATCGCCCAGCGCCACCACGCCGTTGAAGACCGGCTCGCCAATCAGGAAATGCTTCACTTGTTCATCCTGCTTCAGCGCCGCGATGGCCTGATGCAACACCTCGTTGACCCGATCGATGTCCTCGTCGCGGCTGACGGTGTAGTTGGCGCGGTATACCCCGAACTCACGGGCATAGTTGGCCAGCGTGGCGATCGACGAGTACGGCACGATGTGATAGACGCCGTAGTCGTCGCGCAGGCCGATCGAGCGGATGGTCATGCGCTCCACGGTGCCGGTGATGCCGCTGACGGTGACGTATTCGCCGGTGTTCATGCCGTTTTCGAACTGGATGAACACGCCGGTGATCACGTCTTTCACCAGCGTCTGGGCACCGAAGCTGATGGCCAGCCCCAGCGCGCCGGCGCCCGCCAGCAGCGGCGCGATATTGAGCCCTACCTGCGACAGCACGATCATCACGGTGATGGTGCTGATAACGATAGCCAGCACGTTGCGAAACAGCGTCAACAGCGTGCGTTCGCGCGCGCTCGGCCGCACGCCGTTGCTCAGCTCCAGCGCCAGGCGATGCTCGATCATGCTGGCCATCAGCGTCCAGCTGAACACGGCGATCAGCAGGATCAGCAGGATATGCACCAGCCCGCCGAGCGCCCGCTGGCCATTTTCGCTGCCCGCCCACTGGTACAGGTTGATCAGGTGCCAGGCGTCGAGCAGGAACAGCGTCACCGCCAGCACTACCATCACCCGCAGTATCTTCAGCCCGTTGGGGATATAGGAATTGATGCGCCGCTCGAGCATCGGGTAGCGCAGATTGACGTCGCTCGGCAGCGAAATGCGGCGAAAAATCCAGCGGGTCAGCATGCCGGACAGCAGGGCGCCGACGCCGATCACCAGCAGGCTTTTCACCGTGGCGCTCATCATAAAGCGCAGGCTGTTGCCGATGTCGAACTGCGACAGCACGAACAACACCAGAAAATAGGCGATCGCCAGCAGGTGCCAGATATGCCCCAGGCCGCGCAGGATCACGCTGAAAAACGCCATCGACCGCTCGGCCAGCAGATTGATCTGTTGCTGTATCGGCTTGCGGTTATGCAGGATTAGCCAGATGGCATACAGCGTCAGCGCCAGCATCACCACCAGGTTGACGGCGGCGGCGGCCGGGTAGCTGATCTGCACCGCCACCACCGGCACCACCACCATCAGGCCATAGCCGATCAGGCCGCTGAGCCAGGCGAGGCGGGTGTTCCAGTAGCGCGCGCTCTGGTCGCTGAAAGGAAAGGGGCGCAGATAGTCGAAGCCGGGGGCGAAAATCAGTCGCAGCACCGCCTTGAAGAATTCAATCACCGCGAAAGCGCTGAGAAACAGGGTCTGCAGCCGCAAAATGGTGGCGCTGTCGGCGTGGACGTGGCGGGCGAACAGGTTGCCCGCCGCCAGCGCCAGCAGCAGCACCAGCAGATCGATGGCGAAAGCGCCGAGAATGGCGGCGGGGCGCTTATACCATGGGCCGCGCTGCAGCCGCGCGTTGTGTCCCCAACTGCCCATGCGTTTGTACAGCGGCGCGATCAGCCGCCGGATCAGATGGAACAGGGCAAAGGTGACCGCCACCGTCAGCAGAAAGTAGCCCAGCGCGCGGAAAAAGCCGGCGGGATTGAAAACGCGCTTCGGGCCGGAATCGATCAGCTTTTGCAGCGCGCCGAGCTTCTGGTTAAAGGTGCCGATGCCTTCCTGCGCCAGCGAGTTCAAGCTGTCGCTCAGCGTGGCCGGCGTCGATGCCTCCTGGGCGGCCGGCGCGGCGGCGGGGGCGTCACCGGCGGCCTGTTTCAGATGGTTGATGAGGGCCGCGCGCGCCTGGTCGTCTTGCAGCAGATCGGCCAGCGCGGCATAGGCGGCCTTCTGCTGCTCGCTCTTGTCGGCGGGGGCGGGCGGCGCATTTTGCGCCAGGGCCGGTGGCGCGAAGACGCTCAGGGTCAGCGACAGCAGCAGGAAAAGCAGATGTTCTCGCAGATGAGAACCTCGTCGGGAGTATGCGTTTGGCGGCATTGTTCCTCTCTTTGGCGTTCTGTGATCGGCGGATGTCAGAGCAATACGATGAAAACAATGAATATAGTAGGAAAGGAAGCGCGATGATGCGTGGGAGAGCGTGCGGAATGAAAGCGGCGGGCGCGCGGCGCGCCCGCCATTAATCCGCCGGGATCAGGATACGTGTTGCAGGAACTCCCGCAGGCGCGGGCTCGGCGGATGGTTGATAAGATCGTGCGGGTTGCCGTCTTCGGCAATCCGGCCTTTGTCGATAAAGATCAGGCGCGACGCCACTTTTTCGGCAAAGCCGACTTCGTGGGTGACGATAACCATCGTCATGCCTTCCTCGGCCAGATCCTGCATCACCTTCAGCACTTCGTGGCGCAGCTCCGGATCGAGCGCGGAGGTCGGCTCGTCGAACAGCATCATTTTCGGCTTCACCGCCAGCGCGCGCGCGATCGCCACACGCTGCTGCTGGCCGCCCGACAGTTCGGACGGGTAGTGATGGGCGCGTTCCGCCAGACCGACCTTGGCCAGCAGCTCGCGCGCCAGTTTTTCCGCATCGGACTTCTTCGCGCCACGCACGCGAATCGGGCCGAAGGCGACGTTTTCCAGCGCCGTCAGGTGCGGGAACAGGTAGAACTGCTGGAACACCATGCCGGCTTCCTGGCGGATCAGCCGGTCGTCCACTTTCGGATCGTTGGCTTTCAGGCCGTCGACGATCAGATCGCCGCTGGTGACCTCTTCCAGCTTGTTGATGCAGCGCAGCAGGGTGGATTTGCCGGAGCCGGACGGCCCGATGATCACCACCACTTCGCCTTTGTCGATCTTCAAATCGATGTTGTGCAGCACCTGGGTTTGGCCAAAATGCTTGGAGACGTTTTTAAATTCAATCACAGGATTTTCATCCTTCTTTCCAGACGACGCAGCACGAAGCTCAGCACCAGGGTAATAATCAGATAGATAACCGCCACGGCGCTCCAGATTTCCAGCGCACGGAAGTTACCGGCAATAATTTCCTGACCCTGACGGGTCAGTTCCGCCACGCCGATCACGATGAACAGCGAGGTGTCTTTGATGCTGATGATCCACTGGTTGCCCAGCGGCGGCAGCATGCGGCGCAGCGCCAGCGGCATAATGACATAGCGGATGGTTTCGCGGCGCGACAGGCCGAGCGCCAGGCCGGCTTCGCGGAAACCGTTATGAATCGACAGCACCGCGCCGCGGGTGATTTCCGCGATGTAGGCGCCGGAGTTGATCATGATGGTCACCACCGCCGCAGTGAACGGGTCGATGCGCAAGTCGCTAAATGCCATCGGTAGGGCGAAGTAGATGAACATCACCTGCACCACGATTGGCGTGCCGCGGATCACTTCGATAAACACCAACGCGATGTGGTTGGCGATCCAACCGCCGTAGGTGCGGGCAAAGCCGGCGACGAGGCCGATGATCAGGCCGCCAATCAGACCGAGGACCGAAATCCACAGGGTCATTTTGGCGCCCTCTAACAAGATAGGAATGGCGGGCCAGATGGCGCTCCAGTCGAACTGCATGATATTTCTCCCGGTGATCCCAAACGTGGGCATCAGATACAACGAAGCGCAGGGGGTTAAGCGACCCCCTGTGCTTAAGTTAATAACTTGCGAAATTCACAGCTTACTTAGGTTCGGTGCCGAACCACTTCTTGTAGATCTCGTTATAGGTGCCGTTCTCGCGCAGGGTTTTCAGCGCGCCGTTCACCTTCTCGCGCAGCGCGTCGCTGCCTTTAGGGAAGGCGATGCCATACTGCTGTGCTTCCAGCGAATCGCCTACGGTTTTGAACTTGCCCGCGCCGGCCGTCTTAATGAAGTATAGGATGTTTGGCGTGTCGTGCAGCACCGCATCGGCGCGCTTGGTGCCCAGCTCCATGTAGGCGTTGTCGATGTTAGGGAACTGACGCAGGTCCTTGGTTTTGATGTGCTGCTTGGCGTAGTCCACCGAGCCGGTGCCGCTCTTCACCGCCACCACTTTACCGTTGAGATCGTCGATGCTCTTCACGCTGTTGTTGTCGGCATTGACCATCACCAGCAGGCCGCTTTTGTAGTAGCCGTCGGAGAAGTCGATGGCTTTCTTGCGTTCATCGGTGATGGTGATGCCGGCCAACGCCAGATCGACGTTTTTGGTCTGCAGCGCCGGAATGATGCCGCCGAAGTCCATTGGCTTCAGGGTGTAGTCCAGCTTCAGCTCTTTGGCGACGGCGGCCCACAGATCGATGTCGAAGCCGACGTATTTGTCGCCTTGCTTGAACTCAAAAGGAACGAAAGCGGTGTCGGTGGCGACCACCAGTTTGTCTGCTGCGTGGGAACTTACGGCAAAGGCCAGAGAGAGTGCGGCCAGGGAGACTTTAAAAATCGACTTCATGAGAGGAATTCCTGTACAGGTTGCGGATTACCCATTTTTTATATTGCAGTTGGTGCCATGAAAAAATCGTGCCATGTTTTCAACTACTATAAAAACAAAGAGTTATTGCGTGATGTTGTGCCGGTCAGGCGAATTGTTATGGTTATGCACCACAATGAGGCACCGAAATGGTGCGTAAGAATTATCTTGGTGCACGGGGCTATCATTAACCAAATTTTGGCTGTGAAACAACCGATCTTTAACCTTTTTGCTTCAATATTGATAACTAACTCTAACTTTCATGAAGCACTGACGGTGCAAGCGGGGCCGCGAGAGGGGGAAAAGGGGAGCAGATAATGCTAGCGCAACTGGCTGTCTTTGCTGCCGCGCCGGTTGTACAGGCCGTTGGCCGCGTGTTTTTTGTCCTGCTCGGCCTGGCAGGCCAGGCAAAAACGGACGCCGGCTAGCGCCTTGCGGCGCGCTTCGGGGATCGCTTCCCCACATTCCTGACAATAGCGTTCGCTTTCGCCGTGCCCAAGCGCACCACGCGCGCGCTGCACCGCATCGTCGACGGTGGAATCAATCTGATCTTGTACGGCGCCGTCCGCCGCCCAACCGTTAGCCATCATGACCTCCTTACCAGGTTACCTTAGGGTTAATATGGGGCGTTTTTTGTACAATGCAACGGTCGTGTAAAAGAAAACAGGCCGGGCAAGAGCCCAGCCTGTTTTTCCCGCGATGAGAGGCGGTCTGTAACGCCTTATGGCGTTATTCGATGTTGGATTCGATGAACCACAGGAACTTGTCCAGATCGCGTGAGGCGGCGGTGAACATATCGGCGGTGTCTTCGTCTTCCACTTCGGTAATGGCTTTACGGATGTCGTTCGCTACCGCGCCATAGCGATCGGCCAGCGCTTTCAGGTGCTCTTGCACGCTGTGGATATTGGTCGGGTAGCTTTTCAGCGGCGTCCGATCGTTAACGACCTGGACCGTGCCCAGCGCCACGCCGCCCAGTTGCACTACGCGCTCGGCGAAGGTGTCCTGGTGCTCGATGATGGCGGTGCGGAAGCCGTCCAGCATTTCATGAACCGCGATGAAGTTTGCGCCGCGCATGTTCCAATGCGCCTGTTTGGTGATCAACGAGAGATCGATGAATTGCACGACCTGATGGTTCAGCGCCTTAATGGCGGCCAGTTTGATTTTTTCGTCCAGATCGTTACGTGTATACAGCAGATCAGAAGATTTCGTTTTCACCAGTTTAGCGGTACTCATATCAGATATCCTCTTGATTAGTCGTTGTCCTATTTCGTTACGGGATCCATTATAGCAGGAGGATTTATTTTTGCCGTACGAAAATGGCTATTGCACAAATAGGAATAGCCTGGTGTAAATATTTTTACTCGGATTTTGTTTTTTATTAATGCATTGAATTATATTGTTATTTTATTTTTACTGTGCCGTAATTATTATTTACCCAGGTGACGGTTTTTCTGGGTTATCTTATTTTCATTGAGCACACTGAGCTCAGGGGAATACCCGTCTTGTTATCGTGGTGTTAAATTTAAGCCGATTCAGATTGATAGCCGCCATTGATGCCGTTACAGTAGTGAGATTATCCCCATTCTTTATATTGGCGAGTGATGAAAATTAACGTCGTCGGCACCAGCGGCAGCGGTAAAAGCACCCTGGCGCGCCAACTTGCGGAACGGCTTGGCGTTCCCTATATCGAGATGGACAGGCTCTATTGGCGGCCCGAGTGGCAGGGAACGCCCGATGACGCGTTTCTGGCGCGGGTTGAGCAGACGCTGGCTGAAGCGGGGGAGGGTTGGGTGCTGGATGGCAACTACAGCCGTTCGCAGCCAATCAAGTGGCGCGAGGTCGACTATATCCTGTGGCTGGACTACGGTTTCTGCCGCACGCTGTGGCAAGCCGTGCGCCGCGCGTGCCGGCGTGCGGCCAGCAAAAGCGAGCTGTGGCCGGGCACCGGCAATCGGGAGAGCTTCCGCCGCTCTTTTTTCAGCCGCGAGTCGATTGTGCTCTGGACGATCCGCACCTATGCCAAAAACCGGCGAAAATACCTGGCGGAGATGGCCCGAGACGATGTCGGGCACCGTTTCGTGCGCTTGCGTTCACCCCGCCAGACCGCCGATTTTCTACGGGCGCTGAGGCAGACTCACAGCAGCAGTCGGTGATGGATTTTCACCACCGCTTTCTTAATTTGCTGCGGCTGCTGCCACAAGCAGCCGGCTTTGTATGGCTCCATCTGGAAAAAAATCGCGAACATGCCGTGTGTCATATGCAGCGTTTGCGGGTGGCGTTTGATGTCCAGCAGCAGCAGGTCGCCGTTTTCCGCGTGGGGATGTTCGCGATGTCCGTCGCCCGCCAGACCGTATTCGATGCGCTCTTCGCCGCTGATCAGCAGGTGCAGAGTAATGTACTCCTGCTGCATTTCGGCCTGTTTCTCCGCCGCCGCTACCGTGGTCAGAGTCATCACGTCCATAAAGATGCTGTCGCCGTCGATCGGGTGTCGTCCCGGTGCCAGTTCGGGCAGGTCGCATCGGCGCAACTCGGTCAGGGTTGAAACCAGCGCCGGCGCGAGTCCACGGCCGAAGCGGGGGTTGAACAGGCTGTTGTGAATCACTGTTATTCTCCATGTGAGCGAAAGTCCAAATAGCCTGCGTGCAGGCCAAGAGGAAGTATGCCGGCTTGTCTCGCGGAAAACAGTTAACCCGCCTGCATTCCCGGCGTTGCGGTATGCAGGCGAGCAGGCGCTCAGGAAAGGCTTTCGAGGCGTGGTTTAGGACGGATGGTCAGGGTGGAGCCCATGGAGGCGGCGATGATGGCCGCCAGCGCCAGCCATTGCACGCCACTCAGGTGTTCGCCGAGGAACAGCATGCCGGACAGCGCCGCCATCGCCGGTTCCAGGCTCATCAGGGTGCCGAAGGTGCGCGCCGGGATTTTGGGCAGGGCGATAATCTCCAGCGAGTAAGGCAGCGCGGTGGAGAGAACCGCCACCGCCAGCGCCACCGGCAGAATATCGATGTTGAACAGTGCGGCGCCGGTTTGCCACGCGCCGATCGGGCAGAACACCAGCGCGGCGATCAGCGAGCCGAGCGCCACCGTGCCGGGGCCGTGATCGCCGCCGGCCTTCTGACCGAAGATAATATAGACCGCCCAGCAGGCGCCGGCCCCGAGCGCGCAGGCGGCGCCGAACGGATCGATCCCGGCCACGCCGTGGCCGAGCGGCAGCAGGAACCACAGCCCGGCGATCGCCAGTGCCACCCACAGGAAGTCGATCGGTCGCCGCGACGAAAACATGGCCACCGCCAGCGGGCCGGTGAACTCCAGCGCCACGGCGATGCCGAGCGGCACCGTGCGCAACGACAGATAGAACAAGTAGTTCATCGCGCCGAGCGACAGGCCGTAGATCAGCAGCGGCAAGCGGCTGCCGGCGGTGATGCGCATGCGCCACGGGCGGAAGATAATGAACAAAATCAGGGTGCCGAGGAAAAGACGCAGCGTGGTGATGCCTTCCGCGCCCACGATCGGGAACAGGCTTTTGGCCAACGAGGCGCCGCTCTGGATCGACACCATGGCGATGATTAATAAACAGATAGGCAGCAGCGCGGAGGGCGCTCTGCCGGAAGTAGATAACGACATCCTTAACGGGCCTTTTATGCGCCGTTCCTCAGCCTTGAGAAAACGGTCGAAACGGGGATGCGAGCAGTGTAAATGAAATGACGAAAATCTGTCTGAGAAAAGCGCGTATCGCGGTGAAATCCGCCGATCCTCGGATGAGATGTGGCGAATTTGGTCAAAAAGTGCGCTTTTTCTTAAGAATTATCTGGATATTAAATAGGTGATTTTTGTCACAGAAAGCCGTAGAATACGGCCGAAAATAGAGCGAAAAGAAGAGGATACACTGTTCTTGAAATCTTCTGTTACACGATATAAAGCATTAGACACTCATTTCAAGGCAGAGTTTCACGCTAATTTTTGTTATATTTTCAAAGCATGAACAAATGGATGTACTTAATAATAAAACGCGTTTGAGGTGGTTATGAAAAAAATTGCATGTCTTTCCGCAGTAGCAGCTTGCGTATTAGCAGTTAGCGCAGGTACCGCATTCGCTGGTCAGAGCACCGTATCCGCTGGCTATGCGCAGGGTGATTTCCAAGGCGTTGCTAACAAGGCCGACGGTTTCAACCTGAAATACCGTTACGAGTTCGACAACAACCCACTGGGCGTAATCGGTTCCTTTACCCACCTGGAAAAGGACGGTTCTCAGGACGGTTTCTACAACAAAGCTCAGTACAACTCTATCTCTGCCGGTCCAGCATACCGCATCAATGACTGGGCGAGCATCTACGGTCTGGTTGGCCTGGGTTACGGTAAATTCACTACCAACGCTCAGAACGGCACTTCTCGTCACGACACCGCTGACTACGGCTTCACCTACGGTGCCGGTCTGCAGTTCAACCCAATCGAGAACGTTGCCCTGGATGTTGGTTACGAGCAGAACCGCATTCGCAGCGTTGACGTTGGCACCTGGAACGTTGGCGTAGGCTACCGCTTCTAAGTGTGTTCGTGCCTGCGGGCATGAACCTGCGGCAAGCTTTGCCGCACTCGATAAAAAATCCGCCTCCGGGCGGATTTTTTTTATCTGTTACTTGCCGCCGCGCTCCGTCGGTTGCGTCGAGAACCGTGCGCTGCGGGCATCGCGCTCGTAGCCCTGCGGCTCGGTCAATAATCCATACAGCTCGGGGCGTCGTCCGTAAATCCAGCGGCGACCGGTGCTGAGCGGGATCAATGTCAGATCGAGTTCTGCGCTGACCATCCGGTCTTCCGCCGCCCAGGTCTCTGCCACGATGCGGCCGTAAGGATCGAGGATCATGGCGTTGCCGGTGCGTATCTCATCATCATCGCGGCCCACGCCGTTGCTGAATAGCAAAAACACGCCATTGTCGTGAGCGCGCGCCGGTAGCCAGCGCATCAGCCAGCCGCGGCCGTGTTCGCCGCGAAAAGCGGCTTCGATCGCCTGCGGATCTTCCGCGCGCCGCTGCCACAGCGCCTGCGGGATCGGCTTCATGCCGTGCGGGCTACGCGAGTGGGTGCCACCGGTCTGGTGCGGGGCGATCAGCACCTCCGCTCCCAGCAGCGCCGTTGCGCGCACATTCTCCACCAGATTATTGTCCCAGCAGATCAACACGCCCACGCGCACGCCCCAGGGCGTATCGAACACCGTATAGCGGTCGCCGCTGGCGATGGCCGGGTGCTCGAAGGCGTGCAGCTTGCGGTGCACGTGCAGTTCGCCGTCCGGCAGGCAAACGGCGTAGGCGTTGTAACAGCGGCCGTCGTCGCCCAGCTCGATCAGCCCGACGCCAATCGCCATGTTGTAACGCTCCGCCAGCGGGCGAATGCGCGCCAGCGAAGGGCTGTTCGCCATCGGTTCCGCCAGCGCCCGCACTTCGGCGTCGGACAGATGGCGCACGTGCCAATAGCCGGTGATGCACATTTCCGGGAAGGCCAGCAGCTGTATCTGCTGCTCGGCCGCCTGGGCGATAAAGCGCTCGATGATCGACAGGTTGTAATTCTTATCGTTGGCGCGATGCTGGAATTGCACCGTGGCGGCGCGTAATGAAGGGGTCATGGTCTCTCTCCGGTTGGGGTCTGCGTTGATTACAGCAGGCAGATTGATTACTGTATAATCAATTAAATTCCCTATTCGATAACTTGATGGAATGGATATAAAACAACTGCGCGCCCTGGTGGCGCTGGCCGAACAGGGCAACTATCGCCAGGCGGCGAGCCAGCTGTGCATCAGCCAACCGGCGCTGAGCAAGCAAATTCAGGCGCTGGAAACCCAGCTCGACGTTCGGTTGTTCGAGCGTGGCCGGCAAGGGGCGGTGCTCACCGCCGGCGGGCAGCGGCTTTACCCGGAGGCGCAGGCGCTGGTGGAGCAGTACCAGCAGTTTCAGCGGCGCGCGCGAAAGGTGGCGTCAGGAGAGGCGGGGCGGCTGGCGCTGGGGTTTGGCCTCTCCAGCTTTCATCTGGCGCCGCAGCTGGTGGCCGCTTTCCGCCAACGCTTTCCCGAGGTGGCCATCGGCCTGGAGGACATGCCGTCGGAGCGGCAGTATCAGCTGCTGCTGCAGGGGGAGTTGCAGGTGGGATTCGTGCGCTTGCCGGTCAATACGCCGCTGTGCGGCGTGGCGTTGCTCTGTGACCGGTTGGTGCTGGCCGCGCCGGGCGCGCTGGCGCTGCGAGCCGACGATCTGATGGCGCGTTTCAATCAGCTGCCGCTGTTGCAGTTGACCCCTAAACGCGGGCGCGGATTGAGCGATCAGTCGCTGCGGTTTATCGCCGCTCACCGCCTGACGCCGAACGTGGTACAGCAAGCAGGCGATATCCAGACGCTGCTGGCGTTGGTCGCCGCCGGCGTCGGCGTCGCGCTGCTGCCGCACAGCATCACGCATATCGCGCCGGCCGGCATCGATATTTTAGCGCTGAGCGGCGAGGAAACGGAGTGGCAGGTCGGTATCGCCTGGGATCCGCAGCGCACCGATGCGCTGCGGGACAACTTCGTGCAGACGGCGCTGGCGGTACAACGCGCTTAGGCATTCAAAGCGGACAATGCATCACCACGATCGGGCTTTGATGGTACTCGCTGCGGTGGCTTTCGCTGAAGCCGACCTTTCTCGCCAGCGCCAGCGAAGCCTGGTTGTCAGGCGAGATGATGCAGACGGTTTTCTCCCCCGGCAGGTGCGTTTTACCCCAGGCCAGCGCCGCCCGCAGCGCCTCGGTGGCGTAGCCTTTGCCGTGCGCCGAGCTCACCAGCGTCCAGCCCATCTCCGGTGCGTCGAGCGCCGGGGCGATGTCGCGCAGGAAGTTGGAGAAGCCGATGCTGCCGAGGTACTCGCCGCTCTGCTTATCGCGCACCGCCCAATATCCGTAGCCTAACAACGCCCAGTGGCCGACGTAGCGCATCAGACGTCCCCAGGAGTCTTCCCGGTCGCGCGGCGTGCCGCCGATATAGCGCACGACCTGCGGATCGGCCCACAGCGCGGCCAGCGAGTCGAAGTCGTCCAGCGTGTGCGCATCCAGCCTCAGGCGTTCGGTGACAAGCGTCGGCGCGGTGTTGATTACGGTCATGTTGCTGCTCCTGCACAGGGTGAAAGGCGATGAAAAACAACGGCGTTCAGTATGCCAGAGAAATCACGCCGCCAGCCACCACCGCCGGATGAACCGGGAGCCACCCAGGCCGAGTTGGGGCGTCAGCGGCCAACGGCGCGCGACGAATCCAAACAACGGTGTCTCAGGCTCGCGTCGCTAATAATATGCCGGGCAGGCATTGCCGATATTCGTAAGCTTTCCCTTTCATTATTATTTACCATCAACCCTGGCTGAACCTAAATTTTAACATTTACGTCGTGACGAGTGCGTCAATTCATCAGGCTAATGCGGGTGGCCTGCAGTATGTGATTATGCTCAACATTCACTTGTTATTATTTTTTTATTAAAATTTAGTTCGGCGGTCTTTTTTTGAGATGATTTTCCTTAAAATTGATAATTTGCGATACAAAAAACTAACTTTATGGTTTTTGGCGTGTCAATATATCAATGGATGTGGTGATTGGTTAACCTTTGGTTATGGTTTGCAAGAAAAATCCTATATAAACGATGGTGAGGTGAAAAAGCGTATTTCGTGGCGTTAATTGAGTGGTTTTTCTTGCCTGTACTTGGGTATTTTCGCGAATTACCTGATTAAATATTTATTTAATATTTCATTAACATTTGACGCCAAACTATAAATGATCGCTATAGTGAAAACATGTGAATAAAATGAAATATAGATTTAATGACCATATTCTCTTTGACGCAGACACCAGAACCCTTAGTCCAACAGATTTTTCTGACGATCCCATATCCATATCCAGTCCTTCCAAACGGTTGCTGCTGCTGTTGATTGCCCACCATGGCGAAGCCGTAGGGCGTGAACTGATATTCAAGAAGGTCTGGGACGATTACGGCATGGTTTCCAGCAATAATAATCTTAATCAATGCGTCAGCAAATTGCGGCGGGTGATTAAAAATCTTGGCGTTGAGGATGAGGTCATTGTTACGGTCCCTAAAGTGGGTTTTATGTTGCGTGATGAGATTACCATCGAGTCTTATGAAGACGCGGAAGATATTAACGACGCAGAGCCTGCCGCGATGTTGCTGGGATCTGCGCCTGAAGCGGCGGTAAATCCGCCGCCCGAAACCGTCATCAATGGGGCCGACTCTCAACCTGGTTATTCCCGCCGCTGGTGGCTGATGCTCAGCGCGTTGGTTCTGGGGGGGCTTTTCGTGGCTATTGCGATGACGACCTATTTCAGCGGTTCGGGGGCCCGGCAGGAGAGCTACCTGGGAAAGTCGGGCAATTGTAAGGTGTTCATGTCGCTGCCTGATGCCTCAAGCTCGGTCAGCGCCAGCCTGAATCGGGACATTCTGGCTTACGCCGCGCACCAAACGGGAGAATGCAGCGGCGATGAGTTTTTGCTGGTAGTGCGCAGCAATCAGGTCAGGGCTTACATTTCCGGCATATCCCGTTTATTCCTGCTGCGCTGCAAGATCTTGCGTGAACATAAGATGGAGATCTGTTCCGGTTTGGAAAGCGACAATGCCGAGTTTATTAATTGACCATTGAAGCCATTGCTCAACGCGATTGAAAGGGCGACGAATATGACAAAAATATTACAGCGTTGAAATAGAACGTTTGATTTCATTTGGCGAGTCGCCGTGTGGCGTTTATCGAGAGGTATTTCCTTTTTTCTACCGCTTACTACCTAATTATGGTGATTATGTATGGTTAAAGCCGATTTCGGTGATGCGTTGCTATTCTTTGAACCCAGCTTTTTAGTGAGAAGAGGAATGAAAGCATTTCTCGTTACCCGATCAAGCGACAGGTATTTTATCGATACTTTGACGGCGCTGGAGAGGGCATTGAAAGAGGGAAAGCCTCATGCGCTAATTATGGAGTTATATCATCATAGCGAATATTTGTATGATGTATTACGGTTCGTTCTGACGGCAAAAAATGTCTGGCCGGAAATTCCCCTGGTGATTTTCACCGCTGTAGAACACCCCGGCATATTAGCGTTGTTGGCGACGGATGCGCGCATAGCTATCGTGGCAAAGGATGATCCTTTGCATTGTCTGAGTGACGCCATTGCGGCTGCCGGTGAGTTCTCCGGCTATCTTTCCCCACATATTCGCGCCCGGTTGACGCATTCGGCCACCGCATTATCTGACAGCGAATGGCGCGTTTTAGCCATGATGGCTGCCGGTGCTTCTCCAAGAAGCATCGCCAATGTGACCCGGCGAAGTTACAAAACCATAAGCTCCCATAAACTGAATATTATGCGAAAGTTGGGTCTCAATCAGGCCGGCTTTATGCGGCTAATTCTTACCTTGAGAACCCGATACCCTTCCTGAAACGTGGCGAAAAGCCACCTTTTCTCTACGGCGGCCGATCTTGATTGGCTGCTGCCCCCCTGTGTGAATCTCATCAATCTTCCCTCCCAAAGAATAACGCCGGCGCTGAAATTCTGCGCGGGTATGGGAGTGAGGGACAGGGCTGCCAAATGGCTAAATAATCGCCGCCTGATGGGGTTAAACCACAATGTGATTGTGCTTTCATCAAATGCTTAACCCGCTTTTTAATGTGATTGACGGGGAGGTAAAACATTAATTATGGAATTTAAATCTAAATATTTGAACTTTAATAGTTAATGATTCTTTTTTGATCGGCTGGGGATATTCTTGTGGCGTCAAGCAGACTGGCTAAACGCAGTGATGCAAACGGCTGGCTGAGAATGGACGAAAGAAAGAAAACATATTCAACATTGAAGGGAGTTACACCATGAAGAAAATGACACTGGCTCTGGCGATCGTTTCCGCCTTTGCAGCGGTCAGTACTGCACAAGCCGCCGACGTTACCGCTCAGGCGCTGGCAACCTGGTCTGCAACCGCCAAGAAAGACACCACCAGCAAACTGGTCGTGACGCCGATTGGCAGCCTGGCCTTCAACTATGCAGAAGGCATTAAGGGTTTCAATAGCCAGAAAGGCCTGTTTGACGTCACCGTGGAAGGCGATACCACGGCAACCGCTTTCAAACTGACCTCAAAACTGGTCTCCAATACGCTGACTCAGCTGGATACTTCCGGTTCTACTTTGGAAGTCGGGGTGAACTATAACGGTGCGGTGGTCGGGAAAACGGCTGAAACCACCATGATCGACACCACCGCCGGTATTTTGGGCGGCAATCTGAGCGCCTTGTCCAACGCCTACAACCAGGCCGGCCGCACCAGCGCGCAGGATCAGTTCACCTTCAGCATCATCGGCGCGACGTCAAACGGCACCACCGCCGTCACGGATTTCAGCACGCTGCCGGAAGGTATCTGGAGCGGCGATGTCAGCGTCGAATTCAACGCGACCTGGACTTCCTAATCCCCGAACGATCTGCATCTGGCAGGGGGGAGACCTCCTGCTATTTATCGCCCATCAACGCCAGTGGAATACCGTAATGACACGCTTTTCTCTCGCCGTCACCCTGATGTTAATGCTGCTGCAGCCGGCTTTGGCTCTCGATGTGGGTGAGATCAGCTCCTTCATGCCGGGCGACAGCGCGCGTCTGAGTAAGGAAATCAAAAACACCACCGACAGCGGCCGGCTGGTCAACGTCAGCATCGAACGCATTTCCAGCCCCCTGGCCTCCGGTACGGTGATCCCGATGAGCAGCCGGGATGAAATGCTGCTGTCGCCCGCCAGCCTGATCTTGCCGGCCAACGCCAGCGATGTGATCCGCTTTTACTACAAAGGGCCGAACGACGCGCAGGAGCGCTATTACCGCATCGTCTGGTTTGATCAGGCGCTGAGCGAGGCGGGGCAAAATTCGGCTCGGCGCAATGCCGTGGCCACCACGTCGGCGCGCATCGGCACCATTTTGGTGGTGGCGCCCCGGCAGGATCGCTTCGCCTATCAGTTCGCCAATGGGCGGATCAAAAACACCGGCAATGCCACGTTCAAAGTGGTGGCCTACGGCAATTGCAGGAACAAGCAGGACGGCAGCGACTGCAAGGAAAACTATTTCGTGATGCCGGGGAAGGATCGCGCCTTCAGCAAGGTTGACGTCAACGATAAAAAAGGGCGTGTCGCGCTGTGGCACGGCGAACAGTTTATCCCGGTGAAGTAATGCGCGCGTTATCCACGATGGATGCAAAACAATCACGCAAGGAGTGGCATGTGAACGCTGTGCTGTTGAAAACGCTTTTGGCTGCCGGTGCGCTGGCGCTCCCGACGCTGTTGCCTGAACGTATGGCGATGGCGGCCGGTTTGACGCAGATTAACGGCGTGCTGATCCCGCAAACCTTCAGCCTGGCGTTGCGCGAGGGGATGAGCATTCCGCTGTTGCTGCATTATGAAAAGAGCGATGGCGTCAAAGATGACAGCCGCATCGGTCATGCCTTTCTCTACCTGGATCAGGACAGCCTAAAGATTCGTCGGGTGACGCTGGAGGATAACGACGACGGCGCCCGGCTGACGGCGGCGATCGCCGCTCAGCTGCAGGCTTTGCAGGATGCGCCATTCGATCGCCGGCAGCATATCCGGGTCGCGGACGACGCCTGGCTGGCGCTGGATTTCCGGCAGCTCAACCTGCAGCTGGTGGTCAAGGAATCCGCCTTGGGAACGGTACTGCGCAGCCGCTCCAGCGATATCGGCGCGTCCAGCGTAGATGCAGTGAGCAGCACGCTGGATTATAACCTGGGGGTCTACGACAACCGCGCCCGCGCCAGTGAAGGCAATACCTCCAGCTATTTATCGCTCAACAGCGTCACTGCGCTGCGTGAACACCACGTGGAGTTGAACGGTTCAATCTACGGCATCGGCAGCGGCGATGAAAACGCCACGCTGTACAAAGCGATGTACGAGCGCGATTTCGCCGGCCGCCGTTTCGCCGCCGGCATGCTGGACAGTTGGAACCTGCAGTCGCTGGGGCCGGTCACGACGCTCAACTCGAGCAAGATTTATGGTCTGTCATACGGTAACCGCGCCAATTCGACGGTATTCGATAACACCCAATCGTTGACGCCGATCGTGGTGTTTTTCCCATCGGCCGGCGAAGTGCATCTGTCGCGCGACGGACGGCTGCTCAGCGTGCAGAACTTCGCCATGGGCAACCATGAAGTGGACACCGGCAGCCTGCCCTACGGCATTTATGACGTCGAAGTGGAGGTGGTGGTCAACGGCAAAGTCGTGGATAAACGCATGCAGCGAGTGAATAAACTGTTCAGCCCCAACCGCGGCGTCAATGCGCCGCTGGCCTGGCAATTCTGGGGCGGGATGCTGCGCATGGACGACTGGCGTGGCGAGCGGGAACGCCACCGCCCGGCAAAGGATTCTTATTTGCTTGGCGCTTCGGCGACCGGCAATCTGCAAACGCTGAATTGGGCGCTGTCGGGGTACTCGTTTGACGGCAACGCCGTCGGCGAGAGCCGTATCAGCCTGCCGGTGACCGAGTCGATTCAGTTCAACCTGCAAAATATGGCGGCCTCCGATCGCTCCTGGAGCCTGATCAACAGCGTCAGCGCCGCGTTGCCCGGCGGTTTCAGCAGCCTGTGGGTCAACCAGGAGAAAACGCAGATTGGCGATCGTCTGTTGCAAAATAACGCCTATAACCGCGCCGTTGGCGGCAGCCTCAATCTGGGGGCGCTGTGGTCTCCGCTGGGCACCCTGAGCGTCAGCTACAACGACGATAAAAAGAACGACAGCCACTATTACAACGCCGACTATTACCAGAATATCTTTACCGGCCGTTTCGGCACGCTGGGCGTGCGTGCGGGCGTGCAGCGCTACAACAACGGCAGCAGCAACGCCAATACCGGCAAATACATCGCGCTCGATTTTTCACTGCCGATGGGCAACTGGCTCAGCGCGGGCGTCTCCAACCAGAACGGCTACACCACCGCCAACCTGGCGGCGCGCAAAGACATCAAGGACGGGCCGATTCGCACCCTGGGCGCCAACCTGTCGCGGGCGATTTCCGGTGATACCCGCGGCGACAATAGCTTTAACGGCGGCGGCTATGCGCGCTTCGACACCAAATATTCCACCGGCACGCTCAACGTCAGCAGCTCCGCCGACGGCTACGTCAACAGCAGCCTGACCGCGAGCGGCAGCGTGGGCTGGCAAGGGCGTGATATCGCCATCAGCGGCCGCAACGAAGGCAACGCCGGGATCATCTTCAACACCGGCATCGAAAATGACGGTCTGCTGACCGCGCGGGTTGACGGCCGGATGGTGAAACTGAGCGGCAATAAGAACTACCTGCCGTTGTCGCCTTACGGCCAGTACGACGTTGAGTTGATGAACAACAAAAACTCGGCGGAGAGTTTCGACATCGTGACCAAACGTAAGAGCAAGCTCACTTTGTATCCGGGCAACGTGGCGGTGATCTCGCCGGAGATCAAACAGATGGTGACGGTATTCGGCCGCATCAAGGCGGAGGACGGCACGCTGCTGGCCAACGCCTATATCAAGAACCATATCGGCCGCACCCGCACCGATGAGAAAGGCGAATTTATCATGGATGTCGACAAGAAATTCCCGGTTATCGATTTTACCCACAGCGGCAATCAGACATGCGAAGTGGATTTGGATCTGAGCAAGGCGCAAGGCGCAGTGTGGGTCGGCGACGTGATCTGCACCGGGCTGAAAACCTATGCGGGCAATGTTTCATCCGGGGAGTTTGACCATGAGAGCTAACGTTGCGCTGTTGTTATTGCTGGCGCTGATGGCCCCTGCGCTGCAGGCGGCGGTCAGCCAGACCAACTGGCCGGATGCGGCGGTCATGAAATTTGTCTTCGTGGAAAACAACGCCGACGACAACTTTTTCGTCACGCCCGCCGGCGGGCTGGATCCGCGCATGACCGGCGCCAATAAATGGACCGGGCTGAAATACGGCGGTTCAGGCACTATCTATCAGCAAAGCCTGGGGTATGTGGATAATGGCTACAACACCGGGTTGAATGCCAACTGGCGTTATGACATGTGGCTGGAAAATGCGCCGATCAAGAATCCGTTCCTCGGTTTGCGCTGCATCAACTGGTATGCCGGCTGTAATATGGATACCAGTTTGATCCTGCCGCAGACCACCGACGAAAAGGGGTTTTACGGCGCGGTGGTCACGACCGGCGGTGCAAAATGGATGCACGGCATGATGTCGCCGAGTTTCTATCAGTATCTGAAACAGATGGCGGCGGGCGAAGCTTTCAGCATGCAGATCAACGGCTGCCAAACGTCGGTGGCGTACGACGCCTCAGCCGGCGGCCGCTGTCGGGATCAGGCCAGCGGCAGCTGGTACAAGCGCACCGTCACGCACAGCAAGGCGGCGCACCTGCGTTTTATCAACACCAACGCCGTCTCGGAAGTGTTCGTCAACAGCGATGGGGTGCCGATCATCGGCGAGGGCAATGCCGATTGCAAGAACCAGACCATCGGCGCCCGCTCAGGCATCATGTGCAAAATGGTCAGCTACGATTTGCAGACCGACGGCAGCGTCAGCAATACCTCGATTCATATTTTTCCGGCGATTAACCATGCGGCGCTGTCTTCAGCGGTGAATGCCGCCGATCTGCAGTTCAGTCTGAACGGCAACACCTGGAAAAATACCTCGGGCACCGGCAGCTACTATACCTTTAACGAGCTGAAGAGCAGCAACGCGGTCTATGTGTTCTTCTCCAGCAACTTCTTCAAGCAGATGGTCGCGCTGGGGATATCCGACAGCGGCACCCGCGATCTGATCAATTTCCGCTTTCAGAACACCACTTCGCCGGAGTCGGGGTGGTATGAGTTTTCCACCTCAAACCAGCTGATTATCAAACCGCGCGATTTCAGCATCAGCATTATTTCCGATGACTACGACAACAGCCCACACCGTGAAGGGTATGTCGGCCCGGCGGAACCGGCGCTGGAGTTCGGCTACTTCGTGACCACCAGCGGCAAAACCGCCGCCGATCAGGTGAGGGTGATGGCGACCGGGCCTACTCAGGCGATCAACGGGGTGAACTATTGTCTTTTTTCCTCTGCGGATAACAGTACCCGGGTGCCGTTCCCCGCCACCCTCGGCATCACCACCAGCACCAACGGCCAGCAGAGCTTCGCCGCCGGCTGCGATGGCCAATGGCACGACATGACCAACGCGCTCTGGAGCAGCACCCCGTGGAATGATATTTCCGGCGAAGTGGGGGTGCTGAACAAGACCCGCGTGACGTTCAGCATTCCGATGAATAATCCGATCTCGCTGAGAACCGTCGACGGCAACGGTTGGTACGGCGACGTCAGCGCCGCCGGTGAAATTCATGTCGAAGCCACCTGGCGCAACATTAATTGAGGACAGCGTGTGAAACGGGTGCTGATAGGATTGCTGTGTCTGTCTTTTCCCTTTACCGCCGCCGCGATCAATGTCGGCACCCTGACGTTCGCCATGGATCAGGACCGTTCATTCACCGCCAAGCGAGTGTTGAATAACAACCGCAGCGCGCGCCTGTATCAGGTGAGCATTCGCGCCATCGATCGGCCGGGAGAGCGCGAGGCGCGCAGCCGGCCGGCGGATGGCGAACTGCTGTTCGCCCCACGTCAGCTGACGCTGCAGGCCGGGCAGGCGGAGTACTACAAGTTTTTCTATCACGGGCCGCAGGATAATCGCGAGCGTTATTACCGGGTCTCATTTCGCGAAGTGCCGACCCGATTGTTCGAGCCGGGGCCGCGTCAGGGCGCCGGCGTCAACCTGGAGCCGATCGTGGTGATGGACACCATACTGGTGGTGCGCCCGCGTCAGATAAACTTTGCCTATCGGCTCGATGCGCAACGCGGCACGCTCACCAACACCGGCAACACCTACTTCAAGTTCCTGCTCAAACCGGGCTGCAACAGCACGGATGAAGAGGGCGTCACAGAATACCTGCGCCCCGGCGATACGCTGACCCATCCCGGCATTCGGCTGAAGGGACAGAAATTCATTATCTATAACGACAAATTTATCAGCGTAGACCGCAGCTGCCTCGATTAACGCGGCGGAATGGCGAAGCGGAAGCAGGCACCGTTTGGCGCTTGTTCGATCAGCTGAATGTCGCTGTCGTGCAGCTGCAGAATGCGCCGCACGATCATCAACCCCAGCCCGCCGGCAGGGCGCCGGGCGCCGCTGATGATCGACGGGCGTACAAACAGATCGGCGCGCAACGCCTGCGGAATGCCGGGGCCGCTGTCGCTGACCTGCACCATCACCTGGTCTTCCTGCCGCCACAGCCGCACGCCGATATCGCCGCCGGGCGGCGTATGGCGAATGGCGTTGTCCAGCAGGTTGGTCAGCACCCGCTCAATCATGCTGAGATCGGCGAACACCGGCGGAATGCCGGGAGCGATGTCGGCGTGCAGCCGCTGGTTACGCGCCTCCGCCGCCAGCTCGAATTTCTGGAATACGTCCTGCAGCAGTTCGCTGAGGGAGAAGGGTTCTTTCTGCGGTTTCACCACGCCGTATTCCAACCGCGCCAGCTCAAACAGCTCCTGCGCCAGCTTGCCCACCTTGCGGCTCTGCGCCAGCGCGATCTCCAGATAGCGCCGCCGATCGGCTTCGCTCAGGGTGGCGGCCTTGACCGACAGCGTTTCCAGATAACCGTGCAGCGAGGTGAGCGGGGTGCGCAGATCGTGCGAGACGTTGGCGATGAATTCACGCCGCAGCCGATCCTGCTGCGCCAGCGTTTGCCACTGTTCGGCAAGGCGCTGCGCCATGCGGTGGAAGGCCTGTTGCAGCTGGCTGACCTCGTCACGCCCGGCCGGCGTCGCCGGCTGCGCCGCGTAGGCCTGCACCGCCTCAATGCCGCCGCTGTCCAGGGCATTGACCTGCCGGGTCAGCCGACGGATGGGGCGCGTGACCCAGTAGAAAGCGAAACCGCCGGCCAGCAGGCTGAACAGCACCATCACCCCGGAGGTCCACAGCGCCATCCTGACCGCCGAGTTGAACTGGGCGTTGCTGGCCAGCGCGGTATAGTCTTCCCCGAGCAAGACCACATACAGATAGCCTTCGATTCGGCCGTCGACCTTCAGCGGCGCGACGCTGAACACCTTGCGCCCGTCCGCGCTGCGTGGATCGTCGCCATACACCGGCATCTGCGCGCCATCGAGCAGCGCCTGCAGCGGCGGCAGCGCGACCCGCTGCCGTTTCAGGTGCCCGGCCGGCGCGGCATTGCCGATAATCGCCCCTTGCTTGTCGAGCAGGTATACCTCAACGCTGGGATTCACCGCCATCAGCTGATCGAACAGGGTGTGCACCGCCTGCGGATCCGGGCCGTTCGCCCCCAGCAGCGGGTTGCTGTCGGCGATGTGCTGCGCCAGGCTGCCGGACAGGCGTTGGATCACCGCCTGACTGTATTGGGTGCTGCTGCGCACCTGCATCCAGCCGGAAAAGGCGCAGCCGATGACGATCAGCAGTGCGAAGATCAGCGTAAGGCGTGGCGCTAACGTAAGGTTTTTCATGGCTCACTCTTGCGGCGTGGCCGCGAATTTATAGCCCATGCCCCACACCGTGAGGATGCGCTCGGGTTCCGCCGGGTTGCGCTCGATCTTGATGCGCAGCCGGTTGATATGGGTGTTGACGGTGTGCTCATACCCTTCGTGCTGATAGCCCCAGACCTGATTCAACAGGCTGAGGCGGGAGAACACCTGGCCCGGATGGCGGGCGAAAAAATACAGCAGGTCGAATTCGCGCGGCGTCAGTTCGATCGGCTGCTGCTGCAGGCGCACCTCGCGGGCGATAGGGTCGATGGTCAGATCGTTGAAGCTGAGCACGCCGGCGTCCATGCGCAGGTTGCGGCTCATCGCCTCCTGGCGGCGAAACAGCGCCTTGACCCGCGCCACCAGCTCCAGCATGGAAAAGGGTTTGGCCAGATAGTCGTCGGCGCCCAGCTCCAGCCCCAGCACGCGATGCACCTCGCTGGAGCGCGCGCTGGTGATGATGATCGGCGTGTAGCGCGTCATGGTGCGCGCCCGGCGGCAAATCTCCAATCCGTCTACGCCCGGCAGCATCAGATCGAGGATCAAGGCGTCCCAGCCGCCCTGTTCCAGCATCGCCATGCCCTGATTGCCGTCGGCGGCGTGGCTGATGGCGTAACCCTCGTCACGCAAATGCAGCTGCAGCAGTTCGGCGATGTCGCCATCGTCCTCGACGATCAAAATGCGTTTTGGCTTTTCCATTCTCATTACCGCTGATTGCCCGATTCTCTCTGAAGTCTACACAACCCCCACCGGTGGAGTTATCACATTTTATTTAACTTTGCGTGAGGTCTTGGGGAACAAATCCGGGGAATACTCGGTTCATCGCATCATTAGTCGGCAGGAATCGCCATGAATCTCACTCTCACCCCGGAACCACGCCAGACCGTGCATCCGCTGTGGCTGCGGTTGACGCATTGGCTCAATGCGCTGGCGATGCTGATCATGGTGACCAGCGGCTGGCGCATCTACAACGCTTCGCCGCTGTTCAACTTCAGCTTTCTCAACGAGCTGACGCTTGGCGGCTGGCTGGGCGGCGCGTTGCAGTGGCACTTCGCCGGCATGTGGCTGTTCGGCGTCAACGGGTTGTGCTACCTGCTGATCAACCTGGCCAGCGGGCGTTTCAAACGCAAATATTGGCCGCTCAGCCTGAGGCAGTTTCTCACCGATTTCGGCGCGGCGCTGCGCGGCCGGCTGCAGCACGCCGACTTGCGCCACTACAACATGGTGCAGCGCGTGGCCTATTTGTCGGTGATGGTCATCGGCGTGCTGAGCGCGTTGTCCGGATTGGTGTTGTGGAAGTCGGTGCAGTTTCCCCTGCTGCGCACGCTGCTCGGCGGCTATGAAGCGGCGCGCTATATCCACTTTTTCGCCATGTCGGCGCTGGTGGCCTTCGTGGCGATTCACCTGGTGATGGTGGCACTGGTGCCCCGTACGCTGCTGGCCATGCTGCGCGGACGTTAAGGAGTTCACGATGGAAAAGGATAAAACGATCATGACGATCGGCGAGGGACAGGCGATCGTCAAAGAAGCGCAGCGCTTGCTGACCGCGTCGTCTCGCCGCCGCTTTCTGCGCAATGGCCTGACGCTGGGCGGCATCGCCATGCTCACCGGCTGCGATCTCAGCGACAACGCCAATGTCGAACAGGCGCTGAGCCGCATTTCGCGTCTCAACGATCGGGTGCAGGGCTGGTTGTTCAACGGCGAGCGTCTGGCGCCGGTCTACCCGGAATCGATGATCACCCGGCCGTTCCCGTTCAACGCCTTTTACGCCGAGGAGGAGGCGCCGGATATCAACGGCGACGACTATCGGCTGGAGGTGGCCGGGCTGGTGCGGGACAAGCGCGCCTGGAGCCTGCCGCAGCTGCACCAAATGGCGCAGGTCAGCCAGGTGACGCGGCATATCTGCGTCGAGGGCTGGAGCGCCATCGGCAAGTGGGGCGGCGTGCCGTTCGCCACCTTTCTCAAGGCGATCGGCGCGGATCTGAGCGCTCGCTACGTCAGCTTCAAATGCGCCGACGACTACTACACCAGCATCGACATGGCCACCGCGCTGCATCCGCAGACGATTATCGCGCTGACCTATGACGGCCAGATCTTGCCGCGCAAGTATGGCTACCCGATGAAGCTGCGCATGCCGACCAAGCTGGGCTACAAGAATCCGAAACACATTCAGGTGATCGAGGTCACCAACCGCTTCCCGGGCGGTTACTGGGAAGACCAGGGTTACAACTGGTTTGGCGGCAGCTGAGGCGGCCGCCGGCCATTCTCCGGCACTCCGGTGCCTTTGACATGACGGAAGGAAATACCATGAAAAAGTTATTCGCAATGATGATGTGCAGCGCGTTGATGCTGGGTGTGGCCGGCGCCAACGCCGCGGACAGCATGAGCAAAGACGCGATGAAAAAGGACGGCATGAGCCAGATGTCGCACGACGGCATGGCGAAAGACGGCATGAAGAAAGATTGCATGGGCAAGGAGTGCATGAAGAAAGACAAGATGGCCAAAGACGCCATGAAAAAGGATGGCATGGCGAAAGACGGTATGGCCAAAGACGGCATGAAGAAAGACGAGATGAAAAAGGACGCGATGGGGCATTAAGCCGCCGCGATCCGCGGCCGGAAGCGGGCGTTCCGCTGCGGCCGCGGACAACATAAGGAGAGGGGATGATGCAGGCGACATGGCTGCGGCGCTTTCAGCGCTCGAACGGGGACGTTATCTTTATGCGCGCGGCGCTGGTGGTGATCTTCGCCGCTTTCGGCTACGCCAAGTGGTTTGATTACGAGGCGCAGGGGCTGGTGCCGCTGATCGGCAACAGCCCGCTGCTGAGCTGGATGCATCAGGCGTTTGGCATTCGCGGCGCCAGCTATGCGCTGGGCGTCGCCGAATGGAGCTTCGGTTTATTGCTGCTGGCGGGATTCTGGTCGCGGCGTCTGGGCCTGCTGGGGGCGATCGGTTCGACGGTGACTTACCTGACTACGCTGACGCTGATCTTTTCCACGCCGGGCGCCTGGGAGCCTTCCGCCGGTGGTTTCCCGGCCATGGCTGGGGCCACCAGTTTTTTAATCAAGGATCTGGTGTTGCTGGCCGGCTCCCTGGTGCTGCTGAAAGCCGATTTGCCGGCCGAGCAGGCATAAAAAAGGGCGTAGCCTAGCTACGCCCTCTCTCCATCGCCGGTTATCACATATCCGGGAAGGTCAGGGTGCCCCCCGGCGCTTCGCGATGAATGTGCAAGAAGTTCAGGTGCTTCTCGTACTGGTCGAGGATATCGCCAATCACCTGTTCCTTGCTGTAGTCCATCAGGTCGTTGCCCTGGGTGCCCTCCATCAGGAAGGTCTCCAGCCGGTAGTAGTGCGACTTGCCGGAACGGGCGCGGTAGGTGAAGCCCGGCACCGAGTAACGCATCGGCCAGATCTGATAGATGAAGTTCTGTTCTTCGCCCAGGTGCACCAGCAGCTCCAGGTGATTCAGGCGTTCGTCTTCGGTCGGCGGCACTTCGCTGAACTCCACCTTCGCGCCGCGCAGCGCCAGCTCGCGCGCCACGTCCTGCATCGCCGGGCGGCAGACCTTATCCAGCATTTTTTGCGTGTACTGAGTACCCGGGTAGTTCATCACCCGCGACAGGCGCTGTTTCCAGTTGAGCACGTCGTGGCTGGAGACCGGCACCGGCGCCAGGGTGCTGAGCGCGCTGGCCTTGCGGTAGTCTTCCACCCGCAGCGATTTATACAGCCCGGCCATCACGAAGAAGATCACGAAACTGAACGGCAGGCCCATGATCACCGTGGTTTTCTGCAGCGCCGGCACGCCGTCGGTCATCAGCATGCCGATGGTCAGCAGGCCGATGGCTACCGACCAGAAAATCCGCAGCCAGTTCGGCGCATCATTATTGATGTCGGCCAGCCGCGAAGTGAAGTTGCCCAACACCAACGAGCCGGAGTCCGCCGAGGTGACGTAGAACAGCAGGCCGGTGATGGTGGCCACCGAGGCGCTGAAGGTGAAGCCGGGATATTGCGCCAGCAGGCTGTAGAAGCCGCGCTCCGGGAACTGCATCACTTCCTGCGCGAATTCGGCGTTGCCGTGAATGATCTGATACAGCGCGCTGTTGCCGAAGATAGACAGCCACAGCAGGGTGAACACGAACGGAATAATCAGCGTGCCGACCACGAACTGGCGAATGGTGCGCCCACGCGAGATGCGCGCCAGGAACAGGCCGACGAACGGCGACCACGCCACCCACCAGGCCCAGAAGAACAGCGTCCAGTTGTTCATCCACTCCACCGGCCGATCGAAGGCGAAGCTGTTGAGCGTCATGCCCATAAAGCGGTTGACGTAATCGCCGACGTTGAGCACCAGCGCATTGAGCAGGAATTCGGTGTCGCCGAAGAACAGCACGAACAGGATCAGGCCCAGCGCCAGCAGCACGTTCAGCTCGGACAAGATGCGGATGCCCTTGTTGACGCCCGAAGTGACCGAGATGGTGGCCATGATCACCGACAGCAGGATCAGCGAGCCCTGTACCGTCAGGTTTTCCGGGATCTCGAACAGCACCTTGAGGCCGTAGTTGAGCTGCACTACGCCGATACCCAGCGTGGTGGCGATGCCGAAGATGGTGCCGAGCACCGCGGCGATGTCCACGCTGTGGCCGATCGGGCCGTTGATGCGTTTACCGAAGATCGGGTACAGCGCCGAACGGATGGTCAGCGGCAGATTGTAGCGATAGCTGAAGTAGCCAAGGGCGATGCCCATCAGCGCATACATCGACCAGCCGGTCAGGCCGTAGTGGAACAGCGTCCAGACCATCGCCTGGCGCGCCGCCTCCAGCGTTTGCGCGTCGCCTTCCGGCGGCATCATGTACTGGGTCACCGGCTCGGCGACCGAGAAGAACATCAGATCGATGCCGATGCCGGCGGCGAACAGCATCGCTGCCCAGCTCATCAGGCTGAACTCCGGTTTGGACTGTTCCGGCCCGAGCTTGATCGAACCGAAGCGCGAGGCGGCGATAAACACCACGAACACGATGTACAGCGTCGCCGCCAGCAGGTAGTACCAACCGAAGGTGGTCGACACCCAATTCAGCGTGCGGGTGATCCACTGCCCGGAGAAGTCGGTGAAAAAGATGGTCATCAGCGAGAAGGCCAGGATCAGCCCTGCCGAGGTGAAGAAAACCACAGGGTTGAGGCGGTCCTGCTGCGGTTTGGAGGAGGTTTCGCGTGTTGTCATCGTCATCCTCTGAACTGAGTAAAATCGTGCCGCTCCGCATTCTGGGGCGCGTTGGCGCCGCCGGAAAACGGGCGAATGAAGGCGGCGGCCATCCCCACGGGGATGGCCTGAGTGATGCCGCTTTCGCCTGTTGCTGAAGCGCCGGAGCGCTTCGCGGCGGGAACCGCTTACAGCCACTGATTTTGGTCAGATTCGTTAATTACCTCACAAAAATCAGCCAGTTCCACAACCAGATAGTACAAATTTTTAACCAGGCGGCAATAAAATATATGCAATTTTTATTGAACGTTCAATCAAAAAAAAGTTTAATAGTCCGCATGATGACCTGAATCACGGGCGAAACGGCAGTGAAATTTGCCCGCTGAGATAAGGCCGAAGTCGGTTTTGTGAGAGTCGAAATATGCCAAAGGTAGGAATGCAGCCAATCAGAAGGCAGCAGTTGATTGATGCCACGCTCGCCGCGGTAAACGAAGTGGGAATGCATGACGCCACCATTGCGCAGATCGCGCGGCGGGCCGGCGTTTCCAACGGCATCATCAGCCATTATTTCAAGGATAAGAACGGCCTGCTGGAAGCCACGATGCGCTACCTGATCAGCCATCTGGGCGAGGCGGTGAAGCTGCGCTTGCAGGCGCTGACCGACCACAGCCCGGCGGCGCGGCTGCAGGCGATTGTCGCAGGCAACTTCGACGACAGCCAGATCAACAGCGCGGCGATGAAGACCTGGCTGGCCTTTTGGGCCAGCAGTTTGCATCAGCCGCAGCTCAATCGGCTGCAACAGGTGAACGGCCGCCGGCTCTATTCCAACCTGTGCGCCGAGTTTCGCCGCGTTATGCCGCAGCCGCAGGCGCGGTTGGCGGCCAAGGGGTTGGCGGCGCTGATCGACGGACTGTGGCTGCGCAGCGCGCTGCGCGGTTCGGCGTTCAATCAGGCGCAGGCGCTGGCGCTCACGACCGAATACATCATGTTCCAACTCCGGGGGCAAACGCCGCCTGGAGGATAACCCAAGGAGATCCTATGTCCCGTTTTGGCTTGCAGAAGCTCTATATTCATGGCGCCTATGTAGACAGCACCGCTGGAAAAACCTTCAACGCCATTAACCCGGCGAATGGCGAAGTACTGGCCGAAGTCCAGTCCGCCGGCGCTGAAGACGTCGATCGTGCGGTGGCCAGCGCGGCCAGCGGGCAGAAAGTGTGGGCGGCGATGACGGCGATGGCGCGTTCGCGCATCCTGCGTCGCGCGGTGGATATTCTGCGCGAGCGCAACGATGAACTGGCGGCGCTGGAAACGCTGGATACCGGCAAAGCGATGTCGGAAACCACCGCAGTTGACATCGTCACCGGCGCCGACGTGCTGGAGTACTACGCCGGCCTGATCCCGGCCATCGAAGGCGAACAGATCCCGCTGCGCGATACCTCGTTCGTTTACACTCGCCGCGAACCGTTGGGCGTGGTGGCCGGCATCGGCGCCTGGAACTACCCGATTCAAATCGCGCTGTGGAAGTCTGCGCCGGCGCTGGCGGCGGGCAACGCGATGATCTTCAAACCGAGCGAAGTCACGTCGCTGACGGCGCTGAAGCTGGCGGAAATTTACACCGAAGCCGGCCTGCCGGACGGCGTTTTCAACGTGGTGACCGGCAGCGGCGCGGAGGTGGGGCAGTACCTGACCGACCATCCGGGCATCGCCAAAGTGTCCTTCACCGGCGGGGTGAAAACCGGCAAGAAGGTGATGGCCAACGCGTCGGGGTCGACGCTGAAGGAAGTCACCATGGAGCTGGGCGGCAAGTCGCCGCTGATTATTTTCGACGACGCCGATCTGGATCGCGCCGCCGATATCGCCATGATGGCCAACTTCTACAGCTCCGGCCAGGTGTGCACCAACGGCACCCGCGTCTTCGTGCCGGCGGCGCTGCAGGCGCAGTTTGAGGCGAAGATCCTCGAGCGCGTGAAGCGCATTCGCCTCGGCGATCCGACCGATCCGCAGACCAACTTCGGGCCGCTGGTCAGCTTCGCGCACATGGAGTCGGTGCTGCGCTTTATCGAGAGCGGTAAAAACAGCGGCGCGCGCCTGCTGTGCGGCGGCGAACGCGTCACCCACGGCGAGTTCGGCAAGGGCGCTTACGTGGCGCCGACGGTGTTCAGCGACTGCCGCGACGACATGGAAATCGTGCGCGAGGAGATCTTCGGGCCGGTGATGAGCATCCTCAGTTACCAGAACGAAGAGGAAGTGGTGCGCCGCGCCAACGACACCACCTTCGGCCTGGCCGCGGGCGTGGTGACCAACGATCTGGCTCGCGCGCACCGCGTGATCCATCAGCTGGAAGCCGGCATTTGCTGGATCAACACCTGGGGCGAGTCGGCGGCGGAAATGCCGGTCGGCGGTTACAAGCAGTCCGGCGTCGGCCGCGAGAACGGTCTGACCACGCTGGAGCACTACACCCAGATCAAATCGGTGCAGGTTGAGCTGGGCGATTACGCCTCGGTATTCTGATCTTCCCGTCGTCTTTCGAGCCGCAGCCGCGTTGGCTGCGGCCGACAATTCCCAGAGAGCCAAATACACCGCCTGTTGTGGATCCGCGCTTCGCGTTTTCGTCTCATGCAGGCCTATAAAGTAAGGAGATAATGAATGGAATTTGACTACATCATTATCGGTGCCGGTTCCGCCGGCAACGTGTTAGCCACCCGATTGACCGAAGACGCCGACGTCAGCGTCCTGCTGCTGGAAGCCGGCGGCCCGGATTACCGGATGGATTTCCGTACCCAGATGCCGGCCGCGCTGGCGTTTCCGCTGCAGGGTCGCCGCTACAACTGGGCGTATGAAACCGACCCTGAGCCGCACATGAACAATCGCCGGATGGAATGCGGCCGCGGCAAAGGGCTGGGCGGTTCGTCCCTGATCAACGGCATGTGTTACATTCGCGGCAACGCGATGGACTTCGACAACTGGGCCAAGGCGCCCGGCCTGGAAGACTGGACCTATCTGGACTGCCTGCCGTATTTCCGCAAGGCGGAAACGCGCGATATCGGCCCGAACGATTACCACGGCGGCGAGGGCCCGGTGAGCGTCACCACGCCGAAAGCCGGCAACAACGAACTGTTCCACGCGATGGTGGAAGCCGGCGTGCAGGCGGGCTATCCGCGTACCGACGATCTGAACGGTTACCAGCAGGAAGGCTTCGGCCCGATGGATCGCACCGTGACGCCGAAAGGGCGCCGCGCCAGCACCGCTCGCGGTTATCTGGATCAGGCGCGTTCGCGGCCAAACCTGAAGATCGTCACCCATGCGCTGACCGATCACATCGTATTCGACGGCAAGCGCGCGGTGGGCGTCAACTATTTGCAGGGCGACAGCAATCAGCTGACCCACGCCAAAGCGCGCCGCGAAGTGCTGCTGTGCGCCGGCGCCATCGCCTCGCCGCAGATCCTGCAGCGTTCGGGCGTCGGCCCGGCGGCGCTGCTGAACAGTCTGGATATCAAGGTGGTGCACGATCTGCCGGGCGTGGGGGAAAACCTGCAGGATCACCTGGAGATGTATTTGCAGTACGCCTGTAAGAAACCGGTGTCGCTGTACCCGGCGCTGCAATGGTTCAACCAGCCTAAGATCGGCGCGGAGTGGCTGTTCAACGGCACCGGCATCGGCGCCAGCAACCAGTTCGAGGCCGGCGGCTTCATCCGCAGCCGCGAAGAGTTCGCCTGGCCGAACATTCAGTATCACTTCCTGCCGGTGGCGATTAACTACAACGGCAGCAACGCGGTGAAAGAGCACGGTTTCCAGGCGCACGTCGGCTCGATGCGTTCGCCGAGCCGCGGCCGGGTGCAGGTGAAGTCGAAAGATCCGCGTCAACACCCGAGCATTCTGTTCAACTACATGGCGACCGAGCAGGATTGGCAGGAGTTCCGCGACGCCATTCGCATCACGCGCGAGATCATGGCGCAGCCTGCCCTGGACGAATACCGCGGCCGCGAAATAAGCCCGGGGCCGGAGGTGCAGACCGACGAGCAGCTGGACGCCTTCGTGCGCGAGCATGCCGAAACCGCTTTCCACCCGTCCTGTTCGTGCAAAATGGGCGAGGATGAGATGGCAGTGGTCGACGGCCAGGGCCGGGTGCACGGCATGGAAGGATTGCGGGTGGTGGATGCGTCGATTATGCCGCTGATCATCACCGGTAACCTGAACGCCACCACCATTATGATCGCCGAGAAGTTAGCCGATCGCATTCGCCAGCGCGCGCCGCTGCCGCGCAGTACCGCCGACTATTACGTCGCCGGCGATGCGCCGGTGCGCAAGCTGTAACCGACACGCCCTCTCGCCGTTGAGGGGGAGGGCCGCCGTAGCAAGCAACCCCTCTCCATATGCTCTTCCCCAAGGCGAGGGGGCAACTCTCTTTTTTATCCCTTATCCCATCATGCCGCCGGCAGCGAGATCGCCTGATCGAAACTGGTGGGCGTCGCCATGCGCCACATGCGGGCGTAGAACTCGCTTTTGATCTCCGGCTGCAGCAGCGCGCCCGGCTCCAGATAGTAATAGATATCGGCGTATACCTTGATCTCGGTCGGCGTGATGCGACGCAGCATATGGTGCGAGGTCAGCTGCTCCGGGCGGCTGACGCCGGCCGCCGCCAGCATGTCCGCCAGCGCTTTCACCGTATTTTGATGGAAGTGATAGACGCGCTCCGCCTTGTTCGGCACCACCAGCGCCTTTTGCCGCAGCGGATCTTGCGTCGCTACGCCGGTCGGGCAGTGGTTGGTGTGGCAGCTTTGCGACTGGATGCAGCCGACGGCGAACATAAAGCCGCGCGCCGAGTTCACCCAGTCTGCGCCGAGCACCAGCACGCTGGCGATGTCGAAGGCGCTGATGATCTTGCCGCTGGCGCCTATCTTGATTTGGTCGCGCAGGCCGCAACCCACCAGCGTGTTATGCACGAACAGCAGCCCTTCGCGCAGCGGCATGCCCATATAGTTGGAAAGCTCGAGCGGCGCGGCGCCGGTGCCGCCTTCCTTGCCGTCCACCACGATGAAGTCCGGCAGGATACGGGTGTGCAGCATCGCCTTGACGATGGCGACGAACTCCCACGGGTGGCCGATGCACAGCTTGAAACCGACCGGCTTGCCGCCAGACAGCTCGCGCAGCTGCTGGATGAACTGCATCATTTCCAGCGGGGTGGTGAAGGCGCTGTGCGAGGCCGGCGAGATGCAATCGACGCCTTGCGGCACGCCGCGGGTGGCGGCGATTTCCGCATCCACCTTTTTCGCCGGCAGAATGCCGCCGTGGCCCGGCTTGGCGCCCTGGCTGAGCTTGATTTCAATCATTTTCACCTGCGGGCTTTGCGCCTGTTCAGCAAAGCGGCGTGGATCGAAATGACCGTCGGCGGTGCGGCAGCCGAAATAGCCGCTGCCCAGTTCCCACACCAGGTCGCCGTTGTTTTCGCGGTGATAGCGGCTGATGCTGCCCTCACCGGTGTCGTGGTAGAAGTTGCCCTTGGCCGCGCCGAGATTGAGCGCGCGAATGGCGTTGGCGGAGAGCGCGCCGAAGCTCATCGCCGAAATGTTGAAGATTGACGCGGAATAGGGCTGGCGGCAGTCGGCGCCGCCGATAGTGATGCGGAAGCTGGTCGGGTCGGCGGCTTCCACCGGCCGCATGGAGTGACCGATGCACTCATAGCCGGTTTGGTACACATCCAGCAGGGTGCCGAACGGCTTGTCGCCCATCTCGTTTTTCGCCCGGCGATACACCAGCGTGCGCTGGGTGCGCGAAAACGGGATCTCTTCATTATCCTGTTCAAGGAAATACTGGCGCAGCTCCGGGCGGATGAATTCAAAGAAGAAACGCAGGCGGCCGATGATCGGGTAGTTGCGGCAGATGGCGTGGCGCTGTTGCGTGAGATCGTAGATACCCAGCACCATCAGACAGCCGCAGGCCAGGGCCGGCAGCCAGAACCACGGATGGTTGTGCATCATGATCAAGAAAACCAGGGTGAGCAAGATGCTCAGCACAAAGCAGGTATAGCGGCTGAATAAGGACGACTTCATAACATCTCCTGATGTTTATTTTAATCCACACGACATGACTCACGGATAGTCCGTGTGCAAATCGTAGCCAACAGGAGAGGATGTTGTGTGTCTGTTGCTGCTTTGTCGCCGGTTGTTACATTAATTTAACGCGGCGAGGGGGCGGGTTGCCGCGCGGCGCACCGCGCAACAAGCCAGGGCAGGTTATTTGCCGGCGACGAAGATGGTGCTCATGCTGCGCAGCCGCAGCTTTTTCATCGCGCTGTATTTCTGCGAAAAGATGGTTTTCGGGTGCGTACCGCGCTTTTCCGCAATGTGCAGCAGGCTGTCGCCGCGCAGCAGATTGAAGATCACGTCGCTTTCCGCCGGGCTGAGCTCGCGGGTTTTCTGCACCTTGATGCCGCCCGGTTCTGTGCTTTCCAGCAGCCGCTGGATTTTTTCCTGCAGCGAATAAAGCGGAATGCGGGTGGAGACCAACTCGACGGAAATCCCCAGGATCGACAGCAGTTTCACCACGCGTTCGTCGTCATAGAACACCAGCAGGCGCGTCTTGCTGTTGTACTGCTGGTGCAGCGACACCAGGCTTTCTATCACGTTGACGCTCTGTTCCAGATTTTGCGAGGTGAAAATCAGCGCAATGTCGTGCTTGGTGATCTTCTCTGCTTTGGCGCCGCCGTGCATGAAATCGGAAAACAGGCGGATATCGTAGGCGCCGTAATGTTTCTTCAGCAGCACCGACAGGCCAACATAGCTGTACTTACACTCACTAATCACAAGAACGTTGTTTTTAGACATAGGGCAAACACCAATACCGAGTTAAAAGTATTCAGCTGTAAGAAGCGAGTTCAAATCCTTGATGCTGGATTCCTTCCACAGCTTTCCCTGCAGTGCGTAATATGGCATTTCATCCAGCCATTTCTTGTGTTCGGGAGTTTCAACTCCTTCGATAATTACCTTGTAATGATTAAGGTAAAAGAAGCGCAGCAACGCGCGCATCAAGCCCTCGCCGCCGGACTTTTTCATAAAGTCCCAAAGCAGAAAACGATCGAGCTTAACGAAGCGGAACTGACTGTTGTACAACGCGGAAAAACCCGCATAGCCAGAACCAAAATCATCGAGCCAAAATGAATAACTATTCAATGACGGATCGCCGTGTACGCGATCTTTCACCAGCCGGGTTGAATTCTCACTGATCTCGAAATGAATACAGCGCATAGCATTAATTCTTTCGGCAAAGTGACTATTCGCCAGCGATTGCAGGGAATAATCGTCAACATTCAAAGTGGCTATCACTTGGTTTTCATGAAACCAGTGTTTGTATTTATCGATCAGATTGATCTGATCCATCAAAATCGCAATCCGGGTGGCGCTGTCGGCGTGGCGAAAGAACTGTTCAGGAGAAAAATGGGCATATTCGCTATTAAACGTAAAGCGAGACAGACATTCAACGGCCAGCAATTGTCCCGATTTTGCGAACATTGGCTGAAAAACATAATTAATGCCGTTATTTTTCTCTCTGAAAGAACCGCTCATTTCCCAATCCTTGGATTGATATTTAACTTGTTGATTTTAAATAATAAAAAAGAAAGTTACTCCGGGGTTATTGGTAAATTTCTTATTTAAAGCGCCAGAATGGCCGAAGCGTGTCGACAGACCATTTAACGCGTAATTCGTGCCAAAGTCCAAACGTCGCAATCTGTTACTAAATGTAAATATTCGGGATAATATTCTGATTTTCAGGCCTTATCGCAAAATCTTGAACTCTGCAGCTTTCCCAAACACAGATTATTCCTATTCGTATGAATCGTCAACATCGATCGATAGGTATTCGCCGATAGTTTATTCCTATCAAGAGGGGCCTTATGAATGTTTTAAACGATTTAACATTAAGAATATGCTTAGTCTATATTTCGTCCGGCAATGAGTTCATCGAGGCAACGCTCCTTTTCAGCAAGGGAGTGCTATCGCTGAGTGTATGCTCAGTGGCGGCAATATATATATAAGCCCGCCACTGAATCGATTATTTTATTGTTCTATGGAGCTGGAAATGAAAAAAGTATTATTGCCTTTGGCTGCCCTGGTATTGTCTGCAACTGCTTCCAACGCAATGGCAGCAAACGGCACTGTTAAATTCACCGGTGAAATCAAACAGTCTACCTGCCAGGTAACTAGCGATACTCAGAATAAAGAAGTTTACTTGGGTACTTACCCAACTTCTGCTTTCCCAACCGTGGGTTCTAAATCCGCTTCTAAAGCTTTCCAGATCTCTCTGGAAAAATGTGATGCCGGCGATTACAGCCTGCGCTTCGACGGTAACACCGTTGCTGGCAACCCAGACCTGCTGTCCGTAAGCAACGTTGGCGGTACTGGCGCAGCAGCTACCGGCGTGGGTATCGAAATCACCGATAACAATGGCAAGCCATTCGCTATCGGCGACGGTTCCAACATCAACGACGACGTAGCGAAAGTCACCATCGCTGCTGACGGTAAAGCGACCTTCAACCTGCAGGCTCGTTACCGTTCATTCGATAGCAACGTAACTGCAGGTCTGGCTAACGCTACCAGCCCGTTCACTATCGAATACAAATAATCGTCTTTCAGGACACACACGGCCAAGGATGGCCCGTAGAGGAAACCGATGAAAAAGTTCTTTGCTGCTCTGCTGATGCTGGGCGCCTTTAACAGCTACGCCGGTATCCAGGTAGATGCCACTCGCGTGATCTATAAAGGCGATGACAAATCCGCCTCTCTGCCGATTCATAACGATGCTTCAGAAGCTTATATGGTGCAGACCTGGCTGGACACCGGTGACAGAAACCAAGTGCCGAAAAATCTGCCTGTCGTTGTCGTTCCACCGATTCTGAAATTGGACGCTGCTAAAACTGCAGTTCTGCGCTTTATCTATTCCGGTAATGGCTTACCTCAGGATAAAGAAACTCTGCTGTGGATTAACGTGCAGGAAATTCCACCGGCGCCGAAGCAAGAAAACGTGCTTCAGGTTGCGGTGCGTACCCGAATCAAACTTTTTTACCGGCCGGTGGCGTTGAAAACGACGCTGGACGAGCAAGTGCAAAACTTGCGTTGGCAGCGTGAAGGTTCACGTCTGCAAGTGGTTAACGATGGGCCGCTGCATATTACCTTTGGGGCGCTGCACTTGAAAAACAGCGCAGGCAAGACCGTGGATGTGGACGCCAACATGGTGAGCCCGAAAGATCGCTTATCGATCAACATCCCGGCGGGCGTCAGCGTCGGCAACAAGATTGCTTTCAGTTATATCAACGATTTTGGCGGTAGAACGGAAGTCAAGGACGTTCCAGTACAATAAGAGAGACAGGGAATGGCAAATCAACGAAAAGTAGCAGGCGGAACGACGCGGCTGACACAGCTGATCCGAATTGCAATCATTGCTGCCAGTGCGCCGATGTTATGGAGTGAAGCGGCGCTGGCAGAGTTTAACATGTCGTTTATTCACGGCGATGAAAACCTGAGCAACGCGGAAGCGGTCGCCCAGGGCGATGCTTTGCAACCGGGCGTTTACCCATTCGACATCTACGTCAACCTGACCCAGGTCGATCATAAGGATGTTACTTTTCGTCAGGTTAAAGGCCAGACCGCGTCTCAACCCTGCCTGAAAGTTGAAGACCTGCGCAACTACGGCATCAAACTGCCGGAAACGCTGCAGGCCGGCAGCTGTGTTGATGTGTCTGAGTTGATTAAAGACGCCACCGTCAGCTATGACGCGGCGGTGCAGCAGATCAACATTTCCGTGCCTCAGACCATGATGGATCTGAGCGCGATCGGGGCGATCCCGCCAAGCATGTACGATGAAGGCATCAACGCGCTGTTCGCCAACTATAACTTCAACTATAACAAGAACAGCTATCGCCGAGATGACGCCGACGACAGCGAGTACATGTTCCTCGCGCTGAACAGCGGCCTCAACCTGGGCAGATGGCGCCTGCGCAACAACTCCACCTGGGACAAGCAGAGTGGCAGTAGCAGCAACTGGACCAACGTCTCCTCCTGGGCCGAGACCGATATCGTGCCTTGGCGCAGCCGTTTGGTTATGGGCCAGGCGAGCACCAACAACAGCGTGTTCAACAGCTTCCAGTTCCGCGGGGTGCAACTCTCCAGCGTTGACGACATGCTGCCGGACAGCCTGCGCGGTTATGCGCCGGTGGTGCGCGGCGTGGCGGCGACCAACGCCCGCGTCGAGATCCGTCAGAACGGTTACGTCATCTATAGTACCAACGTCGCGCCGGGTCCTTTTGAGATCCACGACGTCTATCCGCATACTAACAACGGTGACCTGCAGGTCACCGTGAACGAGGCCGACGGTTCGCACAAAACGTTCAGCGTCGCCTACTCTTCCGTGGCCAACATGCTGCGCGAAGGCATTTGGAACTTCCAGCTGACCGCCGGTAAATACCACAACGGTAACGGCGGCTATCAGCCGAAACTGATTCAGGGTACTGCGGCATACGGCATGAACTATGGCCTGACGCCGTTCGGCGGCGCCATCATCGCCGAGCACTACCGTTCTGCTGCCGTGGGTATCGGTAAGAGCCTGGGATCATGGGGTGCCATCTCCGTGGACGGTTCTATCTCTGATACCGAGCTGGCGAATGGCGATCGCAAGCAGGGGCAGAGCTTCCGTTTCCTGTACTCCAAGTCGCTCAACCAGATGGGCACCAACTTCCAGTTGGCGGGTTATCGCTATGCGACTTCCGGTTACTACGATCTGAGCGATGCGGTCCAGGAGCGCAACAGCTGGCGCAACGGCATTTATGCCAACGATTACTGGGATCCGAACGATCTGCAGCCGGGCCAGCCTTCCTGGAGCAACAACCAGAAACGTACCCGATACACCGCGCGCTACGGCAACAAGCGTGAACGCGTCGAGCTGTCGCTCAGCCAGCAGCTGTGGGCGGGCGCCAGCCTGTACGCCAACGTGAGCCACCAGAACTACTGGGGCGTGTCCGGCAACGATCGCACGATTCAACTGGGTTACAACGACGGCTTCAAGCGTATTTCCTACGGGGTTTATCTGCAGGATACGCGCGGCCAGTACGGCTATTCCGATCGCAGCGTGAACTTCACAATGTCGATTCCGCTGGATTGGGGCCAGAGCAACAACTCGACCACCGCCAACTTCAGCGCGGCGCACAGCAAACAGAGCGGCGACAGCTACTCGACCGGCATCAGCGGCACCATGCTGGACGACCGTCGCATGAACTACTCAGTTTCCACCGGGCATACGCAGTCCTCCGGTCAGAGCAGCAACCTGAACCTGGGCTACAGCAGCAGCATCGGTAACATCGACGGTAGCTATGCCTACAGCTCGAAATACCGCCAGGAAGGGCTGGGCGTCTCCGGCGGCCTGCTGGTGCACTCCGGCGGCGCGACCCTGACGCAGCCGTTGCAGAACACCATCTTGCTGGTGGAAGCGAAAGACGCCAAAGGCGTGCGTCTGGAAAACCAGCCGGGCGTGACCATCGATCGCTTCGGTTATGCGGTTGTGCCGTCGGCCAACCCGTACCGCTACAACTATGTAGCGCTGCGCACCGAAGATTTCGGGCCGGGCCTGGATGTGCCGGTGGCCAGTAAGCAAGTGGTGCCGACCGAGAAGTCGGTGGTGAAGGTGAGCTTCGATACCTTCAAGGGCGTCAGCCTGCTGATTCACGCTCGTCTGGGTGACAACGGTTATCCGGCCATCGGCGCCGGCGTGTTCAACGAGTCCGGCCGCAACAGCGGCACCGTGGGCCTGGAAGGCGCAACCTATGTTTCCGGCGTGAAAGCGGGTGAGAAACTGACGATCAAATGGGGTCCGAAAGCCGATCAGCAATGCGTACTGCCGATTCCGGCGGACGTGGGCGACAAACAAGCGGCCATGGGATATCAGGAACTGACCCTGCAATGCCAAAAACTGTAAGGTACACCATGAACTTGAGCAAATTAGCACGTAACACACTTCTGTCGGTGGTGGGGCTGGCGGGGTTGGCGATGGCGCAACAGGCGGCGGCGATGCAGTGCCGCTTCGGCAACTCGACGGGTTCAAAAAACCCGGTTGGCAGCGTAACGCAGGATATCGACGTCGGCCGCCCGATCGTGCTGGCCGCCAGCGACTTCGTCAAAGGCAACCTGATTTGGCGTTCGCAGAACTTTACCTCCACCTTTACCTGCTGGGATACGGATAACTACCCGCGCGGAGAGAACGCTTACATCTATTGGAACCCGCAGAACTCGTTCGGTGCACTGGATAAGTCGCTGGAGATTGGGGTATCGATCAACGGGCGTGATTATGACGCGATCAACCTGAAGCAAAGCTCCAACCGGCCGACGGGCCCTGATTTGGGGCCGGGTACCAAACCGGGTAGTAACAGAAGAAAAGCCGATCCTCAGGCGGTGACTGCCACCTATTCGGTGTATATCAAAGCCACCGGGGTGAAACCGCCGGCGGGTAACTTCCCGCCATTGGCGCGCGCGTCGCTGTTCCAGATCGATGGTGAGTTGGGGCTGAACGCCACCAAAGACAGCAACTTTAACGCCTATATCAAAGGGTTAGACAAGATCCGCGTGATTCAGTGCAACCCGCAGATCACCGTATTGGCCAACAACGGCGCCAGCGTCGATTTCGGCGTGCTGACGACTTCCAGCGCCAAAACCGGCACTATCGCCAAACAGGTGCCGTTCGACATCAAGGCCAGCCTGAGCGGCGGCGAGTGCGCCGGCCAGTCTCTGCAAGCCAGTTTTAGCAGTACCAATGCCGATCCGTCAGACAACACGCAGATCCTGCCGACCACCCAACCGGGCGTGGCAATCTTCCTGACGCAGCAGCGCGACACCAGTAAAAAACCGATCCCTCTGCAAACTAACGTGGATTTCGGCGGTGTGCTGCAGGATAAGCAGAACGAAGTGAAAGAGACCTTTATCGCGAACCTGAAGTGGTTGACCAATACGCCGAAGACCGGGGTGTTCAACGCCACCGCCAACGTCGACGTCACCTTCAAATAATCCGGTGTCTCTTCGATAAAAAAGGGTTCAGTTCTTCGCGAACTGAACCCTTTTTTTGTACTTTGCAGCGTGCCGATTAACGCAGCCCCATCCAACTGGTGCAGACGCCTTCCGGCGGCTTGCCCGCATACCAACGAGGCAGCGTAGGGGCATCATGGCGCGGTTCGGCCTCCGCCTCTACCGGCTGCGCCGGCCATTCCGCGACGTCCCAGCGGGTGGTGCGGCGGTACACTGCCGGGGTTTTGCCGAACTGTTTCTTGAAGGCGCGTGAGAACGAAGGCTGAGAATCGAAGTGGTATTGCAGGGCGATATCCAGGATCGGGCGTGGGCTGGAACGCAGCGCCTGCGCCGCCTGCGAAAGACGCCGCTCGCGGATATAGCTGCCGAGTGCATGGCCGGTGGTGCTGCGGAACATGCGCTGCAGGTGCCATTTGGAGTAGCCCGACTTGGCTGCGACGTTGTCCAGCAGCAGCGGTTGATCCAGATGAGTTTCAATCCAGTCTAGTAAATCGTGAATGATATTGACGCGATCCATGGTTTTAGTTCTCCCGCAAAAACGACATTCAGGTCACAGTGACTTAGCTTAATTATCCAAGAATATACTTTGATAATAGGCGCGAGCACGCCGTTACGCAAGGGTGAAGCGGGGGTAAAAAGGTGGCCAAAAATGCTCTTTGAGCGGCAGGGGTATAGAAAAAAGGCCGCATAAAGCGGCCTTTTCAGCAAGAAATGATGGGAAATCAGTTGGTTTCCGGTTTCACTTCAATGTAGTTCAGACCCAGCACGCTGCTGGTGTAGCCGCGGATCTTGTTGGTCATCTCGATATCGCCGTTCAGCTTGTGGCCGTAAGACGGGATGATCTCTTTCAGCTTGCTCTGCCATTCCGGCGTCGCCACTTTGTCTTTGAACACGGTTTCCATCAGATGCAGCATGATCGGTGCAGCGGTGGAAGCGCCCGGCGAAGCGCCCAGCAGAGCGGCGATGCTGCCGTCTTCGGAGCTGACGACTTCGGTGCCGAACTGCAGCACGCCGCCTTTATCCGCGTCTTTCTTGATGATCTGCACGCGTTGGCCTGCGGTCCACAGCTTCCAGTCTTCCTGCTTGGCGTCCGGGAAGTACTCTTTCAGCGCGGCGAAGCGATCGTCGTCGTTCATCATCAGCTGGCCGACCAGGTATTTCACCAGATCGAAGTTATCCAGACCGACGTGGGTCATCGGCATCAGGTTCGAGGTGCTCAGCGAGTGCAGCAGATCGAACAGCGAGCCGTTCTTCAGGAACTTGCTGGAGAAGGTGGCGAACGGCCCGAACAGCAGCACGCGCTTGCCGTCCAGCATGCGGGTATCCAGGTGCGGCACGGACATCGGCGGCGAACCTACGCTGGCCAGGCCGTACACTTTGGCCAGGTGCTGGTTGGCGATCTCCGGATTGGTGGTGACCAGGAACTGGCCGCCGACCGGGAAACCGCCGTAGCCGTCGGCTTCAGGGATGCCGGATTTCTGCAGCAGGGTCAGGGATGCGCCGCCTGCGCCGATGAACACGAACTTGGCGTTAACGGTGGTTTCTTTACCGTCGCGGTTCAGATCGGCAACGGTCACGCTCCAGGTCTGGTCGGCGTTGCGCTTGATGTCGCGCACTTCGTGGCTCAGGTTCAGCTTGAACTTGTCGCTGGTGCTCAGCGCGTCAACCAGCTGGTGGGTGATCACGCCGAAGTTGACGTCGGTACCCAGCGGCATGCGGGTGGCGGCGATTTTCTGCGCCGGATCGCGGCCGTTCATCACCAGCGGTGCCCACTGCTTGATTTGCGCAGGATCTTCGGAGTATTCCATGCCGCGGAACAGGGTGCTGTGCTGCAGCGCCGCGTAGCGTTTACGCAGGAAGTTGACGTTGTCGTCGCCCCACACGAAGCTCATGTGCGGCACGCTGTTAATGAAGGATTTCGGATCTTTCAGGACATCGTTTTTCACCTGATAAGACCAGAACTGACGGGAGATTTCGAAAGACTCGTTGACCTTCACCGCCTTGCTGATGTCGATGGTGCCATCGGCTTTTTCCGGCGTGTAGTTCATTTCGCTGAAGGCGGAGTGGCCGGTACCGGCGTTGTTCCAGCCGTTGGAGCTCTCTTCCGCCACGCCGTTCATGCGCTCGTACATGTCGATGGTCCAGGTCGGCTCCAGCTCATGCAGATAGGTACCCAAGGTGGCGCTCATGATGCCGCCGCCGATCAACACCACGTCGACGGTTTTATTCTTCTCTTCAGCCGCCGCCTGCTGCGTGACGCTAAACAGGCTGAGACTGAAAATCAGGACGAGTAATTTTCTCATTGAATTAAATCTCTTGTGTGTAAATTCTACTCATTGCAGGTGAAAGAATTTAGCGGGAGTTACCCTGGAAAATAATGAAGCCGACCGCCCGGCGTGAGCCGATAGGCAGCGATAATGCCTTTTTGTTAATAGGGTTTTTAACGAAAAGTGAACTATTGCAGGCCGTCCGGATGCAAATTGATCGGTTCACGTTACTGGCGGGGTATTATTGTTTGCGAGAATGTTAAAAACTACTTTTGTAACTAAAAAAAATGAATATAAGCAAAAAACGGCCGGTTGTTGTCGCAGGAATAAACAGAGAGGGGGGAAGGGCTATATAACCGCGTTATTTCCAAGGGTTAATTGTCGCGTAATTAGACGTTATTTCGTTATCACACAATAATTGCGGTTAAATTGCAAATACGCATCGGTAACCAATAATAAATGGCCGCCATTGCGGGCGGCCAGGATTCACAAGGCGATTACTTGATGCCCATCGCATCGCGCATGGTGAAGAACAGATCGGTCTGATCGGTCAGGCCCACCACGTTGGCGGCGTGCGGGCCATAGGCCGCAACGCGCAGCTGGGTGCCGGTGTGCCCCTGCGACTCCTCTTCCGAGTTGCCGTAACTCAGGGTCATCGGCGCGCCGTCTTTGGTGGTCAGCGTCTGGGTCAGGCCCGGCGCTTTGGCGTCGGCGGCGACGATCTGGCTGGAATGCGCGTGATCGGCGGTGACGATCACCAGCGTGTTGCCGTCGGCGCGGGCGAAGGCCAGCGCTTTTTGCACCGCTTCGTCCAAATCGACGGTTTCGCCAATCTGCCCGCATGGGTTGGCGGCGTGATCCTGCTTATCGATCGACGCGCCCTCTACCTGCAGGAAGAAGCCGTTCGGGTTGTCTTTCAGCAGCGCGATCGCTTTTTCGGTCATCGCCGCCAGCGTTGGCGTGGCGGCGGTGCGCGCCGGGTTGTTTTCGCAGGTTACCGCCGGTTTGTCGAGGTTGCCGTGGTAGCTGGCTTTCGGCCCCAGCCAGCGCACCGGCATGTTGCCGTCGGCGAACAGGCCCAGCAGCGGTTTTTGCTGGTTGGCCAGGGTGACGGCCTGCAGTTCATCCGCGTTGCTGACCCACTGATAGCCCTGCGCCGCCGCCTGGTCTTTCAGCGATTTCCCCTGCCATTCGCCGCTTTTTGCCAGCTGGTTGAAGGATTTCGCGCCGCCTCCCAGCGTGACGTCGGCGCGGGTTTTCAGCAACTGTTCGGTGATGGAGCCGCGGCCGCCGTTTTCCAGCGCGTTAGCGGCGCATTTCTCGCTGGTTTCCTCCGGGCCATAGCATTTGCGCGAGGTGACGTGCGACACCAGCGCCGCCGGCGTGGCGTCCTGCAGTTCGGCGGTGGAGACGTTGCCGGTGGCCTTGCCGGCCGCCTTGGCGATCTCCAGCAGCGTCGGCTGGTCTTTGCCGTTCACGTCCACGCCGAGCGCGCCGTTATAGGTTTTCACCCCGGTGGCCCAGGCGGTGGCCGAGGCGGCGGAGTCGGTCACGTAATCCGGCTTGTGGGTTTTCTTGTCCAGCGAGTAATGCGTGTATTGCCCGGTCAGCGGCAGGGCGTCGATGCCCTTGAAGTAACCGCCCGCGCCCTCAGCGTAGTTGCGCGCGGCGGTGATCTCGGAATCCCCCATGCCGTCGCCGATCAGCAGGATCACGTTTTTCGCTGGTTTGTCCGACAGCGACGCCTTCAGCGCGGCGGTCTGATCGCCGGCCAGACGACGGGCGCCACCCGGTTCGACGAGGTTGCCGCGCGCGGCGCGCTCGGTCAGGCCATCGGCATTGGCCGAGGTTTCTGCCGCGAGGGCGGAGGAACAGAGCAGGGCGGACAGCACGGCGCCGGCGATCAGGGATACAGCAGGTTGCATGGGGTAAGCTCCTTGTCGTAATACAACAATGTAAATAACATCAAATTGTTACGTAAGGAGAGTAGAGCAGAGGGATGACAATTTTATGACAGCGAAAATGGGACGACCCGACGGTCATCCCGTTTGGCATTCAGGCTGCGCGCGCCGGGATCGCGAGCCCGCGCTGCACTGCCGGCCGAGCCAGACCACGCTCCAGCCACTGTGCGACGCGCGGGAAGCTGTCGAACTCCACCAGCTCGCGCGCCTCATAGAAGCCGATCAGATTGCGCACCCAGCCCAGCAGCGAGATATCGGCGATGCTGTAGTCCGCCCCCATGATCCAGTCGCGGCCTTCAAGGCGCGTTTCCAACACGCCGAGCAGGCGTTTCGATTCATTTTTGTAACGCTCCAGTGGCCGCTTGTCTTCATATTCGCGCCCGGCGAATTTGTGGAAGAAACCGAGCTGGCCGAACATCGGGCCGACCGCCGCCATCTGGAAGAACACCCACTGAATGGTTTCATAACGCTGCGCCGGATCCTGCGGCAGAAAGCGGCCGCTCTTTTCCGCCAGGTAGAGCAGAATAGCGCCGGATTCGAATAGCGGCAGCGGCCGGCCATCGGGGCCGTCGGGATCGATGATCGCCGGGATCTTGCCGTTCGGGTTCAGCGCCAGGAATTCCGGCGTCCAGGTTTCGTTGTTGCCGATATCGATCAGGTGCGCTTCATAGGGCAGGCCGATCTCTTCGAGCATGATAGACACTTTGACGCCGTTCGGCGTCGGCAGAGAGTAGAGCTGCAGCCGTTCCGGGTGCTGAGCCGGCCAGCGTTTGACGATCGGGAATTGGGTGGGATCGAGCATGGAAACTCCTCGGGTTGGCGGGATCGCTTAAGCGTACCCCTTGAGTATTGCAGTAAAACTACCCCGACGCAGAGCTACAGCGTGAGTTCAAAATGTGCGGCCAGCGCTTTTTTACCGGCGTCGGTCAGCTGCAGCTCGCGGCTGTCGAGTTGGCGCAGCATCCAACCGCGTTTGATAAAGGCGTTTAGCAGCGCAGCGCCAAGCGCGCCGCCGAGGTGGGCACGGCGTTCGCTCCAGTCCAGGCAACCGCAGGCGAAACGGCGGCGGGTGGGGGCAGGGGAACAATCGACGCCCAGCCGCGCCAGCGCGGCCTGACCGGCGTCGCTTAAGCGGTAGTCTTCCTCGCCGCTCAACCAGTTCAGCGCATGCAGCCGATCGTGCAGCTTCACCGCTACCTCGCCCGCCATATGGTCGTAGCAGGTGCGGGCATATTGCAGCGAGGTCGGCGTGCTGCTCTTCACCGACGGGCGCGGCACGCCCGTCAGTGCCATCAGGCCTTCCAGCGCGGCGGCCACCGGTTGCCCGGCCAGCCGAAAATAGCGGTAACGCCCCTGTTTGAGGCAGGCGATCAGCCGCTGTTCCAGCAGTTTCGCCAGATGCGCGCTGGCGGTGGAAGGAGCAACCTCGACCGCCGCGCTGAGCTCGGTGGCGGTGTAGGCGCGCCCGTCCATCAACAGGCACAGCATACGCGCCCGGGTGCGGTCGGCGATGGCGGCGCTGAGTGCCGCTAAACGGTCTTCTATCTCGATGTTATGCATACTTCGAGGTTAGACGAAGTATGACGGCGCGTCCATCGTTAGCCTGTGGTTATCGCCATCTGGCTACGAGGGAGAAAACCATGTCCGTGTGTCCTTATGCCGCCGCGCTCGCCGCCGAGCCGCAGGCCCATTATCGCGCTCTGCCGCCCCTGAGCTGGGATAGCGCATGGCAATGTTGGGTGGCCGCGGTGCCGCAGCTAGTGAGGGAAGCGCTGCTCAATGCCGATCTCGGCGTGCGGCCGGCCGATGAGCCGGTGCCGGTGGCCTTGCTGGAGACGCCGATGGCGCCGCTGTTCGCCGGGCTGGCGCGGATGCGCGACGGCGAACAGCACCACGCGCTTAAAGCGGCGCTGCAGCGGGCGCTGGCCGTCTGTTCGGATGCCATGATTCAGCAAACCGCTGCACAATGCGCTGAGTGGTTAGCGCCAAAGGTGCCCGATGCGGCGGCGATCACTCGCTTTAACTATGGATTGCCGCTTTGCAGCCTCGGCGCTTTATTGGGCGTGCCCAGGGCGCAATGGCCATGCCTGATCGACGACGGTCTGGACTTCGTCCGCTGTATCGCACCCGGCAGCACACCACCGCAGCTGGCGCGGGGTATAGCGGCAGCGCAGCGGCTCAGCGCCCAACTGATGGCGGAGCATGGCGTGCTGCGCAAGGCCTTGGAGCGGGAGATTGGCGATGCCCGGCTTGAGTTGGCCAATGCGCTCGGCCTGCTGTTTCAGGCCTGTGAGGCGACGGCGGGCTGGATCGGACAGGCGTATTGGCTGGCGCGGCGGAACGGTGAAGTGGACATTGCGCTGGATCGGGTACGGGCGCTAACGCCGCCGATCCAAAACACGCGCCGTTTCGTCTTGCGCGAGACGCAGCTTGGCGGTTGCACGCTGCGCGTGGGGGAGACCGTCTTGTTGCTGCTCGGTGCCGACGGCGGACTGGCCTTCGGCGCGGGGGCGCACCGCTGCCCGGGCGAACGTTGGGCGAGGATTATCGCGCGCTGCGGCGTTGCGCATCTGTGTTCGTTGGATATTGATGAGCGGGCGTTGAAATCGGTGCAGTGGCGCCGTTCGCTGAATGCGCGCGTGCCGGAGTTTTACCGTTGAGAGGAGACGAGGATGATTGCCGTGATTTTTGAACTGCAGGCCGCCGACGGGCAGCGCGATACCTACCTGGCGCTGGCGGCGGAGCTGAAGCCGCTGCTGGCGCAGATCGACGGATTCATCTCCATCGAGCGCTTCCAAAGCCTGGCGGATCCTGCGCGCCTGCTGTCGCTCTCTTTCTGGCGCGACGAGGCGGCGGTGCAGCAGTGGCGCAATCTCGAACAGCACCGAGCGGCGCAGGCGCGCGGCCGTGGCGAGGTGTTGGCGCAGTATCGGCTGCGGGTGGCGGAGGTGATGCGGGATTACGGGCTGGACCGGCGCGAGCAGGTACCACAGGACAGCCGTTGCTATCACCGCACCTGAGTAAAAGCCCGCCGGCGGCGGGCTTTCATCCGCTTATTTCGCCTCGCTGCCCACCTTCATCGCTCCGGCGTAGCTGGCGCCCATTCCCCAGGCGGCGCCGTGGTCGCGGGCGATCTGCAATACGCCTCCCGCCGTGGCCTTGCGGCTCCAGTCTTGCTGCCATTCCAGCATCAGCGCCACCCAATTGATGGGGGTAGCGCCCGCTTGCACCAGGCGCTGCATGGCGTTGTTTTGCGTGTCTGGCGTAATATCGCCGGTGACGTCCGACAGGATATAAACCTCATAACCCTCGCCCAGGGCGGACAGCGCCGGCAGCATCACGCAGCTGGCGGTCCATAGCCCGCCGATGATGATTTTCTTGCGGCCGGATTGCTTGATCAGATCCGCCACGCGCCGGTCCTGCCAGACATTGATGGCGGTGCGATCGTACACCTGCAGGTCTGGGCGCGCCTGCGTCACCTGCTGGAATACCGGTCCGGCGAAGCTTTTGGCGTTGGCCGATGCCAGAATGGTCGGCACATTGAATACCTTGGCGGCCTTGGCGATACCGGCGGCGTTATTCACCAGGTTGGTTTGATCGATAGAAGAAACGGTCATGCCGAACATGTCCTGCAGATCGACCAGCAGCAACAGGCTGTTGTCGGCGGTCAGCGGTTGCACATAACCCGCCTGACGGCTGTCGGCGACAGGGGATTGCGCCAGCGCGACGACGGGGGCGGTGGCGGCGCTCAGGCCGAACATCAGGGCGAATAGGGTCTTTTTCATTATTAACTCCACGATTATCAGTAAATTAAGTTCACTTACCACTCAGGGAAGCGGTTGGATAAAGTCTACTGATGTTGATGGGGTTAATAATCTGTGGTTTATTGAATTTATAATTAACCCGTAGGACATAATATGGATGTGCTACTGACGATGCGCGCCTTTCGCCGCGTGGTCGAACGCAACAGTTTCTATAAGGCGGCGGAGGATCTGGCGATCACGCCGGCGGCGTTGAGCAAGCAGATTAAGCAGCTGGAAAATCGATTGGGTACGCTGTTAATCGTGCGCACCACTCGCAGCATGAGTCTGACCGAAGCCGGCCAGCTCTATTACCAGGAAGCCTGCCGGCTGCTCGGCGAATTCGACGCGCTGGAACAGACGGTGGCGGCCAGCACGCAGCAGGTTTCCGGCATGCTGCGGGTTAATGCGCCGCTCTCGTTTGGCCTGACGGTGCTATCGCCGCTGTTGCCGCTGTTTATGCAGCGTTACCCGCAATTGCAGGTAGAACTGACGCTGGATGATCGCGTGTTGGACGTGGTGGCGGCCGGTTTCGATATCTCACTGCGCATTCGTCGGCGGTTGCCGGATTCATCGCTCAGCGCGCAGGCGCTGGGGGAGATACAGCAACGGATTTGCGCCGCGCCCGGTTATCTGGCGCAGCACGGTGTGCCACAGGCGCCGGAGGAACTGCAGCGGCACAGTTGCCTGGCGTATTCTTTGGCGGAAAGGCCGGGACAATGGCAGTTTAGCGCCGGCAGCGACAGCCTGAGCGTGGCGTTAACGCCGCGCTTCACCGCCAACAACAGCCTGATGTTACGCGATATGCTGGTGGCGGGGTTGGGGATCGGTTCACTGCCGTCGTTCGTGGCCGATCCCGAGATCGCTGCCGGTCGGTTGGTGCCGCTGTTCCCCGCAATGGCCGCCGAAACGCACCAGGTGTTTGCGGTGTATCCGACGCGCCGGCATTTGCAGCGGAAGGTGAGGTTGTTCACCGAGTTTGTGCGTGAATGTGGGCTGAGAACGCCGGATTGACAACGGTATTGGATTGTCATATTCATTAGACATGAGCAAATCTTACCGCCCATTCGCGCAAATTATTATCACCTTTCTCCGAAGGGTGGGATAGCGCGTCTGTCGCAAATAAAAAACCCGCCGGCAAGGCGGGTTTTTTTATCCCCTTCCGGCAAAGACCGGAGAACATTATGAAAACCCACCCTGCAGTTTTACACCTGATGTGCGGCAAGGCCGGCGCGGGCAAATCGACGCTGGCGCAACGTTTGGCGCAGCAGCCGCAAACGCTGCTGCTGGTTGAAGATGCGTGGCTGGCGACGCTGTATGAACAGGAGATGACCACCCTGCAAGACTATGCGCGCTGTTCCGCCCGATTGCGGCGGGCGCTGGGTGGGCACATCGTTCAACTGCTGCGCGGCGGCTGGTCGGTGGCGCTCGATTTCCCGATGAATACGCCGGACCGGCGTCGCTGGGCCAAAGCTCTGGCGGAGGAGGCCGGCGTCGCGCACTGCCTGCACTATCTCGATGTCAGCCATGCGCAGTGCCTGAGCCGCATAGCGTTGAGGAATGCGCGCGGCGAGCATCCGTTTACCCTGAGCGAAGCGGAGTTTGAGCACCTGGCGCAGTACTTCGTTCCTCCGACGGAAGAGGAAGGAATGACGGTGGTACGCTATGGTGAACAGGACTGAAAACCGGCGCCGTAATGGCGCCGGCAACAGGGTTAGGCTTCGGCGTTAAACGCGGCGTGGAAAGCGACCTCCGCACGCGGCAGCCCACCCTGGAAGGCGACGGCGCGGAAGTACTCTTGCGGTACGCCCGGCAGGGTCAGGGCGGTCTGCGCCTGGAAGCCGAAACGGCCGTAATAGTTTGGATCGCCCAGCACCACGCAGCCTGCGGCGCGCTCTGCTTGCAGCTCGGCCAGCAGTTGGCGGATCAGGCGGCTGCCGATCCCCTGGCCTTGGTAAGCCGGCAGTACCGATACCGGCGCCAGCCCGTACCAATCGGCGGCGCCGTTGCTGAGCACGACCGGAGAGAGGGCGGCGTGCCCGATCGGTGTGCCATGTTGTTCGGCGATCAGCGACAGGGTGAGCGCGCCCGCAGCGCGCAGCGCGTTGACGATAAACTGCTCGGTGTGGCTGCTGTGTTCGGCGTGCAGGAACGCGGCGGCGGTCAGGGTGGTGATGGCGCTGACGTCGGCCGGCGTTTCGTGGCGTAAAATGATGCTCATAGTCTTTTCCTTATACGGATAAGGGGGGCCGGCCGGGCTGCCTGCCCGACCGGTATCGATGATTAACGGTTATCCAGCTGCGCGCGCACGGCCTTGAGCCCGGCGACGGTGACGCGATAAGGGCGCCCCTGGCGAGAGAGGATCAGGCGTTTGGTTTTGAGCTTGGTGAAAACGGCAAGCGAGCAGTCGGCCAAGCCGAGCCCTTCGCGGGTGTAGCATTCGACGCGGGTGACGTGACCGGCGTCGCTGCGGGTGAAGGCGATATAGCCGCCTTTGGCCAACACGTGCAGCACGCGTTGTTCCGCTTTGGAAATGTTCATGTTGGGAGATCCTGTAATAACCCCAGATACGCGCATCCCCGCGCAAACGCGCGTCGGATACGTCAGAGTCCCTCGCCATACGGCAAGGAAGCGACTATCGGGTGGTTACAATCTCCAACATACAGGCCTCGGGCAGTGAAAAACGCCAGGGCGGCGTTTCAGCGCGGTTACTGTAGCCAATGACCGATTGGCTGTCAATCCGCCGGCGACGCGGGCCGCCGGCGAAAAGCCCATTAGAAAGGCTTGGTCGGCAGGTATTTGCCGTCCAGGGTGATCACCGCGCGTTCGCCGCCGTCCGGGTCGGCGACCTTCTTGATATCCAGCTTGAAGTTGATGGCGCTGATGATGCCGTCGCCAAACTGCTCGTGCACCAACGCTTTCAGCGTGGAGCCGTAAACCTGCAGCATTTCATAGAAGCGATAAATGGTCGGATCGGTCGGCACGCCGCCGGAGATGCTGCCGCGCAGCGGGATGGTTTGCAGCAGCCGCACCGCCTCTTCGTCCAGCCCCAGCTTGGCCGCTACCGCGCGCGCCGCCGGTTCCGGCAGCGCATGCTGCCCGAGCAGCGCGGCGGTGACGAATGCCAGACTGAGGCCGGTGCCTTCGGTCAGCGCTTCGAACGTCAGGTTCTGGCGGATTTTGGCGGCCATGATGGTGTCGGTAAGCGCTTCGCGCGGGGCGGCGTTATGCAGAGAGTGTGTCATATTGGCTCCTTGTTGGCTTAAAAACGGGCGATCGCCGGCGTGGCGGTCACCTCGGGATGGGTGGCGAGCGGCACGAAGCGGCGGGTTTCACCGTCCAGCGCCTCGATAGCGCCGCTGGCGATGTCATAGACCCAGCCGTGCAGCTTCAGGCGGCCCTGCTCCAGCGCCAGGGCGACAGAAGGGTGCGTTTTGATGTTGTTGAGCTGGGCGATGACGTTCTCGCGCACCATCGACATGACCCGCGCCTCATCGGTGGCGTGCGGATAAGCCTGATTGACCGCCCTGGCCGAATCGGCGTAGCGCAGCCAGCCGGCGACCGTCGGCAGGTGATCCAGACACTGGCAGGTGGCGATGGCGGTCATCGCGCCGCAGTCGGAATGGCCGCAGATCACGATATCCTCCACGCCCAGCGCGGCGACGGCGTACTCGACCGAGGCGGAGACCCCACCGGGTTCGGGGCCGAAGGAAGGCACGATGTTGCCGGCGTTGCGGATCACGAACAGATCGCCCGGCTCGCGCTGGGTGACCAGCTCCGGCACCAGACGGCTGTCGGAACACGAGATAAACAGGGTGCGCGGGTTTTGGCGGGTCGCCAGCCGCTGAAACAGCGCCGTGCGTTCAACAAAGGCTTCGCGCTGGAACTTCAGAAAGCCCTCAATCACCTCTTTCATCTTTTTCTCTCTGGGGTGTCGTTATGCGATGACGGCATGATGAACGCTTCTGGCTATAGGGTCTAAGACCCATTTATAATGATATCTATAGGTATTGCTAATAGCTGGGGCGCTATGCTGCTGCGACACATTCGATATTTTCTGGCCGTTGCCGAACAGGGCAATTTCACCCGCGCCGCTGAAGCGCTGCACGTCTCGCAACCGACGCTGTCGCAGCAGATCAAGCAGCTGGAGGAGGCGCTGGGGGCGCCGCTGTTCGATCGCAGCGGCAGAAGGGTGCAACTGACCGACGCCGGTGAGGCCTGGATGCGCTATGCTCGGCTGGCGCTGCAGGATTTGGACGCCGGCGCGCGGGCGATCCATGACGTAGCGACGCTGGAGCGGGGCCATTTGCGGCTGGCGATGACCCCGACGTTCACCGCCTATCTGGTGGGGCCGGCGATCGATGCGTTCTACCGTCGCTATCCGGGAGTCACGTTGAGCATTGAGGAAATGGCGCAAGAGCGGATCGAAACGCTGCTGGCGCAGGATCGACTGGATCTGGGCATCGCTTTTGAGATGGCGCAGTCGGTGGAGGTGGAAGCCACGCCGTTGTTTAGCGAGACGCTGGAGCTGATGGTCGGCACCGATCATCCCCTGTCGGCGCGGCGTCGGCCGCTGGCGCTGGCGGAGTGGCAACATCTGCCGCTGGCCTTGCTGAGCGGCGACTTCGCCACGCGGCAGTTTATCGATCGCTACTGCACGCAGCTCGGTTTTCGGCCGCAGGTGGCGGTGGAGGCCAATGCGCTGGGCGCCATCCTTGAGATCGTGCGGCGCGGGCAGCTCGCCACGCTGCTGCCGGCCGCCATTGCGCGCGAGAACCGGCAGTTGAAAAAGGTGGTGCTGGCCAACGCCATGCCGGCCCGGCAGGCGGTGTTGCTGCAGCGCAAAGGCGCTTACCGCAGCGCCGCCGCGCAGGCGTTTATCGCCGTATTGCAGCAACAGGGCGTTACGCCAACGCACTCCAGCGCTGCGTCATCCCGAGCAGATGCACCAGCCCGAAACCGAGGCAAATCAGCGAGCTGACGACGATGAAGCGTTGGCTGCGGCCGGTATCGCGCAGGGCGAAGGGGCCGGCGACGCCGCGCAGCAGGTAGATAAAGGTGATGATAAACAGCGCGGGCCGCAGCAGCGGCAGCGGCGCGATCAGCCCGGCGCCGGACAGTGCGTACAGAGCCCAAATAAACAGCACCAGCGCGATACCGGCGGTGACGACGGCCGGGAACTTTTTACCGGCTTCCGCCGCCTTAATGAAGCGATCGCCGGCGCCGCACAGCCGATAGCCGCGCGGCCCGGCGGCGATCACCCAAATATGCAGCAGGGCGGCGATGGCGCTCAGCGCCGCGCCGATCAACAGCGCGGTGTTATAGAGGTGTGGCATGGTAGGGCTTCCCTGTCAGCAGAGTGGTTGGCATGAAGCGTAGACCAGAAAAGACGAATTAACCGAACGCAACAGGGAAGAGGAGCACGTGATGAGAGTGGCGACAGGCATGCTGAGCGTATTGGCGCTGTGGAGCGGGCTGGCGATGGCGCAATCTGCGGCGCTGACGCTGCCGCGGGAAGACAAATCGAGTATTCGTTACTATCTGGATGCCGCCGTGCCTGGGGAGACGTCGCCGGCGCTGCTGGTGATCCTGCAAGGCTCGGATTGCAACAGCGTGCGGCATATTCGTCTGGTCGCGCCAATGCGGCAGGTGTTACCGGCCGCAGACCTGCTGACGGTGGAGAAATACGGCATCGACGACCGGTTGCCGTACAGCGAAGACGTGCCGCGGCGGGATTGTCCGGACGCTTTCGTGCAGCGCGACACGCCGCAGCAGCGGGTGAGCGATGTCACCCAGGTGCTCCAGACGGTGATTAAGCAAAACGGCTATCGACAGGTTGCGGTGCTGGGGGGCAGCGAAGGGGCGGTGATCGCCAATCTGGTGACGGCCTCCTCGGGCCGGATTGACGCCACCCTGGCGTTCAGCGGCGGCGGACGATGGTTCATCGACGACGTGCGCCACAGCGCCGCCGGCGCGCCGGCGGAAGAGAAAGCCGGGCTGAACGCATTTTTACAGCAGGTGCTGGCGGCGCCGCCGTTCCCACTGAACGCCAGCGATCATGGCTATGGCTGGTGGCATGGCATGCTGAGCATCGATCAGCTCGCCACCCTGCGCAGCATCAAGACGCCGGTGCTGATCGTGCAAGGCGGCCAGGATCGTGCCGTTTCGCCGGGGGCGGTCGGGAAAATGATCGCCGAGCTGCGGGCCGCAGGCAAAACGAATATCACCTACCGGAATTATTCGGCATTGGACCATGTGATGCGGCGCGAGAACGGCGACAGCGAGATGACGCGGGTGGTGGCGGATATGCGCGCGTGGCTGGAGCAGCAGCTGCGTTGAGCGGCCATGCCACTCACAAATATTCTTGCTAATCAGGCGGTGCGCTCGTTGGGGCGTTTCGCCTGGGTATTTTCCGCTAAACCGCCTGCGGGCGGATGTGCCCGCAACCGCTCAAAATGTCACCGAAACTTCCCGCGATCTCTGCACCCCGTTGTGGCATAATGCGCGCCAAATCACATTCCCTATGTATAAAGAGCGAGCGCTGTGTTAAGCACTAACAACATCACCATGCAGTTCGGCAGTAAGCCGCTGTTTGAAAACATCTCTGTCAAATTCGGCGGCGGCAACCGTTACGGCCTGATCGGCGCCAACGGCTGCGGCAAGTCCACCTTTATGAAAATCCTCGGCGGCGATCTGGCACCGAGCGGCGGTAACGTGTTCCTCGATCCGAACGAGCGCCTGGGTAAACTGCGTCAGGACCAGTTCGCCTTCGAGCAGTACAGCGTGCTGGACACCGTGATCATGGGCCACACCGAACTGTGGGCGGTGAAGGAAGAGCGCGACCGCATCTACGCCTTGGCGGAGATGAGCGAAGAAGACGGCTATAAAGTGGCCGATCTGGAAGTGGCCTACGGCGAAATGGACGGCTACAGCGCCGAAGCGCGTGCCGGCGAACTGCTGCTCGGCGTCGGCATCCCGGTGGAACAACACTACGGTCCGATGAGCGAAATTGCGCCAGGCTGGAAACTGCGCGTGCTGCTGGCGCAGGCGCTGTTCTCCGATCCGGAAATCCTGCTGCTCGACGAACCGACCAACAACCTGGACATCGACACCATTCGCTGGCTGGAAAACGTGCTCAATGAGCGCAACAGCACCATGATCATCATTTCGCACGACCGTCACTTCCTGAACATGGTCTGCACCCACATGGCGGATCTGGACTACGGCGAACTGCGCGTTTATCCGGGCAACTACGACGAATACATGACCGCCGCCACTCAGGCGCGTGAGCGTCTGCTGGCGGACAACGCCAAGAAGAAGGCGCAGATCAATGAGCTGCAATCGTTCGTCAGCCGCTTCAGCGCCAACGCCTCCAAATCCAAGCAGGCCACCTCACGTGCCCGCCAGATCGACAAGATCCAGCTGGAAGAGGTGAAAGCCTCCAGCCGTCAGAACCCGTTCATCCGTTTCGAGCAGGACAAGAAGCTGTTCCGTAACGCGCTGGAAGTGGAAGCGCTCACCAAGGGCTTCGATGAAGGTCCGCTGTTCAACAAGCTGAACCTGATGGTGGAAGTGGGTGAGAAGGTCGCGGTGCTGGGCGCCAACGGCATCGGTAAAACCACTCTGCTGAAAACGCTGGTAGGCGACGCGCAGCCGGACAGTGGCACCGTGAAGTGGTCGGAAAACGCCCGTATCGGTTACTACGCGCAGGATCACGAATACGAGTTCGACGACACTCTGAGCGTGTTCGACTGGATGAGCCAGTGGAAGCAGGAAAAAGACGACGAGCAGGCGGTGCGTAGCGTGCTGGGCCGTCTGCTGTTCAGCCAGGACGACATCAAGAAGAAAGTGAAGGTGTTGTCCGGTGGCGAGAAGGGCCGCATGCTATTCGGCAAGCTGATGATGCAGCGCCCGAATATTCTGGTGATGGACGAACCGACCAACCACCTGGATATGGAATCCATCGAATCGCTGAACATGGCGCTGGAGATGTACGAAGGCACGCTGATCTTCGTCTCCCACGACCGTGAGTTCGTCAGCTCGCTGGCGACGCGAATTCTGGAAATCACCCCGAACAAGGTGATCGACTTTACCGGCAACTACGAAGACTATCTGCGCAGCCAGGGTATCGTGTAATCCTCACGGCAACGCATCAGGGCGGGAATTATCCCGCCCTTTTTTTATTCGTCATTTCCCGCCGCACACTTCGCAGTGCGGATCCTTTGGCAGTTTCATCTCGCGGAACTGCATGCTCATCGCATCGAACATCAACAGTTTGCCGCGCAGCGGCTGACCATAGTCGGCCAGCAGCTTGATGGCTTCCATCGCCTGCAGAGTGCCGATAGTGCCGACCAGTGGCGCCATCACGCCCGCTTCAACGCAGGTGAGGGCGCTGTCGCCGAACAATCGGCTCAGGCAGCGGTAGCAGGGTTCGCCTGGCTGATAGGTGAATACGCTGAGCTGGCCCTCCATACGGATCGCCGCGCCGGAAACCAGCGGCTTGCGCTGCGCGTGGCACAGACGGTTCAGCGCATCGCGCGCCGCCACGTTGTCGGTGCAGTCCAGCACCAGATCGCAGGCGGCGATCTCTGCCGCGACCGCGTCATCTTCCAAACGGCCGTCGATCGCGTCGATGCGGATATGCGGGTTGATGGCGCTCAGTTCCTGCCTGGCCGAGGCGACCTTGCTCATGCCGATGCGATCGTCGCGGTGCAGGATCTGGCGCTGCAGGTTGGAGAGCGAGACGGTGTCGAAATCCACCAGCACCAGATGGCCGACGCCGGCCGCCGCCAGGTAAGGCGCGGCGGCGCAGCCCAGCCCGCCCAGCCCGGCGATCAGCACGCGGGCGGCCTTCAGTTCCTCCTGGCCGTCGAAGTCAAAGCCGCGCAGCACGATCTGGCGGTTGTAGCGCAGCGCTTCGGCGTCGGTCAGTTCCGGCAGCATGTTCAGCTCCTCAGCAGGGCGTTGAACGGCTCGATCTCCACCATTTCACCCGCCGCCACCGAACCGCGTTCGCGCTCCAGCACGATGAAACAGTTGCCCTGGCTGTAGGAGCTGAACACGTGCGAACCCTGGTGGCCGGTGGTGCTCACCTCCAGTTCGCCCGCGGCGTTGCTGCTGAACACCCCGCGCTGGAAGTCGAGGCGGCCCGGCGATTTCTTCAGCGGTGTCAGTGCCCGCGCGCGCAGGCGCGGCGGCAGGCGCCAGTCGCTGTGGCCGGCCAGCTTCGCCAGCAGCGGTTGCACCAGCTGGTAGAAGGTCAGGGCGGCGGAAACCGGGTTGCCCGGCAGGCCGCAGAACCAGGCGTGGCCCAGTTTGCCGAAGGCGAACGGTTTGCCGGGTTTGATCGCCAGCTTCCAGAAGCTGACCTGGCCCAGTTCGTCGAGCATCTGTTTGGTGTAGTCGGCTTCGCCGACCGAGACGCCGCCGCTGCTGATCACCACGTCGGCCTGGCTGTCCGCCTGTGTAAAGGCGGCGCGCAGCGCGTCGCGATCGTCGCGAATAATGCCGAGATCGAGCACTTCACAGCCCAGCTGTTCCAGCATCAGGCGCACCGCGAAGCGGTTGGTGTCGTAGATCTGGCCCGCCTGCAGCGGCTGGCCGACCGGCTGCAGCTCGTCGCCGGTGGAGAACACCGCAACCTTCAGCTTACGCATCACCTGCACTTCAGCGACCCCGAGCGAAGCCAACAGCGGCAGCTGCGCGGCGCCCAGCTTCACGCCGGCCGGCAACACGCTCGCGCCCCGGCGAATGTCTTCGCCCGCCAGACGGATATTCTGGCCGGCTTCTGCCGGTGTACTAAAACGCACGCCCTGGTCGCTCACTTCGGCCTGTTCCTGCATGACTACCGCCTCCGCGCCGGCCGGGATCGGCGCCCCGGTCATGATGCGCACGCAGCTGTTGGCTGGCCACTCGCCGTTGAACGGCGCACCGGCGAAGGCCTTACCGGCGACCGGCAGCGGCACGCCAGCCTGTAAATCGGCAAGGCGCACCGCATAGCCGTCCATCGCCGAGTTGGCGAACGGCGGCACGTCGAGCGGCGAGACTACCGGCGCGGCGGTGATGCGGCCGGCGGCGGCGGTCAGGGCGACGGATTCGGTTTGCTGCAGCGGGGCGATCTGCCCGAGCATTTTTTCCAGCGCTTGCTCCAGGGAAATGAGATCGGAAGTATGGCAATGATCCATAAGAGGAACTCCGTAATCAGGGTGCGCTCAAAGAGCGACAAAGTGCGGCTATTATGGCAGAGAACGCCGGGGGGGAGAACGGATTATGCCCGCCATCTTTCGCACTGCGTCGTGAGGGCGTTCGGGTATAAACTGGGGAAAACAGAGGAGAATCATGATGCATAAACAGGTTATCGAGTTCTGGTTCGACGAGATAGAACCCATCATGTGGTTCAAAAAGGACGACGACTTCGATCGTCTGCTGCACAGCCGTTTCGGCGAGATCTGGCGGGCGGCGGCGGCGGGGGAGCTGGCGCACTGGCGCGACACCATCGAGGGACGCTTGGCGGAGGTGATCGTGCTCGATCAGTTCAGCCGCAACCTGTTCCGCGGCACGCCGCAGTCGTTCGCCTGCGACGGCATGGCGTTGATTCTGGCGCAGGAGGCGATCCGCAGCGGCGAGTGCGAACGGCTGAGCCGCGAGCAGCGCGGCTTCCTTTATCTGCCGTTCATGCATTCGGAATCGCCGCTGATTCACCAACAGGCGCTGGGGTTATATACCGAGCTCAATAACGGCGACCAGTTGGAGTTCGAGCTGCGGCATAAGGCGATCATCGATCGTTTCGGCCGCTACCCGCATCGCAACGCGATATTGGGGCGCACCAGCACGCCGGAAGAAGAGGCCTTTTTGCAGCAGCCAGGCTCGGGTTTTTAATCGTCGGATCATCTGCGCCCGGCCGGGGAAAAAATAGCAGGCCGGGCGTCGAAATAATGATTATTCAGCGCGAACGTTTATTTCATTACGCTACGCCCCTATTTCCACATGCGGGATTACCATTAATCCCAACCGCGCTGTCAGCGGTTTTTCGATTTTCATAACTCGCTGTTTTTATTCCAATAAGCTATTTCAAGGTGCGAAACGGTCTAAGCGCGCTACGCTAAAAGCGGGGCGTGGACGTTATGCTGTACTTCCACTGTCGGACCAAATAGAGTCGAAAAAGACTGAATAATAATGATACCGCGCTCAGCTTTTTCGCTGTGCAACGGCGGGATTAACACAGGGTGTCAGGCAAATGAGCAAACCAGTGATTGCCATTCATGGCGGCGCGGGCGCAATTACCCGGGCGGCGCTGAGTGCGGAAAAGGAACGGCAGTATATTCAGGCGCTGTCCGAGATCGTGGCCGCCGGGCAGGCGATATTGGCGCAGGGCGGCAGCGCGCTGGACGCGGTGACCGAAGCGGTGCGGCTGCTGGAGGAATGCCCGCTGTTCAACGCCGGCAAAGGGTCGGTGTTTACCCATCAGGGCACCCACGAGCTGGATGCCTGCGTGATGGACGGCCGCACCTGCGATGCTGGCGCCGTCGCCGGCGTCGGCCGCATTCGCAACCCGGTGCTGGCGGCGCGCGCGGTGCTGGAAAACAGCGAACACGTGCTGTTTGCCGCCGAAGGCGCCGAGAAGTTCGCTGCCGCCCACGGCCTAGAAATGGTCCCCCCCGATTTCTTCTTCACTCAGGAACGCTTTGATCAGCTGCACCGCGCCCAGGCGGAGCAGGGCCGGGTATGGCTCGATCACGACGGCGCGGCGCAGGCCGGCGATCCGCTCGATCCCGATCGCAAATTCGGCACGGTCGGCGCAGTGGCGCTGGATGCGCTGGGCAACCTCGCCGCCGCCACCTCCACCGGCGGCATGACCAACAAACAGGCCGGCCGAGTGGGCGACACGCCGATCATCGGCGCCGGCTGTTATGCCAACAATGCCACGGTGGCGGTTTCCAGCACCGGCACCGGCGAAATCTTCATGCGCGGCGTGGCGGCCTATGACGTCTCCGCCCTGATCGAATACGCCGGCCTCAGTTTGCAAGAGGCCAGCGATCGGGTGGTGATGGAGAAACTGCCGGCGCTCGGCGGCAGCGGCGGCATGATCGCCGTCGATCGCCACGGCAATATCGCGCTGCCGTTCAACAGCGAGGGGATGTACCGCGGTTTTGGCTATGTCGGCGATGCGCCGTCCGTCGGGATTTATCGCTAATCGTTCACCGGGAGGGTGCATGACCGACGTTTCATTCCAGCCCGCCGGCGGCGGCGGGCTGTCATTGCCGCCGCAGCGTGTGCTGTCGGTGCGCGATCTGAGCATCAGTTTTCCTCAATCGGAAGGCGCCGTGGAAGCGGTGCGCAACCTGTCATTCGATCTCGATCGCGGCGAGACGCTGGCGATCGTCGGTGAGTCCGGCTCCGGCAAATCGGTCACTTCGCTGGGGCTGATGCGGTTGGTGGAGCAGGGCGGCGGGCGCATCGTCAGCGGCGCCATGACGCTGCGCCGCCGTGACGGCGCGCTGCTCGATCTGGCGCGCGCCTCGCAGAGCACGCTGCGCAGGGTGCGCGGCGCTGACATGGCGATGATCTTCCAGGAGCCGATGACCTCGCTCAACCCGGTGTTTCCGGTCGGCGAGCAGATCGCTGAATCGCTGCGCCTGCATCAGGGGATGGATCACCGCAGCGCGCGCCAGGAGGCGCTGCGCATGCTCGATCTGGTGCGTATTCCGGAGGCCAAAGAGGTGCTGGGGCGCTACCCGCACCAGCTTTCCGGCGGCATGCGCCAGCGGGTGATGATCGCCATGGCGCTCTCCTGCAAGCCGGCGCTGCTGATCGCCGATGAACCCACCACCGCCCTCGACGTCACCATTCAGGCGCAGATCCTGCAGCTGATCCGCGTGCTGCAACGGGAGATGCAGATGGGGGTGATCTTCATTACTCACGATATGGGCGTGGTGGCCGAGATCGCCGACCGGGTGCTGGTGATGCGCCGCGGTGAGCAGGTGGAGCAAAATCGGGTGCGTGAGCTGTTCGCCGCGCCGCAGCAGGACTACACGCGGGCGCTGCTGGCGGCGGTGCCGAAGCTGGGGGCGATGGCCGATCGCCCGCTGCCAGCGAAGTTTCCGCTGCCGGGTGACGAGGGCGATGAAGCGCCGCAGGATACCGTGCCGCCGAGCGCCGCGCCGATCCTGCAGGTGGAGCATCTGGTCACGCGTTTTGATCTGCGCGGCGGGTTGTTCAATCGGGTTACTCGCCGGGTACACGCGGTGGAAAACGTCAGTTTCGATCTTTACCCCGGCGAGACGCTGGGACTGGTGGGCGAGTCCGGCTGCGGCAAGTCCACCACCGGGCGCTCTTTGCTGAAGCTGGTGGACAGCCAGAGCGGCACCATCACCTTCGCCGGGCGGCGAATCGATCAGTTGAAGGGGCCGGCGCTGCAGCACCTGCGGCGCGATATTCAGTTCATCTTTCAGGATCCCTACGCCTCGCTCGATCCGCGCCTGACGGTCGGTTTCTCCATCATGGAGCCGCTGCTGGTGCACAACGTGATGCGCGGCCGGGAGGCGGAGCGGCGGGTGGCCTGGCTGCTGGAACGCGTCGGCCTGCTGCCGGAGCATGCGCGCCGCTACCCGCACGAGTTTTCCGGTGGCCAACGCCAGCGCATTTGCATCGCACGCGCGTTGGCGCTGAACCCGAAAGTGGTGATCGCCGACGAGGCGGTCTCGGCGCTGGACGTGTCGATTCAGGCGCAAATCGTCAATCTGTTGCTCGATCTGCAGCGCGAGTTCGGCATCGCTTTTCTGTTCATTTCACACGACATGGCGGTGGTGGAGCGCATCAGCCACCGGGTGGCGGTGATGTACCTCGGGCAAATTGTCGAGATCGGCCCGCGGCAGGCGGTGTTTGACAACCCGCAGCATCCCTACACCCGCAAGCTGATGGCGGCGGTGCCGGTGGCCGATCCCGCTCACGCCCACAAACGGCAGCCGTTGCCGGTCGATGAGATCCCCAGCCCGGTACGCGCGCTGGGTGATGAACCCGTTACCGCACCGCTGGTGCAGGTTGGCGCCGGGCACTTTGTCGCCCGCCACCCGATCGCCGGTGCTTTTTAAAGACCTCAGGAGAGACAAGCGACATGAAGCACACATTCAAACGCAATGCGCTGTTGGCCGCCGTACTGCTGGCGGCGGGAACCGGCCCGGTCTGGGCGGCCAAGGACGCGGTGATCGCCGTGGCGTCCAACTTCACCACCCTTGATCCTTACGACGCCAACGACACGCTGTCGCAGGCGGTAGCCAAGTCTTTCTATCAGGGGCTGTTCGGCTTCGACAAGGACATGAAGCTGGTGAACGTGCTGGCGGACAGCTATGAGGTCAGCAAAGACGGCCTGACCTACACCGTTAAACTGCGCCAGGGCATTAAATTCCACGACGGCACCGCGTTCAACGCCGAGGCGGTGAAGGTTAACCTCGACCGCGCCAGCAACCCGGACAGCCACCTCAAGCGCTACAACCTGTTCAAGATGATCGACAAAACCGAGGTGGTGGACGCCAATACGGTGAAAATCGTGCTGAAGGCGCCGTTCTCGGCGTTCGTCAACAATCTGGCGCACCCGGCGGCGGCGATCATCTCGCCGGCGGCGCTGAAGCAATACGGCAAGGAGATCGGTTTCCACCCGGTCGGCACCGGGCCGTACCAGTTCGAGACCTGGAACCAGACCGATTTCGTCAAGGTGAAGAAGTTCGATGGCTACTGGCAGCCGGGGCTGCCGAAGCTCGACAGCATCACCTGGCGCCCGGTGGTGGATAACAACACCCGCGCGGCGATGCTGCAGACCGGCGAGGCGACCTTCGCCTTCCCGATCCCTTACGAGCAGGCCAAGGTGCTGGAGGGCAACGCCAAGCTGGACGTGGTGGCCGCGCCGTCGATCCTGCAACGTTACATCAGCATGAACGTCACCCAAAAGCCGTTCGATAATCCGAAGGTACGTCAGGCGCTGAACTATGCCATCAATAAGGACGCGCTGATCAAGGTAGCGTTCGCCGGCTACGCGGTGCCGGCGGAAGGGCCGGTGCCGCCGGCGATCGACTTCGCCGCCCGCTATAAGCCGTGGCCGTACGATCCGGCCAAGGCGCGCGAGCTGCTCAAAGAGGCCGGCTATCCGAACGGTTTCACCACCACGCTGTGGTCGTCCCACAACCACAGCACCGCGCAGAAGGTGCTGCAGTTCACTCAGCAGCAGCTGGCGCAGGTCGGGGTGAAAGTGACGGTGACGGCGATGGACGCCGGGCAGCGCGCGGCGCAGGTGGAAAGCGTCGGGGTGAAAGACACCGGCGTGCGGATGTTCTATACCGGCTGGTCGGCCTCGACCGGGGAGGCCGACTGGGCGCTGTCGCCGCTGTTCTCCACTCAGGCGGCACCGCCGAAGCAGTTCAACACCGCGTTCTACAGCAACCCGCAGGTGGACAAGGATCTGACCGATGCGCTGGCGACCACCGATCGCGCCGAGAAACAGAAACTGTACCAAGACGCGCAGGATCGCATCTGGGCCGACGCGCCCTGGATCTTCCTGGCGACCGAACGTCTGTTGTCGGCCAACAGCAAGCAGCTGAGCGGCTTCTACGTGATGCCGGATACCTCGTTCAACTTTGATAACGCCGATCTGAAATAAGGCGCCCATCCCCGCCCGTGGCCACGCGGCTGCGGGCGGGGGAAGGAATGAGATGCTCAATTATTTTCTGAAACGACTGCTGGGTCTGATCCCGACGCTGCTGATCGTGGCAGTGCTGGTGTTTCTGTTCGTCCATCTGTTGCCGGGCGATCCGGCGCGGCTGGCGGCGGGGCCGGAGGCCGACGAGGCGGTGGTGCAACTGGTGCGCAAGGATCTGGGGCTGGATAAGCCGCTGCCGCAGCAGTTCGCGCACTTCTTCGTCAACGCGCTGCGGGGCGACTTCGGCATCTCGATGGTGTCCAAACGGCCGGTGAGCGAAGAGATCGCTTCGCGCTTTATGCCGACCTTCTGGCTGACCGTGGCCAGCATGCTGTGGGCGGTGGCGTTCGGTCTGGCGATCGGCGTGGTGTCTGCGGTGTGGCGCAACCGCTGGCCGGATCGTCTCGGCATGACGCTGGCGGTGTCGGGGATCTCGTTCCCGGCCTTTGCTCTCGGCATGCTGCTGATGCAGGTGTTCTCGGTCGAGCTGGGCTGGCTGCCGACGGTGGGCGCCGACAGCTGGCGGCACTACATTCTGCCTTCGATAACCCTGGGGGCGGCGGTGGCGGCGGTGATGGCGCGCTTCACCCGCGCTTCGTTCGTCGAGGTGCTGCAGGAGGACTACATGCGCACCGCGCGCGCCAAGGGCGTGCGGGAAAGCGTGGTGGTGATGAAACACGGCCTGCGTAACGCGATGATCCCGGTGGTGACCATGATGGGGCTACAGTTCGGCTTCCTGCTCGGCGGTTCGATCGTGGTGGAGAAGGTATTCAACTGGCCGGGGCTGGGGCGGTTGCTGGTGGACTCGGTGGAGATGCGCGATTACCCAGTGATCCAGGCTGAGGTGCTGCTGTTCTCGCTGGAGTTCATCCTGATCAACCTGCTGGTGGATATGCTGTACGCGGCGATCAACCCGGCGATTCGTTACCAATGAGGACGCGGCATGATTAAGCATTGGCGGCGCAACGTTGCACTGAAGGCGATGCCGCTTATCGACCCCAACGCGGTGCGCACGCCGTGGGGCGAGTTTTGGCGGCGTTTTCGCCGCCAGCGGGCGGCGCTGGTCGCCGGTCTGTTAGTGCTGCTGCTGATCGCGGCGGCGCTGCTGGCGCCTTATCTGGCACCGTTCGATGCGGAAAACTATTTCGATTACGACCGGCTGAACGAAGGGCCTTCGCTGATGCACTGGCTGGGTGTCGATTCCCTCGGGCGCGATATCTTCAGCCGCATCCTCATGGGCACGCGCATTTCGCTGGCGGCCGGGGTGTTCTCAGTGCTGGCGGGCGGGGCGATCGGCACCTTGCTGGGGCTGCTGGCCGGCTACTATGAGGGCTGGTGGGATCGCCTCACGATGCGCGTCTGCGACGTGCTGTTCGCGTTTCCCGGCATTCTGCTGGCGATCGGCGTGGTGGCGATCATGGGCAGCGGCATGGCCAACGTGATCGTCGCGGTGGCGATCTTCAGCATTCCGGCCTTTGCTCGCCTGGTGCGCGGCAACACGCTGGTGCTGAAGCACCTGACCTATATCGAGTCGGCGCGCAGCATCGGCGCCTCGGACTGGACCATCATCCTGCGGCACATTCTGCCGGGTACGTTGTCGTCGATCGTAGTCTATTTCACCCTGCGCATCGGCACCTCGATCATCACCGCCGCCAGCCTGTCGTTTCTGGGTCTGGGCGCCCAGCCGCCGACGCCGGAGTGGGGGGCGATGCTCAACGAGGCGCGCGCCGATATGGTGATCGCGCCGCACGTGGCGATCTTCCCCAGTCTGGCGATATTCATCACCGTGCTGGCGTTCAACCTGTTGGGCGACGGATTGCGCGACGCGCTCGATCCGAAGCTGAAGGGATGATGCTTTAACGTATGGCGCATATTTGAACGGGCTCAAATGTCGTCTCAATGCTACTATCGTTCAATAAACCGTGTTGTTTGCACGAAAATGAGTGAGAGAGGTGCCGATGCCAGTAAAACAACGAACGACGCAAAGTGTGACCATGACGCTGGAACGCAGTTTGTTGAGCCGTGCGCGTGAGGCGGGGATTAATCTCAGTGCGACGCTAACTGCTGCTTTAGATGCTGAGTTGCGTCAGCATGAGAGGATAAAATGGCAGGAAGAAAACCGAGAGGCGCTTGAAGCGCTTAACCGATTTAATGATGAGCATGGTTGCTTTAGCGACGAATACAGGACGTTTTAGCGATGCAATTTACGGTGTATGCGAATAGGGGGAACAGCGCGGTTTATCCCCTGCTGCTTGATGTGACGAGCGATATCATTGGGCAATTAAATCGTCGGGTTGTGATCCCTTTGTTGCCCGTTGAAAAATACCCGGGGAGTACACGACCGGAGCGCTTGATCCCGTTGATCAGATTGATTGATGACAACGAGTACGCCGTGATGACATATGAAATGGCCAGCATCCCGGTTCGGGCTTTGGGGGCCGAGTTTTGTGATGTTTCCCAGTATCGGACCAGGATAAAAGCCGCCATCGACTTTCTTCTTGACGGTATTTGAAGAAATCCGGGCGGTTTAACCGCCCGGATTTTTTATCAGCGGAACAGGTGCTCGGCGTGGAAGCGCAGGTGATCTTCCACGAAGGTGGCGATGGTGAAGTAGCTGTGATCGTACCCCGGCTGAATGCGCAGCGTCAGCGGCCAGTCGCGCTGACGCGCCAGTTCGGCCAACCGCGCCGGCTGCAGCTGATCGGCCAGGAACTGGTCGTCGTCGCCCTGGTCGATAAGCACCGGCATTTTCTCCGCGCCGCTGGCCAGCAGATGGCAGCTGTCGTACTGCAGCCATTGGCTTTCGTCGCTGCCCAGATAGGCGGTGAAGGCCTTGCGGCCCCACGGCACCTGGCACGGGTTGACGATCGGCGCGAACGCCGACACCGAGCGGAAGCGCTGCGGATTGCGAAACGCCATCATCAGCGCGCCGTGGCCCCCCATCGAGTGACCGAAGATCGATTGACGATCGCTGACGCTGAAGTGCTGTGCGATCAGCGCCGGCAGTTCGGCGCTGACGTAATCGTACATGCGGAAGTGACGATCCCACGGCGCCTGGGTGGCGTTCAGGTAGAACCCGGCGCCCTGGCCCAGATCGTAGCCTTCGTCGTTCGGCACTTCGTCGCCGCGCGGGCTGGTGTCCGGCATCACCAGCACCAGACCCAGCTCGGCGGCGATGCGTTGCGCGCCGGCTTTCAACGTGAAGTTCTCGTCGTTGCAGGTCAGCCCCGACAGCCAGTACAGCACCGGCGGCGGGTTATCATCGCGCGGCGGCGGCAGGTAGATGCTGAATGTCATGTTGCAATTCAGGCTCTGCGCCGCGTGGCGATAACGCTGTTGCCAGCCGCCGAACATGCGGTGCTCTTCGAGAAGTTCCAATGACAACGTCATCTCTGCCTCCTGGCTTATTGGTCGAAGTGGATAACGGTGCGGATCGATTTGCCTTCGTGCATCAAATCGAACGCTTCGTTGATCTGCTCCAGCCCCATGGTGTGGGTGATAAAGTCGTTCAGCGCGAACTCGCCGTTCAGATAACGCTCGACGATGCCCGGCAGCTGCGAACGGCCCTTGACGCCGCCGAACGCCGAACCGCGCCAGACGCGGCCGGTCACCAGCTGGAACGGACGGGTGGCGATCTCTTCACCGGCGCCTGCGACGCCGATGATCACCGACTCGCCCCAGCCCTTGTGGCAGCATTCCAGCGCGGAGCGCATCACGTTAACGTTGCCGATGCACTCGAAGGAGAAATCGACCCCGCCGTCGGTCAGCTCGACGATCACGTCCTGAATCGGCTTGTCGTAATCTTTCGGGTTGATCAGATCGGTGGCGCCCAGTTTTCGCGCCAGATCGAATTTGCTGGTGTTGAGATCGATGCCGATGATGCGGCCTGCGCCGGCCATTTGCGCGCCGATGATCGCCGACAGGCCGATACCGCCCAGGCCGAAGATCGCCACGGTATCGCCCGGCTGCACCTTGGCGGTGTTGATCACCGCGCCCATGCCGGTGGTCACGCCGCAGCCCAGCAGGCACACTTCTTCCAGCGGCGCTTCCTTGTTGATTTTCGCCAGTGAGATTTCCGGCACCACGGTGTACTCAGAGAAGGTGGACGTGCCCATGTAGTGGAAGATCGGCTTGCCGTCCTTGAAGAAGCGGGTGGTGCCGTCCGGCATCAGCCCTTTACCCTGAGTGGCGCGGATCGCCTGGCACAGGTTGGTCTTGCCGGATTTACAGAATTTGCACTCGCCGCATTCCGGGGTGTAGAGCGGGATCACGTGGTCGCCGACCGCCACGCTGGTGACGCCTTCACCGACCGCTTCCACCACGCCGCCGCCCTCATGGCCGAGGATCGCCGGGAACACGCCCTCCGGATCTTTGCCGGACAGGGTGTAGGCGTCGGTATGGCAGACGCCGGTAGCGACGATCCGCACCAACACTTCGCCTTTTTGCGGTGGCATCAGATCGACTTCCTCAATCTTCAGCGGCTGGTTCGGACCCCAGGCAACGGCGGCGCGGGTTTTGATCATCTCCATCATAGTCTCCTCAGTGGTTTTCTTTTTAAATCAGGCGATATCGCTAACGTCTGATAAATCGTTGGGGGTGCTTTCATCAACAGCGGCGGTTTCCGTCTGTTCAATAATCAATTCTTTCAGCGCGCGCACGTTCGGCCCGAACGCGTCGCGGCGCCACAGCAGCCAGGTGGCGGTGTCGGCCACTTCCGGCGGGAGGGCGTGAACCCGCACCCGCTCATGGCCCGGCAGCAGGCTGAGCACCGAGTGCGGGATCATCGCCAACCCGGCGCCGCTGGCGACGCAGGCCAGCATCGCGTGATAGGACTGGATCTCCATGACCTGCCCCGGCCGCGCCCCTTCGTTTTTGAACCAGGCTTCCAGCCGCAGGCGGTAGGAGCAGCTGGCGCGAAAGGCGAACAGCGTTTCGCCATTGGCGTCTTTGGCGCTGTGGATCGGCGCATGATCGAGACAGGAGATCACCACCATATGTTCAGGATAGGCGATACAGCCGTTCAACTCGTCATAAGGCACCGGGCCGTCGACCAGGGCGGCCGCCAACGTGCCGGCGCGCACCCGATCGGCGATTTCGCCGGAGGTGCCGGTGGTCAGCGACAGTGAAACCTGCGAGAAGCGCTGGTGGTAAGCCGCCAACAGCGAGGGCAGGCGGGTGGCGGCGGTGCTTTCCATCGAACCGAGGGCGAAGTTGCCCGCCGGTTCGCCGGCGTGGGTGATGCTCATCGCCTCGTCGCTCAGCGCCAGAATCCGGTTGGCGTAACACAGAAAGTTATGGCCCATCGGCGACAGGCGCAGACGCTGCTTTTCTCGGATAAACAGATCGGCGCCGAGCTCCTGCTCGAGCTGGCGCAGCCGGGTGGTCAGATTCGACGGCACGCGGTGCAGCTGCTCGGCGGCGCGGGCGACCGAGCCGGTTTCCGCCACGCAGCAGAACATGCGAAGCTGGGTCAGATCCATTTCATTCTCTTTTCGTGATGAACTTGATAACTATTATTCAGTTTTTGTGAGTTTAATACTGCGGCATGATACTGGCAACCTTCTTTTAACCTTTTGGATATCGATATGGCTTTACGCATTGCCTTGAGTGGTTTTGTCGCGCTGATCGTCGCGATGGGCATCGGCCGCTTCGCTTTCACCCCTCAGGTGCCGCTGATGATCGCTGAACACCAGTTCAGCCTGACCGGCGCCGGGCTGGTGGCGGCGATCAACTATTTGGGCTACCTGTGCGGCGCCTATGATGCGATGCGCGCCACGCGCCACGTCGAACGGCGCCTGTGGCTCGGCGTGTGGGGCGCGGTAGTGCTGACGCTGCTGTCGGCGCTGGCGCAGGATGCGTGGACGCACGGTGCGCTGCGCTTCGTCATCGGTTGGGCCAGCGGCTGGGCGATGGTACTGGTGGCGGCCTGGACCAACGAGCGGTTGGCGCACTACGGTAGGCCGGCGCTGAGCGCGGCGGTGTTCGCCGGGCCGGGCGCCGGTATCTTCCTCAGCGGCATGCTGGCGGTGGGCATCAACACGCTGGGGCTGACGGCGGCACAGGCCTGGCTGGCGTATGGCGTGCTGGCGCTGGTATTGATAGGAGCGATTAGCGCCTATCTGCCGCGGGCCGGCGAGTTGCACCGCCCGAACGCAGCCCTGGAGCCGCTGCTGTTGACGCCGGCGCTCAAACGTTTGGTGTGGAGTTACAGCCTGGCCGGCTTCGGCTACATCCTGCCGGCGACGTTCTTGTCGCAGATGGCGGCGGCGCGTTTTCCCGGCAGCCTGTTCGCGCAGTTCGTCTGGCCGGTATTCGGCGGCGCGGCGGTGCTGGGGATCGTCATCGGTATTCTGACCCGCCACCGCCTGACCACCCAGACCCGATTGGCGATCACGCTGTGGGTGCAGGCGCTGGGCGTGCTGAGCGCCGAAGTGGTGCCGGGCGTGGCCGGTCTGGCGCTCGGGGCGTTGTTGACCGGCGGCGGTTTTCTCTGCGTGGTGCAGCTCGCTCTTCAGCACGGCCGGGAGCTGGCGCCGCGCCATGCGCGCTACATGGCCGGGTTGCTGACTACCGGCTATGCGATCGGCCAGCTGGTAGGGCCGATGCTGTCGGCGCTGTCGACCGCTTTGACCCATCGGCTGGAGCCGGCGTTGTACGTGGCGGTGGCGGCGCTGTTGGCGGCCGGCGTATTGGTGGTCAATACGCCAGCGCGGCGATTGGTGCAAAAAGCGGCGCCGCGGTGATTAAAATCCATACAAAAAACGTGGAATCCCGCAGCCGGCCTGATTGTGCTAAATGCGAATATTTCACCTGCGGATGACGCACAATCACTGGATAATCGCCGCGCTCTCATCTACAGTGGGGGCAAAATCTTGACCGGGTTCACGTTATCCATCACGAAAACTCTGCCGTCACGAGAGCAAGCAATCCGTCGGCCGCACGCCATGCCTGGCCGCCGGCGGGTTCCGTCCGCAGGAGAACAAGTACATGACATCATTAAGTAAAGAAGCCGCGCTGGTGCATGCGGCGCTGGAAGAGCGTGGTCTGGAGACCCCGCTGCGCGGGGAAGTGCTGGATCGCGAAACGCGCAAACGCCGCATCAAAGAGCACATGACCGAAATCATGCAGCTGCTGAATCTCGATCTGTCCGACGATAGCCTGGCGGAAACGCCGCATCGCATCGCCAAAATGTATGTCGACGAGATCTTCTCCGGCCTGGACTACGCCAACTTCCCGAAAATCACCGTCATCGAAAACAAGATGAAGGTGGATGAGATGGTGACGGTGCGCGACATCACGCTGACCAGCACCTGTGAACACCACTTCGTGACCATCGACGGCAAGGCCACCGTGGCCTATATCCCGAAAGACTCGGTGATCGGTCTGTCGAAGATCAACCGCATCGTGCAGTTCTTCTCCCAGCGTCCGCAGGTGCAAGAGCGCCTGACCCAGCAGATCCTGGTGGCGCTGCAAACCCTGCTCGGCACCAATAACGTGGCGGTATCGATCGATGCGGTCCATTATTGTGTCAAGGCGCGCGGCATCCGCGACGCGACCAGCGCCACCACCACCACCTCGTTGGGGGGGCTGTTCAAGTCCAGCCAGAACACCCGCCAGGAGTTCCTGCGCGCGGTGCGTCATCACCAGGGGTGATGGCGTTGCGGGGCGACCCGCAAGACGACAACAGGCGCCTGCGGGCGCCTTTTTCATGAGCGGAAGACAGCGATAAAAAATGAACAGTCATCCTCTGCCGCGCATCGCCACGCTGGACTGCGTGCGCGGCATCGCCATCCTCGGCATTTTATTGCTGAACATCAGCGCCTTCGGTTTGCCGAAGGCCGCCTACCTCAACCCGGCTTATCTGGGTATGCCGTCATCACGCGACGCCTGGACCTGGGCGCTGCTCGATCTCTTCGCCCAGGCCAAATTCCTGGCGATGTTCGCGCTGCTGTTCGGCGCCGGGCTGCAAATGCTGTTGCGACGAGGCAAAAGCTGGATCCGCGCGCGGCTGTCGTGGCTGGTGCTGTTTGGCCTCGCGCACGCGATCTTGTTGTGGGACGGCGACATTCTGCTGGCCTACGGGCTGATCGGCCTGGTGTGCTGGCGCCTGATCCGCGATGCCAAAGAAACCTTTCAACTGCTGAAAACCGGCGTGGTGCTGTATCTGATCGGCGTGGCGGTACTGCTGCTGCTCGGGTTTGTTTCGCACGGCGAACCGGGCGGCTTCTGGCTGCCTGGCGTGGCGGAGTTACAGTACGAGAAGTTCTGGAAGCTGCAGGGCGGTTTCGAAGCCTGGCGCAGCCGCGCCGATCTGCTCTCTTCCAGCCTGTTGGCCATCGGCGCGCAGTATGGCTGGGAGCTGGCGGGGCTGATGCTGTTCGGCGCCGGGCTGATGCGCAGCGGCTGGCTGCGCGGCAGCTACTCCTCCGGCTATTATCTGCGGCAGGCGGCGTGGCTGCTGCCGCTCTCGGTGCTGATCCAACTGCCGGCGGTGGCGCTGCAATGGCAGGTGCATTGGGACTATCGCTGGAGCGGTTTCCTGCTGCAGGTGCCGCGCGAGCTGGGCGCGCCGCTGCAGGCGATGGGCTATCTGGCATTGTGCTATGGCTTCTGGCCCGCGCTGTCGCGCCTGCGCATCGCCCACTGGCTGAGCCAGGTGGGGCGCATGGCGCTGAGCAACTACCTGTTGCAAACGCTGATCTGCACCACGCTGTTTTATCGCTTCGGTCTCTATGAGCGGTTCGACCGGCTGCAGCTGTTGGCGTTTGTACCGCTGGTCTGGTTGATCAATCTGGCGTTTTCCGCACTGTGGCTGCGTTATTTCACCCAGGGACCGATGGAGTGGCTGTGGCGCAAGCTGACGCAGATGGCCGCCGGCGAAGCGGAAACCAAAGCGCCGAAGTGAGCGCCCGCCGGCAGGTTAAAAAAATGTATGTAAACGTTTTCTTTCCTGTGACGTAATTCACGCAGAACAGCGGGCCAATCGGGGTAGGATAGCGCCACCGGCCACTACCCCGATTTCAGGATCCTGCATGCCTCCAGTTCATCCGATCACCATTCGCGACGTGGCGAAACGCGCCGGGGTCTCTGTCGCGACCGTCTCCCGGGTACTCAATCATAGCGCGTTGACCAGCAAGGAGACGCGCGAGCTGGTGCTGCAGGCGGTGGCGGAGTTGGGCTACCGCCCCAACGCCAATGCACAGGCGTTGGCGACCCAAAGCAGCGATACCCTGGGCGTGGTAGTGATGGACGTGTCCGATCCGTTCTTCGGTGCGCTGGTGAAAGCGGTAGACACGGTGGCGCAGAAACACCACAAATATCTGCTGATCGGCAACAGCTATCATCAGGCGGACAAAGAGCGCCATGCGATCGAAGTGCTGATCCGCCAGCGTTGTAACGCCCTGATTGTCCATGCCAAAGCCCTGAGCGATGCCGAGCTGATCGGTTTTCTGGAGCAGGTGCCGGGCATGGTGCTGATCAACCGCATCGTTTCCGGCTATGAATCGCGCTGCGTCGGGCTGGATAACGTCTGCGGCGCCGAGATGGCGCTGCGCCTGTTGCTGTCGCAGGGCCATCGGCGCATCGGCTATCTGGGTTCCAACCACCCGATCGAGGACGGGCCGCTGCGTCAGCAGGGCTACGCACAGGCGATGGCCGCCGCCGGGCTGGCGACGCCCGATAGCTGGCGCGCCTACGGTTCGCCGGATCTGCAGGGTGGCGAGGCGGCGATGGTGGAACTGCTGGGGCGCAACTTACAGCTAAGCGCGGTGTTCGCCTACAACGACGCCATGGCCGCCGGTGCCATGGCGGTACTGAAAGAAAACGGTATCACTGTGCCGCCGCATTTCTCGCTGATCGGCTTCGACGACATCCCCATCGCGCGGTACACCAGCCCCAAACTTACCACGGTGCGCTACCCGATCGTCTCGATGGCCACGCTGGCGACCGAGCTGGCATTGCAGGGCGCAGCTGGCCTGGCAGAGCCACAGGCCGCGCATCTGTTCATGCCGACGCTGGTGCGCCGCCATTCCGTCGCTCCCTGGCAAAGTGAGGCGACGGTCACTCTCTGACGATTTAGTCTTGTGTAACCGTTTTCAATCTGTGAGAAAATTCACAGATTATTAACATCACGCCGTCTATGCTCTAGGCGTTTTCCGGCGCAAAGGCCCTTGCCGCTGTAACCTTTATCTCGCGCTGACGCAGCATTTCTCGGAAATAACAAGATCCACGGACGACAGGTGTTGAGTGGAAATCGCCTGGCCTGGGGTGTGCGCACTGCCGGTGACCATTGGCTCAAAGACGAGTAATACCCTACACAGAACCGGAGACTGACAATGAATAAGAAGGTTTTCACCCTGGCCGGCCTGGCCGCAGCCATGATGTTTGGCGCCGCAGCCCATGCTGATACCCGTATTGGCGTCACGATTTACAAATACGACGACAACTTCATGTCGGTGGTGCGCAAAGCGATCGAAAAAGACGCCAAGGCCTCGCCGGACGTCACCCTGCTGATGAATGACTCGCAGAACGACCAGTCCAAACAGAACGACCAGATTGACGTGCTGTTGGCCAAGGGCGTGAAAGCGCTGGCGATCAACCTGGTCGACCCGGCCGCGGCGCCGGTGGTTATCGATAAGGCGCGCGCAAACGATATCCCGGTGGTGTTCTACAACAAAGAACCTTCCCGCAAGGCGCTGGACAGCTACGACAAGGCGTATTACGTCGGCACCGACTCCAAAGAATCCGGCGTGATCCAGGGCGAGCTGATCGCCAAGCACTGGAAAGCCAACCCGGCCTGGGATCTGAACAAAGACGGCCAGATCCAGTACGTGTTGCTGAAGGGCGAGCCGGGCCACCCGGATGCCGAAGCGCGCACCACCTACGTGGTGAAAACGCTGAACGAGAAAGGCATCAAGACCCAACAGCTGCAGATGGATACCGCGATGTGGGACACCGCACAGGCGAAAGACAAGATGGATGCCTGGCTCTCCGGCCCGAACGCCAACAAGATTGAAGTGGTGATCGCCAACAACGACGCCATGGCGATGGGCGCGGTGGAAGCGCTGAAAGCGCATAACAAGACCAGCATTCCGGTGTTTGGTGTCGATGCGCTGCCTGAAGCGTTGGCGTTGGTGAAATCCGGCGCGATGGCGGGCACGGTGTTGAACGATGCCGACAACCAGGCGAAAGCCACTTTCGAGCTGGCGAAGAACCTGGCGGCGGGCAAACCGGCCACCGAAGGCACCCAATATAAAATCGAAAATAAAGTCGTGCGTATTCCTTACGTCGGCGTAGATAAAGACAACCTGTCTCAGTTTGTTAAATAAACGCTGAGATCCCGCTAAGACCCCGCCTGCGGCGCCAACACCAGGGATACCGCCGGCGGGGATGTTTACGACTGCAAATCGTTAAGCCAGGTGTATTTATGGCCGATAGTTCACGCGAATTTTTGCTGGAAATGACGGATATCTGTAAGTCGTTTCCCGGCGTCAAAGCCTTGGATAATGTCAATTTACGCGTCCGTCCGCACTCGATTCATGCCCTGATGGGGGAGAACGGGGCGGGGAAATCGACGTTGCTGAAATGCCTGTTCGGCATTTACAAAAAAGACAGCGGCAGCATCGTGTTTCAGGGCCGGGAAATCGATTTCAAGAGCTCGAAGGAGGCGCTGGAACACGGCGTTTCCATGGTGCACCAGGAGCTGAACCTGGTACTGCAACGCACCGTGATGGACAACATGTGGCTGGGGCGCTACCCGATCAAAGGCCTGTTTGTCGATCAGGATAAAATGCTCAAAGACACCCAGGCGATCTTCGACGAGCTGGATATCGACATCAACCCGCGCGAGAAGGTGGGTAATCTGTCGGTGTCGCAGATGCAGATGATCGAGATCGCCAAGGCGTTCTCCTACGACGCCAAGATCGTCATCATGGATGAACCGACCTCCTCGTTGACGGAGAAAGAGGTCAATCACCTGTTCACCATTATCCGCAAGCTGAAAGAGCGCGGCTGCGGCATTGTCTATATCTCGCACAAGATGGAGGAGATCTTCCAGCTGTGCGACGAGATAACGGTGCTGCGCGATGGCCAGTGGATCGCCACCCAGCCGCTGGAAGGGCTGGATATGGACAAGATCATCGCCATGATGGTCGGCCGCTCGCTGAGCCAGCGTTTCCCCGACAGGCAGAACACGCCGGGTGAAGTGATCCTCGAGGTGAAGAACCTGACTTCGCTGCGCCAGCCCTCGATCCGCGACGTTTCCTTCGATCTGCATCAGGGCGAGATCCTCGGCATCGCCGGGCTGGTGGGCGCCAAGCGCACCGATATCGTCGAGACGCTGTTCGGCATTCGCGAAAAGGTGGCGGGCACTATCAAGCTGCACGGCAAGGCGATCGACAACCACAGCGCCAACGAAGCGATCAACCACGGCTTTGCGTTGGTGACCGAAGAGCGGCGTTCCACCGGGATTTACGCTTACCTCGACGTGGGCTTCAACTCGCTGATCTCCAATATCCGCAATTATAAGAACAAGCTCGGCCTGCTGGACAACGCGCGAATGAAGAGCGACACCCAGTGGGTGATCGACGCCATGCGGGTGAAAACGCCGGGGCATCACACCCATATCGGTTCGCTGTCCGGCGGCAACCAGCAGAAGGTGATCATCGGCCGTTGGCTGCTGACGCAGCCGGAGATCCTGATGCTGGATGAACCGACGCGCGGCATCGACGTGGGCGCCAAGTTCGAGATCTATCAGTTGATGACCGAGCTGGCGAAGAAGGGCAAGGGGATCATTATCGTCTCGTCCGAAATGCCGGAGCTGTTGGGGATCACCGACCGCATTTTGGTGATGAGCAATGGTCAGGTTGCGGGCATCGTTAACACCAAACAGACCTCGCAAAATGAAATCTTACGTCTCGCCTCCCTGCACCTTTAAGGATCGGAATTATGAACGCGCTAAATAAAAAAACCTTATTTACCTATTTCAAGGAAGGCGGCATTTACGTGGTGTTGCTGGTGCTGTTGGCCATCATCATCATTCAGGACCCCACCTTCCTCAGCCTGATGAACCTGAGCAACATCCTGACACAGTCTTCGGTGCGCATCATCATTGCGCTGGGCGTGGCGGGGCTGATCGTCACCCAGGGCACCGACCTGTCCGCCGGGCGCCAGGTGGGGCTGGCGGCGGTGGTGGCTGCGACGCTGCTGCAATCGATGGATAACGTCAACAAAGTGTTTCCGCACATGGAAACCTGGTCGATTCCCCTGGTTATTCTGCTGGTGTGTGCGGTCGGCGCGGTGATCGGCCTGGTCAACGGCTTGATTATCGCCTATCTCAACGTGACGCCGTTTATCACCACCTTGGGCACCATGATCATCGTCTACGGCATCAACTCGCTGTATTACGACTCGGTCGGCGCTTCGCCGGTCGCCGGCTTCGATCCGAAGTTCTCCACCTTTGCCCAGGGCTTTTTGCGCTTCGGTGACTTCAAGCTGTCGTACATTACCTTCTATGCGCTAATAGCCATCATATTCGTCTGGATCCTGTGGACCAAGACCCGCTTTGGCAAGAACATCTTCGCCATCGGCGGCAACCCGGAAGCGGCCAAGGTGTCCGGCGTCAACGTGCCGTTGAACCTGATCATGATCTATGCGCTGTCCGGCGTGTTTTACGCCTTTGGCGGCCTGCTGGAAGCGGGGCGCATCGGCAGCGCTACCAACAACCTCGGTTTTATGTACGAGCTGGACGCCATCGCCGCCTGCGTGGTGGGCGGCGTCTCGTTCGCCGGCGGTGTGGGTACGGTGTGGGGCGTGGTGACCGGGGTGATCATCTTCACTGTCATCAACTACGGTTTGACCTATATCGGCATCAACCCGTACTGGCAGTACATCATCAAGGGCAGCATCATCATCTTCGCCGTGGCGCTGGATTCGTTGAAATACGCCAAGAAGAAGTAGCTGTTTGGCTTCGCAGACAACAAGGCCGGCATATTGCCGGCCTTTCTTGTTGGGCATTGCGCGTCAGGGCTGTTTAGCTTTCTGCTTCTCTTCTTTCAGCTTGTGCTCCAGCTCCACCAACTGTTCCGGCGAGACGGCGGGATACCCCTGGGCGTCTTCCGGCACGGTGTGCATGGCGGAGATCGGGATCAGCGGGCCGAGGAAGCGCGGCTCGCGCTTGAGGATGTACAGATCGGTCAGTGCGCCCAAGCGGGCGAAGATCTCGCGAGCGCGCACCGTCATCATGTCTTTCGGCGACGGCACCGCGTAGCACTGCGCCTGAATCCCCATGTGCAGGGCGATAAACAGCGCCCGCTCGCAGTGGAAGCGTTGGGTGATGATGATGAAGTCGTTGGTGTCGAACACCTTGCGGGTGCGCACGATGGAATCCAGGGTGCGGAAGCCGGCATAGTCCAGCACGATATCGCTCGGCGCTACGCCGGCGGCGATCAGATCGCGCCGCATGGTCATCGGTTCGTTATAGCTTTGCTGGGCGTTGTCACCGCTCAGCAGCAGGTATTTCACCTTGCCGCTGTTATAGGCGTTGATCGCCCCCTGAATGCGGTAACGGTAATACTGGTTGATCACCCCGGTGCGGTAATACTTGGCGGTGCCGAGCACCACGCCAACCTGGCGGTGCGGCAATTCCTGCAGTTCGTCGTAGACGTAAGGCGCGGTTTTCCAGCTGATCCAGCGATCGAGCGCAATAGCCGAGCCCATCAACACCGCAATGATGATGAACAGGCTGATTATCAGGCGTTTCCACATGTTGTTGCCTTACGCGCGCCGGGCTGAAAAAGATGGATCAAGGCTACTTTACCTGACCGGGCGACGCAAGACGCGAACCGCCTGAAGCACGCGCTCCGCCGCATTTTTCGGCGGTTTTACCGCACAAAAAAGCCCGGCGGAGCCGGGCTGGGTCATTTCAGCGCGCCGATCAGAACGAGGTGCGCTTGTAGCTGCGGTACTGCGGCCGCCAGAAGTTGTGCTCGATGGCTTTCGACAGCGCGTCTTCGGAGGTGACGATCGCCACGCCCTGCAGCTGCGCGGCTTTGCCCACTTCCATGGCGATGCACTTCGACACGCCCTGAATATCGTCGATATTCGGCAGCAGCGCGCCGTGGCCGTCGGTAGCCAGCGGCGAGCAGTCCGCCAGCGCGCGGCTGGCGGCCATCAGCATGGAATCGGTGACGCGGGTGGCGCCGGAGGCCAGCACGCCGAGGCCGATGCCCGGGAAGATGTAGGAGTTGTTGCACTGGGCGATCGGGAACAGCTGGTCTTTATAGCTCACCGGCGCGAACGGGCTGCCGGTTGCCACCAGGGCGGCGCCGTCGGTCCAGTTGATGATGTCTTCCGGACGGGCTTCCACGCGTGAGGTCGGGTTGGACAGCGGCATCACGATAGGGCGTTCGCAGTGCTTATGCATCTCGCGGATCAGCTCTTCGGTAAACAGCCCCGGCTGACCGGACACGCCGATCAGAATGGTCGGCTTGGCGTTGCGCACGACGTCCAGCAGCGAAATGGCGTCGCTGGCGGTTTCCCAGCCGGCGAGATTTTCGCTCTTCTGCACCAGCTTGCTCTGGAAATCGAGCAGGTTCGGCAGCTTGTCGGTCAGCAGGCCGAAACGGTCGACCATGAACACGCGGGCGCGCGCTTCGTCTTCGCTCAACCCTTCGGACTTCATCTGCGCGATGATCTGCTCGGCGATGCCGCAGCCGGCGGAACCGGCGCCGAGGAAGGTGACGGTTTGATCGCGCAGCTGGCTGCCGGCGGCGCGGCTGGCGGCGATCAGGCTGCCGAGGGTGACCGCAGCGGTGCCCTGAATGTCATCGTTGAAGCAGCAGATCTCGTCGCGGTAGCGGTTCAGCAACGGGGTGGCGTTGTTCTGCGCGAAGTCTTCGAACTGCAGCAGCACGTTCGGCCAGCGGCGTTTGACCGCCTGAATAAACTCTTCGACAAAGGCGTGGTACTCCTCGCCGGAGATGCGCGGATGGCGCCAGCCCATGTACAGCGGATCGTTGAGGCGCTGCGGGTTGTTGGTGCCGACGTCCAGCACCACCGGCAGGGTGTAGGCCGGGCTGATGCCGCCGCAGGCGGTGTACAGCGACAGCTTGCCGATCGGAATCCCCATGCCGCCGATGCCCTGATCGCCCAGGCCGAGGATGCGTTCGCCGTCGGTGACCACGATCACCTTGACGTTCTGCTTGGTGGCGTTTTGCAGCATGTCATCGATGCGATCGCGGTTCGGGTAGGAGATGAACAGCCCGCGCGCGCGGCGGTAAATATCGGAGAAGTGTTCGCAGGCCTCGCCGACGGTCGGGGTGTAGATGATCGGCATCATCTCGCTCAGGTGCGAGTCCAGCAGGCGGTAGAACAGGGTTTCGTTGGTGTCCTGGATGTTGCGCAGATAGATGTGCTTATCGTTATCGTTCTTGAAATCCTGATACTGGCGGTAGGCGCGTTCCACCTGTTCTTCGATGGTTTCCACCGCTTCCGGCAGCAGGCCGTGCAGGTTGAAGTGGCTACGTTCTTCCTCGGTGAAAGCGCTGCCTTTGTTCAGCAGCGGAAATTCCAGCAGAATTGGGCCGGCGTAAGGGATGTAGAGCGGGCGTTTGCTTTCGTATTCTAGTTCCATCAGTTTTACTCTTCACGTATCAGATAACTTTATTGCCGACGATCCTAAAAGATAAAGAGCAGATGTACAGCATTTGTTGCCAGATGATGAACCAGGTTGGCGTAATTATCGACAATCAAATGATTTTTTAACTAAATAAAGTGTCTACGGCGGCGTCGGGGCATTGTATTTGGCGGGCGGGGCTGTTAGCGGCGGAACCGGATGGCTCCGCCGTGGTGCGCTTAGAACGCGGTGCGGCTGACGTTCTGGCAGCCCAGCGCCGCCAGGGTGGCGCGGGTGGCGTCCCATTGGCTGATGATCGCGTCCTGCGGTTCGGCCAGCACGGCGCGGCGGATGTTCTGGCAGTCGCCGCCGGAGAGGTTCAGCAGGATCAGCGCGGCCTGCAGCGGCGGCAGGCTCGGGTTGAAGGCGGCGTTTTCCGCATAGCGGCCGGCGTAGATGTTGCCGTCTGCCGTTTCCAGCGCCACGCCGCTATGGGCGCGGCTGTATGGCGCGTGGCTTCGGTTGGCCGCCGCCAGCGCCGCTTGCGCCAGCGCATCGTTCAGCGCCAGCTGATGACCGTGATCGACCTCGTCCATCAGCAGTGAGGCGACATCCAGATCTTTCGGGCCGAAGGCGTCCGGCAGATAGTCCGCCAGCGTGGCCGGCGCGCGGCCCGGCAGGCGGATTTGCAGCTCGCCGCCGCTGTTCAGCTCATTCATAAACTGGCGGCAGTGGCCGCACGGCGTGTAGTTGACGGTGACCGAGGCCAGCGCTTTTTCGCCGCGCAGCCAGGCGTGCGTCACCGCACTCTGTTCCGCATGCACGGATTGCTGCAGCGGCGCATCGCTGAACTCCATATTGGCGCCGAAATAGAGATTGCCGCTTTGCCCGCGCGCGATGGCGCCGACATGGAAATGCGATATCGGGGTTAACGAGCAGGCCGCCGCCAGCGGCAGCAGAGCGAATGCCAGCGCGTCATCGTCCAGTCCGCAGCCTGAGCGGATCGCCGCCGCTTGCTCGGCCGTGAACATCGCCGGAAAGTCGGACGCGTCCAGATAGGGCTGCAGGGCGGATTGCAGTGTCGCGGGCAGTGCGCTGAAAGCGGTGTGAAAACGCGGATGCATAGAAGGTCTCTCTACAGGTTAACGGGATAACATTCTAGGCAGCGCGGCAATATTAAAGTGTGACCGATATCTCTTAATTGATGAAATCAATGCAATGAAATACATAAATGCGAGATGTATCGCAAGTTTAATCCTGTTTAACCGAACAGGTGCAGCAGCACCGGGAACAGAAATGGCGCCAGCAGTGAGGTGATGATGCCGCAGATCACCAGCGCCAGCGAGCCGAAGGCGCCTTCCTGGTAGTCCATCTCCGCGCAGCGCGCGGTGCCCAGCGCGTGAGATGCGGTGCCCATCGCCAGGCCGCGCGCCGAGTGGGTGGTGATTTTCAACAGGTTGAACAGCGTATGGCCGAACACGGCGCCGAGGATGCCGACGAAAATGACGCAGACCGCGCTGATCGCCGGAATACCGCCGAGCGAGTCCGCGACGGCCATGGCGATTGGCGTAGTGACCGATTTCGGCAGAATAGAAGCGGCGATTTCCGGCGTAGCGCCCAGCCACAGGGCGATGGCGCCGCCGCTGATCATGGCGGTGAGGCTGCCGATGAAGCACACCGCGATAATCGACTTCCAGCGCGCGCGAATTTGGTGCAGCTGCTCATACAGCGGGAAGGCCAGCGCGACGACCGCCGGCTGCAGCAGATCGTTGAGGATCCTGCTGCCCTGAAAATAGCGCTCATAGGGGATGCCGGTGAGCAGCAACAGCGGGATGATCACCGCCATGGACACCAGCAGCGGGTTGAGCAGTGGCATGTTCAGTTTGCGCGCCAGCCAGCGCGCGGCGAAATAGACCGCCAGCGTCAGCGGCAGCGACCACCAGATTTCATGGATCATGGATTGCCCTCCGCATCGTCGGGCTTACCGACGATGCGGCGCTCGCGGTGGAAATAGTGTGAGGTATAGCCGACCACCACCAGCACCATCAGTGTGCTGATGAGGCAAGAGATAACCAGCGGGCCCAGGTGCGCCACGATCTGGTCGTAGTATTTCATGACCCCGACGCCGATCGGCACGAACAGCAGCACCATATAGCGGATCAGTAAATGGCAGCCGGGTTTGACCCACTTGGCCGGCAGGATCTGGGTGGAAAGCAGGGCGAACAGCAGCAGCATGCCGAGGATGCTGCCGGGAATGGCGAACGGCAGCAGCGCCGCCAGCGCGTTGCCGACGAACAGACAAAGGTAGATGAGGAGCAGGGCCCTGAGGTATTTCCAGCACAGTGTGAGCACGTTGGCCATTGTCTTTTCCCGTTTAACTGATGCATTCATCATACAATTAAACTGTGAGCCATGCCACAGATCGCACCATGAATTCTCGCTATGGCCGCCATGCACGATCGTTGGGTTGACAGCCTGGATTAAGTGTAGCGCGCCGGATTAAGGTGCATCTTCAGCCGCCGTCGCCTGTTCCGCCAGCCGATGGCCGAGGAAGAAAAACAGCAGGCTGAGCAGGGCGGCAACGATCAGCATCACGAACATCAACGGCGGCGCGGCGTAGCTGAGCAGCACCCCGCACAGCACCGGGTTGATGGCGCCGCCCAGCGCGCTGAGGTTCTGTACCCCATAGTAGCTGCCTTTCAGGTGCGGCGGCGCGATAAAGTCGATGAACATGTATTCCACCGGGATAACGATGATTTCGCCGAGGGTAAACACCGCCATCGCCGCCAGCCACAGCCAGACCGCCTCGCCGGCGACCATAAAGCCGAGTAGCCCGACGATGAAAAACAGCGTGCCCAGCGCCAGCCAGCGCAGCATGTTTTCCTGGCGCATGCCGCGACTGAGCAGGTATTGCAGGGCGATGACGATGCTGGCGTTGACGATCATCACCAGCCCGATGATTTTGTAGGCGAATTCGGCGCTGGAAACGGTGATCAGGTACTGCGACAGATAGCCGGTGAACTGTCCGAACACCACGGCGCCCAGGGTGCTGCCGAGGGTGAAGTAGATCAGCCGGCGATCGCTGCGCAAGATGGTCAGCGTCTGGCGGAAGTTGGGCAGTGAGGCTGATGCGGCGATAGGGGCTGCGTGCTGTTCCCGCCCGCGCAAGCGCAGGCTCAGCGCCGCCACCGTCGCCAGCGCCAACCCGCCCGACAGGTAAAACGGCAGTAGCGGGTTGAGGCCAGCCACCAGTACGCCGAGCGCCGAGCCGATCGCCCAGCCGATGTTGACCAGCGTGTAGTTGATTGAGAAAGCCTTGATGCGCTGCTCGACCGGCAACCAGTCGGCGAAGCAGGCCTTGATGGTGATGCTCAGCACCGAATAACAGGTGTGCAGGATCGCCAGCACCACGATCACGCCGCCGGGGCGCGGGATCCAGGGAATGGCGAAGAAGCTGAGCGCAAACAATAAAATCGACAGCAGGATCAGGCGATTTTTGCTGAATTTGTCCACCAGATAGCCGCCGTACAGGCTGGCGATGATGCCGAGGGTGAGGCTGACGCCCAGGATCACGCCCACGCTCTTCGGCAGCAGGTGGAAATGCTCGGTAAGGTAGATGGTGATGAACGGCAGAGTGACGCCGCGACCGATGGTCAACACCAGCGAACTGGCCAGCAGCACGTTAATCTGCGAGGGGAATCCCTTCATTCGAAACCTGTTTATGCATACAGTTATTAGGCGATGCAAATAACATAGCGCATTTTGGCGGGGACGGAAGGGGGAGGCCGATAATTAGTTGAAAAACAGAGGCTGCGTCGGCAGCCCCGTGAAAAACAGCATTATTTACCGTGTTCTGCCTGTAGCGTGGCGAACCACGGCTGAACGAAATCGCTGCTGCTGCCCCAGCCGGGGATGATCTTCGCCAGGCCGGCGACGTTGACCGGCCCCGGCTGCGCCAGCAACAGTGCCTGCGGAATGGCCGTCGCTTTGAACTGGTAGTTGTCCGGCGTGCTTTCTCCGGCAATTTTGTTGGCCACCAGGCGCAGGTTGACCGCGCCGATCAGCTTCGGATCCACCGCGACGCTAACCTGCCACGGGCTGCCGGCCTCACGCATCAGCTGCAAGTCCTGGTTGGAGATATCGATACTGTACAGTTTGATTTCGGTGCGTCCGTTCTCTTTCAGCGCCTTGTAAGCCCCTTGGGTAAAGGCATCCCAGGTGCCCCAGATGGCGTCGATCTTGCCTTTCGGGTATTTCGCCAGCACCGCGCCCACCTTGTTGGCGGTATCGCCCTGTACGTCGGATGAGACCGCGCCGATCGATTCCAGCTCATGAATGCCCGGATGCTGTTTCAGCAACTGCTGATAGGCGGCCTGGCGGCGCTCCATCGGTGGGAAGCCGGCCACCCAGAGTTTGATGATGTTGGCCTGGCCGTTGAAATCTTTCACCAGCTGGCCGAAGGAGGCGTTGGCCAGCGAAGCGTCGTCCTGCTGCGAGACGGTGATGCCGGGAATGCTGCCGCTGACGTCGGTATCGAAAGCCGCGACGGCGATGCCGGCCGCCGCGAGGCGTTTGACCAGATCGGTGGAATAGGGGGCTCGCCCCTGCGAGAGAATGACGCCGTCATATTTCTGGCTGATGGCCTGGTTGACGAAGTCCTGGAAGCGCGCGTCGTCGCCGTTGCTGAGAAAGGTATCCACCTTGAAGCCCAGTTTGCGCCCTTCCTGAATGGCGCCCGCCAGAAATTGCGTGGTGTTGTCGTCGGAACCGAGATTACGGATCACCGCGATGCGCACCGGCCCCTGATGCTGAGCGATGGCAACCGGCACGGCGGCCTGTTCCGCCGCCTGCAGCGGCAGAGCGGACAGCAGGCTGAGGGCGAGCAGCGAAGTCTTGAGATTTTTCATTATTATAGGCTCCAAAAAGGCAGGGAAACGGTCCCGGCGAAGGTCTGTTATAGCAGTCTTTCTGTCTGGACGTCTATTTGTTGTTTCGGAGCATCATAGCCGGATGCGGCGGGCCTGGGAATCAGCGCGGTTATGACTTTTTCTTAATGCTTATAACTCTGAGTTTGGGGCAATAAAAAAGGGCCGAGCAAGCTCGACCCTTGAAACCGCGCGTTAGTGCGATTACTTGACCTGCATGCCAGGCTGCGCGCCGCTGTCCGGGCTCAGCAGGAAGATCTCTTTCCCGCCAGGGCCCGCCGCCATCACCATGCCTTCTGACACGCCGAAGCGCATTTTGCGCGGCGCCAGGTTGGCGACCATGATGGTCAGACGGCCTTCCAGCGCCTTCGGATCCGGGTAAGCGGAGCGAATGCCGGAGAAGATCTGGCGCGATTCGCCGCCCAGATCCAGCTGCAGCTTCAGCAGCTTGTCGGAGCCCTCGACGAAGTCGGCGCTCTTGATCAGTGCGATGCGCATGTCTACCTTGGCGAAGTCGTCGAAGGTGATGGTTTCCTGGATCGGATCATCGGCCAATGGACCGGTCACCGGTTTGGCGGCGGCCATGTCCTCCTTCGAGGCGTTGACCATCTCGCTGACCTTGTCCAGATCGATGCGGTTGAACAGCGCTTTAAATGCGTTTACCTGGTGACCCAGCAGCGGCTGCGGGATCGTGTCCCAGCTCAGCTCGGCGTTGAGGAACGCTTCGGCGCGTTCGGTCAGCGAAGGCAGCACCGGCTTCAGGTAAGTCATCAACACGCGGAACAGGTTGATGCCCATCGAGCAGATGGCCTGCAGATCGGCGTCGCGGCCTTCTTCCTTCGCCACTACCCACGGTGCCTGCTCATCCACGTAACGGTTGGCCAGATCGGCCAGTGCCATGATCTCGCGGATCGCGCGGCTGAACTCGCGGCCGGCGTAGGCTTCGGCGATGCTCTGCGCCGCGTCGACGAAGGTCTGGTACAGCGCCGGATCGGCCAGGCTGTCGGCCAGCTTGCCGTCGAAGCGCTTGTTGATAAAGCCGGCGTTGCGTGAAGCCAGGTTCACCACCTTGTTGACGATATCGGCGTTTACGCGCTGTACGAAGTCTTCCAGATTGAGATCGATGTCATCAATGCGTGAAGAGAGCTTGGCGGCGTAGTAATAGCGCAGGCAGTCGGCGTCCAGATGCTGCAGGTAGGTACCGGCCTTGATGAAGGTGCCGCGCGACTTGGACATCTTGGCGCCGTTCACCGTCACGTAGCCGTGCACGAACAGGTTGGTCGGTTTGCGGAAGTTGCTGCCTTCCAGCATCGCCGGCCAGAACAGGCTGTGGAAGTAGACGATGTCCTTGCCGATAAAGTGATACAGCTCGGTGGTGGACTCTTTGCGCCAGAATTCGTCGAAGTCCAGATCGCCGCGCTTGTCGCACAGGTTCTTGAAGGAGCCCATGTAGCCGATCGGTGCGTCCAGCCAGACGTAGAAGTATTTGCCCGGCGCATCCGGGATTTCAAAGCCGAAGTAAGGCGCATCGCGGGAGATGTCCCACTGCTGCAGGCCGGATTCGAACCACTCCTGCATTTTGTTCGCCACCTGCTCTTGCAGCGCGCCGGAGCGCGTCCACGCCTGCAACATTTCGCTGAAGGCCGGCAGATCGAAGAAGAAGTGTTCGGAGTCGCGCATCACCGGCGTCGCGCCGGAAACCACGGACTTCGGATCGATCAGTTCCGTCGGGCTGTAGGTGGCGCCGCACACTTCGCAGTTGTCGCCGTACTGATCCGGCGATTTGCATTTCGGACAGGTGCCTTTCACGAAACGGTCCGGCAGGAACATGCCTTTCTCCGGATCGTAAAGCTGAGAAATGGTGCGGTTCTTGATAAAACCGTTTTCTTTCAGGCGGCTGTAAATCAGGGTGGACAGCTCACGGTTTTCATCGCTATGGGTCGAATGGTAGTTGTCATAGCTGATGCCAAAGCCGGCGAAATCCTGTTGGTGCTCCTGGCTCATCTCCGCGATCATTTCTTCCGGTTTGACGCCCAGTTGCTGCGCTTTCAGCATGATCGGCGTGCCGTGCGCGTCGTCCGCGCAGATGAAATGCACTTCGTGGCCGCGCATTCGTTGGTAACGCACCCAGATATCCGCCTGGATGTGCTCGAGCATGTGGCCGAGATGGATGGAACCATTTGCGTACGGTAGCGCGCACGTCACCAATAATTTTTTCGCGACTTGAGCCATAGTGAGAACTTGCTTTCTGTAATGAATAAAAGGGCCTTCGATGTTAACCGATCGCGCCCTTCGCTGCTAGGGCGGTTTCTTACAGGTTATACGCGCCAGCTACCGGGCAGTTCTGATATGCTTAGCCGGAAGCGACTCATTCAAAATCAAGGAGCCGGGATGAACGCAAAATCCCCTGAGCAGACCAACCCCGAAGTTCTGCGCGCCCTGGTGACCGGTGTACTGGCCGCCTTTGAACACCCGACGTTGAAAAACAACCTGACTGCGCTGAAGGCTATTCATCACTGCGCATTATTGGACGATGTACTGCATATCGAACTGACGATGCCGTTTGCCTGGCAGAGCGGCTTTGAAGCGCTGCAGGCGAGCGTCGGCCCTGAGCTGCTGCGCGTGACCGGCGCCGCCGCCATCGACTGGAAGTTGAAACACGACATCACGACGCTGAAACGCGCCAACGGCCAGGCTGGGATCAAAGGCGTGCGCAACATCATCGCCGTCAGCTCCGGCAAAGGCGGGGTGGGGAAATCCAGCACCGCCGTCAACCTGGCGCTGGCGCTGGCCGCCGAAGGCGCCAAGGTCGGTATCCTTGACGCCGACATTTACGGCCCGTCAATCCCGAACATGCTGGGCACCGAACATGAGCGACCGACCTCGCCGGACGGTCAGCACATGGCGCCAATCATGGCGCACGGCCTGGCGACCAACTCCATCGGTTACCTGGTGACCGACGACAACGCTATGGTGTGGCGCGGCCCGATGGCCAGCAAGGCGCTGATGCAGCTGCTGCAGGATACGCTGTGGCCGGATCTGGATTACCTGGTGCTGGACATGCCGCCGGGCACCGGCGACATCCAGCTGACGCTGTCGCAGAACATTCCGGTGACCGGCGCGCTGGTGGTCACCACGCCGCAGGATATCGCCTTGCTGGATGCCGCCAAGGGCATCGTGATGTTCGAAAAAGTGCACGTGCCGGTGCTGGGCATTGTCGAGAACATGAGCGTGCATATCTGCAGCAACTGCGGCCACCATGAGCCGATCTTCGGCACCGGCGGCGCCGAGAAGCTGGTGCAGAAATACCACAGTCGTCTGTTGGGTCAGATGCCGCTGCATATCTCGCTGCGTGAAGACCTGGATCGCGGTACGCCGACGGTGATCAGCCGCCCGGACAGCGAATTCGCCGAGATGTATCGCCAGCTCGCCGGCCGCGTAGCCGCGCAGATGTACTGGCAGGGCGAGGCGATCCCGACGGAGATTGCGTTCCGCGCGCTGTAATTTGCCTGGAATAATGATGAAAGAACCCGGCTTAAGCGCCGGGTTTTTTATGGGGTATGGGTAGGCTTGTGCAGATCCGCACGGGTATAAGGGCGTTCGATCTGCGCCAGCGTTTTGGCGATATGCTCCAGCAATCCCTGGGTGGGAGCCGGTTGCCGCTGCCCCACCAGCGCCAGCGGCAAGGCCAGTGCGATGACGAATTGCGGCCAGGAGAGCTGGGGACGTGTTTTGTTCCGCTGCAACCACAGGAACAGCGTGCTGGCCAGGTAGCCTAAAATCAGCCCGCTGATCACCTCGGATACCGAGTGCACGCGAATTTCCAGCCGCGATACGCCGATAGCGAAAGGCAATATCCATCCGGTCAACAGTGCGATGCTGCGCACTGGGTGGGAAAACCGGCCGCTCAGCGCCCAGAGCAGTGGTGGCCAGATGCTGGCGGCGAGGGCCGAATGGCCGCTGAATCCGGTGAAGTCATAACTTGCGTTACCAATACCCCAGCCCATAAAGGCCAGTTTGGACAGACAGACCACCCCGCCGGTGAAGCCGAAGATCAGCGCCCACTGCCAGCCTGCCGCACGGGTGGCGGAAGACGTAAGCAGCAATAGAAACAGAATCAGCGCGCAGGGCAACAGCAACATGCTGTCGCCGAAAAAAGTCAGAAAATACCAATCCAGCACATCACTCTCCGATGAAAGACTACGGGGTCCAGAAGTCAGCGCTGGAGTTTAACCTGTTGCCGGGCATTGCCCTAGCCGTGAGATTCTTAAAATACCGCCTTGCCGATAAGACGCGATAGCCCGAATTCGCCGGTCGTCGCGCAATATACAGTGGCGCAAACCCCGACGACTCCCTATAATTGTCGCGTTTTAGTTCCCCCCTTCACATTACGAAATCAGGTCTTTAATTTTATGACTGACAATCCGCATCAGTGCGTCATTATTGGTATAGCTGGCGCATCTGCCTCCGGAAAAAGCCTTATTGCCAGCACGTTGTACCGCGAACTCCGTGAACAGGTCGGCGATGAGCACATCGGCGTTATTCCAGAAGACAGTTACTATAAAGACCAGACTCACCTGACCATGGAAGAACGGGTCAAAACCAACTATGACCACCCGAGCGCCATGGATCACAATCTGCTGTTCCAGCATCTGCAGATGCTGAAGGCCGGCAAAGCGATCGAACTGCCGCTGTACAGCTACACCGAACACACGCGCAAGAAAGAAACCGTTCATCTGGAACCTAAAAAAGTGATCATTCTGGAAGGGATCTTGTTGCTGACGGATATTCGTCTGCGCCAGGAGATGAACTTCTCGATCTTTGTCGACACGCCGCTCGATATCTGCCTGATGCGCCGTATGAAGCGTGACGTCAACGAGCGCGGCCGCTCGATGGATTCGGTGATGGCGCAATACCAGAAGACCGTGCGCCCGATGTTCCTGCAGTTTATCGAACCTTCCAAACAATACGCCGATATCATCGTCCCGCGTGGTGGCAAAAACCGCATCGCGATCGATATTCTGAAAGCCAAAATCAGCCAATTCTTTGAATAATGCCGCTTAATGGCCGGAAATGTGCATTTCCGGCCGACGGCCAACTATTTGCAGCCCGGCGTAGACCTTTCGCCCGTTGTGTGGCAATTTTTGTTTAGTTACGCGTTTTGATGGAGAAGAAACACATGAGACTGTGCGACCGCGATATAGAAGCCTGGCTGGATAGCGAGAAACTGGTGATTTCCCCGCGTCCGCCGCTCGAACGCATCAACGGGGCCACAGTAGATGTCCGTTTGGGCAATCAGTTCCGCGTGTTCAGTGGCCATACCGCGCCTTTTATCGACCTCAGCGGGCCGAAAGATGAAGTCAGCGCTGCGTTGGATCGCGTGATGAGCGACGAAATTGTCCTGCCGGAAGGCGAGGCGTTTTTCCTCCATCCCGGTGAGCTGGCCCTGGCGGTGACGTTCGAATCCGTGACGCTGCCTGACGATCTGGTGGGTTGGCTCGACGGCCGTTCTTCCCTGGCGCGTTTGGGATTGATGGTGCACGTCACCGCGCACCGCATCGACCCGGGCTGGCATGGGCGCATCGTGCTGGAGTTTTACAACTCCGGCAAGCTGCCGCTGGCGCTGCGGCCGGGGATGCTGATCGGCGCCTTGAGCTTTGAGCCGTTGTCCGGCCCGGCGGCCCGGCCATACAACAGCCGTCAGGACGCAAAATATCGCGATCAGCAGGGCGCAGTAGCCAGTCGAATCGACAAGGACTAACGGCGCGGGATGCACCGTCGGTGTGGCGCTGACAAGAGGGTGGCATGAGAAGATTACTGACGACATTGGCGATTTTACTGGTGGTAGTGGTGGCGGGAATGTCCGCACTGGTGCTGCTGGTGAATCCGAATGATTTTCGCGGTTATATGGTCAAGAAGGTCGAGCAGAAAAGCGGTTATCAGCTGACGCTCGAAGGCGATCTGCGTTGGCATATCTGGCCGCAGCTCAGCATTTTGGCCGGGCGCATGACGCTGACCGCGCCGGGCGCCAAGGCGCCGGTGGTCAGTGCGGAAAACATGCGCCTCGATGTCAAACTGTTGCCTCTGTTGTCGCATCAGCTGTTTGTGAAACAGGTGATGCTGAAAAACGCCGTCATTCGCCTCACGCCCGACAGTGAAGAACATTCGCAGGTGGATGCGCCGATAGCTCCGGCCGGCAGCGGCACTGACGCGGCAGACGCGGCCTGGAAGTTTGATATCGATGACTTGCGGGTCGTGGACAGCCTGCTGATTTGGCAGCGTGCCGACAACGATCAAATCAATGTTCGGGACATCAATCTCACCCTGCAGCAAACGGCGAAACGGCAGGCGCAGCTTGAACTGTCCAGCCGGGTCAACCGCGATCAGCGTGACCTGACCTTCAGCATGGCGGCCGATGTTGACCTGCAGCAGTTCCCACACCAGATCGGCGCCAAAGTGACCCAGTTCAATTATCAACTGGCCGGGGCGGACATTCTTAACGGCGGCATTCAGGGCGAGGGCAATGCCCAGGTAGTCTATCAACAGACGCCGGCGCAGATTGTCGTCAGCCAACTGAACGTCAGCGCCAACAACAGCCAGTTGGCCGGCGATATCAGCGCCACGCTGGGGGCGGTGCCGGGCTATGTGGTGAATCTCAATTCGGCTAACCTCGATCTCGACGCGCTTTCCGGCTGGCAATCCAGCAGCAATACTGCCGAGCAACCGGCCGTGACTGCCGCCCCGGTGATCGCGAGCCAGGTTGACGATCGGCAGCAGAATTTAGAGGCGCTGCGCGATTTCAATGCGCAGTTGAACCTGCAAGCGGCGCAGTTGACCTATCGCGGCATGAATGTCACCCAATTGGCCGTTGCCGCGGACAACCAACGCGGTCTGTTGACGCTGCATAAGCTGGCCGGGCAATTGGCCGGCGGGGATTTCTCCCTGCCAGGATCGCTGGATGCTCGCGGAAATAAACCGGTCATCAGCGTGCAGCCGACGTTGAACCAGATTGAGTTGGGCACGGTGCTCAAAGCCTTCGACATGCCGCAGATGCTGACCGGCAAGTTCAGCATGAAAGGGGATCTGACCGGCGATCGCCTCTCTTCACAGTCATTTGAGCACCGCTGGCGCGGTACGGCGCAGCTGGCGATGCAGGATGCGCAACTGCACGGCTTGAACATCCAGCAGCTGATCCAACAGGCCGTGGCGCGCAATGACAACAGCGTGCGCGGACAAGACAGCTATCAGCGCTATACCGAGGTCAAAAGCGTTTCGGCGCAGGCTACCCTGAACCAGGGCACGGTCAAACTCAGCGGCCTGACGGCGGATTCGCCTTTGCTGGCGCTGACCGGCGCCGGCAGCATTGATATGCCGGGTAAACAGTGTGATATGGCGCTTAACGTGCGCGTCACCGGCGGTTGGCAAGGGCGCGGCGAGCTGATCGAACAGCTGCAAAAAACGCCGATCCCGCTGCGGGTCTACGGGCCGTGGCAACAGCTGAACTATCAACTGCAGGTCGATCAGGTACTGCGTAAAACGCTGCAGGATCGGGCCAAGGATGCGCTGAACAAGTGGGCTGAAAAGAACAAGGATTCGCGCGAAGGCCAGGATCTGAAAAAGCTGCTCGACAAACTCTAATCATCCCTGATGCGGGCCGTCTTGTGGCCCGCGTCAATATCGACATTTCCCGTGAATATTTCCCTCCGTTACCTTGATGAAGGTCATGAAGACCCGCGCTCAGATTGTGCAAAGTAAGGGCTTGTTCTGCTATGACTGTGCGCCTGAGCGCGAAAACATGACGAGTTGAGGAAACATGATAGAGCTTCTTATTGGCGCCTTAGTAGCGGCGGGCGTGGGCCGTTACATCATCAAGGGGTATTCCGCCACCGGCGTCTTGATGGTGGGAGGGCTGCTGCTGCTCGGCATCAGCGCCCTGATGGGGAAAACGCTGCTGCCGTCCGGCGCTGCGTCTACCGGCTGGCGCGCGACCGACATGATCGAGTACGTCAAGATCTTGCTGATGAGCCGCGGCGGCGATCTGGGCATGATGATCATGATGCTGTGCGGCTTTGCCGCCTACATGACGCATATCGGTGCCAACGACGTGGTCGTCAAGCTGGCCTCGCGCCCTTTGCAGATGATCAACTCGCCTTATCTGCTGATGGTGGCGGCGTACTTTGTCGCTTGCCTGATGTCGCTGGCAGTTTCTTCCGCCACCGGCCTTGGCGTATTGCTGATGGCGACGCTGTTCCCGTTGATGGTGAACGTCGGTATCAGCCGTGGCGCGGCGGCAGCCATTTGCGCTTCGCCGGCGGCGATTATTCTGGCACCAACCTCCGGCGACGTGGTGTTGGCGGCTAAGGCGGCGGAGATGCCGCTGGTGGACTTCGCGTTCAAAACCACGCTGCCGATCTCGATCGCCGCCATCGTCTGTATGGCTGTGGCGCACTTTTTCTGGCAGCGTTATCTCGATAGAAAGGGCAATGAACAACATCACATCATGGACGTCAGCGAGATCAAAACCCATGCGCCGGGGTTCTACGCGCTATTGCCGTTTACGCCGATTCTCGGTGTGTTGATCTTTGACGGCAAATGGGGGCCGGAGCTGCACATCATCACCGTGTTGGTGGGGTGCATACTGTTGGCTGCAGCGATTGAATTTCTGCGCAGCTTCAGCGCCAAACAGGTATTCAGCGGCCTGGAAGTGGCCTATCGCGGCATGGCGGACGCTTTCGCCAGCGTGGTGATGCTGCTGGTGGCTGCGGGCGTCTTCGCGCAAGGGTTGAGCACCGTTGGCTTTATCAGCGGATTGATCGGGTTGGCTCAGTCGTTCGGCACCGGCGGTTTGATCATGATGCTGGTCTTGGTGGTAATCACCATGCTGGCGGCGATGACCACCGGCTCCGGCAATGCGCCTTTTTACGCGTTTGTCGAACTGATTCCGAAACTGGCGGCGCAGATGGGCGTGAATCCGGCCTATCTGGTGATCCCGATGCTGCAGGCGTCTAACCTTGGCCGCACGCTATCGCCGGTCTCCGGCGTGGTGGTGGCGGTTTCCGGCATGGCGAAAATCTCGCCGTTTGACGTGGTAAAACGCACGTCGGTGCCGGTGATTGTCGGACTGGTGGTGGTGATCGTGGCGACGGAGCTGCTGGTTCCCCAGTAAAGAAAGGCCGGGCAATGCCCGGCCTCAATGTTAAACCTCGTAGTCCTCCGGTGGGGGAGGCGGGGTGATCTTCACTTTCAGGATGCGGTGGCTGTTGACCTCCAAAGGTTCGAACTGGTAGTCACCGATCTTGATTTGCTCGCCTTCTTGCGGCACGCGCTGGCTATGCTCCATCAGCAGCCCCGCCAGCGTGTGGTATTCGCGCTTTTCTTCCAGCGGCATTGGCAGATACAACACCAGATCCTCCAGCGGCATATAGCCGTTGGCAATCCAGCTGCCGTCTTCGTTTTGCTGAATGTCGTGGCGTGCGTCTACCTCTTCGCCGGCCTCCGGCAGGTTACCGGCAATGGTTTCCATCACGTCCGTCAGGGTGACGATACCTTCGACCGAACCGAACTCATCGACCACAAAAGCGAAGTGCGTCTGCGCCTGACGGAATTGCTCCAGGGCGCTTAACAGCGTGAGCTGTTCCGGGAAGATCAGCGGTTGGCGTATCAGCGTGCGCAGATCCAGCGGTGCCTGCGCCAACTGCTGTTTGAGGACGTCGATGGTGTGGATCACACCCAGCGGTTCGTCGCTGGCGCTGCTTTCCACCACCACGATGCGCGTGTGCTGATTACGTTCCAGCAATTGCGTCAGCTTTTCCTGCGGATCGTTCAGCTCAAGATATTCGACGTCATGACGTGAGGTCATGATACTGCTGACCGTGCGCTGCGCCATGCCCAGCACGCGTTCGATCATGCGTCGCTCTTGCTGGTTAAAGATCTCGCCGTTTTCACTGTCGCTGTCTGCCAGCAGGTTGGCCGAATGGCTGTCGACTTCCGCTTCTTCATGTTTACCGCTCAGCATGCGCAACACCGCCTCGGCGGTACGTTCGCGCAGCGGCCGCACCTTCGACAGGAAGCGGCGGCGGTTGAATTGCGCCAGTTGGTTCAAGGCTTCGATCATCACCGAGAAGCCGATCGCCGCGTAGAGGTAGCCTTTCGGAATGTGATAGCCGAAGCCCTCCGCCACCAGGCTGAAGCCGATCATCAGCAGGAAGCTCAGGCACAGGATGACGATAGTCGGGTGAGCGTTGACGAAGCGCGTCAACGGCTTGCTGGCCAGCAGCATCAGACCGATGGCGATACAGACCGCGATCATCATCACCGCCAGGTGGTCGACCATGCCGACTGCGGTGATCACCGAGTCGAGCGAGAACACGGCGTCCAGCACCACGATCTGCGCCACTACCGGCCAGAAACGCGCACCTTTGCGTGTGCCGTGCTGCTCTTCATCCTTGCCTTCCAGCCGCTCGTTCAGCTCCATGGTGGCTTTGAATAGCAGGAATATCCCGCCGACCAGCATGATCAGATCGCGGCCGCTGAAGGGGTGCTCCGCAACGATGAACATCGGTTTGGTCAGCGTCGCCAGCCACGAGATGGAGGCGAGCAGCGCCAGACGCATCACCAACGCCAGCAGCAGGCCGACGACTCGAGCCTTATCTCTTTGTTGTTTTGGTAGTTTATCCGCCAGAATGGCGATGAAGACAAGGTTGTCTATACCCAGAACGATTTCCAGCACGACCAAGGTGGCCAGGCCGGCCCAAATTGTTGGATCAGCGATCCATTCCATACGCCCAATTTCACCTGTAAGTTCTACGGCTTATGCCGCAGGGGAATGATGGGCGCTGAGGCGGCAAAATTCAACTTTAATCAGAAGAAGTGGATGAAAACAGGTTATTTCGGCAGAAAAAGTACCCAATATTTCAACGCACATTCAGGTGCCGCTGGCATCACGGAGAAATGGTGTATGAGAATGCTAACTGGGCTGTTCATAAAAGACACATGATTTAAACATCAATAATATCAATGGATTGAAATGAGCTTTTTATGCTGGTACTTGGACCACTCCAGTGTATTAGTAGTCTTATTCTGAAAACACCTAACCACGGGTATCTAAGGCTTGTATCAGCAAGTCAATAGTATAAGAATCCTAGAAATATAAGCGAAGGTATCTCGCGTTTTTTGGTTATAAGAACATGGATTCTCGTTGTTCTTCCAGCTGCGAAATACCAACGTGTGACGTGTACTCTTTGTTATGTACGGAAGCGTGCTTAGCGTTGCGTACAGGATTTTTCATAACAGTGTTTTGGCAGCTATAAGCCAAGGGCGGTAGCGTGTCTGATCGAATTGTCTGCGCTGTCATGCTTTGCCGAAAATGTATGATTTATGATATATAAATCAGTTAATTGCTTGTGGAAGTGGAAATGCAGAAAAGGCTAAAAGCTGTGATCCCAGTGGCGGGTCTGGGAACTCGTATGTTGCCGGCAACCAAGGCGATCCCTAAAGAAATGTTGCCGGTGGTCGATAAGCCACTTATCCAATACATTGTCGGAGAGTGTGTCGCTGCTGGCATTAAGGACATCGTGCTGGTCACCCACTCTTCGAAGAATGCGATTGAAAACCATTTTGACACTTCTTTCGAGTTGGAAGCCGTACTGGAAGCACGTGTAAAACGCCAACTGCTGGCGGAAGTGCAAAACATTTGCCCGCCGGATGTGACCGTGATGCAGGTGCGTCAGGGGCAAGCGAAAGGGCTCGGGCATGCGGTATTGTGCGCGAAACCCATGGTAGGGGATTCCCCTTTCGTCGTCTTGCTGCCAGATGTGTTGTTGGATGATGCAACCGTGGATCTTCGTACAGAAAACCTGGCTAAAATGATCCAGCGCTTTGAAGCTACAGGGTGCAGCCAAATTATGGTTGAACCGGTACCAGAGCAGGATGTGTCAAAATATGGCGTAGTGGATTGTGCGGGTGTAGCACTGGTTGCAGGCGAAAGTGCACCGATGTCGGCTGTGGTGGAAAAACCCGCACGCGAGGAAGCGCCTTCTAACCTGGCGGTTGTGGGGCGCTATGTGCTTTCCGCCGCTATTTGGCCGTTACTCGAGAAGACGCCTCCAGGCGCGGGCGATGAGATCCAGTTGACCGACGCTATCGCCATGCTGATGGATGAGCAAATAGTGGAAGCTTTCCATATGAGCGGTAAATCACACGACTGCGGCGATAAACTTGGTTATATGAAGGCCTTTGTGCAATACGGTCTACGCCATGCCACAGAAGGTGAAGATTTCTCGCAATGGTTGAAGCTGGCCTTGAATAACAACTAACATGTGGCTGAGTGCGTTCACAAGATTGAAGAGGACGAGCATGACGAAGTTGAAAGCTGTCATTCCTGTCGCTGGCCTGGGCATGCATATGCTACCGGCGACCAAAGCGATTCCTAAAGAGATGTTGCCGATCGTCGATAAGCCTTTGATTCAATATATTGTTAATGAGTGCGTAGCGGCAGGTATCAAAGAGATCATTCTGGTTACGCATTCATCTAAAAATGCAATAGAAAACCATTTCGATACGTCCTTTGAATTGGAAGCGATGCTCGAAGCTCGCGTTAAGCGCCAGTTGTTGGATGAAGTCCAATCAATAACGCCGAAAGGCGTAACGTTGATGCATATTAGGCAAGGGCAACCAAAGGGGCTGGGTCATGCGGTACTTTGTGCCAAGCCATTGATCGGAGACTCTCCTTTCGTGGTGCTGTTGCCGGATGTGTTGCTTGACGATGCTAAAGCCGATCTGAAAAAAGATAATCTGGCTCACCTCATTTCCCGCTTCGAAGAGACGGGTTTGAGTCAGGTACTGATCCAACCCGTGGATGAGCATGTTTTGCGCGACTATTCCGTTGTGGAGTGCCAGAACAATGCGTTGCGACAAGGTGAATCCTCACCCATTACCGCGATTATCGAAAAACCGGACAGCGGTGTTCAACTGAAGTCCAACTATTCAGCCGTTGGGCGCTACGTGCTGTCAGCCGCCATCTGGCCCATTTTGGAAAAAACCGAGCCGGGTGCCTGGGGACGCATTCAGTTGACGGACGCGATTGCCGAATTGCTGAAACATCAGACGGTAGAAGCCACAGAGTTGGTTGGCGAGTCGTTTAACTGCGGTGAAAAGATGGGCTATTTGCGGGCATTCGTGACTTATGGCTTGCGCCATCCAACGCAGGGTAAGGCCTTCCGTGAGTGGGCTGAGCAACTCTCTCTGTAGCGTTTATCAATTACCTTTATGACGGCTGGTTTGGAGCGATATCAGACCGGCCTCCGCTATGTTTAGGCAAAAACGACGGTGCTTATGCTGCTCTTTTTATTTAAGAACTATGCAATAATGCTCCTAGGCTTTCAGTCTAACAAATCTGAATTCAACACTTGCTCAATGAAAGTGCGTTTTAGGATGTCTTCGTGTGAGCATTGATAACTCATTTCGCTGAGTGCCGCGGTAGGCGCCATGGTTGGCCTGGGACTTGGCATTACATGCATTTTTTACTTTGAAAGTGATGATAACTCGATGGCAAAAAAACAATGGAAACTGATACCGCTTCTGGTATCTATCAGTGTGGTCAGCGGCTGTACTATCGTGCCGGGCTCTCATCTTTCAACCAGTGGCAAAGACGTCGTAAAACAGCAAGATAGCGATTTTGATCTTGATAAGTTGGTTAATATTTACCCGATGACACCTGGTCTTATCGATAAGCTACGGCCGAAACCAGTGGTTGCACAGCCTAATTCCGCGTTAGAGCGCGAGTTGCAAAATTACGAATACCGCATTGGCGTCGGCGATGTACTGATGGTGACCGTATGGGATCACCCGGAGCTAACGACGCCGGCGGGGCAATACCGCAGTGCCAGTGATACCGGTAACTGGGTCAACTCGGACGGGACTATTTTCTATCCTTACATTGGCAAAGTGAAAGTTGCAGGCAAAACTGTCAGTCAGGTGCGCAGTGATATTGCCGGCCGTCTCGCTCAGTATATCGAGAGCCCGCAAGTTGACGTCAGCATCGCCGCATTCCGTTCGCAGAAAGTTTATGTGACTGGTGAAGTGGAGAAATCTGGCCAACAACCTATCACTAACGTCCCATTGACGATTATGGACGCAGTGAATGCTGCGGGGGGGCTAAGTGCTAACGCGGACTGGCGAAACGTGGTATTGACACATAATGGTAAAGAGCACCGTATATCCCTGCAGGCATTAATGCAGAAAGGTGACCTCACGCAGAACCATTTATTGTACCCGGGCGATATTCTGTACATCCCACGCAATGACGACCTGAAAGTATTCGTGATGGGTGAAGTGAAAAAGCAATCGACACTGCGCATGGATCGGAGCGGGATGACCTTAACCGAAGCCTTAGGTAATGCGGAGGGGATGGATCAGGCAATGTCTGATGCAACGGGTGTCTTCGTTATTCGACCTTTGCGTGGAAGTGAAGGGAAGAAGATTGCTAATATTTATCAATTGAACGCTTCTGACGCTTCTGCACTTGTTATGGGTACAGAGTTCCAGTTGCAACCCTACGATATCGTCTATGTGACAACGGCGCCTGTCGTTCGCTGGAATCGCGTGGTAATGCAATTGGTGCCGACAATAACTGGTGTTCACGATATGACCGAAACTGTACGGTTCATCAAACAATGGAATTAACAAATGTTTGATTCAATTTTGGTGGTTTGTGTAGGAAATATTTGTCGCTCTCCTACCGGAGAGCGTCTACTAAAACAGCTCTTGCCGGATAGAAAAATATCATCAGCGGGTATTGGGGCGCTAGTAGACAAACCCGCAGATGAAAGTGCTGAAATTGTAGCGCAAAAGCATGGTCTAAGCTTGAAAGATCATCTAGGTAAACAATTAACAAGTTCTATGTGTAAAGAGTATGATCTTATTTTGGTCATGGAAAAATCGCACATTGATGCCGTATGCCGCCTAGCCCCCGAAGTTAGGGGGAAAACAATGCTATTCGGGCACTGGTTAAATCAGAAAGAAATAGCCGATCCTTACCGAAAAAGCCGAGAAGCATTTGAGTTTGTGTATGATATTCTCGATGAGTCCGCCCAAAAATGGGCGCAAGCACTAAATCGATAGATAGCCAGGATTTCCAATGTCAGAAAAGAACCGTGTGAATCTTTCAGGAAGTGATAAAACCGAAGAAATTGATTTGGGACGTCTATTTGGGGAGCTGTTAGATAACCGCTGGCTCATTATAGGGGTTACCTCCGTGTTTATCGCACTTGGTATTACTTATAGTCTATTCGCAACCCCGATTTATCGGGCAGACGCAATAGTTCAAGTAGAGCGAAATGTGGGAAGCTCTCTACTGAGTAATATCTCGCAAATGTTGCCTAATGGGCAACCTGAAGCCGCTCCAGAAATTGAGTTGCTTAAATCGAGAATGATTTTGAATAAAACGATTGATGATCTGAATTTGAGAACAATCGTTAAAGAAAAGCATTTTCCTTTGATAGGGAAAGGGTTAGCCCGCCTGATGGGGCAGCCGGTATCAAACTTAGATGTGGCAGAGTTTGTTCCTTCAGATTCGTGGAATAGCGATTCTTATTTAGAACTTGTCGTATTGAATAAAAATGAGTTCACCGTGTCTGTGGGTGATGGAAAGGCTATACATGGAGAGGTTGGGAAGTTACTAACGATCGATGGCAATGCCATTTTAGTCGAACGAATTAACGCTAAACCGGATACAGTATTTTCTATAACAAAACAATCTGAACAAAAAGCATTCAGTGGACTTTTGGATAGATACAATGTTGTAGACAAAGGTAAAGACACTGGGGTGCTTGGTCTAACTTTAATAGGGAGTGATCCGGTCAAAGTTGAAGCAACACTAAATAGTATACTGCAGAACTATGTTTATCAGAATGTTCAGAGAAAGTCAGAAGAAGATGCGAAAAGTTTAGATTTTCTACGAGTACAGCTGCCTAAAGTACGAGTTTCTCTTGATACTGCTGAAGATAAACTAAATAAATTCAGACAGAAAAATGAATCTGTTGATCTTTCTCTTGAGGCGAAGTCAGTCTTGGATTCGATTGTGTCAGTTGATACACAACTAAACGAACTGACATTTAAAGAGGCTGAGATTTCCAAGCTATATACCAAAGAGCATCCATCATATAGAGCATTACTGGAGAAACGCAAGACTCTGGAGATTGAGAAGGATAAGCTCAATAAGCGAATCAATGGAATGCCGCAAACGCAGCAGGAAATATTGCGTCTTAGCCGCGATGTTAAATCAGGTCAAGAAGTTTATATGCAATTGCTCAACAAAGAGCAAGAGCTAAATATTTCAAAAGCAAGCAAAGTAGGGAATGTAAGGATTATAGATTCAGCAATTACTCAAGAAGATCCTGTAAAACCACAGAAGGCAGTTATACTTTTTCTAAGTTTCTTCTTTGGTATTATTCTTTCAGTCTTTTATGTACTGATCCGAGCCTATTTGCATCGTGGTATTGAAAATCCGGAGGAGTTGGAAAGTATAGGTGTTAACGTTTATGCAAGTGTACCTCTTTCAGAGTGGCAGCGTAAGCGAGATCAAGAGTTTACGGCAAAAAATAAAAACAGAAATGCAGACTCGAATACGTTGCTAGCATTTGGCAATCCGGCTGATTTAGCAATTGAAGCGATCCGAAGTCTAAGAACTAGCCTGCACTTTGCGATGATGGAGGCAAAAAATAATATACTTATGATCTCAGGTGCAAGTCCTGGAATTGGTAAGACGTTTATAAGCGCAAACCTGGCAGCGGTTGTTGCTCAGACTGGAACAAAAGTGCTTTTCATTGACTGTGATATGCGTAAAGGGTATGCGCATGAGTTGCTGGGAGTTGATGGGAAAAATGGATTGTCAGATGTCCTATCTGGAAAATCGACCGTCGAGAATATCATCAAAAAGGCAAATAATTTTGACTTTATAGCTCGGGGAATGGTCCCTCCAAATCCATCTGAACTGTTGATGCACAATCGTTTCCCAGAACTTCTTGCATGGGCATCAAAGCATTATGACCTTGTTGTTGTTGACACCCCCCCTATTCTTGCAGTAACCGATGCAGCTATTGTTGGCAAGCAAGCGGGCACATCATTAATGGTTGCAAAATTTGAGCAAAACACAGCCAAAGAAGTTGAGATCAGTATAAAGCGTCTCAGCCAAAATGGTGTAGACATCAAAGGTGTTATACTCAATGCCGTTATCAGAAAATCATCTAACTATTATAGTTATGGGTATGATTATTATGATTACAGCTATAAATCTTCGAAAAACTGATTAACAACTATGTCGACCACCCGGCTTAAAACATCGGGTGGTATTTAATTTTTATATTTTTTGATGAACATGAAGGATGAAACTTGAGCGGAAATAAATGCATGGTAAATTAACAAACTGCTCTCGTGAGGTGATTTAAAATGTTCAAAATAATTTCTTTTCTTGCAGTATTCTTTTTTTCATTAAGTACATTTAGTTATAGGGCTGCGGCTCTTGGATATTTCTTTCTTTTTTTATCTATCGCACCGTATTGGAAAAATACGTTAGTGGTAAAACGTAGAGATATTTTTTATTTTTTACTTATAAATATTTCAGTTATTGCATGTTCGTTACTGCAAAATATTTATTGGATATACTACGTCAAGTTTTTGGGAATGATATTTTTTGCATCGATTATCTATGTGATGTACACAAGTAACATAATCAAAATTTCTGATATCGAGTTTTATTGCAAAGGTTTAATCCTTGTCAACCTCACATTTTTCCTTATTCAGCTAATTGCATATCAAGCGTTTGGTCACTTTATCGATTTTAACAATATGGTAAGGGAACAGGAAAGTACGACGCTGTACGCATCGAGAGCCTTGAGTGGCTTCATACTCTCGATAAGAGCTACCGGTTTGTATTCAGAACCTTCATTCTATAGCATGAGCGTCTTCTGCCCTACGATGATTCTTATGCTGTTAAATAAGAAAATAAATAAATATGTTCTACTGGGGTTGTTTAGTTGCGCATTAAGTTTATCTATAGCATCATTGGCGATTGTCGCATTGGCAATGATCATTCTTTTCTTTAGATTAAAGAAAAACTATTTACTAAAAGGTGCGGTTATCGCTGCTATTGTACTTTCGGCTCCTTATTTAGGTGATTTTTATACAAAAAGAATAACCGATGACTCTGATTATGATGCAATATCCTCGAGGCTTTTAATTCTTAAAGAGTTCGAAGCACGCGATTTTATCAATGATATAGTTGGTAGTGGTTTTTTCTGGGCCGAGGATGAGCCGATTGGTAAAATTGGGTTAAAAGGATATCATACTCGAGATTCATCGTTCTATCCCTATATTTATTTCTCTGGTGGTATATTCGGCCTGCTTTTATTATTCTTCTTTTTATCACGACTGGGGCTGAAGAATCTTGATATCCTCTATGGAGTTACCATTACGCTGTTATTTAAATTCAACATATTATCTTCTTTCTTTTGGATATTTATCGTGTTCTGTAAAGCATTGACTGCTGAAAGAAGAAAGAATCGCTCAAATTTAGAGGATGAACATGACATCACATAAAGAAATAAGTATCTGTATTATCGATTACGCGTTGGCCGGAAGCTTTTTCCTGCGTTTAGCTGCTTCAGACAAAAATAGAGAGTACATTTTTGTATCTACATTGTTAAGTACATATTTGGCCGCACAAAAAAAACATGAAGCTCACTTAATATCGAAAGTAAGAAAAATACGAGGAAAAGATAAAGTCACTAGTCTTCCTGACAATAGAGTGAGAGAGCTTGGCTTAAATATTCTTCCACTAAAAAATGCAATGGAGCTTGCCTCAGCATTACAATCCTCAATAAGAAAAATTTTGGATAAAAATAAAGGGAGGAGGATAAATTTACTTACGTGGAATGGTGATAATATTATAGGAGCTGTAATGCGCCAAGCGAAACAAGCAGACGGTGCGATTAGCCTATTGTTTTTCGAACTATCAAATTTAAAAGGAAAGATATTTATTGATCCCGAGGGAGTAAATGCTGCATCTAGCATTTATTTAAAACCAGAAGTGTTGGAAAATATTCCTTCCGTCGATGAGAGTGTTCATGACGGTTGGTTGAAAGATTTTTTTGAAGAAAAAAAAGGAAATAAACTACTACCTCAAGCATCTAAAGGTAAAGAGATAACACTGAGGCATCTAATCGATTTTGTATATACAAGATTTTTGGGTTTCCAAACATTCCCTAAAAGCTCGATAAGTAATAGGATAAGAAAAAAAAGAACCCAGACGATTAGTGAAGATAAAACTATTCCCGATGAGTATATATTTTTCCCCATGCAAGTGTCGACAGATACTCAGATAATTCTAAATAGCGATGTTGATAATGTTGATGTACTAAATCATCTCATTGAAAAAGAGATCTTACCTATCGTAACGAAGCCTCATCCTGCAGAATCCGACTTTGACTATATATACAAGATTAAAACCGCGAACCAAGGGCGATTGTTTATCTCTCAGAAAAATACTTACGAATTAATAAAAAACGCAAAGCGTGTATATACGATAAATTCCACAGTTGGAATGGAATCGCTGTTATTTGATAAAAATGTTGTATTTATGGGGCGTTCTGTATATTCAAATATGGGAACCGCTGAATTGAAAAAATACATACATAATTACCTTGTAGATATAGACTTCTTCGATGAAAATTTTTCTATAACACCTAACCTCATTGATAGTGTTTATTCAAGGCGAGACAATGGATAAATGTATAGTTGCATTAAAAGTAGCGTACTCAGGCTGTCTAGTTTTACTTAGTAAGCTTATTTTTAGGCGTCGACTTTTAACAAAGAAAATATTTTTCACAACAGATCTTCCACATATTAGATGTAGAGCAAACGGAAAAATATACATAGGGAATGTGAAATTTAGAAGTGGTTGTAGAATATTTTCTGATGGGGGCGTAATTTCATTTTCAGACGGTTGCTTTATAAATAATGATTGCTCATTCAATGCAAAAGGTAGGATTGATATTGGAGAAAATACACTTTTTGGCGAAGGTGTAAAAATATACGATCATAATCATAGAATTGGAAATGGTTATGTTGTATCCACAAATGAGTTTGATGTTTCAGATGTAATTATAGGGCGTAATTGCTGGCTCGGTTCAAATGTTACTATTCTGAAAGGGATAAAGCTTGCTGACAATGTGATCATTGGAGCTGGTAGTGTCGTTACAAAAAGTATTTTAGAGTCTGGAGTGTACGTAAGTAGTAATGGAGGGTTGAAGAAAATAAAATGAAAATAATGCATATTATTGAATCTTCAGCGACTGGTACTTTATCTGTAGTGACGATGCTGGCCAATAGTCAGGTAAAAAGTAATAATGATGTATGTGTGATCTATTCGCGGCGAGACGACACACCAGAAAACATAGCTTCACTGTTCGATCCAAGAATTGAACTAGTGGAGGTTGATATGGCTATGCGAAAGTTCCCTACATCATGCATCGTACTCAGAAAAATAATAACAGAAAGAAGTCCTAATATTGTCCATCTGCATTCATCGTTAGCTGGTTTTGTTGGACGATTAGCCAATATAGGAAATAAAAAAAATAGAATCATTTACAGCCCACATTGCATCTCTTTTATGAGGAAAGATATTGGAAAAACAAAGGAATATGTTTTTAAAACATTAGAGAGAATCGCGAATTTCATTCCTTCGACCTATGTTGCTTGCTCAAAAAGCGAATACGACTCAATAAAATCCAACCTATCTATAAAAAATGTCGAAGTGATAAATAATGCCTACGATGGGGAGTCTTCATTTGAGTTATCCATTTCTGATTTGGATATTAAAAACAAAAAGAAAGTAGAAATAATCACTGTTGGCGGAATAAGAAACCAAAAAGATCCCGCTTCATTTTCGCTTTTAGCAAAAAGCTTAATTAATAAATCGGTTAATTTTACTTGGGTTGGGGATGGAGATCATAATTTAAAGAACCTTCTGCAGGAGGCTGGTGTGAACGTTACGGGATGGCTACCTAAAACGGAAGTGCTGAAGCTAGTAAGGAAATCAGATATATATGTTTCTACGGCTAGGTGGGAAGGTATGCCTATTTCTATATTGGAGTCAATGGCATCCGGAGTTCCGGTAGTGGCGAAGAATTGCGCTGGAAATAATGACTTAATTAAAAACAGAAAAAATGGTTATTTGTTTGACGAGTTGGATGAGGCAATCGTGGCTATTCAACTACTAATCGAGAACGACAAAATAAGAAGATCTATTATATTGACTGCTCTCGAGGACATAAAAAGAGAATACTCTCTGACCGGTTATGTTAACAAGATGCAATGTTTATATGAGCGTCGCCTAGCGTCGTTAAATTAATCACTCGTCATATAATTATGCCGTAATTATTAATTGGGTCTTTAGAATGCAGCAGACTATTTGTATGGGTTCAAAAGACAGCAAAATTTTTTAGTGCAAGTAGGTAAGAACAGATGAATGTTTTTGCGGAAAATAGAAAAGTTAAGATTGTCATCCCAGCACGTCTATCGTCTAGTCGATTGCCAGAAAAAGCGTTGCTCATGCTGCAAGGACATGCTGTATTTTGGCATGTATATAGACGTTGTATCGAGGCTGGTATAGAACACAAAGATATATATTTAGCAACTGACAGTGATAAAATATATGAAAAAGCAGTTGATGAAGGTATTCTTACTATCATGACTAGTAATCAACATATGTCCGGAACTGACAGAGTCAATGAAGTTTCTGAACTATGCCACTGGCCGAATGATACTTTAGTTGTTAATGTTCAAGGCGATGAGCCGTTAATCCCACCACGACTAATTAGGGAGTTTATCGAGTTCTCTCTCAAGAACAAGCAGTTTGACATTTTCTCAGCCTACTCGAAAATAACTAGTCTAGAAGATGCAGAAAATAATAATATGGTAAAAGTTGCAATTGGCGAGAGAGGGAATGCGGTTTATTTTAGCCGCTCTCGTATTCCTTTTAACCGAGATAAGCCTCTTGATATCAGCTCATGTGTCAAACATATAGGTATTTATGCCTACAGCGCAAATAGCTTAGCTGCTTTTTGTTCGTTGCCTACTGGAACGCTGGAATCTTTGGAGAAACTTGAGCAACTAAGAGCATTAGAAAATGGTATGAAAATGGGTATGATGCGCTTTGACGGGGATGTTCATCATGGCATTGACACCGTTGAAGACTATAACAACATAAAAAGGATATTAGAGAATGAAGGCAATTGAAGTTGCTAAGAAAGTTATTAATACAGAGATCCGTGGGTTGGAAAGTGTGTTAGAGCTTTTAGATGAAAATTTCGCGGCCTCAGTTGAACTTATCTTGCAGTCGACAGGGCGGGTAATTATTAGCGGAATGGGAAAGTCAGGATTGATTGGCAGGAAAATTGCTGCATCTTTGGCGAGTACAGGTACCCCGAGTTTCTATATGCATCCTGGTGAAGCATTTCATGGTGATTTGGGTATGATAAAAGAGGAAGATATATTTATTGCTATATCTAACTCAGGGGAAACAGATGAGATGCTTAAATTGCTTCCATTCCTGGAGGATAATAAAAATAAAATCATATCAATCACAGGTAGTGAGCACTCAACATTAGCAAGAAGTGCTGATTACCACCTGAATGTGTGGGTTCCTGAAGAGGCATGTCCACACCAATTAGCGCCAACATCTTCTACGACCGCTGCGTTGGTTATGGGGGACGCTCTAACTATTGCTCTGATGGAGTTACGCAATTTTCGTCCAGAGAATTTTGCGAGATTTCATCCTGGCGGGTCCTTGGGAAGAAAATTACTAAGGAAAGTGCGCGATGAAATGGTTAGCTCTAACTTGCCTATAATTGATTTGAATTCAAGCGTCATTGATGCAATAAAAGTTATCAGTTCTGGGAATTTGGGATTAGTTATTGTATGCGACTCGAAAAAGTTATTTGGGATCATTACTGATGGCGATTTAAGGCGTGCACTGGATAAGTATTCAAAAGAAATATTTGATCTGCGTGTTTTGGACATAGTTAAAACTACGCCACATACCATTTCGGAAAATATTTCGATTAGCAAGGCCTACGACAAAATGGAGTCTCTCAACATTACATCATTAATCGTGACCGATGATGAAGAAATCCTGGGTATCCTTAAAAAGTAAGCTGAACTAGAACTAGGTTGTAGAAGATGGCGATTAAAGGTTTTAAAAATAGCGAGAATAAGGAGGTTATAGTACACTCCATTATTTCACTTTTTGTAAGAGTTCTAAGTGTACTCTCAGCCTTCTTGATGAATTTGACGGTGGCTAGGGTTCTGGGTGTTGAGGGGGCCGGTTATTTTCTCCTGGCGCTCAGCATTATTACATTCCTTTCGACAGTAGGGCGATGTGGCTTTGATAACTTAGTTCTTAAGTTCTCAGGGATTTCTTCAGGGCAAAATACTGTACTGATAGCGAGTCAAATTTTAAAAAAAACCTTGTTAGGTTGCCTTATTATATCAGGGTCGCTGACACTAATATTGGCTATTTTCTCAAAGACTATCTCGGCAAGTTTTTTTTCAAAACCAGAACTAGAGTTAACTTTGTTGTCAATTTCGCCAGGCTTAGTAGGTATTTCACTTTTCACGTTGTTGGCAATGGCTCTACAGGGACTTCGAAGGATAATTCTTTCTGTATTTATACTCAATATTAGTGTAAATATTATTTTTATTCTTATTGCACTTAGCGGGGTAATACATTCAAGTACTGACGCCTCGCTTGCTTTTTCTGCATCAGCGTTGATTACTGCTAGCCTTGGTGGGCTTATATATCTTTCGATTCAGCGTAAAAGTAAAAAGGCTGACTTAACGGCTGTACTGGAGCTGCCTGACATAGGATGGGGAACTGTTCTTACTTCAGCTATACCCCTATGGACAGTTATCGTTATGAGTCAGTTTGTTCAATGGTCTGGGCAGTTTTTAAGTGGCGGCTATGTACCTGCTGATGATATCGCACGTTTCGCTGTCGCACAGCGTACATCAATGCTGACAAGTTTCGCCTTAATGGCAGTAAATTTGGTTGTAGCTCCCAGATTCGCTTCATTCTATCATTCCGGTAAGCTTGTCGAACTAAGGCGGCTTGCTATAATGTCGACTCGGCTAGTAGTTGTTGGTGCTACGCCAATGGTTGTTGCTGCATTTTTTTTCCCAGATTTGATTATGAGTTTTTTTGGGAAAGACTTCATTGAAGGCGCCAGTTTACTGAAAATATTAACAATTGGACAATTGGTTAGTGTGCTAACAGGATCCGCAGGCTACCTGCTGATGATGTCTGGACACGAAAAAGACGTGCAGAAAGTTTTTTTGTTTTCGGCTCCATTAATATTCATACTTATAATGGTGTTAACCCCTATCTGGGGAATTGTTGGGACCGCTTGGGCAACGTCAATAACCATTTCGGTTCAAAGTTTAATTACAGTTTTTTTCGTTAAGCGAAGACTCGGATTCTACTCATTAGAATTCAAGTAGATTTGTTCAATCATTCATTATTTAGGCTGGTTAATAGTTTTGTTCAACATGCTCTTTGTTGACTTATAGAGAGGTAATGATGAGAAAGCTTATTTTATTGGTTTCAATGTTTGGGCTATCTTCGACAGCGCTATCGACAGAAATGGTGGCTAAGAGCGAAGCTACCGTCGAGCCAGCCAATACTGCGCAGCAAATGAATTATCACTTCGGGGTTGCCACTCATTTTGTGAGAAAAATGCGAAGCATGGCTCACTGGGACCCTGAGAGGTATATTCCAGAAATAGCTGCTATGAACGTCGGCTGGATTCGAGACGAAATCATGTGGGATAAGGTAGAGAAGGAAAAAGGTGTCTATTCCATCCCTAAAGAGGATCTCGAGTGGATTAATATTGCTAATAAATATGGTATAAAAGTAATTATTACCTTTAATGGTAATAATCCGAACATTTACAGCAATAACCAATTTCCTCCTGATGCCTACTCTAATGCCATTGCATATGTTGCGCAACAATTACAAGGAAAAATAGACGCTATTGAAGTGTTGAATGAACCATTCAACTGGTATGCAAACTCGTTCGGCCAGGGGACAAGGAACGCAGGAACAATTTATGGGACTGCGAAGGATGGTACAATTGAAAGCTGGATGCGGAACTATGTTCAGCTATTAAACGAGTCGGCTGACAAGATCAAAGCAAGGACTACAGGCATAAAGGTCATAGGTCTTGGCGGATTTCCTGCAATGAACTGGCGAATGATAAGGTATGGGATCAGTAAGAATGTTGACGGCATTACATTACATCCATATAGCTATGCAACCACTCCTGAAATAATGCCGTATCCTGACTCAAAAGCAAGTTTCAAGAACAATGGAAATACTCTTATCTCTGACAAAGACGGGAGTTTTTCTGCACTGATTGATCGAATGCTTAATTTCTCTATTGAGAATGGTGGGCCGAAAAGCATCTGGTTAACTGAGTGGGGATGGACGACTAAAAAGAACCTACCTATCTCAAGAGGAAATTTTGTTGGTGTTAGTGAAGATGAGCAAGCAGTTTATATACAACGGCGCTTCATGGAGTCTTTGGGGGTTGGAATTAAAACAAGCATTGTTTATTCTTTCATGGATGACAAGAATGACACTGGTATTGCAAGTCAAGTCAACAGCGAAGACAACTTTGGCTTGTTGCGGTCGGATGGGACACCTAAACCTTCATATTATGCAGTTCAGCGTTTGGCTTCGTTATCGGTAAACTTGCTACCTACTAATGATGTAAGCTACATTATTCAACAAGAATCAGCCAGACCAGATGATTCACCTGTTAAAGCCTTTGATGGAACCTTGCTTTACGCACCCGATCGTGTGATGTCTTATCAATTTAAAAATGAAAAGAACAATACGAGATACATAGCTGCTTGGTCGATGGAGAAATATAGTCAAAAACCTCCTAGACTTTCAAACATAACTTTGCCTGCGTCAGTCAAAGGGATTGTTGTGACGAATATGCTTACCGGCACCAAAGTAAAATTTAATGTCACTACTGTGGATAATCATAAAATTGTACATAATGTACCAATTCCAGTCAATCCAGTTCTTATCGAGTTGCAAGAATAATTATTTTAACTAAGCTTGGCTGGATGATATTTAGATAATGCACAGATATGGTAGTGTGGATTTTCGTTTGTGTAAAATCTGAGCGTGCTTTGATAGTTTATTTCAAATTTAGAGATGCTAACTTGAACATTATAAAAAACTCGTACTGGATCTCTGCTGAAAGAGTCGTGACAGTACTTGGCTTGATTTTTGTTACCTCATATGTTGCAAGATATATTGGGCCCGAAAATTTCGGTAAGCTAGCATTTTCTACAACTGTTTTTGCAGTTATTCAGTCAATTTCTCTGCTAGGAACTGATAGTATCATTTTTAAGAGAGCGTGTGATAATAAAACATCGTGCTTCAAGTTAATGTTCGCAGTTAAGAAATTGCGTGCATTTATTCATCTCTCACTATCTACGATTGCACTTATTTGGTTCTACTTTAACTCTGATTATCTAACATTTGTTTTTCTTTTAGCTTCATGTATCTCTGTCTATTTTATAACGCAGGATGTGTTACGAGTCTTTAATGAGGCGACATTAAATTCTAAAAAAAATACAATAGCAAATCTAGTTGGTTTGGTTGTAGCCATTTCTTTGCGCTACTTTATAGCGGTATTGAGTCTTGATCCTGCATGGCTCGCAGCTCCGATCATCCTCATTTCATTGATTCCTTATTTGATTAGAAGATTGAATTACCGACGTCAACACAATGCAGTTATAATTTCTGAGGTTCAAAGGAGGAAGTATATATCTTATGCTCTAGCGGTCGGCTTACCATTGGCGATTTCCGGTGTCTCAGTTACTATTTACACAAAGTTTTCACAGTTTGTTCTTGCCCACTATTGCGGCGACAGAGAATTGGGTGTTTTCTCAGCGGCAAGTACAATCGCTACCTCCTGGGTTTTCATTCCATTATCAATTATTACTTCTTATTTCTCTATCATCTATAAAGAGAAAATTAAAGGAAATATTGACCGCCTCGTCCGGCAAGTTAACAAAATCACATTCTTAATATCTCTATTAGCGGTCATTGGCGTTTTACTAACAGGAAGAGAAGTCTTGTCCTTTTTGTTTGGCAATGCATATTCATCGGCTTACTATACGCTGGTACTTCTAACTATCGCATCACTATTCTCAGTTATGGGAGTTGTGTCATACCGTTATATTATAAAAAAATCAGGGTATCATTACTTATCTATCAAGGCACTGATGGTGACTATCACCAGCGTTATATCGGCTTTCATTTTTGTCCCAGGCCATGGAAATATAGGTGCAGCATATAGCATTTTATTAACTGAGTTCGCTTCCTTGACTTTATTCAATTACTTTTTCAGACGTGGCGAAATTGGAAGAATGCATTTATCAATATTTTCACTAAATAAGTAATTATTCTTTAAAGGTGATGTGATGCGAGTTCTCATTATTAATACCCTCTATACCCCCAATTTTGTTGGCGGTGCTGAGCGCTCGGTGCAGCTTCTAAGTGAAGAGTTGGTTAAAAATGGAGACGATGTGCGTGTTGTCACGTTGCATAAGAGTGCTACTCGGGAGTTCTCGACCATCAATGGAGTTGAAGTTGTTTACTTGCCATTAAGAAATATCTACTGGCCATTCGATAATTTACGCAGAGGATACTTAGAAAGATTAGTCTGGCATTTTATCGATAACTATAATCCCATGATGAAGGCATTAATTTTATCTGAGATCTTGTTGTTTACACCTGACATTGTTCATACTAACAATTTGTGTGGTTTTTCTGTTGCTGTATGGGATGCCGCGGATAAGTGCGGTGTAAAGATAATTCATACCGCTCGTGACTACTATCTTTTTCATCCAAACTCAACACTGTATAAAAAAGGAAGAAATACTAATGAGCATAGTATTAGTGTTCTGATCTTTTCTCTTCTAAAAAAATTAAAATCACGAAAGGTTAGTTTTTTTGTTGGGATAAGTGATTATATAAGAAAGTTCCATACTATAAATGGATTTTTTTCTTCCTGCGATGGTATAACAATTTATAATGCTGTGGTTATTAACCGGCCACAAAGAGAAAGAGATGATGTTGTTAAAATAGGCTACATAGGTCGACTTAGTGAGGAGAAAGGTTTTGATGATTTCTGTTCAACCATTATCTTTTTGCGAAAGAATAGTATTAACATAGAAGCATTAGCTGCAGGGAAATTCAACAACTCTAAAAATAGTAATTCTCTCGAAATGTTGGCAGATGCAGCGAATGTTAGAGTAAGTGAGTATGAGGATATCGAAGAATTTCTTTCAAAAGTTGATCTGGTTATTTTGCCTACGAAGTGGAGAGAACCATTCGGTCGGACTATCGTTGAGAGCGCTTTAGCCAATAAACCTGTATTTACAAGCCCTATTGGTGGAATTGTTGAATTGATGTCTCTATTGCCTAATGTGAAGCCATTAGTATTAAGTGATATTGAGCGAGAGATTTTAATGCCTAGTATTGCTCTCCCTGATGCGCGCGATGTGATCGAATTTAGTATTGAAAAAACAACTAGCGAGTATAAGAAAATATATGAAAGAGCCTGCAGCAGAACTTGAGCTAAAAGAGGTGCCTGGTGAATTGATCTCAATCGATTCCTTCTTTTTTTTAGTTGGGTTGTTTTTTGCACTTTACTATTTGTATTCGTTCTCTAAAGGTCGCGGTTTTAGCAGGTATCTTTTTATATTTCTGTTATATTATATAATATGTTCATATTCATCTTATAATATGATGGTTATGCCAATACATGATTTTAACATTCCAGTTGCGCGTAATTTCATCTATCATTATAAGATTTACTCTATATTATCACCATTAGATATAGTTTCCATTGTGTTCTTGTTTTTCGTACTGTCTCGAGTCGTAATCTCAAGGGTTGATTACTGCAATGTTAATGCACTCATAATTAAAATACTGTTGTTGATAATTCTTCAGGCTGTTTTCATTGCTGTTGTTTCTTCTTTTGGTTATTATGTGCACTCAGCAAGAGGTGGTATGGTTAGTTTTAAAGATCATGCTGTCTACATCAGAGGCATTATTTACTTTTTGACGTTTTTAATTCTGTTCTTTAAAGTATATCCGGAGTTAAAAAACTATAGTTTTTATGATATTTTAAAGCTGTTTATTGTAATTGATGTGATTAATTTTATTTCAAGTTTAGTTTCGTGCGGTATTTACTATGATTTTTTGTGGGAGAGATACGGGGTAAAAGTAACTATTATAGATCAAGACAAAATATATAATTATTTTACAATGTATGCTTTGATTTTTGTAGTAATGCCTTTTTCATTTATCAAGTCGATGAGATTTATTTATTGGGCAGCACTGACTATTGGTCTCTTCGTATTCTTAAATATATATAAATTCATTTTCGTCATTGCTGCTATTTTTCTGTTCTATGACATTTTTATTTCTGCGCTTTCCGGCGGAAAATATAAAATAAAGCTAGTGCTGAGTGCACTTATTATAGCATTGACATTACCAGCAACCGTGCCTATGCTAACCAGTAAGTCTATAGTAACTCGGTCTAGTCAGTTAAATGACTATTGGAAATATACAGGACATTACTTCCCAGCGAATCTTATTGGTATAGGATATGGTGGAAAATATATTTCACCGACAGGGATTGCTGATAAAGGTGAAACAAAAAAGATCGACCAGTATCCTGAGGGTGAGGTGGTCTATAAGAAAAGCATTCAGATGCCGATGTTAACACAGGTTAAGAATAGTGGAATTATTGGTTTTTCTTTTATGTTGGTTATGGCTCTATTATTCATGTGTGTTATTATTCCTGAGAATATCAGGAATAATAACACACCGTTTTCAACGGTGATTTTTTTTAATATTTTATGGTTGATGGCTAGTACAAGTATCATTATTCAGCCATATCCAATGCCTGCACTTTCCTTTTTCAAACTTTTGATTTTGACTGTTTTACTCATTCACTTTAAAGATGAATCCAGAAATCGAAAATCCATTATCGGTAAAGTTTATGAATAGCTGGCTTGTTTTGGTAAAAGAATATTTATTCCGGCGAGTAAAGAGAATACTCCATTTTGCTCCTTGGAGGATTCAAGATTGTTTGGTTTTTTTTTATTACTTTAGACGTTTCCCTAGATTGAGAAATCCGATAAGTTTCAATGAGAAGGTGCTGTACAGAAAAAGTAGACAGTTTGAGCTGAGCGCTTTTTCTATATTGGCTGATAAATATAAAGTCAGACAGTATATCAGTGATACAATAGGTAATGAGTTTTTAGTACCTCTTCTTTTTCATTCAAAACATCCCATAAAACCTTGCGATTTAAGATTTGGATGTGATGTGATTATTAAACCAAATCACTGTGCTGGGATGTATGTGGTCATACCTGAAATAGCTGATGATTTTTTCCTTGATAGGATCTGTAGTGAGGTAAATAAATGGCTTTCTATCGATTTTTCACAGGTCCAGAGAGAGAGACATTACAGTAAAATATCACCTAAAATACTGGTGGAAAAACTATTAGGTGATGGATTTAAGGCTCCTATTGATTACAAGTTCCATATATTCAATAATGCTAATGGTAATACAAATTATGTATTGCAGGTAATCGATGATAGATTCTCCGGTAAGATTCGTAGAACTTTTTATGTAAATAGTTTGGAAACAGTGTTTTGTAAAGAAAAGGGGGAGGAGGGGGTACCTGTATGTAGCAATCTACTTGCTTGTGCATTGAGCAAAAGCTTAACGTTGGCCGCTAAATTTGATTATGTCAGGGTTGATTGGTATATTCATTCAGGAAACTTGTACTTTGGCGAAATGACATTTACGCCTGCCGCAGGGTTTGGTATTGGCTTCGGTGATGAATTAGACAATGTTATGGGGCATTTTTGGTCTATGAGCTCATTGGATCAATTACGAGCCTCCACAATTGGATTGGAGCGCTATAATTGATTTACATTAATGCAAGATTTCTTACTCAAGAACTCACTGGAGTTCAGCGCTACGCCAAAGAGATCTCTTTAGCGTTGATGTTGCTCAGAGATGATATCATTTTTCTTGTTCCAAGGAATATTGTTTTTGGGGAGTTTCCTGAGTCTGCCACTATCAGAATTATAGGTAGCAATACTGGTTATCTGTGGGAACAGTATGATCTACCGCGTTACCTGCTGACGCTAGGAAGTCCTTTACTTGTGAATCTCTGTAATCTAGCGCCGGTTTTTTATAAAAATAAAGTTATTACACTTCATGATATTACTTACAAGCGGTTTCCACAAAGTTATACATGGCAATTTCGCGGAATCTATAATTTCATGACCCCTTTTTTGATTCGTTTTTGCAAGAAAATTGTGACAGTGAGCAATTTTTCCAAGAATGAATTGATTCATAATTTCTCATGTAATGACCAAGATGTGGATGTTGTTTATAATGCTGTGTCTAAAAACTTTATTCACAATAACGAAATTGATTCTAAATCAGAAGTAAGGTACTTTCTTGCATTATCGTCGCCTCTTTACCATAAAAACTTAAGTTTTTTAATTGATGTATTTTTAGTCTTCTCGAAAAAATACGATGTTGAGCTGAGAGTCGTTGGTGATAGAAACCATGCCCATCTCTCGTTAGACAGCGACAAATTTGACGAGTTGAATGCAAGCCGCGTGAAGTTTTTGGGACGCGTCGATGATAATTCTTTGTCGGAATTATATAAAAATGCAGTTGCGTTTGTGTTTCCATCTCTCTATGAAGGATTCGGTATTCCACCTATTGAGGCACAGGCCTGTAGCTGCCCAGTAATTTCTTCCAATGCAGCCTCTATGCCTGAGGTGTTACAAGACAGTGCTTTTTTTTTCTCTCCGGAGAGTAGCTCAGAGCTATATTCTGCTATGGAACTGTTAATGCTGGATACAAATTTAAGAACAGAACTAGTTGCAAGTGGTAGAGAGAACGCAAAAAGATTTTCTTGGAGTAAATCTGCAGAAAAGTTAAACTCTCTTTTGGATGGCATAATTTGATTAATTACACGCTTTTCTTCCCTATAGACTTATATGGGGTGTTTTTAGAAATGAAAATATCCCTAGAGGTCAGCAATGTTATATAGCAATGTTAATATTGGTGTTGTAGCAGATTGGTTGGTTACATATGCTGGTTCAGAAAGTGTCATTAAACAGGTTCTTAATGCTTTCCCTACATCAACTCTTTACGCTGTAGTTGATTTTTTAAATGATCGAGATCGTGCTGAATTATTTGGTAAGACTGCGAAAACTACATTTATACAACAGTTGCCTTTCGCAAAGAAACTCTATCAATCATACCTTCCATTAATGCCTTATGCGGTTGAACAGCTAAATATGAAGGAGCACGATATTATCATATCGAGCAGCCATGCTGTTTCTAAAGGTGTTTTATCTGGACCTGATCAATTGCATATCAGCTATGTTCATTCACCAATGCGCTATGCATGGGACTTGCAACATCAGTATCTAAAAGAGTCCGGCTATGATTCTGGGTTGCGGGGATTATTGATTAAATGGTTCTTGCATAAAATGAGACTCTGGGATTGCCGTACCTCTAATGGAGTGGATTTTTTTATTGCTAATTCACACTTCATCGCTAGGAGGATAAAGAAAGTATATGGTCGAGATGCTGACGTAATTTATCCGCCAGTTGATAGCTCTCAATTTGTTTATAGAGAGTCAAAAGACGATTATTATATGACGGCCTCTAGACTTGTACCTTATAAACGAATAGATTTAATTGTAGATGCTTTCTCGTTAATGCCAACTAAAAAACTAATTGTCATTGGTGACGGCCCTGAAATCAAAAAGATTAAGATGAAGGCGTCTTCTAATGTTCATATATTAGGCTATAAAGATAAGTCTGAACTTATTGACTATATGTCACATGCAAAGGCATTTATATTTGCTGCAGAAGAGGATTTTGGAATTGTTCCCGTTGAGGCTCAGGGTTGCGGAACTCCTGTTATCGCGTTCGGGAGAGGGGGCGCACTGGAAACAGTTAGACCTTATGGTGTCGGAAAGGCAACAGGGCTATTCTTTGAACGACAAGATGTTAAATCATTAATCGAGAGTGTTCATCGCTTTGAAAAAGTCCAAGACAAAATTCTACCTTCCGATTGTTGTAATAATGCGCTGAAGTTTTCTTCTGAAAGGTTTGATAAAGAGTTTAGTGAGTATGTCAGCGAAAAGTGGCTATTATTTAATGAAAATAAAATGATTGTTTACTAATGGTTTTGGTTAAAGATTCTTATTAATAGCGAATAAGATTGTTTTTCAAATTAGTTATGGATGGAAAACCCAATGTCAAATAGCCATGGGAATGTTAAAGGTTTTATTTCTAAGTTTGCATTAATTTTATCTGATTTGATTTTTTTTAATGTTTCAATATATATCTCTTACTTTCTTATCTATAGATTTTTAGATGATCCAGGTATTTATCTTTTATCTGATGGATATGGCGTTAGAGTCCTGGTACATTTTATTCTCTCTCTGATTTGTATTTTTTGGTTCCTGACTAGATTACGGCATTATACCTACAGAAAACCTTTTTGGTTTGAATTGAAAGAAACTGTTCGTACGTTGCTTATCTTTGCAGTTTTAGATCTTTCATTAGTTGCTTTCTCTAAGTGGAATTTCTCGCGTTATATCTGGATGTCTACCTGGCTACTGATTATCTTCCTTGTTCCATTAGGTCGAATCATAACTAAGCACTTGTTGAATAAGCTTAATTTATGGAAAAAGAATACTATCATTATAGGCTCTGGAAAGAATGCCATGGAGGCTTATGCAGCATTGCAAAGTGAAGAGGTACTTGGATTTGATGTGACTGCTTTTTATTGTACTGATGTCTCAAACAATAATATCGCAGTAAATGTTCCTGTAATTGAAACGGAAGAAAGGTTGTGGGAGATTGCTGATGTTGAAAATACGCAGTTTATTGTGGCACTTGAATATGAGCAAAATACGCTTCGTGACTGGTGGTTGAAGAATCTTGTTAAACACAATTGTCGATCTGTCTCGGTTATTCCTACGTTGAGAGGTGTCCCATTATATGGGACAGATATGTCATTTATTTTTAGCCATGAAGTTATGATTTTGCGTGTTAATAATAACCTTGCTAAACGCTCATCAAGAATCGTTAAGCGCCTCTTTGATATAGTTGGTTCATTTTCTATTATTCTCGCATTGTCACCGGTTTTAATTTTTCTTGCTTATAAAGTATCTCGAGATGGTGGGAAGGCTATTTATGGGCATGAACGTATTGGACAATATGGCGTTAAATTTAAATGCTTGAAGTTTAGATCAATGGTCGTAAATTCTCAGGAGGTTTTGAAAAATCTCTTGGAAAATGATGCCGATGCTCGCGCAGAATGGGATAAAGATTTTAAATTAAAAAATGATCCTAGAATTACAAAAATAGGTCATTTTATTAGGAAGACAAGCTTGGATGAATTACCGCAGTTGTGGAATGTGTTAAAGGGAGAAATGAGTTTAGTTGGCCCACGGCCGGTTATTGAAGCGGAGCTTGAACGCTACGCTGGTGACGTAGATTATTACTTAATGGCAAAGCCTGGTATGACAGGGCTTTGGCAGGTTAGCGGACGTAATGATATTGATTATGATACGAGGGTATATTTCGATGCTTGGTATGTGAAAAATTGGGCATTATGGAATGATATTGCTATTCTTTTTAAGACTATAGGTGTAGTTTTGAAGCGAGATGGTGCTTACTAATCAATTTCTTTTCATTTTATCTATGCTTGAAGAAGGCCAGCTTTAAAAGTTTTTCAGTCAAAGCTGGCTCTTAATCATGCTGTCGTTTTGCTTGAGTGCATTTGACGCAACGTTGAATATAAAGCGTTGCGTCCTCCTTTCTATGATCTTTATTCCCCTATCCTATCCTATCCTATCCTATCCTATCCTATCCTATCCTATCCTATTCTTTTCTCTATATCCCTTCTTGATTTTTACTTTTCGATATGATGAATTTTATTCATATGGCTTATTTAAAATTTTATTCACTATCTCTTGGTTTGTAGCTCCACGAGTTTTAAAGCATTAAAATAAATTTTCTCCTCGTGATAAAGTTTTTTGGAGGCTTTAGGGTCTTCCTATCTGATGGCTTATAACTCCTTGTGTTTTATCGAGTTACTGAGTTTGAACTGCTGTCTAAGTAGTATCGGATTGACTGATATATCTGTTGATAATCGGATGTGCTCTATATTCTAATTATGGCTTAGTATTAATAAACTTTAGATGTTGAAATGCGAATTGTTTGCACCCTAACGTTAATTTTTTTTATTTATATCTTTTGATTCCTTGCTAATTCTTTGTTCTTATTGGCTTTTTGTTTTTCTAATAAAATTCCTATTCACTTGACAGTATCGTGTTTTTGAACTTTTCTTTATATGCGAAGTAAGGGGGTTTTCGCACGTTATTCAATTATGCGGTTACAATTTATCGCTAACGCCAGGTTTTAAATCGGGTTTTGATTTTGCCTAGCTAAAACCATTTTATTTTTTAAGGATACGATTATGGCTTCTCTAGTGTACCAGAAAGAGGCGGCAGCGCTTCTTTTAGCTGTGCTTGGACAAAATGCATCGCCAAGCGTGTTTGACACTGTTGGTAATCAAATAGAGAAAGGGCAAACTACCGCTCAAGCATACATCTCCAGTCTTTTATCCTCCAGTGCTGGACAGGCACTCTATGCATCAAAAACAGACGTTGAAATTTTACAGAGTATCTACACAGCAGCTTATGGTAGCTCACCGACGACCGCGCAGCTACAGGCGATTCTTGCTGGGAGCACCTTGAATGATGCCATATCAAACGCCGTTAACTCTTTGCTGAATTACAGTGGTTTTGATAGCGGAACGCTGGCGTCCCAGAGCAACTTCGATGCGCAACTCAATAATGTGCTATTCCCGGGTACCAGCGCAGCTGGGTCCGGTCCTGGCGTGTCGGATGCATTGGCACTCTATTATCTGGCCGGCATTGATCCTGTCACCAGTACGGTTATTACACTGGCTACTCAGATAAATACGTCTGCGCAATCCTTCTCGCAAGTAGCCAATAAATTTGTTACCGACCGAGCAGCGCTCAATTCGTTATCAAACACAGATTTTATCAATAAGGTGTTTAATGAAGCCTACGAACGAGCGCCAAGTAACAGTGAGTTCTCCGCTCTGAGTGCAATTCTTAGCGGGGGCGGCACTAAAGGTGATGTGCTAGTCAGTATCATTACTGGATTGCGCGGCACCGTAGGTTCCGGTGATACTACGGCGCAGCAATTCTTCCTGAATGAAACTCAGCCTGATGGTGCCGGCCAACTGGCTGGTTTGGCTGCTCGTGAACAGGTTGCTTCCATCTATCTTGCTGTACCTCAACGTGATGTTGATGCGCAAGGCTTGGACGACTGGAGCAATTATCTGGGTAAGCACGGTAACACTTTTACTTCACTGACCACAAAACTGTTGACCTCTGTTGAGTTCCAGAAGAAAGGTGCTCAATTGACCGGCACTGACTTCATTCAGCACGTATATACTGGCGTTCACGGTGTTGCTGCTACACCAGCGCAAATTGCACTGTATAGCGGGTTAACCGACAAAGGCGCGATTACGACTGCGATCATTAATGACCTGCGCAACTCAACTGCCACTGACGCCACTACTGTAACTCAGCAGCATGGCTTCGAATATGACATCGGTACTAGCCTGCTGTATAAAACCGCTGCATCTCTGACTGCAACGGCTGCTGGCGGCAACGCGACAGGAACTGTCAACACTGGCGCTTCCCACCAAATTAGCAACGCCGAAACCGCAGTACTGACGAATGTTCAACTGAACGCCAATGCTGCCAGCCTGGTCAACCTGAAGTTCGCCGATCATCTGGCTAACCTGACCATTAACGGCACCAGCGCTGCAACGGTCAACCTGTCTGACAACGGCGTCAACCCAGGGGTTGCTGTCACCGTTAACAACGGCAATGTGATTCTGAACGCCAGTTCGGGTGCAGATAACGTGGTTGTTACTTCGGCGGCTAACATCGCGACCGGTACCGCACAGTTTAACCTCGGCGCCGGCAACGACAGCCTGCACTGGGCGGGTAATGGGGTTGCCGGCGGGGCGAACACCGTTGCCAATACCGTCAAGGCAGACGGCGGTACCGGCACCGATTCTATCTCTGCCAACTTCATCACCAAGACCGTAGTAACCAACCAGAACGCCCTGGGCGTGCGTACCAGTACGGTGACCAGCAACGCCAACAACTTCTCGAACTTCGAGCAGATTGATCTGACCGGCTACATCGGTAAGTCTGTCGGTACGCTGATTACGACACCGCTGATTGGTTCGCCGACTACCACTACCGTCACTACGCCAACCAACACCTTCGACTTCGGCCTGACCAACGGCACGTCCACGGTGGAAGGCACTACCGGCGGTACGGTCACCCAAAACGCGGCGGCGACCAACCTGGGGGCGCAAGGTTTCGTGATTTCCGGGCTGGCTAACGTCAACGTCATCAACGCCGCCGGCGGTAACGCCGCGCAGCTGGAAGTGAAAGGGGACGCGACCTCCGCCAGTACGCTGAACTTCACCTTCGTGCAGAACGCCACCGATCACTTCAACATCAACTTCGATGCGGTGAGTTCGGCCAACGTGAATGCCGGCGCCATCAGCCTGAACAGCAGCAGCAGCGCCCTGCTGGGCACTGCGCTGACAACGGTGAACGTGGCTTCCGGCGGTACAGGTTCGTTTAACAACATTCTGTCTCTGGCCGGTACCAATGCGCAGGTTCAGACTGTTAATGTGACTGGCGATCATGCGTTGAATCTGACGCTGGGCAGCGGTTTCAGTAACGTGCGTGATGTTAACGCTTCGACCAATACCGGCGGTTTGAACCTGGATTCAAGCCATGCGGGTACTGGTGACGGTATCATCGTGCAGCTGTTGAACGCCTTGCCATTGAGCGCGGTTACCACCGCGTTGCTGACCCCGTTGTTGAACACCTTGGGCCTGAACGGTTATCAACTGACGGTTGAAGGGACGTCGACAGCCGACAGCTTCAACGTACTGGGCAACACCACGTTGACCGGCGGTGCCGGGGCGAATATCTACGATCTGAAATCCAGTAACACGCAGGCGGGGGTCACCATCACCGACTTTAGCACCGCGAAGGACAAGATCGTTGATGCTGCTTCCGGGCTGACCCTGTCCAATACCGGTACTGCGGTGGCGGATTACGGTACTCGCGCTTCAGATACGTTGGATGCACTGTTGGGCTCGTTGGTTGGCGGTCTGACCACCGGCGTTGTCGGCCTGTTGGGCGGCATCCTGGGCCTGAGCAATCCAAACTCGCTGACGGCGAAGGTGGGCGTGGCTTCGGTGGTGTTCAGCGGTACCGGTAACAATGCTGACTCCTATGTGATTATTGATAACAACAATAACCACACGCTGGATGCCAACGACACGGTTATTTACCTGACTGGCCAGAACCACCAGCAATTGGTGGATACTCTGCACTACGCCTAAGGGTAAAGTTGCAATAACCAATAATTCCCCATGGGACTATTGGGGATTAAATAATGCGGGGGCGTAACCCCCCGCATGTTTAATTTTGTGAGCGGCATCATCCTCTCTAAGTTATTCCATTTCGTTATCTTCCTCTCTTATTTTTGATCTCCTGTATCTCATTGTTTTGTCATGGTTTATTTCATCTTTTTGACCGTCTTTTTTTTTATGGCCAACCTTGCCGATTTTCACTTTCTCAACCTATAGTTAACGAAAGTATCTGCAGTCTCGGGCATTTTTTTGGGGTGAGTCTTCCCGGGGTAAATTCTTTTTTAGGAATTTCTTTAGGGGAGGGGTCAATGCGGATTGGACTGACAGTGCACATGATGTAAGGGCAGAACGTGAATCAATTTATCCCGCGCAACGAAATTGCGGATGTTATACGGACGCGCAGTAAAGTCTTCTGGACCGTTGGTATTTTCACGGCGTTTATTAACCTGTTAATGCTGGTTCCTTCCATTTACATGCTCCAGGTTTATGACCGGGTGCTCCCTTCGCGTAATGAAATCACGCTGTTAATGCTGACGCTGATCATGCTGGGTATGTTTGGCATGATGTCCTTGCTTGAATACGTGCGCAGCATGGTGGTGATCCGCATCGGCAGCCAGCTGGATATGCGCCTCAATACGCGCATCTATACGGCGGCTTACGAGGCGAATCTAAAGAACGGCTCTTCCGATGCCGGCCAGATGTTGAGCGATCTGACCAACGTGCGCCAGTTTTTGACCGGAAGCGCGCTATTTGCCTTCTTCGATGCGCCCTGGTTCCCGATCTATCTGCTGGTGATTTTCCTGTTTAACCCTTGGCTGGGGTTGTTCGCCCTGGTGGGTTCCTTGCTGTTGATCGCCCTGGCGGTGATCAACGAAGTGGTGTCGAAGAAGCCGTTGGCGGATGCCAGCCGCCTTTCTATTATGTCGAGCAGTCTGGCCAGCACCAACCTGCGCAATGCCGAAGTGATCGAAGCGCTGGGCATGTTGCCTAATCTGAAAGGACGCTGGTTCGGTCTGCATCAGCGCTTCCTGAACAGCCAACGCATCGCCAGCGAGCGGGCGTCGCGGGTGACGTCGATCACCAAGTTTGTGCGTCTGTCGCTCCAGTCGTTGGTTTTGGGGCTTGGGGGCTGGCTGGCGATCGATGGGCACATCACGCCGGGCATGATGATCGCCGGTTCGATTTTGATGGGGCGCACGCTGGCGCCGATCGAGCAGGTGATCAACGTTTGGAAAAGTTGGAGTTCCGCCAAGCTGGCATACCAGCGCCTGGTGCGCTTGCTGGAGCAGCATCCTCCGCGCGGTACCGGCATGTCGTTGCCGCGTCCGGAAGGGGTGATCTCCGTTGAAGGGGTGACCGCCACGCCGCCCGGTTCGAAGGGAAGTGCGGTGTTGCATAACGTCAGCTTTGCCATTCAGCCGGGAGACGTGCTGGGGATTATTGGGCCAAGCGCCTCCGGCAAGTCAACGCTGGCGCGCCTGTTGGTCGGTATCTGGCCAGTCAGCGAAGGCATTGTGCGGCTCGACAACGCCGATATCTATCAGTGGAACAAGGACGAACTGGGGCCTTTCATCGGTTATCTGCCGCAAGATATTGAACTGTTCGCCGGCAGCATCGCAGAGAACATCGCCCGCTTCAACGAACTGGACTCGGAGAAAGTGATCGAGGCCGCCAAGTTGGCTGGGGTGCATGAGCTGATTCTGCGCTTCCCTAATGGCTATGATTCGGTGATCGGCAGCGGTGGCGCCGGGCTTTCCGGTGGTCAGAAACAGCGTATCGGTTTGGCGCGCGCGCTGTATGGCGATCCTTCTCTTATCGTGCTGGATGAACCCAACTCCAATCTGGACGATGCCGGCGAGCGGGCGTTGAACCAGGCCATTACGTTCCTTAAACAGCGGAATAAGACGGTGATTCTGATTACTCACCGTACCAATCTACTGGCGATGACCAATAAGCTGTTGCTGTTGGTTAACGGGAACGTCAATGCGTTTGGCCCTACGCAGCAAGTACTGCAGGCGTTGGCGAATGCGCAAAAAGCGCAGGTGCCTCCGCAGGCGGTGCGCGCGGTGAACTCCGAGCCGGATGAAGGCGATATTCCTAAAACTCAAATTAATTAAGCCGTGAACTTGTCTGGCGGCGCCGTTGCGTCGCCGACAGTCAAAGGAGTTGGTATGTCTACGCATATTGGCGAGCCGAATGACTCGTACTCAGAACAGATCCCGCTGGATGAGCGTCGTTATACCCGCCTCGGGTGGTTGGCGCTGGGAGTGGGCGTGTTCGGCTTCTTAGCCTGGGCGGCGTTTGCGCCTCTGGATAAAGGGGTCGCTTCGCCGGGATCGGTAACCGTTTCCGGCAACCGTAAAACGGTGCAGGCGCCGGCCAGTGGCATCATCAAAAATATCGTGGTGAAAGACGGCGATAAGGTGAAAGCCGGCGAAGTCCTGGTGCAGTTGAGCCAGGTGCAGGCGCAGGCGCAGGTCGATTCTCTGCGCGATCAGTACTACACCACGCTGGCGACCGAAGGGCGTTTGCTCGCTGAACGGGATGGTCTGAGCACGGTCACTTTTTCCCCCATCTTCACCAAGATCAAGGATCAGCCGCGCGTCGCGGAGATCATCGCGCTGCAGACGCAGCTGTTCGCCTCCCGCCGCCAAGGGCTGCAGAGTGAAATCGACGGTTACAAGCAGTCGATGGACGGGATCCGTTTCCAGTTGAAAGGTCTGCAGGATTCGCGCGCCAACAAACAGATCCAACTCTCCAGCCTGCGTGAGCAGATGAACAGCATGAAACAACTGGCGGCGGACGGTTACCTGCCGCGTAACCGCTACCTGGAAATTCAGCGCCAGTTCGCCGAGGTGAACAGCAGCATCGATGAAACCGTCGGGCGAATTGGCCAATTGCAAAAGCAGCTGCAGGAATCTCAACAGCGTATCGATCAGCGTTTCGCCGACTATCAGCGCGAGGTCAGAACGCAGCTGGCGCAAACCCAAATGGACGCCAGCGAGTTCCGCAACAAACTGCAAATGGCCGATTTCGATCTGGGCAACACCGCCATCACCTCACCGGTGGACGGCACCGTGGTCGGATTGAATATCTTCACTCAGGGGGGCGTCGTGGGAGCGGGTGACCACCTGATGGACGTGGTACCCAGTCAGGCGACATTGGTGGTGGATTCTCGTCTGAAAGTCGACCTGATCGACAAGGTGTACAACGGGTTGCCGGTGGATCTGATGTTTACCGCCTTCAACCAAAATAAAACCCCGAAAATTCCGGGAACGGTCACCTTGGTTTCCGCCGACCGTCTGGTCGACAAAACCAATGGCGAACCTTACTACCAGATGCAGGTCACGGTCTCGCCGGAGGGCATGAAAATGCTCAGCGGTGAGGACATCAAGCCGGGGATGCCGGTGGAGGTGTTCGTGAAAACGGGGTCGCGCTCGCTGCTGAGCTATCTGTTTAAACCTATTTTGGATCGCGCTCATACTTCATTAACCGAGGAATAATTTTGATTCAATCAAAACGACAGGCTGCCGGTCTGGTTATCGGCACCCTATTGTTTGCGATGTCTGCGCCGGTTTATTCGATAGGGATTTTAGACGCATATTCGCTGGCATTAGAAAAGGACCCGACCTTCCGGGCGGCTATAAAAGAGAAAGAAGCGGGAGATGAAAACGAAAATATCGGCAGGGCGGGGTTGCTGCCGAAGGTATCGCTGAACTACCAGAATTCGCCGCGCAACTGGCAAACGCAGAAGTACCCGCAGAGCGACTTCTTTGGCAACATTACTGAAGCGACGCGGCGTCAGCAGTACCGCAGCTATTCCAGCTCGGTGACGTTGACGCAGCCGTTGTTCGATTACGAAGCCTATGCGCGCTATAAAGGCGGCGTGGCGCAGACGCTGATGTCGGACGAACGCTATCGCGGCAAACTGCTCGATCTGGCAGTGAGGGTGGTCAATGCCTATGTCGAAGTGGCCTATTCCAAAGATCAGATTGCCTTGGCCGAGGCGCAAAAGGCGGCTTATAAAGAGCAGTTGGCGTTGAACGACCGGCTGATGAGCGCGGGTGAGGGGACGCTGACCGACGTTTCCGAAACGCAGGCGCGCTACAGCCTGGCTGAAGCGCAGGTGATCGAAGCGCGCGATGCGTTGGATGCCGCGCAGCGTGAGTTGGAAGTGATCATCGGGGTACCGCTGAATCAACTGGATGAGCTGCAGGCCTTGCGGCCGGGCAAATTCCAGGTGGCACCGCTGATCCCGTCGAAGTTCGACGAGTGGCAAAAGATAGCTCTGGAGAATAACCCGATACTGGCCGCGTCGCGACACGGCGTCGATGCGGCGAAATACGAGGTAGAGAGAAACCGCGCCGGCTTTATGCCGAACGTGCAACTCTATGCTTCGCATTCGGAGAACGATTCCAGCAGCGACAACACGGTTAACCAGAAATACCGCACCGACAGCATCGGGGTACAGGTGAGTCTGCCGATTTACTCCGGCGGCGGCGTGGCGGCCTCAACGCGGCAGGCGGCGGCACGTTACGGCCAGGCGATGGCCGAGATGGATACGCAAGTGGGGTCGACGCTGAACGATCTGCGCAAGCAGTTCAATCTGTGCATCAGCAGCCGTGCCAAGCTGGCGGCCTACGAGCTGGCGGTGAAGTCGGCGACTACCCAGGTGACGGCGACCCGGCAGAGCGTATTGGCGGGGCAGCGCGTCAACGTCGATGTGCTCAACGCCGAACAGCAGCTCTATAGCGCCCAGCGCGATCTGGCTTCTGCCAAGTACACCTACATCAAGTCCTGGATTACCCTGCTGAGCGATTCCGGTACGCTGGACGAGAAGGATGTATTGCGTGTGGCGCAGTATTTCGCCCGCAGTCGCTAACAACATATTCACTATGAGCATTAATCTGAAAGAGCAGCACTACGCTGCTCTTTTTTGCGTTAATACCTTATGTTATCGACCGGTGCTTCTGTAAGCATCCCGGTAAAGCGGGCCATTCACTTTTAGAGATCTTCCGACATACTGATTATGTCCTCTGAGGAGATCACCGTGCGTAAAGCCCGATTCACCGAACACCAGATCATTGCTGTTCTGAAGTCCGTCGAGGCCGGACTTACCGTTAAGGATGTCTGCCGCAAGGCCGGGGTCTCTGAGGCCTCGTATTACAACTGGAAAGCGAAGTTTGGAGGTATGTAAGCCTCCGATATCAAAAGATGAAAGATCTGGAGGATGAAAACCGTCGGCTGAAACAGATGTTTGCGGACCTGAGTCTCGAGAGCCGTACACTGAAAGACGTTATTGAAAAAAAGCTTTAAAACCAGCGATAAAGCGTGAGCTGGTCAGCTATCTGACCGCGCAGTTTGCCATGAGCTTACGTTAGGCATGCAGGATATTGTCGCTGAGCAGGACGGTATTTCGTTATCAGCCGGATACGCGACGTGATGGGCCTGTCATTATGGCACTGACCGTGGCGGCTGAACGCTATCCGCGATACGGATTTAAAACGCTTTTTCAGGTGCTGCGCAGGCAAGGCAACAAACAGTTGGAACCATAAGCGCGTTCACCGGATTTACTGCCTGCTGAAACTGAATTTTCGCCATAAGAGAAAACAGCGCCTGCCGGTGCATAATCCTGTTCCACTGGCGACGCCAGAGGCGATGGACCAGAGCTGGTCCATCGATTTTATGCACGATGCGCTGGTGTGCGGCAGACGCTTCCGGACTTTCAACGTGGTGGATGATTTTAACCGCGAAGCATTGGCGATCGAAATTGACCTGAATATTCCGGCGCCGCGGGTCGTGAGAGTGCTGGAGAGGATCGTGGTAAACCGCGGATATCCGCTGAAGCTCGCTCGGAGCTGGTCTTGCCGACGCTGGCACAATGGGCAGAAGAGCATGGAGTGATGCTGGAATTTATCAGGCCCGGCAAGCCAACGCAGAATGCCTTTATCGAACGGTTCAACCGAACATACAGAACAGAAATACTGGATTTTTATCTGTTCAGAACACTGAATGAAGCACGGGAAATTACAGAGTGCTGGCAGGCTGAATATAGCGGCGAGTGCCCCCATGAATCCCTGAATAACCTGACACCGGAAGAGTGCCGGCTGATGGCTGAACCCCCGGAAACCTCAAAAAGTGCGTGGAACTAAAACAGGTGTACTTGCGGACTGTTTACTTACCAGCCAAAACCAAGTGCACCAAGGGAACTCTGGGGACAAATAGATGGTCAATTATGATTGAAAAGGCGTGCGTGAGTCCAAGTTTCATTTAGAATCAATTGATTGCTTAAAGAAGACGGTTCATCTTTAGCGCCAGGGGCGCGAGTAAGGAGTTTTTATGGCGGTTTTAGTCACCGGTGGCGCCGGCTACATCGGTTCTCACACTGTTCTGGCTTTGTTGGAACACGGCGAAAATGTTGTGGTGTTAGATAATTTATCGAACTCTTCTGATGAGTCTCTGCGTCGTGTTGAGAAACTCGCGGGCAGAAGTGCTCAGTTCTACCAAGGTGATATCTTGGATGCTGAGTGTCTGCATCATATCTTTGAGGCTCACGACATCTCGGCCGTGATCCATTTTGCTGGGCTAAAGGCTGTCGGAGAGTCGACGCGCAAGCCGCTAGAGTATTATCAGAACAATGTCACTGGCACGTTGATATTGTTGGAGGAGATGCGTCGTGCGGGGGTCCATAAGTTTATCTTTAGTTCTTCTGCCACGGTGTACGGTACTCCAGAAGAAGTTCCTTTGACTGAGACGTCACGCGTTGGCGGTACAACGAATCCTTACGGCACGTCTAAGTTGATGGTAGAACAAATTCTGCAAGACTTTGCTAAAGCAGAACCGCAATTCTCCATTACCGCCTTACGTTACTTCAATCCGGTCGGTGCGCACGAATCTGGCATGATCGGTGAAGATCCAAATGGTATACCTAACAATCTGATGCCTTATATTGCTCAGGTGGCGATTGGAAAACTGGAAAAACTGTCAATCTTTGGTGACGACTATCCGACTCAGGATGGCACGGGCGTCAGAGACTATATTCATGTCATGGATTTAGCTGAAGGTCACCTCAAGGCAATTGAACACATCGATGAACACCAGGGCTTTAAGGTCTATAATCTGGGGACTGGGGTAGGGTATTCGGTGTTGGAGATGCTACGCGCGTTTGAAAAGGCTTCGGGACGCAATGTGGCTTATCAAATCGTACCACGGCGAGAGGGGGACATTGCAGAGTGCTGGTCCGCTCCAGGATTGGCGTTCAAAGATTTGGGGTGGAAGGCTACCCGCGATTTGGATGCCATGATGCGTGATGCGTGGAATTGGCAGAAGAATAATCCTCAGGGCTATCGGCACGGTTGATAGCGAAGTTCGTTAATGACAAAATATGGCATAATGTAAATTAATTGTAACCAACGAGGGCTCAGTTGGCCGTTTATATGTTGGTTGCAATTTAAATGTGTTTAATAACAATGCATTGCCATGGTTTTACCTTCAATGAACCACATAAATTTTGACTATTTTTTGTGGATGAGTGTCGGATATTTTGATTAATTGTGCTAATCTCCGATACCTTCGTCAACGGTGCGTTCATTGAACTATCCATAATTTATTCTCGTTTAGTTTCTGTTCGAAAACTGGGCGAGTGGGTAGTGATAGACTGCCGGAGAGGCATGTTCAGATGGCCATCCTTTGGGCCTCTGAGGTGAGCGTATTAGTTAGCAGGTTACCTAATGAAAGTGATTGAGACACCAGTCGCAGGTGTGAAGTTGATTGAGCCGAAAGTGTTCGGTGATCATCGTGGTTTTTTCGTCGAAACGTTTCAAAAAAACCGCTATCAAGCAATGTTAGATATCGATGTGGATTTTGTTCAGGACAACCATTCGCGTTCTTCTAAAGGAGTATTGCGTGGTTTGCATTTCCAGCGAACCAAACCCCAAGGCAAGCTAGTCCGAGTTGTGCGTGGAGAGGTCTATGATGTTGTAGTGGATATCAGGGGCGATTCGCCGACGTTCAAAAAGTGGGTTGGTGTTCACTTGTCGGAACATAACCACCACCAACTTTGGGTTCCGCCAGGTCTTGCACATGGTTTCTTAGTGATTTCAGACATTGCTGATTTCGAATACAAGTGCACAGAGTACTATGATCCTGCTAGCGAAGCATGCTTGCTTTGGAATGATCCCGAAATTGGCATTGATTGGCCAGTCGATGAGCCGTTGCTATCGCCAAAGGATCTACAAGGTAAATTACTTAGAGAGCTTTTTTAATGCGTGTACTTTTGACAGGTTCTATGGGGCAACTGGGGCGCTGTTTCAGCGATAGGTTTCCTACCGATTGGAGCCTGCTAGCACTGGACAGCAAGCAACTTGACATCAGTGATTCTGATGCGATTGAGCAAGCGGTGACAGAATTTGGGCCCGATGTTATTGTGAACGCCGCTGCTTACACTGCCGTTGATAAGGCTGAATCTGAACCAGATGCAGCTAAAGCAATCAATACATACGGCCCTGGCTACCTGGCATCTGCTGCCGCTGCACGAAATATTCCTTTTGTACATGTATCAACCGACTATGTTTTTGATGGCCGTTCGGAGGAGCCTTACTGCGAAGATGCGCCCTGCTCGCCACAAAATATTTATGGTAAAACCAAGCTTGAAGGTGAGATGGCCGCGTTGAAGGCTAACCCAAAAACTATTGTAATAAGAACGGCTTGGGTATTCAGCGAGTACGGCAATAACTTTGTTAAAACGATGTTGCGCGTGGGGACGCAAAGGGATGAACTTGGCGTGGTAAGCGATCAGCTAGGCTGCCCGACTTATGCCGGTGATATCGCTGATGTCATTATCGCCATGCTGCAAGAACCAGGTGAATACGGTGTCTATCACTTTTGTGGGGATTCTGTGGTTTCTTGGTATGAGTTTGCGCAGATAATTTTCCAACAGGCCACTGAGAGTGGGCTATACCCACATCAGGTTAGAGTGAATCCGATTACTACGCAAGAGTATCCTACACCTGCGTCCCGGCCCGTATACTCTGTTCTTAACACTGATAAGATCTGCGCGTTGAATCTTAAACCTAGCGCTTGGCGCCAGCAGCTACATGCTGTGATCCACAAACTGTTGCAGTAGTGGAACTTGGTTTGCATGGAACCAAAGGGGATAATTTTATCCCCTTTGATGTTTTTGTTTTTTGGTGACGGTTTTCGTTCCAATTGACGAATGATAAAACATCAGCCATTAGCGTATTGTAACCACCTGTTTTTAAATGATTATTGGTTAGGAACTTCATACGGCATGTTTTCAAAACAAAAACAATACCAAATTGTTGCTTCAATCGTATTGTATAACCATAGCTATGCCCAACTAGAAGATACGTTACTTTCTCTACTTAGCGAAAAATGTGTTCAAAAAATAGTTTTGGTTGATAACGGTGGTTGCGAATGGGCTGCAAAACTAGATAATCATCGCATTAGTTATATTTGTGCGGAAGCCAATAACGGTTTTGGCTACGGCCATAATCTGGCAATGAAGCGTTATCTGAATGAATGTGAATATTTTTTGATTTGTAATCCAGATATCAGTTTTATCTCGGGGGCGCTCGAGAGCCTCTACAATTTTGCGCGGGACCAAAAACACCGCTTTGTTTCCCCTCGCATTCAATATAGCGATGGGCGATTTCAATACAGTTGCCGCTTGCTGCCTACACCTGCAAATTTGTTTCTTCGGCGTTTTTTCCCTAAATGGGGAGCAAAACTGGATGTCACTTATGAAATCCAGCGTGCTGATTATACTAAATCCTTCGCAGTTCCTTCTGTTTCTGGTTGTTTTATGCTGGTTGAATCCACTTTGTTAGCGAACTTGGGGGGATTTGATGAACGGTATTTTATGTATTTAGAAGATGTGGATTTGTGCCGCCGGGCTTTGTCAATGAGCGATATTGTCTACTTCCCTGGCGCTACGATCATCCATGTTTTTGGTAAAGGTTCTTATAAAAACCTTAATTTGTTCATTTATCACATGAAATCAGTTGTCTCATATTTCAATAAATGGGGATGGTGGCACGACCCACAAAGATCCAAGGTGAATGCTGGCTGTTTGAAGACGATTCCCATGACTTCTCCTGAAATCAAGCGGTAATATGGTTGAAGATGAGGTCTACGTTTTATGAGTTCAATTACATCTAAGGTATTGATTATGTTTGTTATGACTGGATGCAATTTCGAAGCGCAAAGTGTTGGTATGGCAGCGGGGTGGGGCAATGAGTAACCCTCATAAATCGCAACCCCTGTCACCCCTGGCTCTGATCCGTAACATTTGGGGATTCAAATCGCTGATCTTGCAAATGACAAAACGTGAGGTTGTTGGGCGATACAAAGGTTCCACGATGGGACTAGCATGGTCGTTTCTCAATCCTCTGTTTATGTTGACGGTCTATACATTTGTTTTTTCAGTTGTTTTTAAAGCCCGTTGGTCCGTCGGTGGAGATGAAAGCCGTACGCAGTTTGCCGTGATCCTCTTTGTTGGTATGATTGTGCATGGTTTTTTTGCCGAGGTGGTTAATCGGGCACCGCAGATTATCCTGGGGAATACCAACTATGTGAAGAAAGTGGTTTTTCCTTTGGAAACGTTGCCTGTGATTGGGTTATGCGCTGCGTTGTTCCATACTCTGATCAGCTTGGTCGTTCTGCTATGTGCATTCTTTTTGTTTAACGGCTTTCTGCACTGGACCGTCGTTTTTATACCGTTAGTTTTCTTGCCGCTGGTCGTTTTTTGCCTTGGATTGGCGTGGATATTGGCATCCCTTGGTGTTTTTATACGCGATGTTGGGCAGACGACTGTAATTATCACGACGGTTATGATGTTTTTGTCACCAGTCTTTTTCCCTATCACGTCCTTACCGGAAAAATATCGCATTTGGATAATGCTTAATCCCTTAACATTTATTATTGAGCAATCACGGAATGTCTTAATTTGGGGGCGTTTGCCGGAATGGCAAGGTTTGGCTGTTTACACCCTGGCGGCATCATTGGTTGCATGGTTCGGTTTTGTATTCTTCCAGAAAACCAGAAAGGGGTTTGCTGATGTCCTCTAATGAAATCGCGATCCAAGTGACTGCATTGAGCAAATGTTATCAGATTTATGATCGCCCGCGAGATCGTTTAAAACAGTTTTTTGCTCCAAGGTTACAACGTGTAGTGCGACGTGAGTCTCGCCGCTATTTCCGCGAGTTTTGGGCACTTCGCGATGTCTCATTCTCTATTAAGAAAGGTGAGACCGTAGGTATTATCGGGCGAAATGGTGCAGGTAAGTCAACGTTATTACAGATGATATGCGGAACGCTGACGCCAACTCAGGGAGAAATACAAGTCAATGGCCGTATTGCGGCCCTACTTGAGTTAGGTGCAGGGTTCAATCCTGAGTTTACGGGGCGCGATAATGTCTACCTTAATGGTTCTGTTCTAGGTTTTTCCCGTGAACAGATCGATGAGCGTTTCCAGGAAATTACGGACTTTGCAGATATTGGCGAATTTATAGATCAACCCGTTAAAACATACTCAAGCGGAATGTACATTCGCCTGGCTTTTGCTGTCCAAGCCTGTGTCGAACCTGAAATTCTTATCGTGGACGAGGCGTTAGCCGTAGGCGATATCGGTTTTCAATATAAATGCTATAAACGCATGGAGGCCCTTCGTGCTAAGGGCGTCACTATTATCATGGTGACTCACTCTACCGGTAGTATTCTGGAATACGCTGACCGTTGTTTGGTTATGAACAATGGGGAGTTAGTAGGCGACACCTATGATGTGCTGGCTGCTGTTCTGGCTTATGAGAAAGGAATGCTGTTGTCGCAAGCCGTGAAACGAGAGAATACGGGCAAGATCTCCTCGTCTGTTGTGATGAATCAATCTGACTTACAGAGTTTGCAACAGGGGCAGCTGAATGCCGAAGTAGGAGAAAAGCGATTTGGCAGTGCTCGAGCGATTATTCAAAATCTCGAAGTGATAAAATCGGATGGTACTTCGCTCTCTGATAAGCCTTTGGTACGTTCTGGTGATGAACTGACCTTAGATTTTACCATCCTTGCTTCAGAAGAGATTCGAGATGTGGCTTTGGGCATTTCCATTTCTAAAGCGCAGGGTGGGGATATTTGGGGTGACAGCAACATTGGAGCGGGTAAACCTTTAATCCTCAAGGCTGGTGAGCAGCATGTGATTTATAAGGTTAAATTACCAATTAACTCAGGAGATTATCTGGTTCATTGCGGCTTGGCATCCCTGCAAGGCGGCGAGCGAGAAGAGTTGGATCAACGCAGACCAATGATGAGATTGAAATTTTGGTCCTCTCGTGAACTCGGGGGAGTTGTTTATGCCCCTCTCAGCGTTTTAAGCGAGGAGTAATTAGAGCAATGATTGCTGTATTCTTACCGCCATATCCGTTTAGGGGAGTGAAAGCGCCCTATTTATGGATATTTTATCGCCTGCTTAACTCATTGCAGGAACGTTCACTTTTTATCGCCGGTAATGATTACTTGTTGTCTCCGGAAGAGTGGCGTCAGTCAGAACGATGGGAATTTGATGTACCTACAATGAATAATTTGGGTTACAGCATTCCGTCTGACGAGTTATTGGCCAGCCATGATTATTGCCATTTGAGAGATAGTGTATTTGAGAGTTTATTAGACTCTTCAAACCACAATCCGATGTTGGCGTTCAAGAAAATGCTGACCCAGCGAATCCCCGAGCTTGAAGCTGAGTTGCTAAACCACCTGCAGGGCTACGAGCCTGGAAAAATAGAGGGAATATTGTCAATCTGCAATTGCCCTTCTCTGGAGGCCGTTGCCGAGTCTTTGTCTATTCCTGTTATGCACTTTGAAGTGGGGCCGTTGAGAATGCCCTCTTATTATAGTACAGGGTATTTGGATTTCTCAGGTGTCAACGGTCACACAGAAGCAGAGAAACGCTATTTGGCGGTTCAGGAACAGTGCCAGGTCGATCTTTCCATAGAGGAGTTGCATCGTTATTTCCTACGTGTGCCGTATACTCATGAGCAGCAGTGTGATGCCGATCTGGGCATCGCATTACAGGTTGAGGATGATTCAAATCTTGTTGCTTATGGCGAGGAATTCACTAATCTGACGTTGCTTTCATATGCGCGTACACGTTATCCAAAGAAAAAATTATTAATTCGCACTCATCCTGGTAGTAAGTTCCAGCTCAAGGAAGGGGACTACGAAATCGACACTTCGCCGACCAGCCTGTCTTTTGTTCAGCGTTGTCGCGAGATTTTAACGATTAATTCTAGTGTGGGATTAGAAGGGATTTTCGCTGGTATACCAACGACAGTCGTTGGTGATAGTTCATATAAGTATGTAACCTTGGCTGACGATGAACGAGAAAGAACCAATCGTTTGGCATTCTATCTATTCTCATACTTAGTTCCATTCGAATTGATTTTTGATATCGATTATCTGCGATTCCGTTTATCTCGGCCAAGTGAAGAGGCGATAGTCGGTCGCCATATTGAATATTATTCTACTGAGAAGGAAGGATTGATAAAAATGCAGGGGTTGACTCTGGGTGAGTTGTTATCAAAGCAGGTTAAGCAAGAAAATGAGAAGCAGGATGATATGCAACAAAAAATTCGTGTTGCGGAACATCATCTGATGATCGATAACGAAGAAAAACAGGCGATGATTTCTTCAATGCAAGAGCAATTGCTGTTGCTTCAGGAAACGCTTATAAAACAGCGAGAGCAACAGCTGGTTACTCAGCAATTGCTGGAGAATGCGCAGAAAGAAGTTCTTCTTTTAAATGATAATAATGTTGAAGACGAACCTCTTAAATTAAAAGTTGAAGAACTGAGTCAACAGCTTAGTGAAAGTCAGTCCGACATGAATAATATGAGAAAAAGTCTGTCGTGGCGACTAACGGTACCTGTCCGCATGCTTGGCCGAGCCATTCGCGGTGAGTTTGGGGTAATCAGGGATATATCCAGACACTATATGCGACAGCATACAGGGACAAAGCCGACCTCATTGCTTGGGAAAAGTTGGCAAGCGTTTCGTGCAAGCCCGCATCCTTATAAGGCTTTGCTGCGCAAAACTAAAGTGGCAGGTAAATTATTGCTAACTGGCCGTTTCGGTGAGTTGCGCAGCAGTCTTCTGCGTGTGGCGAAGAATACCGCTAATACGCCGATGCCGTTAGTAAATATAGATACCGACCATATTGTTATTCTCACTACCAGACATACATTGTTTGTGGCTCATTTGCTTGAGAAAACGCTTGTAGAGGTGGGGCGTGGTGTTACCATAATTGAAGCCTACTCAGCGGCGGCAGACAGTGGACAACTGCATATTGTTATTTGCCCTCAGATTTTTGCTGAGTTGCCGCAAAATTTCGTAGCGTTCCAAATGGAACAGTCTATTAATCCGCGCTGGTTTACTCCAGAATATTTTGCGATTCTCGAACGAGCAATGGCAATATTTGACTATTCTCTGACTAATATTAACTATCTATTAGAACATGGTATCCCTTATCAGAAATTGTTTTACCTTCCAATTGCTTCATTTGCAGATTATAGCTCGAAATTGACTCAAAAAGGTCATAAGTTGAACGGCAATGAGAAGCAAATTGACGTTCTGTTCTATGGTGATACGAATTGTGAGCGTCGTCGTCATTATCTTGAACAATTGGGACAACGTTTTAATATTCATATTGCCTCAGGTGTATTCGGCGATGAGCTGACCCGGCTGGTGAAAAATGCCAAACTGGTTATTAACCTGCATTACTATGAGAATGCTTTGCTTGAGACCACGCGTATTTACGAAGTGCTATCACTAGGAACGCCGATTGTTAGTGAAGAAAGTGTGGATATTGCGGAGCACACATCGCTCTTTGATGTTATTGACTTTGCGCCTATTGGCGATATTGACGCCATGGCGAAAAAAATTGATCGTCTCTTGAACGATCAAGAATATCATGCTACTCGTAAGAAAAATATTGCGTTGTTCACTCATAGCGACAACAACTTTGAAGGTTATTTCAAGCGCTATCTTTTGGCGAATGATTTGATTGACTTCGAAACTTATAAAAATGGCGTTGACTTTATCCCGGCGATAGAGGCGGATATTCCAAAACTCTGCCTTTCGCTGACGGAAACACCGGTACGGAAGCAAGATTTCCTCAGTAAACCTACCCATGGCTTCAAGGTCATCGAGGGGGTTCGACACCGTATTGGCTGGATCGGATGTGGCATGAGCTATAAATACATGTTGTCCGTGCTTGCCGATCGCAATACCGAAATGGCTATGATCTGCGAGGACGATGCGTTATTCCCTGACGATTTTGACATTAAACTTGAGAAGATTGTTGCTTATCTGGAACGCAGCGATTGGGATTGGCACATTTTCTCGGGCATCATTGCGCATTTGAATGAAGATACGGAGATTCTGGCTGTCGAGGAGGTCGATGGTATTGAGTATATTTATATCAATCGCATGACAAGCACTGTGATGAATATTTACTCACGCCGTGGGATCGAGGCCGTTAGCCTTTGGGATGAACGTAACGTTGATGCTCAAACCAATACCATCGATCGCTATTTGGAGTCGGTGCCAAATCTGGTTGTGGTGACCACTCTACCTTTCCAGGTTGGGCATGCTGAGGATCAAACCTCCACGTTGTGGGGGTTCGTAAATACTCAATATCTGGATATGATCAGCGAAAGTGAGCGTTTATTGAAGGAAAAAGTCGACGCGTTCAAGGCGGCCAAGGCACAGTGATTAACGCCCTGTTTTTTGTACTGATTGACTGATCCGCAGACCACGGCACCTTAGGGTGTCGTGGTTTTTTGTGGGGAGGATATCAATATATTGCGACATAATGTGACCTATCGCACCAATCACTACCCACCCGGCTCAATCCTGAGTTAACATGTGTGCCACATCACAAAACCTGCTGGCCGACGTTGCCGGCAGGGTCATCCTCAGACAGGAGTTCCTAAATGTCCAAGCAACAAATCGGCGTTGTCGGCATGGCGGTAATGGGCCGCAACCTCGCGCTGAACATCGAGAGCCGTGGTTACACCGTTTCCATTTTCAACCGTTCTGGCGACAAAACTGACGAAGTGATCGCTGAGAACCCAGGCAAGAATCTGGCGCCGTATTACACCGTTGAAGAGTTTGTTGAATCGCTGGAAAAACCGCGCCGCATCCTGCTGATGGTGAAAGCGGGCGAAGCAACGGATAAAACCATTGCCTCGCTGACTCCGCACCTGGACAAGGGCGATATCCTGATCGACGGCGGCAACACCTACTATCAGGACACCATCCGTCGTAACCGCGAACTGTCCGACCAGGGCTTCAACTTCATCGGCACCGGCGTTTCCGGCGGTGAAGAGGGCGCGCTGAAAGGGCCTTCCATCATGCCTGGCGGCCAGAAAGAAGCGTACGAGCTGGTGGCGCCAATCCTGGAGAAAATCGCGGCGGTCGCGGAAGGCGAGCCTTGCGTAACCTACATCGGCGCAGACGGTGCCGGCCACTATGTGAAGATGGTGCACAACGGCATCGAATACGGCGACATGCAGCTGATTGCTGAAGCCTATTCTCTGCTGAAGCAGGCGCTGAATCTGAGCAACGAACAGCTGGCCGAAACCTTCGCCGAGTGGAACAAGGGTGAGCTGAACAGCTACCTGATCGACATCACCAAAGACATCTTCACCAAGAAAGACGAAGAGGGTAAATACCTGGTCGATGTGATCTTGGACGAAGCCGCTAATAAAGGCACCGGCAAGTGGACCAGCCAGAGCTCGCTGGATCTGGGCGAACCGCTGTCGCTGATCACCGAGTCGGTGTTCGCGCGCTACCTGTCCTCGCTGAAAGACCAGCGCGTTGCCGCCTCTAAAGTGCTGACCGGCCCGAAAGTGGCGCCGTTCACCGGCGACAAGGCCGAGTTCATCGAGAAAGTGCGTCGTGCGCTGTATCTGGGCAAGATCGTGTCCTACGCGCAGGGCTTCTCTCAACTGAAAGCCGCCTCTAAAGAGAACAACTGGGATCTGCACTACGGCGAAATCGCCAAGATCTTCCGCGCCGGCTGCATCATCCGCGCCCAGTTCCTGCAGAAGATCACCGACGCCTACGCGGCGGACGCCGATATCGCCAACCTGTTGCTGGCGCCATACTTCAAGCAAATTGCCGACGAGTACCAGCAGGCACTGCGTGACGTGGTGGCTTACGCCGTACAGAACGGTATCCCTACGCCGACCTTCTCCGCCGCGATCGCCTACTACGACAGCTACCGCTCCGCAGTGCTGCCGGCGAACCTGATCCAGGCGCAGCGCGACTACTTCGGTGCGCATACCTACAAACGTATCGACAAGGAAGGCGTGTTCCATACCGAATGGATGGAGTAATCCCTTCTCGTTTCTGAAAAAGCCGCCGTCAGGCGGCTTTTTTTTTTGCTAAGACATCGAAAAATATGCATAACGCCCTCTCTACGCTGGGATGCGCGATCCCTTCCTTTAATCTGGCACTATTCTTAATTTTTATTTTTTCATAATAAGATCCGTATCGTATTATTTAGAATGATGAAGGTGTTTTTTTTGATTGAGCTTGCCGAAACACTTATCTTTGCTAATATAATTCCTAATCATGTTTCTCGATTTTTTTAGCTCATTCCATCTACGTTTTTGCTAATCGCCTTTGTGTTGATTTATTTGGTTTTTTTTGTCTCTTTGACTACTTGTAGACATAGGGGGAAACATAGGTCGCTAAACTTCTATGAGGCTATTAAGTTCATAGTGGGGTTTGATTTTTCTTGTAAAGAATAAGGAAATTCTTAATTTTCGGCAATCTGCTAGCAATAGGCATTGGGTACTTAACCTGATCACTATGCGCAATGCATCTGTTTCTGGGGTAATCCTAGTTTATGGTGAACTTAATCCCTGTCATTCTGGCCGGTGGGAACGGCAGCCGCCTATGGCCTTTATCAAGAGAAGCATTCCCCAAGCAATTTCTTACGCTTGACGGTAGCAAGCATAGTCTGCTGCAGCAAACGCTACTGCGTTTAGATGGGTTACAAGGGGTTGAGATCGCGGCACCGATTGTCATTTGCAATGAAGAGCACCGTTTTTTGGTGGCGGAACAACTGCAAGAGATCGATTGTTTGGACTCGCGCATCATTCTGGAGCCCGCCGGACGTAATACAGCGCCCGCGGTTGCTTTGGCTGCTCAGTATGTTCTACAAAATGAACCAGATAGTATGTTGCTGGTGTTGGCTGCCGATCACCTGATTACACAATTGGGCGCTTTTCATGATGCGTTGAACAGGGCAATCGAGTTTTCATTATGCGGCCGTTTGGTGACTTTTGGTATCATTCCTCAGCACCCTGAAACGGGCTACGGATATATCAAGCGTGGAGCGCCGCTCTCCCCTTACTGTTTTAACGTCGAGCGTTTTGTCGAGAAACCCGGTTTTCAAAAAGCGCAAACATACTTAGAAAGTGGCGATTACTGCTGGAATAGCGGCATGTTCATGTTTACAGCTAAGAAGTATTTGTGTGAACTGAATCGCTTTCGTCCTGATATTTTTCAAAAGTCACTGTTCGCGATGCAAGCCAGTCGACTTGAGCTCAACTTCATCCACATTGACGAAGAAACGTTTCTCCGTTGCCCCTGTGAGTCTATCGATTATGCGGTGATGGAGAATACTGCTGATGCGGTAGTTATGCCGGTTGATATCGGTTGGAGTGATGTCGGCTCTTGGGGAACTCTATGGGATTTGACTGAAAAAGATGCTCAAGGTAATGTCCATCGTGGCAATGTTATCGCGATTAACTCATTGAATAACTACGTTTCTTCAGGTAATAAACTGGTCGCCACGCTAGGAATAAACAACTTGGTTATAATACAAACTGACGATGCGTTATTGGTTGCCGCTCGTGAAGCAGTGCAAGACGTCAAACAGCTAGTGGGTGAGCTAAAGGCGCGAAAACTGCCGTTTTGATACCCGTGTAAAAATTTCGGGCATGAACCCATAGCAAAGATTCCCCCATAAGCGAGATAGTGATAAATGTAAGCAAGGCCGTACCAGTAATTGCGACCCCATCGCATTAAGCTCCAAGAAGGCGACAGAGCGTAAAGATACAAATAACAGAAGAATGTGACATGACTGAGTTAACTTGTTTTAAGGCTTACGATATTCGTGGTCAGTTGGGGAGTGAGCTGAATGATGAAATCGCTTATCGAATTGGCAGAGCTTATGGTGAGTATTTACTACCTAAAGCCGTAGTTTTGGGGCACGATGCCCGTTTGAGCAGTGAAAGCCTCAAACAATCATTGGCCAATGGCTTGCGAGATGCTGGTGCCAGTGTGATTGATATCGGTCAGTGTGGGGCAGAAGAACTCTATTTTGCTACCGCCTTTTTGTCTGCTGACGGAGGGATTGAAGTCACGGGTAGCCATAACCCTAAAAATTATAATGGTATGAAGTTGGTGTGTAAAGATGCGCGACCAATCAGCAGTGATTCAGGGTTGCTGGATATTAAGGCGTTAGCGGAAAAAGAATCTTTCCCACGCACTGAGCTTGCTCGCGGCGGCTATCAACAAGCAGATATCTTGGATAGCTACGTCGACCATATTTTGTCTTTTGTTGACTTCGCGCATTTCAAACCGCTGAAGCTATTGGTGAACTCAGGGCATGGTACTGCCGGTCGAGTCATAGATGCTATTGAACTTCGTTTTCAGCAGCATAAGGTACCGCTGGAATTCATCAAGATTCAACATGAGCCCGATGGCAATTTTCCGCGAGGGGTTCCTAATCCGCTTTTACCTGAGCGCCGCCAAGACACGGTGGAGGCGATACTGCGCTATGGTGTGGATATGGGGATCGCTTTTGATGGCGATGCGGATCGCTGTTTTCTGTTTGATAGCAAAGGTCATTTTATCGAGGGTTACTATATTGTCGGTTTGTTGGCTGAGGCGTTTCTAGCCAGGCGGACAGGAGAGAAAGTCGTTCACGATCCGCGACTAAGTTGGAATACCGTGGAGATCGTTGAGAAAGCTGGCGGTATTCCTGTGATGTCGAAAACTGGGCACGCTTTCATCAAAGAACGAATGCGGGCTGAAGATGCAGTCTATGGTGGTGAGATGAGTGCCCACCATTATTTCCGCGACTTCTATTACTGCGATAGCGGCATGATCCCTTGGTTAATGGTCGCCGAGATCATGTCTCTGAAAGGTCGCTCGTTGGAACAGCTGGTTGCGGAACGTATCCGTGCCTATCCTTCTTCGGGTGAAATTAACATCGTCCGAGTTCCTGCGACATCCGCGCTTGATATGATCGAGCGACATTATCGAGATCAGGCCTTAGAGGTTGATAAGACGGATGGGATCAGCATGACCTTTGCCGACTGGCGGTTCAATTTGCGAGCGTCAAACACCGAACCTTTGCTTCGCCTCAACGTTGAATCGCGAGGTAACCGAGGCTTAATGGAGAGTAAAACAGAGGAAATTCTCGCGCTAGTAAACAGCCGAATATAAGGCTTCCCATTATCAGGGAAGCCTGTGTGCACTATTTCTGATGCCGCTCGCGCAGCCGGCCGATCACCGCGCTCAGATCCAGATCCTGGTCCTGCAGCAGCACCAGCAGGTGATAGATCAGGTCCGAGGCTTCGTTGGTCAGCTCTTCGCGATCATTGACCGTGGCGGCCAGCGCGGTTTCCACGCCTTCCTCCCCAACCTTCTGCGCGATGCGCTTGGTGCCGCTGGCGTACAGGCTGGCGGTGTACGAGCTGTCCGGGCTGGCGTGCTTGCGCTCCGCCAGCAGCTGTTCCAGCTGATAGAGGAACGTCCAGTCGCTGGCAGCCGGGTGGAAGCAGCTGCTGTTGCCCAGGTGGCAGGTCGGGCCGATCGGGTTGGCCAATACCAGCAGCGTGTCGTTATCGCAGTCCGGCGTGATGCTGACCACCTTGAGGAAGTGGCCGGAGCTTTCACCCTTGGTCCACAGGCGCTGCTTGGTGCGTGAGAAGAAGGTGACGTTGCCGCTCTGCTCGGTGGTCGCCAGCGCTTCCGGCGTCATGTAGCCCAGCATCAGCACTTCGCCGGAAACGGCATGTTGCACGATGGCGGGCATCAGGCCGTCGGTTTTTTCCCAGTCCAGCTGGTTTCTTTGTTGTTCTGTCAGCACACGCGAATCTCCACGCCTTGTTCAACCAGGAACCTTTTCAGTTCGCCGATATTGATGATTTGTTTGTGGAACACCGACGCTGCCAGCGCGCCGTCGACGTCCGCATCGCGGAACGCCTCAAGGAAGTGTTCCATGGTGCCCGCGCCGCCGGAGGCGATCAGCGGCACCTTGCAAGCCTCGCGTACCAGGCGCAGTTGCTGCAGATCGTAACCGTTGCGCACGCCGTCCTGATTCATCATGTTCAGCACGATCTCACCGGCGCCGCGGCGCTGCACTTCCTGCACCCAGTCGAGGGTTTCCCACTGGGTGATGCGGGTGCGGCTCTCATCGCCGGTATATTGGTTGACGTGATACTTGCCGGTTTCACTGTCAAACCAGGTATCGATGCCCACCACGATGCACTGCACGCCGAAGCGATCCGCCAGGCGGCTAATCAGCTCGGGATCGGCCAGTGCCGGGGAGTTGATGGAAATCTTGTCGGCGCCGAAAGACAGGATCTGGCTGGCATCCTCGGCGCTTTTAATGCCGCCGGCGACGCAGAACGGAATATCAATCACCTCCGCCACGCGCGATACCCAGCTTTTGTCCACCACCCGGCCGTCGCTCGAGGCGGTGATATCGTAAAATACCAGCTCGTCCGCACCTTCTTGCGCATAGCGCTGCGCCAGCGGCACGATGTCGCCGATGATTTCGTGGTTGCGGAACTGCACGCCTTTCACCACTTGCCCGTCTTTAACATCCAGGCACGGGATTATCCGTTTTGCCAGCATGCGATCGCCTCCTCAACGCTAAATTTACCTTCCAGCAGGGCGCGCCCCACGATCACGCCGGCAACGCCGCTGCCGCGCAGTTGGGCGATGTCGTCCAGATTGCCGATGCCGCCCGAAGCCTGAAAGGCCACTTGCGGATAGCGGCGGCTAATCTCCTGATACAGAGCCACGTTGGAGCCGGCCAGCGTGCCATCGCGCGAAATGTCGGTGCACAGCACGTGCTTAAGGCCGTAGGGCAGGAACTGCTCCACCACCTGTTCCAGCGTGGCGTTGGAATCTTCCTGCCAGCCGCTGATGGCCACGCGTTTTACGCCCTGCGCATCGATGCGCACATCCAGCGCCAGCACCAGTGCGTCGGCGCCATAGCGCTCGAACCAGCTTTGCACCAACTGCGGCTGTTTCACCGCGGTGGAGCCGATCACCACGCGCGTGGCGCCGGCCTCCAGCAGAGCGCTGACGTCCTGCTCGTTGCGGATGCCGCCGCCGACCTGCACCGGCACGTCAACCCCCGCCAGCAGCTTGCGCAGCAGCGGGATCTGGCGCGCGGCCGGATCCTTGGCGCCGGTCAGATCGACCAGGTGCAGCACCTGCGCGCCCTGTTGTTGATAGTCCTGCAGGCGCAGCAGCGGATCGTTGCCGTAGTCGCGCTGTTGGCCGTAATCGCCCTGGTGCAAACGCACCACGTTGCCGTCGATCAAATCCAAAGCCGGAATAATCATGCTGCCTACATCTCCAGAAAGTTTTTCAACAGTTGCGCACCGGCCGCTCCAGAACGTTCTGGATGAAACTGCACGCCGAAGAAGTTGTCTTTTTGCACGGCGGCGGTGAAGGGCTCGCCGTAGTTCGCCTGAGCGATGGTGCTGGAGCATATCGGCATCGCATAGCTGTGAACGAAATAGAAGTAGGCACCGTCATCGATGCCGCGGAACAGATGGTGGCCCGCCTGCGCAGACACCTGGTTCCAGCCCATGTGCGGCAGCGGCAGGCCGAAGTCGGTCATCTGCTTCACCGGCGTATCGATGAGGCCGAGCGTGGTTACGCCGCCGTTCTCCTCGCTGCTGGTCGCCAGCAGCTGCATGCCGAGACAAATGCCCAGCACCGGCTGAGTGCAGGCCTTGATCAGCTCGATCAGATCGCGCTCGCGCAGCTGATCCATCGCCGCCTGCGCGGTGCCGACGCCCGGCAGGAACAGCTTGTCGGCGCGCAGTACGATCTCCGGATCGCGGCTCACCTCCGGCTGATAACCCAGGCGCCGCACCGCGTAGGTGACGGAGGCCAGGTTGGCGCAGCCGGTATCCAAAATCACCACGTTCATCACAGCACTCCTTTCGAGCTCGGCAGGGTATTGCCTTCGACGCGGATCGCCTGGCGCAGCGTGCGGCCAAACACTTTGAACAGGCTCTCGACCCGGTGGTGGTCGTTTTTGCCCTTGGTCTTCAGGTGCAGAGTACAGCCCATGGTATAGGAGAGCGAACGGAAGAAGTGCTCGACCATTTCAGTGCTGAGATCGCCGACGCGCTGATAGTTGAACTCGGCCTTGTACTCCAGGTGCGGGCGGCCGGAGATATCCAGCGCGCAGCGCGCCAGGCATTCGTCCATCGGCAGCACGAAGCCGAAGCGGGCGATGCCGCGCTTGTCGCCCAGCGCCTTGTTCAGCGCTTCACCCAGCGCCAGACCGGTGTCCTCTACCGTGTGGTGATCGTCGATATACAGGTCGCCTTTGACGTCGATCTCCATGCGAAATCCGCCGTGGGTGGCGATCTGATCCAGCATGTGGTCGAAGAAGCCGACGCCGGTTTTGATCTTGCTGCCGCCTTCGCGATCCAGCCAGACGTTGACGTCGATTTGCGTCTCTTTGGTCACGCGGTTAACCCGCGCGTGACGATCGCGCAGGGTCAGCTGGCGCACGATCTCTTTCCAGCCCAGCACGCCGCGCTGGTAGCGCAGCCCCTGAATGCCCATGTTTTCCGCCAGCTGCACGTCGGTCGGCCGATCGCCGATCACGTAGCTGCGGGCGGCATCCAACACGCCGGGTTCGAGATATCCCTTCACCAGCGCGGTTTTCGGCTTGCGGCAGTCGCAGTTGTCCGCCGGCAGGTGCGGGCAGATCAGCACATCGGCGAACTGAATGCCCTGCGAGCTGAGGATCTGCATCATCAGGTTGTGCGGCGGATCGAAGGTTTCCTGCGGGAAACTGGCGGTGCCGAGCCCATCCTGATTGGTGATCATCACCAGCTGATACCCCGCCTGCTGTAGCGCCAGCAGAGAAGGGATCACGTCCGGCTCGAGCGCCAGCTTGTCCAGGCGGTCAACCTGGAAATCTTCCGGTGGCTCGGCGATCAGCGTGCCGTCACGATCGATAAAGAGGATTTTTTGGCTCACATTGGCTCCTGGCGAGTCTGGTTGGCGCCGGGCAGGGCGGACAAGGCGTCCACCACGCGTTGACATTCGTCGCGGGTGCCTATGGTGATGCGCAGGCAGCCGGACAACCCGGGCTGTTTGTTTTGGTCTCGTAAGATAATGCCCTGATCCCACAAGCTTTTAAACACATTACTTGAGGCGGTGAAGCGGGCCAGCAGGTAATTGCTGTCGCTGGCGAAAACCTGCTCGACGCAGGCGCATTTTTCCAGCTGTTGCTGCAGCCAGCTGCGGGTGGCTGCGATGTCGGTGACGCGCTGACGCATGGTGCGGATGCCCTCTTCGCTCAGCGCCTGTGCGGCGATATCCGCCACCGGCGTCGAAAGCGGGTAAGGCGCGATCACCTTCAGCAGCAGGGCGATCAGATCTTCGTTGGCGAGCGTAAAGCCGCAGCGCAGGCCGGCCAGCGCAAAGGCTTTCGACAGCGTGCGCAGGATCGCCAGGTGCGGATAGTCGCTCAGCCAGCCGGTCACCGAAGCCTGCGGACAAAATTCGATATAGGCTTCGTCCACCGCGACGATCGCCTTGCCTTTGGCCAGCTCCAGCAGGCTGCGCAGAGAGTCCGGGTCGATTAGGTTGCCGGTCGGGTTGTTCGGGCTGCAGACGTAGATCAACTTCACGTTGTCCAGGCTGTCTGCGATGGCCGGCAGATCCAGCTGCCAGTCCTCTTTGGCGGCCACGGTACGGCGCTCCACGCCAAAGGTTTCGGCGCTGACGGCGTACATGCCGTAGGTCGGTGGGCAGAACAGAATGGCGTCTTTACCCGGCTCGCAGAAGGCGCGGATCAGCAGCTCAATGCCCTCGTCGGCGCCGCGGCTGACCAGCACCTGTTCTTTCTTCACCCCGGCGTAGGCGGCGTAGCGTTCGATCACCTGCGCCGGCTGGCACTCCGGATAGCGGTTGAAGGTTTGCGCGGTCAGCTGGAATTCCGGCGCGATCGGGTATTCGTTGGCGTTGAGCCACACATCGCCCTTACCGCCGAGGCGGCGCGCCGATTGATAAGGGGTCAGCTCGCGAACGTTAGCGCGCGCCAGTTTTTCGATGCTCATGCTTGCTCCTTCAGGGCGGCGACGCGCAGGGTCACGGCGTTCTTGTGGGCGATCAGCTGCTCGGCGGCAGCCAGCGTTTCAATGGTGGCGGCCAGGTTGCTGAAACCCTGCGGCGTCAGCTCCTGCACCGTCATGCGTTTTTGGAAGTCGGCCAGTCCCAGGCTGGAGCAGGTGGCGGTGTAGCCGTAGGTCGGCAGCACGTGGTTGGTGCCGGAGGCGTAATCGCCGGCGGACTCCGGCGACCAGTCGCCGAGGAACACCGAACCGGCGCTGGTGATGCCGTCCACCAACTCGCGTGCATTGCGGGTCTGAATGATCAGGTGCTCCGGGCCGTAGCGATTGCTGATTGTTACGCACTCTGCCAGATCGCGTGCCACGATCAGGCGGCTGCTTGCCAGCGCCTGGCGGGCGGTGTCGGCGCGCGGCAGCTCGGCCAGCTGGCTTTCCACCGCTTCGGCTACCGCCTGCGCCATCGCCGCGTCCGGCGTCAGCAAGATCACCTGAGAATCCGGGCCGTGTTCGGCCTGCGACAGCAGATCCGAAGCGACGAACGCCGGGGTGGCGCCGGCGTCGGCGATCACCAGCACTTCCGAAGGGCCGGCCGGCATGTCGATGGCCGCACCGTCGAGGCGTTGGCTGATCTGCCGCTTGGCTTCGGTCACGAAGGCGTTGCCCGGCCCGAAGATCTTCGCCACGCGCGGCACGCTTTCGGTGCCGAACGCCAGGGCGGCGATCGCCTGCGCGCCCCCGACCTGAAACACTTCCTGCACGCCGCACAGCTGCGCCGCATACAGGATCTCATCGGCGATCGGCGGCGGCGAGCACAGCACCACCCGGCGGCAACCGGCGATGCGCGCCGGCGTCGCCAGCATCAGCACGGTGGAGAACAGCGGCGCCGATCCGCCGGGAATATACAGGCCGACCGAGTCGATGGGGCGGGTCACCTGTTGGCAGCGCACGCCAGGCTGCGTTTCGACGTCTACCGGCGGCAACCGTTGCGCGTTGTGGAAGGTTTCCACGTTGGCGACGGCCACTGCCATCGCCTGTTTGATGTCATCGCCCAGTCGGGCGCAGGCGGCGGCGATCTGCTCGTCGCTGACGCGCAGCGCGGCGACCTGCGCCTTGTCGAAACGGGCGCTGTAGTCGCGCAGCGCCCGATCGCCGTTGGCCTTCACGTTGTCGAGGATCTCACTCACCGTGCGGGTGATGCTGTCGGAAGCGGCGATGGCCGGGCGCATCAGCAGCTCGGCCTGGCGTTCGGCACTGCACGTTGCCCAATCGATCGGCGTGTTGAAGGTCGACATGGCGTTACTCCATCATCTTTTCAATCGGCAGCACCAGAATCGAGCTGGCGCCGAGCGCTTTCAGTTTTTCCATGGTTTCCCAGAACAGGGTTTCGCTGCTGACCATGTGCATCGCCACGCGGTTCTGCGCACCGGCCAGCGGCAGAATGGTCGGGCGTTCGGCACCCGGCAGCAGCGCGACGATCTCGTCCAGCTTCTCGCTCGGCGCGTGCAGCATGATGTATTTGGATTCGCGCGCCTGGATCACGCCCTGAATACGGGTCATCAGGCGGTCGATCAGCTGCTGTTTGGCTTCCGGCATTTCGCCGTCGCGCTGGATAAGACAAGCTTTGGAGCGGTAGATCACCTCCACTTCGCGCAGGCCGTTGGCTTCCAGCGTGGCGCCGGTAGAGACCAGATCGCAGATGGCGTCGGCCAGACCGGCGCGCGGCGCCACCTCTACCGAGCCGTTCAACAGACAGGATTTGAAGCGCACGCCCTGTTTGTCGAGGTATTGCTTCAGCAGGTGTGGGTAAGAGGTGGCGATGCGGGCGTCCTGCAGGCTTTGCGGGCCGGCGTATTCGGCGTCGAGCGGGGTGGCCAGCGACAGGCGGCAGCCGCCGAAATCGAGGCGGCGCAGGGTGAAGTAACGCGGGTCTTCACCCTGGGCGCGGCGGCTGAGCAGCTCTTCTTCCAGCACGTTCTCGCCGATGATGCCCAGATCGACCACGCCGTCCATCACCAGGCCTGGAATGTCGTCGTCGCGCACGCGCAGGATGTCGATCGGCATGTTCTCGGCGAAGGCGATCAGACGCTGCTGCTGCAGGTTGATCTTGATGCCGCAGCGCGCCAGCAGCTCCTGGGATTCATCGCTCAGGCGGCCCGACTTCTGCATTGCGATCCGTAAACGTGTCTTGTCCAGCATGGTAACCTCTGTTTAATCTGTAATTTTATGAATTTATTGTAAAAACTATTCTTTTCTGTCTGTCCGGAGCCAAAAAAAAACCCTCGGAAGAAATCTTCCGAGGGCTCTCTCTTGCGTTCTGCGCGCCACTGGAAGATTAACAAACCGTCTTCCAGCACTCATCGCCTGAAAGACTAGTCAGGGTGATGGTGATGATGGTGGTTGAACTGAACGCGTGTCATGGTGTTTTCTCTCAGCAAAAGTCGGTAAAAAACCGTATGCCAATTAAGCTAAACTATCCGCTGTCCGCCGTGCAACTCTTTTTTATCGTCATAAATTTAATTTATTGAAACAGGTTGGGTTATTAGCCATAGACGGCTTTACCTAACCTTAAGCCGGGCAGATTGTATCGCCGCGCGCAGTGGCGTAGCCTTAGAAGTAGAGCGCTGCATTCTTCAGGAGAGGAAGAGGATGAAAAAGGTAGCCATTATTGGCCTGGGTTGGTTGGGCATGCCGCTGGCGTTGTCGCTGATGGGCCGCGGGTACGATGTGGTCGGCAGCAAAACCACGCCGGACGGCGTCGAGGCCGCGCGCATGAGCGGTATCGAATGTTATCAGTTGGAGCTGACGCCGGAGTTGGTCTGCGATGCGGACGATCTGGAATCGCTGTTGCGCGTGGATGCGCTGGTGGTGACGCTGCCCGCGCGCCGCACCGTCGAAGGCAGCGAGAACTATTTCAATGCGGTGCGCATGCTGGTGGACAGCGCGATGGCCTTCGGCGTGCCGCGGGTAATCTTCACCAGTTCCACCTCGGTATACGGCGAAACGGCCGGCACGCTGCGCGAAGAGTCGCCGCTGCGGCCGGTCTCGCCGTCGGGCCGGGTCTTGGCCGAATTGGAACGTTGGCTGCATGAGTTGCCGAACACCTCGGTGGACATTCTGCGGCTGGCGGGGCTGGTGGGCGCCGATCGTCACCCCGGCCGCTTCCTGGCGGGTAAACTCGACGTGAAGGGCGGTTCGCAGGGGGTGAATCTGGTGCATCAGGACGACGTGATCGCCGCTATCCAACTGCTGCTGAAGCTGCCGAAGGGCGGCCATGTGTACAACCTGTGTGCACCGCGTCATCCGGCCAAACGCGAGTTCTATCCGGCGCTGGCCGAGCAGCTGCACCTGGAGCCGCCACAATTCGCCGATGAAGCGGAGCAGGATGAGCGGCTGGTGGACGGCAATCGCATCTGCAATGAGCTGGGCTTCGAGTACCAGTATCCCGACCCGGCGCGCATGCCGGTCAGTTAAACGTCATCATGCCCCGCAAATGCGGGGTTTTTTTCGCCAGCGCGCACCAAATCCTCCAGCAGCGCGTTCAGCGCCTCGTCGGGCTCGACGGGGCGGCTGACCAGGCTGAGTACGGCGCGGTATGAGAGCGCCGCGCCGCCCAGCTGCCGCAGCAGCCCCTGTTCCACCCAGCGCGCCGCGTAGTGGGTGGGCAGATAGCCAAGACAGGTGCCGCTCAACACCAGATGGGCGACGCTCTCCATATGATGAGCCACCGCAGCCAGGTGGGGCGGCGCGATCGGGCATAACTGCTGCGCCAGCAGGTAGCCACGCTTAACCCAGCGCGCGTTTTCGATCTGCTCCCGCTCGGGGCTTTCCACTGCGAACAGCGGGTGATCCGCGCTGCAATAGATCGCCTGCGTCTCCTCCAGCCACGGCTGATAGCGCAGCGCCTCCAACTGCTGACCGAAGTAGCCGATGCCCAGATCGAGCTGCCGGTGCAGCAGCCCCTGTTCAATCTCGCTCGGTGAACAGATGCGGCACTGCAGCTGCACGTCCTGATGCCGGCGTTGAAAGTGTTTGATGGCCTGGCTGAACGGATTGCCCGGTAGCGAGACCAGATTATCCACCAGCCCAATCTGCAGATCGCCGGTCAACAGGCCGTTCAGCGACTGGCTGACCCGGGTGAAGTCGCGGGCGGCGTTGAACAACGAGCGGCAGGCGATCAGCATGCGTTCGCCCTTGGGCGTCAGCCGGAAGCCGGAGCGGCCGCGCTGGCACAGGCGAAAACCCAGCCGGGTTTCCAACGAAGCCAGGTGAGTGCTGATGGTGGACTGATTCATCATCAGCGTTTCCTGCGCGGCGCTGACGCCCTGGGCTTCCGCCACCGCAACAAACACCCGCAGCAGTTTCAGATCGATATCGCTTAGGTTGGTGAGCATCTGCCCTCCGCAGAGCATCTGCCGGTTAACTCATTTTTAACATTGCAAAAATGGGTACGGCGCTGAAGGTATGGCCTTCCTTATGGCATGAAGTTGAAATAAAAATCAATACTTCAATAGGTTAGTTACATCGCGTTTTTCGATGTTTACATGCAAAAGCGGGAATGGTAGTCGAGGCGGCCAACGGGGTAGTCTGCGAATGTTGCTTAAATGTTTCAATCTATCGCAGACTACGACAAGGAAACGCCATGCTGAACCAACCCCAAAGCGGCAACGACATGCCGCGCTTTGCCGGTATCCCCACCATGATGCGCCTGCCCGCCGCCGAACAGGCGCGCGGTCTGAACGCCGCCTTTGTCGGCATTCCGCTGGATATCGGCACCTCCAACCGCAGCGGTACCCGCTATGGCCCGCGCCAGATCCGCCAGGAGTCGGTAATGATCCGCCCCTACAACATGGGCACCGGCTCCGCCCCGTTCGAACGGCTGCAGGTGGCCGATCTGGGGGATGTCGCCATCAACCCCTACAGCCTGGCGGACAGCGTGCAGCGCATCGAGGCGGCTTATCACGAGATCCTGGCGCACGGTTGCACGCCGTTGACGCTCGGCGGCGATCACACCCTGACGCTGCCGGTGCTGCGCGCCATTGCCCGTCGGCATGGCCCGGTGGGGCTGATCCACGTCGATGCGCATTCCGACACCAACGAGGAGATGTTCGGCGAGCGGCTGGCGCACGGCACCACCTTCCGCCGCGCGTTTGAGGAAGGACTCTTGGCGCCGGAAAAGGTGGTGCAGATCGGTCTGCGCGGCAGCGGCTATGCGGCCGACGACTTCGACTGGTCGCGTCGCCAGGGCTTCCGCGTCGTGCCGGCCGAAGCCTGTTGGCACCGGTCGCTGACGCCGCTGATGGCCGAGATCCGCGAACAGATGGGCGACGCGCCGGTTTACCTCAGCTTCGATATCGACGGGCTGGATCCGGCCTTTGCACCGGGCACCGGCACGCCGGAGGTCGGCGGGCTGTCGGTCTGGCAGGGGCTGGAGATCGTGCGCGGCTGCCATGGGCTGAACCTGATCGGCGGCGATGTCGTGGAGGTGTCGCCGCCTTACGATCGCTCCGGCAACACCGCGCTGCTGGCGGCCAACCTGCTGTTTGAAATGCTGTGCGTGCTGCCGGTCCGCTGAGGCCGGCGCACTGACCCTACCGGCGGAGCGGTTGCGTCGGGCCCCCTGATAACAATAACAACGGTGTGGAGGTACCCATGAATCTCGATCTGCTGGTTGTGGTGTTTTACTTTCTGGTGATAGGCGCGGTGGGGTGGATGGGCATTCGCCGCGCCAATTCCAAAGAGGCGTATCTGGTCGCCGGGCGCAACCTGGGGCCAGGACTGTATCTGGGCACGCTGTCGGCGGTGGTGCTCGGCGGCGCGTCGACCATCGGCAGCGTCAAACTCGGCTACACCTACGGCATCTCCGGCGTCTGGCTGTGCGGCGCGCTCGGGCTGGGCATCGTGGTGCTGAGCCTGGTGCTGGCCAAGCCGCTGCTCAAGCTGAAGCTATATACCGTCAGCCAGGTGCTGTCGCGGCGCTATCATCCGGCGGCGCGCGTCACCAGCGGCGCGATCATGCTGGCATATGACCTGATGGTGGCGGTGACTTCGATCATCGCCATCGGCAGCGTGATGCAGGTGATGTTCGGCCTGTCGTTCGCCGCGTCGATTCTGCTCGGCGGCGGGCTGGTGGTGCTGTATTCGACGCTGGGCGGTATGTGGTCGCTGACGCTGACCGACATCATTCAGTTCATCATCATGACCGTCGGCATGATGCTGGTGCTGATGCCGATGAGCATCGTCAAGGCCGGCGGCTGGGAAGCGTTCGCCAGCCAACTGCCCGCCGGTTACTACCAGCTGTCGTCGATCGGGCTGGACACCATTCTGGTGTTCTTTCTGATCTACTTCTTCGGCATTCTGATCGGCCAGGACATCTGGCAGCGGGTGTTCACTGCCCGCAGCGCCAACGTGGCGCGCTTCGCCGGGCTGGGGGCGGGCGTCTACTGCGTGCTGTACGGCGTGACCGGCGCGCTGATCGGCATGGCCGGCAAGATCGTGCTGCCGTCGCTCAGCAATACCGATGGCGCCTTTGCCGCCATCGCGCAAGCGGTGTTGCCGGTCGGCGTCAGCGGGCTGGTGGCCGCGGCGGCACTGGCGGCGCTGATGTCCACCGCCAGCGCTTGCCTGCTGGCATCCTCCACCATCGCGCTGGAAGACGTGCTGCCGGCCATTCGCCGCAAACCGTCCGGCGGGCTGGCCGCCGGGCGCTTTGCCACGCTTTTCATGGGCGCGGTCATGCTGGGGCTGGCGTTTGTGGTGCGCGACGTGCTGGCGGCGCTGACGCTGGCTTATAACCTGCTGGTGGGCGGCATGCTAATCCCGCTGGTGGGGGCGATCTTCTGGCCGCGAGCCACCAGCGTCGGCGCCATCGCCAGCATGCTGACCGGCAGCCTGTGTGTGGTGGGGCTGATGGTCTGGCATGGCATCGACGCCAACAGCCCGATCTACGGCGGCCTGTTGGGCGGCGGCGTCGCCTTTGTGCTGGGCAGCCTGCTGAGCCGCCCTGCGCCGCAGCTGCAGGCTCAAACTGAACGCTGAGGCGCGATCCGGGCTTTTATCACGGCGCCTTTACTGATTTACTGAAGAGCAGGGCGCATCGCCGCCCTGTCGGTATAACGGTGAGGGTAAGGAGAAGGTGAGTCATGGGTAAAATCAGCGTCGCATGCTGCCAGTTAGCGCTGCGGGTAGGGGAAGCAGAGCATAATCGGGCGCTGTCCGCTCAGGCGATCCGTCATGCGGCGCAGCGCGGCGCCAACGTCATCGTGCTGCCGGAGCTGGTGAACAGCGGTTATGTGTTTCGCGATAAGGCGGAGGCGCTGACGTTGGCCGAGGCCGACGACGGGCCAAGCGTCAGCTTGTGGGCTGCCCTGGCGTGCGAATGGGATGTGGCGATCGTCGCCGGTTTCTGCGAGCGGCTGCCCGATGGCGGGGTGGCCAACAGCGCGGCGTTGATCGATGCGCAAGGCGTGAGGGCGATTTATCGCAAGGTTCACCTGTGGCATGAGGAGAGCACGATCTTTACCCCCGGCGATCGGCCGCCGCCGGTCGTCGAGACGCGCTTTGGCCGGTTGGCGGTGATGATCTGCTACGATCTTGAATTCCCTGAGTGGGTGCGGCTGCCGGCGCTGGCCGGTGCTCAGCTGCTGTGCGCACCGGTCAACTGGCCGCTGGCGCCGCGGCCACAGGGCGAACGGCCGGCGGAGATGGTGAAGGCGCAGGCCAACGCCGCCGTCAATCGGCTGTTCATCGCGGTGTGCGATCGCTGCGAAACGGAACGCGGCGTCGAGTGGATCGGCGGCTCGGCGATCGTCGACGCCGACGGTTACCCGTTGACGCAGAGCCTGGCTGGCGAAGGTATGGTGCTGGCGGAAATGGATATCAGTACGGCTGATGACAAGCGCATCGGCCGCTACAATCATGTGCATTGCGATCGGCGGCCGCTACTGTATTGAAGCGGCGGGGCGGGCTGCCCCGCCGAGGTTTTTGGCCGACGGGAACCGCCGCTGTTTTGGCGCTTACAGCCAGCCTGATTTCTTCAGCTTCTGATACAGGAAAATGCAGCCGACGGCGGTCACTCCCAGCGTGGCGTGATAGGCCCACGGGAATTTCAGTTCCGGCATGTCGGCGAAGTTCATCCCGTACAGGCTGAAGATCACCGTCGGGATAGCCAAAATCGCCCCCCAGCCCGCCAGCCGTTTCACCACTTCGTTCTGTTTGACCGTCACCAGCGCCAGATTGACGTGCATGGCGTTGGTCAGCATTTCGCGCATGTCGTCGATGTTGCTGACCACCTGATGCGCATGATCCTGCACGTCGCGCACGTAGGCGCGCAGCTCTTTCGGGATCACTTCTTCGTGCAGACGGATCAGCTGGTTGCAGATTTCATCCATCGGCAGCGCGGCGTTGCGCAGCGCCAGCAGGTGGCGGCGCAGAGTATAGACGTTCTCAATCGCCGCCTGATCGAACTCCGACTGGAACATGTTGGCTTCGATGTTCTCGATGGTGCTCTCGAAGCGCGCCACCACACTGCGGTAGTTATCCACCACGAAGTCCAGCACCGAATAAAGCGCGAAGCCCGGCCCGCGGCACATCTGCTTGTGATTCTCTTCCGCCTTGGCGCGGATCGGCGCATAGCTGGGCGAAGCGCCGTGGCGCACCGTCACCAGAAAGTTTTTGCCGACGAAGAAGTGCGTCTCGCCGTATTCGATTTCGTCGTTCTCGCCCCATTGCGCGGTTTTCACCACGATGAACAGCGAGTCGCCATAGGTCTCCAGCTTCGGCCGCTGGTGTGCGCACAGCGCGTCTTCGATCGCCAGGTCATGAAGCCCGAACTCTTCCTGCACCTTGCGCATAAACGCCGGCTCCGGCTGCCGGAGCCCCAGCCAGATGAAAGTGTCCGGTTGTTTGACCACCTCGCTGATATCGTCGATGGTCACTTCGCCCAGCCGTTGGCCGGCTTTGTACGCCACGCAGTTCACCACCATGCTTTTGCTGTCCATCGGTCCGTCCATTAATCAGTCAGGGTTTTGGTGAGAAAATAGCACTCATGTTCCACCGGATAATCTTTCAACGTCATTTGCAGTTGATAGCCGAGCTTTTCGTAAAACGGTCGCGCCTGGAAGCTGAAGGTGTCCAGACGGGCGTAGCGGCAGCCGCGCGCCTTCGCCTCTTGTTCGGCGGCGCGCATCAATCGGCCGCCCAGGCCGCTGCCGCGTTGGGAGTCCGCCACCCACAGCCACTCGACGCTCAGCCAGTTGCCCCAGGTTTCGGCGGTCAGCCCGCCGATCACCGTGCCGGCCTCGTCGCGCGCATAGACGCTGAGCGGCTTGCGGTGACGGGCATCGATATGCGGCAGGTTGTAAGCGCGCAGGCCTTGCCTGATCGCATCAAGGGTTTGTTCGTCGATCGCGTCGGTAACGGTAATGTCCATTTTTCCTCCTGGGTGATGCGTTAACTTAAGCACACTACGGCTAAAAGGCAACCTGTTGAAATGTAATGTAAACGACCATTCCGACTGGGTGAGCTACACTAAACGGGTCATTTTATCCTCAGGAGGACGCCATGCCCCGATTGACTCTGCTGGCCGGGTTGCTGCTGTGCAGCGGCCTGCTGCACGCCGCGCCGACGGTCAGCCAACTGCAGGACGGCCTGGAACACCCGTGGTCGCTGGCCTTTTTGCCGGCGGAGCAAGGTCTGCTTATCACCGAACGGCCCGGCCGTCTGCGGCTGTGGCAGCAGGGCAAGGGCCTGTCGCCGCCGATCGTCGGCGTGCCGCAGGTCTACGCCGAGGGGCAGGGCGGCCTGCTTGAAGTGTTGCCGGCCCCCGACTTCAGCGCCAGTCGCCGGGTATATCTCAGCTTCGCCGAACCGGGCGAGGGCGGCAAAGCCGGTACGGCGGTCGGCTATGGCCGCCTGAGCGACGATGGCCGGCGGCTGGAAAACTTTAAGGTGATCTTCCGTCAGCAGCCCAAGCTGTCGGTCGGCAATCATTTTGGCGGCAAGCTGGCGTTCGACAGGCAGGGCTATCTGTTCATCGCGCTGGGTGAAAACAACCAGCGGCCGACGGCGCAAGAGACCGGCAAATTGCAGGGCAAACTGGTGCGGCTGACCGCCGAAGGCGCGGTACCGCCGGATAACCCCTGGGTCGGCCAGGCCGGCAAACGGCCGGAGGTTTGGTCTTACGGCCACCGCAATCCGCAAGGGCTGGCGTTGAACCCGTGGAGCGGCGCGATCTGGGAACATGAGCACGGCCCGCGCGGCGGCGATGAGCTCAATATCCCGCTGCCGGGTAAAAACTACGGCTGGCCGCTGGCCACCTACGGCATCAACTATTCCGGCCAACCGATACCGGAGGCCAAAGGGGAACGGGTGCCCGGCACCGAACAGCCGCTGCACTACTGGCGAGTCTCGCCCGGCCTCAGCGGCATGGCGTTTTATGACGGCCAACGCTTCCCCGCCTGGCGGCACTCGCTGTTCATCGGCGCGCTGGCGCAAAAGGAACTGATTCGCCTGACGCTGGAGGGCGACCAGGTGGTGGCGGAAGAGCGGCTGTTGGGCGATCGCGGCGAACGCATCCGCGAGGTGCGCAGCGGGCCGGATGGCTACCTGTATCTGCTGACGGACGAACGGAATGGCAAGCTGCTGAAGGTCGGGGCGTCGTAGCGCCCCGCATCGATTAGGTGAGCGCGCTCATTACGCCACGCTGATAGGCCGGGCGAGCGCGCAGCTGCTGATACCAGCGCTCCATGTTCGGCCGTGAGCGACGGGCGATCGGCATTTCGAACCAGGCGTAGGCGAAGCTGCCGAGCGGAATATCGCCGAAGCCGAACGCTTCGCCGGAGAGGTAGGGCTGGCGCGCCAGCGTCTGTTCGATGACGTCGAAGTGTTTTTCCAGCGTGGCGATCGCCGCATCGATTTTCGCCATGTCGCGCAGCTCGGGCGCGGTGCGCACCAGGCCCCAAAAGACGATGGTGAAGGCCGGGACGATGGTTGAGGTGGTCCAGTCCATCCATTTCTCGGCGGCGGCGCGCGCCTGCAGATCCTGCGGATAGAACGTCGCATCGCCGAATTTCGCCGCCAGGTAGCGCACGATGGTGTTGGATTCCCACAGTACGAAGTCATCGTCCTGCAGCAGCGGCACCAGGCCGTTCGGGTTCAGCGCGCGGTAGCTCTCTTCGTTTACCTTACCGAACGCGCCGCCGGCGTTGATGTGGGTGAAGCTCAGCTCCAGTTCGGCGGCGCACCACAGCACCTTCCTGACGTTGTTCGAATTCTCACGACCCCAAATGGTCAGCATTGGATAGCTCCGTTAGCGGATTAAGGACCCTTAATACCTACGCCACAACGCGCTTTTTGTCACACCGCAGGGCACTTTTTGTCTGCCGTTCAGCGTTCCCAACGGCACACTTCCCAGCCGCGTTCCACCGCCAGCGCGTTCAACTCGCTGTCGGGGTTGATTACCGTGGCGCTATCGACGAATTGCAGCATCGCCTTGTCGTTGAGGGAGTCGCTGTAGCCGTGGCTGTGCTCGAATTTCAGATGTGGATGCTGCGCCAGCCAGTGCTGCAGGCGGATCACCTTGCCCTGCTGATAGGTCATGGTGCCGTAAGTGTTGCCGGTAAAGCGGCCATCGCTGATTTCCACGCCAATCGCCAGCGCATCGTCGGCGCCGAGCTGTTCGGCTATCGGCGCCACCAGATGCTCGCCGGTGGCGGAGATCACCAGAATGCAGTCGCCGCGCTCGCGGTGCCACTGCAGGCGTTCACGGGCGGCGGGGTAGACGCGCGGCAGGATGTCGCGCCGGATGTAACGCTGCACCCAGCCGGCCACGGTTTGCACGCTCAGGCCGGTCAACGGTGCCAGCGTAGCCTGCATATAGTCCTCCATCGACAGCTTGCCCTGATAATAGAGCTGCATCAGCTGCTGCTCCTGCAGTTCAAGCTCCGCCGGCGCGAATCCCTGGCCGACCAGCCAGCGGATCCACAGGCTGGCGCTGTCATCGTCAATCAGGGTTTCATCCAGGTCGAATAAGGCTAAATCCATCAGTATTTCTCCGGCAGGCAGGGTATGAGGTCGTTTACAGGATAGCGGATAGCGCACGTCGCCAGCCAGCGGCGTCGGCGAAATTGCGCAGAGCATAAGAAACATTGATGACGCTTTTGCGACAGTTTGTTGAACGTTTGCATAACTTAGAACGCAACAATATTGGCCGCCCCGGCGAACGCGGTGCTAACTAGAAGACCAATGCAGCCACCCGCTGGGGGGAGTGACCATGTTGATTATTCGCCTGTATGGCAGCCCGATCGTGATCGGGGAAGACGAGGAACCGCAAGATGACGCACCTGACGACGCTGAAAACGCTGCCGCTGCTGGATCTTTCGCAGCTTGACGGCGATGCGCGCCAGCGGCGCGCCTTTCTTGACGATTTGCGCGCGGCGGCGCGCGACGTCGGTTTTTTCTATCTGCGTGGTCACGGCGTGGACGGCGCGTTGAATGCGCGGTTGCAGCACGCCGCGCGGCAATTTTTCGCCCTGCCGGAAGCCGACAAGCTGGCGGTGCAGATGGTGCGCTCACCGCATTTTCGCGGTTATAACCGGGCGGCGGCGGAGCTCACGCTCGGCCAGCCGGACTGGCGCGAGCAGTTCGATATCGGCGCCGAACGTCCGGCGCTGACGCTGGCTGACGACACCCCGCGTTGGGCGCGCCTGCAGGGGCCAAATCAGTGGCCGGCGGCGCTGCCGGCGCTGAAACCGCTGCTGCTGCAGTGGCAGCAGGCGATGACCGCCATGTCGTTGCGGCTGCTGCGCGCTTTCGCGCTGGCGCTGTCACTGCCGGAGCAGGCTTTCGATCGCTTGTACGGCGATAAGCCCAACGAACACATCAAACTGATTCGCTACCCGGGGCGGGACGCTACCGGCAGCGCACAGGGCGTCGGCGCACACAAGGACTCGGGTTTTCTCAGCTTCTTGCTGCAGGATGCGCAAAAAGGGCTGCAGGTGGAGGTCAGTGAGGGGCGATGGATAGACGCACAGCCGCGTGAAGACACTTTCGTGGTGAACATCGGCGAGCTGCTGGAACTGGCGACCAACGGTTATCTGCGCGCCACGGTGCACCGGGTGGAAACGCCGCCGGCGGGGCGTGACAGATTATCGATCGCGTTCTTCCTCGGCGCGCGTCTGGACGCGGTGGTGCCGCTGTATCAACTGCCGCCGCAGCTGGCGGCGCAGGCGCGCGGCCCGGCCAGCGATCCGCTCAACCCGCTGCTGCGCGATGTCGGTTACAACTACCTGAAAGAGCGCATCCGCTCCCACCCCGATGTAGCGCATCGCTTTTATCAGGACGTTATCGGCCTCTGAATATCAGGCATAAAAAAGCCCGGCATGGCGGCCGGGCTGAGAGGTGCGCTGATGCAGCGGTTATTCCGCCAGCGCTTGCTGCAGATCGGCGATCAGATCTTCCACATCTTCAATCCCTACCGACAGGCGTACCAGCTGTGGCGTGATGCCGGTTTGCAGGCGCTGTTCCAGCGGAATGGAGGCGTGCGTCATGCTGAATGGCTGGCTGATCAGGCTTTCCACGCCGCCCAGGCTTTCCGCCAGGGTGAACAGGCGCGAACGCTTGATGACCCGGCGCGCATAGGCGTCGTCGCCTTTCAACCGTACCGAGATCATGCCGCCGAAGCGCGTCATCTGGCGCGCCGCCAGCTCGTGCTGCGGATGGCTCGGCAGGCCGGGATAGTAGACGTTTTCCACCTGCGGCTGGCTCTCCAGCCATTGAGCGATGCGCAGCGCGCTGTCGCTGTGGCGCTGCATGCGCAGCGCCAGGGTACGAATGCCGCGCAGCGTCAGGAAGCTGCTGAACGGATCGAGAATACCGCCGACCGCGTTTTGCAGGAAGCCGAGCTGTTCCGCCAGCGCCGGGTTATCGCCCACCGCCGCGACGCCGGCCACCACGTCGGAGTGGCCGTTGAGGTATTTGGTGGCGGAGTGCACCACCACGTCAAAGCCCAGATCCAGCGGGCGTTGCAGATACGGCGAGGCGAAGGTGTTGTCCGCCACGCTGATAAGTTGATGCTTTTTGGCGATCGCGGCGATGGCGCTCAGATCCGCCAGTTTCAGCAATGGGTTGGTCGGGGTTTCCACCCAGATCATTTTGGTATCCGGTTCGATCGCCTGTTCCAGCCCGGCGAGATCCGCCGGTGACACGTAGGTGACGCGCAGGCCGGCGGTGCGGCTGCGCACCTTTTCCAGCAGGCGATAGGTGCCGCCGTACAGGTCGTCCACCGCGATCAGGTGGCTGTCCTTGTCGAGCAGCTCCAGCACCGTGGAGCAGGCCGACAGACCGGAGGCGAAGGCGTAACCGCGGCTGCCGCCTTCCAGTTCGGCGATGGCGCTTTCCAGCGCGGTGCGCGTCGGGTTGGCGCTGCGGGAATACTCATAGCCGGTATGCTCGCCCGGCGCCGGTTGGGCGTAGGTAGAGGTGGCGTAAATCGCCGGCATCACTGCGCCGGTCGCATCCGGGGTGTAACCGGCGTGAACGGTCAACGTATCAAACTTGGCCATAATGGGTCCTTATTAACGTAATTTTTGGCGCCAGGCGTTAAGCACGTCTGTGCGGGTAATCAGGCCGAGGAAGCGCTCGCCGTCGAGCACCACCGCGACGTGGCCATGGTTGAAGGTGGCCTGCAGTTCCTGATAGCCGGCTTCCTTTTGCAGCGTATTGACCCGCTTGGTCATCGCGCTGCTGGCCGGCAGGCTGAAGTGGGCGGCGTCGGCCTGGACGGCATTCAGCAGATCCCACTCATCGATCAAACCGACCACCCGATCGCCTTCCAGCACCGGCAGCTGCGAGATGTCGTACAGCCGCATGCGGGCGTGTACGATCGCCAGCGTGTCGTCCGGCGCGGCGGAAACGGCGGCGCCCTCGTCGTGGCGGTAGGCGATCAGATCGCGCAGATCGCCGTGCTGCGGCTTGCTCAGTAAGCCCTGTTCCAGCATCCAGTGATCGTTATACATTTTAGACAGATATTTGTTGCCGCTGTCGCAGACGAAGGTCACCACTCGCTTGGGTTCGGTCTGTGCGCGGCAGTAACGCAATGCGGCGGCCAGCAGGGTGCCGGTGGACGATCCTGCCAGCACGCCTTCCTTGCGCAGCAGGTCGCGCGCGGTGGTGAAGGCTTCGGCGTCGCCGATGCGGTAAGCGTTGCGCACCTGGTTAAAGTCGCTGAGCGGTGGGACGAAGTCTTCGCCGATGCCTTCCACCAGCCAACTGCCCGCTTCGCCGACTTGGCCGTTGTCGAGATAGTCCGCCAGAATAGAGCCGGCAGGGTCGGCCAGCACGAATTCCGTCTGCGGCGATACTTCGGCGAAATAGCGGCTCAGCCCGCCCAGTGTGCCGCCGGAACCGACTCCGACCACGATGGCGTCTACGTCATGTTCCATCTGTCGCCACAGTTCGGGCGCCGTGGTGGTGGTATGGGCCGCCGGGTTGGCCGGATTATTGAACTGGTCGATATAAAAAGCGCCGGGGATCTCTTCCGCCAGGCGTTTAGCGTAATCCTGATAGTAAGCCGGATGCCCCTTGCCGACGTCCGAGCGGGTCAACAGCACTTCCACGCCCAGCGCGCGCAGGTGGAAGATCTTCTCGCGGCTCATCTTGTCCGGCACCACCAGCAGTAGCTTATAGCCTTTCAATGCCGCCACCAGCGCCAATCCCAGGCCGGTATTGCCGGCGGTGGCTTCGATGATGGTGCCGCCCGGCTGCAGTTTGCCGTCGCGCTCGGCCTGTTCGATCATCGACAGCGCCACGCGGTCTTTGATCGAACCGCCGGGGTTTTGATTCTCCAGCTTGACGAACAGCCGGCACGGGCCGGTATCGAACTGGGTCAGTTCCAGCATCGGGGTATTGCCAATCATCTCGATGACGGAATGGGGGATCGCCATGACTCATCTCCAGGATTATTCGGTATAAAAGTCTCTGTGTGGATGATAGCGCTGAGGATAAGCGCTTTAAAAAGAACAAATAACGGTTTTATATGCCATTATGGAATATATTAATCTTTTTTAGACGTATGGATGCGCAGATGTTTAGCGGTGCAGATGCTTGGCCGTGTAGCCGTGAGTAGGCGGAGAAATAGACGGTGCGGCGCTTTTTTGAGCGATAAGCGGGGGCCTGCGTACAGTTATGTAAAAATGCTGAAAATTCACGCTAAACCCTGCAAAAATAAGATAAATCACATAAACTCACAGCAAGGGCATTTTCGGTGCGTTGCGTTACCCATTACGGGCGCCGCAGGGGGTTGCGGCCGGCACGCGCGCACCGGGCCACTCTCGCTGGTTGGCTTAAAACGTGAACATGTTTGAAAGTTAACGCTATTTCAATGGTTTGAATGGACACTCTGGCGACGTCATGATGAAAAAAAACTTATCCACTTCCCTGAAAAAACTGACCTTCAGCGTAGGCATCCTGTTGCTGGCCGCACCGGCCGTGCACGCGGCCGAGCCGCCGGCGCCGCCGCAGGTAGACGCCAAGGCCTTCATTCTGATGGATTACAACAGTGGCAAGGTGCTGACCGAAGGTAACTCCGACACCCGCCTCGATCCCGCCAGCCTGACCAAGATCATGTCCAGCTACGTGATCGGGCAGGCGATCAAGGCCGGCAAGATCAAGCCGGAAGACATGGTCACCGTCGGCAAAGACGCCTGGGCGCCCGGTAACCCGGCGCTGCGCGGTTCTTCGCTGATGTTCATCAAGCCGGGCGATCAGGTGCCGGTGCTGGAGCTGAATAAGGGCATCGTGATTCAGTCGGGCAACGACGCCAGCATCGCGCTGGCGGACTACGTGGCGGGCAGCCAGGATTCGTTCGTCGGCCTGATGAACAACTACGCCAAGTCTCTGGGCCTGCAGAATACCCACTTCCTGACGGTGCATGGCCTGGATGCGGAAGGGCAGTACAGCACCGCGCGCGACATGGCGCTGCTGAGCCAGGCGCTGATCCGCGACGTGCCGGACGAATACGCGCTGCATAAAGAGAAAGAGTTCACCTTTAACAAGATCCGCCAGATTAACCGCAACCGTCTGCTGTGGAGCAGCAACCTGAACGTCGACGGTATCAAGACCGGTTACACCAGCGGCGCCGGTCACAACCTGGTGGCGTCGGCCACCGACGGCCCGATGCGCCTGATCTCGGTCGTGCTGGGCGCGCCGAGCGATCGCGTGCGCTTCAGCGAAAGCGAAAAGCTGCTGACCTGGGGCTTCCGCTTCTATGAAACCGCAACGCCGATCAAGGCCGATAAACCGTTCGTTACCCAGAAGGTATGGTTCGGCGACGTCAGCGAAGTGCCGCTCGGCGTGGCGAAAGACGCCTCGGTCACCATTCCGAAAGGACAGATGAAAAACCTGAAGGCCAGCTACAAACTGACCCAACCGACGCTGGAAGCGCCGCTGGCGAAAAATCAGGTGGTCGGCACCATCGACTTCCAACTGGACGGAAAAACCATCGAGCAGCACCCGCTGGTGGTGATGCAAGAGGTGAAAGAGGGCAACTTCTTCAGCCGCATCTGGGATATGGTGATGATGAAGCTGAGCCAGTGGTTCGGCGGGATCTTCGGCTAAATACCCTGATGTGAGGAGCGCGCCTCAGGCGCACGATCCTTGACCAAGCCGCAACGGAGACGTTGCGGCTTTTTTTTCGCGAGTTGCTGAGATGCGGGTGTTTAAAAGTAGTCCACCAGCATGGTGGCGCCGCTGGTGAAATCACCTTCTGCCAGGGAGACGGCGCTGTTTTTTACCGGCACCGCATCAAGCGTCGGTGGATTGGCGTAATCGATGTTCAGCGGTGTATTGATGGCGAAGGCCTTGCCGTTGGCCAACAGCTTGATGCCCAAGCCATTAACGCTGCTGGTTAACACGCTGCCATCGAAGGCCGCCGCGCTGCCCATGATCTTCATTTTCAGCTGGCGGCTGTTATCCAGAAACTCGCATTTGATGCTGTAATCGATGCGTTGCATATAGCGAGTGCCGTCGATGCGCTTGATGCCGACCTTGCCGAAGTCGATATCGATGGTGCGACCGTCGTTGATCACGCAAGGCGGGGGCGCCACCACGGTGGCGGTGATGTTGACCTTGGTACCTTGGTCGGCGGCCTGAGCGGCGGCGCTCATCAGGCTTAGCGCCCACAGCAGAGCGCAGCTCTTTTTCCTCGTCATGTTCATCCTGGCTCCCGTCTCAAGGTGCGCTGAAAATCAGCGTGGCCGAACCCGACAGCGGGCCGGTGGCGATGCTGGTGTAAGGAACATTGTTCTTCACCGGCACAAAGGTCACGGTATCGTTGCCCAGACCGTTGACGATACGCGTTCTGAAGGCATTATTGGGCTTTACCACCGCGCCGTTGTACACCATGGCCACGCCGACGTTGGGGTTGCTGGTCTTGATAAAATCGCTGGAGAAACCGCTGGCGTCGCTGACCATGCGGATCAGAATATCCTGCGTCGCGCTCTGATCGTCGCATTGGTAGCTGAGCGCTTTGTCCTGTTTTATCTGGGCGTCGCTGGCGCTTTGAGTCAGAAAGTCCTGGCGGATCTGACCAAAGTCGACATTAATTTGCTGGCCGTTGTTGATGGTGCAACTGGTGGTGACGAAGTAGGCGTCGTTGTCGGCGATCAGGCGCCAGCGATAAACGCCGCACTGCGGGCAACCCGGCTGATCGTTGGTCTGAATAAAGTTGATTTGGCCGATGACGTCGCCCTTGTTCACCTTGATGTCCGGCGTTGGGAAACGGTTCAACACGATATAGACCCGGATGGCGACCGACTGGGTCTGTAACCCGGTAAGGCTGAGTACGCTGATACCTGATGGCACCGGAGAGTTGTAATCGCTGCCGTTGATGGTGGTACCGCTGCCGATGGTGCCAAAAATCGCACTGTTCATCGACAGCGCCGGACTGTCGGTTTTGAGATAGTCATACCAGCTCGCGACGTCGTTTTTACAGGTGACCTGGCTGACGTTGACGATTTCGTTTTTGCCATAAGAAAGCTGTGGCCCGATGCGTACCCGGACGTCAACCGGCGTGGTCGAGCCCCCGGGTGGAATCAGTCCGCCATCGGACGTGCGGCAGGTAAATGCGTTGGCATTGCCAAGCAGCAGGAAGAAAGATAATGCCAGGCAGCAGCGTAAAAATAGCAGGGCTGTTTTTATCACGATAATATCCCAATATATATAAATAGTGTGCGGCGTTACTCCGCAATGAAATATTGCCAATCAGGCCGGCTACGCCATATTTATTCCGTTAAAGAAGAATGGGGTGTATCTCTGTTGGATCTGTCGTCGTTATCCCCGCTCAACAATGCGGTGGGATACCACCTCAATGAGTTGTTGATGGAACCGTCCGTCACAATCACTTTTTGCCGGGCGACAAGATCCAGCAGCAGCCGCCGAGCCCGGTAAACACCGACGTTGACGGCATTGGCCAGTTGCCGCGTCGACAGCCATTGCTGCTGTGGCGGCAGCCCGGCGACGGGGCACTTGCGGGGTGACTGTGCGAATAATGTTTGCAGCAGATCATGCTGCAATTGCCGTATTTCCTTTTGTTTCGGAGATAACGCTTCCATAGCACTTCCTCTGTATTCCGATTGCCGTATTCCTAAGAAAAAACAAACTTTCGCTGCCTACCAACAACGAGGTAAAACGCGAACAAAGAAAATTCCTATCTATTTATCAGGATTGAAAAAAAAGGCGTTGCCCGCCCCGTTTTTACCTATGCCTAGGCAGGGGTGGCGTCACGCTGAAACCTAAAATTTTGGTTTATTATATTCACAAAGCGCCACTTTGCGATCTGATTACTTGGGAATCAGAGAAAAACAGGATATTGCTCTATAAAAGTATCTTTTACGATCTATGAGCCTAAAAATAACAGTAAATTAACTTCAATTAGGAAATAAATTGCGAATGTTCGCCTTGATCAAAAAAAGCCTTTTTTTGCTGAGAGGCATTTGCCAGAATATTCATCGCCGAACAAGAAGGGCGGATTAGAAAGTATTGGCCTCGGCTTGTTGTGATTTCGTTTATTTTTGAATGGCGATCTCATTAATGAGTGGGCTGCTGCGAACTTGCCGTTATCGACGAGTTTATTGTCGGTTTCCTTGGGTTTTGGCAGTTAACCAACCAGCAAGATGCTAAAGAATCAGGGCTGCGCACATATAAGCGCGAGCGGGTTTCCTGTTGCTCTTTTTCTTGATTGGAATATGCATTTTTTCTTATAAGGAATATAGGTTCTATGAAACTTAACAAAATCATGATGGCTGCAGTGATTGCATTTGGCGCAAGTTCTTTTGCACAGGCAGCCGATCAGGGACACGGTAAGGTCACCTTCACGGGCTCTATTATTGATGCGCCATGCTCTATTGCGCCTGAGTCGATCGATCAGACCGTAGATCTGGGCCAGGTTTCCAACGTGGCGTTGAAAAACGGCGGCAAATCCAACCCGCGTCCGTTTGAAATCAAACTGGAGCAGTGCGACATCACCACGCTGAAAACCGTTAAAACCACCTTCAGCGGCGTAGCGTCGTCTACCGACAAGGATCTGCTGGGTATCGCGGGCACCGCCAGCGGCGCCGGCGTCGCTATCACTTACGGTGGTCAGCCGATCAAACTGGGTGAGGCAACGACCGCGCAAACCCTGAACACCGGCAACAACACCCTGCATTTCGCTGCCTACCTGCAGGGCGAAGGCGCTTCCGCCGCCATCGTTCCGGGCGACTTCACTGCCGTAGCCGATTTCACCCTGGCTTATCAGTAAGTGAGTCTGAAGGCTTAATCAACCAGGCATGGGGTGCGCCGCATGCCTGGTGAATCTCCCTGTCAAAGGAATGTCGCGATGTTTTTACCAAGGAATCGAGCGGGTGCCGTTCTTTTGGCGTCGTTGGCGTTTGCGCCCGGCTATGCAACTTCCGCCGCGCAGGGGTGGGGCAAAGTCAACATGCACGGCGCCATTATCGACACCGCCTGCGCCATTGCCGCCGGCAGCCGCGATCAGACGATCGATATGGACACTATTCCTCTCGGGCAGATCATTCGTGACGGCCAGGGGATGACCAAACCTTTCAGTATCGAATTGGTCAATTGCATTTTGGAACGGCCGGAAAACAAGCCTGATTGGAAATTCTTTCAGGTCACGTTTGATGGTTATGCGGAAGGCGCTCTGTTTGGCGTACAGGGCGATGCGCGCGGCATCGCATTAAAGATAAAAGACAGCAGCGGCACGGTGGTTATTCCAGGGAAACCTTTGCCGATGGAGGGAGTAATACCGGGAAACCGAGTGCTGAATTATTCCATGACCTTGATGCCGAATCACCAGCCGTTGAAGGTGGGAGCGTATTTTTCCACAGTGCGTTTTAAGCTGGATTATTTTTGATTTTTTCTCGTACTGACGGTTAATTCGTTATTGAAAGGACTTTATTATGCTTTCACCGGCAGGGAAGTTATTTCGTCTTCAGGCCTTGGGGCTTTGCGTTGCCCTTTCTCTGGGAAATCCCATCGCGTTGGTTTATGCCGCCGACGTTATTCAATTCAATACCGACGTATTGGACATCAACGATCGTAAAAATATCGATCTGAGCCAATTCACGCGCAGCGGCTACATCATGCCGGGCGTTTATACCATGGTGGTGCACGTCAATAAGAACGATCTGGCGGAACAGCCGGTGACGTTTATGGCGCCCGAGAACGATCCTAAAGGCAGCGAAGCCTGTCTTTCGCCTGAGCTGGTCAACCAACTGGGGCTGAAAGAAAAGCTGCTGGGCTCGCTGAACTGGACGCACGGCGGCCGCTGTCTCGATGCCTCCAGCTTGTCTGGCATGGAGGCGCGCGGCGATCTTGCCAGCTCCTCGCTGTATCTCAATATTCCTCAGGCCTATCTGGAGTACAGCTCGGAAAACTGGGATCCGCCTTCGCGTTGGGATGACGGTATTCCCGGGCTGCTGTTTGACTATAACGTCAACGCCCAAACGCAAAAACATCAGAAAGGCGGCAGCAGTTACAGCCTGAGCGGCAACGGCACCGGCGGCGCCAACCTGGGCGCCTGGCGTCTGCGCGCCGACTGGCAGGCCAACCTTAACCATCAGACCGGCTCATCTGAGCCGACCGACAAACAGTTCGACTGGAGCCGCTATTACGCCTACCGGGCGATCCCGGCGCTGCGTTCGCGGTTGACGATGGGTGAGGATTACCTGAACTCCGACATTTTCGACAGCTTGCGCTTTACCGGTGTCAGTCTGCGATCCGACGACAGCATGTTGCCGCCCAACCTGCGCGGCTATGCGCCGGAAGTGACGGGCGTGGCGAAGACCAACGCCAAGGTAGTGGTCAGCCAGCAGGGGCGCGTGCTGTATGAAACGCAGGTGGCGGCGGGGCCGTTCCGCATTCAGGACATCAACGATGCGGTTTCCGGCGAGCTGGACGTGCGCGTCGAAGAGCAAGACGGCAGCGTGCAGGAGTTCAAGATGAACACCGCCAACATCCCTTATCTGACGCGGCCGGGTACGGTGCGCTACAAGCTGGCGACGGGCAAGCCCTCGGAGTGGGGCCACCATCTGCGCGGGCCGATGTTCGGCACCGGCGAGTTCTCCTGGGGGATCAGCAACGGCTGGTCGCTGTACGGCGGGGGCATCGCCGGCGGCGATTACAACGCACTGTCGCTGGGGATTGGGCGCGATCTGATGGCGCTGGGGGCGCTGTCGTTCGACGCCACGCAGTCGCGTGCGCGTTTGCCGCAGGATGGCACGTTGACCGGCGGTTCGTACCGGCTGAGCTATTCGAAGAACTTCGATGAATACGACAGCCAGGTCACCTTCGCCGGTTACCGCTTCTCCCAGGAAGACTTCATGAGCATGGGAGACTACCTGGATGCGCGTTACGAGGGCGGCCGCAGCGGCAAGAGCAAGGAGATGTACACCATCACCTTCAACAAGCAGTTCCGCGAGCTGGGGCTCAGTACCTATCTCAACTACAGCCACCAAACCTACTGGGATCGGGCGCCGAACGATCGTTACAACCTGATGGTATCGCGCTACTTCGACATCGGCGATTTCAAGAACGTCAGCGTGTCGCTGTCGGCCTATCGCAATCGCTACAACGAGCGCAACGACGACGGGATGTATCTGTCGCTGTCGCTGCCCTGGGGCAGCGCGGGCACGCTCAGTTACAACATGACGCTCGATCGCGAAGAGAACGCCCACCGGGTCGGTTACTACAACCGGGTCGATGAACACAACAACTATCAGATCAGCGCGGGCGCCGCACGCAGCGGGGCGACGGCCAGCGGTTATTACAGCCATCAGGGTGACATGGCGCAGATCAACGCCAACGCCAGCTATCAGGCCGGTCGCTACAGCGCCGTCGGCATCGGCGCGCAGGGCGGCCTGACGATGGCGGCGGAAGGGGCGGTGCTGCACCGCGTCAATACGCCGGGCGGCACGCGCCTGCTGCTCGATACCGAAGGCGTCGCCGGCGTACCGGTGCGCGGCTACGGCAGTACGGTGCTGACCAACCGTTACGGCAAGGCGGTGGTGGCGGATGTAAACAGCTACTACCGCAACAAGGCCAGCATCGATCTCAACAGCCTGAGCGACAACGTCGAGGCGACGCGCTCCGTGGTGCAGGCCACGTTGACCGAGGGGGCCATCGGCTACCGCAAGTTCGAGGTAATTGCCGGCGAGAAGGCGATGGCGATCGTCAAACTGGCGGATGGCAGCGAACCGCCGTTCGGCGCCACGGTGCTGAATGCCCGCAAACAGGAGACCGGCATCATCAATGACGGCGGCAGCGTTTACCTGTCCGGCCTCAACCCCGGCGAGCGCATGAGTGTGCACTGGAACGGCGCGGCGCAGTGTGAAATCCAGCTGCCGGCGCCGCTGCCGGCCGAAATGCTGATGAACACGTTGCTGCTGCCTTGCCGTCCTCTCGCCGGCAACAAGCCGGCGGCTGACGCCAACTGACATACACCCGGCGGAGTGCGCTCCGCCGCTAAACCGCCGGGGCGGGCTTGTCCGCCGCCGGCCGACTGGAACCGTGAAGACATGATGAATCTGACTATGACCAGAAAAACCGTTTTCCTTGTGGGCCCGCTCGCCGCCGCGTTGATGGCCGGCGTGGTCAGCCTGCCCGCTCAGGCGGCTATTGCGCTGGATCGCACGCGTGTGATTTTCGACGGCGACCTGAAAACGGTCAGTCTCAACATCAGTAACCAGAACAAACAGTTGCCGTATTTGGCGCAGGGATGGATCGAAGACGATCGCGGCAACAAGATCCAAAGCCCCTTCACCGTGCTGCCTCCGGTGCAACGGGTAGAGCCGGGCAAACCGAGCCAGGTGAAGATCCAATCGTTGCCGGCGGCGCGTCAGCTGCCGCAGGACCGGGAGACGCTGTATTACTTCAACCTGCGGGAAATCCCGCCGCGCAGCAATAAGCCGAACACGCTGCAGATAGCGTTGCAGACCCGCATCAAAATGTTTTATCGCCCGGCGGCGCTCGCCCCGAAGAAGAATGCGGCGCCGTGGCAGGAGCAGCTGACGCTGACCCGGCAGGGTGACAAGTATGTGGTGAATAACCCGACCCCTTATTACGTGACGATCGTTGAGGCGAGCGCCGGCAAGGGCGGCAAAGGGGCGGCCGGCTTTGAACCGTTGATGGTGGCGCCGAAGGCCAGCGCCCCGCTGAACGTGCCTGCCGCGAGCCTCGGCAACGGTCCGTCGCTGGCGTACATCAACGATTACGGCGGGCGGCCGCAGTTGAACTTCCGCTGCGCCGGCAGTGCCTGCCAGGTCGTGCCGGTCGCCAAATGACGAGCCGCGCGCAAGCAGGGAAGACCGAGTCATGAACACAGCGGAGTGAACGAATCATGCAACGAAAGATCCCCATGCTGTTGGGAAAGGCCTATGAACGTCATCAGCGACGCACTATCGGCCTGACGGTGTTGGCCGCGCTGATGGTACCGCTGACGGCGGGCACGATGCTGATGCTGATGCCGCCGGCCCGCGCGGTGGACAACTGGGACGTGGAGGGCGCGAACGGCACGCTCCACGTTTACGGCGCCTTGACGGAAAGCGCCTGCAGTCTGGAAATGACCACCGCTCGTCAGGAAGTGTGGCTGGGGGAGACGGGAACGGCGCACTTCCAGCGCCCGGGCGATCGCGGCACGCCGGTGGCGTTCGAGTTGACGCTGAAAGACTGTCTGCGCGCGCCGGCGAGCAGCCGTGACGCCTGGACCGGGGTGTTGGCCTGGAGCGGCAGCCAGCCTGCGGTATCCGTGGCGTTTGCCGCACCGACGGATGACGACGCGCCGGGGTTGATCAGGGTTGCCGGCGTCACCGGGTTGGGGTTGCAGCTGGCGGATGCCAGCGGCCTGCCGGTGCGCCTTGGTGCACGTAACAAACCGGTATTGCTGACGCCGGGGCAGAACACCCTGACGTATACGGTGACGCCGGTACGCACCCCGGCGACGCTGAGCGCCGGCGCCTACCGCGCGGCGATCGATTTCCGCCTTTATTACGATTAATACGCCGCTTGCGCCGGACCGGCGCAAGCATAACCAAAGGGAGTGGAGTTATGCGCGCGACAGAGACGAACCGGCGCCGGAGCGCGCTGTTGGGGGCCGGCATGGTCATGGCGGCCAGCATGATGGCTCAGCCGGCGGCCGCGGCGGAAAACATGCGCTTTCACGGTACGCTGGTGGCTGAGCCGTGCGTCATTCAGCCGGGAGATGAGGATATCCAACTGGATTTCGGCACCATCGTCGACAAATACCTGTATCTGAACACCCGCACCCATAGCCAAACCTTCGCGTTGCACCTGACCGAGTGCGATCTCAGCCTGGGCAATACGGTAGCCATCACGTTTACCGGCACCGAGAACATCAAGCTGCCAGGCCTGTTGGCGCTGGATGCCGGCAGCCTGGCCTCGGGGATCGGCATCGGGCTGGAGGACAGCAGCGGCAAGGCGCTGCCGCTCAATCGCGCCAGCGATAAATTCCGCCTGAATGCCGGCAACACCACGCTTACGCTGCAGGCCTATGTGCAGGGGGAGCCGGAAGCCATCCAAACGAAGTCCATCGGCCGCGGCACCTTCAGCGCGGTGGCCACTTTTACGTTGGAATACGAATAAGCGTCTACAAGGACAAAAAACGCAATGATGATAAAGCCCCTCAATCGCGCCCTGCGCCTGGGTTTGCTGTGCCTGTTGGCGCTGAGCGCCGCCGCCTGTCAAAGCCAAAAGTCGGGCAAGCCCGCCGTGAACGCCAAAAATCAGACTGTGCAAGCGCCGTCGGAAGAGGCTTTGCGCAAGCAGCGTGAGGCCGAGCAGCTGCAGCAGTGCCAGCAGCAACTGGGCGCATTGCGCGCGATCGACGAGAAACAGTATCAGCGCTATAAGCAGGCCTTCGACAGCCTGATGAGCGGCGCTTCGCAGTACGCCAGCCTGCGCGCCCGGGTAAACGGCGACACGCAGGAGACGGTGGATGCGCTGTATCGCTACAAGGTCAGCTATCTGTGCGCCGGGGTGAATCAGGCGGTGTTGAGTGGCTTGGCGGATCGCGGGGAGCAGGTTAAATGAGGCTGCGTCTGCTGGGCTGCGCCGTTTTGCTATTCATCGGCGTCGCGCAGGCGGACGACGGCGTGCCGGCGCTGCTGCAGTTTGCCGAGCAGTATCAACGGCAGAACACCGAACCGGCGAGCGAAGAAAAAGCGGCGCCGGCCGAACGCGAATCGGGGCAAAAAAAGCGTGAACCCGCGAAGCGCCCGTCGGACAACAATAAGCCAGCCTCACCGGCTAAAGCTTTTACGCTGAGCCAGGAATCATTGGCGCGTGATCAACAGCTGGCGCGCCAGCGAATGGAACTGACGATGCTGCGTCAGGAACTCGCTGCGCTGCGGGAGAGGCAAGCGACGCCATCCACCGCGACGCTGCCCGACACGTCATTGCTTCGGCAGTGGATCGCCGGGTTGGGCGCCGCCTGGCGCGGCTCACCCGATGCGCAGCGCGCCGAAGCGCTGCTGCGTCAGGCGACGCAGGAAACCGCCCAAACCCAAGCGGCGGCGGCGCAGGCCGAACGGCGCGCTGCCGAGCTGGAGTCTGCGGCACAGGCATCGGCACAGACGCTTGCACAACGCCAACGCGAGCACCAGGAGGAGCTGCACGCTTTGCGCGCCGCGTTGGAAGCGAGTGAGCAGAAGCGGGCCGGAGAGCAGAAGGTGACCCAGCAGACGCGCGAAGCGCTGTTGGCGCTGCGTAAGCGGCTGCAATGGGAGATAACGCCGGAGCAGTTGAAGGATGAAAGGAAGCGCTTGTCCTATGCGGCGGGCAGTGCGCTGGGGCGGGACATTCAGGGGGTAATGACGGAGCGCCAAGGTTGGGGCGTACCGGTGGATCGCGACAGCCTGTTGGCGGGCGTCATCGATAGCGTGTCGGGGCGTTTACAGCTGCCGCCGAATGAACTGACTGCGTTGACGGCGCAGGCGGACGCCGCCGCGGTGGCCGCGCGCGAGAAACGCGTTAACGAGCAGCAGCGGCGTGATGAAGATTATCTGGCGCAGTTCCGTCAACAAAAGGGCGTAAAGCCATCGGCGATGGGCTTCTGGTATCGGGTGGATTACGCCGGGGAGGGCGCGCTGGCGCCAACGGCGGTGGTCGATGTGGTCGTGAAAGAGACGTTGACCGACGGTACGGTGATCCAGGATATGGAACTGAGCGGCAAGGTGCTGTCGCAACCGCTTTCCGAGTATCCGCCGCTGTTCCGGGAGGCGATAAGTCATCTGCACAACCACGGATCGCTGACGATGGTCGTGCCGCCCGCGCTGGCCTACGGCGAAACCGGCTATCCGCCGAAAGTGCCCCCCAACGCCACCATGGTTTATGAATTGCGTATCGACAACAGTCAGGCGCCGGCAAAGGGCGTCCAGGCGGTTAAACGGGGAGCCGGAACGGCGGGAGGGCAGGGATGAACACGATGATAAAAATCGCGCTATTTGATGAGAATCGTTACTTCAGCGCCGGTTGGCAAGAGGCGCTGGCGCTGCATTTCAGCACTTACGGCAAGCGCATGCTGTTATTGGATGCGCAGCAGGTTCACGAAGCCGATCTGGTGTTCTGCTATTTTCCTCCCGGCGTGCAAAGCTGTTTTTGTCACTTCTCGGAGGCGCAGCCTGCGGGGCGAAAAACGCTGTATTTCTCGTTGCGAACGCCGGAAGGACGGCATAAACGCACCGTCGGCAACCGATGCGCGCTGGAGGCCGGTATCATCTACCACGATATGCCGCTGGTATCGGCGCTGTATCAGGTGAGCGCCGAACTGGAGCGGCACCGCAAATGGCCGAGCAGGCTGAGCTGTGGCGCGAACTGCGTATGCCAACACCGGGACCTGACGCTGCGCGAACAGGAGATCATGCGCTGTATGACGCGGGAAATGGGGGTAACGCAAATCGCACGGCTGCTGGACATCAGCGTGAAAACCGTCAGCAACCACAAGATGAGCGTGATGCGCAAGATGGGGTTCCGGCGTAATGCCGAGCTTTACGGTTGGCTGCGGCACAGCGCGCGCCCTGGCGCCGTGGGGGCTCGAGCCGGCACAGCGCCGGGCGTTGCGGCAGGGAAGGGGCGGCATTGAGACGGCGCCGGCCAAATCGGGCCGGCCGGCGCTGTTAAGAGCCTCGCTGTCGCGATCAGTTGCAGGCCACGACCTTGATCGCCAGACCGCCCTGTGACGTTTCACGGTATTTGGCGTTCATGTCTTTACCGGTCTCGTACATGGTTTCGATCACCTTATCCAGGCAAACCCGAGGCTCGCTGGTGCGGCGCATCGCCATGCGCGCGGCGTTGACCGCCTTGACGGCGGAAATGGCGTTGCGTTCAATGCATGGCACCTGAACCTGGCCGGCGAGCGGATCGCAGGTCAGCCCCAAATGGTGTTCCATGGCGATCTCCGCCGCGATGCATACCTGCGCCGGGCTGCCGCCCAGCAGCTCGGTCAATCCCGCCGCCGCCATCGAACAGGCCACGCCGACTTCCCCCTGACAGCCCACTTCGGCGCCGGAGATCGAGGCGTTCATTTTGTACAATGCGCCAATCACGCCGGACGCCAGGAAGTAGCGGGTGTAGGAGTTGGCGTTCACCGGGCGGATGAACTTGTCGTAGTAGGCCAGCACCGCAGGGATGATGCCACACGCGCCGTTGGTCGGGGCGGTGACCACGCGGCCGCCGGCGGCGTTCTCTTCGTTGACCGCCAACGCGAACATGTTGATCCAATCGACCACGTTCATCGGGTCGATATTGTTCTTGTCTCCGGTCACCAGAATGCGGCGCAGCGCGGCGGCGCGGCGCGGCACTTTCATCGGGCCGGGCAGCAGACCTTCGGTATTGATGCCGCGCTCGATACCGGCGCTCATCACCTGCCAGACGTCGGCGAAGTGCGCGTCGATATCCGCCTTGCTGCGCAGCGCCAGCTCGTTCTGCATCACCAGGCCGGACAACGACAGCCCGGTCTCTTTACAATGTTGCTGCAGATCGTGTGCCGATTTGAACGGGTAGGGCACCGGCGTTGCACCTTCGGCAGACTGGCCAAAGTGTTCTTCGTCGACGATGAAACCGCCGCCGATCGAGTAATAGGTTTTGCTGTGCAGCAGGCGTTCACCGGCAAAGGCACGGATGCGCATGCCGTTTTCATGCAGCGGCAGATTGTCGCTGTGGAAGTTCATGCCGCCGTGCAGCGGGAAATCCACCTCGTGGTGGCCGTTGGCCAACGGCAGGCGGCCGCGCTGTTCGACGTCGCGGATAAAGCCCGGAATGCTGTCGATGTCCACATCGTGCGGCAGGTTGCCGGCCAGGCCCATAATGATGGCGATGTCGGTGTGGTGACCTTTGCCGGTCAACGACAGCGAACCGTACACGTCGACCACCACGCGGGTGGTGTCCTGCAGCTGTTGGTGGGCGATCAGATCGTCGACGAACTGTTTGCCGGCCTTCATCGGGCCGACGGTGTGGGAGCTGGATGGGCCGATGCCAATTTTGAAAATATCGAAAACGCTGACCATGGTCTCGCCTCCTTCTTCAGGTTTCAGGCGGTTAATACGGGAAATGGGGGCAGTGCGGGAGGGCCGGCGCGCAGCGGCGCCGGCCGGACGTGATTAGCCGAGCAGGCTGAACACGATTGCAGAGATGGCGATCAGACCCATCACAACCACGAATACGTTGCTGATGTGGCCGCTGTACTTGCGCATGGCAGGCACTTTACGGATGGCGTACATCGGCATCAGGAACAGCAGCATGGCGATGATTGGGCCGCCCAGGGTTTCGATCATGCCCAGGATGCTTGGGTTCAGAGTAGCGACGATCCAGGTGGTCACCAGCATGAAGATGGCGGTCATGCGGTTCAGCTTGGCGGTGCTGACAGTTTTGCCGCGGCTCTTCATCGATTTGGCGACCAGGCCGTTGAAGCCTTCACGGGCGCCCAGGTAGTGGCCCAGGAACGATTTGGTGATGGCGACGAAGGCGATAACCGGCGCGATGTACTCGATCATCGGGTTGTTAAAGTGGTTAGCCAGGTAAGACAGAATCGAGATGTTCTGCGCCTTGGCTTCCGCCAGGTTTTCCGGCGTCAGGCTCAGCACGCAGCTGAACACGAAGAACATCACGGTCAGCACCATCATGATGTGCGCGTAAGCCAGAATGCGTGAGCATTTCTTCTCGGCGTCTGCGCCGTACTCTTCGCGTTTGGCGACGGCGAAGGCGGAGATGATCGGCGAGTGGTTGAAGGAGAACACCATTACCGGGATCGCCAGCCACAGGGTCATGATCAGGCCGTGACCCATGCCGGTACCGCTGCCGGACAGCGACACGTTTTCGAAGATGGCGCCGGTCCAGTTAGGGATAAGATAGACGGCCAGCAGCATCAGCACCGCGACAAACGGGAAGACCAGGATGCTCATGGTTTTCACGATGGCTTGCTCGCCGAAGCGCACGATGGTCATCAGGCCGACGATCAGAATCAGCGACAGGATGGCGCGCGGCGGCGAGGTCATGCCCAACTGGTGGGTGATGAAGCTGTCGACGGTGTTGGTGATCGCCACGCTGTAAACCAGCAGAATAGGGTAGATGGCGAAGAAGTACAGCAGGGTAATCAGTTTACCGGCGGTGATGCCGAAGTGCTCTTCCACCACGGCGGTGATGTCTTCACCAGGATTTTTGCCGGACAGCACGAAACGGCACAGGCCGCGGTGGGCAAAGAAAGTCATCGGGAAAGCGATGATGGCCATGATGATAAGAGGAATCAAACCGCCGATGCCGGCGTTGATTGGCAAGAACAGAACGCCTGCGCCGATGGCGGTGCCGTACAGGCCCAACATCCACATGGTATCCGTTTTACGCCAGGTACTGCTGGAGCCCGAGGCCGCAGAGGCAATTGTGCCGGTCTGTGTAGTGTCCATAAATATCTCCGAAGTGAACACGAATTTAAAATTAAAAGGCAAAACTTAAGGTTAAACCGTCAAACGTCCTATTCAGGCAACGCTTGCGGTAAGAATCAGGTGTTGCTTGCGGGGATGTTTTGGCGTCCCCCTGGTTGTTTATTGTGTTCATTACCAAGGCACCGCGCCGGGTAATTCACTAAAGACTTTTCACCGTCACGGGGTGATAAAAGTCGTTACCGCTGCCGACAGGTCTTTGCCTGTCGATTTTTGTTGGCGGCAAGATAACGATTTACAGTAGAAACAACCGTGATCCTGCTCTCAAATGCGCAATATGTGCAGTTATCCGCTTTTTAATCGATTTTTCGCGCATTTGTTGCACATTTGTGTAAGATTTTGTGCTGAGAACGCTCTCATAAAAATTTCTGCGATTATGCGGTTTGTACAATAATTGGCCGTATAAAGCGCTGTGCTCAGCAGCAAGCCGAGCAATATATTTTATGCGTGGTTTTGGATCTAGCGAAAAACCCGGATTAAGCAGTTTTAGTGACGCAGATCACATTGTGTTTTTAAGTAAAATATTGTCTATATTTTTGTTTTTAAATGTTTTTATTTAAAAATCACCGCTAATAACGAAGGGAAATTACTTACGTGGTTAGCGGATAAAAATGCGTAACCATTCATCATATAAATAACAGATAACTAACAGCTATTGGCGATATTTGCTGCAATCGCTTAAACCGCTGTTTAATTAAACAATCCGGCCTTTGGCGTTATTTATCATATAAAAGCCATAAATAGTCGTTAATTCACCCAGCCGACGGCGGGTTTAGCCTGCCAGAAAATAATCACTCGGGTGACCTGTTGCATTTTATTAACCTGATGTTGCGTGCGGATAAGCGAAAAACGCGAATCGATTGCGCATTATTTGTTCATTTTCGGGCGGGGAAAAGGGTGTGTTTCAGCGGTGCGCCGCCGGCATTGGCGGCGCTGAAGGCGTGTTAATAGCGGGCAGCGATGGCGTTATCGTTGAAGAACGCCATGAAGTCGGCGTCCGGTTGGCGATCGGTGATCACCCGATCGAACTGCGTCAATGGGCCGATGCAGGCCGGTTTGGTTTTGCCGAACTTGCTGTGATCCGCCACCAGGATCTTTTGCTGTGCCATCGCCATGGCGCGATGTTTCATCTCCAGTTCGTCGAAGTTGAAGCAGGTGGCGCCGTGCTGCAGGCTGAGGCCAGCGGCGGAGATAAAGGCGATGTTCGGGCAGATGTGATCGAACTCGTTGCGACCGCCGACGCTGGAAAAGATGTAGTTGTTCGGTTTGAACTCGCCGCCGCACAGGATCACCTTGCAGTTCGGTTTGTCCTGCAGCGCCAGGAAGGTGTTCAGCGAATGGCACACGGCGGTGAAAGTCAGTTCGTCAGCAATGGCGTCGATGATCGCCGGGGTGGTGGTGCCGCAGTCGAAAAACACCGTGTCGTTTTCATTGATCAGCGGCGCCGCCAGCAGGCCGATGCGTCGCTTTTCCGTCACCTGTTTGGCTTTTTGATCGGAAACGAAGTAGTTGGTTACGCCGTTGCTGCGCGGATCGGCCACCACGTAACCGCCCAGCAGCACCACTGCGGCCGGCTCGGCGCTCAGATCGCGGCGAATGGTCATCTCCGAGACCCCCAGCAGCACGGCGGCTTCTTTCAGGTGGATCTTGTCAGCGCGTTTTAACGCCTGAACTAGCCGGTTGATACGTTCTTCGCGCCGCGTTTCCATAGATCCGTCTTCCCACAGGTTGTAGAGGTAAAAGGCGTGCCGCCGTTTCCGGCGTTGAACACAACAATGCGGGCCAATATCGGGCCGCGTCAGCCGCCCGTATTGTCCCGCATCGAATGGTATAGGCTGCGCCCGTCAAGGCGCGCCGACGATCAGTAGCTGCCTGCCGCCGCCTGAGCGCCGGAGACGATGGCGACGCCGGAGCTGGTGCCGATACGCGTGGCGCCGGCTTTGATCATCTTCTCGGCGGTAGCGCGATCGCGCACGGCGCCGGAGGCTTTCACGCCCATTTCGCTGCCCACAGTCTCGCGCATCAGTTTGACGTGCTCTTCCCGAGCGCCGCCGGTGCTGAAGCCGGTGGAGGTTTTAACGAAGGCCACATCGAGTTCGCGACACATTTCACAAACCTGGACGATCTGCGCATCGCTGAGCAGGCAAGTCTCCAATATTACCTTCAACGGGATCGCCGCGCAAACCTCGCGCACGGCGGCGATGTCGGCTTTCACTTCGTCCAGCAGGCCGCTCTTCAGCCAGCCGACGTTGATCACCATGTCGATCTCTTGTGCGCCGGCGGCGATCGCCGCTTTGGCTTCAAAGGCTTTGGCGACGGTCAGGCCGGCACCCAGCGGGAAACCGATCACCGAGCAGACTTTTACGGTGCTTTCTTGCAGCAGCTGGGCTGCCAGCGGCACGTAGCCGGAGTTGACGCATACCGCATAGAAGTTGTGCTGCTGCGCTTCTTCGCACAGTTTGGCGATCTGCAGTTCGGTAGCGTCCATTGCCAGCAGGGTGTGGTCAACGTAGCTGGCGTAATCGATGTTTTCGGTGGTCATCGCGATTCCTTAGTGAGGTTAAGACAGTAAGCTGGATGAAACATGTGAAAATAATAACATTCCGATGTCGATAAACCTAGCGATGTTTCAAAAATGTCGACCCGATCGTCGCTATCAGGCTGTTATGCGTATAACTTAAAGGCGGGTTATTTGTTATTAAAATAACATTTCAGGTGTGCTCGCGGTCTGAGCGGGCGAAACGTTGAGGGAAAAAAGATGAAGATCAATATCGATCTGGCTCCTGAAGCTTTCGGAACACAGCGGCAGGAACTGTTCCGCAATGCGGACTTCGCGGTGAGCGCGCAACGCTGTACTGCTCGTGGGCCGACGCTGACATTGGCGAATCGCCGTGGCGCGCTGACGGTCTTGCCCTATCAAGGCCTTGCGATCTGGGACGCCGAGTTTGACGGCTACTCGCTGAAGTCGGGCCGGCGCAGCGTGCGGGGCGGTGGAAGAAAACGCGATGATACCGCCGCGTTCTGCCCCGCCTGGCCTCATCAGGACGGTGCGCCGCTCCAGATGCAACGCGTGTGGCTGCAGCTGGCGGGCGACGAGCTGACGCTGCGCGGCGAGGGGGAGCGGCCGGGCGCATGCTGGCGCATTAGCCCGGCGTTGCGTTTAGCGGCGCAGAGTGCGCAGTTCACCATTGAGATGCAGGTCACCAACCTGGCCGATCGGCCGCAGCCGCTGCAGTATGTGTGCCGCCTCAATTACGATTGCATTCCCGATGCGGTGTTCCGCCAGAATCTGCCGACGCCGGCTCTGTTGGGCGATGCGCTCGGGCGGGAGCTGCTGTGCTCCGACGATCTGTCGCGCTACGTGGATCAGGCCGAGTTCTTCATGCTGGCGCCGCAAGGCCGGCGCTATGTGACGCGCTTCGCCACCGGGCAATTCAACTATGGTCTTCGACGCATCGCCGTTCAGGGCAACCGGCAGTTGCTCTCCTTTATCCAGCCGGCGAACTGTCGCCCGAATGCGCCGGAAGGAGAGGCGGGGGTGATGCTGGGAGCGGGAAAAACGCGGGCGTTCTGCGTGACCACCGGCGTGGTGTGAAAGAGACAGGGGCAGTAATACCCCTGTCATGTTGTGCGATTACTCTTTTACCCAGCCGCGGCGAATGGCGAAGGCGAACAGGAAACGATACAGGCGCGACAGCTTGTCGGCGATGACATCGCCGAACAGATTCCACACCAGTTGGGCAAACAAGCAGCCGACCATGCCGAGCAGGAAACCGCCGACCATATCCAGCGGCCAGTGCACGCCGAGGTAAACGCGCGACCAGGCGATGCCGGCGGCGACGATCATCAGCAGCACGCCGGACCAGACGCGGTGCCAGAACAGGAACGCCAGCGCAAAGGTAAAGATGGCGGTGCCGTGATCGCTCGGGAACGAGCTGTCCGGTGCGTGCGGCAGGAAGGTATAGCCGACGCCGGCGACGAACGGACGCTCATGCGGCAGCAGCGCACCGATGGTGGCGGCGGCGAGCATGGCGAACAGCAGCGCGATAGTGGTTTTCGCCACCACCTGGCGTTGCGATACCAGCTGGTTTTGCGGCCCCCACAGCCACAGGCCGACGATCAGCAGCGGCACGATGATGATCAGGTCGCGCGCCAAAAAGGTGGCGAAATCGATCATCCATTCAGGAGACGCCGGGGTCGCATTGATCCAGGCGAAAAGAAAATGGTTCAACTGTTCCATAACCGTTACCTCGTCTTGCGGCGCCAATAGCCGCTAACCGTCCAATAAATAGCCAACTGGCTTAACCAAACCCACCAACCTGCCCACAGGTTATGGGTAAGAAAATGTGCGCCGCGCATGATCTGGCCAAAGCCCATCAACATGCCGAGCGCAATGCCGCCGCACCAGCACCACCATGCCAGGCGCGGACGTTGCGGATAAAACAGGAAAAACAACGCCATGATCGCGAAACCGCTCGAGGCGTGCCCGCCGGGGAAACAGCGGCCGGGGCCTGGCAGCGCCGGCTGCGCGCCAAACAGCGGGAAGGACATCGCCTTACCGCCGTATTCGATCAGATCCCACGGGCAGGAGTGCGCGCTGGTGGCCTTGAGAATACCCACCACCAGAGGACCGATGCCGATAAGCAGCATGGTCACGATCAGGCGCGCGCTGCGGCGATAGATACCCCAAAACAGCGTCAGCACCGCCCCAACAATCACAATCTGCTTCAACAGACGGTGGTTGATCAGATCCAGCCAATAATTGTTTTGCCACGGGAAATGCCCGCTGGTGGCATCGAACCAATAGTTGCTGATCGCCCAGTCCAGCTGTTCGTTGCGGGAGAGCCACAGGAACACCAGGCCGCTGAGCAGCAGGCCAAAAGCCTGCCAACGGTAAAAGGATGTCGGCAGGGAGTAAAGGGCGGTTGTCTTAATTTGCGGTGCCGTTGAGGATTGATTTAATGACGATTCTGGATTCACGCGCAGGCTCGGTGACAGGATTGAATGACGCCACTGTAATAATTCTGTCTTAAGAAAACCTTAGTCCGCCGGTAAGAAAACCCTATCCGACGCTACCGCCTTCGGCTAAGGTAATCGTTTGCTTTTTCGGGATGAGAGTGTGGTGATGAAGAATAAAGCGCGTGTCTTACTGTTGGCGGCCGCCGGTGCGGCCTTTTCTCCGCTGAGCTTTGGCCAACCTGCGGCCACCGGGCCGATCGTGGTGCAGGGCGCAATGCCAGTGGAAGCGGAACGTTTCGCCCAGCGGCTGGAGAACCCGCGTGAGGAGCAGATCGGCGGCTGGCGCTTTTGGCACGGCACCGTAGACGGCTACCCGGTGGTGGTGTCGGAGACCCTGAAGGGCATGTCCAATGCGGCGGCGGCCACGGCGATCGCCGCCACGCAGTTCCATCCGGTGGCGATCATCAACCAGGGCACTGCCGGCGGTCACGATCCGGCCCTTAAGGTGTATGACATCGTGCTGGGCAAATATTCGGTCAATCTTGGGGCGTTCAAAACGCCGGTCAAGGCGTTGGGGGAAGGCAGCGACTCGCGGCAGTGGCAGCCGATGGATCTGTTGGCTTCCGAGGGCAGTGCCGGTGAGGACCAAAAGGCGCACAGCCTGCGTCAGTTTCCCGCCGACCCCAAACTGTTGGCGATTGCGCAAAGCGTTAAGAGCGATTACCGACAGGGCAAAGTAGTGGAAGGGGTGATCGGTTCGGCCGACGTGTGGAACAGCGAGCTGGATCGCATTCGCTATTTCCATGACAGCTACCGGACGTCGGTCGAAGAGATGGAGACCGCCTCCGCTGCGCAGATAGCCGCCGAGTTCAAGGTGCCGTTCGTCGGCATTCGCGTGTTGTCCAACAACATCACCAATCAGGGCAAATACGATCCGCAAACCGGGCTGGCGTGCCAGGATTACGTCTATCAGGTGGTGAAGGCCTATATCGCTCAACTGAAGACACACTGAGCCATTGCTCCAGATAATCGACGATACCAGGCGATTGTCACTATTTATCGCCTATTGTAAAGAAGATTAAACCTGTGGCGAGCTTGGCGGTAGTGTATTAGTTTATAGGCGGATTATTTGACAAAAAGTGTAGGGATAAACATGAACAAGGCATCCGTTGTATTTTCCGGCCTGCTGATGGCCGTTTCCGCCAGCGCCATGGCGGCTACCTCTGGCGATGATGCGGATATCAGCAAACAGCCGCTGGAAAAGGTCGCGCCTTACCCGAAAGCCGAGAAAGGCATGAACCGCCAGGTGATCTACCTGCCGAAGCAAGAGCACGAAGAGAACTATAAGGTCGAGCTGCTGATCGGCAAGACGCTGGAAGTGGACTGCAACCGTCATATGATTGGCGGCACCCTGGAGACCAAAACGTTGTCTGGCTGGGGCTACGACTACCTGGTGCTGGAGAAGCTGTCCGAGCCGGCCTCGACCATGATGGCCTGCCCGGATAACACCAAGACCAAGAAATTCATCGCCGCTAACCTGGGCGACGCCGCGATGCAGCGCTACAACAGCCGCCTGCCGATCGTGGTGTATGCGCCGAAAGACGCGGAAGTGAAATACCGCATCTGGAAAGCGGAAGACACCGTAAGCCAGGCCGAGCAGAAATAACCGCCGCCTGACGCCGCTCCGCTAACCATCCCCGGTTGGTGGAGCCTTTCTCCTTCCTGTCTCCTTATCATTCCCGTATCGTTGACACTCGACTGATTGCTTTCGGACGTGGCTTTTAGCCGCGACCTGACAACGAAATACGCAAGTGAATACCTCTTCACAAGGGCGCTGGAAGCACGCCGCTGCACGGATGGGAGAGGATGCGTGCGTATAGAAATAGAGCAAAGAAATCTTTACTGAATTGTGATAATTTTGCCCATACCCTATTCAGGAGTGACACAGAAGATAAGGATATCCAATGCGTTATCGTTCGCTAACGCTCGACGAGCACTGTAACAACTGCACACCTGCCGAGTTGCGCAATGAGGGGGCGCCGGTGCCGGCTACGGAACCCTGCGAGTGGGCAGGCACCGTATGAAACTGATTCATTTCTCCTCTGAACACACGGCGCCGGAAAGCTTTTGCCGGATACTCAACCCGACAGCAGCGCGGCATGAGCTGGAACGGCATTATCTGTTCGGCGGCGCGGCCGGCATTTCGATAAGCAGCCGGTATCCGATTACCCGCAATACTCAATCCGGTATTGGCGTCACCGGTTATCGTGAGGATGCGGCGGTGAAGCGCAGCGTTCTCGATGATATCAACCGGGGCGGCTTGCTGGCGATTGATGAGGGAATGGGCGCCTGGACGCCGACGAAATATGCCTTTTACGTCGATGCGGAAGGCCGATTACAGCGCTATCCAGGCAGCTCTCTTCCCGCCTTTTATCCTACCGGGCGCGTGATAGCCCGCTATGAAGAAATGGTCAGCCGCTATGGCCACCGGGCAAAACCGACGGTCCTGCCGGCGAGGCAGAATACGACCCGTAATCCCCCGCTGCAACAAGCCATCGCGACCGCAATGGCAACCGTTGCCGCCACGGTGCAGGCTATCCGTCCGATGACCAAGGCAGAACGCTGGCAAGAACGCCAGTATCTGATAGGGCGAGGCAACCGCAGCATTTATCCGGATGCGCGCATGGCGGCACAGCGCCTGGCGGAGAACAACGTTGCCGTCGAAAAGGCGAAACTGGCTGAGAATGTTTACAAGACCACTAACCCGCTCAAGGACACGATCGATATCCCCGAAGGCTGGAAGGATATCAGTAACAATGATGGGGCGCTGGGTAAACTCGGTTTAAGCAAAGATATGCTCTATGACGATGAGGATACACCGGGCTTTCTGGCTCGGGTTTATCAGCCAGATGAGAGGGTCTTTGGTAAAGCGATGAATCCGACGGTAGTGTTCCGCGGATCGCGTGCGCCCGAGTTTCCGGAGGGAATAAGCAAGGCTGCCCAGAAAGCGTTATTGAACGGCGATTTGTCAGGGATTAAAAACCTGAGTGACTGGTCAAATAACGGCGCTCAGGGGTTGGGGTTTAATTCGGAATACTACAAACAAGCCGTTATAATTGGCGATAAAATTTCGAAAGTATCAAATATTGACGTTGCAGGTCATTCATTAGGCGGTGGCATGGCTTCCGCGACTTCCATGGCCAGCGGCAAACCGGCTTGGACGTTTAATGCAGCAGGCCTGAATGCGGGAACCGTCGAAAAATACGGCGGTTCGATAATAGGCAGCGCCGATAATATTCAGGCGTATCGCGTAAAAGGGGAGCTGTTGACCAAGCTGCAGGAGGTTGATTTGTGGGAGGATGCCAAAGACCTCAAATTTTATCCGCCTGCGGTGATGGCGAAAGAACGGCTGTCCATGTTGGCACCTGACGCTGTGGGAATAAAGCACACGCTTCCCGGTGGAACAGGCTCACTGCTGGACAAGCACGGTATAGACCAGGCGATACAATGCATTGAAAATGAAAAAGACGATGACATTGCCACAATCAAGGGAAGAATATGAAAAAAATCATACTCATTATCACGATGGTAGTGTCTACGCTCATCATGCAGGGGTGCAAAAAAGGTATGGATTTACAACCACAGGATTATTTTGAAGGGACGCAGCTGGACATCGCCAACATCATCTACGAGGGTGACAGGCAAAAGCTGGATAAGGTTTTACCGACGGTAAGCAAAGAAACGTTAAACCGGCCTGCCAAGGCGGAGATGACGTTGCTATTCTGGGCGATAAATAACGCTATCTTTGACAAGAACACGCCAGAGCGACTCAAGATCATTACGGATCTGGTCAAGGCGGGTGCAGACCCATTGCAGCCAAGGCCGGAAGGGAGAAGCAGTCCCGCTGAGTATGTTATGAAAGCAGATAAGGGAATCTGGATAAAATCTATGTTAGATGGAGGGCTATCTCCTAATGCAAAAGATAAAATTAACAATAAACCCATTATATTTAAAAGTATTCTCGCGAAGAATACAGAGACATTAGAGGTCATGTTGGAGCATGGCGCTGATATAAATATAAGAAATTCACTGGGTGATACGTTACTCATCGATGCTTTAGATTATCGCTCCTATGACCACGTCATTCTTCTATTAGAAAAAGGCGCCGATAGCGATATAAGAGGCAACTCGGGTTGGACGATGGGCAATCAACTGCAACGGATGATTAATAGAAGTCAGGACGGCAGCGAGGCGAAAGCGTCTCTTGAGCGCATCAAAGACGAGCTAATTAAGCGTGGTGGGAAATGGCCGCCTGCTCCTGTCAGTCAATAAGTCGTTCTCAGTATCCCAAGGGTGTAGAGGGATACTGATACGGTAATAAAGCTAAGTTGGTCCGTGGTTATGTTAAAAATGGAGATGGCATGAGGCACAGCGCTCTTATCATTATCATGTTGCTGTCGATGCTCATGATGCAGGGATGCGAACAAGGTAGGGATCTACAGCCACAAGATTATTTTGAAGGGACACAGTTGGCTATCGCAAAAGTTATCTACGAAGGCGAGAGACAGAAGCTGAATGCGATGTTACCGACGGTAAGCAAAGAGACGTTAAACCGGCCGGGCAAGGCGGAGATGACGTTGCTATTCTGGGCGATAAATAACGCTATCTTTGACAAGAACACGCCAGAGCGGCTCAAGATCATTACGGATCTGGTCAAGGCGGGAGCAGACCCACTGCAGCCAAGAGCTGAGGGGAGGAGTAGCCCAGCTGAATTTGTTATGAAGGCGAATAAAGGCGTATGGATACAAGCTATGTTAGAGGGCGGACTTTCTCCAAATGCCAGGGATAAGGTTCATAATCAGCCCATTATATTTGAAAGTTTTGATGCGGCGAACACCGAAACATTAAAGATGTTAATTGCATACCAAGTTGATGTTGACATCAAAGGCGCGATGAACAGAACGCCATTAATTAATGCGTTGTATAACAGTTGCCCAGATCACATTGAGGTTCTTTTGGCTCATGGGGCTAATCCGTTAGCCGAAGATGACTTTAATGACAGCTTCCTCTCTCTGATTTCTGCGGAGATAGATAAAGGGGATAAGAGCAATGCGTATATAAAAAAGCTAATTAAAATTAAAGAAAAAGTAAAACAGGTGAATTAGTTCGCCTCGGCTCTCATGGGGGACAATGCTGGTCTTCTTCCGGTGCAGTACCATGACGTGATGACATACAGGAAGATGACGGGATGAGCCACCAAAGAGCACCCAGCCGACAGCGACGAGAGCGCTGTTGTTAAGTACCGTTTGTGACGCCATCTCTTTGAACAGTGGCGAACCCACAAGCAGCGTTTCTATGTTGAAACTTGCACATTGATGGGGATGCTGGCGTAAGCGACACCCAGAGGCAGGATGCTTTATGTCTGACGACGAGGCAGCGACAGCAGGTATGTGGGCTGTTTCAGGCAACAAAAAACCCGATAATCTTGAACCTAAAAGGCGGGATTATCGGGCTCCACAAAATGGGGACATCAAAGAAAAGCAGTGGCACTAATTCAGACTGCGGCCCCAAACGAAAGTTCTGACCGGCGACAAAAAAATCAAAATATTTTTATCGCCGATCCATCTCTCCCGCTAATCGATCAGCCGAGTATGCCCGGCCATAGCACCACGATGAGTGAACCCGCCAGCGTTAACAGCACGTTAGCGATGGCGTAGGTGCCGGCGTAGCCCAACGCCGGGATGTTGCTGCGCGCGGTATCGCTGATAATTTCCATCGCCGGCGCGCAGGTGCGGGCACCCATGATGGCGCCAAACAGCAGGGCGCGGTTCATGCGCAGTACGTAGGCGCCGAACAAGAAGCAGATAATCACCGGCACCAGGCTGACGATCAGCCCGGCGATCAGCATCTGGCCGCCGACCGCGCCCAGGCTGTGGCCGATGCCCGCGCCGGCGCTCAGGCCCACGCCCGCCATAAACACCATCAGGCCGAACTCTTTCACCATGTTCAGCGCGCCCTGCGGAATGTAGCCGAAGGTCGGGTGGTTGGCGCGCAGGAAGCCGAGCATGATGCCGGACATCAGCAGACCGGCGGCGTTGCCGATGCCGAACGAGAAGTTGCTGAACTGAATGGTGATCTGGCCGATCAGCAGGCCGATGATGAAGAAGGCACAGAACGCCAGCAGGTCGGTCACCTGGCTGTGGATCGAGATAAAGCCAATCTTCTCCGCCACGCTCTTCACCCGGCGCGCGTCGCCGCTCACCTGCAGCACGTCGCCTTTGTTGAGCACGATGCTGTCATCGATGGGCATTTCGATCTGGCTGCGGATCACGCGGTTGAGGAAGCAGCCGTGGTCGGTCAGCTTCAGCTGGCTCAGGCGCTTGTTCACTGCGTTGCTGTTCTTCACCACGATCTCTTCGGTGACGATGCGCATGTCGAGCAGATCGCGATCGAACACTTCCTTGCCGTTGCGGAAGCTCGGATCCAGCCGCGCGTGGGCATCCGGGTAGCCGACCAGCGAAATCTCATCGCCTACCTGCAGCACCGCGTCGCCGTCCGGGTTGGCCAGAATGCCGTTGCGGCGGATGCGTTCGATGTAGCAGCCGGTCTGGCGATAGATGCCCAGCTCGCGCAGGTTCTTGCCGTCGGCCCAGGCCACCAGCTCGGGGCCGACGCGGTAGGCGCGGATCACCGGCAGGTAGACCTTGCGTTGGCTGTCGGTGTCCAGGCCGCGCTCGCGGGCGATCTGTTGGGCGGAGGTGGACAGATCCTGGTGCTGCAGCTTCGGCAGATAACGCGCGCCGAAGATCAGGCTGACCAGACCGATCAGGTAGGTGAGGGCATAGCCGAGGCTCAGATGATCCTGCGCCGCCAGCAGCGCCGGGCCGTTGACGATGGTGTTGCGCAGCGTATCGCCGGCGCCCACCAGCACTGGGGTCGAGGTCATCGAGCCGGCCAACATGCCGGCGGTCAGGCCGATGTCCCAGTGGAACAGCTTGCCGAGACCGATGGCGATCACCATCGCCGAGCCGACCATCACCAGCGCCAGCATCAGGTAATTTTTACCGTCGCGGAAGAAAATCGAGAAAAAGTTGGGCCCGGCTTCCACGCCGACGCAGAAAATAAACAGCATGAAGCCGAGATTCAGCGCCTCGGTGTTAATGGCGAAGTGTTGCTGGCCGAGCAGCAGCGAAACCACCAAAACGCCAATGGAATTACCGAGTTGGACGGAGCCCAGACGGAGTTTACCGAGGCACAGCCCCAGTGCGAGTACCACGAACAGTAACAGAATGTAGTTACCGTTTAACAAACTAGCGACGTTTATGTTCACGGAGGATAACTTATTGTTTACCAGTAAGTGCTTGATATAGATAACTATAAGAGATAAATTCAGCCTTAAAACGACGTCATAAATCACCACCAGCGTAAGGCGAAGCGAACCATCGTTCGGCGGCGTTCATTCTAGACGCTATGACCGATGACAGCCAGCACAGAAAGCTGATTTCCTGCGCCGCCGTGCGCATTTAACTCTCTTTTGACCAAGGAAAAAATTCGGTTCAGCGTCACCGCACGGGTGACCGGACTGATTTCTATTGATGCAGTAATTGGGCGGGGGAGAATTCGCATGACGAGTTATAGATATTGGCTGGGCATTCTCAGCTGTTTTCTGTTGTTCAGCCTGGTGTTTCTCGGCCAGCAAACCGGCCTGTTCGGCAGCACGGATCATGAGCACCACGGCGAAACCGGCCTGCTGCTGTTCGTTATCCCCGGTGCGATCGCCAGCTATCTGTCGAGCCGCAAGCGGCTGCTTTGCCCGCTGCTGGGCGCGCTGTATGCATTGCCACTGTGCCTGGTGATCCGCCACTTCTGGCTGACGCCGTCCTCTTCGTTCTGGCAGGAGCTGGCTTACGCCACCAGCGCGGTGTTCTGGTGCGTGTTTGGCGCGATGCTGATGCTGTTCGCCCTCGGTCTGTTGCAGGCGCTGCAACAGCTGCACCGGCGGCAGCGGCAATAAAAAAAGGCGCGTTAAGCGCCTCTTTCGTCGTTCAAGAACTTACTGGAACAGGTTCAGGTGTTCTTTCGCGTAAGCTTCGAAATCAGTGCAACCGCCGATGTGCTTCTCATCCAGGAAGATCTGCGGCACGGTTTCAACCGGTTTGCCGACGGTTTTTTCCAGATCGGCCTTAGTGATGCCTTCCGCGTGGATGTCAACGTAACGGAAGTTGAAATCGTCGCGTTCTTCAGTCAGTTTTTCCGCCAGCTCTTTAGCGCGGACACAATAAGGACAGCCAGGACGCCCGAAGATTACTGCAAACATGCAACGCTCCTTAGATTGGATTTTCAATAAATTATTCGCGATCGCAACGACATCCCGTCACCGAAAAAGTCATTACCCGCATCAGATGGCGCCTACTATGCCCGTTGAAGCCATGAAAAAAAAGCAGGAATTACCTGTTAATCTGATTCATGTAACCAATTAGTCCACCGGGGCTGTCGCCGTTGACGGGAATTCACTACACTGGGGGCAGACCTTCTGGAGAAGAAAAATATGCGTTCATTCGGAGACTTACCGCGTCCGGTGCTGGTGTTGGAAGGGCTGGGCATCGTGATGTTGGTGCTGGCCTACCTCAGCATTCATGGCCACCTGCAGTTGCCGGGCTGGCTGGCGTCGCAGCAGGCGGCGGTCGGCATGATTTTCCTCGGCGTGGCGCTGATGGTGCCGGCGGCGGCGTTTCTGGTATGGCGCGTGGTGCAGGGCTTCGGGCCACTGATGCGCGGCGGCCTGCCGCCGGAAAACGATCGCCGCAGGCCGCATGATACGGACGCATCGAAAAAACATCAGGACAGCGATCCGCGCGCCTGAACGCCGCGGCCGCTAACCCGCCTGCGGGGCAGGCGTTGGCCTTTTTGGAGTGACGAGTGAAAATTGCCATTCTTTCTCGCGACGGAACGCTGTACTCATGCAAGCGGCTGCGTGAAGCGGCGGAAGATCGCGGGCACAGCATCGATATCATCGATCCGCTCTCCTGTTATATGAACATCAATCCGGCGGCGCCGACCATCCACTACCGCGGCCGCCAGCTGGAACGCTATGACGCGGTGATCCCGCGCATCGGCTCCGCCATCACCTTTTACGGCACCGCAGTGCTGCGCCAGTTCGAGCTGCTCGGCAGCTATCCGTTAAACGAATCCGTAGCCATTACCCGCGCCCGCGACAAATTGCGCTCGCTGCAGTTGCTGGCGCGGCAGGGCATCGATCTGCCGATCACCGGCTTCGCCCATTCACCAGACGATACCGGCGATCTCATTGAGCTGGTCGGCGGCGCGCCGCTGGTGGTCAAGCTGGTGGAAGGCACGCAGGGCATCGGGGTGGTGCTGGCGGAAACCCGGCAGGCGGCGGAAAGCGTGATCGACGCCTTTCGCGGGCTGAATGCCCACATTCTGGTGCAGGAGTACGTGCGCGAGGCGCAGGGGCGCGACGTGCGCTGCCTGGTGGTGGGCGGCCGGGTGGTGGCCGCCATTGAGCGCCAGGCCAAGCCGGGCGAATTTCGTTCCAACCTGCACCGCGGCGGCACCGCGCGCAAAGTGACCATCACCGCCAGGGAGCGGGCGATCGCGGTCAAAGCGGCGAGCACGCTGGGGCTGGACGTCGCCGGGGTGGATATCCTGCGCGCCGAGCGCGGCCCGCTGGTGATGGAGGTCAATGCTTCACCGGGGCTGGAAGGGGTAGAAACCACCACCGGGCTGGACATCGCCGGCATGATGATCGACTACATCGAGCAGCGCGGTCGGCCGGGATTCCGCCTGAAATCGGGCGGTTGACGGGGTGGGCGGCGCGCTTTTCCCGCCGTGCAATATCTGAAATAGTGAATTAAGCCGCATTGATCGTGGCGTATCGGGTGAATATTCCGTAAGCTATGCGCCTTTTCACGTTTTGAATATTGTGAGGCTGGCTATATGGATTCACTCATTGTCCCCGATTTGGCGCTGTTGCGGCGCTGGCTGGATCAGTCGGGCATTTCTTTCTTTGAGTGCGATTCCTGCCAGGCGCTGCACCTGCCGCACATGCAGAACTTCGACGGCGTGTTCGACGCCAAGATTGATCTGGTGGACAACGTCATTCTGTTCTCCGCGTTGGCCGAGGTGAAGCCGACCGCGCTGATCCCGCTGGTGGCGGATCTGAGCCAGATCAACGCCAGTTCGCTCACTATCAAGGCGTTTGTCGACATTCAGGACGACAACCTGCCGAAGCTGATCGTCTGCCAGTCGCTGAGCGTGGCGGTCGGCGTCACCTACGAGCAGTTCACCCACTTCATGCAGCAGGGCGAAGAGCAGGTCTCGATGGTGATCCTCGAGGCACGAGCGAACGATCTGCTGTTTATGGGGGACGAAGAAGAGATCCCCGCTGGCGCCGTACGCCAGCCGATGCTGCACTGATCCTCGCCGTACATTAAGCATGCCGCTGTTTCCGGCGGCATGCTGCCGTTATTTCCCTCCGCAATAAGATATTCTGCACTTTGGCCTTTGCCGCCCGATCTTTCTCGCCGTTTACGCCGCTAATGGCGTATCACATAGAGAAAAACTGCATAAAAAATCGATAAAAGGCGTTTTTTCCTCCAGGGGCTGGCGGGTTCAGGCCGCAGCGGCTATGCTGCTGATTCTGCTAAGGGCTTGCGATTTCCCTTGTGACCACGCGAGCAGGGCAGTGCAAAAAGGCGTATGCAATCATATGCATAGCCATTCAGTTCGCGGTTGCAACGATTGCGCTCAATCAGGAAAGGTTTTGTATCGCTGCAGATACAAGTTCAATTCTATGATTCACCCTGTTTTGGAGGAAGTTACGGATGGTCACCCAACGTAAAAAGTGGTTATCGGGTGTGGTTGCCGGCCTGCTGATGGCCGCGTCCGTCACGGCGTCAGCCGAAGAGAAAACGCTGCACGTGTATAACTGGTCCGACTATATCGCGCCGGATACCCTGGCCAAATTCCAGAAGGAAACCGGTATCAAGGTGGTGTACGACGTCTTTGACTCCAACGAAGTGTTGGAAGGCAAACTCATGGCGGGCAGCACCGGTTACGATTTGGTCGTCCCTTCATCCAACTTCCTCGAGCGTCAGTCGCAGGCCGGCATCTTCGAGCCGCTCGACAAGAGCAAGATCCCCAACTACAAAAATCTCGATCCCGAGATGCTGAAGCTGGTGGCGCATAACGACAAAGACAACAAATACGGTATTCCGTACATGATGGTGACCACCGGCATCGGCTATAACGTCGATAAGGTGAAAGCGGCGCTGGGCAAAGACGCGCCGGCCAACAGTTGGGATCTGATCTTCAAGCCGGAAAACCTCGAGAAGCTCAAGAGCTGCGGCGTTTCCTTCCTCGATGCGCCGAGCGAGGTCTACGCCACGGTGCTGCATTACCTGGGCAAGGATCCCAACAGCACCAACGCGGCGGACTACACCGGCGCGGCCAACGATCTGCTGCTGAAGCTTCGACCTAACATTCGCTATTTCCACTCTTCGCAGTACATCAACGATCTGGCGAACGGCGACATCTGCGTGGCCATTGGCTGGTCCGGCGACGTGATGCAGGCGGCCAACCGTGCCAAAGAGGCGAAAAACGGCGTGAACGTCGCCTACGCAATCCCGAAAGAGGGCGCATTGACCTATTTTGACATGTTCGCCATGCCGGCGGACGCCAAGAATAAGGACGCCGCCTATCAGTTCCTGAACTTCCTGCTGAAGCCGGACGTGATGGCGGACATCAGCAACCATGTTTACTACGCCAACGCCGTGAAGGACGCGACGCCGCTGGTGAGCGCCGAAGTGCGCGATAACCCGAACGTCTATCCGCCGGCCGACATCCGCGCCAAGCTGTTCACGCTCAACGTGCAGTCGCCGAAGCTGGATCGTGTCATTACCCGCGCATGGACTAAAGTTAAAAGCGGGAAGTGATGATGGGGAATATCCCCTGAATATCGGTAAACCGGCAGGCGGGCACCCCCCGCCTGCATCGCCGTTTTGGGCCACGGCGCGCGCCGTGGTGTTGTAGCGCTTTACGCCGGAGAGCACCCCGATTGAACGACGCCATTCCTCGTCCTCAAACCAAGTCGCAGAAGGTTTTCACCCCTCTGCTGGAAATTCGTAACCTCACCAAAACGTTCGACGGGCAGAACGCGGTCGAAGACGTCAGCCTCACCATCTATAAAGGCGAGATCTTTGCGTTACTCGGCCCGTCCGGCTGCGGCAAGTCCACCTTGCTGCGCATGCTGGCCGGCTTTGAGCAGCCGTCGGAAGGGCAGATCGTGCTCGACGGGCAGGACATGTCGCATGTGCCGCCGTACCAGCGGCCGATCAACATGATGTTCCAATCCTATGCGCTGTTCCCGCACATGACGGTGGAGCAGAACATCGCCTTCGGCCTGAAGCAGGACAAAATGCCACGGGCGGAGATCGCCGAGCGGGTGGCGGAAATGCTGGCGCTGGTGCACATGCAAGAGTTCGCCAAACGCAAGCCGCACCAGCTTTCCGGCGGCCAGCGGCAGCGGGTGGCGCTGGCGCGCAGCCTGGCCAAGCGGCCGAAGCTGCTGTTGCTGGATGAGCCGATGGGCGCATTGGACAAGAAGCTGCGCGATCGCATGCAGCTGGAAGTGACCGACATTCTGGAGCGCGTCGGCGTGACCTGCGTGATGGTAACCCACGATCAGGAGGAGGCGATGACCATGGCGGGGCGCATCGCCATCATGAACCGCGGCAAGTTCGTGCAGATCGGTGAGCCGGAAGAGATCTACGAGCATCCGAACAGCCGCTTCAGCGCCGAATTCATCGGCTCGGTCAACGTCTTCGACTGTGTGCTGCTGGAGCGCCACGACGACGCGCTGATCCTGCAAAGCCCCGGGTTGCGCCATGCGATCAAGGTCGATCCGGACGCTTCGGTGGTGGACGGCGTGCCGATCCAGGTGGCGCTGCGGCCGGAAAAGATCCTGCTGTGCGAACAGGTGCCGGAAGACGGCTGCAACTTCGCAGTGGGGGAAGTGGCGCACATTTCTTACCTGGGCGATCTGTCCATCTACCACGTGAAATTGCACAGCGGCCAGATCATCAGCGCCCAGCTGCAAAACGGCCACCGTTTTCGCAAAGGGATGCCTACCTGGGGCGATGAAGTGCGTTTGTGTTGGGAAACCGACAGCTGCGTAGTGTTGACGGTGTAGTGGAGCCGGTGAGGAGTAACCCGTATGACCCTGCTTTCTGAACGCACGCCGGAACCGCCGGCCAAAACGCCCGGCGGCCTCAAGGCGCTGTTCCACCGCCTGCTGATGGCCCACGGCCGCAAGCTGGTGATCGCACTGCCGTATTTATGGCTGACGCTGCTGTTTATGCTGCCGTTCCTGATCGTGTTCAAGATCAGCCTGGCGGATCTGGCGCTGGCGGTGCCGCCCTACACCGAGCTGCTGAGCTGGGCGGACGGCAAGCTGAACATCGCGCTTAACTTCGCCAACTACCTGCAGCTGACCGACGATCCGCTGTATATCGACGCCTACCTGCAGTCGCTGCGCGTGGCGGCGGTCTCGACGCTGTGCTGCCTGATCATCGGCTATCCGCTGGCCTGGGCGGTGGCCCACAGCAAGGCCTCGACCCGCAATATTCTGCTGCTGCTGGTGATCCTGCCTTCCTGGACCTCGTTCCTGATCCGCGTTTACGCCTGGATGGGCATTCTGAAAAACAACGGCACGCTGAATAACTTCCTGATGTGGTTAGGGGTGATCGATCAGCCGCTGGTGATCCTGCACACCAATCTGGCGGTGTATATCGGCATTGTCTATTCCTACCTGCCGTTTATGGTGTTGCCGATCTACACGGCGTTGATCCGGCTGGATTACTCGCTGGTAGAGGCATCGCTGGATCTGGGCGCCCGGCCGCTGAAAACCTTCTTCAGCGTGATCGTGCCGCTGACGCGCGGCGGCATCATCGCCGGTTCGATGCTGGTGTTCATTCCGGCGGTGGGCGAGTTCGTGATCCCGGAACTGCTCGGCGGGCCAGACAGCATCATGATCGGCCGCGTGCTGTGGCAGGAGTTCTTCAATAACCGCGACTGGCCGGTGGCCTCGGCGGTCGCCACCGTCATGCTGGTGCTGCTGATCGTGCCAATTTTGTGGTTCCACAAGCATCAGAACAAGGAAATGGGGGGGCAGGAATGAACAACTTGCCGGTAGTGCGTTCACCGTGGCGCATCGCCATCCTGACGATCGGCTTTACCTTCCTGTATGCGCCGATGCTGATGTTGGTGATCTACTCTTTTAACAGCTCCAAGCTGGTGACGGTGTGGGCCGGCTGGTCCACGCGCTGGTATACCGAACTGTTCCACGATTCGGCGATGATTAGCGCGGTGGGGCTTAGCCTGACCATCGCCGCCGCTTCCGCTACCGCTGCGGTGGTATTGGGCGCTATTGCCGCCGTGGTGATGGTGCGTTTCGGCCGCTTTCGCGGTTCAACCGGCTTCGCGTTTATGCTGACCGCGCCGCTGGTCATGCCGGACGTGATCACCGGCCTGTCGCTGCTGCTGCTGTTCGTGGCGATGGGGCACGCTTTCGGTTGGCCGTCGGAACGCGGCATGTTCACCATCTGGCTGGCGCATGTCACCTTCTGTACCGCTTACGTAGCGGTGGTCATCAGCTCGCGCCTGCGTGAGGTGGATCGCTCAATTGAAGAGGCGGCGATGGATCTGGGGGCGACGCCGCTGAAGGTGTTCTTCGTCATCACCTTGCCGATGATCGCGCCGGCGCTGATCTCCGGCTGGATGCTGGCGTTCACCCTGTCGCTGGATGACCTGGTGATCGCCAGCTTCGTCTCCGGCCCGGGCGCCACCACGCTGCCGATGCTGGTGTTCTCCAGCGTGCGCATGGGGGTGAACCCGGAAATTAACGCGTTGGCCAGTTTGATCCTGCTGGTGGTGGGCATTATCGGCCTGATCGCCTGGTGGTTTATGGCGCGCTCGGAAAAACAACGATCGCGCGAATTGCAGCGGGCGGCCCGTAGCTGAATCGTAACAAACCTGCTATTTTTGCAATCAATAAGTATTGCAACTAACTACCTGACTTTACATGCGCCACCTGTATTGGTGGCGCGTCGTAGCGGAACACGGATATGTCAGACATGCTGAAAAGCGGGCAGGGAATGAGATCGACTGCAGATGCGCCGGTGCCGGTGATGGTGGCGGGTACTGCCATGGTCGCGATCAAGTGCATCAGCGTGGTGCTGTTGTTGGGCGAACTGGGTGTCGATGGCGCGCAGGAGTTCGTCAACACCAGCGCGCAGGCGTGGGATTCCACCTTTATCTTTCTAGCCGGCCTGATGCTGCTGTGCCTGCAAATCAGCTGCGGTTTTGCGGTGATGCGCGGTCGCAACTGGGGGCGCTGGGCTTATGTGGCCTGCCAGTGCATCGTGGTGCTTTACCTGCTGTTGGCCACTATCGGCAGCGTCTTCCCCGAGGTATTCACCGTGGAAGGGGAAACCAGCGGCCAAATCCTGCACGTTCTGATCCTGCAAAAAATCCCCGACGTGGTGATCCTGGCGCTGCTGTTCGTTCCTGCCGCCAGCCGCCGCTTCTTCGCCGCGCGCAAGTGAGATTTTAGGCGCGCGGAGTGGTAAACTCTGCGCCCTTAATTCGTCATCCTGAACTTCACGGTAACCTTCATGCATTGCGCTTTGTATACGGCGGGCACCTGCCGTTCCTGTCAGTGGCTGGAAAAGCCCTATCCGCAACAACTGGCCGACAAACAGCATCACCTGCAATCGCTGCTGGCCGGGCGCGACGTCGCGCAGTGGCTGCAGCCGGCGGCGGGGGAGCTGAGCGCATTTCGCAATAAGGCCAAGATGGTGGTCAGCGGCAGCGTAGAGCGCCCGCTGCTCGGCATGCTGCACCGCGACGGCACGCCGGTCGATCTAAGCGACTGCCCGCTGTACCCCGCCGGCTTTGCGCCGATGTTTGCGGTACTGAAAAGCTTTATCGCCCGGGCGGGCCTGACGCCGTATAACGTGGCGCGTAAACGCGGCGAGCTGAAATACCTGTTGTTGACCGAAAGCACGTTAGACGGCGGCGTGATGCTGCGCTTCGTGTTGCGCTCGGAAACCAAACTGGCGCAGCTGCGCGCCGCGCTGCCGTGGCTGCAGCAGCAGTTGCCGCAGCTCAAGGTGATCTCCGCCAATATTCAGCCGGTGCATATGGCGATCATGGAAGGGGAGCGCGAGATTGCGCTGACCGAACAGCAGGCGCTGGAGGAACAGTTCAATCAGGTGCCGCTGTTCATCCGTCCGCAAAGTTTCTTCCAGACCAACCCGCAGGTGGCCGCCGAGCTCTATGCCACCGCCCGCGACTGGGTGCGCGCACTGGGCATCGACAGCATGTGGGATCTGTTTTGCGGCGTCGGCGGTTTCGGCTTGCACTGCGCGCAGCCGCAAACGCGCCTGACCGGCATCGAAATCAGCGCGGAAGCGATCGCCTGCGCGCGCCAATCGGCGCAGCGGTTGGGGTTGCAGCACGTTGATTTTCAGGCCCTCGATTCCACCCGCTTCGCCACCGCCGAAGGCCAGGTGCCGCAGCTGGTGCTGGTCAACCCGCCGCGGCGCGGCATCGGCCAGGCACTGTGCGATTATTTGAGCCGGATGGCGCCGGAATATATTCTCTATTCCAGCTGCAACGCCGAGAGCATGGCGAAAGATATCGAGATGTTGCCGGGCTACCGCATCGAACGGGTGCAGCTGTTCGACATGTTCCCGCATACCGCGCACTACGAAGTGCTGACGCTGCTGGTGCGGCGTTTATAAAACATAAGGCCCGGCTAACCGGGCCTTATGCTTACTGCGGGAACCACTTGTCGTTGATGGCCTTATAGGTGCCGTCGGCCTTGATGGCGTCCAGCGCGGCGTTCAGCTTGGCCAGCAGCGCCTGGTTGTCCGGGCGCACCGCGATGCCGAGACCGGTGCCGAAGTACTGCGCATCGGTGATGTGTTCGCCGACCGGCGCCAGCTGCGGATTGGTTTTCAGCCACTCGTTCACCACGGCGGTGTCGCCGAACACGCCGTCGATGCGGCCGTTTTTCAGCTCCAGAATGGCGTTCTGGTAGCTGTCGTAAGAGACGGTGTTAATCTCCGGGTGCTTGTCCTGCATGTATTTCTGGTGGGTGGTGCCGTTTTCCATGCCGAGCTTTTTGCCTTTCAGATCCGCCAGCGAGCTGAACTTGCCTTTTTGCGCGATCACGATCGCCGAGTTGGCGTAGTAAGGCTGGGTGAAGGCGACCTGTTTGCTGCGCTCCGGCGTGATATCCATGCCGGAAATCACCGCATCGTATTTCTTGAATTTCAGCGCGGCGATCAGGCTGTCGAACGCCTGGTTGGTGAAGGTGCACTGCGCCTGCATCTGTTTGCACAACGCGTTGGCCAGATCGATATCGAAACCGACGATCTGGTTATTGGCGTCCAGCGATTCGAACGGCGGGTAGGTGGCGGAGGCGGCGAAGCGGATGGTTTCGGCCGCGGTGGCGTTAAAGGTCATCCCGGCCAACATCGTCGCGGCAAGCAGCAGTTTTTTCATGCGTAGAGCTCCTGTCTGGATCCTGAAAGTGATTATTCGCTATCGTTTGTTTTTACTGGTAATCGCCAGAGGTTTTTACATGTGCGTCTGCTGATAACCCTGCCATTGAGTGAATTAAAATGCAATATAAATGATTAAATATTGCCATGGGGATAAAAAAAGCCCCGCTCAGTAGCGGGGCTTAGGGGGGGAGGTGGCCTCAGTTACGGCGCTCAAACGCCAGCGCGCGGCGTTCCACCAGGCGCATCAGCAGCGTCAGCAGGCCGTTGACGCACAGGTACACCAGGCCGGCGGCGCCGAACACCATCACGTCGTAGGTGCGGCCGTACATCAGCTGACTGTAGCCCATCACTTCCATCAGCGTGATGGTGTAAGCCAGCGAGGTGCTTTTGAACACCAGCACCACTTCGTTGGAGTAAGACGACAGCGCGCGTTTGAAGGCGAACGGCAACAGAATGCGCAAGGTCTGCCGGCGCGACATGCCCAGCGCCTCGCACGACTGCCACTGCCCGGCGGGAATGGCGCGCACCGCGCCGTAGAACAGCTGCGTGGTATAGGCCGCGCTATTCAGCGCCAGCGCAATCATCGCGCACAGCCAGGGCTGCGACAGCAAGTTCCACAGCCACGGGTAGTCGCGGATCGCCGGAAACTGCCCGGGGCCGTAGTAGATCAGGAAGATCTGCACCAGCAGCGGCGTGCCGGTGAACAGCGTTACATAGGCTTTGACCAGCGGCGTCAGGATCGGCGTTTTCAGCGTCAGGATCACCGTCAGCAGCAGCGACAGCGCCAGCGCGACGATCAACGCGGCGACGGTCAGCGTCAGGCTGGTGTGCAACCCCTTGAGGATTTCCGGCAAGTATTCAAACATCAGACCGGCCCCCGCTCAAAGCGCGTGGCGCGCAGCTCAATGCGTTTGATGACGTATTGGCTGAACAGCGTCACCAGCAGGTAGATGGCCGCCGCGATCACATACCAGGTAAAAGGCTCCTGGGTGCGGGTGGCGATGCTCTTGGTTTGCAGCATCAGATCGTTCACGCTGATCAGTGACACCAGCGCGGTGTCTTTCAGCAGCACCAGCCACTGATTGCCGAGGCCGGGCAGGGCGTGGCGCCACATCTGCGGCATGATCAGGCGGAAGAAGATCGCCGCCTTGCCGAGCCCCAGCGCCTGGCCGGATTCCCATTGCCCCTGCGGTACCGCTTTGAGCGCGCCGCGCAGCGTCTGCGAGGCGTAGGCGGAATAGAGCAGGGCCAGAGCGATCACCCCGCACAGGAACGGGCTGACTTCGAAATTGTCGATCGCCAACTGAATCGGCAGCTGGAACAGACCGAGGTTGAGGGTAAAGCCGTCGGAGAGCATCAGCAGCAGCTGCGACGAGCCGAAATAGATAAACAGCACCACCAGGATTTCCGGCAGGCCGCGCAACACGGTCACCCAGGCGGTGCCGAGCCAGCTGACCGCTTTCCAGCGGGACGATTCCCATACGGCGAACAGCATCGCCAGAATCAGCCCGAGGATCAGGGCGCAAACGGCAAGGCCGACGGTCATGCCGGCGGCGCTTGCTAAAGGTTGTAATTCATTCATTTGGGCGTATTACTGCTGGAACCATTTTTTGTAGATGGTTTCATAGGTCCCATCCTGCTTGATCTTGTCCAGAGCGGCGTTGAACTTGCCCTGCAGATCGGTGTTCTTCTGGCGCACCGCGATGCCAAGGCCGGTGCCGAAGTAATCTTTGTCGGTCACTTTAGCGCCCACTGCCGCTAGCGCGTCATTCTGCTTCAGCCACTCGTTGACCACTGCCGTATCGCCGAACACCGCATCAACGCGGCCGTTCTTCAGATCCAAAATGGCGTTCTGGTAGCTGTCGTAAGGCACGGTGGTGATTTCCGGGTGCTTGTCGGTCAGGTATTTCTGGTGGGTGGTGCCGTTTTGCACGCCCACTTTTTTGCCTTTCAGCGCCGCCACGTCGGCGATTTTGCCTTTCTGCGCGATGAACAGCGCCGAGTTATCGTAGTAAGGCTTGGTGAACAGCACCTGCTTCTCACGCTCCGGCGTAATGTCCATACCGGCCATCACCGCATCGAAACGCTTGAACTTCAGGCTCGGGATCAGGCTGTCGAACGCCTGGTTGGTGAAGGTGCACTCGGCCTGCATTTCTTTGCACAGCGCGTTGGCCAGATCGACATCAAAGCCCTGAATCTTGTTGCCGGCGTCAATAAATTCAAACGGAGGATAGGAGGCTTCGGTAGCGAAACGGATAGTTTCGGCTGCGGAGGCGGAAACGCTGATGCCAGCCAGAACGGCGGCGATTATTAGTTTTTTCATCGCAAACTCCCCAAATTACAGCAAGTTAATTGTTAGTGTGATAAGTAATTAGCAAACTCGGTGGTCCGCGGCTGCGTGAAGTGGCTGCTGTCGCCTTGCTCCACTACGTGGCCGTTTTCCATGTACACCACGCGGCTGGCGGTTTTGCGTGCCACTTCCACTTCGTGGGTGACGATCACCTGAGTGATGCCGGTGCCGGCCAGTTCGCGAATGATGCTGACGATCTGGGCGGTGATTTCCGGATCCAGCGCCGCGGTCGGTTCATCGAACAGCAGCACCTGCGGTTCCATCATCAGGGCGCGGGCGATCGCCACGCGCTGCTGCTGGCCGCCGGAAAGGTGCAGCGGGAAGCGATCGGCGAAGTCGGTCAGGCGCAGACGCTTGAGCAGCTTGTCGGCGCGCTCCATCGCCTGAGCCTTGGTCAGCCCCAGCACGCGGCAAGGCGCTTCGATCAGGTTCTGCACCACGGTGAGGTGAGGCCACAGGTTGTATTGCTGGAACACCATGCCGACATTTTGACGCAGTTCGCGAATGGCTTTCTCGCCCGGCGCCTGCCTGAAGTCGAATTGGTTGCCGGCGATCTGCAATTGGCCCGAACGCGGCATTTCCAGCAGGTTCAGCACCCGCAGCAATGAACTTTTCCCGGCGCCGCTTGGGCCAAGCAGCACCAGGGTTTCCCCGGCTGGACAATCCAGCGTGATGTCAAACAGCGCCTGGTGAGCGCCGTAATAGCAATTGATACCGTTAAGTTGAATACTCATGCGCCAGAATTGAATAGACATTGATGCCGCAAATGTTAACTTCCACAGAATACTTATGCAATCTTTGTGCGTTAAAATTTATGAGTGTGCGGCGGGACAGTAAAAGATTAGCACAAGATACCGCGACTCAAGCCGAGGGAGGGGATTTGTGGCGCAGGCTGTGAGATCGGTAGCGAAATTTTTTCTCTTGGACGAAATTTGAGCGGAAGACAAGGGGGACGGGTGACCGACGCGGCAAGCCCGCGTCGGCCGGGGAAGGCGGGTTACTGGTTTTCCAGCACCTGACGCACGCTGCCGTTGGTGGCGTGCGCTGGAACATTCAGGTAGCGAATATCATCAACCACCCAGCAGGTGCCTTCGCGCACCATCAGTACTTCGTCTTGCCAGTTCACGGTGCTGTTGGCGTCTTTCTGGTAGCTCAGGTCAACGCGCAGCGGGATATTCTTCGCATCGGTGTTAGGAATGGTCGAGGCGCTGGCGACGGATGCGCTGCTCGGCCCCTGTGCATTGCCGGAGAACAGATCGCCGGTTATCTGATGTTTGCCCGGATTCTGGCCGGCGCTGACCAGATCCTGATACAGCACTTTGCTCAGATAAGGTTGCAGCTGCGCCAGGCGGTTGCTGTCCGGCAGGCCGGTGCCCTGCTGGATGCGCAGGTCATAGAACTTTTGTGCGACCGTATCCGGGCCGCCTTCCACACAGCTGCCGCTGCGGGTGCCGATATCCTTGTATGCCGGTTCCACCGTGGTACAGGCACTCAGCAACAGCGCTAAGGGTAAAACAGCCGCAATCGTTTTTGTTTTCATCTTATTACCTTATGTGAAAGTCTCTACCATGAAGACCGATAGCTTACAGTATAAATGCGTTTTTTGGCCTTGCATTCGTACTGCGTGCCATTGATTAAGCGAACATAACGCCAATCTTCTGGTCATAGATACGTTGAATTAATCAAACAAGGAATTCTGATGCAGCTTTCAACTACCCCGACCCTGGAAGGGTTCACCATTACCGAATACTGCGGCGTCGTCACCGGTGAAGCGATTCTCGGCGCCAACATTTTCCGTGATTTTTTCGCCGGCGTGCGCGACATCGTCGGCGGCCGTTCGGGCGCGTATGAGAAAGAGCTGCGCAAGGCGCGCCTGATCGCGTTCGAAGAGCTGGAAGATCAGGCGAAAGAGCTGGGCGCCAACGCGGTGGTGGGTATTGATATCGATTATGAAACCGTTGGCAAAGACGGCAGCATGCTGATGGTGACCGTCAGCGGCACCGCGGTGAAAGTCAGCCGCTAACGCCATTCTCCGCGCCCCGGCCGTTGCGCCGGGGCGACATCCCGTTGGTTTATCCCTCTTTATGCGGCGGCTCGACGATCGGGCGGTGTTCCTGCGGCTTTACCGGTGCAGATTCCTGGCGATGCGGCATCTGTTGAACGGTCGGCTGATGAATCTGCGGCGCCGGTGCCGGATGCGGCATGACGCGCTCTTGCGGCACCGGCGCTGGGCGAACCACCGCCGGATGCAGCGTTGCGGCCGGCTCATGCACTACCGGCTGCACGACGTGCGGCGCCGCCTGAACCTGTGGCCGCACGGTGGATTGATGCACTGGCGCGGCGGTCTGCATCGGATGCGTCTGTACCGGCGCTGAATGCACGGCCATCGGTTGCTGCGCGTGAGGTGCTGCCGGCGCGGCATGCGTGAACGTCGGCATGCTCATCGGTTGCTGCACATGGGGCGCGTTGACCGGTTGTTGCACGTGTGGGGCGGCAGCCACCGGCTGAGTATGCGCAAAGTTCGGCATGGTCATCGGCGCGTGGGCCGCAGGCGCGACGCGCGGCTGTTGCGGCGCAGCGTTAGGCACCGGTTGGCTGAAACGCGGCGTGGGCGCGGCGGTGGTATTGTAGTTGTTCACCGTGCTGGTGGTGCTGCGATTCACATTGTTCACGTTGTTATATTGGTTGATGTTGGTGACGCGATTCACCACGGTGGTGGAATGCGACACGTAGGGCGCATTGCGGTAGACCACCGGCTGGCGCCGATCGTCCCAGCGCATATCCCAGTTGTGCCAGCCGCTATTGTGTTGGTTGAGCAAAGAGGCGACCGCGATGCCAACGCCGAAGCTGATCACGCCGGCTGCCAGCATATCGCCGCCGCTGTAACCTGAAGGCTGATATTGATAGCTTGGATAAGCTTGGATCGGCGTGCCGTAGGCCTCCCAGGGATCGTAATGCGGAACGTAAACCGTATCCGGTTGGCTGGGCTCGATGACGATGGTTTCGCCCGGCGCCGACACCACGCTCTGGCGATAGGACTGCTGCTCAACGTAACGGGTCGTCGGCGCTACGACGATGCGCTGCTGTGGGGTGTTTTTCAACGTGCCCTGGCTGGCCGCTCGTTGACGCATCACCTGAATGGCGTTCATCACGTCCGTAGGATCGTTGAGGTAGGCGCTGCCCAGAGCGGTGGTCCAGGGGATGTTTTTCGCCATCTGATCGAGCACGTCGGGGAATTGCACCAGGCCGCGCACGCTGGGATCCCAGGGTTGAGCATCCGCCGCCGAGCTGAGCGCCGCCGGTTGCAGCCCGCGGTTTTGCGCCAGCCAGGCATCCGCAGCGCTGATTTGGTCAGGATAGCCCGCGCCGGCCAACACTTGCGCCAGCAGCTTGTCGGGGAACAGCGCCACCGGGCTGACCAACTGGTACAGCTGGTCTGCGGTCAGTGGCGTATAGGCCGGCGCACTGGCACTGGCGGCGGGAGCGGCAGGGGGCGGAGTGCCCCCACCCATCGCGCCGGCGACTTTTTGCTGATCGCAGCCGCTGAGCGGCAGCATGGCGGCACAGAGCAACCAGGACAGATAGCGTGGTGTGAACATGTTCGACTCCGCTCTTTCAGCGTAGATGATACTTTGAGACTATCATGGGCGTGAGAGCTCGCCAGTTGGGAGAAACACTCGCTTGCACATCGGCGCTTTCTGTCATTATTTCTCGATTAGCGTGATGATTGGATACAGGTTAATCGCGTCGCGTTACACCTTTCACGGACACAAATCAGGAGGATAAGTGAAAATTTGGCCAGGGATCATCGCCGCCGCGCTGTTGGCGGGGTGCCAAAATCCGCAGCAGGACACGCTCGTCGATCGCGGCGCTTACCAACTCGAGACGCTGCACCAGGCGCAGGGCGCCGATCAGCGCATTCGTTTTTTGGTGATGCACTACACGGCGGAAGACTTCCATTCATCGCTGAAAACGCTGACCGACGAACACGTCAGCGCGCACTACCTGTTGCCGGCGCATCCGCAGCGCGAACACGGCAAACCGACGGTGTACCGGCTGGTGCCGGAAGCGATGCGCGCCTGGCATGCCGGCGCCAGCGCCTGGCGCGGCCGCAGCAGCCTCAACGACACCTCGATCGGCATCGAAATCGTCAACAAGGGGTTCACCCGCGGCATGCTGTTGACCCATTGGCAGCCTTATACGGCGGAGCAGATCGCCGTGCTGATCCCGCTGAGCCGCGACATCATCCAACGCTATGGTATCCAGCCGCAGGACGTGGTGGGGCACAGCGACATCGCACCGCAGCGCAAACAGGATCCCGGCCCGCTGTTCCCCTGGCGGCAATTGGCGCAGGCCGGCATCGGCGCCTGGCCGGACGAACGAGACGTGCAGCGTTTGCTGGCGGGGCGCGATCGCCATGCGCCGGTGCCGATGGCGCCGCTGCTCGATAGGCTGGCGCGTTACGGCTACGCGGTTGATTCGTCATGGGATGAGCGGCAGCAGCGCAATGTGTTGGCGGCGTTTCAGATGCATTTCCGGCCCGACGATGTTCGCGGTGAGCCGGATGCAGAGAGTGAAGCGATTATCGATGCGCTGCTGTTGAAGTATGGCGCGTGGCGTTGATTACAGGCCGTGCAGTTTGCCGTGATCTTTCAGCCAGCGGGCGGTGCGCGCGATGCCCTCTTCCAGCGAGACGATCGGCTGATAGCCCAGCTCTTGTTGCGCACGGGTGGTATCGAGCGTGAGGTCGAAGTTGAGTTTGGCGACGCCGTAGTGGGTCAGCACCGGCTCCTTTTCGCTTTTGCTGCCCAGACGCTCCATGCCGCGCGCCATCATGTCGAGCATCGGATAGGGCACGGAGCGAATGCGGCATTTCATGCCCAGATCGTCGATCAGCTGCTGCACCACGGTGCGCAGCGGGCGCGGCTGCTGGTTGGTGATGTTGTAGGCGCGGCCGGACGGCGTATCTTCTTTTAACGTCGCCAGCCACATGGCGTGCACCGCATTCTCCAGATAGGTCATGTCCACCATCGCCGCGCCGCCGCGCGGCAGCAGCAGGTTGCCGTAGCGTTTGATCATCTGCAGCAGCCGCGGCAGCATCACCTTGTCGTGCGGCCCGAACAACCCCTGCGGGCGCAGAATGGTGAAATGGGTTTGTGGATTGGACAACGCCAGTTGCTGGATCACCTGCTCGCCGGCGGCCTTGCTGCGCGCGAACTCATTGGCGTAGCGCTGCGGGCGGAAATCTTCGGTCACGTTGCGGTGATGGTGGTAATCGAAATAGATCGCCGGGGAAGAGATGTGAATGAACTGCGCTACGCCGTAGGCTGCCGCCCATTCACCAAGGCGGCGAGTGGCGCGCACGTTAGCCAGTTCGAAGGCTTCTTCGGTGCCCCAGGGCGAGGTAAAGCTGGAGCAGTGCCACAGCACGTCGACGTCCGCCAACATCGCCTTGGCCTGCGAAGAGATCAGGTTGGTGAGATCGGCATGAATGAACTCCGCGCCCATTTTTTCCAGCAGGCCGCCCATCGCCTGGTTGCGACCGGTGGCGCGCACTTTGATGCCCTGGCGGCGCAGATATTCAACGGCGTTACGGCCTAATCCACTGGTTGCACCGGTGACCAATACCTTCATAACGGACTCTATTCTCACCCAAAATCGGAAGACCGGCGGGCGCTTGCGGCGCTCCCAGCAAATAAGATGCCATTCTTCCGTGATTTCGTGCGCTATGCAATCGGAAAGCCCCGAAGCACAGCGGCAAACTGTGCGGTTGATCGACAAATGAGCGCCGTTCAGCGGCGTTGGCGGTCCAGGCCCTCGGCAAGCTCGGCGATGCGTTTCGCCATGCCGCGAAAAATAAACAGATGCGCGGGCATCATGGCGAACCAATACAGCAGCCCGCTGAAGCCGGCCGGGTGCCACCAGGCACGCACGTCCAGCGTGCGGCGATCGCCGTGATCGGTGATGGTGAAGCTTAGCCGCCCCAGGCCGGGCGCCTTCATGCCAAACAGCAGCGCCAGCTGCCGCAGCGGCTTCAGGGTAATCACTTTCCAGCCGTCGATTTCGTCGCCCAGCGCCAGGGCCGCGCGCGCCGGGCGGCCATAGACCACGCCGTTGCCGATCATGTCGTCCATGCGCGCGCGGATCCGCCACAGGATATTGGCGTAGAAATAGCCTTCTTCTCCTCCCAGCTGCTGCACCGTTTGCCACAGGGCCTGGCTGGAGGCGGCGGTATCCAGCGAGCAACCGGCCTGTTTGGGGTAGTAGCCGTAGCCGGGGCGCCAGCGCGCCTGCGCCGCCGGATCGTAGCCCCAGTCGGCGGAGTCGACCACTTCCAGCTCGCGCTGCAGCGTGGTGGTGACCGCCTGATCAAAGGTGTGCAGCCGTTGTGGGATCAGGGCCTGCAATGGCCGGCCATCGGCGGGCAGATCGTGCTTCAGTCCCTGGATCAGCGCGCGGGCGATCGGCGTCGGCACCGAGGTGATCAGGCTGATGAACCACACCGAAATCAGCCGCGTCGGCAAGGGGATCGGGATCAGCCAGCGCCGTTTGCCGCTGATGGCGATAAAGCGTTTGAACATGTCCTGATAGCTGAGGTATTCCGGCCCGGCGACGTCGAAGATGCGGTGTTCCTGCGCCGGATGCGCCAGCAGATCGGCCAGATAAACCAGCAGGTTCTCCAGCGCCACCGGCGACGATTTCGAACGCACCCAGCGCGGCGGCGTCAGCACCGGCAGGTTATAGACCATATCGCGCATCACTTCGAACGCCGCCGAGCCGGGGCCAACGATGATGCCGGCGCGCAGCTCGGTGACCGGTACGCCGCTTTGGCGCAGGATCTCTCCGGTCAGGCGGCGTGCCGCCAGGTGCGGCGAACTGTCGTCGTTCGGCTGCAGCGCGCCAAGGAAGATCACCTGCTTGACGCAGGCATTGCGCAGTGCGTCGCGCAGATTTTCCGCCGCCTGACGTTCCTTTTCGATAAAGTCGTCGCCGTCGCCCATCGCGTGCACCAGATAGTACAGCGTATCTATCTCCCACAGCGCCGCGCTCAGGGTTTCCGGGCGGTACAGATCGGCATACAGGCAGTTGACCTGTGGCCAGTTCTGCTCCTGCAGCCACTCGATGCGCCGCGCGGCGGCGGTAATCTGGTGCCCTTGTTCGATCAGGTGCGGGATCAGGTTCTGGCCTATATAGCCACTGGCTCCAAGAACCAGTACGCGTTGGGGTGTCATCGTGCCGCCTTGTGCGGTGAAAGAGTCGCAGAACGACAGGATGCCAAATTCAGGGTTTAAATGCACTTTCTGTATGGGTATAAGCCGGTTGCATCCGCCGTAGCGCAGGTTCACACTACGCGCCCCTTATCGAATGAAAAACCGGATGCCATGAAACTCAATGTGATTTGTTACGCCCTGCTGGGCCTGGCGCTGATCGCCAGCCTGTTCTCGCCGCATCCGGTGTGGATGTGGCTGCTGTCGGCCAATCTGCTGACGTTTCTGATCTATGGCGGCGATAAGCTGGCGGCGCGCAAGGGGTGGCGGCGGGTGCCGGAGGCGACGCTGTTGCTGTTCGGCGCGCTGGGCGGGTGGTTGGGCGCACTGGCGGCGCAGCAGCTGTTTCGCCACAAGACCCAGAAACAGCCGTTTAAAACCTGGTTTATTCTCAGCGTGGCGCTCAACCTGGCGGCGGTGCTGGGGCTGTGGTACTGGGTTTACGGCCGCTGGATTTTCTGATGCGGGGCGCGCCGTGCGCCCCGAAGGATCAGGCGTGCTGCTGCAGGAACTCCCGCCACAGCTCGACCACCCGCTGCAGGTCCTGGCGGCTGACGTCGAGGTGGGTCAGAATGCGCGTCAGCGGGCCGCTGCTGATCAGCACGCCGCGTTCGCGCATCCACGGGCCGAATTTGGCCGCCAGCTCAGGAGATTGGCGCAGATACAGCACGTTGGTCTGCGCGCCGGGTTCGGCGATCTCCACGCCGATCTGCCGCAGCTGTTGCTCCAGCCAGGCCGCGTTGTCATGGTCTTCGCGCAGCCGCGCGACGTTATGCTCCAAGGCGTAAAGACCGGCCGCCGCCAGAATGCCGGCCTGACGCAGCCCGCCGCCGGTCATTTTGCGCCAGCGCAGCGCGCGTTGAATGAAGGTTTCGCTGCCGCACAGCAGCGATCCGACCGGCGCGCCTAATCCCTTCGACAGGCAAATGGTGAAGGTGTCGCAGTATTGTACGATCTCTTTCAGCGGCAGGTTCAGCGCTACGGCGGCGTTGAAGATGCGCGCGCCGTCGATATGCAGCGCCAGCTGGCGCTCGCGGGTAAACTGCCACGCCTGCTGCAGGTAGGCCTGCGGCAAGACTCTGCCGCTGATGGTGTTTTCCAGGCTCAGCAGCCGGGTGCGGGCGAAGTGGATGTCGTCGGGTTTAATGGCGGCGGCGAGCTTGTCCAGCGGCAGCGTGCCGTCCGCGTCGGCCTCGATCGGCTGCGGCTGGATGCTGCCCAGCACCGCCGCGCCGCCGGCTTCGTATTTATAGTTGTGCGCCTGCTGGCCGACCAGATACTCGTCGCCGCGCTGGCAGTGGCTCAGCAGCGCCACCAGATTGGCCTGGGTGCCGCTGGGCAGAAACAGCGCCGCTTCTTTGCCTGACAGGCGCACCGCCTCGGCCTCCAGTGCGTTGACCGTCGGGTCATCGCCGTAGACGTCGTCGCCGACCTCTGCCTGAGCCATCGCCTGGCGCATGGCGGCGCTGGGGCGGGTAACGGTGTCGCTGCGTAGATCGATAAGCATAGGGTTCCTGGAATGTAAGGGAGAGGAAAAGGGCACATGGCATCATATACCCTTTATTTTATCGGGGCAGCTTGCTTAACGCAGCCAGTTGGTTTTCGCCAGCTCGACCACTTCATCGCCGCGGCCGTTGATGATGGCGCGCAGCATGTACAGGCTGAAGCCTTTCGCCTGTTCGAACTTGATCTGCGGCGGCATCGCCAACTCTTGCTTGGCGGTGACCACGTCCAGCAGCGCCGGGCCGGGATGCGCCAACATCTCCTGCAGCGCGCCATCCAGTTCCGAGGCTTTTTCCACGCGGATGCCCTTGATGCCGGCGGCGTTGGCGATTGCCGCAAAGTCCGGGTTATGCAGATCGGTGCCATCGGTCAGGTAGCCGCCGGCCTTCATCTCCATCGCCACGAACCCCAGCACGCTGTTGTTGAACACCACGATCTTCACCGGCAGCTTGAGCTGCGCCAGCGACAGGAAGTCCCCCATCAGCATGGTGAAACCGCCGTCGCCGCACATGGCGATCACCTGTTTATCCGGCGCGGTGGCCTGGGCGCCGATCGCCTGCGGCATGGCGTTGGCCATCGAACCGTGGTTGAACGAACCGAGCAGGCGACGCTTGCCGTTCATTTTCACGTAGCGCGCGGCCCATACCGTCGGCGTGCCGACGTCGCAGGTGAAGATGGCGTCCTCGCTGGCGTAGTGGCTGAGCTGCTGCGCCAGATACTGCGGGTGGATCGGTTGGTCGTCGTTGGCGGTCGCCAGCCCGTCGAGATCCTGGCGCGCGTTGCGGTAGTGCTCCAGCGCCTTGTCGAGGAACGCCCGGTCGCGCTTCTGCTCCAGCTGCGGCAGCAGGGCGGTGAGCGTGGTGTGGATGTCGCCCACCAGCGCCATATTGACCGGGCAGTGCGCGCCGATGCTGCCGGGGTTGATGTCGATCTGAATGATGTTGGCGTTGGTGGGGTAGAACGCGCGATAGGGGAACTGGGTGCCGAGCAGCACCAGCGTGTCGGCGTTCATCATGGCGTGGTAGCCGGAGGAAAAGCCGATCAGCCCGGTCATGCCGACGCTGTAGGGGTTATCCCATTCGATATGTTCTTTGCCGCGCAGCGCATGCACTACCGGCGCCTGCAGCAGTTCGGCCAGCTTAACCACTTCATCGTGCGCGCCGGCACAGCCGCTGCCGCACATCAGGGTGATGTTCTTCGCCTTATTCAGCGTTTCCGCCAGCTTGTTCAGCTCGCTCATCGGCGGCTGCACCAGCGGCAGCGCCGGGGTATGCCAGGTCAGGGTCGCGTCTTCCGGCGCCATGCGCAGCGCCACGTCGCCCGGCAAGACCACCACCGAGACGCCGCGGTTGAGGATCGCCTTGCGCATGGCGATCTCCAGCACGCGCGGCAGCTGTTCCGGGTTGGAAACCAGTTCGCAATAGTGGCTGCATTCGCGGAACAGCTCCTGCGGATGCGTTTCCTGGAAGTAGCCGCTGCCGATTTCGCTGGAAGGGATATGCGCGGCGATCGCCAGCACCGGCACATGGTTGCGGTGGCAGTCGAACAGGCCGTTGATCAGGTGCAGGTTGCCGGGGCCGCAGGAACCGGCGCACACCGCCAACTGGCCGGTGAGCTGGGCTTCGGCGCCGGCGGCGAAGGCGGCCACCTCTTCATGGCGGGTGCCCAGCCATTCGATGGTGCCCATGCGGTGCAGGCTGTCGCTAAGGCCGTTGAGCGAATCGCCGGTCACGCCCCAAATGCGTTTTACGCCGGCTTGGTCCAGCGTTTTGGCGATCAGTGTGGCTACGGTTTGCTTCATGGTTCCCCCAAACATGGTTTGAAAAACAATGTGTACTCGATCCGGTGAGTGTCAGCAGAACAACTGCAAGCATAGCTTACCGGCGTTGGACGAGATGCGGTCAGGAAGGGTAAAGAGCGTAGGACGGAGGAAAGTGTAACCGGGCGGGGATGGGGGAACTTGCCGATAAATGCCCCATCGCGGCGATGGGGCCAGGGGATCACGCCAGCGTGACGTCGCCCTGCAGCTGGCAACTGCAGGCCAGCACGTAGCCCTGCGCTACCTCTTCCGCGCTCAGCGTCATGGTGCTGGTGGTGGTGTAGTCGCCCTCGAGGATACGGGTTTTGCACGAGCCGCACACCCCGGCGCGGCAGGCGGCGTTGACCGGCAGGGCGTTGGCCTCCATCGCCGCCAGCAGCGTGCTGCCGACCGGCACGCGGAACTCGCGCAGCGGGCGGGCGGCGCGCAGCGTCAGTCCTTCAGCCGCGTCGCTCTGCGCCGCCGGCGTGTGGAACTGCTCTTTATGGAAGCGCTCGGCCGGCACGCCGAGCTGACGGCACAGCTGCTCCACCTGGTCCATATAGGGCGCGGGGCCGCAGGTCATCACCGTGCGTTCGGCGATATCCGGCGCCGCCTGCCGCAGCGCCTGTTCATTGATGCGGCCGCTGAGGTAGCCGGGTTGCAGATCCTGCTCGGCCATCAGCGTCAGGCGCAGCTGCGGATGGGCGGCGCACAGCGCGCGCCATTGATCGGCGAAGATCGTGTCGGCGGGAGTGCGCACGTTAAAGATCACGGCGATATCGCAGGCCGGGCGGTTAGCGGTCAGCCAGCGGCACATCGAGACGATCGGCGTCACGCCGCAGCCGGCGGCCAGCATCAGGTAACGATCGGCCGGGTGGCGTTCGCAGCTGAATTCGCCCTGCGCGTCGGACAGCCACAGGGTGTTGCCGGGCTTGACCTCTTGCGTCAGCCAGCGCGATCCGACGCCGTCCGGCAGGCAGCGCACGCTGATACTGAGAAAGCGGCTCTGGCCGGGCGAGGAGGAGAGCGTATAAGCGCGCAGCGTCTCCTCGCTGTTACGGATGCTGACCAGCGCAAACTGGCCGGCCTGGTAAGGGTAGAAAACGTCGCAGATCAGGTTCAGCGTCCAGACGTCGGCGGTTTCACACTGGATGGAATGCACCTGCATGCGGTTCGGGCAAAGCGGAGTGGGTTGAGTCATCGGGCACCTCAAAAAGCAAAGGGGCCGGCGCAAGCGGCCCCATAACGTAACGGCATCAGGCGAGCAGCGCGGCGATATCCTGCTCGACGGTGGTGATCGGACGCAGGCCGAATTTCTCGTTGAGGATCGCCATCAGGTTATCGGTCAGGAAGCCCGGCGCGGTCGGGCCGGTGACGATGTTTTTCACCCCCAGCGACAGCAGCGTCAGCAGAATGACGATCGCCTTCTGTTCAAACCACGACAGCACCAGGCTGAGCGGCAGCTCGTTGACGCTGCAGCCGAGGGTGTCGGCCAGCTTGACCGCTAGCATGATGGCGGAGTAAGCGTCGTTGCACTGGCCGACGTCCAGCAGGCGCGGCAACCCCTCCAGCGTGCCGAAGTCCAGCTTGTTGAAGCGGTACTTGCCGCAAGCCAGCGTCATGATCAGGCAGTCTTGCGGCACGCTGCGGGCGAAGTCGGTGAAGTAGCTGCGTTCGTCGCGGCTGCCGTCGCAGCCGCCGACCAGGAAGACGTGGCGCAGTTTCTTTTGCGACACCAGGTCAATTACCGTGTCGGCGGCGTTAAGCAGTGTCTGGCGACCGAAGCCGACGGTGATCAGATGCTCAATCTCGGTATAAGGGAAGCCGTTCATGCCTTGCGCCTGGCGGATCACGGCGCCGAAGTCATCGCCTTCCAGATGGTTGACGCCCGGCCAGCCGACGATGCTGCGGGTCCAGATGCGGTCGCCGTAATTGCCGACGTTAGGATCGATGATGCAGTTGGAGGTCATCACGATCGGGCCGGGGAATTTGGCGAACTCGGTCTGCTGGTTCTGCCAGCCGCTGCCGTAGTTGCCCACCAGGTGCTTGAATTTTTTCAGTTCCGGATAGCCGTGCGCCGGCAGCATTTCACCGTGGGTGTAGACGTTGACGTTTTGCCCTTCAGTTTGCTCGAGCAGCATGCGCAGATCTTTCAGATCGTGGCCGGAAATCAGAATGGCTTTCCCGGCTACCGGGCGCACGTTGACCGCGCTAGGCTGCGGATCGCCGTAGGCCTGGGTTTCACCGCGATCGAGGATCGCCATCACGTTGAAGTTCATCTTGCCGATGCCCATGGCGTTGTTCAGCAGGGTGTCGACGTCGCGCGGCCGGGTGCCGAGCCAGGCCATAAAGGCGTGGTAGTCGGCATAGAGTTGCTCGTCGAACTGGCCGAGCACGTGCGCGTGTTCCATATAGGCCGCTGCGCCTTTCAGGCCATACAGGCAAAGCATGCGCAAGCCGTGTACGTCGTCGCCCACCTCGGCTTTGTCGTCGTTGAGGGCAAACTGCGCCGCCTGTTGCAGCAGCGCAGGCATATCGTCACCGGCCAGCTGCAGCGCCGCCATCGGATGCTCGACGCGCACGCCGGCGTCCAGCAGCCGGCAACGGGCGGCCAGCGAGTCGCGCAGCAGCAGGGTTTCCCGCGCGTAGCCGATGATGCGCTGGGAGTCGAAGTTGACGTTGGTCAGGGTGGAGAAGAAGGCGCGCGGGGCGAAGCTGTCGATCTCGTGGTCGACGATGCCCAGAGAACGCGCCTGCAGCGCCCAGGCGGAGAGACCCTGCAGCGCCGCCACCAGCAGATCCTGCAGATCGGAGGTTTCCGCCGTTTTGCCGCACATGCCCTGAGCATACGAGCAGCCGTTGCCTGCCGGGGTACGAATGGTTTGTTCACATTGCACACAGAACATAGTCGCTTCCTTTTATTTTTAAAGTTGCATTTATAATGCTTGTTTAAAAGCATAGATCGGCGATTGGGGTTGCAAAAGGCTTTTGTGCGACTAGTGCGGGTAAGATTGATTTAGCGCAATTTTGCCGTGCGGATGGGAATTATTACCTATTGGGGGCCGGTCGGCCCCCCGGGGAAAGGATCAGGAGAACAGAGCGATCAGCACCGGTGCCAGCAGGCTCAGCAGGAAGCCGTGCACGATGGCGGGCGGCACCATGTCCAGCCCGCCGCTGCGCTGCAGCACCGGCAGGGTGAAGTCCATCGAGGTGGCGCCGCACAGGCCGAGGGCGGTGGAGCGGCTGCGGCGCACCAGCGTCGGGATCAGCATGATCGCCACCAGCTCGCGCGCCAGATCGTTGAAGAACGCGGCGCTGCCCATCACCGGGCCGTAGGCGTCGGTGATCAGAATGCCGGACAGCGAGTACCAGCCGAAGCCGGAGGCCATCGCCAGCCCGGCCTTCACCGGTAACCCCAGCAGCTGAGCCGCCAGTGCGCCGCCGGCCAGCGACGCAACGGCCACCACCAGCGCCACCAGCGTGCCACGGCGGTTAAGTACGATCTGGCGCAGCGTCATGCCGCTGTTGCGCAGCTGGATGCCAACCAATAGAAGCAGGAAGATCAGCGCATATTCGCTGCCTTTATGGGCGAACTGCAGCCATGACCACTGCGTCAGGCCGAGCAGGAAGCCGCCGAGCACCACGCCGCACAGCTTGAGCGACTCCAGCGCCATGTGCACGCGCGAAGGCAGTTTTTCCTGTTTATGGCTACTGCGCCACGGCATGCGCCGCTCCAGCAGCGCCAGCAGCAGCAGGTTGGCGCAGAGAATGCAGAAGAAGAACACCGCGCTGTACTGGAAGATTAACACCAGGTTGCTGCTGAGGTTTTCCATAAACGCCAGGCTGATGCCCATGAAAAACAGGATCACGTACACCATCCAGCTCAGCAGCCGGTTGATCAGCACCAGCAGCGGACGATGGCGCAAGGGTATGAGGTAACCGACAATCAGCGGTAACAGAATAATCAGCAGTCCTGAGTACATGGTGCAGCTTGTGTCCTTGAGTATTGAAGCGCGCCGAATGGCGGCGAGGAGCACACGCTAACCAAAAGCCCGGCCGGAGTAAAGCGGCAGATTTGACGTTGGCCGCTTGACCTGCAAGGGGTTTTTTGACCATGCTCTGTGAAAGTCACCTCATTGAAGAGCTGGCGACACGCACGGGAGGCGGCGGATGTTCTTGGAGCGTATCGAAATTGTAGGTTTTCGTGGCATTAATCGGCTGTCGCTGATGCTGGACGACAACACGCTGTTGCTTGGCGAAAACGCCTGGGGTAAATCCAGCCTGCTGGATGCGCTGACGCTGTTGCTGGCGCCGGAGCAGAAACTGTATCGTTTTGAAGCGCACGACTTCCATTTCCCGCCGGGTGAAGAGGCGGCCAAAGAGCGCCATCTGCAGGTGGTGTTCACCTTTTGCGAGAAAGACATCGGCCATGCGCACCTGCCGCGCTATCGCCATCTGACGCCGCTGTGGGTCAAGGGCGAAGATGGCCTGAGCCGTATTCATTACCGCTGCGAGGGCGAGCTGGCCGACGACGGCACGGTGTGTACCTGGCGCGGTTTTCTCGATGCCGACGGCAACGCCTTTCAACTGCACCATATTGAACAGCTGGCCCACGCCATCATCCGCATCCACCCAGTATTGCGCCTGCGTGACGCGCGTTTTATTCGCCGCTTGCGCCCCAGCAGCCTCGGCGATGAACGCAAACCTGATACGCAGGCGCTGGCGCAGCAGCTGGATCAGCTGACGCGCGAGCTGGTGCGCAATCCGCAGAAGCTGACCAACAGCGAGCTGCGCCAGGGGCTGGCGGCCATGCAGCAGCTGCTGGAGCACTATTTCGCCGAGCAGAGTTCGCAGGTGGCGCGGCCGCGTCGTCGCGGCGGCGAACCGGAGCAGGACGCCTGGCGCGCGCTGGACGGCATCAACCGTATGGTGGCCGAACCGAACAGCCGCAGCATGCGTCTGATCCTGCTGGGGATGTTTTCTACCCTGCTGCAGGCCAAGGGCGACGTCAAGCTGGATCCTCATGCCCGGCCGCTGCTGCTGGTGGAGGACCCGGAAACTCGCCTGCATCCGATTATGCTGTCGGTGGCCTGGGGGCTACTCAATCAGCTGCCGTTGCAGCGCATCACCACCACCAACTCCAGCGAACTGGTGTCGCTGGTGCCGGTGGAACACGTATGCCGGCTGGTGCGCGAGTCGGGGCGGGTCGCGACCTATCGTCTCGGGCCGCGCGGGCTCAGCGCCGAAGACGGGCGGCGCATCGCGTTTCACATCCGTTTCAATCGGCCGTCGTCGCTGTTCGCCCGCTGCTGGCTGCTGGTGGAGGGCGAGACCGAAGTGTGGCTGCTGAACGAGCTGGCGCGCCAGTGCGGCTACCATTTCGAGGCGGAAGGGGTGAGGGTCATCGAATTCGCCCAGTGCGGCCTGAAGCCGCTGCTGCGCTTCGCCCGCCGCATGGGCATCGAATGGCATGCGCTGGTGGACGGCGACGAGGCGGGTAAAAAGTACGCCAACACCGTGCGCAGCCTACTGGACAATCATGAAGACAACGAGCGCGATCGGCTGACCGCGCTGCCGGCGCCGGACATGGAGCACTTTATGTTCCGCGAAGGGTTCGGCCCGGTCTATCACCGGATGGCGTCGGTGCCGCTCAACGCGCAGATGCCGGTGCGCAAGGTGATCCTGAAAGCGGTCCACCACTCCTCGAAGCCGGATCTGGCGATCGAGGTTGCGATGCAGGCCGGCGAATGGGGCACCGATTCGGTGCCGCCGCTGCTGAAAAAAATGTTCTCACGGGTGATCTGGCTGGCGCGCGGCCGGGCGGACTGACGGCCCGCCGGGCGTTATCGGGCGCAGAAATGCGCCGCCAATCCCTGTTCCAGCTCGTCCAGCAACTGATAGCGGCGGCGATATTCGGCGCGTTTTTTGCTGGCAATCTCTTCGACCGGCTTGCGGGCAATGCGCTCGGGCAGCAGGAAATAGCCGCTATCGAGCGGTTTGGCACCCATCGATAGCCAAAACTGATCGTAATCGGCGTGCAGTTTGTCTTTCTTTTTACTTTGGTAACGCCAGTTTTGATAGATATGGGTGGCGTTGCCGACCGCCACGATCTGGCGGATGCCGAGGTGCCGCGCCAGCGTGCAGATGCCTTCCAGCACCAGCCGTTTGGGGAACAGGCCATGACACTCTTTGGTGGTGTGCTGGATCTCGGCGTGAGGCACGTCATGGTTCGCGCCCTGCAGGCCGCCGATGAACAGCGTCGGCTGCTGCTGATAATGCATCAGCGCGAAGGTGATCTCCGCCAGCATCACGCCGTTGGCGTTGCGCAGCAGCAGCGTGGCTTCCCCTTCCTTATTCAGCTTGTCGATCGCCGCCAGCTCCAGCGTGATCGGCACTTCGTTCTTGCCCATCGCGCTGGCCAGCACGAAAGGCTGTGGGCTGAGGTGGCCGAGACGCATCTTCAGCGGCATGCGCTGTACGATGAGATCGTAGTGATCGCGCAGGGCGAACAGACATTCGATCTTGTTCATGTTGGCCGCCAGGTACGGGCGATGCAGTTTGCACGGCAGGTTCGGCTGCGCGCTCAGGATCTCTTCCAGCAGCGGGTTGCTGGCCAGAGTGCTGAGCAGGCCGCTGGTGGTGCGCCAGTTGAGCAGCGAACGGCCGAGAAACTTCAGGCGAAACGAGGTTTTTTTCCAGGCATTGCTCGGCGCCTTCTCGCCATTGATCAGCGCCGTCATCAGTTGCCAGCCGTTAAGCGGCTGGGCGGAGGCGAGTGGGTAGCTGAGCTGTGACATGATGAAATCCTTGGCTGTGTTGAATGGCACTATTTCATCAAGGCTTCACTAAACGGGAGTTCAATGCCGAACTGTAACCAAGCGTGTCTCCACATTGTGTTGAGCTAAGGTTTAGGTATATGCAGCAGTGACCCGTAGCATTCCTGATGGAAGATGGCTGTGTGGTTGAGAGATAAGTTGTAAACGTCCCCAAGCCGTGAGAGTTCTAAATGATACCTCAAGCATGGGGAAGTGAATTTAACTTTTTGTTTTTTGAGGGTAAATTACAGATGATGTGTATTTTAGTTTCTTTATAACGTGTATAATAGCAACCAGTAAGATAACTTGAATGATAAAGCTGAGAATGAAATTAGTCACACTGATTTTTTCTAATGCTTTAGTCACTATGGAGTTTGCAAAATAATTAAATCCCACTATAGGTAAAGTATTTTTACCAAACCAGATTAAGGCCTTGTTAGTTATAAACTCGGAAATAGATATGATAAATGCGGTTCCTGCTAAAGCGCCAAGAATATTTAATATAATTGTGTAGCCTTCCCCATATTGGTTTGCTGACATGTCAACAGACTGATTGCTCAGTGAGAAGCACGTGATGAAAACGATAAATAATGGGGCTGCTAATGTTTTTTTCGACTTAAGTATATTGTAAATGCTTCCTTTAATTAAAATGCCAATGCAAAAGAAAAACAATGAAGATATGGAAACAAATGCGTTAAACGGTATGAACACAAAACTATTTGATGTTATTATAATGAAAGTGAGTGATAGGGTGGAGAGATAAATAAATGACGCGTTTACCTTTGAAAAGAAAGCCGATATCAGTTCTGTTATAAATATGGAATACAAAAACCAAATTGGAGTGCAATTGAATGTATGATCGGCGGTAGGGTATCCTAAAAATGTTCCTTGAGCTTTAAATAAAAAGTCACTGAATTGTATCTTACCCAGTGCTAACATTGCCATGAACGGTAAGCCGCAAATAGTACCCATGAACCATGCAGGAATGATCAGTCTTCGGAACTTCGACTTTATATAACCTGGGAGGTTATCACGTGATTTTTGCGTGCTAAAAAGATATCCCGAAACAATGAAGAAAAGTGGCATATGAAATAAATAGATGGCTTTTTTAATTTCATCTGGCAAATTACTTACATGGCCTAAGACAACAAAAATTATCGCCAGACCTCTTATTGAATCGAGTGATTCATCTCGCATTTATTACCCCTCAGTTAACACTACGTTGTAAGTCCAATGATAAAGTAACTTTCTAAATTCGCGCTACAAATTTTAGTCCTTAAAACAGAAGTTTGTTGTAAGTATGTTGAGAACAGAGATAATAGTATCTCTGCTGACAATTATCTTTATTTTTTTGTTTAAATTTCAATTTGTTGGGGACATATGGGGCGTGTTGGAAACAAGGTATACAGAGTCTTGATTTGTGTGTTGCTGCTTGTTGCCGCGGCGGCCGTTTGGCACTTCCGCCATCCGGCGCCAATCGATTTCAAAACAGTGAAAGCCACTCAGCGCGATCTACAGCAGAACGTGTTGGCGACCGGTCAACTGGACGCGGTGCGCAAGGTTGATGTCGGCGCGCAGGTTAGCGGCCAGTTGGAAAAGCTGTATGTCGAGATCGGCGACAAGGTGAAGAAAGGCCAGTTGCTGGGGGTCATCGATCCGCAACAGGCGCAGAACAGCATTCGCGAAGGGGAAGCGACGCTGCGCGAACTGCATGCCCAACTGCTGCAGGCGCAGGCCGAGCAGCAGCTGGCGGCGGTCACGCTGCAACGCAACCAGGCGCTGGCCAAGCTGCAGGCGGTATCGCGCCAGGATCTGGATCAGGCGGCGACGCAACTGGCGGTGAAGAAAGCGCAGGTGGGCACCATCAATGCGCAGATCGCCCGCAACCAGGCCAGCCTGGATACCGCCAAGATCAACCTCGCCTACACCCGCATCGAAGCGCCGATGGATGGCGACGTGGTGCAGATCACCACGCTGCAGGGCCAGACGGTGATCGCGGCGCAGCAGGCGCCGAATATTCTGACGCTGGCGGATCTCGGCACCATGCTGGTGAAAGCGCAGGTATCGGAGGCCGACGTCATTAACCTCAAGCCGGGCCAGCAGGCCTGGTTCACGGTGCTGGGCGATCCGACCCGGCGCTTCGACGGCGTGCTGAAAGACATTCAGCCGACGCCGGAAAAGGTCAACAACGCCATCTTCTATTATGCGCGTTTCGAAGTGCCCAACCCTGAGAGGCTGTTGCGCTTGCAAATGACGGCGCAGGTGCATATTCAACTGGCCGGCGTCAAACAGGCATTGGTGATCCCGCTGGCTGCGCTGGGCGATCAGATCGCCGACAATCGCTACCACGTCTCGGTGCTGAAACAGGGCAAGGAAGAGAAGCGCGAAGTGGCCATCGGCCTGCGCAACAATATCGACGTGCAGATCCTCAGCGGGCTCGAGGCGGGTGATGAGGTGATCGTCAGCCGTGGCGGCGTGGAGGCCGGCTGATGGCGGCGCTGTTGCAGCTGAACGGCATTCGCCGTAGCTACCGTTCCGGCGAGCAGACGGTGGAGGTGCTGAAGGGGATCAGCCTGAGCATCGACGCCGGTGAAATGGTGGCGATCATGGGGGCCTCCGGCTCCGGAAAATCGACGCTGATGAACATTCTCGGCTGTCTGGACAAGCCGAGCGCCGGCGTGTATCGGGTAGCCGGGCAGGATGTGGCGACGCTGAGCGACGATGCGCTGGCGCAGCTGCGGCGCGAGCATTTCGGCTTTATCTTTCAGCGCTATCATCTGCTGCCGCATCTGAGCGCGGCGCACAACGTCGAAGTGCCGGCGGTGTACGCCGGGCTGGGCAAAGCGGCGCGGCGCGAAAGGGCGGTAGCGCTGTTGCGGCGTCTGGGGCTGGGGGAGCGCGTCAACTATCGGCCGAGCCAGCTTTCCGGCGGCCAGCAGCAGCGCGTCAGCATCGCCCGCGCGCTGATGAACGGCGGGCAGGTGATCCTGGCGGATGAGCCGACCGGCGCGCTCGACAGCCATTCCGGCGAAGAGGTGATGGCGATCCTCAAGCAGCTGTGCGCCCAGGGCCACACGGTGATCCTGGTGACTCACGATCCGGCGGTGGCGCGCCAGGCTGAACGGATCATCGAAATCCGCGACGGCGAGATCATTGCCGATTCGCGGCCGGCACCGCAGGAGAATGCGCAGGCCAAGCCGCTGGCGCTGGCCGCCGCGGCGCCTTCCTGGCGGCAGATGGGCGGCCGCTTCCGCGAAGCGCTGGTCATGGCCTGGCGCGCGATGGCGGCCAACAAGATGCGCACCGCGCTGACCATGCTCGGCATCATTATCGGTATCGCCTCGGTGGTCTCAATCCTGGTCATCGGCGACGCCGCCAAGCAGATGGTGCTGGCGGACATCAAATCGATCGGCACCAACACCGTCGACATATACCCCGGCAAGGATTTCGGCGACGACGATCCGACCTACCGGCAATCGTTGAAATACGGCGATCTCGATGCGCTGCGCGAGCAGCCTTACATCAGCGCGCTGTCGCCGAGCATCAGCAGCAGCATGCGGCTGCGGCTGGGCAACGTCGACGCGGCGGCCAACGTCAACGGCGTCAGCGAGCAGTTCTTCCGCGTGTACGGCATGAGTTTTACCCAGGGCGTCGGCATCGATCCGATGCAGGTGCAATCGCAGGCGCAGACGGTGGTGATCGACGCCAATACCCAACGGCGGCTGTTCCCGCACCAGAAGAACGTGGTGGGTGAGGTGATCCTGGTCGGCAACATGCCGGCGACGGTGGTCGGCGTGGCGAAGGAGAAGCAGTCGATGTTCGGCAGCAGCAAAACGCTGAACGTATGGGTGCCTTACAGCACCATGGCTAACCGGCTGATGGGCAACAGCTATTTCGATTCGATCACCGTGCGCATCCGCGACGGTTACGACAGCAGGGAAGCGGAGCAACAGCTGTCGCGTCTGTTGACGCTGCGCCACGGCAAGAAGGATTTCTTTACCTATAACATGGACAGCCTGGTGCAAACCGCAGAGAAAACCACCCGCACGCTGCAGCTGTTCCTGACGCTGGTGGCGGTGATTTCGCTGGTGGTCGGCGGCATCGGCGTGATGAACATCATGCTGGTGTCGGTGACCGAGCGCACGCGCGAGATCGGCATCCGCATGGCGGTGGGCGCCCGTTCCGGTGACGTGCTGCAGCAGTTCCTGATCGAGGCGGTCTTGGTCTGCCTGGTGGGGGGCGCGCTGGGGATTACGCTGTCGTTCGCCATCGGTCTGGCGGTGCAGTTGGTGCTGCCGGGTTGGCAGATCAGCTTCCCGCCGGCGGCGTTGCTGAGCGCCTTCCTCTGCTCCACCGGCATCGGTGTGGTGTTCGGCTATCTGCCGGCGCGCAACGCCGCGCGGCTGAATCCTATCGATGCGCTGGCGCGCGAGTAAGTCAAGGGCATAAAAAATGCCAGTCACACGGCGGCTGGCATTTTTATCGCAGTCACGGTCAGTGCAGCGCGACGCTGCGGGAAGCGTTTAGGACAGCGCCTCGCTTTCCACCGGCACAATAAGACTGGCATGGTTGCCTTTGGGCCCTTGATGCACGTCGAAGCTGACCTGCTGGCCCGCCTTCAACGTTCTGTAACCATCCATCTTGATTGTGGAATAATGCGCGAAAATATCTTCGCCACCGCCGGCTGGGCAGATGAAGCCAAAACCTTTGGCGTTGTTAAACCATTTAACAGTACCCGTCTCCATGCTTTTACATCCCTCGCAACGCTATTTTAAGTGAGATGAATAACTGATTTCGCACTCGCCATGGGCAAGTAGCAGCGTGGACAAGGGGTGGTTAAAAGACCACCAGCCACGAATTTACACTCTAGAGCAAATGATCGGGGCGTCAAGCGATCGGCTTTTGTCGATGGGGAGCAGTTCACCAAAGTTTGAAGCAGGTAACGCTATTGCCACGATTCAGTCACAATTGGCCCGTTTTTTTGCGCACGTTACAGTGCGGCGGGACGATGCCGAAGATGATAAAATAGTAACTATCCCCACTTTGAATAACCGAAACCTGTCCCCATATCAGAGGACAGAGCAGAGAAGATGAGCAGCGATGGGCAATAACAACGATTGGCTAAATTTTGAACACTTGGCCGAAGAAAAACAAATCGATGCGGTAAAACCGCCGTCTATGTATAAAGTTATACTTAACAACGACGATTACACACCGATGGAATTTGTGATTGACGTTCTGCAAAAGTTCTTTTCTTATGATATTGAACGCGCAACGCAACTGATGCTCACGGTCCACTATCAAGGCAAGGCGATCTGTGGTGTTTTTACCGCCGAGGTGGCGGAAACCAAAGTCGTCCATGTGAACCGGTACGCAAGGGAGAACGAGCATCCGTTGCTTTGTACGCTGGAAAAAGCCTGAATAAGGCAATCTATTGGGGAGGTGCTTATGCTCAATCAAGAACTGGAACTCAGTCTCAACATGGCTTTCGCCAGGGCGCGTGAGCACAGACACGAGTTTATGACCGTGGAGCACCTGTTGCTGGCGTTGCTGAGCAACCCTGCCGCGCGAGAAGCGCTTGAGGCATGTACGGTGGATCTGGCCGCGTTGCGCCAGGAGCTGGAAGCCTTCATCGAACAAACCACACCGACGCTGCCCGCCGGCGAAGAGGAGCGCGACACTCAGCCGACGCTCAGCTTCCAGCGCGTGCTGCAGCGCGCGGTCTTCCATGTGCAATCTTCCGGCCGCAGCGAAGTCTCCGGCGCCAACGTGTTGGTGGCCATCTTCAGCGAGCAGGAGTCGCAGGCGGCTTATCTGCTGCGCAAGCACGACGTCAGCCGTCTCGACGTGGTGAACTTCATTTCACATGGCACGCGTAAAGACGAGCCGGGCCAAGCGCCGAATGCGGAAAACCCGGTGAACGAAGAGCAGTCCGGAGGGGAAGACCGTATGGAAAACTTCACCACCAACCTCAATCAGTTGGCCCGTGTGGGCGGCATCGATCCGTTGATCGGCCGCGATCGTGAGCTGGAGCGCGCGATTCAGGTGCTGTGCCGCCGTCGTAAAAATAACCCGCTGCTGGTCGGCGAATCCGGCGTCGGCAAGACCGCCATCGCCGAAGGCCTGGCCTGGCGCATCGTGCAGGGCGACGTGCCGGAAGTGATGGCAGACTGCACGCTGTATTCGCTGGATATCGGTTCACTGCTGGCCGGCACCAAATATCGCGGCGACTTCGAGAAGCGCTTCAAGGCGCTACTCAAGCAGCTGGAGCAGGATCAGAACAGCATCCTGTTCATCGATGAAATTCACACCATCATCGGCGCCGGTGCGGCTTCCGGTGGGCAGGTGGATGCTGCCAATCTGATCAAACCGCTGCTGTCGAGCGGCAAGATCCGGGTGATCGGCTCGACGACCTACCAGGAGTTCAGCAACATCTTCGAAAAGGATCGCGCTCTGGCGCGCCGCTTCCAGAAGATCGACATCACCGAGCCGACGGCGGAAGAGACCGTTCAGATCATCAACGGCCTGAAGGCCAAGTATGAAGCGCACCATGACGTGCGTTATACCGCCAAGGCGATCCGCGCCGCGGTGGAGCTGTCGGTGAAATACATCAACGATCGTCATCTGCCGGACAAGGCGATCGACGTGATCGACGAAGCGGGCGCCCGTAGCCGGTTGATGCCGGCCAGCAAGCGCAAGAAAACCGTCAACGTGGCCGATATCGAATCCGTGGTGGCGCGCATCGCCCGCATCCCGGAAAAAACCGTGTCGGCCAGCGATCGCGACGTGCTGAGAAACCTGGGCGATCGCTTGAAGATGCTGGTATTCGGTCAGGATCAGGCGATCGAAGCGCTGACCGAAGCGATCAAGATGAGCCGCGCCGGTCTGGGCCACGAGCGCAAGCCGGTCGGTTCCTTCCTGTTCGCCGGGCCGACCGGGGTCGGGAAAACCGAGGTTACCGTGCAGCTGGCCAAGGCGATGGATATCGAGCTGCTGCGTTTCGACATGTCCGAGTATATGGAGCGGCATACCGTCAGCCGTCTGATCGGCGCGCCTCCGGGCTACGTCGGTTACGATCAGGGCGGGCTGCTGACCGATGCGGTGATCAAGCATCCGCATGCGGTGGTGCTGCTCGATGAGATCGAGAAGGCGCACCCGGACGTGTTCAACCTGCTGCTGCAGGTGATGGACAACGGTACGCTGACCGATAACAACGGCCGCAAGGCGGACTTCCGCAACGTGATCCTGGTGATGACCACCAACGCCGGGGTGCGGGAAACCGAACGCAAGTCGATCGGTCTGGTGCAGCAGGACAACAGCACCGACGCGATGGAAGAGATCAAGAAGGTGTTTACGCCAGAGTTCCGCAACCGTCTGGACAACATCATCTGGTTCAACCATCTGTCTACCGAGGTGATCCAGCAGGTGGTCGACAAGTTTATCGTCGAACTGCAGGCGCAGCTGGATGCGAAGGGCGTCTCGCTGGAAGTGAGCGACGAAGCGCGCGATTGGCTGTCGGTGAAGGGTTACGACCGTGCGATGGGCGCTCGTCCGATGGCGCGCGTCATGCAGGAAAACCTGAAGAAACCGTTGGCCAACGAGTTGTTGTTCGGTTCGCTGGTGGACGGCGGTTCCGTGAAGGTCGAGTTGGACAAGGACAAAAAACAGCTGACTTACCACTTCCTCAGCGCCGCCAAACGCAAGGCAGACGAGGGTGCGGTGCACTAAGGCCGCCTTCAGGCAAAGAAAAAGCGATGCTTCGGCATCGCTTTTTTTATGGGTGAGATTCACCGTACAACAGAAACGAGTGAGCCCTCTCAGTTTACCTGCGCACCTGCAACCCGTTGTTTAACGTCGCTGCGGGGGTAAACGGAAAGGGCTCCCGAGGGATTACATCCTCGATGCCGCCAGCGTGTGGCGCGCGGTGAGCCGATTAACGGCTACGGAAGACAATGCGGCCTTTGCTCAGGTCGTACGGGGTCAGCTCTACAGTGACTTTGTCGCCCGTCAGGATGCGGATATAGTTTTTACGCATTTTACCGGAGATGTGTGCGGTTACCACGTGCCCGTTTTCCAATTCAACGCGGAACATGGTGTTCGGCAGCGTATCAAGAACGGTGCCCTGCATTTCAATATTGTCTTCTTTGGCCATCGAATCCTCTAGGTTTAACTACCTTAGTTTTTAACCGGCAAGATAATGCCGAAAAACCCCCATTATGTAAAGATGTGTCGGTGAACATTGCACCGTTTCCACCAATTAGTTTGCTGGGGAGGGCGGTTCAACCGGCTGTGGGGATATGACTTGCGCTTCCCAGCACGCCGGCGCCAGGGGCCGCCGTTGAAGGGTGCTGAGCTGCTGCAAAAATTGACGGCGCGGAATTTCACGCGCGCCAAGGCGGGCAGTGTGAGCGTTCAGCACCTGGCAGTCAATCAATTCCCCGCCATAAGCGGCAAAATGGCGGCAAAAGGCCATTAATGCGCATTTGGAGGCGTTAGTGACGCGGCTGAACATCGATTCGCCGCAGAACAACGCGCCCTGCGCCACGCCGTACATGCCGCCAACCAATTGATCATCCTGCCATACCTCCACCGAGTGGGCGTAGCCGAGACGGTGCAGGTGCAGATAGGCGCGCTGCACCTCCGGGCCGATCCAGGTGCCTTCGTCCGGGCGATGGGCGCAGGCGGCGATCACTGCGGCGAAGTCGTGATTGAGCGTGATGCGAAACGGGTCGTGGCGCAGAAAGCGTTTCAGGCTGCGGTTGAGATGAAACTCGGCCGGGAACAGCACCGCGCGCGGATCGGGCGACCACCACAATATCGCTTCCCCCGGCGAGTACCAGGGGAAGATGCCGCGCTCGTAGGCCGCCAGCAGCCGCGGCGCCGTGAGGTCGCCGCCGATCGCCAGCAGGCCGTTAGGATCGCGTAGGGCGCCCTCAGGCGAGGGAAACGCCAGCGACTGCGGGGAGAGCTTAACGATGCGCATACAGGGCCTCTGTGTCCTCTACGGGCCGATTACGGCGCCAGGTTGCTGATACGGTTGCGAAAGCGGGCATAGCGGCCCTGCTGGCTCATCAGGGTGGCGTGATCGCCCTGTTCGACAATCTGGCCGTCGTCCATCACGCAAATGCGATCGAGATGCTCCAGACCATACAGGCGGTGCGTCACCAGAATCAGCGTCTTGCCCTGACAATGCTGGCGCAGCAGCGCCAGAATCTGCTGCTCGGTCTCGGCGTCCAACCCTTCGGTGGGTTCGTCAAGCAGTAGCAGCGGGGCTGGGTGCAGCAGCGCGCGGGCGATGCCCAAACGGCGCTGTTCACCGCCGGACAACTGGCGGCCGCCTTCGCCCAGCCAGGCGTTCAGCCCGCCGTCACTGTCCAGCAGTTTGCCCAGCCCCACCTGCTGCAACACCTCGCTCAGGCGAGCGTCGTCGGCATCCGGTGCGGCCAGCCGCAGGTTTTCCCGCAGCGTATCGCTGAAGATGTGCACCCGCTGGCTGACGACCGTGGTCATCCGGCGCAGCGTGGTTTCATCATAATCCTCCAGCGGTTCGCCGTTGAGCAGAATTTTTCCTCCGTCGGTGCGCCATGCGCGGGTCAGCAGCTGCAGCAGGGTGGACTTGCCGCAGCCGGTGCGGCCGAGTAAGGCGATGTGTTCGCCGGCTGCGACTTCGAGCGTAACGTCGCGCAGCACCGGCTGCGGCTGATCGGGGTAGGTGAAGCTCAACTGCTGCAGGCTGAGCAGCGCCCGATCGGCGGCGGCCGGACCGGCGGCCGGGAAGGTCACTTCCGGCTGGCGATCGATAATCTGTTTGACCCGCGTGGCGGAGGCGATCACCTGGCCGAGGTGCTGGAAGGCGCCGGCGACCGGCATCAGCGCTTCGAACGACGCCAGCGCGGCGAAGACAAACAGCGCGATCAGCGCGCCGGGCTCGGCATCGCCGCCGATGCCGGCGGCGGTCAGCCACAGCAGCAGCGTCACCGTCAGCCCGCTGGCGAGGATCATCAGCGCCTGCGCCTTGCCGCTCAGCGAGGCCTGCTGCCACTGGCGGCGTTGCCACAGCTGCTCGGTGGCGTTCAGCGTCTGGCGGAAGTCGTTGACGGCGCCGAACACCACCAGCTCCGCCTGCCCCTGTAGCCAGGCGGTCAGCTCGGTGCGGTATTGGCCGCGCAGGGCGGTGAGTTGGCCACCGATCGGTTTGCCGGCGCGATAGAATACCGGCGGCACCAGCAGCAACAGCAGCAACAGAATGCCGCCCAGCGTCAGGGCGAGCGCGGGATCCAGCCAGCTCAGGCCGTAGGTGACCACCAGGATCACCGCCGCCGCACCTACCAGCGGTGAAATCACCCGCAGATAAAGGTGATCCAGCGTGTCCACGTCCGCCACCAGGCGGTTGAGCAGGTCGGCCTGGCGGAAGCGGGCGATGCCGCCCGGCGTAAGCGGCAGGATCTTGCTGAAGGTGAACACCCGCAGATGCGACAGCACGCGGAAGGTGGCGTCGTGGCTGACCACGCGCTCGGCGTAGCGCCCGGCGGTGCGGAAGATCGCCGCGCCGCGCACGCCGGCGGCCGGCAGCATGTAGTTGAAGGTCAGCAGACCCGCCAATCCGGCCAGCGAAGACGCGGCCAGGAACCAGCCGGAGAGCGCCAGCAGGCCGATGCTGGCCAGCAGGGTGACGATCGCTAAAAGGATGCCCAGGCTAATCAGCAGGCTATGGCGGCGATACAACGCCAAAAACGGCAGCAAAACGCGCATGATTAAAGCTCCCCGCGGCGATGGGCGATCAGACTGGCGAACAGGCCCGGTTGGGCGCTGAGGGTGGCGTAATTGCCCTGTTGCGCGATACGCCCATCATCCATCACCCAAATCTGGTCGTAGTCTTCGGTATCTTCCAGCTGATGCGTCACCAGCAGGGTGGTTTGCTGATGCGAAGCGGCGTTCAGCGCCTGCATTACCCGCTGTTCGCTATGGGCATCGAGGCTGGCGGCCGGCTCATCCAGCAGCAGCAGGCGGCGCGGGCCGATCAGCGCCCGGGCGACCGCCACGCGCTGCGCCTGGCCGACCGACAGGCGGGCGGCGTTGTCGCCCACTTCGGTGTCGAGCCCTTGCGGCAGATAGGGCAGCAGTTCGCTGACGTAGGCGTGTTCCACCGCCTGCTGCAGCTGCGCTTCGTCGGCCTGTGGGCAGCCCAACAGGATATTGGCGCGCAGGGTTTGCGCCGGCAAATGCGGGTTTTGCCCGACCCAACTGAGCTGTTGACGCCAGTTTTCTGCGGACAGCTCACGCAGCTCGACGCCGTTGACGGTCAACGACCCACGGTAGGGCAGGAAGCCGAGCAGCAGGTTGAGCAGCGAGCTTTTACCGGCGCCGCTCAGCCCGACCAATGCTACGCGCTGTCGCGGCTGCAGAGTGAAATTGAGCGGCCCGGCCAGTAGCACGCCGTTCGGCGACAGGATTTCCAACTCGTTCGCCTGCAGCGTCAGCGGCTGATCGGCGGGCAGCTGCCGCGTGCCGTTCCCCATCTGCTCGCCTTCGGCGCTGAGGAAGGTTTCCAGCGCTTCCGCCGCGCCGACCGCCTGCGCCTTGGCATGGTAAAAGGCGCCGAGATCGCGCAGCGGCTGGAAGAACTCCGGCGCCAGAATCAGCACCAGAAAACCGGAAAATAGCGTTACGCCGAGGCCGTAGCTGCCGAAGTTGAGTTCGCCGAGGTAGGAAAAACCGAAATACACCGCCACTACGGCGATGGAAATCGAGGCGAAGAACTCCAGCACGCCGGAAGAGAGGAAGGCCATGCGCAGCACTTCCATGGTGCGGCTGCGGAAGTCTTCGGAGGATTTGGCGATCTGCGCGGTTTCGGCCTGTGCGCGATCGAACAGCCGCAGGGTGTCCAGGCCGCGCAGGCGGTCGAGGAAGTTGCCGCTCAATCGCGCCAGCGCCACGAAGTTGCGGCGGTTGGCGTCGGCGGCCCCCATGCCGACCAGCGCCATGAACAGCGGAATGAGCGGCGCGGTCGCCAGCAGAATGATGCCTGCGGCCCAGTTGATCGGGAAGACGGCGATCAGGATAAGCAATGGGATGAACACCGCCAGATACATTTGCGGCAGATAGCGCGAGTAATAGTCCTGCATATCCTCGATCTGCTCGACGATGATGCTGGCCCAGCTGCCTGCCGGTTTGCCCTGGATCCACGCGGGGCCGAGCTGCTGGAGTTTATCCAGCACCTGCTGACGCATGCGCTGACGGATCACCTGACCACACAGGAAACCGACCCGCTCCCGCAGCCAGCTCAACAGCGCCCGCAGCGCAAACGCGACGATCAGCCAGATAAACGAAGGGATCAGCTGTTCGCGCGGAGTGTGCTCGATGATCAGGGCGTGCAGCAGGCTGGCCAGCAGCCAGGCCTGCGCCACGATCAGTAGGCCGCTGAATAGCCCCAACAGCATGGAAAGGCGCAGCCAACGCTGCGCTAACGAACTCTGGGTTTTAAGCCAACGGGTTAACTGTTGCTGTCTGGTTTTTTTCATCAGATATGCGTCTGCGTCGCCGGCGCCCGTTTGTTACGGGCTGGGTTAACGTACTGTTAAATAATAGTGTTTGGCGCAATCGGCGACAAACAAGCGAGGGCTCATGTTACCTCGTCACCCGGCAGACTGAAAAGAATAAAGCGGGCGAAAGTGGCTATAACAGATGGGAGAGGGCGATTGCAGAACGCAGAAACAAAAAAAGCGGCTCGAGAGCCGCTTTTTGCTGATGACGAGAAAGTCTTAGCAGACTTCGGCGCCGGCGATGCCGTCCAGGTAACGCTCTGCATCCAGCGCCGCCATGCAGCCGGTGCCGGCTGAGGTGATCGCCTGGCGATAGATGTGATCCATCACGTCGCCTGCAGCGAAGACGCCGGGGATAGTGGTTTGGGTCGCATTGCCGTGAATGCCGGACTGCACCTTGATGTAGCCGTTTTCCAGCTCCAGCTGGCCACCGAAGATGCCGGTGTTCGGGCTGTGGCCGATGGCGATGAACACGCCGGCCAGCTCCAGTTCACGGGTTTCGTTTTCCGCTTTGGTGCTGCGGATGCGCACGCCGGTCACGCCCATTTCATCGCCCAGCACTTCGTCCAGCGTGTGGTCGGTGTGCAGCACGATATTGCCGCTTTTCACTTTTTCCATCAGCCGGTCGATCAGGATTTTCTCCGAGCGGAAGCTGTCACGGCGGTGGATCAGATGAACCTCGGCGGCGATGTTGGACAGGTACAACGCTTCTTCAACGGCGGTGTTGCCGCCGCCGACCACCGCGACTTTCTGGTTGCGGTAGAAGAAACCGTCGCAGGTCGCACAGGCGGAAACGCCTTTGCCCTTGAACGCGTCTTCGGAAGGCAGACCAAGATAGCGGGCGGAAGCGCCGGTCGCGATGATCAGCGCGTCGCAGCTGTATTCGCCGCTGTCGCCGAACAGGCGGAACGGACGCTGCTGCAGATCGACGCTGTTGATGTGGTCGAAGACGATTTCCGTCTGGAACTTCTCTGCGTGCTCGCGCATGCGTTCCATCAACGCCGGACCGGTCAGGCCTTCGGCATCGCCCGGCCAGTTTTCCACTTCGGTGGTGGTGGTCAGCTGGCCGCCCTGTTCCAGACCGGTAATCAGCACCGGGTTCAGGTTGGCGCGCGCCGCGTAGACGGCGGCGGTGTAACCGGCCGGGCCGGAGCCCAGAATCAGTAATTTGCTATGTTTAGCCGTGCCCATGAATAACCTCTTTATTCCACAATGGCGGACAATGAAGCCGATTGTAGGGAAAATGACGCAGTAAAAAAAGCGCCGGGCGACGTTGTTAACGATTTGTATGATAGTTGTCGCCTATTAATGCGTCCATTGTCGGCAAATCGTACGCCGAACGCAGAAATTTAACTTATCAAAGCCGCCGTCCGCCAGCGAATCATCCACCGCGCAAAAACGGCGCATTCTGCGAGTTCAGCCGCTTCCGCCCGGGGTTTATCTGCCAGCGATTCATAACCAAAAATGGGATGCAGACTTTTCATGACGGTACGTTGTTCTGATTTTGCTTCTTTTACTTTGACAATCCGCTGCGCATTTGCGAAAACATCATAGGAAGAAGAAATTATCCCCGTAACACCAGCAAATCGTACGTATTTACGCCGTAAGGCGGCAATACGCACCAGGTGTGCGGAGCAGGGCGCGCAAGCGTTTGCTGATTTTTTCTCGACCGAAACGTCGTTACCGGCGCTGCGCGGGGTTGGACAGACAGGCTGCGCGGCGTGGAATGATGGTAGTGAAGAAGCATATGACAGGCATCGGGTCTTCGCTTGGAACGAACCCTTACACATTGACGTTGGCTAGGGTGTGGCAAGTGCACGGAAGAAAATAAGAGAGACAATAATAATGGCAGACAACAAGAAACGCCCGGGTAAAGATCTTGACCGTATCGACCGCAACATCCTGAATGAGCTGCAGAAGGATGGGCGTATTTCGAACGTCGAGCTTTCGAAGCGCGTGGGGTTATCCCCGACACCATGTTTAGAACGCGTGCGCCGTCTCGAGCGCCAGGGTTTCATTCATGGCTATACCGCATTGCTCAACCCGCATTATCTGGATGCGTCCCTGCTGGTTTTCGTGGAGATCACGCTGAACCGCGGCGCGCCGGATGTGTTTGAGCAATTCAACTCGGCAGTGCAGAAGCTTGAAGAGATTCAGGAGTGTCATCTGGTTTCCGGCGATTTCGACTACCTGTTGAAAACCCGCGTACCGGACATGTCGGCTTACCGCAAACTGCTGGGCGAAACCTTGCTGCGTTTGCCGGGGGTTAACGACACCCGTACCTACGTAGTGATGGAAGAAGTGAAACAGAGTAACCGTCTGGTTATCAAAACACGGTAAGGTGCAGGTGCAAAACCTGATTAAATTGGTTACACTCCTGTTTATTCATACAGTTTCGGCGCCGGGGAAGCTTCTCGGCGCTGTTGCTATGTCAGCTAACAGGAACCTGGAGAGCCTTTCTTGAGCCAGGAATATACAGAAGATAAAGAAGTTACCCTGAAAAGACTCAGCAGTGGCCGGCGTTTGCTGGAAGCTGTGTTGATCGTGGTAGCGATTTTTGCCGTTTACCTCATGGCTGCGTTGGTCAGCTTCAATCCGTCTGACCCAAGCTGGTCGCAGACCGCGTGGCATGAGCCGATTCACAACCTGGGCGGCGGTGTTGGGGCCTGGTTGGCCGACACGCTGTTCTTCACCTTCGGGGTGCTCGCCTACGCGATACCGCCGATCATGCTGGTTCTGTGCTGGGCGGCCTACCGCCAACGCGGCAACCGGGACTACGTCGACTATTTCGCGCTCTCACTGCGCCTTATCGGCACTCTGGCGCTGGTGCTCACCTCCTGTGGGCTGGCGGCGCTGAACGTTGACGATCTTTATTACTTCGCTTCCGGCGGCGTGATCGGCAGCCTGCTGAGCAACGCCATGTTGCCGTGGTTCAACGGCATCGGCGCCACGCTGGCGCTGCTGTGCGTGTGGGCGGCAGGCCTGACGTTGTTTACCGGCTGGTCCTGGCTGGTGATCGCCGAGAAGATCGGCGGTGCGGTGCTGGGCGTCGCGACGGTGATGACCAATCGCTCACGCCGCGAAGAACGCTATTTCGAGGATGACGAGCGTTACGTTGACGACGAGCCTGAGCAGGCAGGGAAGGGCGCCGCCGCAGCGGTTGCCGCGACCGCCGCCGGAGCCGCGGCCGCCGATGACGACGTGCTGTTCTCCGCGCCTTCGGTCACCGAAAGCGCCAAAGCGGCAGCGGAAGACGCTGCCGATCCGTTGCTCAGCGGCCTGCGTGCCGACGATGACGAAGTCGACGCTGAAGCGGCGCCAATCGCGCCGGCGGCTCCGCCTGCACCGGCGGTAACGGCGGCGGTGCACGAGCCCGTTGCTGCACCGGTTGGCGTTCAGGCGCCGTCGGTGACGGTGGCACCGGCCGCCCCGGCCTCGGTCAACCAGCACCCGGTAAGCGCCCCGCCACAAGACGCTACGCCGCCGCTATATTCTTTCGAGATCCCGGAAGAAACGCCGGCGCCGAAGGCGACGCGTCCGGTCGATCCTTATCAGGATGACGATGAGCCGCGCCTTGGCAACTGGCAAGAGCCGGCTGCGCCGCAACCGCAGGCGCATTCTCCCTTTGATTTTAGCGCTGCGCAGCGCGACAGCGTCGACCTCGGCGGTTCGGGCGGTTTCAGCGCCACCGGCGCCAGGCCGCAGCTGGACACGGCGGCGGCCACTGCCGCGGCGGGTGCAGCAGCAGCCACTGCCGCGGCGGGTGCAGCAGCAGCCACCTTCATGCCTGCTTTCACTGCGACCAGCGACGGCAATCCGCAGGTTAAACAGGGTATCGGCCCTGAGTTGCCGCGGCCGAATCCGGTGCGTATCCCGACCCGTCGTGAGCTGGCTTCTTACGGCATCAAGCTGCCTTCGCAGCGTGCGGCCGAACAGGAGCTGCGCCAGGCCGAGGCGGAGCCTCAACAGCCGGCGGCGGTGAACCCGCAGGAAGAAGAGGCGCTGCAAGAAGCCGCGCTGCGTCAGGCGTTTGCCGAACAGCAAAGCCAGCGCTACGGCGAAAGCTACGCGCCGGAGCAAGATGACGAGAGTGCATTGCAGGAAGCCGAGCTGAGCAAGGCGTTTGCCGAACAGCAGAGCCAACGTTACGGCGAAGAGTATCAACAGGACGACGAAGAGGCGCGGCAAGAAGCGGTGCTGCGTCAGGCGTTCGCCGAGCAGCAGCAGGCGCGCTACGGCCAGCAGGAGTCTGCCCCGCAGGCACCGGCCGCCAGTGCGGTCGATACCCGCAATGCTTTCAGCTTCTCGCCGATGGCGGATTTGGTGGACGATGGCCCTAGCGAGCCGATGTTCACGCTGTCGCCGCAGCTTGAAGAGCGCATTGAACTGCAGAGCGAGCAAGAGGACGATGTGCCGTTCGGCCAGTTTGAGCCTGCGGAACCAGCTGCCCAGCCTCAGCAACCGTACCAGCAGCAGTACCAACAGCCGCAGCAGCAGCCGTATCAACCGTCGCCGCAGCAGCAATATCAGCAGCCGCAGCAGGCACCGCAACAGTCTCAGCAACCGCAGGCCGAGCAGCATCCGGCGATGGACAGCTTGATTCACCCGTTCCTGATGCGCAACGATCAGCCGCTGCAGAAGCCGACCACGCCGCTGCCGACGCTGGATCTGCTGACCGAAGCGCCGAAAGAGGTGGAGCCGGTCGATTCCTTCGCGCTGGAACAGAAGGCACGCCTGGTAGAGGCCAGCCTGGCCGATTACCGCGTGAAAGCCGACGTGGTAGACATCCTGCCGGGGCCGGTGATCACCCGCTTCGAGTTGGATCTGGCGCCGGGGGTTAAAGCGGCGCGCATTTCCAACCTGTCGCGCGATCTGGCGCGCTCGCTGTCGACTTCGGCGGTGCGCGTGGTGGAAGTGATCCCTGGTAAGCCTTACGTCGGTCTGGAGCTGCCGAACACCAAACGTCAGACGGTCTATCTGCGCGAAGTGCTGGATTGCCCGGCCTTCCGCGACAACCCGTCGCCGCTGTCCATCGTGTTGGGTAAGGACATCTCCGGCGAACCGGTGGTGGCGGATCTGGGTAAGATGCCGCACTTGCTGGTTGCCGGTACCACCGGTTCCGGTAAATCGGTCGGGGTCAACGCCATGATCCTGAGCATTTTGTATAAGGCCACGCCGAAAGAAGTGCGCTTTATCATGATCGACCCGAAAATGCTGGAGCTGTCGGTTTACGAAGGCATCCCGCATCTGTTGACCGACGTGGTCACCGACATGAAAGACGCGGCCAACGCGCTGCGCTGGTGCGTGGGCGAAATGGAACGCCGCTACAAGCTGATGTCAGCCCTGGGCGTACGTAACCTGGCCGGCTACAACGAGCGTGTCGATCAGGCCGAAGCGATGGGGCGTCCGATCCCGGATCCGTTCTGGAAGCCGACCGACAGCATGGACATCACGCCGCCGGTACTGGAGAAAGAGCCATACATCGTGGTGATGGTCGACGAATTCGCCGACCTGATCATGACGGTGGGCAAGAAGGTTGAAGAGCTGATTGCTCGCCTGGCGCAGAAAGCGCGTGCGGCGGGCATCCACCTGGTGCTGGCGACCCAGCGTCCGTCGGTGGATGTGATCACCGGCCTGATCAAGGCCAACATTCCGACGCGTATCGCCTTTACCGTGTCGAGCAAGATCGACTCCCGCACCATCCTCGATCAGGGCGGCGCAGAGTCCTTGCTGGGGATGGGCGACATGCTCTATCTGGCGCCGAACTCCTCGATTCCGGTGCGTGTACATGGCGCATTCGTGCGCGATCAGGAAGTGCACGCGGTGGTCAAGGATTGGAAAGCGCGCGAGCGGCCCCAATATAAAGAGGGCATTCTCAGCGGCGGCGAAGACGGCGAGGGCGGAGCCGGCGGTGGGATGGACGGTGACGAAGAGCTGGATCCGCTGTTTGACCAGGCGGTGGATTTCGTGGTGGATAAACGCCGCGCCTCCATCTCTGGCGTACAGCGCCAGTTCCGCATCGGCTATAACCGCGCCGCGCGCATCATCGAACAGATGGAAGCGCAAGGCATCGTCAGTGAGCAGGGGCACAACGGCAACCGCGAGGTGCTGGCGCCGCCGCGGCATGACTGATGCTTTAGCCATTGCAATTCAATAAGAAAGGGCCGCTTAAGCGGCCCTTGTGCAAAGAAGCGTAAACCCGTTTCTTCTCGGAACATTGGCCTACCGACCGGCCGCCGGCTTCGGGTAAAGTAACGGGGTAAAGGGTTGATTTGACCCGCACGGCGTCGCCCTGCGGTTAACGCATTTCATAAGGTATCTGGAATAATGAAAAAACTGTTAGTTGCCTGCTGTCTGCTTTCGGGATTCGCTTCTACCTCCGTGCTGGCCGACGCCGCACAGGATCTGCAAAGTCGCCTGGCGAAGGTGAACAGTTTCCACGCCAGCTTCTCGCAAACCGTAACCAGCGCCGACGGCGCCGCGGTGCAGCAGGGGGAAGGCGAGCTGTGGGTGAAGCGGCCGAACCTGTTCAACTGGCACATGACGTCGCCGGATGAGAGCGTGCTGGTCTCCGATGGCCAGACCCTGTGGTTCTACAACCCGTTCGTTGAGCAGGTCACGGCGACCTGGCTGAAAAACGCCACCGGCAATACGCCGTTCATGCTGATCACCCGCAATAATGCCAGCGACTGGAAACAGTACAACGTGAAGCAAAAGGGCGATGACTTCGAACTGACGCCGAAATCCGCCAGCGGCAATCTGAAGCAGTTCGCCATCAGCGTGACCAACAGCGGTACCATCCGTAGCTTCGCCGCAGTGGAGCAGGACGGCCAGCGCAGTTCCTACACGCTGAAAAGCCAGCAGAACGTCGCCGCCGATCCGGCCAAATTCAAATTTACCCCACCGAAGGGGGTGACGCTGGACGACCAGCGCCAGTGAGGTGCAAGTGAGTAATAATCTGTCGCTCGACTTTTCCCAGAACGAGTTCCAGCCGTTGGCCGCGCGCATGCGGCCGACCACGCTGGCGCAATACATCGGCCAGCAGCATCTGCTGGCCGCCGGCAAACCGCTGCCGCGCGCCATTGAGGCCGGGCAGCTGCACTCGATGATTTTATGGGGGCCGCCGGGCACCGGGAAGACGACGCTGGCAGAGCTGATCGGCCGCTACGGTCAGGCGGATGTCGAACGAATTTCTGCCGTGACCTCCGGCATCAAGGAGATCCGCGAGGCGATCGAACGGGCGCGGCAAAACCGCGACGCCGGCCGCCGCACCATCCTGTTCGTCGACGAGGTGCACCGCTTCAACAAAAGCCAGCAGGACGCTTTCCTGCCGCACATTGAAGACGGCACCATCACCTTTATCGGTGCCACCACCGAGAATCCGTCGTTCGAGCTGAACTCGGCGCTGCTGTCCCGCGCCCGAGTCTATCTGTTGAAGGCGCTGACCGCCGAAGATATCGGCCAGGTGCTGGATCAGGCGATGAGCGACAAGACGCGCGGCTTTGGCGGCCAGAATGTCGAGCTGCCGGCGGAAACGCGTCGCCTGCTGTCGGAGTTGGTGGGCGGCGATGCGCGCCGGGCGCTGAACAGCCTGGAAATGATGGCGGACATGGCGGAGTTAGACGCCAAGGGCGTGCGGGTGCTGACGCCGGAACTGCTGAAAGAGGTGTCGGGCGAGCGCAGCGCGCGCTTCGACAATAAGGGCGACCGTTATTACGATCTGATTTCCGCGCTGCATAAATCGGTGCGCGGTTCGGCGCCGGACGCCGCGCTGTATTGGTATGCGCGCATCATTACCGCCGGCGGCGACCCGCTTTACGTGGCGCGCCGTCTGTTGGCGATCGCCTCTGAAGACGTGGGCAACGCCGATCCGCGCGGCATGCAGGTGGCGATCGCCGCCTGGGATTGTTTTACCCGCGTGGGGCCGGCGGAGGGCGAGCGCGCCATCGCGCAGGCGATCGTCTATCTGGCCTGCGCACCGAAGAGCAACGCGGTTTACACCGCGTTCAAAGCCGCCATGCGCGATGCCAAAGAGCAGGCCGATTATGACGTGCCGGAACACCTGCGCAACGCGCCGACCAAGCTGATGAAGGAGATGGGGCTGGGGGCGGAATACCGTTACGCCCACGACGAACCCAACGCCTACGCCGCCGGCGAGAACTATTTCCCGCCTGAAATGGCCAAGACGCGCTACTATCAACCAACCTCGCGCGGGCTGGAAGGGAAAATCGGCGAAAAGTTGGCATGGCTGGCTGAGCAGGATCAAAATAGCCCGACAAAACGCTACCGCTAGCCTGGCCGTTGCGGTAAGGTTAGCGGGTATCACTCTTCTTTTATGCGGCTATAAATCAGCCGCATAGAACAACAACACTTCTTTCAATAACAACAAGCACAGGATTAGCATGCTCGATCCCAATCTGCTGCGTAATGAGCTAGACGCAGTCGCCGTCAAACTGGCTCGCCGAGGCTTTAAACTCGATCTGGATCTGCTGCGTTCGCAGGAAGAACGCCGCAAAGTTCTGCAGGTAGAAACTGAAACGCTGCAAGCGGAACGCAACTCCCGATCGAAATCCATCGGCGCGGCCAAAGCGCGTGGGGAAGACATCGAGCCGCTGCGTCGCGAAGTGAACGAGCTGGGTGACAAGCTGGATGCCGCCAAGGCGGAGCTGGATGCGCTGCAAAGCGAGATCCGCGATTACGCCCTGACGTTGCCTAATCTGCCGGACGACGCCGTGCCGGATGGTAAAGACGACAGCGAAAACCTGGAGGTCACCCGCTGGGGTGAACCGCGCCAGTACGACTTCGCGGTGCGCGATCACGTCGACCTGGGCGAAATGGCCGGCGGGCTGGATTTTGCCGCCGCGGTTAAGCTCACCGGTTCGCGCTTCGTGGTGATGAAGGGGCAAATCGCCCGCATGCACCGTGCGCTGTCCCAGTTCATGCTGGATCTGCACACCGAGCAGCACGGCTACCTGGAGGCCTACGTGCCTTACCTGGTTAACCACGCCACGCTGTACGGCACCGGCCAGCTGCCGAAGTTCGGCGAAGATCTGTTCCATACCCGTCCGCTGGAAGAAGAAGCTGACAGCAGCAACTACGCGCTGATCCCAACGGCGGAAGTGCCGCTGACCAACCTGGTGCGCGACGAGATCGTGGAAGAGGAATCTCTGCCGCTGAAGATGACCGCGCACACGCCATGCTTCCGTGCGGAAGCCGGTTCTTACGGCCGCGACACCCGCGGTTTGATCCGCATGCACCAGTTCGACAAGGTCGAGATGGTGCAGATCGTTCGTCCGGAAGATTCGATGGACGCCCTGGAAGAGCTGACCGGCCACGCGGAAAAAGTGCTGCAACTGCTGAACCTGCCTTATCGTAAGGTGCTGCTGTGCACCGGCGACATGGGCTTCGGCGCGTGCAAGACCTACGATCTGGAAGTGTGGCTGCCGGCGCAGGATACCTACCGCGAGATCTCGTCCTGCTCCAACATGTGGGACTTCCAGGCGCGTCGCATGCAGGCGCGCTGCCGCAGCAAAGCCGACAAGAAACCGCGTCTGGTCCACACGCTGAACGGTTCCGGCCTGGCGGTTGGCCGTACCCTGGTGGCGGTGCTGGAGAACTACCAGCAGGCCGACGGCCGTATTCAGGTGCCTGAAGTGCTGCGCCCTTATATGGGTGGCCTGGAATATATCGGCTGAACAGCCAATCACCAGAAAAAAGCGCCTGCGGGCGCTTTTTTTATGTCGAGAATTCAGTCTGCCGCCAGCGCGTAAGCCTGTTTAATGTAGTCGGCCAGATGTTTGCTTTTCACCTCGGCGGGTGAGTGGAGCTTGATGTGCCGCCGATACTGGCCGCTGCCTTCAAGTTGGTGATGGCGATCTGTCAATCGGTAGCCGTGGCCGAATTCCACCGTAACGTGGTTGCGATAGGCGAAAACGCCGCAGAAAAATTGGCGATGCGAGAACATGATGCCACCGTATTTGACCGATTCGGTGACGCCATCGCCGCTCGTGGCAGCGGCCCGGCGAACCTGTTGCACTATCTCCAGCAGCTCGCCGTGCGTGCTGCCGATGTCCGCCAGCAGGGCTGCGACCGCCGCATCATTTGCCTGACTCATCCTGTTTCCTTATCGTCAAATACGCACTGCGCTGAGCATAGCGCTTTTTCAGTCGGTTAACCGGAAACAAATCGTGCGGTGGAATGATAAGAGGCGATTGACTTTTTTATCGCCAGTGGCATGATGCGCGCACTCTCATTGCGCGTTCGGTCACAATTTCACTATGTCCGCATACTCCCGCCCGGTGCTGTTATTGCTCTGCGGCCTCTTGCTGCTCACGGTATCCATTGCCGTTTTGAATACGCTCGTGCCCCTTTGGTTAACCCATGCTCAGCTGTCGACCTGGCAAGTGGGAATGGTCAGCTCTTCTTATTTCAGCGGCAACCTGTTGGGCACGCTGGTGGCGGGCAAACTGATCCAACGCGTCGGCTTCACCCGCAGCTATCACCTTTCTTGTCTGGTATTCGCCGCCGCGACCGCTGGTATGGTGCTGTCGATCGATTTCTGGAGTTGGCTGGGTTGGCGCTTCTTCGCCGGCGTCGGCTGCGCCTGGATTTGGGTGATCGTAGAGAGCGCGCTGTTGCGCAGCGGCAACCTGAGCAACCGCGGCCAGCTGCTGGCGGCCTATATGATCGTCTATTACCTCGGAACGGTGACCGGCCAATTGCTGTTGAGCATGACCTCGACCGAATTGCTGCACGTGGTGCCGTGGGTAACCGCCATTGTGATCAGCGCCATGCTGCCGATGCTGTTCGCGCGGGTCAACCGTCATGAAGATGAGCCGCAGCAGGCGGCGGTGTGGTCGATGCTGAGACGCCGCAGCGCGCGCCTTGGCATCAACGGCTGCATCATCTCCGGCATTGTGCTCGGTTCGCTGTACGGCCTGATGCCACTGTACCTCTCTCATCAGGGCATGAGCGACGCCAACGTCGGTTACTGGATGGCGCTGCTGGTCAGCTCCGGCATCGTCGGCCAATGGCCGGTTGGACGCCTGGCCGATCGTTACGGGCGTCTGCTGGTGCTGCGCATTCAGGTGTTCGTGGTGATCCTCGCCAGCGTGGCGATGCTCGGCAACTATGCCATGGCGCCTTCGCTGTTCATCCTCGGTTGCGCCGGCTTTACCCTGTATCCGGTAGCGATGTCCTGGGCCTGTGAGAAGGCGATGCCACACGAGCTGGTGGCGATGAACCAGGCGCTGTTGATGAGCTACACCATCGGCAGCCTGCTGGGCCCATCGATGACGGCGCTGCTGATGCAAAACTACTCCGACCGCGTGCTGTTCGTGATGATTGCCGCCGTGGCGCTGGTTTATCTGCTGATGCTGCTGAAAAAGCAGAAACCGGATCACCACCACACGCCGTTCGCCGCCGCCTGAGCATAAAAAAACCGGCCATGAGCCGGTTTTTTCTTGTGGCGTGCGCCAATCAGTAGATCACTTTGTGGCCGTAGCTTTCCAGGATGCCTTTGACGCGATCCATGGTCTCGGCTTTTGGCGGATGCACGCCGTCCAGCTTGTACTCTTCCCCCATCGCCACCCATTTGTGCTTGCCCAGCTCGTGGTAGGGCAGCAGCTCGATTTTCTCGATGTTGGCCATGTCCTTGGTGAACTCGCCCAGCAGATGCGCCGACTTATCGTCGTCTGACCAACCCGGTACCACCACGTAGCGGATCCAGGTGCGCTGGTTGCGTTTCGCCAGGTAGCGGGCGAATTCCAGCGTGCGGTGATTGGAGACGCCAACCAGGTTCTGGTGGATCTCGTCGTTCATCTGTTTCAGGTCCAGCATCACCAGATCGGTGGTATCCAGCAGCTCGTCGATCACCGGATCGTAGCGGCGCACGAAACCGTTGGTATCCAGGCAGGTATTGATGCCTTCGGCATGGCAGGCGCGGAACCAGTCGCGCACGAATTCAGCCTGCAGAATCGCTTCGCCGCCGGATGCGGTCACGCCGCCGCCGGAGGCATTCATGAAGTGGCGATAGGCCACCGCGTCTTTCATCAGCTCTTCGACGGTCACTTCTTTGCCGCCGTGGGTGTCCCAGGTATCGCGGTTATGGCAATAGAGGCAGCGCATCAGGCAGCCCTGGAAGAAGACGATAAAGCGGATCCCGGGCCCATCGACGGTGCCGCAGGATTCGAAGGAGTGGATGCGACCAGTTACTGACATTGCGGGGTTTTCTCCAATATTGACTGTCAAACGCAGTCTAAAAATAGGCGCGTGGCCGCCGGCCAGGTATCTGCGATGCAGCGGCGGGATGAGCCCGCCACCGGGGGTAATGATGCCTGTCGGCCGGTCAGTTGCCGGATAACTGTTTTGCCGGCTATCCATTCAGTATAGATGTCCGGCAAAACAGACTCGCACAGAGTCAGGGGAGAGCGGTGGGAGAAAAGGGCCGGAAGAACCGGCCCGACGTTGCTACCGGGCGGTTTCCCGCCTGGCTGGCGCATTACATCGTTTGAGTGAAGGTACGAGTAATGACGTCCTGCTGTTGCTCTTTGGTCAGCGAGTTGAAGCGCACGGCGTAACCGGAGACGCGGATGGTCAGCTGAGGGTATTTCTCAGGGTTTTCCATCGCATCCAGCAGCATTTCGCGGTTCATCACGTTGACGTTCAGGTGCTGGCCGCCTTCGATGGAGGCTTCATGGTGGAAGTAACCATCCATCAGGCCAGCCAGGTTGGCTTTACGCACGTCGTCGTCTTTACCCAGCGCGTTAGGCACGATGGAGAAGGTGTAGGAGATCCCGTCTTTCGCGTAGGCAAACGGCAGTTTGGCTACCGAGGTCAGGGAGGCTACTGCGCCTTTCTGGTCGCGGCCGTGCATCGGGTTGGCACCTGGGCCGAATGGTGCGCCAGCGCGGCGGCCATCCGGGGTGTTACCGGTTTTCTTACCGTATACCACGTTGGAGGTGATGGTCAGTACGGACTGAGTTGGTACCGCGTGGCGGTAGGTGCGCAGTTTCTGAATTTTCTTCATGAAACGCTCAACCAGGTCGCAGGCGATGTCATCGACGCGGGCGTCGTTGTTACCGAACTGCGGATACTCGCCTTCCACTTTGAAGTCGATAGCCAGGCCGTCTTCGTCGCGAATGGTGGTGACTTTCGCGTACTTGATGGCGGACAGGGAGTCGGCCGCAACGGACAGACCGGCGATGCCGCAAGCCATGGTGCGATAAACGTCACGGTCATGCAGCGCCATCAGCGCAGCTTCGTAGCTGTACTTGTCGTGCATGTAGTGAATGATGTTCAGCGCGGTCACATACTGCTTGGCCAGCCAATCCATAAAGTGGTCCATGCGGGCCATGACTTTGTCATAGTCCAGCACTTCGTCCATCATTGGCGCTTCTTTCGGGCCGACCTGCATTTTCAGTTTTTCGTCAACGCCGCCGTTGATGGCGTACAGCATGGTTTTCGCCAGGTTGGCGCGGGCGCCGAAGAACTGCATTTGTTTGCCGACGATCATCGGGCTGACACAGCAAGCGATGGCGTAGTCATCGTTGTTGAAGTCAGGGCGCATCAGGTCGTCGTTTTCGTACTGTACGGAAGAGGTGTCGATGGACACTTTCGCCGCGAATTTCTTGAAGTTCAGCGGCAGCTTCTCAGACCACAGGATGGTCATGTTCGGTTCCGGAGACGGCCCCATGGTGTACAGGGTGTTCAGGAAACGGAAGCTGTTTTTGGTGACCAGGGTACGGCCGTCGACGCCCATACCGGCCAGGGACTCAGTCGCCCAGATTGGGTCGCCGGAGAACAGCTCATCGTACTCAGGGGTACGCAGGAAGCGCACCATACGCAGTTTCATCACCAGGTGGTCGATCAGTTCCTGCGCTTGTTCTTCGGTCAGTTTGCCCGCCTTGATGTCGCGCTCGATGAACACGTCGAGGAAGGTGGACACGCGGCCGAAGGACATGGCAGCGCCGTTCTGGGATTTCACTGCGGCCAGGTAGCCGAAGTAGGTCCACTGCACCGCTTCTTGCGCGCTGGTGGCCGGGCCGGAGATGTCGTAACCGTATTTGGCGGCCATCTCTTTGATTTGAGCCAGAGCGCGATGCTGTTCAGCGATCTCTTCGCGCAGCTGGATGGTCATTTCCAGGTCTTCGCCGTTTTCCAGTTTTTCCTGCAGCGATTTGAACTGGTTCAGCTTGTCGGCCATCAGGAAGTCGATACCGTACAGCGCCACGCGGCGGTAGTCGCCGATGATGCGGCCGCGGCCGTAGGCGTCTGGCAGACCGGTCAGCACGCCGGATTTACGGCAGTTCAGGATGTCTTTGGTGTAAACGTCGAATACGCCCTGGTTGTGGGTTTTGCGGTATTCGGTGAACACTTTTTTCAGCTGCGGATCCAGTTCGCGGCCGTACACTTTGCACGAACCTTCGACCATTTTGATACCGCCGAACGGGATCAGTGCGCGTTTCAGAGGGGCGTCGGTCTGCAGACCCACGATGGTTTCCAGCTCTTTGGCGATGTAACCCGCGTCGTGAGAAACGATGGTTGAAGCAACGTTGGTGTCGAAATCAACCGGCGCGTGAGTGCGGTTTTCCAGTTTGATCCCTTCCATAACCTTGTCCCACAAGGTGGTGGTGGCTTGAGTAGCACCAGCCAGGAAGGATTCGTCACCCTCATAAGGCGTGTAGTTTTTCTGGATGAAGTCACGAACGTTGACTTCATTCTGCCAGTCACCCTTGCTGAAACCTTCCCAAGCGTTGGCTAATTTCTCGTTAAGTTCGGTCATTGTACACCTACCTTTGATTGTGGATTTCTAACTCTGCGCGCGGTAACTCACAGCTTAGTGCTGCTCGCGGCCCCCGCGCAGATAAATTACCCAGTAAGTCAACCCAACCAGCAGACCGCCGCCGATGATGTTACCGATGGTGACCGGAATCAGGTTGTCGATGATGAAGTTGCTTACTGTCAGATGAGCGAATTGCTCAGGTACCGCCCCTACGGCTTGCCAGAATTCTGGCGTGGCGAAGTGTTTGACCACGATGCCCATAGGGATCATAAACATGTTGGCGATGCTGTGTTCGAAGCCGCTGGCGACAAACATACCGACCGGCAGCACCATGGCGAGCATCTTGTCGGTCAGGGTGCGGCCGGAGTAGCTCATCCAGACCGCCAGGCAGACCATCAGGTTGGCCAGAATGCCGAGGCATACGGCTTCGATGAAGGTGTGATGCAGCTTATGGTCTGCGGTTTGCAGGACATTCAGGCCCCACTGGCCGTTGGCGACCATATACTCGCCGGAGAACCAAATCAGCGCCACGAAGAACAGCGCGCCGACCAGGTTGCCGAGATAAACGTTCAGCCAGTTGGCGCCCAGCTGGCCCCAGCTGATGCGGCCGCTGGCCTTGGCGATGACGATAAGTACGGTAGAGGTGAACAGGTCGGCGCCCGACACCACCACCAGCATTAACCCGAGAGAGAAGCAGATGCCGCCGACCAGTTTCGCCAGCCCGAAAGGCACGCCGGCGGTGCCGGTAGTCGCCGTGATGTAGAAGACGAAGGCGATGGAAATGAAGACACCAGCGGTGATCGCCAAATAAAACGTTTTCAGCGGATGTTTGGTGGCTTTATACACGCCGGCATCCTCAGCGATTTTCGCCGTTGCCGCAGGTAAAATCAGATCGAAGGGGCTGTCAGTTTTCAAACTAACTCTCGCTCTTAAGGGTTAAAACAACGCAATGAGATACTAGCAAAGCAGTATAGGGGAAAATTTGATTTGGATCATAAGGCGGGGAAGTAGAGCGGCAAAATGACGTGTTTTTTGTGTGGTTTTTGTGGTTAATTAACTGATTTTTAAGAAAAAACAATTTTTTAATGTTTGCAAATTTTTTTGAATAAGCAGGGTGGGCCGCAGGCGCTAAAGTTAAATTTTTAGACGTTTTGTCGCTGTTCGTCGCTGAAAGTTTAATTATCGGTTAATTATTATTTCACCGTCCGGCAACAATCGCCGGTTTATTTCTTTTTATGGCCGTTTAACCGCCTACTTCCCAGCTGGAAAATAAGTCAGAATACGTTGAAATAACGCGCAAAAATAAAAACGCCGCAACGGAGTGCGGCGTTCAGCAACAGGGGTACTCCCAAAGTGGCAGCCCCCGATGGCATTAGGCCTTGGCCCAGTGGCGACGTTTGGCCGCTTGCAGCTTCTCGTAGGCCGCCAGCAGCGCCTGGTGGGCCGGCAACGCTTTCAGATCGGCATCGACGGCGAACAGCCCGTTGAAGCGCTCTTCACCGCTGATGGCGGCGGATGCTGCGTCAACCGCTTCCTGGCCGTACATCTTCACGAACGCGGTATAGTACTGCGCCGCTTCGCGCTCAGGCTCCTGCGCCAGCAGCAGCAGCGTTTGCAGGCAGCGGTAGTAGTTGCTGCGCGCCGGGCTCAGCACCGAGGCGTTGAAGTCCTGCGTCCATTCGGTCCAGATCAGCGCCTGATCCAGATCGCCGCCCGCCAGCGCCAGCATCGACTTCAGCTCGCCGATGCGCAGGGTATGCCAGGCGTTGTCTTTGCCGCTGGCAATACCCAGCAGTTCGCGCACGCGGGTGAAATCGTCCAACCCTTCGTCGTCCAGCTGTTCGATCAGCGCCAGGTATTCTTCCGGTTCCCACTCGCTGCCCGGCAACGCCAGCAGGGTGTCGCGCAGGTGCGCGCCCATGCTGTTGTTGGCCAGCAGCAGGTCTTCCGCCGGATAAATGTCGGACATGCCCGGTACGATGATGCGGCAAGCGTAGACGCCCAGATGCTCGTAGTCGGCGATGTACACTTCCGCGTCTTCTTTGTCGAAGATGCTCATCAGGGTGGCGAACTCTTCCTGCGTGCTGCCGCTGAAGCTCCAGTCAACGAACGGATAATCCGCGTCCTGCTTGAACAGATCCCAGGAGATCAGGCCGCTGGAATCGATGAAGTGCGTTTCCAGGTTGGTGTGTTCCGCCACTTCTTCGTCATCGAAGGTTGGCGCGGTGAACACGTCGAGATCTTTCAGGCTGCGGCCCTGCAGCAGTTCGGTCACCGTGCGCTCCAGCGCTACGCCGAAGTCCGGGTGCGCGCCGAACGAGGCGAAGCAGGTGCCGTTGGTCGGGTTGAACAGCACCACGCAGATCACCGGGTAGTTGCCGCCCAGCGACGCGTCGTAGGAGAGGATCGGGAAACCTTCCTCTTCCAGCTTGGCGATGGCTTCCACCACGCCCGGGTAGCGGTTCAACACCTCGTCCGGGATCGCCGGCAGGCTGATGGATTCGGCGATGATGCGGTTTTTCACATAGCGCTCGAACACTTCCGACAAACCCTGCACGCGCGCTTCATTAGCGGTGTTGCCGGCGGACATGCCGTTGGACACATACAGGTTGCCGATGATGTTCATCGGGATATACACGGTTTGCTGGTCAGACTGACGGGTAAACGGCAGCGCACACACGCCGCGATCGGCATTGCCCGATTGCAGATCGACAAGATCGCTGGCGCTCAGCTCTTGCTGCGGATCGTAGAAGGCGTGCAGACGCTCGTCGAGCAGGCCGGCCGGCAGCGTATCGTCCGCCGGGATCGGGAACCATTTCTCATTCGGATAGTGCACGAAGTCGCCTTCGGCGATCTGCCGGCCCAGGTAGAAATCGGCGAAGAAGTAGTTGGTGGACAGGCGCTCGAAATATTCACCCAGCGCCGAGGCCAGCGCGGCTTTTTTGCTGGCGCCTTTGCCGTTGGTGAAGCACAGCGGGCAATCGCGATCGCGAATGTGCACCGACCATACGTGCGGCACCGGGTTCAGCCAGGAGGCTTCTTCGATGTTAAAACCGAGATCGCTCAGTTTCTGCTGGAAACGGGCGATGGAGTCTTCCAGGGCGGCGTCTTTACCGGGGATAAAAGTTTGCGTCATTGTCTTCACTTTTTGCGCGTACTAAAAACGCGCAATGATACGGGGTTTTACGCCGGAGCTCCACGTATTCCTAAAGCGGCGGCAAAGTCACAGTTTTTTTAAGGATAAAGGCCATAATTCAGCGAGTTATCTGTCAAGGAGAAATCTAATGAAATCAGTGAAACTCAGCGTGTTAACCCTCTTGTTGACCGGCGTCAGCGCCTCGGCGCTGGCGCTGCCCAACATCACCCTGCTGGCGACCGGCGGCACCATCGCCGGCGGCGGCGACTCGGCGACCAAGTCCAACTATACTTCGGGCAAATTGGGCGTCGAGGCACTGGTCGATGCGGTCCCGGCGCTGAAGGACATCGCCAACGTGCAGGGGGAGCAGGTGGTGAACATCGGCTCGCAGGACATGAACGATCAGGTCTGGCTGACGCTGGCGAAGAAGATCGACGCCGACTGCGGCAAAACCGATGGCTTTGTCATCACCCACGGCACCGATACGCTGGAAGAGACGGCCTATTTTCTCGACCTGACGGTGAAGTGCGACAAGCCGGTGGTGCTGGTCGGGGCGATGCGGCCGGCGACGGCGATGAGTGCCGATGGTCCATTCAACCTGTATAACGCGGTGGTGACGGCGGCGGATCCGCAATCGGCCAATCGCGGGGTGCTGGTGGCGATGAACGACAGCGTGCTGGACGCACGCGACGTCACCAAAACCAACACCACCGCCGTGCAGACCTTCCAGTCGCCGAACTTCGGCCCGCTGGGGTATATCCACAACGGCAAGGTCGATTACCAGCGCTCGCCGCAGCGCAAACACACCCGCGATACGCCGTTCGACGTCAGCAAGCTGAACGAACTGCCGAAGGTCGGCATCGTCTACAACTACGCCAACGCTTCCGATGCGCCGGCCAAGGCGCTGATCGCCGAAGGCTACCAGGGCATCGTCAGCGCGGGGGTCGGCAACGGCAACCTGTATAAAACGGTGTTCGACACCCTGGCGACGGCGGCGCACAACGGCGTGGCGGTGGTGCGTTCTTCGCGCGTGCCGACCGGCGCCACCACCGAGGACGCGGAAGTGGACGACGCCAAGTACGGCTTCGTCGCGGCCGGCACGCTGAATCCGCAAAAAGCGCGCATTCTGCTGCAGCTGGCGTTGACGCAAACCAAAGACGCGAAGCAGATCCAGCAAATGTTCAATCAGTACTGATCGTTTTCTCTCCTGCGGGCGCCGGCCGGGCTCCCGCAGCCATCTCGGCTGAATACAGCATAAAACACCGCGTTAACCCGCTGAATTTCCCCATGTCGCAGGGTTTTATCGTCCAAACAATCGCGACGGCCGCAGAGCCTGTCATCACCCGGTGCGGCCGTTTGCCGCCGACGGGTGAATAAGCGTTGCAGCTATGGGGCGTGAGTGATAAAACCGAAGGGTTGGTTAACGCGAGCGTTAACTTCGGGCGTCTTTTCGACAGGTCGCTTTTCTGCGGCGAACAGTGAATGTGGTGAGGGGAAATGACTCAGGTTTATAATTTTAGCTCTGGCCCGGCGATGCTGCCGGTGGAAGTGTTGCGTCGTGCGGAACAGGAACTGTGCAACTGGCACGGTCTGGGAACGTCAGTGATGGAGATCAGTCACCGCAGCAAAGAATTCATCGCCGTTGCCGAGCAGGCGGAACAGGATCTGCGCGATCTGCTGAAAATCCCCTCCAACTATAAAGTGCTGTTTTGCCACGGCGGCGCCCGCGGTCAATTCGCCGCGCTGCCGCTGAACCTGTTGGGCGACAAGACCACCGCCGACTATATCGACGGCGGCTATTGGGCGCATAGCGCCATCAAGGAAGCGGAAAAGTATTGCGCCCCGAACGTCATCGACGTGAAAACCCGCATCGACGGCCTGAGCGGCATCAAGCCGATGAAAGAGTGGCAGCTCAGCGCCGACGCCGCCTATGTGCACTATTGCCCGAATGAGACCATCGACGGCGTGGCCATCGATGAAACGCCGGACTTCGGCGACAAAGTGGTGATTGGCGATTACTCCTCGACCATCCTGTCCCGCCCGCTCGACGTCAGCCGTTTCGGCGTGATTTACGCTGGCGCGCAGAAAAATATCGGCCCTGCCGGCCTGACGCTGGTGATCGTGCGCGACGATCTGCTGGGCAAGGCGCGCAAAGAAGTGCCGTCAATCCTCGATTACACCGTGCTGGCCGAGAATGACTCGATGTTCAACACGCCGCCGACCTTCGCCTGGTATCTGTCCGGGCTGGTGTTCAAATGGTTGAAAGAGCAGGGCGGCCTGGTGGAGATGCAGAAACGCAATCAGGCCAAGGCCGAGCTGCTGTATGCGACCATCGATAAATCCGACTTCTACCGCAGCCAGGTGGCGATCGCCAACCGTTCGTGGATGAACGTGCCGTTCCAGCTGGCCGATGCTGCGCTTGACAAAGTGTTCCTCAGCGAAGCCGAAGCCATCGGCCTGCAGGCGCTGAAAGGCCATCGGGTGGTTGGCGGCATGCGCGCTTCTATTTACAATGCCATGCCGCTGGCCGGCGTGCAGGCGCTGACCGACTTTATGGCCGACTTCGAACGTCGTCACGGTTGATCCCGGCAGCTCGCTAGGTGCGGGCTGCTCAGGCTGTTGTCCTTTTGCATTAAAGCGGCTCCGGCATTATCCCGGAGCCGTTTCGTTTATCAGAATTGGAGAGTTTTGTTCACATGGTGGATTCCCTGACGTTACAACCGGTTGCCCTGGTCAATGGCACCGTCAACTTACCCGGCTCCAAGAGCGTTTCTAACCGCGCTCTGCTGCTGGCTGCGCTGGCGAAAGGAACGACCCGGCTGACCAACCTGCTGGACAGCGACGACGTGCGCCATATGCTGAACGCGCTGCAGGCGTTGGGCGTGAGCTATCAGCTTTCCGCTGACCGCACCGTGTGCGAAGTGACCGGCGTGGCCGGCCCGTTGGTGGCCGAACGGCCGCTGGAACTGTTCCTCGGCAATGCCGGCACCGCGATGCGCCCGTTGGCGGCGGCGCTGTGCCTCGGCGAAGGCGACGTGGTGTTGACCGGTGAACCGCGCATGAAAGAGCGCCCGATCGGCCATCTGGTGGATGCGTTGCGCCAGGGCGGGGCGCAGATTGACTACCTCGAGCAGACCGATTACCCGCCGATTCGCCTGCGCGGCGGCTTCCAGGGCGGCGACGTCACCGTCGACGGCAGCGTCTCCAGCCAGTTCCTGACCGCGTTGCTGATGACCGCGCCGCTGGCGCCGCAGGATACGCAGATCCACATCAAGGGCGAGCTGGTCTCCAAGCCGTACATCGACATCACGCTGCATCTGATGCGCACCTTCGGTGTAGCGGTCAGCCACGACAACTATCGGGTGTTCCATATCCAGGGGCGCCAGACGTATATCGCGCCGGGCGATTACCTGGTTGAGGGCGACGCCTCTTCCGCCTCTTACTTCCTGGCGGCGGCGGCGATCAAGGGCGGCACCGTGCGTGTGACCGGCATTGGTCGCAAAAGCGTGCAGGGCGACACCAAGTTCGCCGACGTGCTGGAGAAAATGGGCGCGCGCATCACCTGGGGCGACGATTTCATCGAGTGCAGCCGCGGTGAACTGCGCGGCATCGACATGGACATGAACCACATTCCGGACGCGGCGATGACCATCGCCACCGCGGCGCTGTTCGCCGAGGGGCCGACCACCATCCGCAATATCTACAACTGGCGGGTGAAGGAGACCGATCGTCTGGCGGCGATGGCCACCGAGCTGCGCAAGGTCGGGGCGGAAGTGGATGAAGGCGAAGACTACATTCACGTAGTGCCGCCGGCCAAGCTGCAGTTCGCCGAGATAGGCACCTACAACGATCACCGCATGGCGATGTGTTTCTCGCTGGTGGCACTGTCGGATACCCCGGTCACCATTCTCGATCCGAAATGCACCGCGAAAACCTTCCCTGACTATTTCGAACAGCTGGCGCGCATCAGCCAGCCGGCGTAACCCGTCAAATCGTTTATTTTAAGGCCCCTTTGCGGGCCTTTATCATTTTTAACCTTTGGCGACCGGCGTTTCTTCTATACTTTTTCGCGGTTGTGCGCTTATTTTCAACAACCGGACAGTTCCAGGGTAACAGATCGCCGTAGGGCAGCGTATAATACGCCACCGTATTTGCCCCTGATTGGGCAGGTGACAGAGAGTGCGGCGCGCGGGCTTTGAGCCGAAGCACGCCGTGTCTCTGTGAGGTTTTCTACCTGAAGGAGAGAGAAATGACGGCTACAGCCCCGGTGATAACCGTTGATGGACCAAGTGGCGCAGGCAAAGGCACGCTGTGTAAAGCGTTGGCCGAGTCCCTTGGTTGGCGTTTGCTGGACTCCGGCGCGATCTATCGCGTGCTGGCGCTGGCGGCGTTGCATCATCAGGTGGATATCACTTCTGAGGAAGCGCTGGTTCCGCTGGCCGCACATCTCGATGTTCGCTTCGTTGCCCAGGACGGCAAGCTGCAGGTGATTTTGGAAGGTGAGGACGTCAGCAACGAGATCCGCACCGAAACCGTCGGCAACACCGCGTCGCAAGCGGCGGCGTTTCCGCGCGTGCGCGAGGCGCTGCTGCGCCGCCAGCGTGCATTCCGCGAGGCGCCCGGCCTGATTGCCGATGGCCGCGACATGGGCACGGTGGTGTTCCCGGACGCGCCGGTCAAGATTTTCCTCGACGCCAGCTCGGAGGAGCGCGCGCACCGCCGCATGCTGCAGTTGCAGGAGAAGGGCTTTAATGTTAACTTTGAACGTCTTTTAGCCGAGATAAAGGAACGGGACGACCGTGACCGTAATCGGCCTATCGCGCCTCTGGTGCCCGCTTCAGACGCCCTCGTGCTGGATTCTACCAGCATGTCGATCGAAGAAGTAATCCGGCAGGCGTTGACGTATGCACAGAAAGTGTTGGCGTTGCCGCAGCGATAAGCGCGGCGGCGCTATTGGCTTTTTGTCATATTTGTCATAGCGGTATCGCAATATATCGGGTAAAATTTTACCCCTGTAACCTTAAACCCTGTCGGCATGGAGCCAATGGCGGGGTATGTGAAACAACCCCATTCGGCGGGATGCTAAATGGACGTTAAACTAAAGAACCCTGAAGATTAACAACATGACTGAATCTTTCGCTCAACTCTTTGAAGAATCCTTAAAAGAAATCGAAACCCGCCCGGGTTCCATCGTTCGTGGCGTCGTTGTTGCTATCGACAAAGATATCGTACTGGTTGACGCCGGTCTGAAATCTGAGTCTGCCATCCCGGCTGAGCAATTCAAAAACGCCCAGGGCGAGCTGGAAATCCAGGTTGGTGACGAAGTTGACGTTGCTCTGGATGCTGTTGAAGACGGCTTCGGTGAAACCCTGCTGTCCCGTGAGAAAGCTAAGCGTCACGAAGCTTGGATCACGCTGGAAAAAGCCTACGAAGAAGCTGAGACTGTAACCGGTGTTATCAACGGCAAAGTGAAGGGTGGCTTCACCGTCGAGCTGAACGGCATCCGCGCGTTCCTGCCAGGTTCCCTGGTTGACGTGCGTCCGGTACGTGACACTCTGCACCTGGAAGGCAAAGAGCTTGAGTTCAAAGTCATCAAGCTGGATCAGAAGCGCAACAACGTTGTCGTTTCTCGCCGTGCGGTTATCGAATCCGAGAACAGCGCTGAGCGCGATCAACTGCTGGAAAACCTGCAGGAAGGCATGGAAGTTAAAGGTATCGTTAAGAACCTCACTGACTACGGTGCATTCGTTGATCTGGGCGGCGTAGACGGCCTGCTGCACATCACTGACATGGCTTGGAAACGCGTTAAGCACCCAAGCGAAATCGTCAACGTTGGCGATGAAATCACTGTTAAAGTGCTGAAGTTCGACCGCGAGCGTACTCGTGTATCCCTGGGCCTGAAACAGCTGGGCGAAGATCCATGGGTTGCTATCGCGAAACGTTACCCAGAAGGCACCAAGCTGACTGGTCGTGTAACCAACCTGACTGATTACGGCTGCTTCGTAGAAATCGAAGAAGGCGTTGAAGGTCTGGTACACGTTTCTGAAATGGATTGGACCAACAAAAACATCCATCCGTCCAAAGTTGTTAACGTGGGCGACGTAGTGGAAGTGATGGTTCTGGACATCGATGAAGAACGTCGTCGTATCTCCCTGGGCCTGAAGCAGTGTAAATCCAACCCATGGCAGCAGTTCGCAGAAACCCACAACAAGGGCGACCGCGTTGAAGGTAAAATCAAGTCTATCACTGACTTCGGTATCTTCATCGGCCTGGACGGCGGCATCGACGGCCTGGTTCACCTGTCTGACATCTCCTGGAACGTTGCAGGCGAAGAAGCAGTACGTGAATACAAGAAAGGCGACGAAATCGCTGCGGTTGTTCTGCAAGTTGACGCAGAGCGCGAGCGTATTTCCCTGGGCGTGAAGCAACTGGCTGAAGACCCGTTCAATAACTACCTGTCTATGAACAAGAAAGGTGCTATTGTTACTGGTAAAGTCACTGCAGTTGACGCCAAAGGTGCTACAGTTGAATTGGCAGGCGGCGTAGAAGGTTACCTGCGTGCATCTGAAGCCTCTCGCGACCGCATTGAAGATGCAACTCTGGTTCTGAACGTAGGTGACGAAGTTGAAGCTAAATTCACCGGCGTTGACCGTAAGAACCGCGTTGTAAGCCTGTCCGTACGTGCTAAGGACGAAGCTGACGAGAAAGACGCCATCGCAACTGTTAACAACAAACAGGAAGAAGGCAACTTCTCTAACGCAATGGCTGAAGCTTTCAAAGCGGCTAAAGGCGAGTAATGACGGGGGGCGGTCTCTGGCCGCCCCGATACGGTAGTTTAGCTGCAAAGCTTGGAGGTACTATGACCAAGTCTGAACTTATTGAAAGACTTGCTGGCCAGCAATCTCATATTCCGGCGAAGGCCGTTGAGGATGCAGTGAAAGAGATGCTTGAGCACATGGCCGCTACGCTGGCCGAGGGCGAACGCATTGAGATCCGCGGATTCGGCAGTTTTTCTCTTCACTACCGTGCCCCGCGTGTAGGTCGTAACCCGAAAACCGGTGACAAAGTCGAGCTGGACGGCAAGTACGTTCCTCACTTCAAACCAGGCAAAGAGTTGCGTGACCGCGCCAATATCTATGGTTAGTCGCTGACTGCTCATAGCGTTGTTGCTTGTAAAGAATATAAAACGGTGCCTTTAAGGCGCCGTTTTTTTTCGCCTGTGGTTCTCAGCGCTCCGCTCGTGAATTGCGTACCGCGCCGCATGTGCAGTGTGGTTACTGCATAAACTTCTCTTATCCTGCCAGGTTCACCGCATCTTCGCTAAAGCCCGCTGGCGGCGGCATATCGCCTGAATAATCCTGTTTGCCTGCCGCGACGCGCTTTTGCTGATGGCGGGTAGGATGGGAGAAGAGCGATCAAACTTTCGCTGGATCTGGCGATTTTCGCCGTTATCGGCGGCATTCTGCCGCTGCTGGTTTTACCGCGGTTGCCTGAGCCATGGCTGCTGTGGCCGATATTGCTTGCCGCCGGTTTACTGCTGCGTATGCGTTGGTCGTTCTGTCGCTATTTGGCCTGTCTGGGGTTGGGATTCACATGGGCGGTTTTTAACGCCGGAACCCTGATCGGGCAAATGGAACGCTTAAGCCACGGGCCGGAGGTGACGGCGGTGGCGCAGGTAAGCAGCATCGCGCTGGAGTCCGCCGACAGCAAGCAGACATTGATGCGTATCGAGCGGATCGATGGCCATTGGCTGGTGCCTGCGCTGGCGTTTACCACCGCATGGGTTCCGCAACAGCGGCGGTTGTGCGCCGGGCAGCGTTGGCAATTGAAACTGCGTTTACGCCCGGTGCATGGCAAGCTCAATGAAGGGGGATTCGACAGCCAGCGTTGGGCTATCGCACAGCGCCAGCCGCTGACCGGCCAGGTCAGGCAGGCTTATTTATTGGAAGGCGGTTGCAGCCTGCGCCAGCGCATCATCAGCCATGCGGAAACCAATATCGGTGAGCTGCGTTACAAGGCCGTTTTGCTGGCGCTGGCGTTTGGGGAACGAACCGCGCTGGAACAGGCTTTACGCACGCTGATGCTGAAAACCGGCATTGCACATTTAATGGCCATTTCAGGGCTGCATGTAGCGATGGTCGCCATCTTGCTCTGGGCTGTGCTGCGCGGGCTGCAGTTTTTTCTTCCCGCCCACCTGATTGGCTATCGTTTTCCACTGATCGCGGGCTGGGTGGCGACGCTGATCTATGTCTGGTTGGTGGGCGCCCAGCCGCCGGCGGTGCGCTCCCTCCTGGCAATGACATTGTGGATGTCGCTGCGCCTGCGTGGGGTGCTTTGCTCTTCCTGGCAAGTGTGGCTGTGGTGTGTCGGGCTGATTTTGCTGTGCGATCCGCTGGCGGTATTGTCAGACAGCTTCTGGCTGTCGGTGTTGGCGGTAGGTTGCCTGATTTTTTGGTTTGAATGGGCGCCGCTCGGTGAACGATTTCGCTCAGCCTGGTACTGGGCGCCGGTGCGCTGGTTACATATTCAACTTGGCATGACGCTGCTGCTGGTGCCGATGCAGGCCGCGTTGTTTCTGGGCCTGACGCTGACCTCATTGCCGGCTAATTTGTGGGCGGTGCCCATCGTTTCATTGATGACGGTGCCGTTGATCTTGCTGGCGGTGATCTTTGGCTTCGCTCCTTCATTAAGCTACGGGTTATGGTGGCTGGCGGACGTCACGTTGCACTGGGTGTTTGTGCCGCTGAATCATCTGCAGCATGGCTGGGTGGATTTGGGGGCCGCTTCGCTGGTGGCCAGCGCAGCGGGATGGCTTATCGTTATCTGTTGGCGATTTCATTGGTGGTGGCGCTATGCGCCGGGGCTGGCGGCGGTGGCGATATGCTGCGTGTTGTGGCGTGGCAAAGCGCCGGACTATCGTTGGCGTGTCGATATGCTTGATGTCGGGCACGGGTTGGCGGTGGTTATCGAGCAAAACGGCAAGGGGATACTGTACGATACCGGCGATCGTTGGCCCGCGGGCAGCGCTGCCGAGCGACATATCTTACCGATGCTGAACTGGCGGGATATTGAGCTGGAGCAGATCATTATCAGCCATATTCACCTCGATCATATCGGCGGGTTGCCGGCGGTGCGGCGGGCGTTTCCGCAGGCTACGGTGCGCAGCCCGATACGCGGGGAAGGGCACTTGCCCTGCGTCGCCGGTGAGCGTTGGCGCTGGCAATCGCTGCAATTCGAGGTGCTGTGGCCGCCGAAAACGCTCAAAAGGCCGGTCAATGACGACTCCTGCGTGATCCGTATCGACGATGGAAAATACAGCCTGCTGCTCACCGGCGATGCGGAAAAGAAGGCGGAGGCGCAGTTGTTACGGTTGCGGCGCGATCGTTTGGCCGCCACGGTGTTGCAGGTGGGACACCACGGCAGCAGGACGTCCTCGACGCCGCCGTTTCTGCGCGCGGTCAATCCCGAAGCGGCGCTGGCGTCCGCATCTCGTTACAACAAATGGCGATTACCGGCGCGGAAAGTGGTCGCCAGATACCGGGCAAATGGCATCCAATGGCGCGATACGACGCGCTCCGGTCAGTTATCGGTACTTTTTTTCGACAACGATTGGCAAATTAAAGGCTTTCGCGAACAATTAATGCCCCGTTGGTATCATCAGCGGTTTGGCGTAGAGGGTGATAATGAGTAAAATAGGCCGCTATTTCTTCCGATGCTGGTATTTGCATGATGAATGATAAAGATCTCTCGACCTGGCAGACGTTCCGTCGACTCTGGCCGATGATCACTCCTTTTAAGACCGGGCTGATTGTGGCCGCCATTGCGTTGATTATGAACGCAGCGGGGGACACGCTGATGCTGTCTCTGCTTAAACCGCTATTGGACGATGGGTTTGGAAAAACCGACAGCAGCGTGCTGGTATGGATGCCGTTGGCGGTCATTGCGCTGATGTTGATGCGTGGCGTGACCAGCTTTGTTTCAAGCTACTGCATTTCCTGGGTTTCCGGCATGGTAGTGATGCAGATGCGTCGCCGCCTATTTGGCCACATGATGAGAATGCCGGTGGCCTTCTTCGATCAGCAGTCCACCGGGACTCTGCTGTCGCGCATCACCTATGATTCCGAGCAGGTGGCTTCCTCCTCCTCCAGCGCGCTGGTGACCGTGGTGCGGGAAGGGGCCTCGATCATTGGCCTGTTCATCATGATGTTCTACTACAGCTGGCAGCTGTCGGTGATCCTGATCGTGCTGGCGCCGATCGTTTCCATCGCCATTCGCCTGGTGTCCAAGCGTTTCCGCAACATCAGCAAGAACATGCAGAACACCATGGGGCAGGTCACCACCAGCGCCGAACAGATGCTGAAAGGCCATAAAGAAGTGCTGATCTTCGGTGGCCAGCAGGTGGAAACCGAGCGCTTTAACTCGGTGAGCAACCGCATGCGCCAACAGGGCATGAAACTGGTGTCCGCGTCTTCGATCTCCGATCCGATCATTCAGTTGATCGCTTCGCTGGCGCTGGCGTTCGTGCTGTTTGCCGCCAGCTTCCCAAGCGTGATGGAAACCCTGACCGCCGGTACCATTACCGTGGTGTTCTCGTCGATGATCGCGCTGATGCGTCCTCTGAAATCGCTGACCAACGTCAATGCCCAGTTCCAGCGTGGGATGGCGGCCTGCCAGACGCTGTTCTCCATTTTGGATATGGAACAGGAAAAAGACACCGGCACCCGTGAAGTGAAGCGTGCGAAAGGCGATATCGAATTCCGCAATGTCACCTTCTACTACCCGGCCAAAGAAACGCCGGCGCTGCGTGACATCAACCTGAAAATCGCTGAAGGCAAGACCGTGGCGCTGGTAGGGCGTTCGGGGTCAGGTAAATCCACCATCGCCAACCTGCTGACGCGTTTCTACGATATCCAGGAAGGCGAAATCCTGATGGATGGCCACGATCTGCGGGAATACACGCTGGCTTCGCTGCGCAATCAGGTGGCGCTGGTCTCGCAAAACGTGCACCTGTTCAACGACACCATCGCCAACAACATCGCCTATGCGCGCGAAAGCGAATACAGCCGCGAGCAGATTGAGAAAGCGGCCGAAATGGCGTACGCGATGGACTTCATCAACAAGATGGAAAACGGCCTGGACACGGTGATCGGTGAAAATGGCGTGATGCTGTCCGGCGGCCAACGTCAGCGTATCGCCATCGCGCGTGCGCTGCTGCGCGACTGCCCGATCCTGATCCTGGATGAGGCCACTTCTGCGCTGGATACGGAATCCGAACGCGCCATTCAGGCTGCGCTGGACGAACTGCAGAAAGACCGCACTTCGCTGGTGATCGCGCACCGTTTGTCGACCATTGAGAAGGCGGACGAGATCCTGGTGGTGGAAGATGGGCGCATCGTCGAACGCGGCGAGCACGCTGAGTTGCTTGAACAGCACGGCGCCTATTCGCAGCTGCACCGCATGCAGTTTGGCCAATAATGATCGAGCGCATTTGGTCCGGCGGATCGCTGCTTTATCTGGCGCTGCTGCCGCTCTCCTGGCTGTATGGCCTGTTCAGTTGGCTGATTCGCCTAAGCTATCGCTGCGGCCTGCGCAAAAGCTGGCGCGCGCCGGTGCCGGTGGTGGTGGTGGGCAACCTCACCGCCGGCGGCAACGGCAAAACCCCGATGGTGATCTGGCTGGTGGAACACCTGCAGCAGCGGGGCTACCGCGTTGGCGTGGTGTCGCGCGGCTACGGCGGCAAGTCGGCAGTCTATCCCCTGGTGCTCAGTCGGAATACTTCAACCCGTGAGGCGGGGGATGAGCCGGTGCTGATTTATCAGCGCACCGGGGCGCCTGTGGCGATCGCGCCCAAGCGGGCTGAGGCGGTGCAGGCATTGCTGCAGCAACAACCGTTGGATGTGATCATCACCGATGACGGCTTGCAGCACTATGCTTTGCAGCGCGATTTCGAGCTGGTGGTTATCGACGGCGTGCGCCGTTTCGGCAACGGTTGGTGGTTGCCGGCCGGGCCAATGCGCGAGCGCGCCGCGCGGCTTGCCAGCGTCGACGCGCGCGTCGCCAACGGCGGCGTGGCGCAGGCTGGGGAAATCGCCATGCGCTTGCAGGCGCGTGACGCGGTTAATCTGCTGAGCGGTGAACGCCGCCCGGCGGCCGAGCTGCCGCGCGTGGTGGCGATGGCAGGCATCGGCCATCCGCCGCGTTTCTTCGCGACGCTAGAAAAGTTGAACGTCGACGTTGTGCAGGAAGTGGCGTTCGCCGATCATCAGGAATATCAGCAGGCGCAGTTGGCGGCACTGGTCTGTGCAGACCAAACGCTGCTGATGACGGAGAAAGACGCGGTGAAGTGTCGCGCCTTTGCTCAGCCCAATTGGTGGTATTTACCGGTTGATGCGGTGCTGCCGTCCGCTCAGGCTGAGCAACTGCTGCAGGATATCGAATCCTTGCTGACTAAATAACCTCAGGATGCCAGCGTGGCAAGCCCCAGGGCTTGTGCGCAGGCCTCCAGCGAACGCTGCTGGGTCTGCTGATACAGCGCTAGTTCATCGATCACCTCACTGCCCAACGCTTGTTCAAACGCCGCCCGGCTGGAAACCGCGTTGTACTGCGCGTGACGGCTGTCCCCCAGATTCGACTGGAAAATCCCCGCAGCGCTGACCGGTAGAAAATCTTCATACACCAGCGGTTGGAAGCGAACGTGTTCTTTCGCGATCAGCTGCTCCAGTGTGCTGTGTTTATCCAGCGATTCTTTGGCCGCCAGGCCGCATTCGGTCGGGAAGTAGCGGAACCAGGCCAGCTGCTGCTCGCGCAGCGTGGCGTAATCATCCGGAAACGCCCGGAAGTTTTCTTCCAGCAGTTGATAGTAGCGTTCCGCATTTTTCTCGCTCGGCGGCGCCTGCAGCGCATCGTTGGTCGCTTGCAGCAGGCGATCGTAGAGTTCACGGCCTTTAGGTGTCAGCGCCACGCCGCGCTGTTCGATTTCGCCGAAGCGTGCGGTATGGTGACCGGCGACGGCGTGGCCATCTCGCTCAACGAAATCGACGCTTTCCTCCAATGCTTTGAAGCTGGTTTGGCGCAGCAGGATTGCACGGCGGCGGCGCGGCGGGCCCTCGATAACCGCCTTAGGCGTAATGCCGCGGCCGGGCATCGCCTGCTGAACGCGATCGATATCCAGCGTGCGCGGCGTCAGGTGGTTGATATGCGGCCCTTTAAACGCCACCACGTCGGCGATCAGGCGATGTTGATCGTGCAACTGTCGGTATTCTTCGGCGCTGACCGTCGCCTGATTGTGCCAGCGGAAGGTTTCCAGCGCTTGCTCGACAAACTCTTGCGCCTGCGCTTCGTTCAATCCGCCTTGCGTTTCTTGCAGCGCGATCAGTTCCAGCGCGCGTTCGGTAAAGATGCGGCGGCGCGCCAGCAAGCGCTCGGCCAGCTCACGCAGCGCGAGATCTTCAATCAGTTCCAGGCGCAGCAGTGAGGTGAATACGCGGAATGGGCTGACCTGCAGCGCGTCTTCGTGTACGGCGCGAAAGGCGGTGGAGTGCACCGGAACGCCCGCCACCGACAGATCATAGTAGCCGACCGGCGCCATGCCCATCACCCGGAACAGGCGGCGCAGGGTGGCCAACTCGTCCGCGGTGCCGACGCGGATTGCGCCGTGGCGCTCCATCGCGAGGCGTTCGATCTCGCCGGTAATTTGCAGTTGATGGGCCAGTGCGGCATCTTCGCGCAGAACCTGTCGGTTGGTTTCCGCCACCAGTTCCAGCAGATCGCCGTACAGCGGTACCTCTTTTTGGTACATGTCCGACATGGCGTGAGAGAATCTGGCGCGGATTTCATTAGGTGAAACGAACTGCTGGGCGGTCATGCGCATAGCTCCTTGATTCAGCATAATCTGAAAAATCGTGTTTTTAGCGGCAAAAGTGCTGGCGAAAAAGCCGTCTGCCTTGTTTTCCCCTCAAGTTTAGCCATCTGATTTGGGATTTGTTATAGACGCGCCAAGCATATTAGAGTTTTATGCGTTAGCTCTCATTTGCAGCGTACGGACGGGCAAAGGATGCCCTGGCGAGGGGGCGGATGCGGCGGATGGGCTGCGGCGAACGATAAATTAATTCATGTATATTCAGCAGGATAAAAATAAATCCGGCGTAATGGCGAATTTAATGCAATAAACCTCTTGTGCATTCACCATTTTTATGAGTAAATGCAAGTCGGCCTGTAATCCAGACCTATTTATGTTCGAGTTTAGAGTTAAGCAGTTCCTCCAAAAACGTTATCATCCGATTCCGCTTCAAAGACGAACCTTCTAAGTACCTCCCATAAGTAATGTTTCTGAAATGGCCCCAATTGCCTCTTATGGCAGGTTTTGTAAATATATTTAAAGGTAAATGTAATGTCTAAGAAGACTGGTCAGGTTAAGTGGTTCAACGAAAGCAAAGGTTTTGGTTTCATTGAGCAGAACGACGGCGGCAAAGATGTATTCGTACACTTCTCCGCAATCATGACCGACGGTTTCAAGACCCTGGCTGAAGGCCAGCGTGTCGAGTACACCATCCAGGACAGCCCGCGCGGGCCGGCTGCCGCCAACGTTGTTGCTCTGTAAGAATACAGGGAACGCGTATAAGAGATCTTAATACAACCATGGTGACGCCTCAGCGCTGAGTCATGCGGAAGATATTAAGTTCAACAAGCCCGCCTTAGTGCGGGTTTTTTATTTTTTGCTCACGAGAGGTTTGTTACGAAAAACTTTAGGATGGGCTGGTAGCGTCCAGACAATATAAAAAATGACGTTGTCAAGGATGCTCAAGTAAAAGGATATCAGTTATGTTTAAAAATACCGTGTTAAAAATGGGCCGTGTGAAATGGTTTAATCAGGCCGAAGGTTATGGTTTTATTTCACCGGTAGATGGCAGCGACGAAATCTATGTCAATCGCAACGCTATCGCCAACACCAAAAATAAGTCGTTGAACGAAGGTCAGAACGTTGAGTTCTCGATCTATCGCAGCTCGCATGGGCTGTCCGCGGCAGACGTTATCGCGTTCTGATCGCACCCTCCTTCCTCGCCAGTGCCGGTGTCGCCACCCGCATGCACTGGCGAAGATAAATCCCTCGATATCCACTATTATCAGGCCATTGCCTACTCGTCACGGATATCAGGATGACCACCCCGATGATTTCCCTTACCGCCGCTCGCGCGCTGCACCTTGCCGCCCAGGGGTTGCTTTCTCCGCTTAAACGCCAGGCTCGGCCCGATGACGTCGTGAGCGCGATCCGGCGCATGGGGCTGTTACAAATCGATACCATTAGCGTTGTCGCCCGCAGCCCGTATCTGGTGTTGTTCAGCCGCCTGGGGGCCTATCAGCCGGAATGGCTGGAGCAGGCGCTCGCCGGCCGCCAGCTGTTCGAATATTGGGCGCACGAGGCCTGCTTCCTGCCGATCGAGGATTTTGGTCTGTTGCGACATCGCATGTTGGCGCCCCATGACATGGGTTGGAAATACTCCGCCGACTGGGTGCGGCAGCATCAAGCGGCGATGGAAAGTCTGTTGCGGCACATCGAACGACAGGGGCCGGTGCGTTCCGCGGATTTCAGCGCCGAGAAGAAGGGCAACAGCGGGTGGTGGGACTGGAAGCCGGAGAAACGGCACCTGGAGATCCTGTTTACCGCCGGCAAACTGATGGTGGCCGAACGCCGCAACTTCCACCGGGTTTACGATCTGACCGAAAGGCTGCTTCCGGCCTGGGACGATGCGCGCCATACGCTGCCTGTAGAGCAGGCGCGCCGACAGATGCTGCGCCGTACCTGCCGCTATCTGGGCATTTTTCGCGCCGAATGGTTGGCGGATTATTATCGCTTGAAGCGCGTGGCGCCAAAAGCCTTGCTGGCCGAGTTGCAGGAGCAGGGAGAGATTACGCCGGTGCGGGTAGCGGAGCTGGAAGGGCAGTTCTATGTGCATGAATCACTGGCGGAACTGCTGCCGCTGGCGGAGCAGGGCAAGCTCAAATCGACGGTCACCAGCCTGCTGTCGCCTTTTGATCCGGTGGTTTGGGATCGCCGCCGTGCGCTGGAGCTGTTCGGCTTTGACTATCGTCTGGAGTGTTACACGCCGAAAGAAAAACGCCGCTACGGTTACTTCACGTTGCCGGTGCTGCATCGCGGTGAGCTGGTGGGGCGAATTGACGCCAAGGCACACCGCCGCCAGGGCGTATTCGAGATCATCAGTTTCCATGCCGAGCCTCAGGTGCGCTTCGGCAAACAGCGGGCGCAGGATATCCGGCAAGCCATCGCACGCACGGCCAAATGGCACGGTGCTCAACGCGTAGCGCTGGGCGACATTCCGGCGGCGCTGGCCGCTGAATGGGGAGCTGGCTGGGAAGTGGGATAACGAGCGACGCCGTCGGTGGGGTAAAACGAAGTACCGCGTCGCTCGTTACAAAGGGGCTCAGTGGCTGTAGTTAGCGAACAGAGCGATGATCTTATGCAGACGTTTGATCACGTATCACTGCCTTTTTGTGATTTGTATCACAAAATTCTACGCCGGGATGCGCCGCAGTTCAAGCCGTTGCGCCGGCGTCGTGAGGAAATATCGGCGGGTGGACGCCGCCGGTGATTAACCTGAGGCCGGACGTTATGCTATCCTCATCCCCTTTCCCAGATGACCTATCCCCTTGCGGAGGATGCATGGACCACCGTTTACTCGAAATCGTTGCCTGCCCGGTATGCAACGGCAAACTCTATTTCAATAAAGAAAACCAGGAACTGGTGTGCAAAGCGGACGGGCTGGCTTACCCGCTGCGCGATGGCATTCCGGTGCTGTTGGAAAATGAAGCGCGTGCGCTGTCGCTGGACGAGAAGCACGCATGAGTTTTATCGCTATTATCCCTGCTCGCTACGCCTCGACCCGTTTGCCGGGCAAACCGCTGGCCGATATTCACGGCAAACCGATGGTGGTGCACGTGATGGAGCGCGCCCGTGAGTCCGGCGCCAGCCGCGTCATCGTGGCGACCGATCACCCTGAAGTCGCCAAAGCGGTGGAAGCCGCCGGCGGTGAAGTGTGCATGACCAGTCCGGATCATCATTCCGGCACCGAGCGTTTGGCGGAAGTGATCGCGCATTACGGCTTTGCCGACGACCAGATCATTGTCAACGTGCAGGGCGATGAGCCGCTGATCCCGCCGGTGATCGTGCGGCAGGTGGCGGAGAACCTGGCGGGCAGCCAGGCCGGCATGGCGACGCTGGCGGTGCCGATCGACAGCGCCGAAGAAGCTTTCAATCCTAATGCGGTGAAGGTCGTGATGGATGCGCAGGGTTATGCGCTCTACTTTTCGCGCGCCACCATTCCGTGGGATCGCGAGCGTTTCGCCGCGTCGAAAGAGAGCATCGGCGACAGCCTGTTGCGTCACATCGGTATCTACGCTTACCGCGCCGGCTTCGTGCGCCGCTATGTCAGCTGGGCGCCAAGTCAGCTGGAACAGATCGAGCTGTTGGAACAGCTGCGCGTACTGTGGTACGGTGAAAAAATCCACGTGGCGGTCGCGAAAGCGATCCCGAGCGTGGGGGTCGATACGCCGGAAGATCTCCAGCGCGTGCGCGACAGCATTCAACCCTGAGCCTGAGTTCGTCGGCGCGCTGCGCAACGCGCCGACGATGCAATACCCCCTATCTGATCCCCGTTTTGTTGATCTGCGTTGAAGTATTTTTCCGCTCACCGTTCGATGATGTTACGCATCCCCCTTATTAGCCTGAGGTGAATGCTTTATGGAGCAGTTACGCGCCGAACTGAGCATTGTGCTGGGTGAGTCCATCAGCCGGCTGGAACGGGTGAGCGAGCAGCCTTACGCACATATGTATTCCTTGTACGATCGGCAGGGCAACGCCATGCCGCTGATGGCGAAAAGCTTTATCTGTCAGGGCATCGCCCAGCAAGAGGCTTACAAGCTGTCGATGCTGGCGCGCGACGGGGATATTCGTCTGCCCACGGTGTACGGCGTGGTATGCACCCACCAGGCGCCGTATAAGGAAATTTTGCTGATCGAGCGCCTGCGCGGCGTATCGGTCGAAGCGCCGACACGTTCGCCGGATCGCTGGAACATGCTGATGGAGCAGATCGTCGATGGGATGTTGGCCTGGCACCGCATCGACAGTCACGGCAGCGTAGGCAGCGTCGATAGTACGCAGGAGAACGACTGGTTTTGCTGGTATCAGCAGCGGGTCGAAGTGCTGTGGGCGACGGTGGTCAATCTCAATACGCCGCAGTTGACCATGGCGGATCGGCGTTTGCTGTACCGCACGCGCGAAGCGCTGACCCATTTCTTCGTCGGTTTCGACGATCCCTGCGTGCTGGTGCATGGCAACCTGTCGCTGCGCAGCATGCTGAAAGATCCCAAAACCGATCAGCTGCTGGCGATGCTGAATCCCGGCGTGGTGCTGTGGGCACCGCGCGAATACGATCTTTTCCGCCTTTGCGAGGCGGGCATGCCCAGCCAACTGCTGTTCAGCTATCTGCAGCGGGCGCCGGTCGCCGATTCATTCCTGGCGCGACGCTGGCTGTACGTGGTGTGGGAAGCGGTAGGGCGTTTGATACATACCGGCCAGCTGGAGCGGCGGCCGTTCGACTCTGCGTCGCAACAGCTGCTGCCCTGGCTGGCCGGTTGAACGGAACTTACTCGGCGCCGGCGTGATCCGCGCCTTTCAGCCATTGCCACAGGCTGCCCAGCGTTTCATACCAGGCGCGCTCGGTATGGCCGAGGAACATCGACGACGGCGTGGCGCGATCCCAGATATTCAGCGGCGAGTCGATCGCCAACTGGTTGGCCGGCGCCGGGATCGGGTGCAGGCCTTTCGCCTCGAAGAAGCGCATGGCGCGCGGCAGATGGTTGGCGGAGGTCACCAGAATGAACGGTTGCTCGCCGACCAACTTGGCGACCTGAGCGGCTTCTTCCTCGGTATCGCGCGGTTCCCTCAGGATCACCATATCGCTGCGCGGCACGCCCAGGCTTTCGGCCACCAGCGCCGCCGTGGCGGCGTTGCTTTGCATGCTTCCGGCGGATGCGCCGGTAAACACCATTCTGGCGCCGGGATGCGCAAGGTAAAGCCGCACGCCTTCCGTCACGCGCGGCAGGCTGTTGCCGAGCAAATTCGAGCTGGGCGCCCAATCGGGATTGTAGGTATAGCCCCCGCCCAACACCACGATGTAACTGACCGGATCGTTGCCGCGATAAGTCTGGTATTGGGCTTCGATCGGCCGCAGCAGCCGGTCGGCCACCGGCTGCAGGCTGAAAAGCAGTAAAAACAGCCAGCTCAGCGTAAAAATCGTTTTACCGCTTTTTTGCCAGCGGGTGAACCACAGCAGCAGCAGCGCCAGCCCCATCAGCAGCATCAACAGCGGCAGCGGCATCAGCATGGCGCCAAAGAACTTTTTCAGGTTGAACAGCATCGAAAATCAGATCCTTTTGGGTGAAAAAGCGGCATCCAGGCATAAACAGGCCGCAAGAAGATACATTCTAAGCCAGTCTGTGCCAAAATAGCAGGTTTGAATGGGCGTGCGCTTTGCCGCCGACAAGAATGAGATCAGCGGAGCCGTTGTCCATGCAGGATCGCAATTTTGACGATATTGCTGAAAAATTTGCGCGTAATATTTACGGCACCACCAAAGGAAAAATCCGCCAGGCGGTGGTTTGGCAGGATCTGACCGGGTTGCTGGCGCAGTTGCCGCAGCGGCCGCTGCGTATCCTCGACGCCGGGGGCGGTGAAGGCCATATGGCCTGCCAACTGGCAGAATTAGGACATCAGGTGTTGTTGTGCGATCTTTCTGGTGAGATGATCCAGCGCGCTGCGCAGCTGGCGGAGCAGAAAGGTGTGAGCCAGAACATGCAATTCGTACAAAGTTCTGCGCAGGATATTGCTCAACATTTGGAACAGCCGGTTGATCTGATATTGTTTCATGCAGTGCTTGAATGGATCGCCGAACCCGAAGCGGCGCTGGAGGCGTTGTATGACTGCCTGACGCCGGGGGGCGCGCTGTCGCTGATGTTCTTCAACGCCAACGGCCTCTTGATGCGCAACGTGGTGTTGGGTAACTTCCAACTGGTGGATCCCGAGGTCAGGCGGCGCCGCAAGCGTTCGCTGTCGCCGCAATATCCGCACGATCCGCTATTGGTCTACGGCTGGCTGGAACAGCTGGGCATGCGCATCAGCGGCAAAACCGGCGTGCGGGTGTTCCACGACTATCTGCAGAGCAGACAGCTGCAAACACAAAAATTTGAAGAGTTACTGGCGCTTGAACAGCACTATTGCCGGCAGGAGCCGTACGTGAGTTTGGGGCGCTATATTCACGTCATGGCGCATAAACCAAACCTGAAGGACGAACTATGAGTGAATTTTCCCAGACAGTACCCGAACTGGTCGCCTGGGCACGGAAAAATGATTTCTCTATTTCGCTCCCTACGGAGCGTCTCGCATTTCTGCTCGCCATCGCTACCCTGAATGGCGAACGGCTGGACGGCGAGATGAGCGAAGGTGAGCTGGTTGATGCATTTCGCCATGTCAGCAAAGGTTTTGAACAGACGCATGAAACGGTGGCGATGCGCGCCAACAATGCGATCAACGACATGGTGCGCCAGCGCCTGTTGAACCGCTTTACCAGCGAACTGGCAGACGGTAATGCGATTTACCGCCTGACGCCGTTGGGTATCGGCATTACCGATTACTATATTCGCCAACGCGAATTCTCCACGCTGCGCCTGTCGATGCAGCTGTCGATCGTGGCGCAGGAACTGAAGCGCGCCGCCGACGCCGCCGACGAAGGCGGCGACGATTTCCATTGGCACCGCAACGTGTTCGCGCCGTTGAAATATTCGGTGGCGGAAATCTTCGACAGCATCGACATGACGCAACGCGTGATGGATGAACAGCAGCAGAGTGTGAAAAACGACATCGCGGCGCTGCTGAGCAAAGACTGGCGGGCGGCGATCTCCAGCTGTGAAATGCTGTTGTCGGAAACCTCAGGCACCCTGCGCGAGCTGCAGGATACGCTGGATGCGGCGGGCGATAAGCTGCAGGCCAACCTGCTGCGCATCCAGGACGCAACCCTCGGCAACGTGGAGCTGGGCTTCGTCGACAAGCTGGTGTTCGATCTGCAGAGCAAGCTGGATCGCATCATCAGCTGGGGCCAGCAGGCGATCGACCTGTGGATCGGCTACGATCGTCACGTGCACAAATTTATCCGTACCGCTATCGATATGGATAAAAACCGCGTGTTCGCCCAACGCCTGCGCCAGTCGGTGCAAACCTATTTCGACCACCCGTGGGCGCTGACCCATGCCAATGCCGATCGTCTGCTGGACATGCGCGACGAAGAACTGGCGCTGCGCAGCGAGGAAGTGACCGGGGAACTGCCGCCGGATCTGGAGTTCGAAGAGTTCAGCGAAATTCGCGAACAGCTGGCGGCGATGATCGAAGAAGCGCTGAAGGTGTACCAGGAACAGCAGATGCCGCTCAACCTTGCAGCGGTGATGCGCGATTACCTGGCGCAATATCCGCGTGCGCGTCATTTCGACGTGGCACGTTTAGTGGTCGACCAGGCAGTGCGCCTCGGTGTGGCTGAAGCAGATTTCTCAGGGTTGCCGGCGGAATGGCAGGCAATCAATGATTACGGAGCCAAGGTCCAGGCCCATGTCATCGACAAATATTGAACAAGTAATGCCAGTCAAACTGGCCAAGGCGCTGTCCAACTCGCTGTTCCCGGCGCTGGACAGCCAACTGCGCGCGGGTCGTCACATCGGTATCGATGAGCTGGACAACCACGCCTTTTTAATGGATTTCCAGGATGAGCTGGAAGAGTTTTACAACCGTTACAGCGTCGAGCTGATTCGGGCGCCGGAAGGCTTCTTCTATTTGCGCCCGCGCTCCACCACGCTGATCCCGCGTTCGGTGCTGTCCGAGCTGGATATGATGGTCGGCAAGATCTTGTGCTACCTGTATCTCAGCCCCGAGCGCCTGGCGCATGAAGGTATCTTCAGCCATCAGGAGCTGTACGACGAGCTGCTGAGCCTGGCCGATGAGAACAAACTGTTGAAGTTCGTCAACCAGCGTTCCACCGGTTCGGATCTCGATCGGCAGAAGCTGCACGAAAAGGTGCGCACCTCGCTGAACCGCCTGCGCCGTCTCGGCATGGTCTATTTCATGGGCAATGACAGCAGCAAGTTCCGCATTACCGAGGCGGTGTTCCGCTTTGGCGCCGACGTGCGCAGCGGCGACGATCCGCGTGAAGCACAGCTGCGCATGATTCGCGACGGCGAGGCGATGCCGGTTGAAACCAGCCTGTTGCTGAACGATGAGAATGACGCTGAGGATCAGCAGGTTGATAACGCTCCTGACGGTGCAGAGGATGAACAGGAATGATTGAACGCGGTAAATTTCGCTCGCTGACGCTGGTTAACTGGAACGGCTTCTTCGCCCGCACCTTTGATCTCGATGAGTTGGTGACCACGCTGTCCGGCGGTAACGGGGCGGGGAAATCCACCACCATGGCGGCTTTCGTCACCGCATTGATTCCCGATCTGACGTTGCTGCACTTCCGTAACACCACCGAAGCGGGCGCCACCAGCGGTTCGCGTGACAAAGGCCTGCACGGCAAGCTGCGCGCCGGCGTGTGTTACTCCACCCTCGATGTCGTCAACTCGCGCCACCAGCGCGTGGTGGTTGGCGTGCGTCTGCAGCAGGTGGCGGGGCGCGATCGCAAGGTCGATATCAAGCCTTTCACCATCCAGGGCCTGCCGACTGCAGTACAGCCGACCGAGCTGCTGACCCAGACGGTGGGTGAACGCCAGGCGCGCGTGCTGTCGCTGCAAGAATTGAAAGAGCGCGTGGAAGAGATGGAGGGCGTGCAGTTCAAGCAGTTCAACTCCATCACCGATTACCACTCGCTGATGTTCGATCTGGGCGTGATCCCGAAACGCCTGCGTTCGTCCGCCGATCGCAGCAAGTTCTACCGACTGATCGAAGCGTCGCTGTATGGCGGTATCTCCAGCGCCATCACCCGCTCGCTGCGCGATTACCTGCTGCCGGAAAACAGCGGCGTGCGCAAGGCGTTCCAGGACATGGAAGCGGCGTTGCGCGAGAACCGCATGACGCTGGAGGCGATCCGCGTCACCCAGTCGGATCGCGACCTGTTCAAACATTTGATCTCCGAGGCCACCTCTTATGTGGCGGCGGACTATATGCGCCACGCCAACGAACGCCGCATCCATCTGGACGGCGCACTGGCGCTGCGCAGCGATCTGTTGGGCAGCCGCAAGCAGCTGGCCGCCGAACAGTATCGCCATGTGGAAATGGCGCGCGAGCTGAGTGAGCAGAGCGGTGCCGAATCCGATTTGGAAACCGATTACCAGGCCGCCAGCGACCACCTGAATCTGGTGCAGACGGCGATGCGTCAGCAGGAGAAGATCGAACGCTATGAAGCCGATCTGGAAGAGCTGACCTACCGTCTGGAAGAGCAGAACGAAGTGGTGGCCGAGGCGAGCGAACAGCAGGCCGAAAACGAAGCGCGCGCCGAAGCGGCCGAGCTGGAAGTGGATGAGCTGAAGAGCCAGCTGGCCGACTACCAGCAGGCGCTCGACGTGCAGCAGACCCGCGCCATTCAGTATCAGCAGGCGCTGCAGGCGTTGGAGCGCGCGCGCGCGCTGTGCCAACTGCCGGATCTGACCGCCGACAACGCCGAGCAGTGGCTGGACACTTTCCAGGCCCGCGAGCAGGAAGCGACCGAAGCACTGCTGATGCTGGAACAGAAGTTGAGCGTGGCCGACGCCGCGCACGGTCAGTTCGAACAGGCCTATCAGCTGGTGGGTAAAATCGCCGGCCAGGTCAGCCGCAGTGAAGCCTGGCAGTGCGCGCGCGAATTGCTACGCGACTGGCCTTCGCAGCAACACCTCGCCGAGCGCGTTCAGCCGCTGCGTCTGCGCCTGAGCGAACTGGAACAGCGCCTGCGCTCGCAGCAGGACGCCGAGCGCCTGCTGCAAGAGTTTTGCAAGCGCCATGGCCAAGAATACCAGCCTGACGATCTCGACATGCTGCAGCAGGAGCTGGAAGAGCGCCTGGAAGCGCTGTCGCAGAACGTCAGCGAAGCCGGCGAACGCCGCATGGAGATGCGCCAGGAGCTGGAGCAGATCCAGCAGCGCATCCGTGAGCTGACGGCGCGCGCCCCGGTGTGGCTGGCGGCGCAGGACGCCCTGGGCCAGCTCAGCGATCAGAGCGGAGAGCCGCTGGAAAACAGCCAGCAGGTGACCGAATACATGCAGCAGCTGCTGGAGCGCGAGCGCGAAACCACCGTCGAGCGCGACGAAGTGGCGGCCCGCAAGCGTGAAGTGGAAGCGCAGATCGAACGTCTCAGCCAGCCGGGCGGCGCGGAAGATCAGCGCCTGGTCACGTTGGCCGAGCGTTTCGGCGGCGTGCTGCTGTCGGAAATTTACGATGACGTTACCATCGACGACGCGCCTTACTTCTCGGCGCTGTACGGCCCTTCGCGCCACGCCATCGTGGTGCCGGATCTGTCGTTGGTGCGCGAGATGCTGGAAGGGCTGGAAGATTGCCCGGAAGATCTTTACCTGATCGAAGGGGATCCGCAGTCGTTCGATGACAGCGTGTTCGCCGTCGAAGAGCAGGACAAAGCGGTGGTGGTGAAAATCGCCGATCGCCAGTGGCGTTATTCCCGCTATCCGGAAGTGCCGCTGTTCGGCCGTGCGGCGCGCGAAAACCGCCTGGAAGTGCTGCATGCCGAGCGTGAAACGCTGGCGGAACGCTACGCCACGCTGTCGTTCGACGTGCAGAAAACCCAGCGTTCGCACCAGGCTTTCAGCCGCTTTATCGGTACCCATCTGGCGGTGGCGTTCGACGCCGACCCGGAAGCGGAGATCCGCGGCCTGAACGGCCGTCGCGGTGAGATCGAGCGCGCGCTGAACAACCACGAAGCGCAGAACCAGCAGCAGCGTCAGCAGTACGATCAGGCCAAAGAGGGCATTTCCGCGCTCAACCGCCTGATGCCGCTGGTATCGTTGCTGAACGACGAAACGCTGCAGGACCGCGTCGACGAAATCCGCGAAGAGCTGGAAGAAGCACAGGACGCCGCGCGTCATATTCAACAGCATGGCGTATCGCTGACCAAGCTGGAGCCGCTACTGTCGGTGCTGCAAAGCGATCCGCAGCAGCATGAACAGCTGCAACAGGACTACGCGCAGGCGCAAAGCGTGCAGCGTCAGGCTAAACAGCAGGCGTTCGCGTTGACTGAAGTGGTGCAGCGTCGTGCGCACTTCAGCTATACCGACTCCGCCGGTATGCAGAATGCCAACAACGATCTCAACGACAAGCTGCGTCAGCGTCTGGAGCAGGCGGAAGCCGAACGCGCCCGCGCCCGCGAGCAGCTGCGTCAGTATCAAACCCAGTTCACTCAGTACAGCCAGGTGCTGGCCTCGCTGAAAAGCTCGTACGAAGCCAAGCGCGACATGCTGAAAGAGCTGAGCCAGGAACTGGTGGACATCGGCGTGCAGGCCGACGCCAACGCCGAAGCGCGCGCGCGCCAGCGTCGCGACGAACTGCATGCGGCGCTGAGCAACAACCGCGCTCGTCGCAATCAGCTGGAGAAACAGCTAACCTTCTGCGAAGCCGAAATGGATGGCCTGCAGAAAAAACTGCGCAAGCTGGAACGCGACTATCATCAGCTGCGCGAGCAGGTGGTGACCGCCAAGGCGGGATGGTGCGCGGTGATGCGCCTGGTGAAAGACAACGGCGTGGAGCGCCGCCTGCATCGCCGCGAGTTGGCGTATATGGATGGCGACGAACTGCGTTCGATGTCGGATAAGGCGCTCGGTGCGCTGCGTCTGGCGGTAGCGGACAACGAACACCTGCGCGACGTGCTGCGCCTGTCGGAAGATCCGAAGCGCCCGGAGCGTAAAATTCAGTTCTATATCGCGGTCTACCAGCACCTGCGCGAGCGTATCCGCCAGGATATCATCCGTACCGACGATCCGGTCGAGGCCATCGAGCAGATGGAGATCGAGCTGGGCCGTCTGACCGAAGAGCTGACCGCGCGCGAGCAGAAGCTGGCGATCAGTTCGAAAAGCGTGGCCAACATCATCCGCAAAACCATTCAGCGCGAACAGAACCGCATTCGCATGCTGAACCAGGGGCTGCAGGCCGTTGCCTTCGGCCAGGTGAAGAGCGTGCGCCTGAACGTCAACGTGCGAGAAGCACACGCCACCCTGTTGGACGTGCTCTCCGAACAGCAGGAACAGCATCAGGATCTGTTCAACAGCAACCGCCTGACCTTCTCCGAAGCGTTGGCCAAGCTGTACCAGCGCCTGAATCCGCAGATCGACATGGGGCAGCGCACGCCGCAGACCATCGGCGAGGAGTTGCTCGATTACCGCAACTACCTGGAGATGGAGGTGGAGGTATATCGCGGTTCCGACGGCTGGCTGCGTGCGGAAAGTGGCGCGCTGTCTACCGGTGAAGCCATCGGTACCGGGATGTCAATCCTGGTGATGGTGGTGCAGAGCTGGGAAGAAGAATCCCGTCGTCTGCGCGGTAAAGACATCTCGCCGTGCCGCCTGCTGTTCCTCGATGAAGCGGCGCGTCTGGATGCCAAATCGATCGCCACGCTGTTCGAGCTGTGCGACCGTCTGGAGATGCAGCTTATCATCGCGGCGCCGGAAAACATCAGTCCGGAGAAGGGCACCACCTATAAACTGGTGCGTAAGGTGTTCCAGAACCACGAGCATGTACACGTGGTGGGGCTGCGCGGTTTCGCCAGCGAGCCGCCGGCGTTGGGCACTGCGCCGGTCGAAACGCCGTAACGCAAAAAAACGCCCTAAAAATCTGAAAATAGCCGCCGCAGGGTGGCTATTTTTTTGTGCGCGTGGATGATAGTCCTGCTTTTTTATCCGTTGAAAAGCGGTTAGTTTAATCACATAAACAGTTATTCGACGCCCGCAGGGCGAAACGGCCTTTCTGTTTGTATACTGAAACTATATGCAGTTTTTGACGTTTTTTTTGTGAGCATACAGGGGGCAAGGGATGGTGCTTAAAAAGGGAAACTCTCTACGACGTTTGGCGCTGAGTGGCGCTATCGCCTGTAGTCTTGTGTCGTCGTTTTCCGCATCGGCCACCGTGACGGCGTTACCGGTGGCATCAGCAGGCATGTCCGTTGCGCAGAGCCGTTCTGAACTGTTGGCCGCGCTGCCGCGCGGCATGGAACTGCATTACCTTTCCACGCTGGCACCGCTGTATGCGGCGAATCATATGCAGCCGATGTGGCAGGATCGCGAGGCCGTTCAGCAGTTTCAACAGCAGCTGGCTGAGCTGGCAATGTCCGGCGTGCAGCCGCAGTTCACCCAATGGGTGAAAATGTTGACCAATCCGGCGCTCAATGACGTAGGCCGCGATGTGGTGCTGTCCGATGCGATGCTCGGTTACCTGCAGTTCGTGTCCGCTATCGGCGCCAACGGCAACAACTGGCTGTACAGCAATATTCCCTACAAGCTTGGTTTGCCGCCTAATGCGGTGATCAACCAATGGCAGCTGGCGGTGCGCCAGGCGCGCACCCTGAGCTACGTGAACTCGCTCGCGCCGCAGCATCCGCAATACGCCAAAATGCATCAGGCGCTGCGCGACATGCTGGCGGATAATCGTCCCTGGCCGCAGGTGGGCAGCGGCCCGAGCCTGCGCCCTGGGCAAATGAGCAATGATATTCCAGCGCTGCGGGAAATCCTGACCCGCACCGGCATGCTGGCCGCCTCGGCGCCTGAAGCGGAGCCGGAGCCGGCGGTGGTTTCGGCGAAGAGCAATGAGCCGGACGACGGCGGGCTGACGGTAGACGAAGAAAAAAGCCGCGTGACGGTCAGCCCATCGGCGGCGCCGGTGACGGAACTGACGGCGGAACAGACACCGCCGCAGGTCGGCAGCGTGGTGAGCGACAACCTCTACACCAACGAGCTGGTGGAGGGCGTCAAGCGCTTCCAAAAATGGCAGGGGCTGACGGCGGACGGCGTGATTGGCGTGCGCACCCGCGAGTGGCTCAACGTGTCGCCAAAGACTCGCGCCGCGCTGCTGGCGCTGAATATCCAGCGCCTGCGAATTTTACCGGGGCATGTCAGCACCGGCATTATGGTGAATATTCCCAACTATTCGCTGACCTACTACCAGAACGGCAACGAGGTGCTCTCTTCCCGCGTTATCGTCGGGCGCCCAAGCCGCAAGACGCCGCTGATGAGCAGCGCCTTGAACAACGTGGTGGTCAACCCGCCGTGGAACGTGCCGACCACTCTGGTGCGCGAGGATATTGTGCCGAAGGCGATGCGCGACGGTAATTATTTCCAGAAACACGGCTATACCGTGCTGTCGGGCTGGAGCAACGACGCGGAAGTGATCAATCCGGCGATGATCGACTGGAGCATGGTCTCTGCACGCAATTTCCCCTATCGCGTGCGCCAGGCACCGGGCGCCACCAACTCACTGGGGCGCTTCAAGTTCAACATGCCGAGTTCAGACGCTATCTACCTGCACGATACCCCGAACCACAGCCTGTTCCAGAAAGACATTCGCGCGCTTAGCTCCGGCTGCGTGCGGGTGAACAAAGCGTCCGATTTGGCGAATATGCTGCTGCAGGATGCCGGCTGGAACAACAGCCGCGTTTCTTCCACGCTGAAAGAGGGGAATACCACTTATGTGAATATTCGCCAGCGTATTCCCGTAAAACTGTATTATCTGACCGCCTGGGTTTCGGATGACGGCCAACCGCAATTCCGCACAGATATTTACAATTATGATAATACGGTGCGATCGGGCGCACAAATTTTGGCTCAGGCCAAAAAATTAATGCAGTAAATGCAGTAATTATAAATAAATAACGGTCAGAATGTTTGGCTATACCACAGGCCCCCACAGGCGGGGGCCTGTAAACCTAGGCGTATCGCGGGTTGACTCAGCATACGCAGGCGGTTATGGTTCGGACAGTGCGCTGCTTTGTGCATTTATTTTGACATTCTTGCCGGGTTTAACAGAGTCATGGACAAAATTGATCATCACCGCCGTAAATGGCTGGCGCTAGGTGGCGCTGCTATGGGCATAGCGCTGCTCCCAGGGCAGGCGTTTGCCAGTCTTTCCACCGCTCGACCGCGTATTTTAGTGCTGAATAACCTGAATACCGGTGAATCTATTAAAGCCGAGTTCTTTGACGGCAAAGGTTACAATAAAGAAGAGTTGGTTCGGCTAAATCATCTGTTCCGCGATTATCGCGCCAACAAGGTCAAATCGATCGATCCCAGCTTGTTTGATCACCTCTACCGCCTGCAGGGGCTGCTGGGTACCAGCAAGCCGGTGCAGCTGATCTCCGGTTACCGTTCCGTAGATACCAACAATGAACTGCGCGCTCACAGCCGCGGCGTGGCCAAGCACAGCTACCACACCAAGGGCCAGGCGATGGATTTCCATATCGAAGGTATCCAATTGAGTAATATCCGTAAAGCGGCGTTAAAAATGCGCGCCGGTGGTGTAGGATATTACCCACGTAGCAACTTCGTGCACATCGATACCGGCCCGGTTCGGAACTGGTAACCGCTGTGCCCTCAGTGAATAACGCCGCTCCTTGCGGAGGCGGCGTTATTGTCGTTGGAGCCTTATGAAATACCATCTTATTCCCGTTACCGCCTTTAGCCAGAACTGCAGTCTGATCTGGTGTGAAAACACGCAACAGGCGGCGTTGGTCGATCCCGGTGGCGAAGCGGAAAAAATTAAAGCGGAAGTGGCGCAGCAGGGTGTGACAATTACGCAGATTTTGCTGACGCACGGCCATTTGGATCACGTCGGCGCGGCGGCGGAGCTGGCGGATCATTATCAGGTGCCGATTTACGGCCCGGATAAAGAGGACGCTTTTTGGCTGGACGGTTTGCCGGCGCAGAGCCGGATGTTCGGGCTGGAAGAGTGTGCGCCGCTGACGCCGACTCGCTGGCTGTCGGAAGGCGATGAGATGCGGGTGGGCGAGATGACGCTCAAGGTGCTGCATTGCCCAGGGCATACGCCGGGCCACATCGTCTTTATTAATGAACAGGCGCGTTTGGCGCTGGTGGGGGACGTGCTGTTTAACGGCGGCGTGGGGCGCAGCGACTTCCCGCGCGGTGACCATCACGCGCTGATCGCCTCTATTCGCACCAAGCTGCTGCCGCTGGGTGACGACATGCGCTTTATTCCCGGCCACGGCCCGATGTCGACCTTCGGCCACGAACGCCAGACCAACCCGTTCCTGCGTGAAGAGCCGGCGGTGTGGTAACGATTATTTCCCGGCAGAAATAATCAAGGGGCGCTTAGAGCGCCCCTTTTTTATGTCCTGATGGCCTGCGCCGACGCGCTTAGAGCACGGCGACGATGGCTTCGCACAGCGGCGCCATGTTGTCCGGCGTCATGCCGGCAACGTTAACCCGGCCCGAGTTCACGGCGTAGACGCCAAACTCTTCGCGCAGACGCAGCACCTGTTCTTTGGTCAGGCCGCTGAACGAGAACATGCCGTTCTGCTGGATGATGAAGCTGAAGTCCTGCTGTGCGCCTTTCTCCTGCAGAGTGTTCACGAACAGCTGACGCATGCGGTGAATGCGCTGACGCATATCGGTCAGCTCCTGCTCCCACATCGCACGCAGCGCGTCATTGCCCAGAATGGTGGCGACAACGGCCGCGCCGTGTGACGGCGGGTTGGAGTAGTTGGCGCGGATAGCCGCTTTCACCTGGCTAAAGGCGCGATCGGCGGTCTCGGCATCGGTAGCAACAATGGTGCAAGCGCCGACGCGCTCATTGTACAGACCGAAGTTTTTCGAGTAGGAGCTGGCGACGATCAACTCTTTATGTTTGGCGGCGAAAATACGCAGACCTTGCGCGTCTTCTTCCAGCCCGTTGGCGAAGCCCTGATAAGCGAAGTCGAACAGCGGCAGCCAGCCGTTGACGACGGAAAGCTCAGCCAACTGAGCCCACTGCTCCGCCGTCGGATCGATACCGGTCGGGTTATGGCAGCAGCCGTGGAACAGCACCACATCACCGGCCTGCGCCTGTTTCAGGCTGTTCAGCAGGCCGTCAAAGTCCAGCGCGTGGTTGGCGGCGTCGTAATAGGCGTATTCCAGCACTTCCAGGCCCACGGCGCTAAAGACGTTTTTGTGGTTCGGCCAGCTTGGGTTGCTGATCCAGATGCGTTTGGCGCTGGTCTGGTTAGCGATAAAGTCTGCCGCCACGCGCAAGCCGCCGGTGCCGCCTGGCGTCTGTGCGGTGCGCGCGCGACGATCGGCGACGATCGGGCTCTCTTTACCGAACAGCAGCTCTTGCGTGCAGCTGGCGAATGCCGGGATGCCCTCAATGCCGAGATAGTTTTTGGTGGTCTCATTTTCCAGCAGATACTGTTCAGCTTTTTTTACGCTGGTCAGCACCGGGGTTTTACCGGTTTCGTCTTTATAAACGCCAATCCCTAAATTGATTTTATTCGGGCGGGCGTCGGCGCGGAAAATGTCGGTCAGGCCCAGGATCGGGTCGGCGGGTGCGGCGGTGATTTTTTCAAACATGTCAGGTGCTTCCAAATCTCGGAGTTAAGCAGACAGAAGCATCAGGGTAACGCCAGTTACCGGCTTTGCCAACCGTTTGCGACAAAAACACCGCGATCTTGTGAAGGGGAAGAGTTAGGCAGAAAAAATGATGGGGAAGGGGGAATTGGCAGAATAAAAAGTTACCGGCTGACACAAACAAAAACAGGGCCGAAGCCCTGTTTTTTAACTTAGCCGGCAGTAAACCGCCGTTAAGCGAGACAACTTAGAACTGGTACACCAGACCAACAGCTACGATATCGTCGGTAGCGATGCCGGCTGCTTTGGTGAACGCGTTGTCATCCAGCAGGTTGATTTTGTAATCAACGTAGGTGGACATGTTTTTGTTGAAGTAGTAAGTGGTACCAACAGAAACATATTTAACCAGATCCTGGTCAGAGCCCGCGCCTGGGACGTTCATGTTCTTGCCTTTAGACTGCAGGTAAGACACTTCTGGACGCAGACCGAAGTCGAACTGGTACTGTGCGGTCACTTCGAAGTTCTGAGTTTTGCTGGCGAAACCACCGCAGCTGTTGTTCTGAGTGTCTGCACAAGAGGTAGTGCCGTCTTTCAGAGAGTTGTTACCACCGTAAGGGGTCATGTTACGGGTTTCTGCGTACATTGCCGCCAGGTAAACGTTGTTGGCGTCGTATTTCGCGCCCACGGTCCATGCGTCAGCCTTGTCGCCACGCTCGTTGGACTTGTTCTTCTGAGCATCGGTACGGTTGGAGGATGCGTATGCTGCACCTACGCTGATGCCTTCGCCGATGTCATAAGTAGAGGAGATACCCCAGCCGTCGCCGTTCTGTTTCTTGATGTCGCGACCGTCGTTCTGGTTTTTGCCCTGGTATTGCAGAGCGAAGTTCAGACCGTCAACCAGACCGAAGAAGTTGTTGTTACGATAGGTCGCAACGCCGTTGGTACGGCCGGTCATGAAGTTGTCGGTGTAGGTGTAGGTATCGCCACCGAACTCTGGCAGCATATCGGTCCAGCCTTCCACGTCGTACAGTACGCCGTAGTTACGGCCGTAGTCGAAGGAGCCGTAGTCAGCGAATTTCAGACCGGCGAAGCCCAGACGGGTTTTGGTGCCTTCGGTGCCCTGAGACTCGGAGTGGTTGGACTGAACGTTGTATTCCCACTGGCCGTAACCGGTCAGTTGGTCAGTAATTTGGGTTTCACCTTTGAAGCCAAAACGAACATAGGTCTGATCGCCGTCATTACCTTTGTCTTTGGAGAAGTAGTGCAGACCGTCAACTTTGCCGTACAGATCCAGCTTGTTGCCGTCTTTGTTGTAGATTTCAGCTGCGTTTGCTGCACCAGCAGCCAACAGAGCCGGGATAACCACTGCAAGAATGTTGCGCTTCATCATTATTACCCTCATTGGTGTTATTCGGACACCTTTGCCACTGCCGCCAATAATTCTTTGGGAACTATTGTTGATAGATTGGTGTCGTCCTGTGTCTGAACGCAGTGTTCCATTCACAGGCGGGTTAATCTAGGACGAAAATGATACCAATGTCCCAATCAGGTTGCAAAAAGAAAGTATGTGTAACTAAATGTAATTTTTAGGGAACTTTGTGACGTGCGTCAATATTAAAAAATGCGAAAGGCCAGCGATGCTGGCCTTTGTTTTGTAACGAAATCGTTTAAAAAACGTTTGATCGTATAAATTAGAAGCTTGCGTTACGTGGTGTGCGTGGGAATGGGATCACATCGCGCACGTTTTGCACGCCGGTGACATAGGCGATTAAACGTTCAAAGCCCAGGCCGAAACCAGAGTGCGGCACGGTGCCGTAGCGGCGCAGATCGCGGTACCACCAGTAGTCTTCTTTATTCAGACCCATCTCTTCCAGACGCTGATCGAGCACGTCGAGGCGTTCTTCACGCTGCGAGCCACCGATGATTTCACCGATGCCCGGTGCCAACACGTCCATGGCCGCGACGGTTTTGCCGTCTTCGTTCATACGCATATAGAAGGCTTTGATGTCTTTCGGGTAGTTTTTCACCACCACCGGCGCCTGGAAGTGTTTCTCTGCCAGGTAACGCTCATGTTCGGAAGAGAGATCGATGCCCCAGGAAACCGGGTTTTCGAAGGTTTGGCCCGATGCCAGCAGGATTTCGATGGCGTCGGTGTAGTCCACCTGGGCGAAATCGGAAGAAACGAAGCGCTCCAGACGGGCGATAGCGTCTTTATCTACGCGCTCGGCGAAGAATTTCAGGTCATCGGCGCGCTCATCCAGCACCGCCTGGAACACATACTTCAGCATGCTTTCGGCCAGGCCGGCAACGTCGTCTAGCGTAGCGAAGGCCACTTCCGGCTCGATCATCCAGAATTCCGCCAGGTGACGGCTGGTGTTGGAGTTTTCAGCGCGGAAGGTTGGGCCGAAGGTGTAAACCTTGGACAGCGCGCAGGCGTAGGTTTCGCCGTTCAGCTGGCCGGAAACGGTGAGGAAGGCTTCCTTACCGAAGAAGTCTTCGCTGAAGTCGACGGCGCCCTTGTCGGTGCGCGGCAGGTTTTCCAGATCCAGCGTGGATACGCGGAACATCTCGCCAGCGCCTTCGGTGTCGGAGGCGGTGATCAGCGGGGTGGACACCCAGAAATAGCCATTTTCATGGAAGAAGCGATGGATCGCCTGCGCCAGGGTATGACGCACGCGCGCCACGGCGCCGATCAGGTTGGTGCGCGGGCGCAGGTGGGCCACTTCGCGTAGGTATTCAATGCTGTGACGTTTGGCCGCCATCGGGTAGGTGTCCGGATCGTCGACCCAGCCGACCACTTTGATCGCGGTGGCTTGCAGTTCGAAGCTCTGGCCTTCGCCCGGTGAGGCGACAACCTTGCCGGTGACTTCAACCGAACAACCGGTCGTCAGATGCAGCACTTCATCCTGATAATTCGGCAGAGAATTATTAACGACGGCCTGTAACGGATCAAAGCAGGAACCGTCATAGACGGCCAGGAAGGAGATACCAGCTTTTGAATCTCTCCGGGTACGTACCCAGCCGCGTACGGTGACTTCACTGTCAACCGCAGCACGACCTTGCAGTACGTCGACTACAGGCACTACGCTCATAGATTTCTCTCTTTAATAATTTGGTTTAGAAATAGCTTACAACCCAAGAATATGGGGGTAATGGCTATGTTACTTGCCGCGGTGCAGAGCACAAGCAGAAATCATCGGATTGGCGCAACATTTATCGCGGCTGGCTGAAAAGAGGGCGTTCGGAAATAAAAACAAAAAAGCCGGCGCGGAAACCGGGCCGGCTTTCTTTATATAAAGAAGGATCAGCTGGCCTTCTTCACCAGCGGCAGATCGAAGGCTTTGCGCAGGGCTCTGACGAACGCCTGATCCTGGCAGATGGTCTTGCCGGGGCTGTCGGAGAGCTTAGCCACCGGCTTGCCTTTGCACTCGACCAGTTTGATCACGATATTCAACGGCTTGACGCCCGGAATATCGCAGGTCAGGCGCGTGCCGATACCGAAGCCGAGATTGATGCGTTGATAGAAGTGGCGATAGAGCGCCAGCGCTTTTTCCAGATCCAGGTTGTCCGAGAACACCAGCGTTTTGCTCATCGGATCGATGCCCAGCTTCTGGTAGTGGGCAATGGCTTTTTCACCCCACTCGACGGGATCGCCCGAATCGTGGCGCAGCCCCTGATAACGCTCGGCGAACTGCGGGCCGAAGTCGCGCAGGAAGGCGTCCATGGTGATGCAATCGGTGAGCGCGATGCCCAGCTGGTCCGGGTATTCATCCAACCAGGCTTGCAATGCGGCGCGCTGGCTGTTGGCCAGTACCGGGCTTATCTGCTGATGTGCCTGGAACCACTCGTGCGCCTGGGTACCGACCGGCGCCAGACCGAGTTGGTGCGCCAAATCGTAATTGCTGGTGCCCGACAGATAGGGGAACTCGGCCTGCAAGGTGCTGACGATGGCCTGCTGCACGCCCTGAGAGAAACGGCGACGGGTGCCGAAGTCCATCAGCTTGAAACGCGAGAGATCCAGGTCGCCCGCCAGCGTTTTGAACTGCGCCAGTTTGGTTTGCAGGTGCGCCACCGCCTGTTCCGGCGTCGCCAGTGGAGAGCGCCGGCGGTGCACCACTTCGCTGATCACCGCCAGCAGCGGCACTTCCCACATGATCACTTCGCGCCATGGCCCGGCGATGCGGATTTGCAGCCTGCCGTCGCGGTTGTCGATAGACACCTGCTGCGGATCATAGCGGAAGGTGCGCAGCCAGTTCAGGTAATCCTGGCGGAAAAAGGGCAGGCCCGAGAGGTAAGCGAATTCGGCATCGGTCAGCGCCAACTGACTCATCAGCGCCACCTGCGCGCGGATCTCGTCGGCATATTCGCCCAGCAGTTCGTCGCCGCGGCAGCGGAATTCCGCCGCCACGCTGATCGCGGGATAGCGATGGAACACTGCTTGCTGCATATGAAGCTTGTAAGCGTCGGTATCAAGCAGTGATGTCAAAATCGGGGAAGCGTATTGAGTCATAGCGCGTTACAGCATCCTCGTCAGGCGCGTGTCCAAATCCGGATAATCATAAAAGTGGGGGTGGAGTATACCCGGATTATCCTGTTATTGAAGCTGCATCACACCATAAATCACCAAAGCGGGTCGAGGATTAAACGTGCCTTTATGGCGGCCTGGCGGCGGCGGGGCGACAAAAAAGTCAGATATGCCTGTAAGGTGAATGACTTAGCCTAATTAGTCATAAAAATTATAATGTTAATTATTTTAAACAGCAAATCAGATAAACCCGGCCAGGGTATGCACGCTGACCCGATCCTTGCCGTTCTTTTTGCAGAAATAGAGCGCTTCGTCTGCCTGCTTGATCGCCGCCTGAAGCGCGCTGAACGCGCTGACCGGCGCAATGCCGCAACTGGTGGTGAAACGCACCTGCCGTCCGTCGGCCAGATTTAACGTCAGTCCATGGGTGCGCGCGCGCAACTGTTCCATGATGTCCCGCGCATTGTCCAACGAACAGCTGCCCAGCAGCACCGCAAACTCTTCGCCGCCGTAGCGGCAGAAAATGTCGCTGGCGCGGAACGCGCGCTGCAACAAGTGGCCGAACTCCACCAGCACCCGATCCCCGACGTCGTGGCCATAGCAGTCGTTGAGCTGTTTGAAATTGTCGATATCGATCAGGCAAAAGGCCTGCGGATAGCTGCCGGTGCCCAATAGCTGACATTCGAGGAAGAATTTACGGCGGTTATAAATGTTAGTGAGCGGATCGAGGAAGGAAGAGGCCTCGAGCTCTTTAATCAGCAGCTGTTTCTCGCTCTCCAGCGAGACCTTGTCCAGCTGATATTGTCTGAGTTGCTGAATGGCGTCGCTGATGGCGATCAGCTCCCGGCTGTAGAAAGCCTCATTGCGATCGATATTCATCTCGCCGCGCGACAATCGCACGATATTGTTGTGGGTCTTGGTCAACCAGCGGTTGATGCTGGTGCAAAATACCAGCGCCGGCAAGATAAACAGCAGCACCACCAGACCGGCCAGCGCGATCATGCCGTAAATGGTGGTCTGGCTGTCATAAATTTTGTGACGCGAAGCGACGGTTTCCAGCTCGAAACTGCGTTGATACAGCGCCTGCGAAAGCCCGCTCAGCTCGTCGACATAATGCGAAATAAGCGCCGCGGGATAGGGTTTTTGGGTATTGATGGCGGTATACAGTCCATCGGTAATCTGCTTGAGGCGCTCGGCGGACACCTCGGTGAGCAATTGGTTGACGAGGTCGGTGGTTTGCACGTCGTCGTAGTTGATCTTCATGAAGATCAATCGGGTGCTCAGCGCGTTCAGTACGCCGGTCAGCTGGATGGACTTCAGGTAGGCGTCTTTGCGATCGAGCGGGCTGACATTGACGTCGATAATCTGATCGCTTAACTCCGTCAGTGACATATTCAGCCGATTGTTGAGGCGGATGGCCTCGAGAAACATAAAGGAATCGGTATCCACCATCCGGGTATCGTAGGTGTAGCGATAATAGCTCTTGCTGGTTTGCGAGATGTAATAGGCGCTGTTGATGTTGAACAGATTGGCGTTGGCGTTGTTGACCTGCGAAAGCTGCAGATTGTCGTTATCCAGCAGCTGTTCCAGCAGGCCGATCATCGACAGCGCGGCGATTTTTTGCCGCACCCCGAGCTGTTTGGCGACCGCATCGTTCAGGTGTTCGCGGATCCGGGCGATTTTCTCGCGTGCTGCCCGATCGGCGGCCAGACATTGCGCGCGGGTGATTTGCGGATCGATCAGGCTCAATCGCTTGAGGCGGTGGGCCTGCAGAGATGCCTGAAAGGCCTCGGAGATTTCTTTGGCGCGATCGATCTTATACAGGTTGAGCTGGTTATCACGGTATTCGGTATGGGCTTCGAGCAGCTCCTCGACAATGAACAGCGAGAAGGAAGTCATCAGGCACAGGGTGAAAAAATAGATTGCGTATTTAATCTTCATAATGCGAGCCATCCCTGAACCTGATTCGGCAATTATACCATCATGCCGCCAGCACCGCCTTAACTATGCCGGGGCGCACCGATGGCCTCTTTTTAGCATTTAATGCTGAATTTTATTTAGCCACTGGTCACCCACTCCTGCGCCCGGCGGGCGATTTATGACTTGCTTCTGATTTCTCTATCGCGAACGCCCGGCGACTCTGGGCTTTTCAGCTAGCTGTGATACAGTTTATTCACAATCAGGTCCGCCGGGCGCCGCAGGTGAATATACCGGCTGCGGCGCGGTTGAGAAGAGCGGCTTGGCTCCTATAACTCACTGAGACGTTTAAGGGTTTTTATGACACAACAGCCACAGGCAAAATATCGCCACGATTATCGCGCGCCCGATTACAGCACGACCGATATCGACTTGGACTTCAGTCTGGACGCGGAAAACACGCGCGTGACCGCCGTCAGCAAAATCAAACGTCAGGGCGCGGCCGGCGCACCGTTGGTGCTGGATGGCGAGGATCTGACGCTGGTGAGCATTGAGGTCGACGGCCAACCGTGGGGCGCCTATCGTCAGCAGGATAACCAGCTGATCATCGAGGATTTGCCGGCACAATTCACTCTTACCATCGTCAACGATATTCATCCGGCGAAAAACACCGCGCTGGAAGGGCTGTACCTGTCCGGCGATGCGCTGTGCACGCAGTGCGAAGCCGAAGGCTTCCACCATATTACCTACTATCAGGATCGCCCGGACGTGCTGGCGCGTTTTACCACCCGCATCGTGGCCGACAAGGCGCGCTATCCGTTCCTGCTGTCCAACGGCAACCGCATCGGCCAGGGCGAATTGGCCGATGGCCGCCACTGGGTGCAATGGCAGGATCCGTTCCCGAAACCTTGTTACCTGTTTGCGCTGGTGGCGGGGGATTTCGACGTACTGCGCGACAGCTTCACCACCCGTTCCGGCCGTAAGGTGGCGCTGGAGCTGTTCGTCGATCGCGGCAACCTGGATCGCGCCGATTGGGCGATGACCTCGCTGAAGAACTCGATGAAGTGGGACGAGACCCGCTTCGGCCTGGAATACGATCTCGACATCTATATGATCGTGGCGGTCGACTTCTTCAATATGGGCGCGATGGAGAACAAAGGGTTAAATATCTTTAACTCCAAGTATGTGCTGGCCAAGGCGGAAACCGCCACCGACAAGGATTATCTGAACATCGAAGCGGTGATCGGCCATGAATACTTCCACAACTGGACTGGCAACCGCGTCACCTGCCGCGACTGGTTCCAGCTCAGCCTGAAAGAGGGGCTGACGGTGTTCCGCGATCAGGAGTTCAGTTCCGATCTGGGATCACGCTCGGTCAACCGCATCGACAACGTGCGCGTGATGCGCGGCGCACAGTTCGCCGAAGACGCGAGCCCGATGGCGCACGCCATTCGTCCGGACAAAGTGATCGAAATGAACAACTTCTACACCCTGACGGTGTATGAAAAGGGTTCCGAAGTGATCCGCATGATGCACACCCTGTTGGGAGAAGCGAATTTCCAGAAAGGGATGCAGCTCTATTTTGAGCGCCACGACGGCAGCGCCGCCACCTGCGACGACTTCGTGCAGGCGATGGAGGATGCATCCAACGTCGATCTGTCGCGCTTCCGCCGTTGGTATAGCCAGTCCGGTACGCCGCTGTTGACGGTGCGCGACGAGTACGACGCACAAACCCAACAATATCGCCTGCATGTCAGCCAGAAAACCGCGCCGACCGCCGATCAGCCGGAGAAGCTGCCGCTGCATATCCCGCTGGATATCGAATTGTACGACAGCGAAGGCAACGTCATTGCGCTGCAGAAGGGCGGTCTGCCGGTCAACAACGTGCTGAACGTCACCGAAGCGGAGCAGACTTTCGTGTTCGACGGCGTGGCGCACAAGCCGGTGCCGTCGCTGCTGCGCGAATTCTCCGCGCCGGTGAAGCTGGACTATCCGTACAGCGATCAGCAGCTGACCTTCCTGATGCAGCACGCGCGCAATGAATTTGCGCGTTGGGATGCGGCGCAGAGCCTGCTCGCGACCTATATCAAGCTGAACGTGGCGCGGCACCAGCAGAAACAGCCGTTGTCGCTGCCGCTACATGTGGCCGACGCGTTCCGCGCGGTGTTGCTGGACGAGAAGTTGGATCCGGCGCTGGCGGCGCAGATCCTGACGCTGCCGTCGGAGAACGAGATCGCCGAGCTGTTCGCTACCATCGATCCGGAAGCGATCGCTGCAGTGCACGAAGCGATCGTTCGCTGCCTGGCGCGGGAACTGGCCGATGAGTGGCTGGCGGTGTACCACGCCAACAAGACCGACGGCTACCGCGTGGAGCACGCCGAGATCGCCAAGCGCGCCTTGCGCAATGTTTGTCTGGGCTATCTGGCGTTTGGCGAAGATGCGGCGCTGGCGGATCAGCTGGTGAGCGAACAGTATCGTCAGGCGGATAACATGACCGACTCGCTGGCGGCGCTGTCCGCCGCGGTCGCGGCCCAGTTGCCGTGCCGCGATGCGCTGTTGGCGGCGTTCGACGAACGCTGGCATCAGGATGGTCTGGTGATGGACAAATGGTTCGTGCTGCAGGGCGGCAGCCCGTCGGCGGACGTGCTGAGCAAGGTGCGTGCGCTGCTGCAACACCGCTCGTTCAGCCTGAGCAACCCGAACCGCACTCGTTCATTGATCGGCGGTTTCGCTTCCGGCAACCCGGCGGCGTTCCACGCTGCGGACGGCAGCGGCTATCAGTTCCTGGCGGAGATCCTGAGCGATCTCAACCAGCGCAACCCGCAGATCGCCGCGCGTCTGATCGAACCGCTGATTCGCTTGAAGCGTTACGATGCCGGCCGCCAGGCGCTGATGCGTAAGGCGCTGGAACAGCTGAAAGGGTTGGAAAACCTGTCCGGCGATCTGTACGAGAAGATCAGCAAGGCGCTCGACGCCTGATTTTTTCGCGCTAGAGACATCAAGGGACGGCCTGGGCCGTCCCTTTTTCATTCATTCAATTCGCCGCCCGGCGCGCGGCGTCCGTCGCGGCAGGCGGCGATAGTACCCGTTCCAGCACTTCGGCCTCCAGTTCTGCCAGCCTGGCAGAGCCCTTGCGCCGCGGCCGCGGCAGATCGATGGCGAGATCCAGCCCGATATGCCCCTCTTCGATCAGGATGACCCGATCCGCCAGCGCGATGGCTTCGCTGACGTCGTGCGTGACCAGCAGTACGGTAAAACCGTGCTGTTGCCACAGTGTCTCTATCAGACCTTGCATCTCGATGCGCGTCAGGGCATCCAGCGCTCCGAGCGGTTCATCCAGCAGCAGCAGGCGGGGGCGGTGGATCAGCGCGCGCGCCAGGGCGACCCGCTGCTTTTGTCCGCCGGATAGCGCCGCCGGCCAGTCGCCGGCGCGATCCGCCAAACCGACCGCGGCCAGCGCCTCCAGCGCCGCGTCGCGCCAGTGGCCGCGCAGCCCCAGCCCTACGTTGTCGATCACCGTTTTCCATGGCAGCAGGCGCGCATCCTGAAACATCAGCCGGGTATCCTCTTTGGCGGCGGCGAGCGGCGCGTTGCCGCTGAGCAAAGCGCCGCTGCTGGCCTGTTCCAGGCCGGCCAACAGGCGCAGCAACGTGCTCTTGCCGCAGCCGCTGCGGCCGACCACCGCCACGAACTGCCCGGCGGAAATGCGCAGCTGAATATTGTCCAGCACCGTGCGGTTGCCGTAACGTTTGCCGATGGACTCCAGCGTCACCGGCGTGCCTTGCGCAAGGCGAGCGGGAAGGGTCATAGCGCTTCTCCCTGTTTCAGTTGATAGGCCGGATGCCAGCGTAGCCAAACGCGTTCCAGCAGTTGCGCACCCACGTCCGCCAGCTTGCCGAGCAGGGCGTACAGCACGATCGCCACCACCACCACGTCGGTTTGCAGGAATTCACGGGCGTTCATCGCCAGATAACCGATGCCTGAGTTGGCCGAGATGGTTTCGGCGACGATCAGCGTCAGCCACATGAAGCCGAGGGCGAAACGCACGCCGACCATGATCGACGGCAGTGCGCCCGGCAGCACCACCTGTGTGAACAAGCGGAAGCCGCTCAGGCCATAGCTGCGCGCCATCTCCAGCAGGCCGCGATCGATGTTTTTGATGCCGTGATAGGTATTGAGATAGATAGGAAACAGCGTGCCGAGCGCCACCAGAAAGATCTTGGCGGATTCATCGATGCCGAACCACAGGATCACCAGCGGGATCAGCGCCAGATGCGGCACGTTGCGGATCATTTGCACCGAGCTGTCCAGCAGGCGTTCACCCCAGCGCGACAGGCCGGTAATAAAACCGAGGGTAAGCCCGATGCCGCCGCCGATGGCAAAGCCTAACAACGCGCGCTGGCTGCTGATGCTCAGATGCTGCCACAGTTCGCCGCTTTTGCTCAGGCTCCAGAAGGCGGTCAGTACTGCGCTCGGTGCCGGCAAAATGCGGTTGGACAGCCAGCCGGTTTCGACGGCGATTTGCCAGATGATCACCAGCGCCAGCGGCAGCGCCCAAGGGGCCAGCCGGTACAGGATGCGTTGTGCGTTATTTGCCATCGGGGCGCTCCTCAACTCTGCGACACTTTTTGCGGAACATAAATGTTGGCTACCACTTCGCCCTGTGGACGCACCGGCTGAAGACGCGCGGGCGTTTCCTCCTGCGCCAGATCGAGGTGTGGGAACAGCAGTTCGCCGACGCGGTAGGCCTCTTCCAGATGCGGATAGCCGGAGAGAATGAAGGTGTCGATGCCCAGATCGGCATATTCCTGCATGCGCGCCGCGACCGTCGGGCCGTCGCCCACCAGCGCGGTGCCGGCACCGCCGCGCACCAGGCCGATGCCGGCCCACAGGTTCGGGCTGATCTCCAGGTTATCTTTCTTGCCGCCGTGCAGCGCCGCCATGCGCCGTTGGCCGACGGAGTCGAAGCGCGCAAAAGCCTGCTGTGCATTGGCGATGGTTTCTTCATCAAGGTGAGCGATTAGCCGATCGGCAGCGCGCCAGGCCTCTTCGGTGGTTTCCCGCACGATGACATGCAGGCGGATGCCAAAGCGTACCTGGCGGCCTTTCGCCGCCGCCTTGGCGCGAACTTCTTCGATCTTCTCTTTGACCTGCGCCGGCGGCTCTCCCCAGGTGAGGTACAGTTCCACCTGTTCGGCGGCCAGATCCTGCGCGGCGGCGGAAGATCCGCCAAAATAGAGCGGCGGGCGCGGTTGCTGTACCGGCGGGAACAGCAGTTTGGCGCCTTTCACCTGAATATGCTTGCCGTGGAAATCGACGGTTTCACCTTCCAGCACCCGGCGCCAGATATGAGTGAACTCGGTCGAGGCTTCGTAACGTTCTTCATGGCTGAGGTGCAATCCCTCTGCCGCCAGCTCTTCCGGATCGCCGCCGGTAACCAGATTGAACAGCGCGCGCCCGTTGGACAGGCGATCCAGCGTTGCCGCCTGGCGCGCCGCCAGCGTAGGGGAGATGATGCCCGGCCGCAGCGCGACCAAAAACTTCAGCCGCTGAGTGACCGGGATCAGCGAGGCGGCCACCAGCCAGGAGTCTTCGCACGAGCGGCCGGTAGGGATCAACACCCCACCGAATCCCAGCCGATCCGCCGCCTGGGCGATCTGCTGCAAATAGCCGTGATCGACGCTGCGTGCGCCCCGTGCGCTGCCGAGGTAGTGGCCGTCGCCGTGGGTGGGTAAAAACCAGAAAACGTTCAGGCTCATCGTCAATGTTCTCCCATTATTTATTGTGCGCTTGGGCGCCAGATGCGTTGCGAGATATCGACCTTCACCGGCACCAGTCGGTTGGCGTAAAACAGGTCGGCGGTTTGTTGCTGTGCGGCGATGGTATGCGCATCGAGCGGTGTGATGGCGGTCGGTGGGCGGTGATCCAGATAGCTGGCGATCACCGGCTCCGGCAGCCCCATGGCGTTGGCCAGCAGGGTCACGCTTTGCGCCCGGTCGCTGCGGGTCAGCGCATCGGCCTGGGTCAGCACCGTCAAGACCTGGCTGATAAAGGCGCCGTTAGCTTCGACATACGGCCGCGCGGCCAAATAGAAGGAACCGGTCTGATTCAGATCGGTGCCGTCGCCGAGCACCCGGACGCCGCCCTGCAGCAGCGCGGCGGAATAATAAGGATCCCAAATGGCCCAGGCATCGACATTGCCCTGTTGGAAGGCGGCGCGCGCATCGGCGGGCGTCAGGTAAGCGGGCTGGATGTCGGTAAATTTCAAGCCGGCCTTTTGCAGCGATCGCAGCAGCAGGTTGTGCGAGCTGGATCCTTTCTGGAAGGCGACCTTATGGCCTTTCAGATCGGCGACGGTTTTGATCGGGCTGTTTTCCGGCACCAGGATCACTTCCGCTTTGGGTTTAGGTGGCTCAACGCCGACATACAGCAGGTCCGCCCCCGCGGCCTGCGCGAAGATCGGCGGAATATCGCCGGTGCTGCCCAGATCGATGCTGCCGACGTTCAGGGCTTCCAGCATCTGTGGGCCGGCGGGAAACTCGATCCAGCTGATGCGGGTGGCGGGGAAACGCTCCTCCAGCAGCCGGTGGCTTTTCGCCAGCACCAGGCTGACCGATCCTTTCTGGTAACCGATGCGGAATTGCGCCGGATCCTGCGCGGCGGCGGCGTTGGCCCAGACCAGCGACAGCAGGCCGGTGAAGGCGGCGGCGTTCAGCCAACGGCGCAAAGCGATGCGTTGTTTCATTCAAGCTCTCCTTTTCCAGGCGTTTCAGGCCGTCTGGCGCGTCGCTAGCGGTGAGGCGACGCGCAGCGCAGGCGGTTTGCGGCGGCCAAGCGCCAGGTAGAAGCTGGCCAGCGCCTCTTCCAGCCGGGCGGCGACGGCGTCGGTGAGCGTGGCGCTTTCACCGGTCAGTTGGATCTGGCTGTCGTCGGCGAACACGCCGTGCAACACCTCTTGCGCTTTCAGCGCGGCCAGCACCGGCTTCAGCGCATAGTCCACCGCCAACATGTGGCCGATCGAACCGCCGGTCGCCAGCGGCAGCACCACCTTATGATCCAGTGCGCGCTCCGGCAGCAGATCCAGCAGGGTTTTCAGCGCGCCGGAGAACGACGCCTTATAAACCGGCGTGGAGATCAGCAGGCCGTCGGCCTGCGCCAACTGGTCGGCAAAGGCCTTGATCGCCGGGCTGTTGAAGTTGGCGTACAGCAGATCTTCGGCATCGAAGTCGTGCAGGGTATAAGCCGTCACCTCCACGCCTTGCTGCCGCAGCCAGTTCTGACTCAGCGAGAGCAGTGCGGCGGAACGTGATGGGATGCGTGGGCTACCGGCCAGTGATATAACGCGCATTGCCACTCCTTATAACTAAAAGTTAGGTTTAATTAGAAAATCAATAGGAAGTGTTTTAAACCTACCAGCAACTGGGCGCGTTTTTTAAATCTCATTTTTTGATTTGGATATCCGCAAAAGCGGATTGGCGCCGATTTGGCGGCGAAGAGAGAAAACGATTGCGTAAAAACGGCTTTTTTTGCCTTTAATCAATTCCAATTGGGCGGGGGATACCGGATAATACGCCCCCGGTTTGCAACCGGGAAATCAGGAGAGTCCATGTACTACCCCCTCATCAGGAAAGCGTTGTTCCAGCTCGATCCGGAGCGCGCGCACGAAGTGACCTTTCGTCAGCTCAGCCGTATTACCGGCACCCCATTAGCGTTTCTTGTCCGCCAGTCCGTGCCGACCAAACCGGTCAGCTGCATGGGGCTGTCGTTTAAAAATCCGTTGGGATTGGCCGCCGGTCTGGATAAAAACGGCGAATGCATCGATGCGTTCGGCGCGATGGGCTTCGGCCATGTGGAAGTCGGCACCGTGACGCCGCGTCCGCAACCGGGCAACGATAAGCCGCGCTTGTTCCGCGTGGTTGAGGCGGAAGGCCTGATCAACCGCATGGGGTTCAATAACCATGGCGTGGACAATCTGGTTGAAAACGTTAAGAAATCCCATTTTGGCGGCATTCTTGGGATCAATATCGGCAAGAATAAAGACACTCCGGTCGAGCAGGGTAAAGACGATTATTTGATCTGCATGGATAAAGTTTATCCGTATGCCGGTTATATCGCGATCAACATCTCTTCACCGAATACGCCGGGGTTACGATCCTTACAGTATGGCGAAGCGCTGGACGATCTTTTGGCGGCGATTAAAAATAAGCAGCAGGAATTACATGCGCGCCATCACAAATATGTGCCGGTGGCGGTAAAGATCGCGCCGGATCTTTCAGAAGAAGAATTGATCCAAATTGCCGATAGCCTGGTGCGGCATAATATCGATGGCGTGATCGCCACCAATACCACCTTGGATCGAAAATTGATCCAGGGATTAAATTACTGCGAGCAAGCGGGCGGGTTAAGCGGGCGTCCGTTGCAATCACGCAGCACCGAGGTGATTCGTCGTCTCTCCACCGAACTGCAAGGGCGCCTGCCGATTATCGGCGTGGGCGGCATCGATTCGCTGACGGCGGCGCGCGAAAAAATGGAGGCCGGCGCGAGTCTGCTGCAAATTTATTCCGGATTTATCTATCACGGCCCGCGTTTGATTAAAGATATCGTTACCCATATCTAATATTTTTCCTCTCATTTTATTCCGGGGGTTTATTTCTGCCCCCGGCTCGTCTATATTTTGTTCGTTAGCATAAATATCGTTCGCGGAATTATCCGATGTTTAAGCTATTTTATCGATGATAAAATCGCCTTTTAGGGTGAGTGCGGCGTTGGCGTAGGCAGCGAGAAGGATACGAAATGAAGATAAAACCTGACGATAATTGGCGTTGGTATTTTGATGCCGAACACGATCGGCTAATGTTGGATTTAGCTAATGGTATGATCTTTCGTTCACGTTTCCCGGCCAAAATGTTAACGCCGGACGCCTTCGATGAATGCGCTTTTTGCGTGGATGACGCCGCCCTTTATTTCACCTATGAAGAACAGTGCAAACAGGTCAAGCTCAGCCACGAGCAGCGCGCCGAGCTGGTGCTGAATGCGCTGGTCGCCTACCGTTTCCTGAAACCGCTGATGCCGAAAAGCTGGCATTTCTCGCAGCAGCACTATCCGTTGCAGCCGAAAAATGGCGAGCTGGCGGCGGTAAAAGTGATGGAAAGCGGCGCGGAAGCGCGCCTGCTGGTGGTGGAGGCCGGGGATAACGCCAGCCTGTGCCTGCTGGCGCAAAATCAGCTGACGGTGGCCGGCCGCACCATGGTTTTGGGCGACGCCATCAAGGTGATGCACGATCGGCTGAAACCCTGCGCGCAGGATGAAAGCTCCGCCCCGGCTTACGACAGGGCGGTGTAAGGCGGATTACGCCAGGGTTAAATCGCTTTTCGGGATGCAGCTGCAGCACAGGATGGTGCCGTTGTCGCCCAACGCGCTTTTCTTCAGGGGCGCGACCTCACCGCTCACCAACGTAATGCGGCAGCTGCCGCAAATCCCGGCGCGGCAGGAGTAAGGCACGCGAATGCCTTGCTGCTCCAGCTGTTCGAGCAGGATCTGCTGATTGTTGCCGGTAAATACCTTTCCTTCATAGTCGATAGTGACGCTGTGCGCGCTGTCTTGCGGCGCCTGCACGCTCTCCACCACTTTGCCGGCGCCATACGGGCGCGGCGGTTTGGTCGACAATACTTCCACCGTATCGCCCACGCGAATGATGCCGCTGTTGCGCGCGATCATATTCTGGCCGAAATCGATATCGCCGTTGTCGGCTGTGCGGAATTTTTGCAGCGTGCTCAGCGGTTCGCCGCTCGGATGCTTGCGGCCGCGTTCGGTACTGACGGTAGTCAGCACGCAGCGGCTGCAGGGTTTCACCAGATCGAACATCACGTCGCCGACGCGGATCACCTGCCAGCCGTCTTCGGCCCAGGCGGTTGCGCCGCTCACCACCAGGTTGGGGCGAAACTGCTCCAGCTTGATGCTGCCGGGGCAGCGCTGCTGCAGATCGTTGAACGAGGCCTGGTTAATCAGCAGATAAGGGTAGCCATCGGCAAACGTCAGCGGAATCTCAGGGTGCTTCTTCACCCGGCGGGTCAACTCCGGCCCCAGCCAGCGCAGCTGCACGTCGCGCTGGAAATAGCCGCTCAGCCAGCGGTTGATCTCATCCGGCGCGATCAGCGCGGTGAAATGGTTGCCCCACACCTCGGTCGGCTGCGGCGCGGCGGCGAAGTCGCTGAAGCGAATGGCGGCGCTTTCGCCGTCCGGCGCGGTCAGGAACAGTCCGTCCGGCAACAGCGCCGGCGTGAACAACACCATCTGCGGGTATTGGCGCGCGGTAATAAAGGTGCCGTCCGGCTCGGTGATCATAAAGTTGCGGTCGAAAGCCAGGCCGCTGCTGCCGACCTGGGCGTAAGAAAGCTGCAGACCGCGCAATGATTTAACCGGATGGACGTAGAGTCTGGAAAGCGTAATCACCCTTATCTCCGTGCGATGATTAAATAGAAGGGAGCAACTTTATGACAAGCGGTGCGGATTAGCTATAATGCGCAACAATTTTCTTTTTGGTGATAAGCACGATATGAACTCTCTGTTTGCCAGCACGGCGCGTGGATTGGAAGAACTGTTAAAAAGCGAGCTGGAAGCGCTTGGCGCTCACGACTGCAAAGTGGTGCAGGGTGGGGTACATTTTCAGGGTGACGATCGTCTTCTGTACCAAAGCCTGCTCTGGAGCCGCCTGGCTTCGCGCATTCTGTTGCCGCTGAACGAATTCCGCGTGCACAGCGACCTGGATCTGTACCTCGGGGTGCAGGCGATCGACTGGCCGAGCATTTTTGGCGTGGATAAAACCTTTGCCGTGCATTTCAGCGGCGTGAACGAAGAGATCCGCAACAGCCAGTATGGCGCGCTGAAGGTGAAAGACGCCATCGTCGACAGCTTCACCCGTAAACTGGACCAACGCCCGACGGTCGCCAAGCAGCAGCCGGATATTCGGGTTAACGTCTTCCTGCAACGCGATATGGCCAGCGTGGCGCTCGATCTGAGCGGCGAAGGCCTGCACCAGCGCGGCTATCGCGATCTTACCGGCCAGGCGCCGCTGAAGGAAAACCTGGCGGCCGCCATCGTGCTGCGTTCCGGTTGGCAGCCGGGCACGCCGATGCTCGATCCGATGTGCGGCTCCGGCACGCTGTTGATCGAAGCGGCAATGATCGCCGCCGATCGTGCGCCGGGCCTGCACCGCCAACACTGGGGCTTCAGCGCCTGGAACGGTCACGACGCCGACCTGTGGCGTGAAGTCACCACCGAAGCGCAGGTGCGCGCGCGCCGTGGCCTGCAGGAAACCCCCTCTCGCTTCTTCGGGTCCGATATCGATCGCCGGGTGATTGAAATGGCGCGCGGCAACGCCCGCCGCGCCGGCGTCGCCGAGCTGATCACCTTCAACGTCGGTGACGTGGCGCGCTTGACCAATCCACTGCCGGAAGGCCCGCACGGCACCGTGATCAGCAACCCGCCGTACGGCGAACGTCTGGAAAGCGAACCGGCATTGATCGCGCTGCACAACATGCTGGGTCGCGTGATGAAAAGCGCCTTTGGCGGCTGGCAGCTGTCATTGTTCAGCGCTTCGCCGGAGCTGTTGAGCTGCCTGCAGCTGCGCGCCGAGCGCCAGTTCAAGGCGAAGAACGGCCCGCTGGAGTGCGTGCAGAAAAACTATCAGCTGGCGGCAAACCCGGCCGGCGCCGCTACCGGCGGCGTGCAGGTGGCGGAAGATTTCGCCAACCGTCTGCGCAAGAACTTGAAGAAGCTCGACAAGTGGGCGAAGCAGCAAGGCATTGAATGCTACCGCTTGTACGACGCCGATCTGCCAGAATACAACGTTGCGGTGGATCGCTACGGCAGCAAGGTGGTCGTGCAGGAGTATGCGCCGCCGAAAACCGTCGATGCGCAAAAAGCGCGTCAGCGCCTGTTCGATGTGATCAACGCGACGTTGGCGGTGCTGGAACTGCCGTCGAATCAGCTGATCCTGAAAACCCGCGAGCGGCAGAAGGGTAAAAACCAGTACGAGAAACTGGCGCAAAAGGGCGAGTTCCTGTTGGTGGAAGAGTATAACGCCAAGCTGTGGGTCAACCTGACCGACTATCTCGATACCGGCCTGTTCCTCGATCACCGCATCGCGCGCCGCATGCTGGGCGAGATGAGCAACGGCAAAGACTTCCTCAACCTGTTTGCCTATACCGGCACCGCCAGCGTGCACGCCGGGCTGGGCGGCGCGCGCAGCACCACCACGGTGGACATGTCGCGCACCTATCTGGAATGGGCGGAGAAGAACCTGCGCGCCAACGGCCTGACCGGCCGCCAGCATCGGCTGATCCAGGCCGACTGCCTGTCTTGGCTGAGCAACGCCGACGAACAGTTCGACGTGATCTTCATCGATCCGCCGACGTTCTCCAACTCCAAGCGGATGGAGAACACCTTTGACGTGCAGCGCGATCATCTGGCGCTGATGAAAGATTTGAAACGGTTGCTGCGCCGCAACGGGACCATCATGTTCTCGAACAACAAGCGCGGTTTCCAAATGGATATGGCAGGGCTGAGCGCGTTGGGTCTGGAGGCGAAAGAGATCACCGCCAAGACGCTGTCGCAGGATTTTGCCCGTAACCGTCAGATCCACAACTGCTGGCTGGTGACTCACGCCGGCGAAGGAAAATAATTACTATGTCGTTAATCAGCATGTCCGGCGCCTGGCTCTCTTTCAGTGATGCGCCGCTTTTAGACAACACCGAAATTCATATCGAAGACAACGAGCGCGTGTGTCTTGTCGGGCGCAACGGCGCCGGTAAATCCACGCTGCTGAAGATCCTCGGCAAAGAGATCCCGCTGGACGACGGCCGGGTGATCTACGAACAGGATCTGATCGTGGCGCGCCTGCAACAGGATCCGCCGCGCAATATCGGCGGCAGCGTGTTCGATTTCGTGGCGGAAGGCGTCGCGGAGCAGGCGGAACACCTGAAGGCGTATCACGCGATCTCGCACCTGGTGGAAAGCGACCCGAGCGAGAAAAACCTGGCGCGCATGGCGCAAATCATGGAGATCCTCGATCACCAGGGGCTGTGGCAGCTCGACAGCCGCATCAGCGAAGTGCTGCTGCAGCTGGGGCTGAACGGCGACGCCGAACTGTCTTCGCTGTCCGGCGGCTGGCTGCGTAAAGCGGCGCTGGGCCGCGCGCTGGTGAGCTCACCGCGCGTGCTGCTGCTCGACGAACCGACCAACCACCTGGATATCGAAACCATCGACTGGCTGGAAGGCTTCCTGAAAGAGTTCGACGGCAGCATCGTCTTCATCTCGCACGACCGTTCGTTTATCCGCAACATGGCGACGCGCATCGTCGATCTGGATCGCGGCAAGCTGGTCTCCTGGCCGGGCAACTACGATCTGTATCTGCAGAGCAAAGAAGAAGCGCTGCGGGTGGAAGAGCTGCAAAACGCCGAGTTCGACCGCAAGCTGGCGCAGGAAGAGGTCTGGATCCGTCAGGGTATCAAGGCGCGCCGTACCCGCAACGAAGGCCGCGTGCGCGCGCTGAAGGCGCTGCGCGTCGAGCGTTCAGAGCGTCGTGAAGTGATGGGCACCGCCAAGATGCAGGTGGAAGAGGCGACTCGCTCCGGCAAAATCGTGTTCGAGCTGGAAGACGTCAATTATCAGGTCGGCGAGAAAGTGCTGGTGCGCGGTTTCTCCGCTCAGGTGCAACGCGGCGACAAGATTGCGCTGGTGGGGCCTAACGGCTGCGGTAAAACCACGCTGCTGAAACTGATGCTCGGTCAGCTGAAAGCCGACAGCGGCCGCGTGCACTGCGGCACCAAGCTGGAAGTGGCTTATTTCGACCAGCACCGCGCCGATCTCGATCCGGAGCGCACGGTGATGGACAACCTGGCGGAAGGCAAGCAGGAAGTGATGGTCAACGGCCGCCCTCGTCACGTCTTGGGTTATCTGCAGGACTTCCTGTTCCACCCGAAACGCGCGATGACGCCGGTGAAGGCGTTGTCGGGCGGTGAGCGTAACCGTCTGCTGTTGGCTAAGCTGTTTCTGAAACCGAGCAATCTGCTGATCCTCGATGAACCAACCAACGATCTCGACGTCGAAACGCTGGAGCTGCTGGAAGAGCTGATCGACGGCTATCAGGGCACCGTGTTGCTGGTCAGTCACGATCGTCAGTTCGTCGACAACTCGGTGACCGAGTGTTGGATCTTCGAAGGCAATGGCGTGATCAACGCCTTCGTCGGCGGCTACTACGATGCGCATCACCAGCGCGCCACGGCGAAACCGATTCGCCAGGCGGCGCCGAGCGCGAACAAACCGGCGGCGGAGAAGAAGGCCGAACAGCCGAAGAAGGCGGCGGCCAAGCTGAGCTACAACCTGCTGCGCGAACTGGAACAGCTGCCGCAGCGGCTCGAACAGCTGGAGGCGGAAATCGAAGCGCTGCAGGCGCAGATGAGCGACGCCGACTTCTTCACGCGGCCGCACAGCGAAACGCAAGAGGTGCTGACGGCGCTGGCTAACGCCGAGCAGGCGCTGGAGCAGGCCTTCGCCCGCTGGGAAGAGCTGGAAGCGATGAAAAACGGCTGACCGTTGCGATACCGCCCGCGCGCTGCTGCGGGCGGTATCGACGTGCCGGTGAGCAACGTTATTGAGGAGGAATATGGTGTGTTCCCACAACAATCATCAGCAGCATAGTCATTCCGCACCGGCGGCGCAGCAGCAGGATAACCTGATACTGTGCCCGCAATGCGACATGCTGGTGGCGCTGCCGCCGCTGGCCTATGGCAGCAAAGCGGTATGCCCGCGCTGCAAAACCACGCTCAGCGCCCGCTGGGACGAGCCGCGCAAGCGGCCGATCGGTTACGCGCTCAGCGCGTTGTTCATGTTGGTGTTGGCCAACATCTTCCCGTTTATCAACATGCGCGTCGCCGGCCTCGGCAACGAGATCCGGCTGATTCAAATTCCGGAAGTCATGGTGGCGGAAGACTACGCCAGCATGGCCACGCTGTTTATGGTGTTCGTGCAGCTGATCCCGGCGTTCTGCATGGTGGCGATCATCCTGCTGTGCGCCAAAGTGCGACTGCCGCTGGGGCTTAAAGAGTGGATGGCCAGGGTGCTGTTCCAGTTCAAGACCTGGTGCATGGTGGAGATTTTCCTCGCCGGGGTACTGGTCAGCTTCGTCAAGCTGATGGCCTATGGCGATATCGGCATCGGCAGCAGCTTCGTGCCGTATTGCCTGTTCTGTCTGCTGCAGGTTCGCGCCTTCCAGTGCGTGGATCGGCGCTGGCTGTGGCAGGACATCGAGCCGGCGCCGCGTCTCGATCGCCCGCTGACGGTGGGGCGCACCGGCATGCGCCAGGGCGTGCGCTCCTGCGCCTGCTGCACGGCGATCTTGCCGGCCAGTCAGGTGCGCTGCCCGCGCTGCCACACCAAGGGCTACGTGCGTCGCCGCCACAGCCTGCAATGGACGCTGGCGCTGCTCGTAACCTCCATCATGCTGTATATTCCGGCCAACCTGATGCCGATCATGGTGACCGAGGCGCTGGGCAACAAGATGAACTCCACCATCATGGCGGGGGTGATCCTGCTGTGGGGAGACGGTTCTTACCCGGTGGCGATGGTGATTTTCATCGCCAGTATCATGGTGCCGTCGCTGAAAATGCTGGCGATCGGCTGGCTGTGCTGGGACGCCAACGGCAGGAAGAAGCCGCGCGCCGACAGCGAGCGCATGCATCTGATTTATGAAGTGGTCGAATTCGTTGGCCGCTGGTCAATGATCGACGTGTTTGTGATCGCCGTATTGTCGGCGCTGGTGCGAATGGGGCAGTTGATGAGCATTTATCCCGCGACGGGCGCCGTGCTGTTCGCGCTGGTGGTGATCCTCACCATGTTCGCCGCCATGACATTTGATCCCCGGCTGACCTGGGATCGCGCAAGTGAAACAATCAACAAGGAGCCGCAAGGTGACGGAAAATAATCATAGCGTCGCGGACGTTGAGAAGATCAAACGCTGGTCGCCGGTGTGGATCATTCCCATCGTGACCGCGCTGATCGGCGCCTGGATCCTGTTTTACCACTTCAGCCATCAGGGGCCGGTGGTGACGCTGGTCACTACGACGGCGGAAGGGCTGGAAGCGGGTAAAACCAAAATCAAAAGCCGCAGCGTTGACGTCGGCGTGGTGGAAACCGTCACGCTGAGCGATGACCTGAGCAAGGTGATGGTGCAGGCGCGCCTTAATTCCGGCATGGAGAAATTGCTGCGCCAGGACTCTGCCTTTTGGGTGGTGAAGCCGCAGATCGGCCGTGAAGGCGTCTCCGGCTTGGGTACGCTGCTCTCCGGCGCCTATATCGAACTGCAGCCGGGCAGCAAGGGTAAAGACGGCAAAGACAATTATCAGCTGCTCGATGCGCCGCCGCTGGCATCCCCGGACGCCAAAGGGCTGCGCATCGTGCTGGACAGCGAAAAATCGGGCCAGCTTAACGCCGGCGATCCGGTGCTGTTCCGCGGCTATCGCGTCGGGTCGGTGGAGACCAGTTACTTCGATCCTAAAGAGCGCGCCATGCGCTATCAGCTGTTCATCACCGCGCCTTATGACCAACTGGTCACCACCAACGTGCGCTTCTGGAAAGACAGCGGCGTGGCGTTCGACATGTCGGCGCAGGGCATGCGGGTGGAGATGGGGTCGTTGACCACGCTGTTCAGCGGCGGCGTCAGCTTCGATGTGCCGGACGGCTGGGATCGCGGTGAGCAGGCGAAAGAGAAGGCGGAATACCAGCTGTTCGACAACCAGCGCAGCACGCAGGATTCGCTGTATACCGTGCATAAAGACTACCTGCTGTTCTTCTCCGATTCGGTACGCGGCCTGCAGCCGGGCGCGCCGGTCGAGTTCCGTGGCATCCGTTTGGGTACGGTGGCGCAGGTGCCGTTCTATAAAGAGGGCATGGCGCAGCGTCTGGATAACGATTACCGCATTCCGGTGCTGATCCGTATCGAGCCGGATCGTTTCCAGAAACAGCTGGGCGGCAACTTCGATATCGAAGGGCACTTGAAAGACGCCGAGTCCCGCGGCATGCGCGCTTCGATGAAGTCCGCCAACCTGTTGACCGGTTCGCTGTATATCGATCTCGACTTCTATCCGCAGGAGAAGGCGTGGAAAGGGCCGCGTGAGGTCTTCGGTTATCCGCTGATGCCGACCACCAGCGGCGGTTTGGCACAGATCCAGCAGAAGCTGATGCAGACGCTGGACAAGATCAACGCGATGCCGATCAATCCGATGATCAACGAGGCGACCAAAACGCTGGCGGAAAGCCAGAAAACCATGAAGTCGACGCAGCAGACCATGAAGTCGCTGAACGACATCATCGCCAGCAAAGAGATGCAGGCGCTGCCGCAGGATATGCAGAAAACGCTGCTGGAGCTGAACCGCAGCATGAAAGGGTTCCAGCCTGGCTCACCGGCTTACAACAAGATGGTGGGCGACATGCAGCGCCTCGACCAGGTGTTGCGTGAGCTGCAGCCGGTGCTGCGCACCCTGAATGAGAAGAGCAACGCGCTGGTGTTTGAAGCCGCTGGCAGCAATGACCCTCAGCCGAAGAAGGCCACTAAATGATGAAATGGATCCCGGTAGCCCTGGCGCTGTTGCTCAGCGCCTGCAGCAGTTCACCACAGAAGACCTACTATCAGTTGCCGGCGCTGGGCGCGCCGGCGGCGGTCAGCAGCAGCGGCGCCTCCACGCGCCAGCTGTGGCTGGAGCACGTGAGCGTGGCGGATTATCTGGCGCAGAGCGGCGTGGTGTATCAGACCAACGACGTCCAGTACGTGATAGCCCAAAATAACCTGTGGGCCAGCCCGCTCGACCAGCAGCTGCAGCAAACGCTGGTCACCAACCTGAGCAGCGCGCTGCCGGGCTGGGTGGTCTCTTCGCAGCCGATGAGCAGCGATCAGGATGTGCTGAACGTGACCATCAGCGGTTTCCACGGCCGCTTTGACGGTAAAGCGATCATTCGCGGCGAGTGGGTGCTGAACCGCCAGGGGCGTTTGATCAAACGGCCGTTCAGCCTGGAGCTGAAACAGGGTGAGGACGGTTATGACGCCTTGGTGCGCACCCTGGCGCAGGGCTGGCAGCAGGAGGCTCAGGCTATCGCAACACAGATGGGCGGCATTTAGTCATAATTTGGTCTAAAATCATCTAATCCCTGTCGGCGTGAAAAGTCTTTTTTTCTCATCGGCAGGGATTTTTATTTCATTTCAAACAGTTAAATCCTTTCCCTGCAGATCAGCCACTTAGCCTTTTCCGCGTGTGTAGCTCACAAATATGACATTGGCGTGAATTTTGCGCATTGATCTTCTGCTCTTTTAGCGCTATTGATTACTCGTGGCTGCGCAAAAAGCAGCCATTGTTTTCTTTCCACCAGACCAAAATGAGGGAAACGAGGCATGAAGAGACAGAAACGCGATCGTCTGGAAAGGGCGCATTCGAGAGGGTATCAGGCAGGTATTTTAGGGCGTTCCAGGGAACATTGTCCCTACCAATCATCAGTGGACGCCCGGTCTCAATGGCTGGGAGGTTGGCGAGAAGCCATGGAAGACAGGGCTGTGACCGCTTAAGCGGCTCCCTGTCAAATAAAAGGAATAACCTCCGCCCTTTGGCGGAGGTTTTTGTTTCAGCGTTTACTCATCCCGCCAGCGTTTCAACAAAATACTCGCATTCACGCCGCCAAACCCGAAGCCGTTTGATAAGGCGTAGGTCATGTTCATCGACTCCGCCTGTTTCGCGACCAGGTGCAGGCCTGCCGCCGCCGGATCGGGGTTATCCAGATTCAGCGTCGCAGGGGCTATCTGATCGCGCAGGGCCAGGGCGGTAAAGATGGTTTCCAGCCCGCCAGCGGCGCCAAGCAGGTGCCCGGTCGCTGATTTTGTCGAGGTCACGGCGACAGTCCCGGCGCTGCCAAACAAATGTTTGATGGCGTTGATTTCGCCCAAATCGCCGACGGGAGTCGAGGTCGCGTGCGCGTTTAAGTGCTGAACTTCCTCGGGGGCGACGTTCGCTTGCTTCAACGCGATTTTCATCGCCCGATAGGCGCCGTTGCCGTCTTCAGCGCCGGAGGTCATGTGGTAGGCATCGGCGCTGGTGCCATAACCGACGATTTCCGCGAGCGGCGTGGCGCCGCGCGCCAGCGCGTGTTCCAGCGTTTCAATCACCAGCATGCCGGCGCCTTCCCCCATGACAAACCCGTCCCGGGCGCTGTCGAAGGGCCGGGAGGCCTGGCGCGCCAATTCGGCCGGTGCAGTGGACATGGCGCGCGCGGCGGCGAAGCCGCCCAGACTGACGGTATCTATCGCGGCCTCGGTACCGCCGCATAGCGCAATATCGGCCTCATCATTGCGGATCAGACGCACCGCATCGCCAATGGCCTGCACGCCGGCCGCGCAGGCGGTGACCGGGGCGCCAATCGGGCCTTTGAAGCGGTGCTTGATTGACACATGCCCGGCCGCCAGGTTGACGAGGAAAGAGGGGATGGTGAACGGCGACAGGCGCTTGGCGCCTCGGCTGTCCGTGGTGCGTACCGCCTGGGCAATCGCCGGGAAACCGCCAATGCCCGAGGCAATGACGGTGGCGGTGCGCTCCTGTTTTTCCTCCGTATCGGCTATCCAGCCGGCCTGACGAATGGCTTCGTCCGCCGCCGCGATGGCAAACAGGATAAAGCGATCCATTTTCTTTTGGTCCTTGGGGGCGACGGCAGCGTCGGCGTTGAATCCCGCCTCGGCATCTTGCGCCAGCTCGGGAACCTGTCCTCCCACCTTGACCGGCAGCTCTGCCACGATCTCTTCAGGCAGAGGACGAATACCGGATTCCCCGTTTAACAAACGCTGCCAGATGGTCTCTACGCCGCACCCTAGCGGTGAAACGGCGCCCATGCCGGTAATGACGATACGACGATGGTTCATGATGTCTCCTTGGTCAATTCTGGGAAATTTTCGAGGCGCCGGCGCCGCATCAACTCGGCGCGCTGATGTATGCCGTCGCTGGCCGCCGGCCCTGGCGCCAACGTAATAAACCGTTGCGGCACCGGTTGCTGAGTGTCGTGATTGATCAACTGTACCTCGATCGGTTGATCGGAACGGCTGTCGATCAATTGGGCGCTGATGTCACCGTCGGTCAGATGGCGATTACCCCATTGCGAGAGGGCAGCCAGCACGGGGAGAAAATCGTTGCCGCGCTCGGTGAGCAGATACTGATAGCGCGCCGGCCGCGTTTGATAGAGTTCCTTATGCAGAATGCCGTGGGCGACCAAATCCTTCAGCCGTCGGGCCAGCAGAGTTGGCGACATCCCCAGGCTCTGCTGGAATTCGTCGAATCGGGAGAGCCCCTGAAAGGCGTCGCGCAGAATCAGGATGCTCCACCATTCTCCGACGAGATCCAATGAGCGCGCAACCGGGCAAGGCGCATCGCTAAAACAGGTTTTTTGCATTTGATTCCTTTGTAAGTACATTTATTGTAGTTACTAGGTAGACATATTAGGCGATCTTGAAAGGCAAGCAAACAGCAGGAGGAAAAAACCGTCAGGGCGATGATAAGGGGCGCGTTTGAGCCGCTGTTGATTTGGCCGCATCAGATAGGAATAGGGCAGAGATAGCGGAGTCAGGGGGTAAAGCAGGCCGTGAGAATTGGGATACTCAGACACTGAAGGCGAAAGTGATAATCCGCCGATTGGCTTGAAAAGAGAAGGCGGTGGCCGCCTTCTCTTCAGCGCGATTAGAACGCTGCGGTATCCTTGAACAGGCCCACTTTCAGATCGGTGGCGGTGTAGATTACTTCACCGTCAACCAGCACTTCACCATCGGCGACGCCCATGATTAACTTGCGGGTGATGACGCGCTTGAAATTAATGCGATAGGTCACTTTCTTCGCGGTTGGCAGCACCTGGCCGGTGAATTTGACTTCACCGACGCCCAGCGCGCGGCCTTTGCCTTCGCCGCCCAGCCAACCGAGGTAGAAGCCGACCAACTGCCACATCGCGTCCAGGCCCAGGCAGCCTGGCATGACCGGATCGCCGATAAAGTGGCAACCGAAGAACCATAGGTCCGGATTAATATCCAGTTCCGCTTCCACATAACCTTTGTTGTGAGTGCCGCCGTCTTCGGTCATCTTGACCACGCGGTCCATCATCAACATGTTACCTGCCGGCAACGGTGGGCCACCGGCGCCAAACAGCTCGCCACGGCCGGATGCTTCGAGGTCTTCTTTCGTATAGGAATCGCGTTTATCTACCATGTTCTCAGTAAGCCTTATTTTAATGAAGGACGCAGGTTAGCTAACACGTGTACGCTGAACAAGTCCGATCAGCCGTGGTTGAACCAGTTGAGCCAGCGCAGCGGCCACGGACGGCGGCGTTCCTGCAGGCTGACCTGCGCAATCCGTTCCTGAATGGCCGCCAACAGATTCGGCTGTTGTTCGTCAGAGTAGAGGCAACCCGTGAGCAAAGGCAAGGCTTCCGCCGCACTTTCGACTGCCCACAGATGGAACTGCCCCTCGCGCACCGCATCGACGATATCTTGACGCAGACACAGGTGGCGCACGTTGGTCACGGGCAATACGACGCCCTGTTTGCCCGTCAGACCGCGACGCAAACAAACCTCGAAGAAACCTTCGACCTTTTCGTTAACGCCGCCTATCGGCTGTACGTTGCCGAATTGGTCGACGGAGCCGGTGACGGCGATCTGTTGAGTGATCGGCTGCTGCGACAGGGCGCTGACCAATGCGCACAGCTCAGCCAGCGAGGCGCTGTCGCCGTCCACTTCACCGTAAGATTGTTCAAAGACGATCGAGGCGGAGAAGGGCAGTTGCTGATCCAGATCCAGCTCGGCGATCAGGAACGCCTGCATGATCATCATGCCTTTCGCGTGCAGGTTGCCGCCCAGTTCGGCTTTGCGCTCGACGTCAGTAAACTCGCCGTCGCCGAGGTGCACAACGCAGCTGATGCGCGACGGTTCGCCGAAGCTGCGCGGATGACCGGGATAATCCAGAACTGACAGCCCGTTGATCTGTCCGACGACTTCACCCTCGGTCTCAATCAGGATCTGGCCCAGTTCGATCTCATCCTGCATACGCTCGGCCAGATAGCTTTCACGCCATTCGCGGGCATTCAACGCCGCTTCAAACGCTTTGGCGGTAATGCGATCCTCTTCGGCATACAGAGCGGCTTCGGACAGCTGCTGACCAAGCCAAACCGGCGAGAGCGGCAGGATGCCCTGGTCGCCACTGTAACGCACCGCCTGGACGATCAGCGGCGACCAGGCGTCGGCCGCCAGCATCGGCAATTGTCGCTCGGCGATCACGCCGTTGACGTAGCCGCACCACTGCGCCATATCATCAACTTCGGTCAGCTGCAGGTCGTCTTCGTATTCACCGTAGACCGCTTGTTCACTCAGCTCCGGCTCGATATCGTGGAAATCGGCCAGACCGTGGCGGTCGCCGACGACGATCAGACGCAGATCCAGCGGCATTGGCGGAATGGCTACCGGCAGCGGGCGGGTTTCGTCGGGCGAAACCCAATGGAACTGGCGCTGGCCGATCATTTGCTTCAGCCGCAGCCATAGCAACGGCTGGGCCAGCAGCGCCCGGGCCGACAGGATCAGAATGCCGCCGTTGGCCTGGTGCACCAGGCCTGGCTGCAGGGTGATGTCACCATTGTGGATCCGCACGCAGCCAAACAGCTGCTCGGGTTCAATCCAATCCTGGAACACGCAAGCGCCGCCGGCGGCGAAAGGTTCATCGCCACGGCTGGCCGGTGCTACGCTGACCTGGCCATCCTGAATGACATAGTGGCTGCCGCGGAATGCGGTATTTTTCGTCAGCAGCGGCTTGACGGCGTTAGCGATCAGCTCCAGGTACTCGCGCGTTTCTTGCGCTTTCAACAGCATAAAGCGCGGCGGCGATTGGGGGTGGCAAAATAGCGTCAGGGCATTTTCCAGCCGAGGCTGAATGGCGGAAAAGGGCACGGGTGCCAACTGAGCGGCGGTATCAAATATCGCCTGATAAGGCGTTACGTCCGGCAATAAAGATTGCCATTCAAGTCGGTTATTGGTCAAAGTGTTAGATGCAATCGTTAAAAAGGGAAAGGGCGATTATACAAGAATAACGGCGGCTTGATACATGCGGAGTGCCAGTTGGCGTCAGGGAGTTTGACATCGCGCGATGACTGTGCAAAAAACAGTCTAAAAGACGGCTTAATTGCCGGGGAAATTCGGCGCAAAGCTGTTATGCTTAGTTGAAGTTACGCGGTCACTGAAGAGCTCAAGATGAAATATCAGCAACTGGAAAATCTGGAGAGCGGTTGGAAATGGAAGTACCTGGTGAAGAAGCACCGGGAAGGGGAACTCATTACCCGCTACATTGAAAACAGCGCTGCTCAGGAAGCGGTTAACGAGCTGCTGAAGCTGGAAAATGAGCCGGTAAAGGTACTTGCATGGATTGCCGCCCATATGAATCCGGAACTGGATAACCGGATGAAGCAAACGATCCGCGCCCGCCGCAAACGTCATTTTAACGCAGAACACCAGCATACGCGTAAAAAATCTATCGATTTGGAGTTTTTGGTTTGGCAACGCCTGGCTGCTTTAGCACGCCGCCGCGGCGTTACGCTGTCGGAAACCGTGGTGCAGCTTATCGAGGATGCTGAACGCAAAGAGAAGTATGCGAACCAGATGTCGTCGTTGAAAGAAGACCTGAAGGCGATTCTCGGCAAAGAGCCCAAGTAAACGGGGCTGAGGGAGAGCCTTCGGTTGCGTATGGCTTTGAATGCTCGGATAAATTCAAGACGAAAAAAAACCCCGCAATGCGGGGTTTTTTACTAAGCGAGTAAACTTAGCCCTGAGGCTGAGTTACAACGTCTTTGATACCTTTAACTTCGATCTCTACGCGACGATCTGGTGCCAGGCAGTCGATCTGAGCTTTGGTAGCGCGGCCAGCTTTGTAGCCACAGGTGTTGCCTGTAACTGGATCAGCTTTGCCCATGCCACGTGCAGAGATTTTGTCTGACGGGATGCCTTTGGAGACCAGGTAGTCAACAACGCTTTGTGCGCGTTTTTCAGACAGTTTCTGGTTGTACTGAGCAGAACCAACGGCGTCGGTGTAACCCAGAACAACTACGGAACCGTCTTTAGGATCCATGGAGCTCAGCTGGGTGTACAGCTGATCCAGAGCCTGCTGACCTTGTGGCTTCAGAGTTGCTTTGTTGAAGTTGAACAGCACGTCAGACTTCAGAGTGAAACGCTTGGTTTCAACAACTGGAGCCGGAGCTGGAGCTGGAGCAACTGGAGCAACTACGTCATCCTGACCGAAGCGGTAAGAAACGCCCAGGCTCAGCATGGTGTTGTCTGGACGTGCGCCAACGGTACCTGCGTCACCGATGTTGCTTACGAACTGGTAGTCCAGGCGGGTAGCCCAGTTTTTGGTCAGTGCGTATTCAACACCAACAGCAGCCAGCGGAGAAACGCCGGTGTCGTGGTCGCTCAGGCGAGTGCCGTTGCCGTAGTTAGCTTTGGAGTCTGCGCGCCATACCATACCACCCAGACGAGTGTAGATGTCCAGATCGTCAGCAATTGGGTAGCTCAGTTTAGCGGCCAGTTGAACGCCCTGTGCTTTGAAAGCACCGTTGTTCACGCTGCCTTTGTAAGGCATGCGGCCGAGCCAGTCATAGCCCAGTTCGAAGCCCAGGTATTGGTTTGCCTGGTAGCCCAGGAACGCGCCTGCACCCAGCTGATCTTTGTGGGTTGGGCCGTTACCGATACCGTTCTGGTAACCGTTACCGTAGAAACCAGTGTCGTGGTACTGGGACCAGCCCAGTTTAGCACCGGTGTACCAGGTGTTATCTTTTGGAGCGGCTTGCGCTACGGTAGCGAAACCTGCCAGTGCCACTGCTAATGCGATAGCTGTCTTTTTCATTTTGCGCCTCGTTATCATCCAAATAGGCAATGAGCTTTAAAGCTGTTTTAAGCCCTTGGTTAAATTCCTTCGCCAAGGTTTAAGCCCTCGTTTGTTACTCGCCAGTTTTTCTGGCGTTATAGAGCAACCTTGGCGATGTAAAGTCTACAACGTGGCGCGAAAGTTACAAGTGTGATGTGATAAGGCTCTAAAAAAAAACGCGGAATCGTACATATTTGCTAACATTCTTCGCCTAAAAAAACGGCGATTCACCAGGCGTTTTTTCGTGCCAAACCGCAGCCGGACTAGCTTTCTGCCTGACCCCGCAAAGGTTCCCTTCACGGGGTGCGAAAATGATGGGAAAAATCCTAAATTTACTTAATGATACAAAGAAGAGTGAATTTTTAGGGTGGAACAGTGTCCGTGAGTCGGGCCAATGTCACGTTGAGGACGCATGATAAACCCGTAGGCATTACCCAATTCTGCCGCACGTCTTAATTTTAGACGATCCTCCTCCGTTAGCTCGGGCAACCAGCCGAGAACCACGCTGTAATTTCCCGTTTGCAGCGCTTTTTCCATCGCCTCAACCGTATTTACCGGGCTGATTTGGCTTAGCTGCACCATTTTATCCACCGGCAGGCCGGATTGCTGCAGCCATTGCTTGCTTAATTTTTGCTGCGGCGTCAGCCATAAAAGCCAGCGAGACTGCTTGCCCAATTGCTGCAACAAGGGCAACAACAATTGAGCCACGGCGGGCTGGCGTTCGTTGTAAACAAGTTCACTGATCAAGCCATTCTCTTTGCCGACATTCGTGTTCTTCGCAACGTTGCGCGCTGTAAAAGCGCCTTGGCCGAAATGAGGTTGGTAGAGTGATTGAGTACGCATTGAGTTCCCGCCCGTCGTGTTACTGTATGTTTATACAGTATCCCTGATTTAGGATAAGATCAACCCAAATTTTCGTAGCGGCTCGCATAATTACGAACATTTTTTATACCGGGGTTTGTTTGGGATTGGCAGGCAGACGGATAGTGCGTATTTTTCTAATTAGTTGTTCGCGTTACTTTTTTCATTGATGAGAGAAATATTACGACCAGAACCTAAAACGGAGAAACACTATGAAAAGGATGTCGACGAGTAGAATCGCGCAGGCTAAAAATTGCTTTGCGGCGCTGGGGGCCATCACCACGCGATCGCAGTTTGGCGGCTACGGCCTGCTGGCTGAAGGGGTCATGTTCGCCGTGATCGCAGAAGGCGAGCTGTATTTGCGAGCAACGGCGAGCATGGAGCCGGTGTTTCGCGCACGGGGAATGGTCAACATGGTCTATTCCAAGCGGGGCGTGCCGATCACACTGCGTTATTACTGGGTTGACGAGTCGCTGTGGCGCGAGTGCAACGAGCTGGTGGGGCTGGCTTGGCAGGCGGTCAGAGAGGCGCGCCGGGAGCAAAGGCTCAAGGCCGGCGATCACGGCAGGTTGAAGGCGCTGCCGAATATTGACGTCAATATGGAGCGTCTGCTGTGGCGAGCGGGCATTCGCAACGCCTATGATCTCCGATTGCAAGGCGCCAAGCGCAGCTATCTGCGTTTACTGCAACAGCAGACCAATCTGGGGCTGCGAGTCTTGCTGTCGCTGGGGGGCGCGATAGCCGGCTATCACCAGGCGGCGTTGCCGGCCGAATTGCGTAACGAGCTGGTGCGCTGGTTCGAACATACGATGGCGATGCGCCGTCACGGACATGAACCGGTGATTCAGGGCCCGTCGATCAGGCCCTGAACATTAGGTTGTCTTATTAATTTGGGCGTGCAGCGCGGTGAGCTCCGGCAGAAGTTCGAGCATCAGCCCCACCTGCTGCAGGACCAACTGTTCTTTGCTTTCCGGCTCCGGAACGGCTTTGCGAATGCGCTCAGCCAGCTGCTCCAACGCCTGTGCAACCCGCTGGCTGTTCTGCTCTTCCTGATGCAAGGCACCATCCACGTAACACACAGCGTCATTGAGCAGATCGAGCGTGGCGGGGGTACTCAGCCGCTCGCGATGCGCCCCCAATGCCGAGATATAGCTCAGAAGAGTGTGGTTCAGGCAGAGCAGGCGGAAGGCGGCCTCCTGCAGGGCCTTGTCGGCTTTGGGATCGGCGGACATGTTAGAGATGACCGAAGCCAATTCGGCGTCGCTGTTGTGGGCGTCCCGCCGCGCAATGCGGTAGGCGAGGCCGTTATCCTTACCCTGATGATATTGCACCAGAATGGCGTCCAGATAGCGGCAGTTGGCATTCAGCGTTTTATCCACCACCACCGGCAACTGGCGGAATTTCCAGTCCGGCCAGATAAAGCTGACCGCCGCCCAGGCGATGGCGCAGCCCAGCAACGTGTCGTAAACGCGCGGGGCAGCCACTTCGAACCCTTCGCCCAACAGGTTAAAGCACAATAATACCAGCAGCGTGATAAACATGGTGGCATGGGCATATTGCACGGTGCGGAAAGCGAAGAACAGAACGCCGGTGATAACGATCAACACCAGCTGCCCTTCCACTGAAGGTACGAAATAGAGGATTGGCAAACCGATCAGTATGCCGGCCAGGGTGCCGATGATGCGCAGCGCCAGGCGCCGGCGGGTGGCGTTATAGTTCGGCTGGCAGACGAACAGGCTGGTCAACAGGATCCAGTAGCCGTGCTGCATGCCGGTGAATTGAATGAAGGCGTAGCCTACGCACAGCACTGCCGACATGCGGATGGCGTGACGGAACAGGGCCGATTGGGGCGTCAAATGGCGGCTGATGCGCAGGCGGATGTCGCTCCAGCCGGTTAAGCGGTCGTCGGCCAGGCTGTTCTCTTCCGCCTGCCCGCTGGCCAATGTCTGCTCTGATTCGATATTGGCCAACTGCGCATCGATCGCATGCAGGTTTTTCAGCAGATGCGCCAACGCCTTGGCTTGCTCGGCATTACCCTGGGTTTCGGCGATGCGCGTCAAGGCTTCCTGAATGCGGTTGAACGCCGGCTCAAAACGCGGGTTGTGCTGATACTTTTGCCGTAGCAGGATGGATTGCGCTAGCTGGCGACAGGCGCGCGCCTGCATGCTCAGCAACCGCTGGAAGCGAAACAGAATGTCGCTGTGTCGGAATTGTCGGCTGAGCGCATGATACTGAACGTGGGAAGAGCTGGCGCGTTCGTGGATATCTTGGGCGACAAAATAGTAGTGCAAGGTGCGGCGAGTGCCGCGCTGGCCGCGATCGCCTTTCAGGCGCGTCAACAGCGAGGCTTTGGTTTGGTTGAGCAATGCAACCAAGGCGCTGTTGGCCATCGCGACATCCATCCACGGCAGGTCGGCGTCGCGCTCGGCATCGGGATCGAACAGGTTGGCTTTGGCGTCCAGATAGTTGGCCAATTGATCGTAGCAGCGCGCCAGGTTCTCTTGCAGCGGCCGGATAGGAAACAACAGGTGGCCTGCCAGCGTCAGCAGGTTATACCACAGTGCGCCGATCACCAGCAGCAGCGGCTGTTGATACCAGGCATCGTACATGGCGGTGCCGAGCATGGTGTAAACCGCGATCAGCAGCGCGCCGAAGGCGATGGTGGCGTAACGTTGCCCCAGGGCGCCAAGAAGAATAAAACCGCAGGTCGACGTGGTTAAGCCCAGGGCGAATAGCCAGGGATAGGGGAACAGCAGCTCGATCGAGGCGGAGGCGATAAAGAAACATACCAGGGTGATCAGCAGATTGCGCAGCCGGCCGGCCAGGCGATCGTCCAAATCAGTCAGGGCCGCCGCCACCACGCCCAGCGTGAGCGGGATGGTCAGCTTGGGAATGCCCAGCCACCAGGGAACGGCGGTGGTGCCGGTCAGCGCAATAAGGATGCGCAGGTGGTACAGCAGGTTGCTGTTGTAGGTATATCGACGAACTGCGGGTGCAAAAGAGAGCACGAAAAACTCCTCAAACGGAGAAAAAATTAACGCTGTTGATATTGGCGGCGAGCATTCTCAATACGGGCTTGCTGAGCCATTTCTACCGAGACGACGCGGCGTCCCACCGGCCACAGTGCGATGGCGGCAATTTTGAAGTTGGCGATGCCGACCGGAATGCCGATGATCGAAATGCACTGCACGATACCGGCGGCGATGTGCGACAGGCACAGCCACCAGCCGAACAGCACCAGCCAGATAATGTTGAGCAGCGAACCGCCGGCGGAAAGCAGCGTATTGCTTTTCTCCGGGTACAGTTCATCGACGTGTATCGCTTCGTTGCCGAACGGCACCAGCGACAGCTTGGTGATTTCCCAGCAGGAGCGGGTAAGCGGCAATGTGATGACCAGCAGCACGCTGAACACCGTGGCGATGAGCCAGCCGAACGTGGTGACGAAACCGCCCAACACAAAATTAAGAATATTCAGTACAGTACGCATAGACGTCATTCTGCTCTAATGATGGCCAAACCGCGATGCGGGCGTATTCACGATAAAAACGCAAAATCTATTCTACCTTTTTTTTAGCGCTAGAGTGCCACTGCTTATCGCAGGTAAACTGGCAGATATCCGTTATTTAATCTCAACATAGTCATGGCGCGACGATATGGAACTTAAAGCGACATCGCTGGGGAAACACCTGGCTCAGCACCCTTATAACCGCGTGCGGTTGCTGCACGCCGGTGTTGAGGTGAGCGGGGAAAAACATGAATACCTGATCCCCTTCAATCAATTGATTCAGGTCAGGTGCAAGCGCGGCATCGTCTGGGGCGAGCTGGAATTTGAGCTGCCGGACGAAAAAGTGGTGCGGCTGCACGGCACCGAATGGCAGGAAACGCAGCGTTTTTATCACTATCTGCAGCAGGCGTGGCAGCAGTGGAGCGCCGAAATGAGCGAGATCAGCGCCGGCGTGCTGCAACAGCAGGTGGCGCAGATCCAGCGCATCGAGCAACAAGATAAGTGGTTCAAAAAGTCTGAGTTGGGCAAGCTGCAGCAGCAAATTCGCGAGGCTTTCTCCGCGCTGCCGATGCCGGTGGCGCGCCTGGAGGCGTTCGATAACTGCCGCGCCGACTATCAGCTGTGTCTGCAATGGCTGCAGCAAGGGCAGCGCAGCGTCGACCAACGCAACCGGCAATGGACCGAGCGCATGCTGGAGCAGCACCATGACTTCTTCCAGACCGTCGAGAGTTCGCCGCTCAATGAGTCTCAGAGCCGTGCGGTGGTCAATGGCGAGGATTCCGTGCTGGTGCTGGCCGGCGCCGGCAGCGGCAAAACGTCAGTGCTGGTGGCGCGCGCCGGCTGGCTGTTGCGTCGTCAGGAGGCGGAGCCGGGCCAAATTTTGCTGTTGGCGTTCGGCCGTCAGGCCGCCGGTGAAATGAACGACCGCATTAAAGAACGCCTGGGTGATGTCGGCATTCAGGCCAAAACCTTTCATGCATTGGCGCTGCAAATCATTCAGCAGGGCAGTCGTAAAGCACCTGCCATCAGCCGCTTGGAAACCGACGCCAAAGCGCGCAAAGAGCTGCTGATTGCCCACTGGCGCCAACAGTGTGCGGAGAAGAAAGCCCAGGCCAAGGGGTGGCGTCAATGGTTGACTGAAGAGCTGGAATGGGACGTGCCGGAAGGCGACTTCTGGCAGGATAAACGCCTGGCGGATCGGCTGGCGGGCCGGCTGGAGCGCTGGCTGGGGCTGATGCGCATGCACGGCGGCAGCCAGGCGGAAATGATTGAGCAGGCGAATGAAGAGATTCGTGATCTGTTCTCGAAACGTATCCGGCTGATGGCACCGCTGCTTAAGGCCTGGAAAAGCGCCTTGAAAGAGGAGGGGGCGGTGGATTTCTCCGGCCTTATCCATCAGGCGGTCAATATTCTTGACAAGGGGCGCTTCGTCAGCCCGTGGAAACACATTCTGGTCGATGAATTTCAGGATATCTCGCCGCAGCGCGCGCTGTTGCTGGCGGCGCTGCGCCGGCAGAACAAACAGACCTGCCTGTTTGCGGTGGGTGATGATTGGCAGGCGATTTATCGCTTCAGCGGCGCAGAATTGACGTTAACCACGGCGTTCGCCACGAACTTCGGCGAAGGGGCGCAGTGCGCGCTGGATACCACTTATCGTTTCAATGAGCGGATCGGCGAGGTGGCTAACCGGTTCGTGCAGCAGAATCCGCATCAGCTGAAAAAACCGCTCAACAGCCTGAGCAAGGGCAATAAAAAGTCGGTGGCGATCTTGCCGCACGAGCAGTTGGAGCCCTTGTTGGACAAGCTGAGCGGTTATGCCAAGCCGGATGAGCGTATCCTGGTGTTGGCGCGTTATCACCATCTGAAACCGGAAGCGCTGGCGAAAGCGGCCACCCGCTGGCCCAAGCTGGATTTGGAGTTTATGACCATCCACGCCAGCAAGGGGCAACAGGCGGAATACGTCATCATCGCCGGTTTGCATGACGGGCGTGACGGCTTCCCTGCCGTGGCGCGTGAGTCGGTGTTGGAAGAGGTGCTGCTGCCGCAGCCGGAGGACTTCCCGGATGCTGAAGAGCGCCGCCTGCTGTATGTCGCATTGACTCGCGCCAAACATCAGGTTTGGCTGTTGCAGGATCCTGAACGTCCTTCGGTGTTCGTTGAACACCTGCGGGAGCTTGGCGTCCCGGCGCAGAAAAAGCCTTAAGCATCCGGCCTGGCGGCCGCCAGGCCGCGAGGACTATTTCAGGCGATCTTGCAGATAGCGCTGATAGTCGGGGATGGCGATCTCCACTTCGCTTTTGAACAGCGGAGAGTCAATGAGAAAATCCGCGGTTGAGCGGTTGGTGGCCACCGGGATATTCCATACGGTCGCCAGCCGCAACAACGCCTTCACGTCCGGGTCGTGCGGCACCGCATTCAGCGGATCCCAGAAGAAGATCAGCATGTCTATCTTGCCTTCCGCAATCAGTGCGCCGACTTGCTGATCGCCGCCCATTGGGCCACTTAGCATGCTGGTGACAGGAATGCCGCTGGCGCGCTGGATCAGGTTGCCGGTGGTGCCGGTAGCATACAGCTGGTGCTGCGCCAGAATGGTTTTGTGGCTTTCTACCCACTCCAGCAGGGCCTGTTTACGGTGATCGTGCGCCACCAGCGCAATGTGTTTGCGCGCGGCGATAGTGCGGGTGGTCAATTCCATCTCGATGTCCTTCGCTAATCGGGGATGTGCGACAGATTACTGAAACTGTTTTTCACTGCCTAGCGTTTGCACCAGAAAATGCGAAGAAACGGCGCCTTTGCGGGTAAAGGCGCCGAGGCGGGTTCAGCGCACCGGCTGCTTATTGGCCCAGCGCAGGAAACGCTTTTGCGTTTCCTTATCCGCTTGCTGGAACCAGTATTGCAGTATCTGCTCCGATACGTTTTCGCCTTTCAGCGTCACCGTCGGGGCATTCAACGGTGAGTTGGCCTGCGGGGATACCGGGGCATTACCGGCGTTCGTCTGCACGAAGGTCGGGACGGAGGCCGGGCGGTTTTGGCGGTTGTAATCCGTCATCACCTTTTCCAAATCGGCATTGAAAGTCACGCTGTCGGGATGCAGCACATCCTGTTTGAACGGCAGGGCGTTGCCCCCTTTGTCCACCACCAGGTAATTCAGCGTTTTGTCAAAGCGTTGCGCGTCACGATTGTTCTCAATACGCGGAATTTCGATCGCGACCTGGCTGATCTTTTGCGTATTGAAGGTGGCGATCAGCGGCAGGGATGCGTAGGTTTGCGCATGCTGGCCAGAATGTAGGGTTTTGGTCACTTTAAACAGCAATTGATGCTGCCCGCCATCCAGCTCAAGACTGTCGGCGCCTTTTAACAACGAACCTGTCATTTTCTTGCCGTCGACCACCAGCAGGTCGATGTCCGGGGAGAGTTTCAGGGTCGTAGCCGCGGCAGGCATGCTGATGCTGATCAACGCCGCAACCACCAGACCAAATTTCATCATTATCTCCTTATAAAGTGACGTAGCTCTAAGTGTTGAACACGGCACAGGTTGTGTCAAAATTTTTCAATCGGGTATTTTGTTTATATTTTCACATATTTTATCGCGATTAGACACGACCATGCACAGCTGAACCGCGACAGCCTCAGACCATAAGATCGCGCTGAAGTTTCGCACGCGTTGCGTTTAGCCGAGAGAAGGCCGATCGGTTACACTCGAAACGGAGAGTGACGCAGTGATAAACGGGAGTTGAAGATGCAAGATCAAGAGATTGTTGAGCTGTTGCGGCAGGTGCATACCATCGCGCTGGTGGGGGCCAGCGATAATCCGTCGCGGCCCAGCTATGGGGTGATGGCTTATCTGTTGGCGCAAGGGTATCAGGTGATCCCGGTCAGCCCAAAACTGGCGGGGCAGACGCTGTTGGGCCAGCAGGTTTACGCGACGCTGGCAGACATTCCGCAGCCGGTGGATATGGTCGATGTTTTCCGCAATTCGCAGGCCGCGTACGGCGTGGCGCAAGAGGCGATAGCGATCGGCGCCAAGGCGCTGTGGCTGCAGATCGGGGTAGTTAACGACCAGGCGGCAGAGCTGGCACAACAGGCCGGGCTCCGGGTGGTGATGGATCGCTGTCCGAAAATCGACATCCCGCGTTTGGGGCTGGAGCGCTGAATAAAAAGGGCCTGGCGCGATGCCAGGCCCTCTAGGGTTTCTCAGGTCTTGGCGCGGTCAATTGCGCAAGCGTGGCGCCTGTAGCTGGTGGCGGATGGATTCCGCCAGCTCATCCAGCGATGGTTGCTCGGGGTGGGCTTCCTGGGGCTCGCCATCCAGCTGTGCTTCCGCCAGATAGGTGTGCACCGGTTGGCCTTCCTCGTCTTCCATCACCACGTGGTACCAAGGGGCGGAACGCAGTTCATCGTTCGCCGCTATCTCGTCAGCTTTGGGTTGTTCCAAAGAGTATTCGGGGTCGATATCGATCACGACGCCCAAATACCCCAGCAGTTTATGTCTAACCTGTTGTCCGATACCGAATTTGCTGGCAATCATGATGACCTCCTGAGAAACAATGCCTTGCTCATATATGGGGGCAAGGCAGCGCATTTCAAGTTACATCACCCGACAAGCGAAGCCTTTCAGATACAGCCCCTCAGGGTATGTGGCGATCACCGGGTGATCGGCGGCCTGCCGGAACTGCTCTATAAATTGTACATCACGTCCGGCATCTACAGCGGCGTCGGCCAAAATTTTCTGGAACAGGTCGGTCGGCATCAGCCCGGAGCAAGAGAAGCTGAGCAGAATACCGCCTGGGTTCAGCAGCTGCAGCGCCAGCATGTTGATGTCCTTGTAGCCGCGGCAGGCGCTGGCCAGCTGGTTCTTGTTCTCAACGAATTTCGGCGGATCCATGATGATCAGGTCGAACTTCTCGCCCTGGGTGCGGTAGTTGCGCAGCAGCTGGAATACGTCGTCGCGGACGAACTCCGCCTTGTTCAAATCCAGTTTGTTGAGCTCGACGTTCTGTTTGGCGATATCCAGCGCCGCCTGCGAGGTATCCACGCTGATCACCTGCGCGCAGTCGCCCATCAGAGCGGAAACGGCGAAGGCGCCGGTGTAGGAGAAGCAGTTCAGCACCCGACGGCCGGCGGAGTAGTTGCGCGCCGCCAGGCGGCTGTCGCGCTGATCGAGGTAGAAGCCGGTCTTGTGCCCTTGCTGAATGTCCACCAGCAGCTTCATGCCGTGTTCGGTGATCGGCAATAGCTCAGGCGGCAGATCGCCCAATACCGGGCCTTGCGCCAGCGGCAGTCCTTCTTTCTTGCGCACCGCGACGTCGGAGCGATCGTAAATCGAACATTCCGGGTAGCAATGCTGCAGGGCAGAAAGCAGGGCCGGGCGCTGGTATTCCGCGCCGGCGGACAGCAGCTGCAGCACCAGGAAATTCTGGAAGCGATCGATAGTGATGCCCGGCAGGCCGTCGGACTCGCCGGCGATCAGGCGATATCCGTCCAGACCGTCACGCTGTGCGACCCAATCACGCCAACTTTGCGCTTGCTGCAGGCGTCGAATAAAGAAATCGATGTTAATCTCTTCATCCTGCTGGAAGGTCCAGACGCGTGCGCGGATCTGCGACTCGGGCGAATAGGCACCGCGAGCTAGCCATTTGCCCTGGCTGTCGAGAATATCGATGGTTTCACCGGAGAGAGCTTTACCCTCAACGCGTTGAACGGCGCCGGAGAACACCCAAGGGTGGCGACGGAGTAAGGACTTTTCACGTCCTTTGGCGAGAAACAGGCGTACGGTCATAATTAATAATGCTGCCAGCTAGGATAGAAAGAGTGACACGGCGGTGCAAAGGCACGGCAATGCCATAATGAAAACTGAATTAAGGGGGCGATTATGACACAAGTTTGCATTGCTGCGTATGTGTATGGCGTAGTGCAGGGGGTTGGATTTCGCTATTCCACCCAGCGGCAGGCCGAGGCGCTGGGCGTGACCGGCTATGCGCGCAACCTTGATGACGGCAGCGTTCAGGTAGTGGCCTGTGGCGCTCAGGCCCAGGTGGATCAGCTGGTGGCATGGTTGAAACAGGGCGGCCCGCGCAGCGCGCGTGTCGAACGCGTGCTGGTGGAGCCGCAGGGCGTGGCCGATTACGCCGGGTTCGGCATTCGCTATTAAACGCTCGCCTGCAGCTGCGCTGCAGGCTGTGCAGTCAGATGCATTTCACCGGCTTCGGCAACCCGGCTATCTTGGTGGCTTGTTTGGCCGGCCCTTTCGGGAACAGGCGATACAGGTAACGGCTGTTGCCTTTTTCCTCACCGTATTTCTGCGCCATGGCCTTGACCAGCATGCGAATAGCCGGTGAAGTATTGAATTCCTGATAGAAGTCGCGCACGAAGCGCACCACTTCCCAGTGTGCTTCGGTGAGCACGATTTCTTCCTGCGCGGCCAGCAGCGGCGCCAGGCCCTCATGCCAGTCGGCGCTGTTTTTCAGATAGCCCTGCGCGTCAGTGTCGATAACCTGACCTTCAAACTCCAACATACTGCCTCGATAACGGATAATTCGGAACGGCCGCCAGTTTAGCAAATTTTTTCGGCCGCAAAAAACAAAGCCCCGCCGGAGCGGGGCCTGGAAGGCATGCGTAGCGTGCTATCAGTTGCTGCGGGCGAAGCCCAGAATGCTCAGCAGGCTGATGAACATGTTGTAGAGCGACACGTACAGGCTAACGGTGGCGCGAATGTAGTTGGTCTCGCCGCCGTGAATGATGTTGCTGGTTTCCCACAGGATAGCGCCAGCGGAGAACAGAATGAACAGCGCGCTGATCGCCAGATGCAGGGCAGGGATCTGCAGGAACAGGTTGGCGATCACCGCCACCAGCAGCACCACAAAACCGGCCATCATCATGCCTGACAGGAACGACATGTCCTTGCGCGTGGTCAGCACGTAGGCCGAGCAGCAGAAGAACACCGCGGCGGTGCCGCCCAGCGCCAGCATGATCAGATCGCCCGCGCCGGCGTTCAGGAACGAGCTGAGGATCGGGCCGAGGGCATATCCCATGAACCCGGTCAGCGCGAACGCCGCCAGAATGCCCGCCGGGCTGTTGGCCAGCTTATGCGTCAGGAACATCAGGCCGTAGAAGCCGACCAGCATCAGCAATAAGCCCGGCGCCGGCAGGCCCAACATCGTACTGGCGGTAGCGGTCAACGCCGAGAAAGCCAGCGTCAGGGATAACAGGAAATAGGTGTTACGCAGGACTTTATGCGTGCTGAGCAGCGAGTCGCGCGAGGAAGACGAGACGACAATGCGGTCCATAATGCTCTCTCTTATCAAGCCATCACAAAATAATCCCGATGATAGGCAGCGCAAGCGTTTGATTAAAGTCTGTTTACCAATCTTTACCCTTAGTTATCATTATTGCAACCGCGTGGGAGCGGCTGTGCGTTTGTTCGCCGCTTGCATGAGCGTCGCCGATTTTTCGCGCGGTTGAACGCCGCCGGGCTTTACAAGCGAATAAGCTCTGTTTATAGTGCGCGTCGTTGCGGAGGGGTGGCCGAGTGGCTGAAGGCAACGGTCTTGAAAACCGTCGACGGGAAACCGTTCCAGAGTTCGAATCTCTGCTCCTCCGCCATACATTCTGACCCCGCGCTCTCTGAGCGCGGGGTTTTTTGCTTTTGCGTGCGGAGAAACCGGCGCGCTTTGGCAGTAAACGCGTTCGGCTATTGATAAGGGCCACGCATCGGTGAGATTATGCGGTCACCAAGGTCGGCCGTTCGGCTGCCTGCTGCTGTCAGGCGTGACCGGCGTAATAATCAACGCCGCCTTATCAATTTTGCGTAATGCTCTTATGGAGACAGAGATGAACTGGTATCAAGTCGCCCTATGGACCATGATCTTCCTGAAGTCCGGCGCTTTCCTGGTATTCGTATGGTGGTGGATGTTCAAACGCGCGACCAAACCTTATGTGCGCCCGCAGGACGTCGTGGTGGACGATAAGCCGTATGACGAGAATCTCACCATGGAAGAGGTGATGAAAAAACATGGCATTACCCGCGCGGAGAATTCGGTTCAATAAGCGCGTTGCTGCCGCCGGGGGCTTTTATCACGATAGCGCCCCTGTTGATTTTCCTTTCCTGTCCCTGTTGGTTTGCGCGATGAGCGTCCGTTAGCGGCACATCGCGACGGGGAACAACACGCCGTGCATGATATAGGCGTCCTGTCGTACTTTTCGCATCGAAAAGAACCCGTTCTTAATGCCGAGAGAAATCATGGGGATCTCCTTGGTGAGCTCATCCGGTGCGTTGTCGTCGGGGCTTTTGATCACTTCACGTTGCGTCGTCATATAAAAGCCATCGCCTATTTTTTTGAGTTTAAAGATGAGTTTCTGGTCCAGATTGTAGGTTTTACCCCTGAGGGTGATATCGCCGCGTTGCACGATCACCGCCCTGTCTTCATCGTAAATGAACAAGCTGCCCGACACTTTCAGATCGAGAGCGTCGCCTGAAGCCAACAGCTTCCGAGTCACCGTCTCCGCCTTGCAGTTGATGTAGGAGGGGGGACGCAGGGTGAAGACGCGGACTATGACAATAAGAATAATCGCGGCTGACAAGCCGATAATCACTGCTTTGGGGGTGCGCAAGGCCGTCATTTATTTACCGTTGAGTATTTTGTAGGTCACACACTGAGTGTATTGATATTCATTTCCCAGGTAACAAACGCCGAGAAATGTGTCATAACTCAGCGTATGTCTGCGCATCGAAAAATACACGTCGGCGCTGATTTTCTTACAATCTACGTTGCTGAGCTGCAATATCTTCCCCGCCATGCGTTTTTCCGCTTCATTATCGATGTGTTTTTCGGCATCCAGTGAATACAGAGTGCAGTTGTCTTGTTTTCCCAACGCAATTAATTCTTGCTGCAGTTGCTTGGGAAATTCAATCGGATAGAACATCGCCATCATCAATAGTGTGGAGAGCAGGCCGATAATAATGACGGTTGGCGAGAGTCTCAGCCTTTTTAGCGCGTTATTGCGGCGTGGGGAAGGAAATGTCTCGGTCGGCAATGGCGTCTGGGAGGGTATTTCCTCTACCAGAGGCAGGGAGTGTATTTCAACCAACGCGGTAAAGCAAAAACCGACCTTGGCAATGGTTTTTATGGGAGGCGTCTCCCTTCCCAGCAGCTTGAAGGCTTTTCTTATTTCACTCACGGCGACATTCAGGCTGATTGACGAGCCGGTAAAGCCGTATTCTTCCCATACCTTCTGTATCAATACCTCGCGTTTTAATGGAACGTTTGGATGCGTCAGCATTTCAATTAGCAGTCGTGATGCCGGGTTGGATATTCGTATTGATGACTCATGGTTATCAATAAGCTGGAGGTAACAGGTGCTTGCGTCATAGATCACGCAGAGATCGATAATGTATTTCATATTTGCAGGTTTTTATAAGGATATAGGCTTCCAATGCGCGGCTAGTATTTAGGTAAAAGGCAAGGAGGTCAAGGATTATGGCGGAATTCACAAGTGAAGCGGGTTGGTTTTTTATTTTTACGCTGGGCGCAATGTCTGACCTCGAGTGTGATGAATGATGTTTTAAGTGGTTTGTGCTAATAATTTTAATATTTTTAGATTATTGTGATTAAAATTTCTGTTATAAAAAATAATCTTTCTAGTGGTGGCGGTTTGGTGCAGAATTATCCTGGCTGTACGGAACAGGGCTTCCCTGTGCATGTGGCTTATTTTCTATGTTTATCTGGTAATAAGAATTTTCCGTAAAAGTGTTTTTTTCAGTGATGATGACGTGTTCTGGTTAAGCCACGGATGGAGGGGATATGCTCAGTGTCGGTATTGTATCTGAAAATCTGTTCTTCAGAGAGGCGGTCAAGAGAATATTGACGCCAAGGATTTATCATCAAGAACACGTTATTACCTGTTACGGCGATTTGCCATTGGTAATGGGAAGTCGTTGTCATGACATTCTGGTTATTGACGACGCGGTAAAAAGCATGTTGCGTTTCAGCGTGGCGGTAACCTTATTACCGTCCATTCACGGGCTTAAATTTTTTATTGCGACGGAAGAGATGCGCCGCCTGCTATGTCGATCCTTCTGGCACGATGTCGTGGTGTTCGACAAACGGGACAGTGTCTCTAATATGAGCCAGTCTCTGGCGTTATTATTGGCTGATGTTATTCGTTGCTCAGCATCGCCCCAAAAGATAGATGACAGACCGGTTCGCGCGGCGAAACATTGCCTGACGGAAAGCGAGGCGGAAACTCTCCATTTGCTTTCTTTTGGCTATACGGTGACTCAGGTTTCCAAAATGTTGGATAAAAGCGTAAAAACCGTCAGCACGCAGAAATGCAGTGCGTTACGCAAAATGGGGCTGGAAAACCGGGTGCATAATTTGTTGGGGATTTCTTCCGGTTTTATAGGAGAGAGGTAGGGGGCTATTTCTCGCTTATATTCCTGGTGGATACATCACGTTATTTATTGGTTTTTATAAAAACAGGAATGTGATCGCTATTTTTTGCCTCTGTATTACGGGGAGGGACTGTTTCATCCCGCCGGCAGCGGCCGCTTTATTTATTATCTCAAACCAAACTGTTATGGAGTTTTATCATCATGATGAAGAAGATGTTTTCTGTTGCAATCATGGCGGCTGCGGTCGCTGCGCCTACGGCTTTCGCTGAAGATAATTCCGCCGGTGGCGTCATTAACTTTACCGGTGCCATTACCGACACCACCTGTACCATCAACGGCGGCAAAAGTGCGGATTTCACCGTAGCGCTGAGCCCGATCTCGGTGACCGATGCCGGTAACGCCGTTGGGCCAATCACCAAAAACAAAAAGTCCTTCTCGCTGACCTTCTCCGGCTGTTCGCCGGCGGCCGGCACGGCAGGCACCCCGCTGAAAATTTACTTCTCCTCCGCGGATAACATTTCCACTGACGGCAAATATTTGCTGAACAACTCGGTCAACGAGAACGACGCTTCCGTCGCGAAGAACGTGGGCTTCTCTCTGGCGGAAACCGGTTCTTCTACGCCGATCCAACTGAACGTGCCGTATGTCACCGACATCATGGGCGACAAAACGGCGCCGGATTCGGAAACCCTGACGCTGGACGCGTACTACTACAAAACCAACGCCGAAGCGGCAAAAGTGGGCGCTCTGAGCTCCAACGTGACTTACACCATTTCTTACCTGTAATCACGCTGACCGCCAGGCCCCTGACCGGGCCTGGCCACTCGGGGGAACGATGAAAAAATACTTGATGATGGCGGCGTTGCTGCTCACTGCCGTTGGCGCTCAGGCCAACGTGGTGGTTAACGGGACGCGGGTTATTTATCCGGCAAACAACAAGGACGTGATTGTCCAACTGCTGAACAATGGCGCCGACCCCTCATTGGTTCAGGCCTGGATCGACGACGGCGATATCAATTCCACCCCGGAAACCGCCAATGTGCCGTTTTTGCTGTCGCCGCCGGTGGTGAAGGTCAACGGCAATAGCGGCCAGCAGCTGCGAATTCAGAAAGTCGGCGCCGCGTTGGCGGCGGATCGCGAATCGGTGTTCTATCTCAACGTGCTGGATATCCCGCCGACGCCGGAAAACCTGCAGGGCACCAACACGCTGCAGCTGGCGATCAAGTCGCGCATCAAACTGTTCTACCGCCCGCCGGCGTTAACCCGCGGCGTAGAAAGCGCGTTGGAAAAACTGACGCTGCAAGCCAACGGCAAAGGGTTCGACGTCACCAACAGCAGCCCGTATTTCATTACGATAGCGAATATCGGCCAGGGCGCGGACAAACACTTGCTGGTTGACTCGCTCATGGTTGCGCCGTTTTCCACCCAGTTTGCCGCCAGCAAACGATCGGTCACTAAAAACGCCCGCTATGACCTGATGTATATCGACGATCTGGGGGCTTACAAGTCTAAAGCCGTCACCGCACACTAACCTGAAAGAACAACAATGAAGCTGAATAAAAAAGTCCTCTCGTTGCTGACCGCCTCTTCATTCTTGTTGCCGGACACGGCCTGGGCGGTGACGTTCGATACTTCGCTGCTGGCCGGCGAATCGCGCGATTCCGATCTTTCGCGTTTTTATCTCAACAATGACATGCCTGCCGGCCGGCAGGAGATCGATGTGTATGTCAACCATGACTGGAAAGGGCGCTACGCGCTGCTGTTTGGCGCCCAGCGCGACGATATTCAAATCGACTACCGGGATGCGCAGCGGCTGGGCATCGATCTGAGCCGGTTGCCGGCACCTCAGGCGCCCCAGGAGACGCTGCCAATCGCCACGCTGGTACAGGGCGGGCGGTTTGATATGGACGTCGGCGCGCTTAGCCTGCGGTTGACGGTGCCGCAGGCGCGGGTCAACCGGTCGGAGGCGGGGTATGTCGATCCCGCCTTTTGGAATCGCGGCATCTCAGCGCTGACGCTGGCCTACAACGCGACCTACTATCACGCAGAGACGCACGGCGACGGCAATCGCAGCAGCAATGACGATCTCTATACCGGGCTGGAGTCAGGGATCAACCTGGCCGGTTGGCAATTTCGCGACAGCAGCAGCTTTCGCCACGGCAGCGGGCGCGGTAGTCACTGGCAGAACAACACGCGCTATCTGCAGCGCGGCTTCGCCGACATCAAATCCAACCTGACCGTCGGTGATTTTTATTCGCCGGGGGATCTGTTCGACTCGGTGCGCATTCGCGGGGTGGCGCTGGCGTCGGACATCAGCATGCGCCCCAACTCGCAGCAAGGTTTTTCACCGATCGTTCGGGGCGTGGCGCAAACCAATGCGTTGGTGAAAGTGGTGCAGAACGGCAACGTCATCTATCAGGAAAACGTGCCGCCGGGCGCCTTTACGCTCGACAGCATTCAACCTACCGGCTCGGCGGGCGATCTGTGGGTGACGGTCAAAGAAGCGGATGGGCGCGAGCAGTCGTTCAGCGTGCCGTTTTCCGCCGTGCCCAACATGTTGAAGCAGGGTGTCGGCCAATACAGCGTGCTGGCGGGCAAGGTTAACGAAAGCAATACCGATTACGATCCCGGCTTTGTGCAAGGCACCTTGCAGTATGGTTTCAATAACCTGGTGACCGGCTATGCCGGCAGCATTTTGAGCGACGATTATCAGGCCTGGCTGCTCGGCAGCGGCTGGAACCTGCCGATTGGGGCGGTGTCCATCGATCTGACGCATGCCGATACCCGTCTGAAAAATCGCCGCGAAAGCGGGCAGAGCTTTCGCATCGCCTACAGTAAATTTCTCGATGTCACCGCCACCAACTTCACGTTGGCGGCCTACCGTTACTCCACCCGCGGTTACTACAGCTTTACCGACGCCATTTACTCCAATGACGGCTATCGCCAACTGGAGCGGCAATTTGATCGCTGGCGCGACGAAGAGGGTGTATCGGAACTGGATATGAACACCTGGGATGCGCTGCGTTCCGCGCGGCCGAAAAATACCTTTACGCTTAACCTGAACCAGCGCCTGAACGAAGGCTGGGGCACGTTGTTCTTCTCCGGCTCTCAACGCGATTACTGGACGGCCAACGCCAAGAGCCGCGAATACCAGCTGGGCTACTCCAACAATCTGGGGCGCGTCAGCTACGCGGTTTCCGCCAGCCGGGTGCGCAACAGCCAGCGTGAAGAAGAGACGCGCTATTACCTGTCATTCAGCCTGCCGCTGTCGGTATTCGACAACAACGCCTATCTCAGCACCGGTCTGTCGGCGACGGACTCCCACTATCAGCAAAGCACGGTCAGCCTGAGCGGCAACGCGCTGGAATCCAACCGCCTGAGTTACTCGCTGAGCGGCAGCAACCGCAGCGGCGGCGACAATATGGCCAGCGTCAATGCGGCCTATCGCGCTCGCGCTTCGACGCTGGGCGTCTCCTACAGCGAAGGCAACGATTATCGTCAGAGCGGCCTCAGCGCACGCGGCAGCCTGGTGGCGATCCCCTGGCATTTGCTGGCGTCGAACGAAATCGGTAACACCATGACGGTGGTGGAGGCGCCGCAGGCTGCGGGGTTGATGGTCAACGGCGACGAAAGCATCGTCACCAACGCGCAAGGATTGGCGCTGGTGCCCTACGCCACGCCGTACCGGCAAAACTCGATCACGCTATCGGATACCGGCCACAGCAGCGGGGCGGAAATCAGCGGCAACGTCGCCAACCACGTGCCTTACTACGGCGCGGTCAGCTACCTGAAATTCGAAACCGATCAACGCCGGCCATTCCAGCAACGGGCGCAACGCGCCGATGGCGCGCCGCTGCCGTTCGGCGCCGAAGTGCTGGATGAACACGATCGGTCGGTAGGCTTTGTCGGCCAGGCCAGCGTGCTGTATCTGCGCGCCGAACAGCCGCCAACGGCGTTGACGGTGCAACTGCGCGACGGCCGCTGCCGCATCGCCAAACCTACTCTGACGCTGGATGCGTCGCCCGGCGTTTGCCGCTAATACAGGATAATCGAACCTATGATCAGGCTGATTTCTTTACTGCTGCTGTCCGGGTTGTTCAGCGGCTATGGCTATGCTTCCTGCTATGGCAAAGGAGCGGAGTTTGCGCCCCCGATTTTCGTTGATCTCTCCGACAAGCTGAGCGCCAATACGCCGGTCTGGGAGGCGCAATATAATACCCAGTACACCGGCACATTTAACTGCAGCAAGTCCAAAAGCAACTTTTCCTACACCATCAAGCTTTCGCCGAAAGATTCGCAGGCCGCGATTTTCGGTTTTAACAACGGTCAACAGTGGATCCGAGCGGAAATCACCAACAAGATAAGCGACAGAACGTTGAGGGGGCGCGGGGAACACTCCGCGTCAGAATTAAACTCGCCGATGACCATTCGTTATTCGCTGGTGCAAAAACCCAAAGATGGGCGGGTGGTGCCGGGCGATACCTTGATGCTTGATGACGTTTTACTGGTGAGCGATGTGACCGGTATCGGCATTCTGGAATTGCCGTTCTGGCTGCTGGAACAAGTAGGGAAACTGCTCACCTGGTTGCTTACCGGCAACTGGCCTTATGACGATCGCGACATGTACGGCCAGCCGATGAACATCAAATACGCGCCGAAAACCACCACCTGTCGTTTCGACAATGCCGGCCTGACGGTCAGGTTGCCCAAAATGGGCGTGGCGCAGGTGCTGAATAACAGCCAACCCGGCTACACACCGTTCTCGCTCACCATCAGCTGCCAGAACATGCAGCAGGAAGGCATCGCCGATCGCGCCGTAGAGATGTTCCTGTCCAGCAATAACCTGCTGGCCTCTGACGCCAGCGTACTGACCAATGCCAATGCGGGCGGTGCGCAAGGGGTGGGGCTGCGGCTGGTCAAGCGCGACATGCCGAGCTCGCCGGTGGTGTTGTCGCCCTCCAACGTCGATCGCGGCGGCGCCACCTCGCTGTTTCACGTCGCCGCCGGCGGCAGTCTGAACAGTCACTTCATCATCGGCATGGGCGCTTATTATTACCCTTATCAGCGTGATGGCGTCACGCAGGGGGAAATTAACACCTCGGCCACGTTGAACATCATCTATCCCTGAGAGGAATGGGCTGGGAAGCACCGGTGAGCCGCCGTCTCGCTCATCGGTCCTTTCCGGCGCCACGTTCGAGAATCTGTGCGCCGGTGCCCTGTTGGCCCAGAATATCGTTTGGGTTACGCAGCGGGCAGTCGGCAAGCGACAGGCAACCGCAGCCGATGCAGCCGTCGAGATGGTCGCGCAGCATGGTCAGCCGTTGAATGCGCTCATCGAGCGTTTTGCGCCAGGCGGAGGACAACACGCCCCATTGCTCCGAGGTCAGCTTGCTGCCGGCGGGAAAGCGGCCCAGCGTGGCGCGGATCTCCTCCAGCGGAATGCCTGCGCTTTGCGCGATCTTGATCACCGCGATGTAACGCAGCACCACCGGCGTGTAGCGGCGCTGGTTGCCGGCGTTGCGCGTCGCCTGAATCAGCCCCTTGCTCTCGTAAAAGTGCAAAGCGGACACCGCTACGCCACTGCGTTTCGCCACCTCTCCCACGGTCAGCAGCCGATAGTTGTCAATCGGTTCATTTCTTGCCATTCCACATCCCTTAGCTTGACCTCAAGTTAACCTGAGGTTTTATAGTGCAGCCAGCCGGGCTTGGCAACCGGCATCTCTCGTCACCTGCCTGCGTTGCGTCGGGGGAAGGATGGCTTTGGCTGTAAAATCAGGAAGAAACCGTTACATGATGAAACGATACCTCATTATTGCCGCACTGTTGGCGGCGGTCGCCGTCGCTGCGGTAGCGATGCGCTCCACCGCCCGGCAAAGCGAAGGCGCGCCGGCCTATCCGCCGGTAAAAGTGGCGCTGGCGCCGGCCCTGCGTGAACAAACGGCGCGCAGCTATGCCGGCGTGGGCGAGCTGGAAGCGGCCAGCCAGGTGGAGGTCGCGGCGGAGACCAGCGGCCGCATCACGCGCATTCTGTTCGAGTCCGGCCAAACGGTGCGGCAGGGGCAACTGCTGGTGCAGCTCAACGATGCGGTCGAGCAAGCGGAGCTGGTGCGCCTGCAGGCGCAGCTGCGCAATGCCGATCTGCTGCTGGGGCGCATGCGCAAGCTGATGAACCTTAACGCCACCGCGCGGCAGCAGTTGGACGATGCGCTGGCTGAACGGGATATGGCGCTCGGTGCGGTGCAGGAAACGCAGGCCAAAATCGCCCAGAAGGCGATCCGCGCGCCGTTCTCCGGCGTCATCGGCATTCGCCGCGTGCATGAAGGGCAATACCTCAACGCCGCCGAGGCGGTGGCCAACCTGGTGGATGCCGATACGCTGCGGGTCAATTTCTCGCTGGACGAACAAAGCAGCGCCGGATTGGCGTTGGGCCAGGCGGTATCGGTGCAGGTCGGCGCCTATCCCGATCGCGCTTTCCCCGCCGTTATTACCGCTATCGATCCGATGATCGGCAAATCTCGTACCGTACAGGTGCAGGCGACGTTGACTAACCGCCAGGGATTGCTGAAGGCCGGCATGTACGCCGGCATTCGCGTCACGCAGCAACAGCGCGTGGCGGTGCTGACGGTGCCGGAAACGGCGCTGACCTATACGGCGTACGGCGATACCGTGTTCGTCGCGCAGCAGAGTGAAAAGGGCATGGTGGTCAAGCGCGTCTCGGTCACCGTGGGCGAACGCAATGACGGGCGCGTCGAGATCGTCAGTGGCCTGCAGGAAGGCGAGCGGGTGGTGACCTCGGGCCAGCTCAAACTGAGTGACGGCATGGCGGCCAAGCCGGTGGCGCAGGATACCCTGAGCGCCGCCCAGGCCGGTTCCTGAGGAGAGACCGATGACATTTACCGATCTGTTCGTGCGCCGACCGGTGCTGGCGCTGGTGGTCAGCACGCTGATCCTGCTGTTCGGCGCGCTGGCGCTCAGCCAATTGCCGATTCGCCAATACCCGCTGCTGGAAAATTCGACCATCACCATCAGCACCGACTATCCCGGTGCCTCGTCCGAGCTGATGCAGGGCTTCGTCACGCAGCCGATCGCCCAGGCGGTGTCGTCCGTCGAAGGCGTTGATTACCTTTCTTCCTCGTCGGTGCAGGGGCGTAGCGTGGTGACGGTGCGCATGGCGCTGAACCGCGATTCCACCCAGGCGCTGACCGAGGTGATGGCCAAGGTCAATCAGGTGCGTTACAAGCTGCCGGAGCAGGCATACGATCCGGTGATTGAGCGTTCCGCCGGTGAAGCTACCGCCGTGGCCTATGTCGGTTTCTCCAGTAAAACGCTGTCCACGCCGGCGCTGAGCGAATACCTGACGCGGGTGGTGGAGCCGATGTTCACCACCATCGACGGCGTCGCCAAGGTTGAAGTGTTCGGCGGGCAAAAAATGGCGATGCGCCTGTGGCTGGACAGCGATCGGCTGGCGGGCCGCGGCCTGACCGCCGCCGACGTGGCCGACGCGGTGCGGCGCAACAACTATCAGGCGGCGCCGGGCAAGGTGAAAGGGCAGTATGTGGTCGCCAACGTGCGGGTGAATACCGATCTCACCAGCGTGGAGGAGTTTCGCAATCTGGTGGTGCGCAACGACGGTAACGGCCTGGTGCGCTTGAAAGACGTCGGCACCGTGGAGCTGGGCGCCGCGGCCACGGAGACCAGCGCGCTGATGGATGGCGAACCGGCGGTGTTCCTCGGCGTCTTCCCCACGCCGACCGGTAATCCGCTGGTGATCGTCGACGGCATTCGTCACCTGATGCCGGCGATCGACAAGATGCAGCCGCCGGGCGTGAAGATGGCGCTGGCGTTTGAAACCGCGCGCTTTATTCAGGCCTCGATCGATGAAGTGGTGCATACCCTGCTGGAAGCGCTGGCGATCGTAGTGGCGGTGATCTACCTGTGTCTGGGATCGCTGCGCACCGTGTTGATCCCGGTGGTGACCATTCCCTTGTCGATTCTCGGTGCCGCCGGGCTGATGCTGGCCTTTGGCTTCAGCGTCAATCTGCTGACGCTGCTGGCGATGGTTCTGGCGATCGGTCTGGTGGTGGACGACGCCATCGTGGTGGTGGAGAACGTGCATCGCCATATCGAAGAGGGGAAAACGCCGCTGGCGGCGGCGATGATCGGCGCGCGCGAGGTGGCGGGGCCGGTGATCGCCATGACTCTGACGCTGGCGGCGGTCTACGCGCCGATCGGCCTGATGGGCGGGCTGACCGGCGCGCTGTTCCGCGAGTTCGCGCTGACGCTGGCCGGCGCGGTGGTGGTGTCCGGCGTGGTGGCGCTCACGTTGTCGCCGGTGATGAGTTCTCTCCTGCTGCCCGCCAAACAGAGCGAAGGGCGCGTGGCGCGCGCCGCCGAGTGGTTCTTCGGCGGCCTGACGCGGCGCTATGCCCGCGCGCTGGATTTCTCGCTGCATCACCGTTGGCTGACCGGAGCGCTGGCGCTGCTGGTGATGATCAGCCTGCCGCTGCTGTATCTGATGCCGCAGCGCGAGCTGGCGCCGACCGAGGATCAGGCCATCGTACTGACCGCCATCAAGGCGCCGCAGCATGCTAACCTGAACTATGTCGAACGCTTCGCCTATAAGCTGGATGAGGTCTACAACCGCATGCCGGAAACCGAAAGCCGTTGGATCATCAACGGCAGCGACGGCACGGCGTCCGGCATCGGCGGCATCAACCTGACGCTATGGCAGGCGCGCCAGCGCTCAGCGTCGGCGGTGCAGGCCGATCTGCAACGGGCGGTGAACGATGTCGAAGGCACCAGCATTTTCGCCTTCCAGCTGCCCGCTTTGCCGGGCTCCACCGGTGGGCTGCCGGTGCAGATGGTGTTGCGCACGCCGCAGGACTACCCGCAGCTGTACCGCACCCTGGAAGAGGTCAAGCAGAACGCCAGAAACAGCGGCCTGTTTATGGTGGTAGACAGCGATTTGGACTACAACAATCCGCTGGCGGAGGTGCACATCGACCGCGCCAAGGCCAACAGCCTCGGGATCCGCATGAGCGACATCGGCGAATCGCTGGCGGTGCTGGTGGGCGAGAACTACCTCAACCGCTTCGGCATGGACGGGCGCGCCTATGACGTGATCCCGCAGAGCCTGCGCGAACAGCGGCTGACGCCGCAGGCGCTGGCGCGGCAGTATGTCCGCACGCAGGACAATACGCTGGTGCCGCTCTCCACCGTGGTGTCGGTGGCGGTTAAGGTCGAGCCGAACAAGCTGACCCAGTTCAACCAGCAGAACGCGGCCACCCTGCAGGCGATCCCTGCGCCCGGCGTTTCGATGGGCGAAGCGGTAGCGTTCCTCGAACGGCAGGCGAATGCGCTGCCGGCCGAATTCAGCCACGATTGGCAGGGGGATTCGCGCCAGTATACCCAGGAAGGCAGCGCGCTGGCGTTCGCGTTCCTGGCGGCGCTGGTCATCATCTACCTGGTGCTGGCGGCGCAGTACGAGAGCCTGAAGGATCCGCTGATCATTCTGATCACCGTGCCGCTGTCGATCTGCGGCGCCTTGCTGCCGCTGGCGCTGGGCTACGCGACGATGAATATCTATACCCAGGTCGGGCTGGTGACCCTGATCGGGCTTATCAGCAAGCACGGCATTTTGATGGTGGAGTTCGCCAACGAGCTGCAGATGCATCAGGGGCTGGCGCGGCGTGCCGCGATTTTGCAGGCGGCGCAAATTCGTCTGCGGCCGGTGCTGATGACCACCGGGGCGATGGTGTTCGGCCTGATCCCGCTGCTGTTCGCCAGCGGCGCCGGCGCCGCCAGCCGCTTCGGTCTGGGCTTGGTGATCGTATCCGGCATGCTGGTGGGCACGCTGTTTACCCTGTTCGTGTTGCCGACGGTGTATACGTTGCTGGCGCGCGACCACGCGGTAGCCTCACCTCGTCAGCGCGAGTTGGCCGCTGCGCAAAAGGCGCTGACGGAGTAAGCCGCCGGCGCCCGCGTGAAAAATAAACCCGCCTCGGCGGGTTTTTTCGTCAGTTTTTGCAGCCCATCAACTCCGGCAGCACGCCGGGTTTGCTCTTCAGCGAAGCCTGCACGTCGTCCGGCAGGCCGGCCCAGATGATCAGACCGGTGCGTTTCTCAATTTCGTCGACCGTCACGCGGAATTGGCAGAAATCGGCGCCCTTCGGCGTGTTCTGGTCGAACAGGAAGGCGGCGTAGTGGTTTACCGCCGGGCTGTTGTTGATAAAAATCACCTTCCAGTAGGCGCTGGGGATGGTGTGCGCTTTCTGGGTGCCCGGCAGTTTGCCCATATCGCGTTCATACAGCGGTCCGGTCACGGTATAGACCGAAGAGATGTCGGCGCGATCGATCAGCTTGCGTTCCTGGTCTTCCAGCCGTGCCCAGGCGCCCTGGTTCAGATCGGACTTTTGCGGCGTGATGTTGGACAGATAGTTCAGCGATTCCCAGTCGGAAACGCCTGCCAGAGAAGCCAGCGGTGCCTGATGGCCGCGATCGACCTTCAGCGCCGCGTTGGCGCCGGTGTAATCGGCGGGCGCCAGGGTATCCGCCGGATTGAGCGCCGGATCGGTTTTCCAGTTGCGCGTCTTGCCGCTGGCTGGCGTGTCTTTGGTGATGTGATAGGCCACCCAGTTGGCGAACTTGGTGGTGCTGTTGTTATTCAATGTATAAGCATGACGCACGATCGACACGTTGCTGCTGCCGCCGGTCGGGCAGCCGACCGCGCAGTTGTCGATGGATTCGAGCGTGTCGGCCGACGCCTGTGCGGCGAACAGCAGGGCGACCAGGGCCAACATCTTGTTGTTAAAGCGCATATTCATATCCTCAATAAGTTAAAATGTACTGTATATATTTACAGTGAATTAAACTTATCGCAGTGAAACGAATACAACAATGCAACATATGTGTGTTGTGAATGTGTCAGCGATAACCGAGCGAAACGGCGGCTTCATGCCGGGTTTGTCCGCTTAAAAACGCCAAAACGCGCGTGAACAAAGGATCAGCATCGGGTAGATCTCGAGGCGGCCAAGCAGCATGGCGGCGCACATCAGCCATTTCGCCGCGTCGTTCAACGTGCCGAAGCCGGCGGCGGTTTCTCCATATCCCAGCCCCATATTGTTGATGCAGGCGGCGACGGTGGCGAAAGCGGTGACCAGATCATAGCCCATCAGATTCAGCAGCCAGATAAACAGGCAGGTGAACAACACGTAGAGGAAGAAAAAGCTCCAAACCGAGCGCAGCATCCGATCCTGGATCGGCGCATTGCCGACCTTGATGGTGTACAAGGCGTTAGGATGCACCAGTTGGTTGATCTCGAGCCGGCTTTGCTTGTACATGATCAGAAAACGCAGTGCTTTAATGCCGCCGCAGGTGGACCCGACGCAGCCGCCGAAAAAGCTCGCCGCCAGCAGCAGCATGATGGTGTGGGACGGAATTTTGGTGTAATCGGCGATGGCCAGACCGTTATCGGTCATCATCGAACTGGTGAGGAAAAAACCGTGCACGAAGGCGTCCTTGACCCCGTACATGCCCGAACGATACAGCTCGATGCACACGATAGCCACGACGATGGCCAGCACCAACAGGAAAAAGCGCAGCTCGGGGTTCCGGTACAGCGGTTTCAGGCTGCGGCGGCCGACGGCGACGAAATAGAGCGTGAAGTTCACCGCCGCCAGAACAGAGAAAATGCCGCCGACCATTTCCACCGCCGAACTGTCATAGTACCCCAGGCTTTCGTTGCGGGTGGAAAATCCGCCGAGCGAGACGGTAGAGATGCCGTGACACAAGGCATCGAACCACGGCATGCCCGCCAGGCGGAAGGCGACGGTGCAGGCCAGCCCCAGGCCAAGGTAGATCAGCCACAGGTTTTTCGAGGTGTCGGCCAGCCGCGGCGTCAGGCGCTCCTCTTTGAATGGGCCGGGCATTTCCGATTGATAAAGTTTGGCGCCGCCGATGCCCAGCAGCGGCAGCACGGCCACCGCCAACACGATAACCCCCAGACCGCCGATAAAATTGAGCTGCGAGCGATAGTAGAGGAATGATTTGGGGACGTTGGAGACGTCGTTCAGCACCGAAGCGCCGGTGGTGGTGATGCCGGAGACGCCCTCGAACATCGCGTCCACCAGGCGGACGTTCAGCGTGTCATCCAGCCACAGCGGCAGGGCGCTGATTGCGGAAAACAACAGCCAAAACATGACGATGATCAGGAAACCGTCCTGGGTGCGCAGCTGCACTTTCGACTGCCGGGTGCTGAACCAGCCCAATCCGCCTAGCGTGGCGGCGAGTACCAGGGTATAGAAAAACGAGAAGGCGCTTTTTTCTTTATACAGCAGGCCCATCAACAGGGGCGGGATCATTGAAAGGCTGTAAAGGAGGACTAAAAAGCTGCAAAGATGAATAACGACCAGGATTTGTTTGGTTTTGACCATGCTGTTGCTCGGAGTGCCCGCCGACGATGCGTCAATTTATTGAAGTGTATCAAGCATAAAGCAGGCGATATAAAAATAACGTAAAAATTCATATCGCCGAATAAGCATGGCGTGGAGGGGGAGAACGCTATTCCAGCAGATCGTTGACCGTGCGGCGCACATAGTGCGTCATTTGCGCCAGATCGTCCGGCGACACCGGGCCGCCGCCGGCGCGCACCACCTGCTGTTCGATCTGGGCGATCTCCTGCTCGACCTTGTTGGCGATCTGCACTTTGACTATCTTGTCTACCGAAGACAGCAGCACCTTCAATACCACTTTCAACGCGATGTTTTCGCAGAACGAGTCGTAATGATGAACCGGCGGCGGCGGGGCCGGAGCCGGCTCGGGCGCGCGCGGAGCCAGAGCTTTGAAGCTGTCTACATTTTCAATAATAAGATCCATGTCTCTTATTAGTTCATCAAAATCTTTAGACACTGACTTATTCCCTTCGCTGTGCGCAAAAAACAGAACGCCCGTCCTCAGGCTGAAAGCCGATGAGCGACGGGCAGAACGAATTCGGGCCTGGCCTTCAGACGCTGAATGGCCGGGGGAGGGGCATTCTAACCTTGCGGCGGGTCGGCAACAAGATGGGGCCGTGCGAATGCGCGGCCCTTTGAATCAAGGGTGCGGGAGGGCGCTTAACTTTTCAGCTTGGCGGTGATTTTCGCCACGTGCTCGCCCTGATAGCGGGCGATGGTCAGCTCTTCGTTGCTCGGCTGCCGCGAACCGTCGGCGCCGGCGATGGTGGTGGCGCCGTATGGGGTGCCACCGCGCACCTGCGAAACGTCAAACAGCTCCTGCGTCGCATAGCCGATCGGTACGATGATGAAGCCGTGGTGCGCCAGCGTGGTCCAGGTCGAACTGATGGTCTGTTCCTGGCCGCCGCCGGTGCCGGTGGAGGAGAAGACGCTGCCCACCTTGCCGTACAGCGCGCCGGACGCCCACAGGCCGCCGGTCTGATCGAGGAAGGTGCGCATCTGTCCGGCCATATTGCCGAAGCGGGTCGGCGTGCCGAAGATAATGCCGTCATAGTCCGCCAGCTCTTGCGGGGTGGCGACCGGCGCCTGCTGGTGCTGCTTGCCTCCGGCCTTGGCGAAGGCTTCCGGCGTCATGGTTTCCGGCACGCGTTTAATCGTCACGTCCACGTTATCGACCCGATTTGCCCCTTCGGCCACCGCCTGCGCCAGGCGTTCGATGTGGCCGTACATTGAGTAATAAAGCACCAACAGTTTCGTCATGTTCCGTACTCCCTCTCAGATGATTAACAAAAACCCCTGATAAGCATAGAAGCGAATGACGAACTTGGCGTCGCGGCGTTACTTGATGCCGGCGATCGCCAGCAGGGCGCCAAAGGCGATCAGCAGCCCGCCAAAGGTGCGATCGATGCCGCGGCGCAAACGCAAAAAGCGCGCATTGACCCCCGGCGCAGAAAATAGCAGCGCGACGGCGGCAAACCAGAAGATATGGACGGCGGCGATAAAAAGACCATAGCCAATTTGCACGCCGAGCGGGGTGTGCGGAGAAACCACCTGCATGAACAGGCTGACGACGAAGATGGTGGTTTTCGGATTCAGCGCATTGGTTAAAAAACCGGTTTTCAGCGCCGCGAAATCGCTGATGGCGGCCGGTGTCGTGGTGGGCGCGGCGTCATGATGCGCCGCGTTGCGCAGCAACGTAAAACCGAGATAGATCAGATAGGCGGCGCCGATGCCTTTAAGCAGGTTAAACAGCCAGGGCGACTGTTGAATCAACACGCCGACGCCAATCAGCGTATAGCTGACATGGATCAGCACGCCGGCGCCGATGCCGCAGGCGGTCAAGACGCCGGCGCGGCGCGAAAGCAATAGGCTGTTGCGCGAGACCATGGCGAAATCCGGCCCCGGGCTGATTACAGCGAGTAAAGTAATGGTGACGACAGCGATGAGTTCAGTCATAGTTATCCTTGCGATGTTTCTCGATAGAGTGACTGATTTATAAGAGTAATTTCCCTCGGTGACAAACGATGAATAGTGACGGTATCGGTGAGAAAAACTCACGCAAAACCCGCAGGCCGCTGCCGCTGGGCGGTCTGCGCTGTTTTGAAGCCGCCGCGCGGCTGGAAAGTTTCACGCAGGCGGCACAGGGGCTGAATTTGACGCATGGCGCGGTCAGCCGGGCGGTGCGGGCGCTGGAAGAGGAGCTGGGCGTGGCGCTGTTTGAGCGCCGCCATCGGCGGGTTCGGCTCACGGCGGCGGGGCGCAAGCTGTTTCAGGCGACGCAGCAGGCATTCGGCATTTTGGATGCTACGGCGCTGGAGCTGCGCCAGCAGGCGCTCAATGCGCCGTTGGTGTTGTCCTGTGAGCCGACCTTACTGATGCGCTGGCTGATCCCGCGCCTGCCGGCTTTTCAACAGGCGCACCCGGATATCAACTTACAGCTGGTGGCCGGCGGCGGGCCGTTTTCGTTCCATGACGGCATTACGGCGGCGATCAGGCGCAATGACTTTGATTGGGGAAAGCAGGTGCATAGCCTGGCGCTGTTTGATGAGAAAGTCGGGCCGGTGTGCCAACCCGAAGCGCTGACGAGGCTGACGGCCAGCGTGGACGGCAGGCAGAACCTGCGGCCCGACGCCAAATTGCTGCATGCCGCCACCCGGCCGGATGCCTGGCGGCACTGGGCGCAGCGGCAGAGGGTGACGTTGGCGGGGCATCCGGAGCAGCGTTTCGATCATTTCTATTTCAGCCTGCAGGCGGCGGTAGCCGGTCTTGGCATCGCTATCGGCCCGTGGCTGCAGGTGCGAGACGATCTGGCCGCCGGTTTGCTGAGCGCGCCGTTCGGTTTCACGCCCGACGGCAGCGGCTATTACCTGTTGTCGCCGCAGCCGATCGTGCCGGGCAGTGCGCTGGCCCGGCTGGCGGAGTGGCTGACGTTTACGGCAGGCGCCTGAGTTTTTGCGCCAGCCGCTGTTCCTGCCAGCGGCTGAAGACATTGCGCAGCAGCAAGGTACGCACCGCCCGCATGACCAGCGCGAGGCTCATGCCGCCGATCGCCCACAGCGACCAGAGGTACTGCGGGTGAGTCAACTCGTTGATGGCGAACAGCAGCGCGCCAATCACGGCGAAACGCACCGCCATGCTCAGCAGTTTGCCTTCTGCCGCGACCTGGCGACGAATGCGCTGCTCTTCATCTACCTCACTCGGCGTTTCCGCCTGCGGCGGTGAGGTGAGATCGCTGACCTGCACCCCCAGCGCGGCGGCGATCGCGGTCAAGGTTTCCAGGCTGGCCTGCTCGCCGTTTTCAATCCGCTGTACGGTGCGGGTGCTGAGACCGGCAATGGTCGCCAGCTGCTCCTGCGACCAGCCCTTTTCCAGACGTAATGGCCTGATGCGGTACTTTTGCATGATGCACTCCCGAGTTCACTGTCACTGTCACTGTCACTGTCACTGTCATCCAGTGTAGGGCGTGCGGGGTGACGGCGCCACGACAGCGGCACGACAGCGGCACGACATCCGCCGCCGGCGCAGGCTGGCGGGCAGTCAGAAGGCGACGTTGCGGATAAAGCGCAGGGGCAGGTCGCCGAGATTGGCGTAAGCGTAGCGTTGATCGCTGTTGAAGGTTTGCGCGGCGCCGGCGGAAAGGGTCAGCGTGCCTTGTTCCAGCTCCAGCGTCAGGGTGCCGGCAATCACATAGATCATCTCGCTCCAGCCTTCGGCGTCCGGCGCCGAGTCATAGCGCTCGCCCGGCATCAGCGTCCATTCCCACAGCTCGGCCCGTTGGCGCGCCGGCACGCTGGCGGCGAACAGCGCCTGGCTGCCGGACTGCGCGCCTTGCCAGGCCAGTTCCCCTACCAGATGGCTGCCGCGCGCTTCCGGCGCCTGGATCAGATCGGTAAAGGAAATCGCCAGGGCGGCGGCGATCTTGTCGAGCACTGCCAGGCTGACGTTGCGATCGCCGGCCTCGATGCCCGCCAGCATGCGGCGGCTGACGCCGGAAAGCTCGGCCAACGCCACTTGGCTCAGGCCCGCCTGTTGGCGGTAGCCGCGCAGATTGCTGCTCAGGTACTGCAGCACTTTCGGAGGATCGGTTTTCGCGTTATGCACCGTATTGCTCATCGCCGGACTTTATCTCATACTGGCAGGATCTGTGCATTATATTGCACTCAGCAGGAAGGGCAAGCCGGTGTCAGCAGCAAAAAAATCCTTTATTTCCGCCGTGGTTCCGCAAATCAGGTTGCCGGAAGCGGTGTTGATTTTCATCACCATGATCTGGGGCGGCACCTTTTTGGCGGTGCATCACGCGATGCAGGTCAGCGGGCCGTTCTTTTTCGTCGGTCTGCGTTTCGCCACCGCCACGCTGGCGCTGACGCTGTTTTCGCTGCGCGTGCTGCGCGGCCTGACGCTGTATGAACTGAAGGCGGGCGGGCTGATCGGGCTGGCGATCATGTTTGGCTACAGCATGCAAACCGTCGGCCTGCAGACCATCACCAGCAGCCAGTCGGCGTTCATCACCGCCATGTATGTGCCGATCGTACCGCTGTTGCAATGGCTGGTGCTGGGGCGATTCCCCGGCATCATGTCGTGGATCGGCATTCTGCTGGCCTTTACCGGGCTGATGCTGCTGGCAGCGCCGAGCAGCACCGACATGGCGCTGAGCCTCGGCGAAATTCTGACGCTGGCCGGCACCCTTGGCATGGCGGCGGAGATCATCCTGATCGGCGCCTTTGCCGGCAAGGTGAATATCCGCCGGGTGACCATCGTACAGCTGGCGACCGCCTCGCTGGCCTCATTCTTGATGATGGCGCCGACCGGTGAATCGCCGCCGCCGTATTCGGATTACCTGCTGTACAGCGCCATTGGGCTGGGGCTGGCCAGCGCGTTGATTCAACTGACCATGAACTGGGCGCAGCGCAGCGTTTCGCCGACGCGGGCCACGGTGATTTACGCCGGCGAACCGGTCTGGGCGGGCATCGTCGGGCGGTTGGCCGGTGAGCGTTTGCCGGGTGTGGCGTTATTGGGCGGCGCGTTGATCGTGATCGGGGTGGTGGTCAGCGAGCTGCGCGTGCGGCGCAAGGGGAAAGCGGCGGTGGCGACGGAAGCGGACTAGCGCCGAGACACAGAAAGAACAAAGGGGCGGCGATATCCGCCCCTTTTTACATCAAGCGGTTTTCTTCTTGCGCAGGAACACGTAAGACAGGCCGAGCACGATGAACCACAGCGGGGTGACGATCAGCGCCTGGCGGGTGTCTTCGCGCAGCGACAGCAGCACCAGCACGAACACGAAGAACGCCATGCACACCCAGCACATCAGTTTGCCGGCAGGCATTTTGTAGATCGATTTCTGGTGCAGCGCCGGGCGCTGTTTACGGTAGACCAGGTACGAACACAGGATGATAGTCCAGACGAACATGAACAGAATTGCCGACACGGTGGTCACCAGGGTGAAGACCGTCATCACGTTCGGGATCAGGTAAATCAGCACCACCCCGCCCAGCAGGCAGATGCAGGAGAAGGTGAGGCCGTTGGCCGGCACCGCGCGCTTGGATAGGTTGGCGAACGACTTCGGCGCGTCGCCTTCCTGCGCCAGCCCGAACAACATGCGGCTGGTAGAGAACACCCCGCTGTTGGCGGAGGAGGCGGCGGAGGTCAGCACCACGAAGTTGATTACGCTGGCCGCGGCCGGCAGGCCGATCAGCACGAACAGTTCAACGAACGGGCTCTTGTCAGGCACCACGGAGTTCCATGGTGTCACCGACATGATAACGATCAGGGCGAACACGTAGAACATGATGATGCGGATCGGAATCGAGTTGATGGCGCGCGGCAGCGACTTCTCAGGATCCTTGGTTTCCGCGGCGGTGGTGCCCACCAGCTCAATGCCGACGAAGGCGAATACGGCGATCTGGAAGCCGGCGAAGAAGCCGCTGATGCCTTTAGGGAACATGCCGCCGTCATTCCACAGATGGGTGAATGAGGCCACGGTACCGGTCGGCGACTGGAACTGCATGGCGATCATCACCAGCCCGGCGACGATCAGCCCGACGATGGCGACGATTTTGATCATCGCAAACCAAAACTCCATTTCGCCGAACATCTTCACCGTCGCCAGATTAAGGCCGAGCAGCAACAGCACGCACAGCAGTGAAGCGATCCACTGGGAGAGTCCCGGGAACCAGAACTGGGCGTAGGCGGTGATCGCCACGACGTCGGCGATGCCGGTCACCACCCAACAGAACCAGTAGGTCCAGCCGGTGAAGAAACCGGCCCACGGGCCGAGCAGGTCCGCGGCGAAATCGCTGAAGGATTTGTACTCCAGGTTGGACAGCAGCAGCTCGCCCATGGCGCGCATCACGAAGAACAGCATAAAGCCGATGATCATGTACACGAAGATGATCGAGGGGCCGGCCAGGCTGATGGTTTTACCGGAACCCATAAACAGGCCGGTGCCGATGGCGCCGCCGATGGCGATCAGTTGAATATGTCGGTTAGTGAGGTTTCGCCGTAGATGATCTTCTGAGGCGGGCGTCGCTTCAGTCGCTATTTTAGAGTGATCTACCATCTGATGATGTCCTGTTTTACCTGTCATTAGTGAAGTCGCGAGCTCTGAAGTGGCTCTTTTTTATACATTTATCCGGTTGGTCCGGCTTTAGTAAGGTAGTGCAATAACGCCACCTTTGTGCAACATGTTTACAACATTTATACGCGAGATAAAAGTCGATCAATCTTTACACGGAGGAGGCAAATCGGACGTTCAGGGAGCGGAAGATTACTCTTCAAAAGAGGGGATTAACAGACCTTATGCGGCTTATCTCGTTGATTAAACAAAGGGTTGTAAATTTCGCATGAGAAAAAGTAATGTGTGTAAGCGTTTGACAGCGCCTCCGACGAGGAGGACAATTCACCTCGTTGGGTCGTTAGCTCAGTCGGTAGAGCAGTTGACTCTTAATCAATTGGTCACAGGTTCGAACCCTGTACGACCCACCAACCAAATCAGCGTGTTACGCTCAGACTTTTCTTCGTTTCTTCCCGCATTGCGCCGTTTTAAGCGCGCATTCTGCAAAAAAATTCGCATTTTTCGACTGATGTTCAGAAAGGTGATCTGGCGCAAACTGCAATGTTGCACCGGACTTTATACGGCAAGGAAGGCTGTGCGCTGGCGCAACGTCGGCGTAGGGGCGGGCCATTTGCCCAAGAATCTTTCAGGTCAGGAAACGGGGAATAAATGCGCAGCCGACATCAAAAGCAGTGCCCAGACGGCGGCCGAGAGCGCGGCGGTGGCATAGACGCGCCGCGCCGGCAGTTGCAACATGCCGGCCATCAGCGGCACGGTGTAACGCATCACCGCCAGAAAACGCGAGGCGAACAGCAGCGGTAGCCCGCGTTGTTGCAAGGCGCTTTGCGCTTTACGCAGCGGAGCGTGAAAGCGCGCCGGCAGCCGGCGGCCAAGATCTTGGCGGCATAGCATCGTGCCGCAGTGGAACGACAGAATCGATCCCAACGCGGCGCCGAGGGCGATGGCCGCCCAAACCGCGCCGATGGGCAACGCATGCTTGCCCGCCACGATGCCCATCAGCAGCGTGACCGAGGCGGGTGGCAAGACGGAAGACACTACGATCACGGATTTACCCAGCGCAAACAGGAAAATCAGCAGCAGCAATATCTCCGGGTCCGGGCTGTACTTAGCGATAATGTGCGTCAATTCATCCATTTAACACCTGCGAGTGAGGAGGCTGAGTGTCAGTGTCACATTTGCAGGTTCAATAATGGCTAAATAACGCGCCGCTATCCGGCAATCTCTGCATCTGGTTTGCTCACGTCGGCACGCCGATGTTTGAGCGCCCATAATAGTGCGGCGCACAGCAGTGAAAAGGCGGCCAGCACCAGCGGCCCGGCATGCGGGCTGTTGAAGCGCTGTTCCGCCTCGGTGCGGATAAGCGGAGCTAAAAAGCTGAATGCGGCGCCGAGCGTGGTGCAAAAACCGATGCCGGCCGCCAGCGCCGGGCCGGTCAGCACCTGGGCGGGAAACGTCCAGAAAATCGGCTGTACCGCCAGGAAACTCACTGCGCAACAGCTCAGGGCGACGATAGCGAGCAAAGGGCCGGCATAGGAAGAGACCACCAAACCCAGCGCTGCCGCTACCATGCAGCCGACGGCGATCGGTAATCGTCTGGCGGTTTTTCTGTCGGCATAGCGCGGCAGGAAATAGACGCCCAGCGCGGAGAATGCCCAGGGAATGGCGGCCACCAGCGAGGCCTTGAAGCCAAGATGGGTGCCCATCAGCGAGGCGACCTGCGACGGCAGGAAAAACATCAGGCCGTATACGCCGATCTGCAGGGTGCCGTAGATCAACGCCAGATGCCAAACTTTGCCGCTGCTCATCGCCGCTTTGACGCTGCTGGTTTCGGTCTGCTGCTGTTCATCGGCCAATTGTGCCACCAGCGCTGTGCGTTCTTCCTCGTTCAGAAAGCGCGCCTGCCGTGGATTATCGTCGAGATAGAAAAAGGCGAAAACGCCGAGGACGACGGCCGGCAACCCTTCCAACACAAACATCCAGAACCAGCCGGGTTTACCCAATACGCCGTGCATCTCCAGCAATGCCCCCGACAGCGGTGAACCAAGCGTCAGCGCCGCCGGCACGCCGAGCACGAAAATGCCAATCACCGAGGCGCGAACCTTATTGGGAAAATAGATCGACGCCAGCAGCAGGATGCCGGGGTAAAAGCCGGCTTCGGCGATCCCCAGCAGAAACCGCAGGACGATAAATTGCTGTTCGTTGGTCACCAGCCCGGTGCAGGCCGATAACGCGCCCCACAGCGCGGTGGTGGCGCTAAGCCAGCGTTTGGCGCCCCAGCGATTCATCAACAGGTTGGCAGGGATGCCGAACAGCGCATAGGCGGCAAAGAATATCCCGGCGCCCAGGGCAAAGGCGGATTGCGACAGTGCGATATCGATGGCCATTGCGTCTTTGGCAAAACCGACGTTAACCCTGTCGATAAAGGCGATGAAATACATGGCGAACATCAATGGCACCAGTCTGCGCCAGGTTTTGCGGATGGCGGCATTGAGCGCAGGGGCGGCATAGGTGGCGTGATTCACTGGCGTTAACCTCTCTTCTGAGAATGACAAACGTCGGTCACAAGACCGTCTGGCGCCGTCGCCGATGACATCGGATTTTTTTCGTTCCTTTAAAGGTCTAAAGGACTAATGGTCAGGCCTTTAACGGCGAAAAAACGCCGCGCAGTGCGTCGGCATATCGCAGCAGACATCACCCTAGTGAATGGTGTGTTGCTTTTTTGTTAATCAAAAGTTCACACAGGGCTGTGGCGTGTTCAAGCGCTTTGATCGAGATCTGTGTGCGCTATCACCGAATTGAGAACTCGGTTAGAGGCCTGGAGAGCGTCGCTTTCTTCTCGAGAAGGAGAAAGATAAGGTGAAGCACGACAAAACGGAATGCAGGAGTGCGACATGCTTAAGGTCATTGCTGAAGATTTTATTCATCCGGAACACATTGAAACCGTCATGCCCTGGTATCGTGAGCTGGTGGAAAAAACCCGACAGGAGCCGCTGTGCATCAGTTATGACCTGTGCATCGATCAGCAGGATCCCGGGCATTTTATTTTTATCGAAAGCTGGCCGGACCGCGCCGCTCTGGATGTGCATTGCCAAACCGAGCATTTCACCCGGCTGGTGCCGCAGATCAATCAGCATCAGCGCAAGCCTTGCACCTTCCTGTTTATGCAGGTATTTCCGGGCCTAAACGACGGCTAGATGAAAAAAGCCCCGCAGGGGGGCGGGGCTAATGGCTTCTCAATGCATGTTGTAGTGGTTAATAAATAACCTTTCTGATCGCGTTATGCTTTGAGAATGCTCCTAAACACATTCGCACTATGAATGGTTGTGCGGCATGACCTCGCTGGCGGTTTTGATGGCGCGCAACATGCGGCGGCGTATCAACCCGCTGACCAGGCGAATGGTATACCAGTAGGGAGTAAACCGCCGCCGGCTGGCGTCGTCGGGGCAGAAGATGCGCGTTTCCGTCACCAGACGGCAACGGCCGTCCGGCAGCGGGCTCACGGCATAGCCCAGCGCCAGTTTGGCGACGCCGGGCTGTGCGAAGGCCAGAAATTCCGGCCCGTCAGCGACCTGTTTCAGGCCGTATTCGGCCTGCCAAAAGCGGCCGATCAGGCCATAGACCAACGCGCCTTCATCTTGCTCGAGCAGGCAAAAGTTATGCAGGCCAAACGGCGGCGGGCTGGGTTTATTGCGTGGCATCAGACGCGCGGGTAATTCGCGCAGCGCTATCATGCTGCGGAAAAAGCGATCGTGCTTGGGATCGTAAGCGGCCACGGCCGCCAGGACCCGGGCCTGCGGCGCGGCGATGGCGATCGCGTGCCGCTCCGAGAACTGGTATTGCCCAAGGTATTTATTCAGCAGCTTCATGTTTTGCAGCTTCCCGCCATTCGCTTTGCAGCAGAGCGAAACCGAATTCGTCGCCCCATGCGCCTTTGAAAAACACGTTTTGCCGCCAACAGGCTTCACGACGAAAACCCAGCTTGCTGAACAGCGCGGCGGCGCGAAGATTTCGCGCGTCCACCACGGCGGTAATGCGGTGCTTCGCCAGCGGCCCGAACAGCAGGGCGATGGCGGCGCTCAGCGCCTCGCGCGCCTGACCTTGCCGCTGATGAGCGGGATCGAAGGTCACGCCCAGCTCTGCCTGGCGTCCCTCATCGAAAAAATGCACTGCGACATCGCCCAGCAAGGTGCCGTCCTCGCGGCGTTCGACCGCCAGTTGAAACCAGCTGTCGTCGCGGTTGAAGGGGAGCTGCTGCTGCTGTTCGAAGAAGGCCTGGGCGTCCGCCGCGTTGTAGTCGCTCCAGCTCTGGTAGCGCGCCACGTCGGGATGATTGCGGTAAGCGGTAAAATGGGGCAGATCGTCGGCCGTGAACGGGCGCAGGATCAGCCTGGGGGTCAACAGAGGCAAATGGCGCATTGTTTTTCCTTATCAGCGCATTAGGGCAACGGGCAGTGTAGCTTAGCGTCGAGAGATGGGCTGCGTAAAATGAGCTGTGGAGGAGAGGCGGGACATGCCGACTCAGGCGAGCCGGCAAGGAGGATTAACGCCGGGCGGCCGCCTGGCGCAGGCGCTCGACCGGCGCTTGTTGAAAGTCGAACGATGGCGCTTCGCGCTGCGTCAGCCCCTGGCGCACGATGGCCTTGACGGCCAGGCTGGCGTCACGGTCTTTCCCGGCGATCTGCTCGGCGATGCGCAACGCTTCTTCCCGGGCCGAACTTGCGCTGATGCGGGAAATGGCGCCGTGTGACAACGCTTCCTGTGCGCTGACGGTTCTGCCGGTCAGCAGCCAATCCAGCGCCACGTAGGGCGAAACTCGCGTCGGCAAGCGGGCGCATCCTCCCTGGGCGGCGACTAACCCAAGCCCGGTCTCGGGAAAGCTGAAGCGCGCATCGCACCCGGCGACGATCAGATCGCACGCCAGCGCCAGCTCAAAGCCGCCGCCGTAGGCGATACCGTCAACGGCGGCGATGATCACCTTGCCGATCTGCGCATGGATCAACCCGCCAAATCCCTCCGGCGTGACGATGGGCAGTTCGCCCTGACGAAAGGCGTTAACATCCATGCCGGCGGAAAATACCGTCGGTTGACCGGCCAGGACGATAGCGCGCACCGAGTCGTCGCTGTCCGCCTGGCGCAGGTAGGTGCGGATCAGTTCGGCCATCTGCAGGTTGATGGCGTTCTTTTTTTCCGGCCGATTGAGGGTGATGACCGCAACCTGCGCGCCGTGGCGCTCATAAAGCACCGGCGGTGATTCACTCATCGATGGCCTCTCCCCGGAAAAAGAACAGCGTCAGCAGCAGGGCGATGGCGCCGAGCGGCAGCGAAAACAGCGGCAGATAATAGGCCGGCAGCGCGTAGAGCGTCAGGCCGCCCAGCATGCCGCCCGCCGCGATGCCGGCGTACAGCACCGAGCTGTTGAGCGACACGGTCAAGGCGCCAAAGCGTTTCGACAGCGATAACAAGTGGTGCTGGATCGGCACCAGATACATCCAGCCGGTGATACCCCAGACCAGAAAGATGACCAGCACCCACCAGGGCGAGGTGACATAAAAGGCCAGCAGAAACAGGGACAGCGTCTGGATCGCCACGGAAAACAGCAGCACGAATTTGCTGCCGAGGGCGTCGGTCAGCGCGCCGGAGGCAAAATTGCCGATCACCGCGCCAATGCCGAATACCAGCAGCGCGAGGGGCAGGATCGCCTCCGGGCCGAACTGGGTGTTTTTCAATAATACGCTGACGTAGCTGTAGACGATGTGCTCCGAGCAAACGGCAAAGAAGGTGATCAGCAGCGTGGTCAGCACCGCCTTTTGCCGCAGCGGGGCGAGCCGCTCTTTCAGCGAATGCTTGCCCGGCGGCGCAATGGCGCGCAGCGCCAGCGAAAGACCGAGCAGCGCAATCACTCCCAGCAGGGCGATGAACAGGAAGATTTCGCGCCAGCCGATCAGTTTGGCGAGAAAGGTGCCGAACGGGATGCCGAGCGCGATGGCTAGCGTCATGCCGCCATAAACGATGGAAATGGCCAGGCCGCGGCGTTTTTCCGTCACCAACCCCACCGCGGCGGCGGCGGCCTGCGGCGTATAGCAGGCCGCGCCCAATGCCGCCAACACTCTGCCTAACGAGATCTGCAGGTAGCTGGTGGCCCAGGCGCAGGCCAGATTGCCGGCGATGAACAGCACCAGCGCCAACTGCAGAATATGCTTGCGGTTGACGTTGCCCAGCAGCCAGGCGGTCAGCGGCGCGAACAGCATATAAGCCAGCGCGAATACCGATATCAACTGCCCCGCTTGCGCGGGGCTGACGGCAAAGGTTTCGGAAATGTCGCTGAGCACGCCGGCGACGATAAAGGCGTCGGTGCCGATGGCGAAGGTGCCGGTCGCCATCAAACAGAGCGTGACCAGATGGCCGTTATAATCCGCTAACTTCATCCCGCCCTCCGCAGGTCGTTCGCCGCCCAAACCCGTCCCAGCGCCGCCAGAAACGTTTCCACGTCGGCATGGGAGTGCGCCGAGGTCGGCGTCACCCGCAGCCGCTCGCTGCCGGCGGGCACCGTCGGGGCATTGACCGGCTGCACGTAGATATCATGTTCGTCGAGCAGCACCTGACTGATGTGCTTGTTGCGGTGCGGATCGCCGACCAACAGCGGCAGGATATGACTATCGGCCGATACCAGCGGGATGCCGGCGGCGCGCAGGCCGGTTTTCAGGTGATCGACGATCGCCAGCAGGTGCTTGCGCTGGGTGTCATGCTCGAGGTTGTATTTGAAACTGGCCAACGCCGCAGCGACCACCGGCGCCGGTGACGAGGTGCTGAACACGAATGCCGGCGCCCAGCTGCGCACCGCCTCCACCACCGAGCGGGGCGCGGCGATATAACCGCCCGCTGCGCCGTAAGACTTGCCGAATCCGCCCTGAATAATGGTGATTTTATCCAATAGGCCCAGCTGTTCGGCGTAGCCCAATCCCCTTTCGCCGTACACGCCGGCGGAGTGGATCTCGTCGAGATAGGTCAGCGCCTGGTACTGTTCCGCCAACGCCACGATCTGCGCCAGGGGAGCAAAGTCACCGTCCATGGAATACAGCGACTCGAAGGCGATCAGCTTTGGCCGCGCCGGGTCGGCGGCCTGCAGCAGTTCGGCGAGGTGCGCCACGTCGTTGTGGCGGAAGATTTTTTTCTCCGCTTTGCTGTAGCGGATGCCATAAATCATCGAGGCGTGATTCAGCTCGTCGGAGAACACGATCAGATCGGGAATGGCGTCGCACAGGGTGGACAAGGTGGCGTCGTTGGCGCCGAAACCGGTGGTGAACAGCAGCGCCGACTCTTTGCCGTAGGCGCTGGCCAGCAGCGTTTCCAGCTCGCTGTGATAAACCGAGGTGCCGGAAATGCTGCGGGCGCCGCAGGTGCCCAGCCCGACGCGGTTAACCGCGTCGGTGGTGGCCAGCAGCACCTTGGGATGGTGGCTCATTGCCAGATAGTCGTTTGAGCACCAGACGTTGAGACGACGCTCGCCTTGTTGCCCGTGACGGGTAGCCCAGGGTTTGTCCTGCACGCCGCGCTCAAGATTGAGGAACTCGCGAAAGCGCCCCTGTCTTTTGGTTTCTGCCAGCTTTTCTTCAAGAATGTTCAGTACGCTCATAGCATATTCCTTGTGTTAAACGGCTTTAAGGCTTAATGACAGACCCTGACCGACGCCGACGCACATCGTCACCAATGCATTGCCGGCCTGCCGATCGCGTAATTCCAGCGCCGCCGACAGCACCAGACGCGCGCCGGACATCCCCAGCGGATGGCCGAGTGCGATGGCGCCGCCGTTCGGGTTGACGCGTGCGTCGTTGGCGTCGATGCGCCAGTGTTTCAGCGCCGCCAGCACCTGTGAGGCGAACGCTTCGTTAATCTCGATGATGTCGAAGTCGTGCAACGTGAATCCGCCGCGCTGCAGCAAACGCTCGGTGGAGGCGATCGGCCCCAGCCCCATCAGCGCCGGTGCAACGCCGGCGGCCGCGCTGTCGCCGATCTCCGCCAGCGGTTGCCACCCCTGGCGTTTCACGTAGCGGCCGGAGGCCAGCAGCAGTGCGGCGGCGCCGTCGTTGATGCCGGAAGCGTTGCCGGCAGTGACCGAGCCGCCGGCGGAGAACGCCGGTTTCAATGCCTGCAGCTGTTGCAGCGTGCTGAGGCGGGGGAATTCATCCTGCGCGAACAGGCGGGTGGTTTTACGATCGGCCGGCACTTCCACCGGCGTGATCTCCCGCGCCAACCGGCCGCTGTCGATCGCCCAGCGGGCCTTTTGCTGCGAGGCCAGTGCGAACAGATCCTGTTCCTCGCGTGAGATATGCTGTTGTTGGGCCACGTTTTCCGCCGTGATGCCCAGCGGATCGCTGCCGTAGCGTTCCGCCAGACGCGGGTTAACGAAGCGCCATCCCAGCGTGGTGTCGTACAGCTTTACCCCCTTATCGAACGGCGTTTCGCTTTTGCTCAGCACATAGGGCGCGCGGCTCATGCTTTCCACGCCGCCGGCCAGGATCAGTTCGCTGAGGCCGCTGCGAATTTTCGCCGCGGCGTAAATCACCGCATCCAATCCGGAGGCGCAAAGGCGGTTGAGGGTAATGGCCGGCACCGACTGATCCACCCCGGAAAGCAGCGTCGCCATGCGGGCGACGTTGCGATTGTCTTCACCGGCCTGGTTGGCGCAGCCCAGCACCACTTCGTCCAGACTCGCCTCTGCCGCCGGATGGCGCTGCAGCAGGCTGCGAATGATGGTCGCCGCCATATCGTCGGGGCGGGTCTGCGCCAGGCTGCCGCCATAGGCGCCGATCGCCGTGCGCGTGCCGTCGATCAGATACACACCGTCATCTTTAATGCTCATCGTTGATCCTTAAGGCGTGGTGGTCAGCGCCGGTTGGGCGGCGTGCAGAAGGGTGTAATGCGGCGCATAGCGGGCCGCGTGCAGCAGCTGCGCCAGGTTGCTCAGCGTCGTCCTGACGTTTTTCTCCCCCAGGCGAGTGAGCCAGCCGAAAATGCCGTCGGCGTAGTTCACGCCGGCGACGGCGGCGACATCGATGTCTTCCCGGCTGCAGACGCCGCTTTCCACCATGATCACCGACTCGTTGATCAGGCTGCTGAGGACGCGGGCGACGATCAGCGCCGGGGAGTCCTTGATAAATTCAACCTGCGGAAGCGCGGTGTGCAGCAGGCGTAAAAACAACGCCTTATTAGCCGCAGAGGCGTGGCGGCTGTGCGCCGCCACCAGATACGCCGTGTCGGCGTAGTTCAGGGCGACATCGACCACAAAGGCGTCCGCCGCCGTCTGCTCGGCCAACTGATTTGCCGTGCGGCCATCGGTGACGCTGACGGTGAAAGCATCATTGACCTGAATGGCCGCTCCCAGGCCCGACAAGGCCGGCCGCTGTTCTACGCGCAACTGCGGCCATTGCAGTGCGGCTCGCTGTTGCAGCAGGGTAAACAAAGGGTGTTCGCCGTAAATGCGCAGCGTCTCGACATCCGCCTCGACGGCGGCCTCAACCGGCGGGGCGGTTTCTTCGGCGGAAAAATAGGAGCGACCGTTCTTTTTCCCCAGCAGCCCGGCATCGACCAGCGAACGCTGCAGATGGCCGGGGGTATAGCGCGGGTCGTACTGCATGTCCTGCCAAATTTGCCGGCTGACCTGATAGTTGATGTCCTGGCCGATAAAATCGGTCAGCTCGAGCGGCCCCATGCGAAAGTGTCCGCCGGCCTTGAGGGCGCGGTCGATCTGCGGCGCGCGCGCCACGTGCTCTTCCAACAGGCGAAAGCCTTCCAGGTAGTAGGGGCGGGCCATACGGTTGACGATGAACCCCGGCGTAGCCTGGCAGACGACATCGCGTTTCCCCAATGCCGCCACCAGTTGGCGGCAAGTTTCAGTGGTGGCTTGGGCGGTAAAGTAGGCCGGAATGATTTCAATCAGCTTCATTAGCGGTGCGGGGTTGAAAAAGTGCAAACCGATAAAGCGTTCGCTGTGGGTCACCGCCGTTGCCAGCTTATTGAGCGACAATGAGGACGTATTGGTGGCGATCAGCGTGTCGGGTTTGACCGCCGCAGCGATGGCGGCCAGCACCTCGAGTTTGGCTTGCTCTTGCTCGGCGATAGTTTCGAGCACCAAATCGCTGTCGACGATAGCTTCAAACACCGATGAGAACTGCAGATTGGCCAGCACCGCGTCTTTATCCTGCGGCGCGAGCCTGCCCTGTTCGACCTTTTTGTCCAGGTCTTGCACGATATATTCACGAGCCTGAATGAGGGTATTGCCGTTGCGATTATAAAGCACCGTACGAATGCCTTTTTGCGCGAAAAGATAAGCGATGCCTCTGCCCATCGTTCCCGCGCCGATAATCGCAGCCGATTGAATTGCCGCATTACGTTCTGCCATAGAAAATCCCCGTCACTGTATGCCATGCGAAATTCGCAAATGCTTATTATCTCTTTGGATTTACGGCGGCACCGGGTGCCTGTGAGGAAAGTAATTGGCGGTGTGTTGGCTGTCTAACGGTAGAAATGACAGGTTTACGCGCTGGAGGGTTTATGCTATTCGCGTAGTTTTCCCGTGTAGCGTAATAAAAAGGCGTATTCTGAGGCCAATAAACGGGAGAATAGCTTTTTTCGTTATAGCCTTGGTATTTTTTATTATATGAAACGGCTACTGACGCCAGGCGGCGATATCCTATAGTGAGTCTGACCTATCGATAAATCGGCATCGCTATCTGGAGAACTCGCGTTATGGATACCCGCACTCAACGGCTCATGGCGGAGGTGATTGGCAGCTTAACCGATCGCGAACGTTTTCTGACGCAGCTGGGGCCCTGCGCCGAGGCGTTGGGGTTTGATTACTTCTCCTACATCGTTTTTTCCTGCTACCCGGCCAGCCGGCCCAAAATGCTGATCGAGGGGAATATCCCTGCGAGCTATCTCGAGGAATATCGGCGGCAGCGGGCCTATTTGCAGGATCCGGTCATCGAGCGCGCCCACCATTCCACGCTGCAGTTTCAGTGGGACGAAAGCTTTTATCACCAGTGGCCGGCGATGTGGCGGCGTATGGCGCAGTTTGGCCTGTGTACCGGTTGGTCGCAGTCGGTCAAGGATTGCTATGGTCGCCTCGGGATCCTGACTTTTGCCGGCAAGACGCTGCCGCAGCAAACGCCGCAAGCGCGCGCGGCCAACGAAACGTTTTTCCTTTGGCTGGCGCAAACCGCCCACAAAACGCTGCGTGAAGCGTTGATATCGGTGAACGACGAAGCGATAAAAGATGTGCTGACGCTGCGCGAGAAAGATATCTTGCGTTGGTGCAGCGAAGGGAAAACGGCGGAAGAGATCGCGTTGCTGATGGGGGTGAGCGAACGCACGATCAACTTCCATATCGGCAACTCGATTAAAAAGCTTTCTGTCGCCAATAAGACCGCGGCCACCGCCAAAGCGGTTTATTTACAGCTGATTTAACGGTGAGAAATAAATAATTAATCGCCTATCAGTTAGCGGCGCGGTGTTTATATTTTGTTAAATTAAACATTGTCCTTGTCAGTATTTACCCCCGATCACAAAAGTGCGACAAAGCGGTTCACCGCGCTGGTGTGCGGCAGTATTCTGTAGGCACCCGCTTTACATAGAAAGGATGTGATATGTATAAGACTATTTTGGTGCCGATAGATATCGAAGAAGATCTGTTGACTGAACATGCGCTGAAGCATGTGGAATATTTGGCGAAGATGTCCGGCGCTAAAGTGCATTTCTTCCATGCATTGCCGGATGCTTCGGCCTTTGTTACCGCCTATTCATTTGGCCTCAAGGAGTTTGAGAATCAGGCGGAAGTGAAGGCGGTGGACAAGCTGAAGAAAATCATGTCGGAGATCGATCTGCCGTTGGATCGCCTCAACTACACCGTCAGCTTCGGTTCGGCGCGCGATCAAGCGCTGGAACTGGCGGAAGAGATCGACGCCGATCTGATCATTATCGGTTCGCGTCGCCCGAGCGTGAAAACCTATCTGCTGGGCTCCAACGCCGCCGCTATCGTGCGCCATGCCAACATCTCGGTGATGGTAGTGAGATAACCCCCCTCAAGCCCGCCGTTTTCAGGCGCGTTCTGCGGTTGCAGAGCGCGCTTTGTGTTTTTTTGCCATCTCAGCCTGAACTGCTACGATTTTAGCTGACGTTTTATCGGTGTAATCCGGTCTGCCGGCCTTACACGTTTTCATCTCAGCCAGACCAGAAGAGGGACAGCCATGCCATTAGAGGCCAACGGGATCATTAAGGGCGATCGAGGTGCCGAACCGGGCAAGTGGCAGCATACGCCCACTACGCCGTCAGTGACATTAACCTGGCACCACACCATTCCCTGGAATTGCCTGCGCGCGGTATGGAATGGTTTAGTGGCGGGAGAGCATTGGGAGGCGCTGGCAGAGTTTATGCAGTTGATCAGCGTGCCAAATTACGCGGGCGTGCTTCAGCAGATTAAAGATAAAAATGTGCATGACCGCGATGGGCTGCACACGCTGGTGACCTGGCAAGGATGGAATATTGTTGAAGGGCCGGGCAGCGAATATCGCCAGCAAGGGGATGATCCCGGGGAGAAGTATGAGCATTGGTCCGGCAAAGGGATGAGCGGCAACCAACTTTCGACGCTGCAACAGGTTAACGTGCTCAATCTTTGCATGGCGCCGTTCGCCGCCTGCGCGCTGGATCCGGCCACCAATGCGCCGGAGATCAAGCGGGCAGAGGCGGAGCACCTGCGGCGAGTGATTAAGCAGGTCAGGCCCACGTTGAAAGGCAAAGCCCCGATGCTGTGGAAAGAGAGCATGTGGCATAACGTGCAGCAGGGCAAGGTGGATAAAAAGAATGTCGGCAAATGGGCGACAAAACCGATCTGGCGTCGGCGTTTGCATACCGATTTAGTCCAGACCGGTTGATTAAGGCGGGCCCGCGATGACGCTTATCGCGAGCCCAGAGCGGCGCTTATTGGCATAGTGCCGCTATTTCATCGAACAGCGTTGCGGGAATCGCTACCCCCGACTGCTCGCTCTGTCTGCGACGCTGATAGCGCCGTTCGCCGGGGATGCGTGCGCCTTGCGCCTGCATCTCGGCAAACATTGTTTCCGCCGCGGCGAAATACGTCTCCTTATCCGCACCGAGAAAACGTTCGGGATCCAATGCGATGATCAACTCACCGCCGTAAGGCGACGAACCGGTGCCGCCGTCATAAGCCAGCGATTCTTTGCTGGTCATATCGCCGATCAGCGGGCCGGCCAGCAGTTCCACCATCGCCGCCAGCGCCGAGCCTTTATGTCCGCCGAAGGTCAGCATTGCGCCCTCCAACACGCTGGCGGCGTCGGTGGAGGGGTTGCCCGCTTTATCAATGCCCCAGCCTTCGGGTAACGGGGTGCCGGCGCGGCGATGCAGCTCGATTTCGCCGCGCGCCGCCGCGCTGGTGGCCATGTCGAACAGAAACGGCGGCCGCTGCGAGCGCGGCCAGCCGAAGGCGATAGGGTTGGTGCCGAATAGCGGGCGCGAGCCGCCGGCCGGCGTCACCCAGGCGTGGCTGGGCGTGCAGGCCAGGGCCACCAACCCCTGTTCGGTCAGCGGTTCGATGTCGGCCCACAGCGCAGAGAAATGCACGCAGCGATTGATCGCCAGGGCGGCAATGCCGTTGGCGCGTACCTTATCGATAAAGGCCGGCAGCGCGGTGCGGTAAGCCAACAGCGAAAAGGCGCCGCCGGCGTCGACCCGCAAGATGGCCGGCGCCTGGTCGACCAACCTGGGCTGGGCATCGGCGGAGACTTTGCCCGCCTGCAGTGAGCGCACGCAGCCCAACAGCCGATACAGCCCGTGCGAAGCGCAGCCGTCGCGTTCGCCTTGCGTGACATTTTGCGCTACCGCTTCGGCGTGCGCCTGATTGAAGCCGTTGCTGCGCAGCGCGCGCAATGCCAGTTGATAAGCCTGTTCCAGCGACAGAACGTGCATGGCTGTCATCTTGATCTCCTCCCTGGGGTCATTCTTCTTCATCGCCGATAAAATTGGCCTGGGGTAAACAGGTATAGGCGCCCCAGTAGTAAATCGCCAGCGCGATCGCCGCCATGGTGAGGGTGTCCCACGGGTGGGCAATGGCGCCGATGCCGCCGAAGCTGCTGAGATAGGAAAGCGTGATCACCAGCGCATAGAAGACGATCAGCCACAGCGAGGACCAGATTTGTTGCCTGAGACTAACGGCGTGGGTCGGCACCTGATTCTTGAACAGGATGTAGATGAAGAACATCAGGATCTGCAAACCGAGCAGCCAGGAAACGGTATCCCAGCCGGACCAGAAAACGATCAGCGCCGAAATGATAAATGACAGCGGGCCGAGTACGCAGAAACCGCGCACCCTGAACGGACGCGGCATATCGGGCGCATTGCGCCGCAGCCCGGCGGCGGTGACCGGCGCGATGGCGTAGCTCAGCACCAGCGCGGCGGACACCACGCCGATCAGTTTTTCCCACGACGGGAACGGCAGCGTCCAGAATACCGAGAGGGCGAAGGTCAGCCACAGCGCCGGGCGCGGGATGCCGGACTCGCCATCCACCCGGGTGAATAGCTTGAAGAAGGTGCCGGCGCGTGCCCAACCGTAGATCACGCGAGGCGTGGCGTTCATGTAGATGTTGCCGGTGCCGCTCGGCGAAACGATCGCGTCGCTGACCACCAAAAACGCCAGCCATCCCATGCCCAACGTGATGGCGATATCGCGGAACGGCAGGGAGAACTGTTGGCTGATGCCGGCCCAGCCGCCGCTCAGCATCTCGCTGGGGATACTGCCGAGAAAGGCTATCTGCAGCAGCACATAGATGATGGTGGACAACACGACCGACAGGATCAGCGCGATGGGGATGGTGCGCTGCGGTTTTTGCACCTCGCTGGCGACCGAGATGATCGGCGTCAGACCGAGGTAGGCGAAGATGATGCCGCCGGCGGAAATGGCGGCTTCAACCCCGGCGGAGCCGAAGGGGGCAAAGCCCTGGCTGTGCAGGTTTTCCGGTTTGAAGAAGCCGAACAGCACCACGATCACCAACAGCGGCACCAGAAACTTCAGCACGCTGATCAGGTTATTGGATTTGGCGAAGGTTTTGACGCTGTAGTAGTTGAGCGCGAAGAAAAAGCACAGCAGCGCCAGCTGCACCAGCCAGCCGATCGGCGTCGGGTCGCCGGAACCCGGCTGGCTGAGGAACGGAAACCAGGCGGCGGCGTACTGTCGGGCGGCGACGACTTCGATGGCAATGAGGCTGGAGAAGGCGATCAACGTAATAAACCCCAGCAGATAACCCATCAACTCGCCGTGCGAGAACACCGGATAGCGAATGATGCCGCCGGCGCGCGGCAGGGCTGCGCCGAGCTCGCAGTAGACGATGCCGAGCAGCAACACCGCCAGGCCGCCGATCAGCCAGGAATAGATGCCGGCAGGGCCGGCGATGGAGGAGACATGGCTGGCGGCGAACAGCCAGCCGGAGCCGAAGATGGCGCCCAGACCGATGAACGTCAGATCGGTGAGCGTAAGCTGCTTCTTGAATTTGCCTTGGGTTGTCATGGTGTGACCCTTTTGTTATTGGCAGATGCGGCCGGGCTGGTGTTGGGCAGGTGAAACTATGGGATCTCGGGTATAAACGCCGTTCACCAGCCGCAGCAGGTTGAGCGGGTTAGCGTCCTGCAGCGGCGGCGGCAACAGCGCCGCGGGGGTGTTTTGCAGACAGATCGGCCGCAGAAAACGCTCGATGGCCAACGTGCCTACCGAGGTGCCGCGCGCGTCGCTGGTCGCCGGGTAAGGGCCGCCGTGCACCATGGCGTCGCACACCTCTACCCCGGTCGGGTAGCCGTTGAACAGCACCCGACCGGCTTTGCGCGTCAGCAATGTCGTCAGCCCGGCTGCCATGTCGAGATCGCCGTCATCCGCCAGCAGCGTGGCGGTTAACTGGCCTTGCAAGGCCGCCAGCGTCGCATGCAGCTGCGCTTCGTTATCCACCGCCACCAGAATGCTGACCGGGCCGAATACCTCCTGTTGCAGCAGCGGGTCGGCCTGCAGCAGCAACGCGCCCTCGGCCCGATACAGCTGCGCCGCTGCCCGATGAGGAGGCGTTTCGCTTCGGCCCGCCAGACGCCGCATGCCCGGGTGCGCATCGAGGGCCGCCAGCCCGTGGCGGTAGTGCTCCAGCGTGCCGGCATTCAGCATTGGCTGCGGTTCGGCGGCGTTGACCAGGGCACTCATCGTTTCGATCAACTGTTCGAAGGCGGCGCCGCGCAGCGCGACGATCACGCCGGGCTTGGTGCAGAACTGACCGCAGCCGAGTGTGAAGGAAGAGACCAGTTCCTGCGCGATGCGTTGGCCGCGCCGCGCCAGCGCCTGCGGCAGGATAACCACCGGGTTGATGCTCGACATTTCGGCGAAGACCGGGATCGGCTGAGGGCGTTGCATGGCCAGATCGAACAACGCCCGACCGCCTTGCAACGAGCCGGTGAATCCCACCGCCTGAATCGCCGGATGCTGTACCAGGCCGGCCCCCACGCGGTTGCCGAAGATCATGTTGAAGACGCCGGCGGGCATGCCCGTGCGTTGCCGCGCGCGCTCGATCGCCTGAGCGGTCAGCTCAGCGGTGATCATATGGCCGCTGTGCGCCTTGAACACGACCGGGCAACCGGCGGCGAGCGCGGCGGCGGTGTCGCCGCCCGCGGTGGAAAAGGCCAGCGGGAAGTTGCTGGCGCCGAACACCGCCACCGGACCGAGTGCCGTGCGATATTGGCGCAGGTCGGGACGCGGCAGGGGGGAGCGCTGCGGCAATGCGCAGTCGATGCGCACACCTTCGACGTCGCCGCGCCGTAGCAGCGTGGCGAACAGCCGCATCTGGCCGCTGGTTCTGGCGCGCTCGCCGCTCAACCGCGCCGGCGGCAGGGCGGTCTCCTGCGTGGCGAAGGCGAAGAAGGCCTCATCCAAGGCATCCAGCTCCTCGGCGATGGCGTCGAGAAAGTTCGCGCGCCGCTCGGCGCTGAGTTGCGAATAAGGCGCAAAGGCTGCTGAGGCGGCTTCGGCGGCGGCAGCGATTTCCTCCGCCGTAGCCTGATGGAAACGGTAGCCGGTCGGCTGACCGTCTTCGGCGCGCAGGCTCAGCAGCACCGCTTCTTCCGCCGCGCGGCGCTGGCCGCCGATAAAGTGTTGGCCGCTGATGGCGGCGTAGCGATCGTTGGGCATCGGTACCCCCGGTAGAAAAAGAGTGACGCCCGACATGGCCGGGCGGTGAAGGCGTTACAGACCGACGTTCGGCAGCGCGGGGCGGGTGGCCAGCGCTTTATCGATCACGGCGTTGATTTCGGTGAGCGTTTCACCCTGCAGCGCCAGGCGCGGTGGGCGAGTGACGGCGCTGCCGCGGCCGACCCGCTGTTCACACAGCTTGATGCACTGCACCAGATCGGGGCGGGCATCGAGATGCAGCAGCGGCATGAACCAGCTGTACAGCGCCAACGCCTCCTCATAGCGTTTTTCCTTCGCCAGACGGAACAGGGTTTCCCCTTCGCGCGGGAAGGCGTTGGACATGCCTGAGATCCAGCCTTGTGCGCCAACGGCGATGCTCTCCAGCACCACGTCGTCCAACCCGGCGAACAGCACGAAGCGATCGCCGACTGCGTTGCGCAGATCGATAAAGCGGCGTGTGTCGCCGGACGAGTCTTTGAAACACACGATGTTCTCGCAGTCGACCAGCGAGGTCAGGATGTCGGGCGTGACGTCGTTCTTGTAAATCGGCGGGTTGTTGTAGACCATGATCGGCAGATCGGTCGCGCCGGCGACGCTGCGGAAGTGCGCGGCGGTTTCGTGCGGCTTGGCGGAATAGACCAGCGCCGGCATTACCATAATGCCGTCGACGCCGGCCTTTTGCGCTTCGCGCGCCATGTTCTGCGCGAAGGCGGTGGTGAACTCGGCGATGCCGGCGATCACCGGCACTTTGCCGTCGGCGGCGTCTCTGGCCACTTCGATCACCGCCAGCTTTTCCTGCACCGTCATCGAGGTGTTTTCACCGACGGTGCCGCATACCACCAGGCCGGAGACGCCGTCGCGCACCAGGTTTTTGATCACCGTATGGGTAGCGTCGAGATCCAGAGTGAAATCGTTGCGAAACTGGGTCGTCACCGCCGGGAATACGCCGCTCCAGCTTAGGGTTTTATGGCTCATGGTGTTTGTCCTGTCGTTCGAAAGTGTTAATGAAAAGTGAACCGTTGGTGAAACTCACCGACAGATTGACCGGTATTGCACAGGGAGGCTTGACGCTTTTCGCCGATTGCCACGACGAAATTGGCACAGTAGCGCCAAGAGGCGGGCATGCGAAAATCAGGCGCCGGTGCGCCATGAGAAGATGTTTTTAATCTGGTAGATCAGCGCATTAAGCGGAAAGCGTCAGACGGAAATCGCGCGGCGTGGAGCCGGTCATCGCTTTGAACTGACGGCTGAAGGCGCTGTGATCGGTATAGCCGCACTGCAGCGCGATGTCGGTGATCGGCAGATCGCCGGCCAGCAGTTCCGTGGCCTTTTCCAGCCGTACTTTGTGGATCATCTGGCGCGGGGTGAGGTGGAAGATGCGTTTACAGTAGCGTTCGATCTGCGCCACCGACAAACCGGTCAGCGCCGTCAACTCCTCGAGCGCGATCGGCCTGGCGTAGTGGCGGCGGATGTGCACGTCGATCGCCGCCAGTCGTTGATAAGCAGGGTGATTGGCTCTGGCTTCCTGCAGGTCGTGGGAAATGCCCGCCATGCCGATGACTTTTCCCTGTGCGTCGTACAGCGCCAGCTTTTGCGTCAGGCACCAGCCGGTTTCACGGCCGTTGTACAGATGCATTTCCAGCTGATCCTGGATCAGCACGCCGTGGCGCAACACCCGCAGATCCTGCTCGGTATAGCCGGAACCGAGCTGCGCGGGAAACACGTCGGCGGACGTCTTGCCCAGCAGCGGTGTGACGGTCTTGAAACCGCAGCGCCTGGCCAGCGTCAGGTTGGCCAGCAGGTAGCGGGCCTGGGCGTCTTTGATAAAGAACACCACGTTGGGAATCGCGTTCAGCAACGGTGCGATCAGCGCCAGCGTATTCAACAGATCGCGCAGGTTGTTCGGGCGCTGCTGCGCCAGCCCATCGCACAGGCGCGACAGATGCTCGACGGCGAAAATGTCCTCCTGTTCAGGCTGCCCCGCGAGCGAAGGCGGCGAGAGAGAAACCTGAGGCTGAGGGGCTGAAGTGGTTCGCATAGCATTCCCTTTTCGATCGTTAGCCGGAATAACAGGCGGGCCAGGTTGGCGCTTTCGCATCAATATTAACTTTCCTGTAACGAATCAAGCGCTATTTCCGGCCGGTTATTAAATATGCGGATTGCCGCATACTTTTGTCGCGCTGCGCTTGGCGGTTGCTTGAAAACTGCGGCGTCTCTCGCTACTCGGTGGTTTAGCATGAAAGTAAGGCTATGATAAATAAGTTATTGTTATGGCGTTCGTTAAACTCATACCCGCGACGCGCCAGGTCTGACGTTTATCACTGTGCTGATTTCTTCATTCGCCACGCCGAAACGCATCAAGCCGTCATGCTCGCATTCGTTCAGGCTACTGCTATTGGTAACATCTCATTAACCCTGGAGACGCCGATGGCACTTTCAGCGCATATCACCGCTTTGCGGGCGATCGATTCTCATACCGGCGGGGAGCCGACCCGGCTGATCGTCGAAGGTTTTCCCGATCTCGGTGCAGGCAGCATGGCGGAACGGCGGGCGAATTTCGCGCAACATTATGATCACTGGCGCTGTGCGGTGATGCTCGAACCGCGCGGCAATGACGTGTTGGTGGGGGCGCTGCTGTGCTCTCCCTGTTCGCCGCAGGCTACCGCCGGGGTGATCTTTTTCAACAACGCCGGCTATCTGGGCATGTGCGGCCACGGCACTATCGGGCTGATCGCTTCGCTGGCGCACCTGGGGCGCATCCGCGCCGGGCGCCATCTGATCGAGACCCCGGTCGGCCCGGTAAACGCTACGCTGCACGATGACGGCAGTGTGACGGTGGAGAACGTGGCGGCTTATCGTTATCGCCATGAGGTGCGGGTTGAGGTGGCGGGTTATGGCTCGGTGACGGGGGACATCGCCTGGGGGGGCAACTGGTTTTTCCTGATCGGTGAGTCGCCCTTGTCCATCGATAAGCAAAATTTGGAGGCGCTGACCGCGTTCACCTGGGCGGTGCGGCAGGCGCTGGAGCAGGCGGGCATCTGTGGTGAAGACGGCGGGGTGATAGATCATATCGAACTGTTCGGTGACGACCCGCGGGCCGACAGCCGCAGCTTCGTGTTATGCCCCGGCAAAGCCTACGATCGATCGCCGTGCGGCACCGGCACCAGCGCCAAACTGGCGTGTCTGGCGGCGGACGGCAAACTGCCGCCGGATACTCCCTGGCGGCAGGCCAGCGTGATCGGCAGCGAATTCCAGGCCTATTATCGCTGGAACGGCGAGCGCATCACGCCCTATATTCGCGGGCAAGCCTACGTGTGCGCTGATAGCCAACTGCTGCTCGACGAACGCGATCCCTTCGTCTGGGGCATACGCTGATGGGGACGGGGCGGGCAGCCGATGCGATCGTGGTGGGTGCCGGCATCATCGGCGCCGCCTGCGCCTGGCGGTTGGCGAGGGAAGGCTATCGTGTCTCGGTGGTGGACGATCGCCGCGCTGGCGCCACCGCTGCCGGCATGGGGCATTTGGTGTGCATGGACGATAATCCGGCCGAGCTGGCGCTGAGCGCTTATTCACTGCGGCTGTGGCGTGACGTGACGGGGCGGATGCCGGAAGAATGCGCCTGGCGCGGCTGCGGTACGCTGTGGCTGGCGGATAAAGCCGATGAAATGGCCATCGCCGAACAAAAGCGGGCGCGGCTGGCGGAGCGGGGCGTGGTCGCAGAGCTGCTGACGGCGGAGCAGATCGCCGCCATCGAGCCGATGTTGCGGCCTGGCCTGGCCGGTGGGCTGCGAGTGCCGGGAGACGGTATTTTGTATGCGCCGCAGGCGGCGCGCTGGCTGTTGGCCGATGCTGGCGCGGCGATCGACGTGGTGCAGGGTGAAGCGGTCGCGCTGGACGAGCAGACGGTGCGGTTGGCGGATGGCCGAGAGTTGGCTGCGCCGGTGGTGGTTTTGGCCTGCGGCCTGCGGGCCAATGTCTTGTTGCCGCAACCGTTGCTGCACGCCAAAAAGGGGCACCTGGCGATCACCGATCGCTACCCAGCGCGGGTGCGGCATCAGCTGGTGGAGCTGGGGTATGGCGCCAGCGCGCACGCCAGCGACGGCACATCGGTGGCATTCAATGTGCAGGCGCGGCCTACCGGGCAATGGCTGATCGGTTCTTCCCGCCAATTCGATTCCGTCGACTCGTCATTGGATATGCCGCTGTTGGCGGCGATGCTCATGCGTGCGCAGCATTTCTTGCCCGCATTGGCGCAGATGAACATCATTCGCTGTTGGACCGGGCTGCGCGCCGCCTCGATCGACGGGCTGCCGCTGCTGGGCGCGCATCCGCACCATCCCTGGCTGTGGCTGGCGTTGGGGCACGAAGGGTTAGGCGTCACGACTGCGCTCGGCAGCGCCGCGTTGATCGCCGCGCAGATCGGCCGGCAAACGCCGGAGATTGACGACTCCCCGTATTTGGCGGCGCGGGCATTTGCCGCCGAGGAGCTGGCTGTATGAACGAAAGGCAAAACACGCTCATGTTGAGCATCGACGGCGAACCCTGCCGGGTGCCGGTTGGCATCAGCGTTGCGGCGGCGCTCAGTCTGTGTGGCGCCGATCGTTGCCGGTTGTCGGTTTCACGCCAGCCGCGCGCGCCATTTTGCGGCATGGGCGTTTGTCAGGAATGTCGGGTGACCATAAACGGCCTGCGTCGTTTGGCATGCCAGACGCTGTGCCAGTCTGGCATGCGTATCGAGAGGAGCGATGATGAGTGACTTTGACTGCGAAGTGCTGATCGTCGGCGCCGGGCCGGCCGGCATGGCGGCAGCGTTGGCTGCGGCGGAGAGTGGGGGGCTGGTGCGGGTGATCGATGATAATCCGCGCCCCGGCGGGCAAATTTGGCGCGATGGGCCGCAGGTGATCCTGCCTAAGGCGGCGAACCGCTATCGGCAGGCGCTGGCGGCGCGGGAAAATATTGTGCTGCAGTCCGGTTGCAAACTGGTGGCGCGGTGCGGCGCCGATCGATTGGCGTATGAAGACGCAGAAGGCTGTGGCGTGATTCGCTATAAAAAGCTGATTTTATGCCATGGCGCCCGCGAACTGCTGCTGCCGTTTCCCGGCTGGACGCTGCCAGGGGTGACCGGCGCAGGCGGCTTACAGGCGCAAATCAAGCAGGGGCTGACGATGCGCGGCGAGCGGGTGGTTATCGCCGGCAGCGGTCCGCTGCTGCTGGCGGTGGCGCGCAGTGTGAAGCAGGCCGGCGGCGAGGTGGTGCTGGTGGCTGAACAGGCGCCGCTGTGGCGGTTGGCGGCGTTCGCCGGCGGCCTGTGGCGCTGGCCGGGCAAGCTGCGTCAGGCCTTCTCTCTGATGCCAAGCCATTATCGCGCCGGTAGCCGGGTGCTGGCGGCCTTGGGGCAAGAGCGCTTGGCGTCGGTGCGTGTCGAGATTGGCGGGCGGGAAAGTACGGTGGCCTGCGACAGGCTGGCCTGCGGCTTCGGTTTGGTGACGAACATTGAGCTGGCGATGCTGCTGGGGTGCAGAATAGAACACGACGCCGTAGCGGTTGATCATTGGCAGCAAACCAGTCTGGTGCAAGTTTATGCCGCCGGGGAGTGTACCGGCATCGGCGGCAGTGAATTGGCGCTCACCGAAGGCGCCATCGCCGGTTATGCCGCCACCGGGCAGCAGGAAAAAGCCGATGCCCTGGCGGCGCAACGGCGGCGGTGGCGTCGTTTCGCCACGGCGACGGCGAGCGCCTTTCGGCTCGATGAACGCGTGAGCTCACTGGCCAAACCGCAGACGTTGCTATGCCGCTGCGAAGACGTCACGTTGGAACAGGTACGTCATCAGCCGGATTGGAACACGGCCAAGCTGAGCAGCCGTTGCGGCATGGGGGCCTGTCAGGGCAAGGTTTGTGCGGCGGCGGCGCGGCAACTGTTGGGATGGCCTTTGCCGGCGCCGCGCGTTCCTTTAACGCCGGTGAGAACGGAAACGCTGGCTGCTCTGGGGAAGCTCTGCAGCAGCGACGATAACTGATGGGACATTGCCGCAGTGGCGTTTCAGTCTGAACCACGCTCGCTGCATCACCACTGCGGCCAATAGTAGGTTTTCTCCCGCCAGCCCTTGCCGTACATGCAGGCTTCGATGGTGGCGTCTCGAGCGGATTTATTGCGATCGGTCTGCACCGTTTTAATTGACGGCTCCTTGTCATAACGGTATCCCGATGGGCAATCTTTCTTATTCTTCTCGCAAGGAATGTATTTGTTTTCGTAGCTGAACTCCACGTCCCGCACCACATCCGGCGGGAAGCGATCGTAGCCGCGGCTGCGGCATTCGGCATATTCGGCATCCCGGGTACTCTCAACTGCGCCAGGCCTTTCCCATTGTGTGCAGGCAGTCAGCATCAATAACGGCAAAACAATCAAATAACGACAATTCTTCATAGTGTCCCTAACTCTTTCTTTATCCTGAGGACGCGGTCTAGGAATATTCCCAACCTGCGACACAAAAAAGTGTAATCAACTGGAGCGATAATTGGAAATGATAATAGTTATTGTTTAGGTGTGATTGAGGAAACACGATCATCGATAGATGATGCAGATGGGGGCGGGAGGTCTGCAGGAATCAGTGATCTGATGATGTGGGCAGGAGGCAGGCCCGGTAATTTTATCCCTTCTCTTACGCCGTCATGATCCGGTTACTGTGTGAACGTTAGGGTGATTCGGTATAATATGCAGGCTAAGCATTTTCTTATGCGATTTCACTATTATTTTTGTTTAGGATATTTACCCATGCCAAAGATTTAATTCACGGTATTAATACTCTATTTTTTTATTTCGGTTTTTTTATTGTGGTTTTATTTTCAGATTTTCTCCATAAAAGTCTTTTTAGTTATAGGGAATTCATTTGCATTTTAAATTTGGATTTTTTAAATTCATTCCAGATGAAGGATAACCGTTAGTGACAGATGCAAAAAAAGGAGTTTATTTTGCCTGGGATAAAGAAAACGTCTGAAAACCATGACGGTTTACCTTCAGCATCAGAGGATTATGATACATTTAAGTACCTCGCTGACGTCGGCGCCGTGTTGGGATATGGGCGAACCCGTTTTTATCAGTGGTGTCGCGGGCGCGGGTTTCTTACGCCGATGAATGTCCCATCACATGAAATGATCAGTCTGGGATATATGGTGGCCGTGCTGTCGGAGAGTGGCCATACCCGGGTTTACGTCACGCCGGATGGTTTTAGTTACGTCAGCGGCGCATTGGCGGCAGATATCCAACGCGGTATGGTCAAGTTATAATTTCGTAAAAACCGTCTTTATTTCAATGTTTTTAATACAGAATCTTCTTATCTTCACTGGTCATGGATGGAGACTGGGAAGTTATCCTATTTTTTCATCTCTGCGGCATTAGCACTACGGGTGGCCGCTATTCTCTTGTTACGATGAGCATTATTTTCTTCAGGAGCCAAGCAAGGATGAAGCACTACGCCGCGTTGTTTTTTGCCTCTGTACTGTTGACGGGATGTACGACCCAGGCCGTGCCGCCGCAGCAGGCCGAATTACCCCCCCCAAGCCGTCTGTTGCTCTATCAAAATATTCCGGATACACCTTATGCCACGGTGGTCGTCGTGCGCGACAGCGGCATGCTGGCGGGCAGTTGCCGCACTGGCGTCTATGTGAATGGCGAGTTCGCCGCTTCGCTGGGCGCGAAAGAAAAAGCGGAGTTTCGCGTGCCGACGGGCAATACGTCGATCAGCATCGGGCAAGATATGATCGAGAATCACCTGTGTATTTGGCGTGATACCGGCGGCAACGTGCCAATGACGCTGCGCGCCGGTGAGAGCCGCTACCTGCGTATCGCCGGCGACCGGCAGCGCGGTTTCGTTTTGCAGGCGGGGCGCCCGTAATCGCCGAGGCAAGGGCGTTAACGCCCTTGCCACCATCCCCAGAGCGTGATTAATAGCCACGCCGCTGCAATCCAGCACAGCACTGCTGCCCCTAACGCGACGGACAACCGCAGGCTGTTAATCAGAAAATACAGCGAAATCAAATACACCAGATATGGCAGCACCGCCCACATGCCGAAAATCAGCGTGGTTTTCAGAGCCGCAATTGAACGTTCATTGCCGACAATGTAGTGGGCAATCAGGGCGAAAGTGGGGAAGAGCGGGACTAAACCGGCGATATAATAGTTGCGCGTTTTGGCCAGCAGGCCAATCAGAACCACGACCAGCGCGCCGATCAGCGCTTTGACAAGAATGCCCATAATGGTCTCGGGTGTCGGGGGAATGCCAACACACTGCCCGAAAGCCTGAGCAAGATCAACGGGGTGAGGCTGAGCTTGGGGAAAAGCAGACCCGCATGTAACGCGGGTCTGAGGCGCAACGCTTACTGACGGTAAGCGTGCTTGATTTGCTGAATGCTGTTCTTGAAGATTTCTGCCTGGGTCGGATCTTCAATCTGGGCAATGAAACGTTCCATGTTGATGATGACTTTCCCGGCGTCGGCCTGGCCGATCGATTTCAGGATCAGCGTCAGCGTGGCTTTGAGGCAGGCAACCTCGGTTGCCAAGATTTCCGGGTTTGCAGACGTAGTGAAATCAACGTTGCTCATTTTTTCTCCTGATTTTTTTGAGGCCGTAGCCTGATACAAACTGCTTTGGCGCACCGCGCGCGGGCTAAGAAAGGTTGCTCCAGGCACGGCGGCGAATTTAACTGGGCGCGGAGTATAGCATAGCATGTGCCCGCCATCTGCACCGGGCTTGTTTGGGCCGCATTCCAGGGCAAAACTCGCTCACTGCATGACCGAACCATTCAATTATCGACAAGTTATTTCGAGACGGTTAACAAGTATTTGTCCGGCGCGTCATTGTTGAATCCTTGGGGTTATTATAATTATCTTGGGCTGATGGCGCTGATTTCGCCGGCATTCAGCGGGAATAATAGTTTTGCACTCAGGGGGGCAGGTTCCCATCAGTAGTGGTTCTTCCTTCGCCGTTAAATATCAAATGATTACAAAGAACCGGCAACCGTGTTAATATTATTCATGTCGTGATTGCTTACACAGATTTCCCCTTGCGGCATGATTGTCAGGCTATCCTGTATGCGGCGCAGCGAAATTATTTTATCCGGCCAATGTTTCCCCGCGTGACGATTTATCGGCGGCATAGACGGCTAAAATTGAAAAATCAGCTCTGCTCCGCAAAGTTATTCGGCAGTATGTATTAATCTGTGTTCATTCTTGTCTGAAAAACAAGTAATATCTCTGGCGAAAACAGAGGCTGATTGCGTTACTCCCTTTTTTTGGAGATTTTTCCTTGATTAGCGTTCTTCTTGTTGATGACCACGAACTGGTGCGCGCAGGGATACGACGCATTCTTGAAGATATCAAAGGTATAAAAGTTGTCGGTGAGGCCCAGTGCGGTGAAGACGCCGTTAAATGGTGCCGTGGCAACGCTGTCGATATCGTGCTGATGGACATGAATATGCCGGGCATTGGCGGGCTGGAAGCCACGCGCAAGATTGTGCGCTATGCACCCGACGTCAAAGTCATCATGTTGACTATCCATACTGAAAATCCCTTGCCCGCGAAGGTGATGCAGGCAGGTGCCGCCGGCTATCTGAGCAAGGGCGCCGCGCCGCAGGAAGTGGTTAACGCCTTGCGTTCCGTGCATGCGGGGCAGCGCTATATCGCGTCTGATATCGCCCAGCAAATGGCTCTTAGCCAGCTGGAGCCGCAGGCTGAAACGCCGTTCAGCTGCCTGTCTGAGCGCGAGCTGCAGATCATGTTGATGATCACCAAAGGCAAAAAAGTGAATGAGATCTCGGAGCAATTGAGTCTCAGCCCGAAAACGGTGAACAGCTACCGTTACCGCATGTTCAGTAAGCTGAATATCAGCGGCGACGTCGAACTGACCCACCTGGCCATCCGACATGGATTGTTCAATGCGGAGACGTTGTTAAGCAGTGAATGATCGTTTCGATGCCAAAGCCTTCCTGAGTACCGTCACCAGCCAGCCCGGCGTCTACCGTATGTACGACGCCACGGGCACGGTGATCTACGTCGGTAAAGCCAAAGACCTGAAAAAACGTCTCGCCAGCTATTTTCGGCAGCAGGTCAGCAGCCGTAAAACCGAGACGCTGGTTAAAAATATCGCGCAAATAGACGTAACGGTTACCCATACCGAAACCGAAGCGCTGCTGTTGGAACATAACTACATTAAATTGTACCAACCGCGATATAATGTTCTTTTGCGAGACGATAAATCTTATCCGCTGATTTTTCTCAGTGCGGATACCCATCCCCGTTTGGCGGTGCATCGCGGCGCCAAACACGCCAAGGGCGAATATTTCGGTCCTTTTCCCAATTCTTACGCCGTGCGCGAAACGCTGGCGTTGCTGCAGAAGCTGTTCCCGATCCGTCAGTGCGAAAACAGCGTGTATCGCAACCGGTCGCGGCCGTGCCTGCAGTATCAGATTGGCCGCTGCCTGGGGCCTTGCGTCGCCGGCCTGGTGAGCGAAGAAGAGTACCGGCAACAGGTGGATTATGTGCGGCTGTTCCTTTCAGGTAAGGATCAGCAGGTGTTGCACCAGCTGATTGCGCGCATGGAAGAAGCCAGCAAGCTGCTGAATTTCGAAGAGGCGGCGCGCATTCGCGATCAAATTCAGGCCGTGCGCCGCGTCACCGAACGGCAGTTCGTGTCGGGCGATAGCGACGATCTGGACGTGATCGGTGTGGCGTTCGACGCCGGTATGGCCTGCCTGCATGTGTTGTTTATCCGTCAGGGCAAGGTGCTGGGCAGCCGCAGCTATTTCCCTAAGGTACCGGGTGGCACGGATATGGGCGAAGTCGTGCAAACCTTCGTCGGCCAATTTTATCTGCAGGGCAGCCAGGCGCGCACGCTGCCCGGCGAGATTCTGCTGGATTTCAGCTTGCCGGAAAAAGATCTGCTCGCAGAATCGCTCTCCGAGTTGGCGGGGCGAAAAATCCAGATCCAAAGCAAACCGCGCGGTGACCGCGCTCGTTATCTGAAGCTGGCGCGCACCAATGCGGCAACGGCGTTGACCACCAAGCTGTCACAGCAGTCGACGATCCATCAGCGGCTGGCTGAATTGGCCAAAGTGCTGAACCTGACGGAAATCAACCGTATGGAGTGCTTCGACATCAGCCATACCATGGGGGAGCAAACTGTGGCCTCGTGCGTGGTGTTTGACGGTAATGGTCCGGTGCGCGCGGAATATCGGCGCTACAATATTAGCGGCATTACACCCGGCGATGATTATGCGGCGATGACGCAGGTGCTGAAGCGCCGCTACGGCAAAGCGCTGGAAGAGAAGAAGATCCCGGATGTCATTTTCATCGACGGCGGCAAAGGGCAGCTTGGCATGGCGATCGAGGTGTTCAAATCGCTGAATGTGACCTGGGACAAGAACAAACCGCTGCTGATCGGCATCGCCAAAGGCGCGGATCGCAAGGCCGGATTAGAGACGTTGTTCTTCGTGCCGGAAGGCGAGGGGATTTCGCTGCCGCCGGATTCGCCGGCGCTGCATGTGATCCAACACATCCGCGATGATTCACACAATCATGCGATTACCGGTCACCGGCAGAGAAGAGCGAAAGTCAGAAATACCAGCGCACTGGAGCTGATTGAGGGCGTAGGGCCGAAACGGCGCCAGGTGCTGTTGAAGTATATGGGCGGACTGCAACCTTTGTTGAACGCCAGCGTGGAGGAAATTGCAAAAGTGCCGGGTATTTCACAAGCATTGGCAGAAAAGATCTACAATGCATTGAAACACTGAGGGCAATGTAGCAACATACTCTTAATTTCCACTCTAGCCAGATAGTTACCGTAGCATTATGCAATTGAATATACCGACTTGGCTTACCCTGTTTCGCGTAGTTCTGATCCCATTCTTTGTGCTGGCGTTTTATCTGCCGTTCAGCTGGGCTCCGATGGTATGCGCCGTTATCTTTGTGTTTGCCGCTGTCACCGACTGGTTTGACGGCTTTCTGGCACGCCGCTGGAAACAAACGACGCGCTTCGGGGCGTTCCTGGATCCGGTCGCGGACAAAGTCATGGTGGCGGTGGCGCTGGTGCTGGTGGCGGAGCACTACCACAGCTGGTGGATCACGCTGCCGGCGGCGACCATGATCGCCCGTGAAATCATCATTTCGTCGCTGCGCGAGTGGATGGCGGAGATCGGCAAACGCAGCAGCGTGGCGGTGTCCTGGATCGGCAAAGTGAAAACCATGGCGCAGATGATGTCGCTGGTGGGCTTGCTGTGGCGCCCGGATCGTTCCGTCGAGTATGTGGCGTTCGGTTTGCTGTATATCGCGGCGGTGCTGACTTTCTGGTCGATGTTCCAATATTTGAATGCAGCGCGCAACGATCTGCTGGAACCGTGATCGATACGCTGCAAAAAGCGGCAAACGATCGTGATGGGCCAACAATTTTATTGACTCATCACGTCAGGTAAGTAGAATGCATCGCATCAGACGACAACGATGAATTGCCGAAAGATAGCAAAGAAATCAGTCAGTTCTGGTAATGCGGGAATAGCTCAGTTGGTAGAGCGCAACCTTGCCAAGGTTGAGGTCGCGAGTTCGAGCCTCGTTTCCCGCTCCAAATATTGGCCTGTTGAATCCCAGTGATTCGACAGGCAAGCGAAAAGGGGCTTTGGCCCCTTTTTCGTTTTCTTTTTTAGCGCCGTTCGCTAAACCTTTCTTCAATTTCCCATATCGATTATTGACCCTCCTCACGTTATCTCTCCCGCTATCTTCATACTGCTGGCTGCGCCCGTTAAACGGTGAAAGAATGAGCGGCAGAATTTTGGCTATGCCGGGAGCAGCGCCATGCAGGAAGAAACTCACGCGGCGTATGAAACGATCCATTTTATCGCAGCGGACGGCTATGCGCTGAGCGGCAGCTACTTTCCTGCCCCATGCGGTAATAAAACGCCGGTGCTGATTTGCCCCGCCACCGGCGTTAAGTAAGGGTTTTATTATGCCTTCGCGCAGTGGCTGAGCGAGCAGGGGCATCCACGCTGTGCTTTGGCCGCGATTGATCGCAGGGCTATCGGCAAAGTGAAGCGTTATGTCGGTATGAGAAAGAGCGTCTACGGGGGGCTGGCCGCTGCTGGCGATGGACCACTATAGGAAGAAGGGGGGCCGATGGCCTCAAAACCGAGTACGGTAGAATTTATCATCGGCAATATTGCTGTGTCGGATACGGTTTCGGCAAAGAAGATGTTCGGTGAGTATGGCATTTATTGCGGCGAGAAACTGGTCGCGTTGGTGTGCGATGATCGATTGTTTATCAAACCGACGGCGGGCGGCAAAACGCTCCTGAACGACGGTTTAGAGGCGGCGCCTTATCCTGGCGCAAAGCCTTGCTTTCTGATCCCTGAAGAGCGCTGGGAGGATAGCGCCTGGCTTTCCCAATTAGTCTCTGTGACTTACGCCCAGTTGCCGGCACCCAAGAAAAAAGCATCGAAGAAATCCAATTGAATGGCGCGGAGCCACCTTTTACACGGCAGTCTACCCATTTCACCATTACTGTCGGTATCTTGGGGCCGCGCATAGCGCATAGGAGGCGGTATGGAATCCGGTGCTATAAGGCATCTGGTGAGGACGGCGGCGGCATGCATGTTATTTTTCGGTCTGATTGCACCGCCGTTAGGGGGCGTTATCATGTTGCTGCTGATGACGTTCGGCAGCGGCGAACTGGCGGAAATGGGCCGTTTCGACGCCGGAGATATGCTGGGCATGGTGGGGTTTATCGGGGCTTTTTCTTACGCGATTGGTTTTTTGCCGGCATGCTTGGTGGGGGCTATCGTCGGTATCGCCCATCCTGGCATCAGCCGGTTGCGATGGTTTCTGCTGTTATGCGCGCTGCTGTCCGCCGTTGCGCCCGGTTTGCTGAATGTCGAACAGCGCATTTTTGGCGCGATTGCGGTCTTGCCGGGGATAATCACCGGTTTTTTATGGTGGCGCAGGAGATTGCGAGCAGCCTCTAACCAGGATATTTTGCCCGGTACGCCATGGCAATAAACAAGCGCCCCAACAGTCTGAACGAGAAAAAATCGCCGATTTGCCCGTGAACTTCTGAGCCGATGCATATAAAATCAACATTCCGCTTGCCTTTGCGTCGGCATTGTGAACAGTGCGCCCACAAAATAAGCAGTTGAAAGCGTTAGAGAACTTTTTGCTATTTCGAGGGGTTGCCAAGGTAGGGGGTTTAGTCCATAATGCAGTCCATCGATTCGGCGGTAACGAAACAAATCGCTTGAGAATCAGATGATTAGGTTAAGCGGTTTCAGCATCGCAGACCAAAAGAATAAAACGAAGCGGGTGATTCACCGGCTTTAGCATGAAAAGGCAAACAGAATAAAGGCGCGTTAACAAAGCGGTTATGTAGCGGATTGCAAATCCGTCCAGTCCGGTTCGACTCCGGAACGCGCCTCCAACTTTCCCGAGCCCGGGTGGTGAAATCGGTAGACACAAGGGATTTAAAATCCCTCGGCTTATGGCTGTGCGGGTTCAAGTCCCGCCCCGGGTACCAGGGAACAAAAATACCGAATAATCAAAGCAATAAGTAGTAATGTCGTAGACCGCCGAGAGGCGGTTTTTTTGTGCCTGAAATTCGCATTATACCTGCATCCTTTCTTGTCGTGCTGCCACCCTGCCTGCACGGAGCCCCGCAGGGCTCCGAAGTACAACTCATAAGAAACCGAACGCTGCGGCGAGGATCCAGCCGAAGACGCAGGAGACGCTGACGCCGATCAGGCCGGGCAGAATAAAGCTGTGGTTGATCACGAAGCGGCCGATACGGGTAGTGCCGGAGCGGTCAAATTGGATCGCCGCCAGATCGCTGGGGTAGGTCGGCAGAATGTAATAGCCGTAGCAGGCCGGCGCCGAAGCGACGATATAGGCCGGGTTAACGCCGATCGCCAGCGCGACCGGCACCAGCGCCGCCAGTGCGGCGGCCTGTGAATTGACGAACTTCGACACCAGCAGCAGGATCAGCGCATAGGCCCAGGGGTACTCTTTCACCAGCACGCCCAGCGTGGCCTCTATCTGCGCCAGATGGGCGCCAAACATGGTTTCTGCCATCCAGGCGACGCCATACACCGCCACGATGGCGATCATGCCGGAACGGAACACTTCATTTTTAGAGATCGACGCCGGATTGGTGCGGGTGATGATAACGATCAGCGCCCCAGCCATCAGCATACACATCTGGATCACCAGGACCATGGAGAGCGGTTTGCCGCCGAAGTTGGGCCGCAGGTCGGAAAAGGCTCCCAGCACCGCCACCAATGCGATGGTGGCGAGGAAGATCCACATGGCGATCCAGTTGCTGCGCGGCAGCACCCGATCCAGCAGGGTGGCGGCGTCGCCATAGACGTAGCGATGGTTCTCCGGCACCGAGATAAATTTTTGGAACTCGGGATCTTTGTCCAGGTCTTTGCCGCGGAACCAGCTGAAGATGCCGATCGCCAGAATGCCGCACAGGGTTGAGGGAATGGTGATCGACAGCAGATCGAGGAATTCCAGATGGCGGCCATTAAAGGTGTAGCTGCTGAGCATCGCCACCAGTGAGACCACCGCCACCGAGACCGGGCTGGCGATAATGCCCATCTGCGCGCCGATCGAACTGGCGGCCATCGGCCGTTCCGGGCGGATATTATTTTTGATCGCCACGTCATAGATGATAGGCAAGATGGTGTACACCACATGCCCGGTGCCGCACAGGATAGTGAGAATGCAGGTGACGAACGGTGCAATGATCGAAACATAGCGCGGGTTACGCCGCAGCATCCGTTCGGCTATTTGCAGCATGACGTCCAATCCGCCCGAGGCCTGCAGGGTGGCCGAAGCTGCAACCACCGCAATGATCACCAGCATCACGTCTACCGGCGGTTTGCCGGGCTGCAGGTGAAAGCCGAACACCAGAATCATCAAACCGATACCGCCCAGCAACCCCAGCGCGATGCCGCCCTTACGCGCCCCATACAGCAGGCATGCCAATATAACCGCTAATTGCAGAAAGAAATCCATGATAGATGCGCCTTAATAATGTTGAACTTAACTGCGTTCAGTTTCCGGCGGCGCTTACAGCAGAAAGTTGTTTTAAATCTATAGTCATGAATAAATTGTGGTTATTAACCCTAAAGAGTGATAGCGGTCACATTCGAGCATCGGAAACGCGGCTGACTGACGTCATCAGCACGAAAAAGCAAGCCAACAGGTCAGACCTCTCCTATATGACGGGTTTACCACCAGAGGAGAAAACTATGGATCCGACCAAAATGACAGGATTGGCGTTATTACAGGCTGCGATGGCCGGCAAGATCCCACCGGCTTCAATCGCTGAAACGGTGCCCATGAAACCGGATGCGGTTGAAGAGGGCTATATCCGCATCGTGGCGCGGGCTGACGAACGTCACCTGAATCCGCTGGGAGGCGTTCATGGCGGCTTCGCCGCCACGGTTCTGGATTCGGTGACCGGTTGCGCGGTGCACAGCACGCTGGCTGCGGGGATTGGCTATGGCACTGTCGATCTGCAGGTTAAAATGTTGCGCCCTGTGCCGAAGGGAATTGATCTGATCGCCGAGGGGCGCCTGGTCTACACATCGAAGAATGTCGCGTTCGCTGAAGGCACGCTTAAAACGACGGAAGGGAAGCTGTTGGCTTCGGCAACCGCCACTTGCTTTATCATTCGCCCTACCGGGCAAGCGCCGCAATAACCTGTCACTTATCAGGCCTGGGATTAATCATCCGGGGCCTGATGCCTTTCTCTTCGGCTGCATATCACGCGGTGGCGCAATGGCGGGCGCGATGCGTCATTGTGGTCTAGTATTCTTGGGTAAAAATTTTATCGGAGTGAGTATGCAGCCGCATAAAGAGGTTGAGTTTGATCATGAGCTTTGTCTGGCGATCGGCAGGGCCGTATTGGACGTGGTGGCGCAGGGGGAAGAAACCAGCGCGCCGACAGTCATGGGCGCCATCGAGCGGTCGGTGGCGCAGGGGTTGAATGATGAGGAAACCGCTATCGCCGACGACGCTCTGGATTTGATGGCTCGTTTGATCCACCGTTGTGGATTGACTCATCCGACAGGCGGAGAGGATGCTTCCCATGCATTGGTTGAATTTCAAGCGTTACAAGAGTGAGGTTGCCAAACAGGCTGTGCCGCCGCATCTGAATGCGGCCGAATTCGCACGACATTACGCGGCTCAGCCGCAGGCGAATACGGATGAATACTTCTCGTTGAGCGGGGAGATATGTTGGGATGCGGTCGTGCTTTGCGCCTATCGCTCCGGGGCACTCAGCAAGGCGAAATATAAGCAGCTGTGGCTGACGGTATTCGATAAACAATACAAACATTTCGTCAGCCCGGAAGATACCGAGATCCGCACCAGTGCAGAGATGCTGCGCGCTCCGCAGGGCTGCTTTATCGGCATATTCTCCCTGCGCGACGCGGCGGCTCCCCGTTTGCTGCATGCGATGATCGGCACCGGTGCGGGCTTTGCCGCAGGCAATAAAAATCTTTGCATCGGCGTGGGCGGCGCGGTCGGCTGGGAAAATCTCAACCTGGCGCGCGATCTGCGCTGGCAGCCGGAAGGCGGCTTTTTACGCCAGGGCGACAACGAAGTGCTGCGCATTTTTTATCGGCCTTTCCCCGCCTGACCCGGCCAGCATGCTGCCCGAAATAAAAAACCGCCGTCCGGCGGTTTTTTATTGGTGACCATCGCCCTTATTTGAAACCACCGTTGCGAATGAACTCGAGACCAGCGGCGGTGATCCGCGTTTGATGCGGATCGATGTCATAGTTGTTCTCGTCGATATCGCTCATTACATAGGCCTGTATCAGCCCCTTGGTTTTGAGATAGGCGAAGGGATCGGCGAAGGCGTGCGGGCTGGTGGCGTCTTGCTTCCACAGCTCGTAGGTTTTTTCATCCAGCGTGCCGGGGTGATTGGCGGCCAGCCGGGTCAGGATCTGATTGTAGAATACATAGTCGGTCATGATGCGGTCCTCTTTATCGCGAGCGACAGTCTCGGAAAATGACGGTAACGTCTTTCAATCATAGTCGATGTTTGCTCATCGCCCGTGTTGCCGCGTACGCAGGCTATCCTCGTTGGCTTTCAATCCAGTGAAACAGACGAGAAATGGTGAAGGTGATATCGCCGATGTTGAACAGTGCGCCGAGCCACAGGGTTAGCATAACCAGGATGCCAATGATGACGGGAAGATCCATCTTGCTCATGATCAGGTGCTTCATCAATAAAGAGTGTGGTTCAAAGCGTATCATCAATCCTGATTGCCATAAAATGCGCTGCGCGTTGTTTCGCGTGAAACCCATGTAAAAAAGCCACCCAAGCGGGTGGCTTTTGCCTTTCAGCGCCGATCAGTCCAGCTTGGGATGCTGGTCGATCAGGATCTGCTTTTTCTTTTCCAGTTCGGCGATCTGCGCGTTGATGTCCTCGACTTTCTGTTCGATGTTGTCGTAGGTCTCCTGCAGCAGCTCTTTCGCTTCGGTACGGTCAGATGCCGCCGGCGTCGCGCCGCGTAGTGGCTTGTTGGCAGTTTCTTTCATGTACAGACCGGTGATAAGACCGATTACCGCCACAACCATCAGGTAGTAGGCCGGCATGTACAGGTTGCCGGTCGCCTCCACCAGCCAGGCGGCGGCGGTTGGCGTTGCACCGGCGATCAGCACCGAAATGTTGAACGAAATCGCCAGCGCGCTGTAGCGGATGTGCGTTGGGAACATCGCCGGCAGAATGGACGCCATCACCCCGGTGAAGGAGTTGAGCAGCACCGCCAGCACCAGCAGGCCGACGAAGATCAGGCCAATCACGTTGCTGTTGATCAGAATGAAGCACGGGATCGCCAGCGCCAACAGGCCGATACTGCCGCCGATAATGAACGGCTTGCGGCCGATGCGGTCGCTGGTCAGGCCGATCACCGGCTGCACGAACAGCATGCCGATCATGATGGCGATAATGATCAGAACGCCGTGATCTTCCGAGTAGTGCAGGTTATGTGACAGGTAGCTCGGCATGTAGGTCAGCAGCATGTAATAGGTCACGTTGGTGGAGATCACGATACCGACACACACCAGCAAACTTTTCCAATGTTTGGCCGCGATCTCTTTGAACGAGGTTTTCGGCGGATTTTCGATGGCGTTGCGGTCCTCTTTCTCCATCTTGTCCACGTGCTGCTGGAACGCCGGGGTTTCTTCCAGCGCATGGCGCAGATAGAGACCGATCAGGCCCAGCGGTGCGGCGATGAAGAACGGGATACGCCAGCCCCAGTCGAGGAAGTTGGCTTCACCGACGATGCTGGAGATCAGCACCACCACGCCGGCACCCATCACAAAGCCGGCGATGGAGCCGAAGTCCAGCCAGCTGCCCATAAAGCCGCGTTTGCGGTCCGGCGAGTACTCGGCGACGAAGATCGCCGCACCGGAATATTCACCGCCGACGGAGAAGCCCTGTGCCAGCTTGGCCAGCAGCAGCAGGATCGGCGCCCAGATGCCGATCGACGCATAGGACGGGATCAGGCCGATACAGAAGGTGCTGACCGCCATGATGATAATGGTGACCGAGAGAACTTTTTGCCGGCCGAACTTGTCGCCCATGGCGCCGAAGAACAGACCACCGAGCGGACGCACCAGGAAGGGCACGGAGAAGGTCGCCAGCGCGGCGATCATTTGTACGCCGGGAGAGGCGCCGGGGAAGAAGACCTGGCCAAGCGCATAGGCGACAAAGCCGTATACGCCGAAGTCGAACCACTCCATCGCGTTGCCCAGGGCCGCCGCGGTGATCGCCTTCTTGAGTTTGCTGTCATCGATGATGGTGATGTCGTTAATGTGCATCGGTTTATGTCGTTTTTTTCTTAACTTCATATAATCATCCCTTAATGAATTATTCGTTGTTCGTGAAAGCGTAATCTCCGTTCACTGTTGTTTTCGAGTTATCAAATCGGCTAATCGAATCGCGATTCAAGACGATCCATTATCCACATTTAAGTTGTGATGTGGATCGCAAAATAACCTCGCTTATGCCGATGTTATGTCATTTAGGTGACTAATTATTTTGCATCTATAGCTTAACGTTATATCTTGCGGCGATCAAATCCAGCAGTTTAACTTAAGTGTTTGCACCGATTTGGTGCGAGATTGGTCTAATAATTGCGCGATCTGGCGATTTTTCGTCTGATTGACGATGCTTCAAGTATAGAGAGTGCGGGAGATAAAACAGGAAAAATTGATGTGTTTGCCGTCAAAAAAGACCCGGCCCGATGGCCGGGCCGGTTGGGTTATGGCGCCGACGAACCGCCGAATTCCAGATAGATTTTCGCCAGATTCTGGTACTGCGCGAAGCGGTTTTCGTCTACCGCCAGTTCCGCCTGACGACGTTGCTCCTGAGCGTTGAGCCAGTCGGTAATGGTGACGGCGCCCTGTCGGTAGCGCACCTCGTTCAGCCGCTCCGATTTGCGCGCCAGCGCCAATGAAGCCCGCAACTGCGTCTCCTGCGCCAGCAGCTGCGTACGCAATGACAGTGCGTTGTTCACGTCGCCCATAGCTTTGTACAGCGCCTGCTTGAACGCCAGAACCTGCTGTTCATAGTCGTTGCGGGCGATCTTGATATCCACGCCCATTTGCCGCCATTGCAGGAACGGCAGCGTCAGACTGGCGCCGAGGCTGCCCGTCGGGTTGCGCAGGAACTCCAGTAGCGCACTGCTGCTGGCACCCAGCGAGCCGGTCAGGCTGAACGCGGGATAGTATTGCAGCCGTTTCTCGTCGACGTTGGCCAGCGCGGCGCGCAACCGCAGCTCTTTAGCGCTGAGGTCCGGGCGGCGGCTCAAGACGCTGGCGGGAATGCCGGTGTTGATCTGCGGCATCGCCGCCGTCGGCAGACGTGCGGGGACGATGGTGGCCTGGCCTGAAGGCGCACCCAGCAGCACCGCCTGTTCATTCAGCGCCTGTTGGCGTTCGTGCTGCAACGCCAGCAGCCGGCTTTCCTGCGTCAGCAAGCTTTGCTCCGCGTTCACCACGTCCAGCGCCGAGATGCTGCCGGCGCGGTAGCGGGCGTTGGCCAGCCGCAGGGTTTCTTTGGCGTAGGCGATGCTCGCCCGGCTGACGTCGATCTGCTGATTGAGGAAGCCGATGCGCCAGTAATTGGTGGCCGCGTCGGCCAGCAGCGTCAGGCGCGCCGTCTGCAGATCCTGCTCGGAAGCCTGGCTGGCCCACTCGGCGGCGTCGCGCTGGCGCGCCAGTTTGCCCCACAGATCGACTTCATAGCTCGTAGAGAGAGAGGCGCCGCTGGTTTTGTTCCAGGCGGAGGATTCGGACAGCGGGCGATTGATGCCGTTCGTCAACGAAGCGCTGACGGCGGGCGCGGTGCTGATGCCGACGCGTTCCGCTTCGAGCCGCGCGCGGTAAACACGCAGCACGGCGAGGGCCAAATCGTTGTTGCTCGCCATCACCTGTTGCAGCCAACGATCGAGCTCGGGATCGTGGAAATCACGCCAGTCGAACGGCGTCGGTGCGGCATTGTCTGCCGCGTGCTGCCAGCCCGCCGGGTAGTTGACCTGCGGTGCCTGGTAGTCGCTTTTCAGGGCATTGCCGCAGCCGGCGGTGAGCAGGGCGGCGAGGCTTAGCGCCAGGGGGGATAAAATTTTCATGGGTTACTCGCTGGCCAATGAAACGACCGGATCCATCCTTGCCGCTTTGCGGGCGGGGAGATAACCGAAGATCATGCCGATTAAGGTTGAACAGAAAAACGCCGTTGCGGCAGCTTGCCAGGAATAGATGGCGGTGAACATGCCGCCCGCCAGCGAGGTGAACAGCGACCCGGCGGCGAGCGACAGCGCAATGCCCAATGCGCCGCCGATCAGACAGACCAGCACCGCTTCGATCATGAACTGTTGCATGATGTCGCTGCGCCGCGCGCCGACCGCCATGCGCACGCCGATTTCGTGGGTGCGTTCGGTCACCGAAACCAACATGATGTTCATCACGCCGAGGCTGCCGATCACCAGCGAGATCGAGGCTACCATCAGGATCAGCAGGCTGAGCGTCATCGAGGTGCGCTCGATCGACTTACGGAACTGATCGCGGTTGAAGGTCATGAAATCCTTGACGCCGTGGCGCTGGGTCAGCAACTGCGTGATGGCGCTGACGGCGGCATCGCTGGCGACGTCATCCTTCAGCCGCACGGTGATGCCGCTGAGCGTGGTTTTGCCGACCATGCGGTACATCACCGTACTGTAGGGCATCCAAACGCTGATGCGGTTGGGCGCGTAGTTGCGCTCGCTTTTGGCGACGCCGACCACTCGCGCCGGCACCGAGCCGAGAAACACGATCTGGCCGAGCGGCTCGACGCCGAAGTCGCCGAACAGCGCCTGGCGCGCGTTGTCGTCGATGATCACTTCCTGCAGCGCGTTGCGATCGTCGCGGAAGGTGGCGCCTTGCACCAGCGTGATGCCGTTGACGCGGAAATAGTCGCGCCCGACGCCGGTGATTGACGCGGTGGCGGATTTGCTGCGAAAACGGATGCTGTCGGACGCGCTGACTTCCGGGCTGACGCTGTCGACGAAGCTTTGCTGCGCCAGGGCGTCGGCGTCGGCCGGCACCAGGGTGCGGATGCTGTCGATGGCGTCGTCGAAGAAGTCGCGCCCCGGATAGATGCTCACCACGTTGGTGCCGAGCCCTTTGATATTCTCCAGCGTGCGTTGCTTGGCGCCTTCGCCCAGCGCGACGACCGTGACCACGGCGGCGATGCCGAAGATGATGCCGGTCATGGTCAGCGCGGTGCGCAGGCGGTGGGCATTCATCGCCTTCAGCGCCATATGCAGCGATTCGCGGGTGCGGTCGATAAGACTTTGCCAGCCGCTTTGCCGGCTGCGGTTTGGCGACGGCAGCGAAGGACCGGGCGCTGACTGGCGGCCGCTGTCAGCGATGATTTCGCCGTCCCGCAGCTCGATGACGCGCTGTGCATGCTGCGCCACTTTCATGTCGTGGGTGACGATCACCACGGTGTGGCCGCGCTGATTCAGTTCGCTGAGGATCGCCAGCACTTCCTGGCCGGATTGGCTGTCCAGCGCGCCGGTCGGTTCGTCCGCCAAAATGATCTCGCCGCCGTTGATCAGCGAGCGGGCGATGCTGACGCGCTGCTGCTGGCCGCCGGAAAGTTGACCAGGCTTATGGTCTTCGCGTCCCTCCAGGCCTAACCGCGCCAGCAGCTGCGCTGCGCGCCGCCGCCGCTGATCGCGCCTGTCATTGGCATAAATCGCCGGGATCTCGACGTTGCCCAGCGCGCTGAGATCGGGCATCAGGTGATAGCGCTGGAAGATGAAGCCGATATGCTCGCGGCGCAAGCGGGCCAATTCGTCAGGCGACAGATGGGCGGCGTTCTGGCCGCTGATGTAGTAGTCGCCGCGATCCGGCACGTCGAGACAGCCCATGATGTTCATCAGCGTCGATTTGCCGGAACCGGAGGCGCCGATGATCGCCACCAGTTCGCCGGCGGCGATGCTCAGATCGATGTCTTTCAACACCGTCAACGCCTGGCCGCCGTTGGTGTAGGTTCGGCTGATGCCTTTTAGCTCGATGATCGCGTTCACAGGAAGAAGCCATCCTCAGCCGATTTGGCGGCAGGCTGCGACAGCACCACGGCCTCACCGGCTTTCAGACCGCTGAGGATCTGAATATCGACGTTGTTGGTGATGCCGGTGGTCACTTCGCGCGTTTCCAGCCGCTGGTCTTGGGTCAGCACCTGTACCTGCTGCACTTTCCCTTCGGTTTTATGCACCGCCTGGATCGGCACCAGCAGGGCGTTCTTCGCTTCGCCGAGCAGCAAGGAAACCTGCGCGGTCATGGCGATGCGCAGGCGATTTTCCGGGTTAGGTACGTCCAACAGCGCGTTGTAATAGACCGACGCATTCGAGGTGCCGGAGCCGGACGCGGAGCTGGTGCCGGCGAGCGAATCGTCTTTCATCACCGATTCCGGCGCCAGTTCGATGGTGCGCAGCGTGGCGTCGTAGCGTTTATCCGGATCGGAGAAAATCGTGAAGTATGCCTTTTGCCCTGGCGAAATGCGGGTGATGTCGGCTTCGGAGATCTGCGCCTTGATAGTCATCATATCCAGCCGCGCCAGCTTGACGATGGTCGGCGCGCTTTGGCTGGAGTTGACTGTTTGCCCCTGTTGCGTGACCACGGCGATGACGATGCCGTCCATCGGCGCGACCACGCGGGTATAGCCTAGATCGATCTTTTTCTTGTCGACGTCAATCTGCGCCTGTACTAGGCGCGCATTGAGCGAAAGCTGTTCGGCGCGGGTGGTAGCGAGCGCGGTCTCGGCGGTTTCGAAGTCTTCACGCGAGCTGGCTTCGTCGCTCAGCATGCGGCGTTGGCGTTTGAAACGTGATTCCGCCTGTTTCAGCTGCGCCTGTTTGGCCTGCAGCTCGGCTTTGATCACGTTTAGCGCCGCTTCGGCGTTGCGCAGATCGTTGCGCTGTTGCAGATCGTCGATGTCGGCGATCGGCTGGCCTTTGGTGACGCGATCGCCCAGTTTGACCTTCAGCGATTTGACCTCACCGGAGACTCGCGCACCGACGTTGACGCGTTCGACGGCGTCCAGCCGCCCGGTGGCCAGCACGGCGTTTTCGATATCGCCCAGCCGGGCCGGTGCGGTAACGTAATCCTGTTGCGGCGGGCGTTGCCAATAGATGGCCAACGCGACAGCGACGGCGATGAATACGATGACGGCGACCAACGCCAGGCGGCGGGAGGAGAGTTTCAGTGATGGCATACCCAGGTTTTCCATAACGATAAAAGCGGCGGTTCCAGTCTGCCATCATGGCAGCGCCAGCTTGAACTGGCGCTAAACGTCAGGCGCTTTCCCGCTGGAAAGGGGATAGTAAAGGCTTTCTCGCTAAAGATCACGGTGAGTTACTATCCGTTGGGTGTGCAACCGACGGCGATGGGCGTTATACTGGGTAAAAAACCAGTATTCATTCATCAGCAGGATGACACCGCCGCCATGATGCCGAACCGCCTCGAGCCTGAGCTCGATATTTACCAATACCCGGAGCACCTGCGCGCTTGCCTGGCGTCGTTGCCCAAGGGGCCGGGCGTGTATGTGTTCCATGGCCAGAGCGAAAGCCTGCCGCTTTACATCGGCAAAAGCGTCAACGTACGCAGCCGGGTGATGGCGCATTTTCGCGCGCAGGACGAGGCTAAAATGCTGCGTCAAACCCGGCGCATCAGCTTTATCGAGACCGCCGGCGAATTGGGGGCATTGCTGCTGGAGGCGCAGCTGATCAAGCAACAGCAGCCGCTGTTCAACAAACGCCTGCGGCGTTCGAAGCAGCTGTGTGCGCTGCGTTTGCTGGCGGGGAACGTGACGATAGCGCATGCCAAAGAGATTGATTTCGCCGTCACGCCCGATCTCTACGGGCTGTTCGCCAATCGCCACGCCGCGTTGGAAAAGCTGCGCGCCATCGCTGACGAGCATCGATTGTGTTACGGCAAGCTGGGGATCGACAAGCTGCCCGCCGGGCGAGCCTGTTTCCGTTACAGCCTGCGCAAGTGCGCCGGCGCCTGCTGTGGCGTGGAGTCGGCACAGGAACATGCTCTGCGGCTCAGCGCGGCGCTTGAACAGTTGCGCATCGCCTGTTGGCCGTTCGCCGGGCGCGTGGCGCTGGAGGAGCAGGGCGAGGCGCTGCGGCAGTACCATGTTATCCACAATTGGTTTTATCTGGGATCGGTCAGCAGCCTGGCGCAGGCGAAGTTGCTGCAGAGCGCGGCCAGCCACTTTGACAGCGATGGCTACAAGATTCTGTGCAAGCCGCTCATCGGTGGCGATTACCGGATTATTGCGCTGCCTTAATGCCGGAACGCTAGCGATTACCTAAGACTTATCCGTAAATGCATGACATTATGCTAAAAAAGCTTGAGTCCATAATGTTGTTATGGATAATGTCGCCCCGAAGCGAAGGAACGCGCTATTAACTCAGTTGGCAGAGTGATTGGTTTTATAATGGCTTGTTTTGGCTTGAAAATTGATAGACGCGGGTTCGAGTCCTGCATAGCGCGCCAGCTTTCTTTCCCTTCACCTCACCGCGTTTACCGTAAAGCGCACCCGGGTTGATTTGCACTATCGGCTCCTCGTTGGGATTTTCGGGTGTGCTTTACCGTAACCGCTGGCTTTCCTTCCTCTTTCTCTTTCGATCCTTTGCTAAACTGTAATCAGGCAGGCTGTCTGCCCGGCAACAGGAGGTCGATATGTCTCACTCCGAGCAACTGCAGGAGCTCTTGCAACGCGTCGCCGCCCTCGAGGCGAGGGAGAAAGCGCTGACCGCCGCATCCAACGCTTATCAGGCGATTATCACCACCATGTTGGGCAATATGGAGAAGGCCGAACGTGACCGGATCATCGCCATGATCGATCAGGCCCATGAAATCGCCTACGCCCGCGCCATTCAACGCAGCAACGAACCGCAAAAGCAAAAAATCAAACAGGCCGACGACGTCGCCCAGCGCATGTTCATGTTTGCGCAAGGCAAAGCCGCTCAGCCGCGCTGAAGCCGAACTATAACAGTTGCCGTCATTAAGTTGGCTAACTGATCTACTCGGCAAAACTGTACTTGTGTTACTTTTAGCGGTGAGATTTGATGGCAATGCTGTTTCCAGCATAAGGTTGTAACGATGGACGCGATTAAAAGCATCTTGGTTAAAGAGATTGAACAGATCAATCGGCGCGAGGGGCGCGACGGCAAGCCGCGTTTCAACAGCGAATTCGCCCGCACTCACCGCTATTTGTGCCTTGCCATGTTCGCCGGTTACTTCGCGGTGATCGCCGTGATGTATCAGGTGCCGTATATGGGGATGTATGCCTTCCTGGGCTTCACCGCCTTCGTGCTGTTCATGTTCGCCATGCTGCTGATCGAGATTCGGCCGGTGTATCGTTTCGAGGACATCGGGGTGCTGGATTTGCGGGTTTGCTACAACGGCGAATGGTACTTCACCCGCGCGCTGTCGCCTTATGCGGTGCAGCAGCTGCTGGATGAGCCGTCCATCGGCGCCGCGCTGAAACAGAAGATGCGAATCATCATCGGCAACAAGGGCGAAATCGATTTCTACGACGTGTACGACATGGCCTACGGAAAAAAGCCGCAGGATGAGCCGTCTCAGCTGGCGGCGGCGAACTGAAAGGTTTCCGGCCGGCGGCTTGTCGATTATACTCAGCGTTTGAACGTGAAGCAGAATAAGGACCAAGCGATGAGCGATGATATTTTCGATTTTGATATCGATGCCGAACTGGCGAAAGCCGAAGAAAAAGCGGCGCAGAAGGCAAAAGAGGTTCCTGAGTTCCTCGAGGACGAAGCGGACTGCGAAGGCTGCAAGATCTGATCGCCTGCCCCATAAAAAAAACCGCCGCGGCGGTTTTTTTTATGTCTGAGCATCGCGCGGCGTCAATCCAGCACGAATCCCCAGATCAGGAACGCCGCCACCAAAATCAGGCAAAGCGCGGACACCGTCACCAGTATTTTCCCCAGAATGTCTTTTTCTTGTTCCCGCTGCGTCACGTTGAAGTTATCCAATTAAAAGTCTATGGACCAAACCGGCGATGCCGAGATCGAGCGCCGCTACGCCCAGCGCCATGATCATTATCACCGAAAGAAATCGAGTCTTGCCGTTCACATCCCTAATCCCTGTCGGCGCCGTTATATCAAAGGGATATAATTTGGCGGCGCCGTACTGCATACATCGTGATAGAGATTAAGAGCGTTCTTAAGGCCAGAAGTTCCCTCATCTGATAGGCCGGCGCCTGAGCTGCAGCGTTAGTCGGTCACGATCCGCACGCCTATCTTGCTGACTTGATTGCCTTCCATTTCGGCGATGGTCCAGGTCAGACCGTCCCATTCCACCTGGTCGCCGATGACCGGTTCACCGCCGATCAATTGAATAACAAACTGGCCGAGCGTCTGCTGCTCATCCACGTCGTCTTGCAGATTGAGGCCATAGACCTGCGAGATATCGCTCAAACGGGCGTCGGACTGCAGGATAAAGTCGCCGAAGAACCGCTCATCGAGCGTCACGGCCGGCGCCTGGCTGAACAGCTTGCCGAGGATCGGCAGATCGTGCTCATGGCCGATAACGCACAGAATATCGTTCTCTCGCAGCCGGGTGCTGCCGCTCGGGTGCAGCAGTTCTTTGCCGCGGAACAGGGCGGCGATGCGGGTGTTGGGCGGCATTTTCAGCTCGCGCAGCGCCGCGCCGACGCACCAGTTTTCCGCCGAAAGTTGATAGACGAACTGCTCCCACTGGTTTTCCGGGTGCACGTCCAGCCCGACGCGGGAGATCGGCGTCAGCGCCGGCGGCACGATCACCTTGGCTTTTTTGGCGGCGAAAGACAGCGTGGTGCCCTGCAGCAGCAGGGAGACCAGCACCACGAAGAACGCCACGTTGAAGAACAGCTGGGCGTTGGGCAAGCCGGCCATCATCGGGAACACCGCCAGGATCACCGGCACCGCGCCGCGCAGGCCAACCCAGGAGATAAAGCCGCGCTCGCGCAGGGTAAAGCTGCGAAACGGCAGCAGGCCGATAAACACCGACAGCGGGCGGGCGAACAGGATCATCCACAGCGACAGCAGCAGGGCAGGGATGGCGATCGGCAGCAGCTCGTGTGGATTAAGCAGCAGGCCGAGCACCAGGAACATGCCGATCTGGCTGAGCCACGCCAGGCCATCGAAGGTTTGCACGATGCCGTGACGGTTGCGGATCGGCCGGTTGCCCAGCAGCAGGCCGCACAGGTACACCGCCAGAATGCCGCTGCCGTCCAGCGCGGTGGTCAGCGCGAAAATGAGAATGCCGCCGCTCACCGCCAGCAACGGATAGAGGCCGTCGGCCAGCTTGATGTGGTTGATCAGCGTCAGCAGCAGCCAGCCGCCGCCCAAACCGAAGACGATGCCCATGCCGAACTGCTGCATCAGATGCAGCGGGAAGGTCCAGCTTAGCGCGGTTTCCCCGGCGGCGATCATCGCAATCAGCGTGATAGTGAGAAATACCGCCATCGGATCGTTGCTGCCGGATTCGATCTCCAGCGTGGCGCTAACGCGTTCGTTCAAGCCTTTGCCGCCGAGGAGCGAGAAGACTGCAGCGGCGTCGGTGGAACCGATGATGGCGCCGATCAGCAACCCCTGCAGCAGATCGAGATTGAACAGCCAGGCGGCGGCCATGCCGGTCAGGCCGGCGGTGATCACCACGCCAATGGTGGCGAGAGAGAGCGCCGGCCACAGGGCGACGCGGAAAGAGCTGACCCGGGTGCGCATGCCGCCGTCGAGCAGGATCACCGCCAACGCGAGGTTACTGACCAGATAAGCGACCGGGTAATTGCTGAAGACGATACCGCCTGGCCCGTCGACGCCGGCCAGCATGCCGATCGCCAGGAAGATCACCAGGATCGGAATGCCGAGCCGGGAAGAAAATGAGCTGAGCAGAATGCTTGCCCCCACCAGCACGGCACCGATGACGAACAAACTGTTAATGGTGCTGGCATCCAAAATATCGCTCTCCTGAGGCTGGGGGATAGGGGGCACTGCGCTGGTGTCGATGATAACGTGTTTAGTGGGTAAAACGCCAAGGCTGATTGCGAAAACAACCGATCAATTATTGCCCTTTGGTGCGATTAACCGAAGAAAGTGAGGGGAAGAGGGAGAATGCTGCCTTTTATCCAACATTATCAGTCTGCTGTATTTCTGCTTTGGCAACAATGCCCGATCGTGGCTGAGGGAAAAACCATTAAGCCCGCGCAGGCAGGCTTAATGGTTTGCAGGCGCGGCAGGGTTAATGGTCGAGCGATTCCAGCGCCCGCTTGATTAGCTCGGTCGCCAGCTTGCTTTCCGTTTCGGAAATGCCGTCGAGATTGAAGTTGGCGAGTTCAGTTACCAAAACGCTGCGTTCTTTGCCGCTGATCGAAGCGTCCAGCGCGGACAGCAGCCGGCCGAGGATCTTCAGCAAGGTGGCGTTTTCCGCTACGGCTTCCTCAGCCGGTGGGGTTTTATCGGTCATTCAAAATCCTCTCTGTCGTGACGGAAGGGAGAAACAGCTAGCGCCATCGAATATATCAAGCGGTCGCGCAGCCCCTCGGGGGTGTTGAGCCCAATCGCTACCGTAAGGCAGGGATCCGGATTTCTACTTATGCATTGCAGTTATAACGCCTAGGTTATCTATGCAGCCGTATCACTTTGCCTCAACGGTCGACGCCAGGCTGAGCAATGTGTGCTCTGCATGCAAACCACCAGTATAGGCTTTTTACGCGGCGTAAATATGACAGGAAATCCCTGCAAACGATCGGGTTTACAGGGAGGGAAGGTTATTGCGGCTTGCCGGAGAACAGGAAACGCAGCACCGGAATACGCCTATGCAGTTCATATAAAGCGAAGGCCAGCGAGAACACAAACAGCAGGCCCAGCAAGAATCCCAACAGATTGTTGCCGATATAAGGCGTCACGAAGGCGCCATATATCAGCGTCAGAGGATGGTGCACCAGATATATAAACAGCGAGGCGTTGACCAGATAGGTGATGCGCGGCGAGTGATAATTCAGCAGGTTATGCCCGAAAGAGAACACCACATTGGTCATCAGAATCCCCATTAGGGTTTTGATCACCACTTCCAGTTCGAACATATAGCTGCTGTGCGCCAGCAGTTTCTGGTTCAGCATATACGCGATAAACAGCAGCAGTGAGCCGAGCAGCGCCAGCGGCGAACGGCGCAGGAAAATCTCCTTAAGCCACACGTACTTAAACGCATAGGCGCCGAGGATGAAGAACGGCAGGTAGAACATCGTCTCCATCACCACGAAATTGAACAGGCCGTTGGATAATAGCTGCGGCGCGAAAATCAAAATAATACGGTGCGCGGCCGAATAGCATACCGCATAAATAAAGAAACACAGTGAGATGTTTCCTAATCCCCGCATTCTATTTATTAAGGCTGGGATATGCTCACGGGTTTGACGCTTGATTTTACGGAACAGATAAAAACAGGCGCAGGTTAACAGTGATAACGTCAATAAGAACCACAGATGAGAAACCAATTCCCAAACTGTTACATTTATTTTCTGATAGAGAGAAAACGTATCCCAGCCATTTAATTTATCGGTGAAATATTTCAGCATAAAGAACTGCGGCACCGTTATTAGCGGGATGGAACTCAGCAGCGGGATCGCCACCCGTTCCAGCCTGACCTTCAGCCACTGATGTCGCTCGTAGCGTTCGTAAAGCATGTAGGAGAAGTAGCCGGATATCACGAAGAACACCTGCATGCGGAAGGCGTGGATGAAGTCGTTCAGCACCGTGAGCGAGAAGGAGGGCGACGCGCTGTTCACCGCCCAGGCATGGCTGGAATAAATCAGGGAGAGGTGAAACGGAATGCCGAGCAACATCAAATAGGCTCGGATCGAATCGAGGAAAAACTCGCGCTGTTTGCTGCCTTTAGTCATAGATTACCGCTGGTGATTTAATCGGGTGCTCATTAACACGCTTAATAAGTCGTCAAAGGTTAAATTGTTATCCGAAACCCTACTATAGCCCCCCGCATTTTTCCATAGCGTCTTGTTGCGCGGCTTGCTACGCTGGTGCTCCATCAGCTGCTTAAACAATGAGCCGTAAACATGAACCATCCATTTATCATGTTGTCGGAAAGCTGAGTAATCCATTAATATGGATTTAAAATGATTTGAGCACACGAATAGGGGGGGATGTGCTAGTTAATATATTATCCGGACAACCACGCGCCACGAGCGTTCGTTGGTTAGGTGCCACCGTATTGTTCACGCTGTTCAGTGCGCCGGCGTGGGCCTTTTCTATTGATGATGTGGCCAAGCAGGCGCAGGATCTGGCTGCGAAAGGTTTCGAAGCCCCGAAGAGCAACCTTCCTTCTCAGTTCCGCGAGATGAAGTTCGCAGACTATCAGCAGATTCAGTTCAATCACGATAAAGCCTATTGGAGCAAGCTGAAAACCCCTTTCAAGCTTGAGTTTTATCATCAGGGGATGTACTTCGATACGCCGGTGAAAATCAACGAGGTCACCTCCACCAGCGTAAAACAGATCAAATACAGCCCGGATTACTTCAATTTCGGTTCGGTCAAGCACGATCCTGAATCGGTGAAGAACCTCGGCTTTGCCGGCTTTAAGGTGATCTACCCGATCAACAGCGCCGACAAAAACGATGAGATCATGAGCCTGCTGGGCGCGAGCTATTTCCGCGTGGTGGGTAAAGGGCAGGTTTACGGGCTTTCCGCTCGTGGCCTGGCTATCGATACCGCTTTGCCGTCCGGCGAAGAGTTCCCGCGTTTCCGCGAATTCTGGGTTGAGCGTCCGAAGCAGGGCGACAAACACCTGGTGATCTACGCGCTGCTGGATTCCCCGCGCGCTACCGGCGCTTACCGTTTCACGGTGATCCCGGGTCGCGATACCACCGTGGACGTCGAGTCCAAAGTGTTCCTGCGCGACAAAGTGGGCAAACTGGGCCTGGCGCCGCTGACCAGCATGTACCTGTTCGGGCCAAACCAGCCGTCGCCGACGCTGAACTACCGCCCGGCGCTGCACGATTCCAACGGCCTGTCCATCCACGCTGGCAACGGCGAGTGGATCTGGCGCCCGCTGAACAATCCTAAACACCTGTCCGTCAGCACCTATACCGTCGAGAATCCGAAAGGCTTCGGCCTGCTGCAGCGCGGCCGCAACTTCAAGGATTACGAAGATCTGGACGATCGTTACGATCTGCGCCCGAGCGCCTGGATCGAACCGAAGGGCGACTGGGGTAAAGGCAAGGTCGAGCTGGTGGAGATCCCGACGGCGGATGAAACCAACGACAACATCGTCGCATTCTGGACGCCGGACACCTTGCCGGAAGCCAAAAAACCGCTGACGCTGAGCTACCGTCTGAACTTCACCCGCGATGAAGATAAACTGCATTCGCAAGACATTGCCTATGTGGCGCGCACTATGCGTTCGACCGGCGACGTGAAGCAGTCGAACCTGATTCGCGAGCCTGACGGCAGCGTGGCCTTCCTGGTCGACTTCGTCGGCCCGGTGCTGAAAGGGCTGGACGCCAACACGCCGGTCGCTTCTCAGATCAGCATCGGCGACAACGGTGAAATGGTAGAAAACAACGTCCGCTATAACCCAGTGACCAAAGGCTGGCGCCTGACGGTGCGTCTGAAAGTGAAAGACGACAAAAAACCGGTAGAAATGCGCGCGGCGCTGGTCAATGGCGATAAGACTCTGTCGGAAACCTGGAGCTATCAGCTACCTGCCAATGAATAAGCCTACTCAACCCGCCCAGGATTATCTTGCGGCGCTGCCTCTGACCGCTGAGCGGTCGGAGGCGCTCACCCCTCAAACGGCGGATGACGCTCAGGCACTGGAGGCGCTCCATCGGCAGATGGGCGCCGCCGACGCCAACGTCAATAGCCTGTCGGCGGATGACGTGGCGCTGGCCTCGGTCAAACCGCGTATCGAAAGCGCCTGGCCGGATGCGGTCAGCGATGACGACTTCGATACCGACGCCGAAGGGCGCGCCATTCTGAAAGCGACGCCGCCGATCAAACGCACCACCATGTTCCCGGAAGCCTGGCGCACCAACCCGGTGGCGCGCTTCTGGGATTCTCTGCTGGGGCGTTCGCCGCACAATCGGCACGCCACCAAAGAGGAGGCCGAGGCCGAGAACCGCTGGCGTGTCGTCGGTTCGATGCGCCGCTATGTGCTGCTGGTGCTGATGCTGGTGCAGACCGGCATCGCCACCTGGTACATGAAAACCATCCTGCCTTATCAGGGCTGGGCGCTGATCGATCCTATCGCCATGCTGGATCAGGACCTGATGCAGTCGGTGTTGCAGCTGCTGCCGTATGTGCTGCAGACCGGCATTCTGATCCTGTTCGCCGTGCTTTTCTGCTGGGTCTCGGCCGGTTTCTGGACCGCGCTGATGGGCTTCCTGCAACTGCTGATCGGCAAGGACAAATACAGCATTTCCTCCACCATCAAGGGTGATGAGCCGATCAACCCGGCGCACCGCACCGCGCTGATCATGCCGATCTGCAACGAAGACGTCGAGCGCGTGTTCGCCGGCCTGCGTGCGACCTATGAGTCCGTCGCCGCCACCGGTCAGCTGGAACACTTCGATATCTACGTGCTGAGCGACAGCTACGATCCGGACATTTGCGTGGCCGAGCAAAAGGCGTGGATGGAACTGTGTCGCGATGTCGACGGCCACGGCCGTATCTTCTATCGCCGCCGCCGCCGCCGCGTAAAACGCAAGAGCGGCAACATCGACGACTTCTGCCGTCGCTGGGGCGGCGAGTACAGCTACATGGTGATCCTGGACGCCGACAGCGTGATGAGCGGCGAATGCCTCACCGGGCTGGTGCGCCTGATGGAAGCCAACCCGAACGCCGGCATCATCCAGTCCGCGCCGAAGGCGTCCGGTATGGATACCCTGTATGCGCGCGTGCAGCAGTTCGCCACCCGCGTTTACGGGCCGCTGTTTACCGCCGGTCTGCATTTCTGGCAGTTGGGCGAGTCGCACTATTGGGGCCATAACGCCATCATCCGCGTGAAGCCGTTTATCGAGCACTGTGCGCTGGCGCCGCTGCCGGGCGAGGGCTCTTTCGCCGGTTCTATCTTGTCGCACGACTTCGTTGAGGCCGCGCTGATGCGCCGCGCCGGCTGGGGCGTGTGGATCGCTTACGATCTGCCGGGCAGTTACGAAGAGCTGCCGCCGAACCTGTTGGATGAGCTGAAGCGCGACCGTCGCTGGTGCCACGGCAACTTGATGAACTTCCGCCTGTTCCTGGTGAAAGGCATGCACCCGGTGCACCGGGCGGTGTTCCTCACCGGCGTGATGTCCTACCTGTCGGCGCCGCTGTGGTTCATGTTCCTGGCGCTCTCCACCGCGTTGCAGGTGGTGCACACGCTGATGGAGCCGCAATACTTCCTGCAGCCGCGGCAGCTGTTCCCGGTTTGGCCGCAGTGGCGGCCGGAGCTGGCGATAGCGCTGTTCTCCACAACGCTGGTGCTGCTGTTCCTGCCGAAGCTGCTCAGCATCGTGCTGATCTGGGCCAAGGGCGCGAAAGAGTATGGTGGGGCGTTCCGTCTGTTCATTTCGATGCTGATGGAAATGCTGTTCTCGGTGCTGCTGGCGCCGGTGCGCATGCTGTTCCATACCGTGTTCGTGGTGAGCGCTTTCCTTGGTTGGGAAGTGGTGTGGAATTCGCCGCAGCGTGACGATGACGATACGCCGTGGGGCGAAGCGTTCCGCCGCCATGGTTCGCAGATGTTGCTGGGCCTGGTGTGGGCCGGCGGCATGGCGTGGCTGGATCTGCGCTTCCTGTGGTGGCTGTCGCCGATCGTGTTCTCGCTGATCCTGTCGCCGTTCGTGTCGGTGCTGTCGAGCCGCGCGACGCTGGGCATGAAAAGCAAACGCGCCAAGCTGTTCCTGATCCCGGAAGAGTACAATCCGCCGCGTGAGCTGCTGGCGACGGAAGAGTACCTGCATCTCAACCGTAATCGTGCGCTGACCAACGGCTTTATGCACGCGGTGGTCAACCCGTCCTTCAACGCGCTGGCGACAGCGCTGGCGACGGCGCGTCACCATCTGCGCGCCACGCTCGATCGCAACCGCGAAGAGCGGGTGAACGAAGCGTTGCAGCTGGGGCCGGAGAAGCTGGTGAAGGGCAAACGTCTGGAGCTGTTGAGCGATCCGGTCACCCTGGCTCGTCTGCACCAGCGCGTCTGGCTGTTGCCGGAAGGCGCCGCCTGGCGTGAGCATTATCAGCAGTTGCCGCATAACCCGCTGGCGCACCCAACGGGCCGGCGTTAACCGCTAAACGGCAACGCTCGACGGGGAATGCGCATCGCGCGTTCCCCGTTTTTTTTTACCTATTGCTTACGCGCGCCGGTACCGGTGGAGAAAGGGAACTGTGATAGACTGCGGCCAATGCATTGTTCACTCGCGAAACAACCCTTTGCTCAGAGTTAATGTCGTGAAGCTCTCTTCCTACTTTCGCCTGGCCTGCGTGGCGGCCGGCGTGATGGTCTTAACCGGTTGCGGCAGCATCATCAGCCGCACCGTGCCCGGTGCCGGGCATGGCCACCAGTATTATCCCGGCGTGCAGTGGGATCTGCGCGATACGCCCTGGCGCTACGTCACGGTGATAGACGTGCCGCTGTCGATGGTGGTGGACACCTTTATGCTGCCGTTCGATGCGCAGCATGGCCCCTATGAATAGATCCGTTCAGCGGGTGGCGAACACCACCAACTGATAACCTTTTTGTCCGCAGTGGAAAGGCGTCAGCGCCGTCATGCCCAGTCCCTGCACGTGAGCGGCCAGCGAATGCGGGTTGTCGTCGTCGATAAACAGCGCGCCCACGTCGTAGTCATGGCGGGTGTGCGCTTTGACCGCGTCGTAGAGGCGTTTCAGCACACCCTTGCCGCGCCAGGCGGCGTCGAGACAGACCGGGCCGTAGAGAAACACCCGCTGCTCGCTCAGCGCCCGGCCGGCGAAGGACTGCGTGACGAGCGTTGCCAGCATCGCGTCCACCACCGGCGGCCGCGGTTGCACGTCGGCGGGCATCAGGCAAACAAATCCTGTCAGTTGGCCATCCTGTTCCGCCACTACTATGCCGATGCCGCGGTTGATCGCCGCCAGCTGCGCCTCATTCATGCGCGAAACGATAAATCCCTGCCTTTTTTGGCGCTCGTCGAGCGCTTCCGGCACGTTTTCCCCCTGCAGCTGCAAAATGGCGGGGTAGTCACTGGGACGGGCCTGACGAATAATCATGTTGCCTCCTTGGCGATAAAATCTCTGGAGCGGATTAGCGCTCATCCCATTCATCGGCGGCGGCCTGGCCCTCTTCGGTGTCCAGCGGCGGCTCGAGCTGGAAGTCGCCTTCTTCCCATTCGTACAGGGTATTTTCGTCTATCCACTCGGCGGTGATCTCCACCTCGTCGTAGTCACCGTCGAAAATCGCTTGCGCCGCCGCACCGCTGCGTAGCGTCAGGCATTCCACCGCTTCGCCTTCGTCTTCGAAGAACTCCGCCTGCCACATCGTATCGCCATCCTGCATCACGTACTTTTGCAGATTGAACTGCTGCGGCACCGGCGGTTCGCCATCGCTGCCGCCTTCTGCGGTGTCGATAAACTCTTCGCGTGCGGCCTCGATGGCTTCTTCCAGGGTTGCATACAGGCTCATGTTCGCCTCCGTTGACGATGAGAGTAAAGCGCCCGGCGTACTGTTGGCGCGGTGGGAGAAATATCAAAACTAATTGTTGTCTGACTGGCGCAGGATGCAAATTTTTTTATTGTCCGTTGTGCGACGACGATTGTCTGCAAAGCGGGAGAAGCAGAGGCGGAGGCGGGAAATAATGACGTTATCGTTCACTCAGGCGTCAGGAGAAGCCCATGTTAATCGACCCTTCACACAAATACCGACCGTTCCCGCCGGTGGCGTTACCGGATCGCCAGTGGCCTTCACGCACGCTGCGACAGGCGCCGCGTTGGTGCTCCAGCGATCTGCGCGACGGCAATCAGGCGCTGGCGGAGCCGATGGATAATGCGCGCAAACGCGAGTTTTATCAGTTGCTGTTGCAGTGCGGTTTCAATGAGATCGAAGTGGCTTTCCCTTCGGCGTCGCAAACGGACTTCGACTTTGTGCGCGCGCTGATCGACGAGCGGCTGATCCCGGACGACGTCACGATTCAGGTGCTGACGCAGTCGCGCGATGATCTAATCGATCGCACTTTTGAGGCATTGCAGGGCGCCCCGCGGGCCATCGTACATTTGTATAACGCCACTGCGCCGATGTTTCGCGACATCGTGTTCCGTCAGGATAAGGCGGCGACCGTGGCGCTGGCGGTGAACGGCGCGCGCCGCATTCGCCGACATTGCGAGGCGCAGCCCGATACCGCCTGGTGCTTCGAGTATTCGCCGGAGACCTTCTGCTTTACCGAATTGGAGTTCGCGCTGGAGATCTGCGAAGCGGTGGCGGATGTATGGCAACCGGGGGCACAACGGCCGATGATCATCAATCTGCCGGCGACGGTGGAGGTGAGCACGCCCAACGTGTATGCCGATCAGATCGAATGGTTCTGTCGCCATTTCAGTCGTCGCGCCGACGTGACGATCAGCGTGCACCCGCATAACGATCGCGGTACTGGCGTGGCTTGCGCGGAGCTGGCGCTGTTGGCCGGCGCCGACCGCGTCGAAGGTTGTCTGTTCGGCAACGGCGAACGCACCGGCAACGTCGATCTGGTCACGCTGGCGTTGAATCTCTATACCCAGGGCGTGGCGCCGGGCCTGGACTTCAGCCGCCTGAAGCAGGTGGTGGAGGTGGTGGAGCAGTGCAATCAGCTGCCGGTGCATCCTCGCCATCCTTATGCCGGCGAGTTGGTGTTTACCGCCTTCTCCGGTTCGCATCAGGATGCGATCAAGAAAGGCTTCGCCGCACAGCGGCAGCGGCAAGACGGCCGCTGGCAGGTGCCTTACCTGCCGCTCGATCCCGCCGATGTCGGTTGCAGCTATGAGGCGGTGATCCGGGTCAACAGCCAGTCCGGCAAAAGCGGCGCCGCCTGGCTGTTGGAACAGAATCATGGGCTGGCGTTGCCGCGCGGTTTGCAGATCGATTTCAGCCAGGTGGTACAGCGGGCGACCGACGGCAGCGGTAAGGAAATGAGCGTCGCACAGCTGTGGCGTTTATTCCGCGACACTTACGGGCTGGTGGAACAGCCGTGCTTGCAGCTGCTGAGCTACCAGACGGAAAGCCACGGCGCAGAGGCATACAGCTTCAACGCACGAGTCGCTTGCGCAGGAGAACAATTGCGGCTGCAGGGAGCCGGCAACGGTCTGCTTTCCAGCGCGGTGGATGCGTTACGTCAGCGTTTCGGCTTGCCGTTGGCGATCGAGGATTACCACGAACACACGTTAGGGCATCAGAGCGACAGTCGAGCGGTGGCCTACATTCGCTGCGTCTTGCCGCATGGAGAGGCGAGCTACGGCGTTGGCATCGACGTCGACTCCGCCAGTGCCTCGCTGCAGGCGCTGTTCAACGTTGCCGGGCGCTATCTGGCGTCGCGGTTCGAGTGAAATAGTCGCTGGGCGCGACGCCCAGCACCCGGCGAAACATGGCGCTGAACGCGCTGGGGCTGTCATAGCCGAGATCCAGCGCGACTTCCAATACTGAACGGCCGGTCGCCAGCGCGTTTAATGCCGCCAGCAAACGGGCGCGTCGCAGCCAATCGCTAAAACGCAGCCCGGTTTCTCGCTGGAAGCGTCGTGACAGGGTGCGTCCGCTGACGCTGAGGCGAGCGGCCGCCTGTTCCAGCGTCCAGGGCTGCGCCGGTGAGGTCTGTATATGGCGGCACAGGGCGAGCAGCGAGGCTTCGCGCGGTTCCGGCAGGTGCAGCGGCAGGATCGGCAGCATCCTTAACTCATCCAGAATCAGTTCCATCACCCGCTCATCGCGCCCGCCGCTTGGGTAGCCTGGCGCAATCTCCATCGCACAGATAATCAGCTCGCGCAGCAATGGCGAAACCTGCACCACCTGGCATTGGGCCGGCAGATCGGCGCGCGCCAACGGATCGACGAACAACGTTCTGGCTGCCACCTGGCCAGTGATGCGCAGGATGTGCACCATTTTCGCCGGCACCCAGACGCCGCGGCCGGGCGGCACAACCCAGCTGCCAAGCCGGGTTGTGACCTGCACTACACCGCTCAGGCTGTGTATCAGCTGTGCGCAATGATGGTAGTGCTCCGGCTCGCTGTCGCCGTGGCGATAATCTTTGGCTAATGGCCGGATAGGCTGATTGGCCGGCAGAACGTCGTGAAACAACAGCATGGTGAGTGTTCTCCGCGCGGCGAAAAGGGAATAACAGCATGCCATGAGGCGCGGTTTAGCACCAGCCGGTGGCGCGGCACGGTTAGATGGTATATAAAATGATATTATATAATTTTATAAATTGTTTGGAGGGTCAATGGACATAGACGCGATGCGCAAGGCGGCGGCGCAGGCCGGCGCGATGCTGCGCACCTTAGGCAATGAAGATCGGCTGCTGCTGCTGTGCCGGCTCAGCCAGGGAGAAATGGCGGTGAGCGAGTTGGCGCAGGCGCTGGATATCCGCCAGCCGACGCTGTCCCAACAGCTTGGCGTGCTGCGTGAGGAAGGCTTGGTCTCCACCCGGCGCGCCGGCAAGCAGATTTACTATGCGGTGGCCGATGCCAAAGCGCTGGCGCTGCTCCATACCCTGTATCAACTCTATTGCCCACAGCCGGAGAACCGCGATGAACATTGACTGGCAACATTTCACGCCTTATTCCGCGTTGGCGGGCGGGGCCATTATCGGCGCAGCGGTGGCGCTGCTGCTGCTGTTCAACGGCCGGATCGCCGGTATCAGCGGCATTACCGGCGGCTTATTGAGCGCCGGCGGTCGGGAGCGGGGCTGGCGCGTCGCATTTATTGGCGGGTTGTTGCTCTCTCCCTGGCTGTATGCTGCCGCTGTGGCTTTGCCGTCCGGTGAGATCGCGACCGGCAGCGGCTGGCTGGCGGCCGCAGGGCTGTTGGTGGGATTGGGCACTCGATTGGGCAGCGGTTGCACCAGCGGGCACGGCGTGTGCGGCGTCGCAAGGTTGGCGCCGCGTTCGCTGGCCGCCACGGCGGTGTTCATGCTGCTGGGGTTTATGACCGTCTGGCTGATGCGCCACCTGTTGGGAGGGTGAAAATGCTTAAATCGTTGTTGGCGTTGCTGAGCGGCGTCATTTTCGGTCTGGGGCTGATCGTCGCCGGCATGGCCAATCCGGCTAAGGTGTTGGCGTTTCTCGACGTTACCGGCCAGTGGGATCCTTCGCTGGCGTTAGTGATGGCTGGGGCGATCGCGGTAGCGGCGCCGGCCTTCCTGTGGGCGCGGCGACGCGAACGGAGCCTGTTGGGGGAAACGTTGCAGATCCCGGCCGCCGGACGTGTGGATCGCCGTTTGCTGGCGGGTAGCGCGCTGTTCGGCATCGGCTGGGGCATCGCGGGCATCTGCCCCGGCCCCGCCTGGGTGCTGGCGGGAGCGGAGATGCAGCGGGTGTGGCCGTTCCTGTTGGCGATGCTGGCGGGTATGGCGCTGTATGAAATTATCATGAGGCGGAGGCGTTCATGTCGATAGCCAAAGCGGTGTTGCGCATCGCGCGCCCCACGGATCGGTTGCAAGAGATCGCCGCGCTGTATTGCCGCGGGTTGGGATTCGAAAGGCTGGGCGAGTTTGTCGATCATCAGGGCTTTGACGGCATTATGATCGGGCATCCGCAGCATGCCTACCATCTGGAGTTCACACAGCATCGCGGAGTGCGAGTCGGACAGGCGCCGACGCAGGATCATCTGCTGGTGTTTTATCTGTCGGATGAGAACGATTGGCGCGCAGCGTGTGAGCGGATGCGGGCGGCGGGGTTCCTATCGGTCGCCGCCTATAATCCCTATTGGGATCGGGCGGGGCAAACCTTTGAAGATCCTGATGGCTACCGGGTGGTATTGCAACATCAGGCCTGGCAAGCATAAAAAAAACCGGCGCATCGAGCGCCGGTTTGCGAGATGAAAACGGTTTATCCGTCAGGCGTTGGTCGCCGGTTTTGGCGCGCTCTTGGACTGGGTATTTTCCAGCATGCGGCGAATCGGTACGATCAACACAATCAGCACGGCGGCGCAAATCAGCAGCGCGACTGAGCAGCGAGCGAACAGATCAGGCAGCATATTCAGTTGGTCGGCCTTGACGTGACCGCCGATCAGACCGGCCGCCAGGTTGCCCAGCGCACTGGCGCAGAACCACAGCCCCATCATTTGCCCGCGCATTCTCTCCGGCGCCAGCAGCGTCATGGTAGCCAGCCCGATCGGGCTCAGACACAGTTCACCCAGCGTCAGCATCAGGATGCTGCCCACCAGCCACAGTGGCGATACGCCGGCGCCGCCATTGCTCAGCACGTTCTGCGCGGCCAGCATCATCAGGCCGAAGCCGCCGGCGGCGCACAGGATGCCGATCACGAACTTGGTGATGCTGCTCGGACGCACGTTATTGCGCGCCAGCGCAGGCCAGGCCCAGCTGAACACCGGCGCCAGCAGGATGATGAACAGGGCGTTGATCGACTGGAACCACACCGCCGGGATCTCGAAGCCGCCAATCATGCGATTGGTGTAATCGTTGGCGAACAGGTTGAACGAGGTCGGTTTCTGCTCAAACGCCGACCAGAAGAACGCGGCGGAGATCAGCAGGATGAAGCACACCAGCAGGCGTGCGCGCTCTTTGCGGCTCAGGCCGGCAAAGGCGAACAGATAGATGAAGTACAGGGTGACCGACGCGGCGATCACGTACACCAGCACGCTGGCCACCTCGACCGGGTTGATGACGATGGTGCCTTGGGCGATCAGCACGATGACGGCCACCAGGATGGCCGCCAGCGCCAGCAACCAGGCGCCGACGCCTTTTTTCTTCGCGACCGGGCTGTTCCAGGTGGAGTCCAGGCCCACTTCGCGGTCATAGCGTTTCATTGCCGGTACGGCGAACACCCGGAAGATCACCAGCGCCACCAGCATCCCGATACCGCCGATGCCGAAGCCCCAGTGCCAGCCGTGTGATTTGATCAGCCAGCCGGAGATCAGAGGAGCGATGAACGAGCCGATGTTGATGCCCATGTAGAACAGCGAGAAACCGCCGTCGCGGCGCGCATCGCCTTTCTTGTACAGCGTGCCGACCATCACCGAGATACAGGTCTTGAACAGGCCGGAACCGAGCACGATGAACATCAGGCCGATGAAGAACAGGTTGGTGCCCATCACCGCGGACAGGGCGATCGACAGGTGGCCGAGCGCGATCAGGATCGAGCCGTACCAGACGGCCTTGCGTTGGCCGAGCCAGTTGTCCGCCAGCCAGCCGCCCGGCAGCGCCGCCAGGTACATGCTGCCGGCGAAGATGCCGACGATCGCCGAAGCGTTCTCACGCGCCAGACCCAGACCGCCGTCGTACACGGTGGCGGCCATAAACAGGATCAGCAGCGGACGGATGCCGTAGAACGAGAAGCGCTCCCACATTTCGGTGAAGAACAGCGAACCCAGCGGATAGGGATGGCCGAAGAAGGTCCGGCTTTCTGACTTATTGACAGAGGATTGCATAACGATTTCCCAATAAAAGGCGCTGCAAGGCTGCAGCCCGTACTGTGGTATGTATGTGTATTTAATGAAGGCGCTCCGCCCAATGCGGATTACCCGACAAAACCGCGGCTGCAACGCTGATAAACCGTGGAAAGCGTGCTGACCTTTTCTTCACTTGGCCGATGGTTCACATCTGGCGTGATATTATTTAACCATTTGATAACTGGTCGTTGGTTTTGTCTAGTACCTGTATCCCATTTTTTAGACGAAAAGTCGACAAGCATCTCCTTTTCTGGTTTTTCCGTTGGTTAAAGCAGGAATAAGATTGACAGCGGGTTTTATGTGCTGAAAGTTTGTTTTTTGTTGATAAACAAACTGTTGCGATAAGAATGTTCTGAGTGAGGCGAAAATTCACCGCTTCGGGGGAGGCACTATTAAAAGTAGGGGAAATGCGCCGTTGATCCGGTCAACGGCGAAAACTGGCGATAAATGCAGCTATTGTTCCTCTTGCAGCGTGTCTTCCCGCATGTATCCCGGGCGCCGCCGCAGACACCACCAGGAATAGCCGGCGTTGAACAGCACCACCAGCGCGGTGACGCAGAAGACCGCGCGGAAACCGTAGCCGGCGGAGACCGCGGCGCCGAGCAACGGACCGCTGACGTTGCCGACATCGCGGAACGACTGGTTGTAGCTGAAAATACGACCGGCCACCTGATTGGTGCAGTTATAAATCAACAGCGTCTGTACCGCCGGCAGCAGCGCGCCGTCGGCCGCCCCCAGCAGAAAACGCAGTACCCCAAGCTGCCACGGCGTTTGCACGAACGCCATCGGGATCAGCAGCAGCACCGAAAGGAGCAGCATGCATACCAGAATCCGCTCCGGGCCGATGCGATCGCCCAGTTTGCCCAGCCGCGGGGCGCTCATCAAGGCCGCGACGCCGGGCACAGAGGCGATCAGCCCGCTGATAAACGCCAGATTATGGGTGGCGCCGGCCAGATCGCGCACATACAGCGTCAGGATCGGCGCAATCGAGCCGGTGGCGATCTGAATGATCATGGTGGTGACGAACAGGCTGAGCACCAGCTTTGGGTTCTTCAGCGAGGCGAACACCTGCCGTGCGTGCAACATGTCGCGTTTTTGCACTGGAGTGAATTGCTCTTTGACATACAGCAGCGTCAGCACGAAGCAGACGAACAGCACCGCAGCGGTGATGTAAAACACCGGGCGCAGGCCGTACAGATCGGCCAACAGGCCACCGATCAGCGGGCCGATCAGCGCACCGCCTACGCCGCCGGTAGACAGGGTGCCCAGGGCCCAACCGCTGCGGTTGCGCGGCACCTGGGTGGCGATCAGCGCGTTGGCGTTGGGGATGAACCCGCCGAGCAGCCCCAGCACCGCGCGCAGCGCGAGAAACTGCCAGACCGTTTGCGCCATGCCCATCAGCACCATGACGATCGCCATGCCCAATGCGGAGCGCAGCAACATCAGTTTGCGGCCGCGTCGGTCGGCCAGAGCGCCCCAAAACGGCGCGGCGATAGCGGAAAACAGGAAGGTGATGCTGAACAGCAGGCCGGACCACATGTTGAGCGCCTGATGGCCGGTTACGCCCAGCGTCTCTACGTACAGCGGTAGAAACGGCATCACCAGGCTGAAGGCGGCACCGGTGAGAAAACATCCCAGCCAGGCGACGAAAAGGTTGCGTTTCCAGTTAACGGGTTCTGCTGCCGAAGCCATAAATGTCCACTGCCGAAAGGTGACGCGTTTTGCCAGCGGCAAGGTAAAGGGGCAAAACGTGAAAGTTAGCCTGATAAGTATGCGCCGCCAGCGCGGCAACGGCAAACGAGGGGACGAAGATCGGGGTAAAAATGAAATAAAGTTTTAAAAATGGCGTTTAAACCTTATTCCGCGCTTATCGCGCGGAATTTACAGCGTTTTATAGTCCGGCCAGCGCCTCGAAACCGGCGGCGGTGGTGGTGGCGCTAAAGTCGGTGACCTCATAGTGGGCCACGGCGTTGAAGGGATCTTCGGCCAGGATGGCGTCCAGACGCGCGCGTTCAATGCCCTTGGCCAGGATCACGCCGCCGGTGCGGGGATTCTTGCGGCCGGAGGCGACGAAGGTGCCGTCCTGAAAATATTGTTTAAGCCAGGCGATGTGCCCGTCAAGGTGGCTGTCGACTTCGGCAATCGGGCGATGGTAGGTCAGGCTGACAATGTACATAGCGGCTCCAGGGTTGGCGGCAAAGGCTTTACCATCCCACCCTCGCCGGCGATTCTCAAGGGGCGCGCAATAAAAAACCCGCCGGCGGCGGGTTTTTAGGTTAGTACAGCGAAGGCTCGCCTTCCGGGCGAGTCTTGAAGCGGCGATGCAGCCACATGTACTGGTCCGGCGCCATCAGGATCTCTTTTTCCACCACTTTATTCATAAAGGCGGCGGCGTCGAGTTCGTTATCCAGCGGGAAGTTCTCCACCGCCGGCTGCATGATGAGCTCATAGCCTTTGCCGTCCGGCAGGCGGCGCGGGGTGAACGGAATGATCGCCGGCTTGCCCATCCGCACCAGCACGTAGCTGCCGGTGGTGGTGGCGGCTTTGTCCACCGCGAACAGCGGCACGAAAACGCTGCTGCGCGGGCCGTAGTCGTGATCCGGCGCATACCAGATGATATCGCCCTGTTTCAGGGCGCGGATCATGCCTTTGACGTCCTTGCGATCCAACATGGATTTATTGGAGCGCATGCGTCCCCAGGTTTGCAGCCAGTCCATCAGCTTGTTGTCGTGCGGGCGGTAAACGCCGATGCCTGGGTTGTGAATGCCGAAGATGCGCGCGCCCAGCTCCAGCGTCAAAAAGTGCAGGCCAATCAGCAACACGCCCTGATGGTTATCGCGCGCTTTTTGGATATGCTCCAGGCCGCTGACCTTGAACCAACGCTCGATGCGCCAGTTCGGCCAGAACCACGCCATGCCGGTTTCAAACAGACCCATGCCGACCGACTCGAAATTCTTTACCACCAGCGCATCGCGTTCGGCCTGCGGCATGTCGGGAAAACAGAGCTCGAGGTTACGTTGGGCGATAACGACGCGCCGCTTGAGAAAGCGCATGGAAAACCGACCGATCGAGGTGCCGAGCCAGTAGATGACGGGGTAAGGCAGCAACACCAGCAGATACAGCAAGCCGATGCCTACCCAGGTCAGCCAGTAGCGCGGGTGCAATAAGGAACGATTGAAAGTAGGAACTTGAGTCATGGATTCTCTGTTTGAATACGGTTGTTTAAGTGTAATGACAGAGTCATAGCATGGTCTGGCGGCGGATATGCTCGGCCGTCAGGTTCGTTTCTGCCGTTTGTTTGCGACTATTGTGGCATTTTTCTGGCGCGTCGGGAAAAAACAACGCATTAAAATCCCCTTTTCGGCGTTAAATATGCATCAGGTGCGGGATTTTTCCACAAAATTTCCTGTGCAAGGACAACGGCATGGGCATCTTCGGCGATGTTATGGTGCACAAGGCAGCGATATGGCGGCCCTTGGCTCGTGCGCAGCTGTGCGCTGCGCCGGTTTTTCGGGTATGATGTGCGCCGCGCGCGGGCCGGTTGGCAGCGCGCGGTATCAGTCACCTCCCGAAAGACAGGAAAGTACACCATGCCAGTGTTACATAACCGAATTTCTAACGAGGAACTGAAGGCGCGCATGCTGGCGGAAACCGAGCCGCGCACCACAGTTTCTTTTTATAAATACTTCTCCATCGACGATCCCAAAGCGTTTCGCGACAGCCTGTACGTTCAGTTTGAAAAACTGAAGGTGTTCGGCCGCATCTACGTGGCGAAAGAGGGCATTAACGCGCAGATCAGCGTGCCGCAGCATAACTTCGACGCGTTCAAAGCCGCGCTGTTCGCCTCGCACCCGGCGCTGGATCAGGTGCGCCTGAACATCGCGCTGGAAGACGACGGCAAATCCTTCTGGGTGCTGCGCCTCAAGGTACGCGAGCGCATCGTGGCCGATGGCATCGATGACGACAGCTTCGATCCGAGCAACGTCGGCGAGTATCTGCAGGCCGATCGCGTCAATCAGATGATCGACGATCCGAACACGGTATTTGTCGATATGCGCAACCACTATGAGTACGAAGTCGGTCACTTCGAAAATGCCATCGAGGTGCCATCGGATACCTTCCGCGATCAGCTGCCGATGGCGGTGGAGATGCTGCAGGACAGCAAAGACAAAAACATCGTCATGTACTGCACCGGCGGCATTCGCTGTGAAAAAGCCAGCGCCTATATGCTGCACAACGGCTTTAAAAACATCTACCACGTGGAAGGCGGGATCATCGAGTACACTCGCAAAGCGAAAGAGCAGGGGTTGCCGCTGAAGTTTATCGGCAAAAACTTCGTGTTCGATGAGCGCATGGGCGAACGCATCTCCGACGATGTGATCGCCAACTGCCACCAGTGCGGTGCGCCGTGCGATACCCACACCAACTGCAAGAACGACGGCTGCCACCTGCTGTTCATTCAGTGCCCGAGCTGCGCCGCCAAGTTTGAAGGGTGCTGCAGCGAGATTTGCCGCGAAGAGCTGAAGCTGCCGCGCGAAGAGCAGCGCGCGCGCCGTGCCGGCCGTGAGAATGGCGTCAAGATCTTCAATAAATCGAAAGGATTGTTGCAGACCACGATGCACATTCCGGCACCGGAAGAAGAAGGCCCAGCCCGCTGAGCCTGACGAAATGAGAAGCCCGGCCGTCTGGCCGGGCTTTTTTTATTTCTCGCGCACGCCTTCTACGGAGATGATCAGCTCAACGTCTTGCGATGCCGGGCCCAGATCGGTGGTGATGCCGAAGTCTTTCAGCTTGATCTTGCCGTTGGCTTCAAAGCCGGCGCGGTAGCCGCCCCACGGATCGTTGCCCTGGCCAATCAGTTTGGCGTCCAGCGTAACCGGCTTGGTCACGCCGTTCAGCGTCAGGTTGCCGACCACCGCATAACCGTCGCCGTTTTTCTTCACTTCGGTGGATTCAAACTTGGCCTGCTTGTTCTTCTCCACGTTGAGGAACTCGGCGCTGCGCAGATGCTTGTCGCGCTCGGCGTGGTTGGTGTCGACGCTGGCGGTATTGATGGTCACATTGACCTTGTCCTTGGACGGATCTTTTTCGTCGAAGGTGAAGCCGCCGTCGAAGTCTTTAAAGCTGCCGTACAGCCAGCTGTAGCCCAGGTGCTGGATGCGGAACTCGATAAAGGCGTGTTGGCCCTGTTTGTCGATCTTGTAGTTCGCCGCCAGTGCGGAACCGGCGCTCAGCAGCAGGGCGCCTGCGGTCAGGCCCAATACGGTCTTTTTCAACATAGCAATCTCCATAAATCCAAAGGTTAATCGGCGCTGCTACCCAGCATCCGTTTCAAAGTGACATCACGATCGATAAAGTGATGTTTAAGCGCGGCCAGCCCGTGCAGTACCGAAAGCACGACCACGGTCCAGGCCAGGTAAAGGTGTATGGCGCCGGCGGTATCGGCCTGTTCGGCCATACCGGTGACGGTGGCGGGCACGTTGAACCAGCCGAACACGCTGATCGGCTGGCCGTCGGCGGTAGAGATCAGATAGCCGCTGATCAGAATGCCGAACAACACGGCGTACAGCGCCAGATGCGCGAGGATGGCGCTGACGCGAGTGAGGCGGCCATAGCTGGCCAAAGGCTTGGGCGGCGGCGAGACAAAGCGCCAGATCACGCGGATCACCATGACGATGAACAGCAGCGCGCCGATGCTTTTGTGGATCTCCGGCGCCTGGTGGTACCAGACGTCGTAATAGCCCAGCGTGACCATCCACAGGCCGAGCGCGAACATGCCGTATACCGTCAGCGCCACCAGCCAGTGGATCAACACTGACACATGGCCGAAACGATCGGCGGTATTTTTCCAGAGCATCCTGTTTCCTTCGATTACCGATTGGCTGGCTGCAATAATTAAACTTTAGGAAACATAAAATCAATAATAAATTTAACTATGTTACTACTTTGAAATATTAGTCAGTGAATTTGTTTGAGATGTTGGGAGTTAATCAGATAAATCGTTGAAGATGATATTATTTTGCTCACGTAAAATTTATGCTAGTTGTTGAAAATTAGGATTATTCTTTATTAACGTCAGCTTTTGTCATTTTACGTAAATTCTGCATGAATTGCTCGGCGGGATTATTTGTTGGCAAAGGTTATGCCTATTTCTTGCGACGAGAGAAGGGCGAAAAGATTAGTTTCATCGAACGGTTGCGTTAAATCCCCTGCGGCGCGGCGGCGGAATTTTGCTACCATTAGCGCCAAGATACGGCCCCATGAGGCCGGTTAACCCAGTGAAATAACAAGGAAACGTCATGGGCCGTACCCGCGTGACCGACAGCAGCCTGCGCCTGGCCGTCCTGCTGGCGATGTTGGTGATCATTTTGGCCGGGGTGAAAGCCGCCGCCGATATCGTGGTGCCGTTTTTACTGGCGGTGTTTCTCGCCATGGTGTTGAACCCGCTGGTGGCAATGCTGGAACGCAAGCGCGTGCCGCGCATCGTTGGCGTCACGCTGCTGGTGACGGCGGTGATCGTGGTCGTGATGCTGTTTATCGGCATGTTAGGCGCTTCGCTCAATGAGTTCGCCCGCTCGCTGCCGCAGTATCGCGGCATGATGATCGAGAAGCTGCGCGAGCTGCAGCATTACGCCGACCGCTTCAACATTAGCCTCTCCAGCGAAGCGATGCTGCAGTATGTCGATCCCAGCGCGGCGATGAATCTGGTCACCCGCATGCTGGGGCACTTGTCTGGCGCCATGACCAACGTCTTCCTGCTGCTGATGACCGTGGTGTTCATGCTGTTCGAAGTGCAACTGCTGCCTTACAAGCTGCGGCAGGCGCTGGATAAACCGGACGAGGGGCTCGCCGCGATGCGGCGAGCGCTGGATGGCGTGACGCGCTATCTGGTGATTAAAACCATTATTAGCCTGGCCACCGGGGTGATCGTCTGGATCTTTCTGGCGGCGGTCGGCGTGCGCTTCGCCTTTATCTGGGGGCTGCTGGCGTTTCTGCTCAACTATATTCCCAATATCGGCTCGGTGTTGGCCGCCATTCCGCCGCTGATTCAGGCGCTGCTGTTCAACGGATTGGGCGATGCGCTGGTGGTAGCGGGCGGCTTTATCGCTATCAACATGGTGATCGGCAATATCCTCGAGCCGAGAGTGATGGGGCGCGGGCTGGGGTTATCGACGCTGGTGGTATTCCTGTCGCTGATCTTTTGGGGCTGGCTGCTCGGGCCGGTAGGCATGCTGCTTTCGGTGCCGCTGACGATCGTGGCGCGCATCGCGCTGGAGACTACCGAGGGCGGCTATCGGCTGGCGGTCATTTTGGGGGACGGTCGCCCGCCGCGTCAGCCTCCGATGCCGCCGGAGTGAGGAAGATTTTTCCGTTTACGCCTGGCTGGGCGGCATGCCGCAGCGCCGCAGCGAACTGGTGAAGAGGGTAAATCGCAGCGGGCGGGCGCAGCGCCAGCTCCCCGCGTCGCAGCAGCTGGAAGAGCTGATAAAACGCCATCTGCCACTGCGCCGGTGCTGCCTGTGCGTTCCATTTGCGCAGGTGAAACAGCGAAGCGCGCAGCTTAAGCTCGTCCACCACGCGCCGCCAGTCCACCTGACGCCCACCTAAAAGGCCCAGCGCCACGAAGTCGCCGCCGGTGCGAACCGCCCGCGCCAGCTGCAAGCCGTCTTCTCCACCGATGCAGTCGATGGCCGCGCGGGCGCCAAAATTCGTCATCTGTGCCAACTGAGGCGCGTCGATAACGCGCCAGGCGCCGGCGGCCAGCAGCGCCGGGCGATGAGCGGCGTTGCGCGCCACGATCGCCAGACGAATGCCGCGCAGCGCCGTCAGCTGCGCCAGCAGCAGGCTAACGGCGGAGCCGCCGCCGTTAAGCAGCAGCACGTCGCCGGCGGTGAGCGACAGCCATTGCGTCAACAGCACCCAGCAGGTGAGCGGGTTGATATAGATTTGCGCCGCGCTGGCGTCGTCGATGTCGTCCGGTACCCAGACCACCCGCTCGTCAGGCAGCGTGACGAAGGTTTGCCAGCTGCCGTCACCGGCTATCGCCAGCGCGCGTCGGCCGGTTGGGCGCCCGCTTTTCGGATCGACGATGACGCCCACGCCTTCATACCCCGGCACCTGCGGCAGGGCGATGCGGTGCGCATATTGACCGTGAATCGGGATCAGGTCGGAAGGGTTGATCGGGGCATAGCGCATCCGCAGCAACCGCTGGCCGGGGCGCAGTGGCGGTTTGCTCGCCTGCTGCAGTTCCAGCACCTCGGCGGGGTCGCCAAAGCGGTTGAAGCTCAGTCGGGGAAATGACGACGACATGGGTTACATCACGAAGAAGAAATAGACATCCAGCACCAGCAGCACCAGCCACAGACACAGGTACAGCACCAGGTGCTCGCGCACGTTGTTGACGATCGCCGCCAGAATTCGGTTTAACATTTCAGCCGCCTGAAGAAAGGGACCTTTGATTATAGTCCTTTTCTTGGCGTCTTTTATAGCGCGCCGCATGGGGGCGGTGGGCGAATGGCGATAAAAAAGCCTGCGTTATCGCAGGCTTGATGCTAAACCGCCAGCAGCGCCAACGGCGTCGAATTGGTTGGTGCACTCGGCGGATAGAAGTAGCGCAGTACGTTATACAGCGAGTAGAACTCCAGGCGATTGCGCGCGTTGATCTTCTCCGTAATGTGACGTTTGTGCACGTACACCGTATGCGAGCTGATCTGCAGTTTTTTCGCGATGCGGTAGTTGGGCATTTCCGCCATCCAATATTTCATCACCGTCAGTTCCTGCGGGCTGAACAGCGAACGCTCTTCGCCGTCATCGGCCAACGCCAGCGGATTTTCGCGCAGCATGCGCAAGGTGAACGGCAGGATGCTTTTATTGAACAGAAATGCGTTATCGGCGATACGCATTGGCGTTTCGCTGTAAGGGTAAGGGGTGTCGAGATAGATGAACAGCAGGGCGGACTGGCTGGCTTCCATAAACGCCAGCAGCTGCGCGTCGGCTTCGTTATAGCGGCATTGGTTGCTGAGGTTCACCAGTATATGACTCGGCTGAAAGCTGGCCAACAGCGGCGTAGCGTGCTCAATGCTATGGCAGCATTTGATCGTCGTAATTCCACTATCCGCAAAGTAGCTGGCTATACCGACCCGGGTGAAGCAGCATTCGTCCACGACAAGTAGTTTCATGGTGACGTCCTTGTTGAAAGCCGATGGAGCATATCTTCTGTAAAATAGGACTTACACTGCAAGTGTTCAATTCGGAAATTCAATTGCTGAATACAAGAAATTTCCGTTATCAGGATTTTTACTTGATATTTAAAAGCGTTAGCAGGTTAATAAATTGTAACCATCAAATTTCGCTGTCCAGGGACAAGGGTGAATGCGGACAGCGAAATCCTTCGCTCAACGAAATCGCTTCAGGCCAAAGCAGGAAACGTCGACCGGCGGTGCTTTGTCCTGCGCGAACAGCGCGGCGATCTCGCCTAGTGCGCTGGCGAACTTGAATCCGTGGCCGCTCAGGCCGCTGATGACCATCAGGCGATCGCAATCCGGCAGGGTATCGATAATAAAATCTTCGTCGGGGCTCATATCGTAACTGCAGGCTTCACCGTGTAAACATACGCCTACACCCGGCAAAAACTGCCGCAGGAAGGCGAAGACTTCCGTGCCGTCGCTGGCATAGCTGCCGAAGGGTTTACGCTGCTCGGGGGCATCCATCGGCTGGCCGCCGTCGTGCTTGCCTATTTTCAGCCCGTCGTTGTCCGCCGGGAAGCCGTAATAATGCGTGCCGTCTTGCGCTTCGACGGTAAAGGCCGGGAAACGATTATTCACGCTGTAGCGGCCGTCCGCCTGGTGCCAGGAGAAGACCTTGCGCAATGGCGTGACCGGCAATTGCGGCAACAGCGCTTTGACCCAGGTGCCGGCGGTAACTACCGCTTTGCGCGCCGTAAAGCGCCCTTCGCCGGTGACGACCTCCACACCACCATCGATAGGCGTTACCGCGTTGACCGGGCAGTTGAACAACTGACTGCAGCCGGCTTCTTTCGCCAGCTTGATCAGGCCGGCTACCGCCAGCTCGGAACGCAGGAATCCGGCGTCCGGCTCGAAGACGCCGACGTAGCCTTCCGGCGCACGGAATTCCGGCCAACGTTGATTGATCTGTTCGGCGCTGAGGGTTTGCGCGTTCAGGCGGAATTGTTGTGCGCTGTGCTGCGCATTGCGAATGAATTCGGACTGCTGCGGCCCCAGGTTGAGCACGCCGCATGACTGGAACAGTTCCTCGCCGGATTGCTGAATCAACGCATTCCACAGCGCCTGCGCGCGCAGCACCAACGGCACGTATTTTTCGCCTTCGCCGTAAGCGTGACGGATAATGCGGGTATCGCCGTGATGGCTGCCGTTGCGGTGCGGCGGGATGGCGCTGTCGATCATCAGCACTTTCAAGCCGGCGCGCGTGGCGTAATAACCTGCCGCTGCGCCGACGGAACCGCTGCCCACCACAATCAAATCATATTCCACGTGCCCACCTTCTCTGATAGCGATTTCTTATCGGCCCATGATAAAAGTTTGGCGAGCGCAATGCACTGATTGAACGGCGAAAGGCAAAGAAAAAGGCGCCGGGAATGGGGCGCGGCGCCTTAGGGGTTAGGGGACGATGAATCAATGCTTTCTGCGATCAAGATCCTGGTAATCCGTAGCTTCAATTTTGGCGATGCCGGCCTCTAAGATATTGATTAATTGACGGGCGACATCTGTGGTCAGCCAAAGCGTTCGGTCTACTTGGGCTTCTTCGGGCGTTTGGTCTAGTGAAGACAGGTAATGAAGGCGTATCATCATGGCGTCGTAAACGTCGACAGTACTGATATCCCAACCGACAAGCGGGTGCGTCTGAATTACTTCATCATTTCTGTCCATAAAGACCCCTTATTGAGTAGTAACTACCGTGAGTGACTAACGAGGATCAATGCGGCTCATCATCATGAGAGCAATTACAGTATACGCATCCGCTTTCATCGGTGGAGGGGGTTGTCACCGAAATTTGCAAAATAAATATTTATTTGAACAATTATTCTACAAATTCGTATGCGGTTCTGTGGATGAAAAGCGCGGCGGCGTTATTCCGCGCCGGCAGGCGGCGGTGAGCCGTGCAGGCATTTTTCCAGCTCCTCGGCCAAATGCGCGAAATGCTTTTGCGTTTCGGCGTCGCGGTTCTGGCTCTGCGATTCCAGCTTCAGGCTGTGGATCAGCAATTGATTGGCTTTGTCATCCAGGCTGAATGCCAGATAAGAGAAAGCCACTTCCAGTACGTTGAGACGCCTTTTCTGATCGGCAATCAGCGCCAGCAATTCGCCAAACGTCATCGCGTCTTCGGATTTCACCTTGTCCGGGGCCATGCTAACTCCTTTGCGTTAAAAACAGTATGCAGCGGATTTTGTTCCAGAATAAGGGTAAGCGATGAAAGAGCAGGGCGCCAGAAACAAAAAAGCCGGAGAGCGACCCCCGGCAAAAACAGCATTGCAGTGTTATTCTGCGCTGAACCATTCGTCCGCGCTTTCCCAGGTTTCCTGAAGGATTTCCTCGATCAGATCCCGGTCGGTTTTGGCACCCCCCAGCACGGAGAGCCCGTTGGTGCCGGCATAGCGGACGTGCACGACGGCGTCTGGAAACTGGCGATTGACCCGCTTGCCCAGTTCACCGGTCAGCGCCTCAATGGCGCCCGACGGCAGCGGCCGGGTTTTATCTATAGTGACTTCAACACGCATAATTGCCCCCGAAGCGATTTACTGTTTATTTATACAGTTAACCGCGAGCGGGAGCAAGTAGGGAAAGCAAAAATATCAGTCTTTCAGCGACCAGCTTAAGGTTTCGCCGGCCAGGAAGGGGATGACGGACTCATCGCCCAGGGCGATCGCTTCCGGCTGGGTGGTTGGCACGCGCTGCAGCTCGATGAAGTCTTCGTTGAGCGGCAGGCCGTAGAAGCGCGGGCCGTTGAGCGAACAGAAAGCCTCGAAGTGCTCCAGCGCGCCGAGCTGTTCGAAAACGGCGGCGTAAGCCGGGATGGCATTCGGTGCGTTGAAACAGCCGGCGCAGCCGCAGCTGGACTCCTTGCGATGCTTGATGTGCGGCGCAGAGTCGGTGCCGAGGAAGAAACGGTCCGAGCCGCTGGCCACCGCCTGGCGCAGCGCTTCCTGGTGCACATTGCGCTTGAGGATCGGCAGGCAGAACAGGTGTGGGCGAATGCCGCCGACCAGCATGTGGTTGCGGTTGAACATCAGGTGCTGCGGCGTGATGGTGGCGCCGAGGAAACGGTTGCCTGCCTGCACGTATTGAGCCGCTTCTTTGGTGGTGATGTGCTCGAAGACGATTTTCAGTTCCGGGAAGTGACGGCGAATAGGTTCCATCACCTGTTCGATAAAGCGCGCCTCGCGGTCGAAGATATCGACGGCAGGATCGGTCACTTCGCCGTGGATAAGCAGCGGCATGCCGATTTTTTGCATCTGCTCGAACAACGGGTAAATGCCGGTCACGTCGCTGACGCCGTGGCTGGAGTTGGTGGTGGCGTTGGCCGGATACAGCTTGGCGGCGGTAAACACCCCTTGCTCGAAGCCGTTGATCAGTTCACTGGCCGCCAGGGAGTTGGTCAGGTAGCAGGTCATCAGCGGAGTGAAATTGTGGCCCTGCGGAACCGCCGCCAGAATGCGATCGCGGTAGGCGCGCGCGGCGGCCACGGTCGTTACGGGCGGAACCAGGTTCGGCATCACGATCGCCCGGCCAAATACCTGGCTGGTATAGGGCACCACGGTTTTCAGCATCTCATCGTCACGCAGGTGAATATGCCAGTCGTCTGGGCGGCGGATTTTCAGAACTTGAGGTTGTGCGGTCATCTAGCTAGGCTCCGGCGGTCAAATACGTCTAATGAAAAGCGAATAATGGGTTTATTCACGCCGGGGTGTAAGGATAAGCGGAAAGTGCCGCAGATGCATCTGTTTGTTGCCGACAAGTTGAAATCAATGTGCCAGCAGGCGCATAGTGGCAGGGATTTCAACGATGCCGACATGATTAGGGTCGACTGCCATCAAGTGGAAAGGGAGAAAACAATGGAAGTACGCGTTATCGCCACCCTGCAAGCAAAAGCGGGATTTGAGGCCGCCGTCAGCGAAGCGGTGCACGACATACTCGAGCCTAGCCGCCAGGAGTTGGGCAATCTGCAATATGATTTGCATCGCGACCTGGAAAAACCGGGCGTCTTCGTGTTCTTCGAGCGCTGGGCCAGCAGCGAAGCGCTGGATAAGCATAATAAGACGGCGCATTTTCAGCAGTTCGTCAGCCGGCTCGATGGCAAGCTGGATGTTTTGGACATCAAAAAGCTGAAGAAGATCGCCTGAACCTTTTTGCAGCCAAGAAAAAACCCGCCGATGGCGGGTTTTTTTTAGGGTTGCAGATTAACTTATTCGTTAACCGGCTGCGGCTTGGTGGCCGGCGCGGTCGCCTGGCTCACCGCCGAGTGACCGCCGGCGGAACCTTTGCCTTCAAAGTTGAAGGAAGGGCGCTGCCAGTCGCTGTGCTTGCGTTCTTCCGGCACGTAGGCAGGCGCAGGCGCTTTAGTCATCGGCGCAGTGGCGATGTGCTTGTACAGCACGTCCTGCACGGCTTTCACCGGCGTTGGTTGTTGAACAACCGCAGGCACAGGTTCAGCGGCGATAGTCGCAGGAGCTTTTTCCTCCGGGGCCACTTCCACGGCGGCGGCTGCAGGCGCTGTTTCTGCCACAGGCGCAGCTTCTACCGGCGCAGCGACGGCCACAGGGGCCTCTTCCGCTGGTGCGGCAGTTTCAACCACAGGTTCTGCCGCAACGGTTTCAGCTACCGGCTCGGCTTCCACTGCCGGGGCAGTTTCTTCCGCTTTCGGCTCTTCAACCGCGACAGCTGCCGGCGCTGCTGCTACCGGCGCAGGGGTTTCCTCGGCCGGGGTAGCAACGACTGCGGCTTCTTCCGCTACGGCGACGGTAACAGTTTCAGCGGCGGCTTCTGCTGCCGGTTCGTTGACGCTGGCCACGATCTGCGCTTCTTCCACGGCAACGCTGTGCTGTTCAACCGCTGCGGCGACAACGGGTGCCGCTGCCTGTTCTACGGTTTCGGTCTGCACTTCGGCTTCTTCAACCTGAGCGACCGGGTAGCTCACCCACACTTTGCCCGACGCCATTTCCGGCGAAGCGAAGGCGCCCGCCAACGGCATTGGGGATTGCAGCGGGTAACGCTCATCGCGGTAACGACGGCGACGCTGGCCGCTGACGCGCAGGTGACGCGGTGAACGACGGGAACGGCGCGGCATGCCTTCGCCGTTGCCGCGGTTTTCACCTTGGGCATCGTCTTCCGGTTGTGCAGCAACGGTTTCCGGCAGCAGCTTGACGCTGTCGTCGGCAGTCGGCTGCGCGTCTTCGGCTTTCGCTACCGGCGCTTTCGGCGCCAACAGCTCTTCCGCTGCACGCTGCAGTTCTTCTTCCGCAGACAGGATACGCACTTTCTGCGACAGTGGACGGCGCTGACGGCGCTGCATGTTCTGCTGCTGGCGTTCTTCCTGCTCTTCGTCGGTGCTCTCGACCGCTTCAACGCTTTCCAGCGCTTTCACTTCCTGCTGAGCCTGACGTTTCTCTTCCTGACGACGACGCTGGCGTTCAGCACGCTGCTCACGGCGCTGCTGCTGATCTTCGCGCGGCGCTTTAGCGCTTTCTTCCGTTGCGGTTTCCTCAGCTACCGGCGCGTTCTGCTGCTGGTTGCGGCGGTTACGGCGCTGCTCATCGCGGGATTCACGCGATTCACGGCCTTCACGGTTCTCACGCGGTTCACGGTTGTCGCGCTCGCGATTGTCACGGCCTTCACCGCGCTCTTTACGCTCGCCGCGTTCCGGACGATCGCCACGCTCACCGCGCTCTTTACGGCCGGTGCCTTGGCGGCGCTGACCGCGACGATCCTGACGACGGTTTTCACCGTTGCCTTCCGCTTTCGGCGTTTCGGCCGGTTTGGCTTCTTCGACGGCAGGTTGTTCTTCACCGGCGAACAGGCTCTTAAGACCACCGAACAGGCGGCCCAGGAAGCCTGGCTTGGCGGCGACCGGCGCTGCGGCTTTAGCCTTGGCGGCTGCAGCGACAGGTTTGGCCACGGCGACAGGCTCTTCAGCCGGCGGCGGCGCATCGGCGGACAGAGAGAAGGAAGCCAGGGCCGGTTGCTCCGGACGCTTGCGTTCCATCGGCGCATCTTCCAGCGGGCGCTCCATGTCTTCTTCGTGCAGCTTCGGCAGCAGGTAGCTGAGGGTGGAAGTCTCTTCACCCTTACGCACGCGCAGCACCGAGTAGTGCGGGGTTTGCATCTGATCGTTCGGCACGATGACGGCTTTCACGCCGCCCTGGCGTTTTTCGATCGCGCTGACGGATTCGCGCTTTTCGTTCAGCAGGTACGAAGCGACCTGAACCGGCACGATAGCGTGAACTTCTTTGGTGTTTTCCTTCAGCGCTTCTTCTTCGATCAGACGCAGGATGGACAGCGCCAGCGATTCGTTGTCGCGAATGGTGCCGGTGCCGTTACAGCGCGGGCACACATGGTGGCTGGACTCGCCCAGCGACGGGCTGAGGCGCTGACGCGACATTTCCAGCAGGCCGAAGCGGGAGATGCGGCCGATCTGGATGCGCGCGCGGTCCTGACGCACGGCGTCGCGCAGGCGGTTTTCCACTTCGCGCTGGTGGCGTACCGGCGTCATGTCGATGAAGTCGATGACGATCAGGCCGCCGAGGTCACGCAGGCGCAGTTGGCGCGCGATCTCGTCCGCCGCTTCCAGGTTGGTGTTGAACGCCGTCTCTTCGATGTCGCCGCCTCGGGTTGCGCGCGCGGAGTTGATATCGATGGCGGTCAGCGCCTCGGTGCTGTCGATGACGATCGAACCGCCGGACGGCAGGCGCACTTCGCGCTGGAAGGCGGATTCGATCTGCGATTCGATCTGGTAGTGGCTGAACAGAGGGATCTCACCGCTGTACAGTTTGATCTTGCTGCTGAAATCCGGGCGGCCCAGCGCAGCGATGTGCTCTTTGGCCAGATCGAGAATTTTCGGGTTGTCGATCAGGATTTCGCCGATGTCCGGGCGCAGGTAATCGCGGAAGGCGCGCACGATAACGTTGCTTTCCTGATGGATCAGGAACGGCGCAGGGCGGCCTTCGGCGGCTTTTTTAATCGCTTCCCAGTGCTTCAGGCGGAAGGAGAGATCCCACTGCAGCGCGTCGGCGGATTTGCCTACGCCCGCGGTGCGAACGATCAGGCCCATGCCGTCCGGCAGTTGCAGCGAAGAGAGCGCTTCTTTCAGCTCGGTGCGATCGTCACCCTCGATGCGGCGAGAAATGCCGCCGGCGCGCGGGTTGTTCGGCATCAGCACCAGATAGCTGCCCGCCAGGCTGATGAAGGTGGTCAAGGCGGCGCCTTTGTTGCCACGTTCTTCTTTGTCTACCTGAACGATGACTTCCTGGCCTTCGCGCAGCACATCTTTGATGTTCGGGCGGCCATGGGAAGAGTAATTGCTAGGGAAGTATTCGCGGGCGATTTCTTTAAGAGGGAGGAAACCATGTCGTTCTGCGCCGTAGTCCACGAACGCTGCTTCAAGACTTGGTTCAATGCGGGTGATTTTGCCTTTGTAAATATTCGCTTTTTTCTGCTCATGACCCGGACTTTCGATATCCAAATCATACAGCCGCTGTCCATCTACGAGGGCAACACGCAACTCTTCCTGCTGAGTTGCGTTAATCAACATTCTTTTCATCTTAACTTACTCGTTATTTTTACATTATCGACAAAGCTGCGGGCAAAATAACCTCATGGCCGGAGTTAAACCGAAAGCCCCGTGTCTTCTCGCAAAGCCGTCAACCTCACGGTTGTCGCCTGCATAGGGGCGCATTATCTCGGTAAGCCTGCCTTTCTTTGTGAAAGGCAGCACTTTTACTAGGGGAATAGCCTCTGATTTACGTCGACAGATCTGATTCCATTTGCCGGCCAAGCTGCAACCCGCAGCCCGCTAATTGTTTGATTTCGCATTACGTCTTACGCCATTGCTGCGTTTTTGCGCGATCAGACAAATTTTATAATTCCACCGTTTTCCCTGTTTAACGAGAATCAACGCGGAAAGTGACTGCATTATTCCACTGCTGATGCCGTTATAGCAAGGTGACTTTTCCTTAACTGCGGAAGAAATCGCAAACGTTCAAATCGGCTTGCTGCCTTATTGTCCGCTGGGGTTTCGCCCGCCGTCAGAGAGACAGTTAAGCACAGAAAAAGATGTGGCGCTATTCACGCGCTCTATTTAGAATCCCGCACCATGAAAACGAACAATCCAGCAGTACAATTCATCACGATTTCTGACGACGAAGCCGGTCAGAGAATCGACAACTTTCTGCTCGCTCGCCTGAAAGGCGTGCCGAAGAGCATGATTTACCGCATCGTGCGTAAAGGCGAGGTGCGGGTCAATAAAGGGCGCATCAAGGTCGAATACAAATTGGCGGCCGGCGACGTGGTGCGCGTGCCGCCGGTGCGCGTGGCCGAACGCGAAGAGGCGCCGGTGTCGGCCAAGCTGGATAAGGTGGCCGCGTTGGCCGACTGCATTCTGTATGAAGACGACCACCTGCTGATCCTCAACAAGCCTTCCGGCACTGCGGTGCACGGCGGCAGCGGCCTGAGCTTCGGCGTGATTGAAGGGCTGCGGGCGCTGCGCCCCGAGGCTCGCTTCCTCGAGCTGGTGCATCGCCTGGATCGCGACACCTCCGGCGTGCTGTTGGTGGCCAAGAAGCGTTCCGCGCTGCGCTCTTTGCATGAGCAACTGCGGCTGAAGGGCATGCAGAAGGATTATCTGGCGCTGGTGCGCGGCCAGTGGCAATCCCACTGCAAGGCCGTACAGGCGCCGCTGCTGAAAAACATTCTGCAAAGCGGCGAACGCATCGTGCGCGTCAATAGCGAAGGCAAGCCTTCAGAAACCCGCTTCAAGGTGGAAGAGCGTTACGAGTTCGCCACCCTGGTGAAGGCCAGCCCGATCACCGGGCGCACCCACCAGATCCGCGTGCACACCCTGCATGCCGGGCACCCGATCGCTTTTGACGATCGCTATGGCGATCGCGAGTTCGATCGTCAACTGGCGGGCACCGGCCTGAAACGTCTGTTCCTGCACGCTGCGGCGCTGCGCTTTGAGCATCCGGCCACCGGCGAAACGATGCGCATCGAAGCGCCGATGGACGAAGAACTGCGCCACTGCCTGCAGGTGCTGCGCCGGCAGGCGGCCAAGTAATCCGCATCAGACCAGCGGGTTGACGCCTTCAGCCCGCAACATATCCAACAGCGCGATCAACGGCAGGCCGATCAGGGCATTCGGATCCCGGCCCTCCAGCCTGTCGAACAGCGCGATCCCCAATCCTTCGCTTTTGAAACTTCCCGCGCAATTCAGCGGTTGCTCCAGACGCACATAGGCGGCGATCTCCGCTTCGCTCAGCGCGCGAAAATGTACGTGGAAAGGCTCGCACAGAGCCTGCAGCTGTTTGCTGCGGCCGTTGTACAGCGCCAGGCCGGTATAGAAGGTCACGGCCTGGCCGGCGGCCTTGCGCAGCTGCGCGCGGGCGTTTTCCTCGGTATGCGGCTTGCCGGTGATGGCGCCGTCGATCACGCAGACCTGATCGGAGCCGATGATCAGATGTTCAGGATAGGCGAGGGCCAGCGCCCGAGCCTTCGCCGCCGCCAGGCGCAGCACCAGCGCTTCGGCGTTTTCACCCGGCAGTGGCGTTTCATCCACCTGCGGCGCGGCGCAGTCGAAGGGCAGTTGCAGCTTCTCCAGCAGCATTTTTCGATAGGGGGAGGTGGAGGCTAAAAGCAATCTCTGCATAATTTTTTTCGCAAACCGTAGCGTAAATGGGTACGGCATTTTAAACTGTCGGCCGCTGTGGAAGCGAATATTGGTGAAAGGAGCCGTTTTACGGCCTTTTTCTTTGACTCTATGTCGTTACAAAGTTAATATGCGCGCCCTATGCAAAAGGTAAAATTACCCTTGACCATTGATGCGGTACGTACCGCTCAGAAACGCCTGGACTATGCTGGTGTCTATGCGCCTGAGCAGGTTACTCGTGTTGCCGACTCCGTGGTCAGTGTGGACAGTGATGTCGAGGTGTCATTGTCGTTTAATATCGACAATCAGCGCCTCGCGGTGATAACAGGGCATGCGGACGTCACGGTAACGTTGATGTGCCAACGCTGTGGAGTCCCGTTCGAGCATCAGGTCCACACGACATATTGTTTTAGCCCGGTCGTCAATGATGAGCAGGCTGAGGCATTACCGGAAGCGTACGAACCGATCGAAGTTGACGAGTTTGGCGAAGTCGATCTGTTGGCAATGATTGAAGACGAAATTATTCTTTCACTGCCTGTCGTTCCGGTACATGAATCTGAACACTGTGAAGTGTCCGAAGCGGACATGGTATTTGGCCAACTGCCTCCTGAGGCGGAGAAACCGAATCCGTTTGCCGTATTAGCCAGTTTAAAGCGTAAGTAATTGAGGAGTAAGGTCCATGGCCGTACAACAGAATAAACCAACCCGTTCCAAGCGTGGCATGCGTCGTTCTCACGATGCTCTGACCACGACTACTCTGTCTGTAGACAAAGTATCCGGTGAAACTCACCGTCGTCACCACATCACTGCCGACGGTTTCTACCGCGGTCGCAAGGTTATCGGCTAAGTAGCGATACCTTGACTCGTCTAACCCTGGCGTTAGATGCAATGGGCGGGGACTTCGGTCCCTGCGTCACAGTGCCTGCTTCGTTGCAGGCACTGGCCTCTAATTTACAGCTTCATCTCCTGCTGGTCGGCAATCCCGACGTCATCTCCCCTTTGCTTGCCCACGCCGATCCGGTTCTTCTGGAGCGTCTGCAAGTCGTGCCCGCCGAGTCTGTGATCGCCGGCGACGCCAAACCTTCACAAGCGATACGCGCCAGCCGCGGCACGTCGATGCGCATTGCGCTCGAACAGCTTAGCAGCGGCAACGCGCAGGGCTGCGTCAGCGCCGGCAATACCGGTGCGTTGATGGGGTTGGCGAAGCTGCTGGTCAAGCCGTTGGAAGGCATCGAACGCCCGGCGCTGATGACGGTGATCCCGAATCAACAACGCAGCAAAACCGTGGTGCTGGATTTGGGCGCCAACGTCGAGTGCGACAGCACCATGCTGGTGCAGTTCGCCGTGATGGGCGCGGTGATGGCGGAAGAGGTGATCGGCATTGCGCAACCGCGAGTGGCGCTGCTGAATATTGGCGAAGAAGAGACCAAAGGCCTGGATAATATCCGCGAAGCGGCCGCTGTGCTAAAAAATACGCCGGCAATCAACTATATTGGTTATCTGGAAGGAAACGAGCTGCTCACCGGCAAGACCGACGTGTTGGTCTGCGACGGCTTTGTGGGCAACGTCACCCTGAAAACCATGGAAGGGGTGGTCAGGGTGTTCTTATCGCTGCTGAAATCGTCCGGCGACGGAAACAAGCGAGCCTGGTGGCTGAAATTGTTGGGCCGTTGGCTGCAAAAACGGGTGGTTAAGCGGTTCGGCCACCTGAACCCCGACCAGTATAATGGCGCATGTCTGTTAGGATTGCGCAGCACCGTAGTCAAGAGCCACGGCGCTGCGAACCCTCACGCGTTTGCAGTCGCAATCGAACAGGCTGTGCAGGCGGTGCAGCGGCAAGTCCCGGAAAGGATTGCTGCGCGCCTTGAGGCTGTATTACCTAAGAGTGACTGATCGTACATGTATACAAAGATTCTCGGTACGGGGAGTTATTTGCCCGTACAAGTGCGCACCAATGCTGATTTGGAAAAAATGGTGGATACCTCTGACGAGTGGATCGTCACGCGTACCGGTATTCGCGAACGCCGTATCGCCGCTGCGGATGAAACCGTTGCGACGATGAGCTTCCAGGCCGCTGAAAAAGCGCTGGAAATGGCAGGTGTGGCTAAAGAAGACATCGGGCTGATCGTGGTGGCGACCACCACGAATACGCACGCGTTCCCGAGCGCGGCGTGCCTGGTGCAAGACATGCTGGGTATCAAGGACTGCGCGGCGTTCGATCTGGCCGCGGCCTGCGCCGGCTTTACTTATGCGCTCAGCGTGGCCGATCAGTACGTGAAAAACGGCGCGGTCAAACATGCGTTGGTGATCGGCGCTGATCTGTTGTCACGCACGCTGGATCCTGAAGATCGCGGCACCATCATTCTGTTTGGCGATGGCGCAGGGGCGGTGGTGCTGGGGGCTTCCGAAGAGCCGGGCATCATGTCCACCCATCTGCACGCCGACGGCAGCTACGGCGGCCTGCTGACGCTGCCGTACAAGGATCGTCAGAATCAAGACAAGCCGGCCTATGTCACCATGGCGGGCAACGAAGTCTTCAAGGTTGCGGTCACCGAGCTGGCGCGCATCGTCGACGAGACGCTGCAGGCCAATAATCTGGACCGCAGCGAGCTGGATTGGCTGGTGCCGCACCAGGCCAACCTGCGCATCATCAGCGCAACGGCGAAAAAATTGGGCATGGGGATGGACAAAGTGGTGGTGACGCTCGATCGTCACGGCAACACCTCCGCCGCCTCGGTGCCTTCCGCACTGGACGAAGCAGTGCGCGACGGGCGAGTTCAGCGCGGCCAACTGGTGCTGCTGGAAGCCTTCGGCGGCGGCTTTACCTGGGGCTCGGCGCTGGTTCGTTTCTGATTTGGACAGGAAGAAAAAATGACGCAATTTGCTTTTGTTTTCCCGGGCCAGGGGTCGCAGGCCGTTGGCATGTTGGCCGATTTGGCCGCACAGTTCCCGATCGTCGAAGAGACCTTCGGTGAGGCTTCCTCCGCCCTGGGTTACGATCTGTGGCAGCTGGTGCAGCAAGGCCCGGCGGAAGAGCTGAACAAGACCTGGCAGACCCAGCCGGCGCTGCTGGCCGCCTCGGTGGCGATTTTCCGCGTTTGGCAGCAGCAGGGCGGTAAAGCGCCGGCGCTGATGGCGGGTCATAGCCTGGGCGAATACTCGGCGCTGGTTTGCGCCGGCGTGCTGGACTTCAAGGCGGCGATCCGTCTGGTCGAGCTGCGCGGCAAGCTGATGCAGGAAGCGGTGCCGGAAGGCACCGGCGCGATGTACGCCATCATCGGCCTGGACAACGACGCGATCGCCAAGGCGTGCGAAGAGTCCGCGCAAGGGCAGGTGGTTTCACCGGTCAACTTCAACTCGCCGGGCCAGGTGGTTATCGCCGGCAACAAGGAAGCGGTTGAACGCGCAGGCGCCGCCTGTAAAGCCGCCGGCGCCAAACGCGCGCTGCCGCTGCCGGTGAGCGTGCCTTCGCACTGCGCACTGATGAAACCGGCCGCCGACAAGCTGGCCGTGGCGCTGCAGGACATCACCTTCAACGCGCCGCAGGTGCCGGTGGTGAACAACGTCGACGTGCGTACCGAAAACGATCCTGAAGCGATCCGCAGCGCGCTGGTGCGTCAACTGTACAGCCCGGTGCGTTGGACCGAAAGCGTAGAATTTATCGCAGCACAGGGAGTGACGTCGCTGCTGGAAGTGGGGCCGGGCAAAGTGCTGACCGGCCTGACTAAACGTATTGTTGACACCCTGACGGCTGCGGCGGTGAACGACACCGCCAGCCTGTCGGCGGCGCTTGAACAATAAAGAGGAAAATGATGAGCTTCGAAGGTAAAATCGTTCTGGTCACCGGCGCGAGCCGCGGTATTGGCCGAGCTATTGCAGAAACGTTTGTGGCACGCGGCGCCAAAGTGATCGGCACCGCGACCAGCGAGAGCGGCGCTGAAGCGATCAGCGGCTACCTGGGCGCAAACGGCAAAGGGTTTATGTTGAACGTTGTTGATGCGCAATCTATCGACAGCGTGCTGGCATCGATTCGCGCCGAATTTGGCGAAATCGACATTTTAGTGAATAATGCCGGCATTACGCGTGATAACCTGCTGATGCGCATGAAGGATGATGAGTGGGAGGATATCCTCGACACCAACCTGACTTCCGTATTCCGTCTGTCAAAAGCGGTAATGCGCGCTATGATGAAAAAGCGGTTTGGCCGTATCATCACCATCGGTTCCGTTGTCGGTACCATGGGGAACGCAGGGCAGGCGAACTACGCGGCGGCTAAAGCCGGCCTGATTGGTTTTAGCAAATCTTTGGCACGTGAAGTTGCTTCGCGTGGCATTACGGTCAACGTCGTGGCACCTGGCTTTATTGAGACGGACATGACACGGGCGTTGACAGATGATCAACGCGCAGGCATTTTGTCATCAGTTCCAGCCAACCGGCTGGGCGATGCTAAAGAAATCGCCAGCGCTGTTGCATTTTTGGCCTCTGATGAGGCCGGCTATATCACCGGTGAAACGTTACATGTCAATGGCGGCATGTACATGATTTAAAAAATGCGAAAACCATTTGCGTTATTTGAGGCAAAAACCGCAAAATAGCGTAAAATCGTGGTTTGACCAGCCGGGATTTAGTTGCATCTTTTTCAGCATTTTATACACTACGAAAACCATCGCGAAAGCGAGTTTTGATAGGAAATTTAAGAGTATGAGCACTATCGAAGAACGCGTTAAGAAAATCATTGTTGAGCAACTGGGTGTTAAACAGGAAGAAGTTTTGAACAACGCTTCTTTCGTTGAAGATCTGGGCGCTGATTCTCTTGACACCGTTGAGCTGGTAATGGCACTGGAAGAAGAATTCGACACCGAGATTCCAGACGAAGAAGCTGAGAAGATCACTACTGTTCAGGCAGCTATTGATTTCATCAACGCTAGCCAGCAGTAAGAGAACATATCTAGGCGGTCGTTCGACCGCCTAAGTTTTTTCTATCCCTAGTGTCATATTTTTCCCTCCCTGGAGGACAAACGTGTCTAAGCGTCGAGTAGTTGTGACCGGACTGGGCATGTTGTCTCCTGTCGGCAATACGGTAGAGTCCACGTGGAACGCTCTTCTTGCCGGTCAGAGTGGCATCAGCCTGATCGACCATTTCGATACCACTGCCTATGCGACCAAGTTTGCTGGCCTGGTAAAGAATTTTAATTCTGAGGATTTCATCTCTCGCAAAGATGCGCGCAAGATGGACGCCTTTATCCAGTATGGTATCGCTGCCGGCATGCAAGCCATGCAGGATGCAGGTCTGGACATCACCGAGGCTAACGCCACCCGCATTGGAGCCGCGATCGGTTCCGGCATCGGCGGCCTGGGTTTGATTGAAGAAAACCACAGTTCACTGGTTAACGGTGGCCCACGGAAAATCAGTCCGTTCTTCGTGCCATCCACCATCGTGAATATGATTGCAGGCCACCTGACAATCATGTACGGCATGCGTGGCCCAAGCATTTCCATCGCCACCGCCTGTACATCAGGTGTGCACAACATCGGCCATGCGGCGCGTATCATTGCTTACAATGATGCTGACGTGATGCTGGCCGGTGGGGCAGAGAAAGCCAGCACCCCATTGGGCGTCGGCGGCTTTGGCGCAGCGCGCGCCCTGTCCACCCGTAATGACAACCCGCAGGCGGCGAGCCGTCCGTGGGATAAAGACCGCGACGGCTTCGTGCTGGGCGACGGCGCCGGCATGATGGTGCTGGAAGAGTACGAACACGCGAAAAAACGCGGCGCGAAAATCTACGCCGAAGTGGTTGGCTTTGGGATGAGCAGCGATGCCTATCACATGACTTCGCCACCGGAAAACGGCGCTGGCGCTGCGCTGGCGATGGAAAATGCCCTGCTTGACGCCGGTGTGACCCCGTCACAAATCGGCTACATCAACGCACACGGCACCTCTACGCCGGCGGGCGATCAGGCGGAAGCGCAGGCGGTGAAATCCGTATTTGGCGCCGATGCCCAGCGCGTACTGGTGAGCTCGACCAAATCGATGACCGGCCACCTATTGGGTGCGGCAGGCGCGATCGAGTCCATCTTCACCGTGCTGGCGCTGCGCGATCAGGCGGTACCGCCAACCATCAACCTGGATAACCCGGATGAAGGTTGCGATCTGGACTTCGTGCCTCACGAAGCGCGCCAGGTCAGCGATATGGAGTTCACCCTGTGTAACTCCTTCGGCTTCGGCGGCACCAACGGCTCGCTGATCTTCCGCCGAGTGTAACTCGCACGGTCGACTGCTGATGAAAGCCCGGTTTTTTAACCGGGCTTTTTTACGTCTGACGCCTGACTCTCTGCGGGGCTGCACATCGCTTCATCGCCTGCTATTCTGCGAGCGTGAAGTCATCAGCCGGCAACAGGAGGAAGCATGTATTGGATTAACGGACAACGCCACGATGCGCTGGCGCCGAGCGATCGCGGCCTGCAATTCGGCGATGGCTGCTTTACTACCGCCCGGGTTATCGACGGCAAAGTCGAGCTGCTGCCCTGGCATCTGGAGCGGCTGCAGCAAGCGGCGCAGCGGCTGATGCTGCCCGCCACCGATTGGCTGGCTTTCGAACGGGAGATGGCGCAGGCGGCCGAATCAATTCCGCTCGGCGTGGTCAAAGCGATACTGACGCGCGGCAGCGGTGGGCGCGGCTACAGCCCGTCGGGGTGCGAAAACCCAACGCGCATCGTCGCCCGCAGCAGCTATCCCGCGCACTATTTGCAGTGGCGCGAGCAGGGCATCACGCTCGCGCTCAGCCCGGTGGCGCTGGCGCGTAACCCGCTGCTGGCGGGGCTAAAGCATTTGAACCGTCTGGAGCAGGTGCTGATCCGCGCGCATCTTGACCAGACGGCCGCCGACGAGGCGCTGGTGCTTGACACTGCCGGTATGCTGGTGGAATGCTGTGCGGCTAATTTGTTCTGGCGTAAGGGAAAAGCGGTGTTTACCCCGGACCTGAGCCAGGCGGGCGTCGCCGGGCTGATGCGGCGGCGGGTGATCGCGCTGCTGACCGGTTCGGAATACCGTCTGCACTGCGTCAGTGAACCGCTGGAGACGCTGGCCGACGCTGACGAAGTTCTGGTGAGCAACGCGCTGATGCCGCTGCTGCCGGTAAACGTTGCCCAATCATGGCGTTATCATTCGCGCCAGCTGTATGATTTTTTGCGTCCACACTGTTAACCATGGCTGATTGATGAAGAAAAGAAAGCTGAAGGTCCTGTCTGTTATTGTTGTTCTGGCATTGGCGCTGCTGTTTTGGGGCTACCAGAAGATCGAACGCTTTGCCGATACGCCGCTGGCCATCCAGCAAGAGACTATCTTCAAACTGCCTGCCGGCACCGGCCGGGTGGCGCTGGAAGGGTTGCTGGTGCGCGATAAACTGGTGCGCAACGGCCGCTGGTTCCAGTGGCTGCTGAAACTGGAGCCGGAGCTGGCGGAGTTCAAGGCCGGTACCTACCGTTTCACGCCGGGCATGACGGTGCGCCAGATGCTGAAGCTGTTGGCCAGCGGCAAAGAGGCGCAGTTCACCGCGCGCTTTATCGAAGGCTCACGCCTGCGTGACTGGCAGCAGGTGCTGCAGCAGTCCAAATACCTGAAACACACTCTGGCGGACAAGAGCGAAGCGGAGATCGCCACCGCGCTAGGCATTCCTGCGGGCGAAACGCCGGAAGGGCACCTGTACCCGGATACCTATCAGTATACCGCCGGCATGAGCGACATTGCGCTACTCAAACGCGCTCACGTGCGCATGAACAAAGCGCTGCAGGCAGCCTGGGCCGGCCGCGACGCCAGCCTGCCGTATAAAACGCCGGAAGAGTTGTTGACCATGGCTTCGATCGTCGAGAAAGAGACCGCCGTGCCGGAAGAGCGCAGCAAGGTGGCGTCGGTGTTCGTCAACCGCTTGCGCATCGGCATGCGTCTGCAGACCGATCCGACGGTGATCTACGGCATGGGCGAAAGCTATAATGGCAACATCACGCGCAAGGATCTGGAGACGCCGACGCCTTATAACACCTATGTGATCGCCGGCCTGCCGCCAACGCCGATCGCCATGCCGGGTGAGGCCTCGCTGCAGGCGGCCGCCAATCCGGCCAAAACGCCTTATCTCTATTTTGTCGCCGACGGTAAGGGTGGGCATACCTTCACCACCAATCTGGCGAGCCATAACCAGGCGGTGCGCGCGTACCGTCAGGCGTTAAAGGAAAAGAATGAAAAGTAAATTCGTTGTTATCGAGGGGCTGGAAGGCGCGGGCAAGACCACCGCGCGCGACACGGTGGTCAATGTACTGCGTGAACACGGCGTCAGCGATATCGTCTTCACCCGCGAACCGGGCGGTACGCCGCTGGCGGAAAAGCTGCGCGATCTGTTTAAGCGCGGCATCGATGGCGAATTGCCGACCATCAAGGCCGAAGTGCTGATGCTGTACGCCGCGCGCGTGCAGCTGGTGGAGACCGTAATTAAACCGGCTCTGGCGCGCGGCGCGTGGGTGGTGGGCGACCGTCACGATCTCTCTTCACAGGCTTACCAGGGCGGCGGCCGTGGCGTGGATCCGCAACTGATGGCCTCGCTGCGCGACACCGTGCTGGGGGATTTCCGGCCGGACCTGACGGTCTATCTCGATCTGCCGCCGCTGGTTGGCCTGCAACGCGCACAGGCTCGCGGCCAGCTGGATCGCATCGAACAGGAAACGCTGCCGTTCTTCGAACGCACCCGCGCGCGTTATCTCGAGCTGGCGGCGCAGGATGAAACCATCGTCACCGTCGACGCCGCCCAACCGCTGGAACAGGTGACGGCGGCGATCCGCGACTGCGTCAGCCAGTGGCTGCGGCAGCAGGAAGGCGCATAATGAACTGGTATCCGTGGCTGAATGGCCCTTATCGCCAGCTGGTTGGGCAGTACGCCGAGGGCCGCGGCCATCATGCGCTGCTGCTGCACGCTGCGGCGGGCAACGGTGACGATGCGCTGGCCTACGGCCTGAGCCGTTGGTTGATCTGTCAGCAGCGCAACGGTGAAAAAAGCTGCGGTGAGTGCCATAGCTGCCGGCTGATGCTGGCGGGTAACCACCCGGATTATCACGTGCTGGCGCCGGAAAAGGGCAAGAGCAGCCTGGGGATCGAACCGATTCGCCAGGTGATTGAGAAGCTGTATGCCCACGCGCAGCAGGGCGGCGCCAAGGTGATTTGGCTGCCTCAGGCGGAACAGCTGACCGAGGCGGCGGCCAACGCGCTGTTGAAAACGCTGGAGGAGCCGCCGGAGAAAACCTATTTCCTGCTGGGGTGCCGGGAGCCGTCGCGGCTGATGGCGACGCTGCGCAGCCGCTGCCTGTACTGGCATTTGGCCAGCCCGGAGGAGCAGCTCAGCCTGCAGTGGCTGGGCCGACAGGCGGCCGGATCTCAGACGGACCGCCTCACGGCGCTGCGCCTGCACGACGGCGCGCCGCTGGCCGCCGAACAGCTGTTGCAGCCGCAGCAGTGGCAACAGCGCAGCGCCCTGTGCGCTGCATTGAGCGCCGCGCTGCCGCAGCGCGATATGCTGTCGCTGCTGCCGGCGTTAAACCACGAAGACGTCGCCGAGCGCCTGCACTGGCTGTGCGCGCTGCTGGTGGACGCGATGAAGTGGCAACAGGGCGCGCATCACTATGTATTGAATCAGGATCAGCAGCCGCTGGTGCACCAGTTGGCCAGCCTGCTGAGCAGCGCCTCGCTGCAGCAGATCGTGCAGCAGTGGCTGAACTGCCGTCACCAGCTGCTCAGCGTGGTGGGCGTCAATCGCGAGCTGCTGCTGACCGAACAGTTACTTCGCTGGGAACAGATGCTCGGCGCCGCCGGCTATTCCCAACCTCATTCGCTGTAAAGTAAAAGAGTTAAAAATTATGTTGTTAGTCGATTCTCATTGCCATCTTGACGGCCTGGATTATCAAACGCTGCACCAGAATGTGGACGATGCGCTGGCCAAGGCCAAAGCGCGCGACGTCGGCTATGTGCTGGCGGTCGCCACCACGCTGCCGGGCTACCGTTCCATGACCGAACTGATCGGCCAGCGCGACGATGTGGCCTTCTCCTGCGGGGTGCATCCGCTCAACCTGGAAGAAGGCTATGATTACGCCGAGCTGCGTCGCCTGGCGGCGGCGGAGCAGGTGGTGGCGCTGGGGGAGACCGGGCTCGATTACTTCTACCAGAAAGACAACCTTGAGCTGCAGCAGGACTCTTTCCGCGAGCATATCCGCATTGGCCGGGATCTGAACAAGCCGGTGATCGTCCACACCCGCGATGCGCGCGCGGATACGCTGGCGATCCTGCGTGAAGAGAACGCACAGGACTGCGGTGGCGTACTCCACTGCTTCACCGAAGATCTGGCCACGGCCGAAGCTTTGCTGGATCTGGGCTTTTACATCTCTTTCTCCGGCATCGTGACCTTCCGCAACGCCGAACAGCTGCGTGAAGTAGCCCGCTATGTGCCGCTGGACCGCATTCTGGTGGAAACCGACTCGCCTTATCTGGCGCCGGTGCCGCATCGCGGCAAAGAAAACCAACCCGCCTATGTGCGCGATGTGGCTGAATACATGGCGGTATTGAAGGGCGTTAGCCTGGAACAACTGGCCGAAGCGACCACCGCCAACTTTTCACGCTTATTTCACCTCGATCTGTGATCTTTGACCTAGGCTATAGCTGTAGGTCATTGTCTGCATAATTTTTTTTGAGCTCGTAATTAATCACTGAAACGGGTAAGGTTCCCTCCCGTTTCAGGTTGTTCGGTGCGTATTTTTTGGCCTGTTTCGCCAAAAAACAGCCGGTTTATGCAAAGTTGCTGCGGCTCGATCATCGAAACGTGATTGTCATCAAACATTGCGCAGGCTATTTATTTTACTCTGCGTAATAAATTCAAGGGGTGCTCAGACACCCTGAATTGCAGGGGTTTTTCTCCCCCCCTTGCAGCGCGACGTATCGCGACAAGAAGTAGCAAAGCATTATTACTCAGGAGCACACTCAACTATGTTCAAGAACGCATTTGCAAACCTGCAAAAAGTAGGTAAATCGCTCATGCTGCCGGTGTCCGTGTTGCCTATCGCAGGTATCCTGCTGGGCGTCGGTTCCGCCAACTTTAGCTGGCTACCTGCGGTAGTCTCCCACGTGATGGCGGAAGCGGGCGGTTCGGTCTTCGCCAATATGCCGTTGATTTTCGCTATCGGCGTCGCCTTGGGCTTCACCAACAACGACGGCGTTTCCGCGCTGGCGGCGGTGGTGGCTTACGGCATCATGGTGAAAACCATGGCGGTGGTTGCGCCGCTGGTGCTGCACCTGCCGGCTGAAGAGATTGCGGCCAAACACCTGGCGGATACCGGTGTGCTCGGGGGGATTATCTCCGGCGCCATCGCGGCCTATATGTTCAACCGCTTCTTCCGCATTCAACTGCCGGAATACCTGGGCTTCTTTGCCGGTAAGCGTTTCGTGCCGATCATTTCCGGTCTGGCGGCGATCGTTCTGGGCGTAGTGCTGTCCTTCATCTGGCCACCGATCGGTACGGCTATCCAGACCTTCTCGCAGTGGGCGGCTTATCAGAACCCGGTTGTAGCCTTCGGCATTTACGGCGTGGTTGAGCGTGCTCTGGTGCCGTTCGGTCTGCACCACATCTGGAACGTGCCGTTCCAAATGCAAATTGGTGAATTCACCAACGCGGCGGGCCAGGTGTTCCACGGCGACATCCCTCGCTACATGGCGGGCGACCCAACTGCGGGCAAACTGTCCGGCGGCTTCCTGTTCAAAATGTACGGTCTGCCTGCTGCGGCCATCGCCATCTGGCACTCGGCTAAGCCGGAAAACCGCGCTAAAGTCGGCGGCATCATGATCTCCGCTGCGCTGACCTCGTTCCTGACCGGTATCACCGAGCCGATCGAGTTCTCCTTCATGTTCGTCGCGCCGATCCTGTACGTGATCCACGCTATCCTGGCCGGTCTGGCGTTCCCAATCTGCATTCTGTTGGGCATGCGTGACGGCACCAGCTTCTCGCACGGCCTGATCGACTTTATCGTACTGAGCGGCAACAGCAGCAAAATCTGGCTGTTCCCAATCGTCGGCATCATCTACGGTCTGGTGTACTACACCATCTTCCGCGTGCTGATCGCCAAGCTGGATCTGAAAACCCCGGGCCGTGAAGACACCGCTGCCGAGCAGACTGCGCAGGGCGGTTCCGAAATGTCCGCAGCGCTGGTTCAGGCCTTCGGCGGTAAAGAAAACATCACTAACCTGGATGCTTGCATCACCCGTCTGCGCGTCAGCGTGGCCGACGTGTCCAAAGTTGACCAGGCGGGCCTGAAGAAACTGGGCGCAGCCGGCGTAGTCGTCGCTGGCTCTGGCGTGCAGGCCATCTTCGGCACCAAGTCTGACAACCTGAAAACCGATATGGACGAATATATCCGTAATCACTGATTCAGGCAGGGGAGTTACCAAGGGAGGCGAAAAGCCTCCCTTTTTTATTGCCTTTCGTCAGGTGCCAAGGCGCTGTTCGAGTTCGGCGAGAGAAGGGAGGAACCAGACCTGTTCGCCGCGATTGGCTTCGCGCACGAAGTCTTGCAGCGCGTTGCTTTGCGCCAGCCAAGGGGTGATATCGCCCAGCAGCGCCACGCGCAGGCGGTAGTTGACGAATTTCTGCAATACGGCACCGGCAATACCGCTTCTGAGCTGGAAGAAGGTGGCGTCCAGGCGGCTGACGGGGAGGGCGATCATCCCGGCGTCGTGTTCAAAGGCGGGCGCGATAAACAGGCTGACGTCGTTTTCATCTTTCAGCGCCGGCCCGGCTTCGGCGAAAACCACCAGGCGCAGATCATGGATTTGCTGCACGGCGTAGCTCATCGGCGCTCCGGGAGTCAGGGTTTGGCGTGCTGCTGTAGATAATGTTCGAACACCGCCAGCGTTTCGTCCGAGATATGGTGTTCAATCCCTTCGCTATCCAGCTCGGCGGTTTCGCTCGGCACCCCGAGGCACATCAGCAGATCGACCACGATGCGGTGACGGCGGCGCACCTTCTGCGCCAGCTGCTCGCCTTCCTCGGTTAAAAACACCCCGCGATAAGGGCGCGATTCAACCAGCCCGGCGCTTTTCAGCCGCGCGATATTTTTGATCGCCGTCGGGTGAGACACGCCGAAGCGGCGCGCGATATCGGTGGTTCTGGCTTCGCGGGTGCTTTGCAGCAAATCGGCGATCAGCTCAACGTAATCTTCGATCAGCGCATTGGACTGCGCTTCACGGGCGCGGCTAAAACGCAGGGCGTGCTCGGCCTCGTCCGGCATATCGGTCAGGGCGGGGCGGTCGGCGTTATCTGGCGCGCGGGTAACCATAGCGTGGGGCGTCCTGTAAGCGTAAAAATGGCGTCTCCCGGCAATATGGGGAGGGTTGCCCTAAGTTAGTCCAAATAGCACACATTATCAATTCGATGCCACGCATTGTGGTAGTTAGAAATATCTCTACACAAAGCCAATGAATTTCGCCTGTTGCATAAAGTGTAGCCGATGCTACATTGTCAGCATGATAGGTGGAAAAATAACCAGTAAAAGATTGAGGGTAATCCATGCGTGATGCGGCAACCACCCCATCGTTAACCGAACGGACCAACATCGCGATTGGCGCCGCCCTTGCCGGACGCAAGCGCGGCGCCTTTACGCCGTTGCTGTTCGCCGGCCCGGCGGTGATTGCCTCTATCGCCTACATGGATCCCGGTAACTTCGCCACCAACATTCAGGCTGGGGCTAAATACGGTTACAGCCTGCTGTGGGTGGTGGTGATGGCCAACCTGATCGCCATGCTGTTTCAGGCGCTCTCGGCCAAGCTCGGCATCGTCACCAACCGCAATCTGGCGGAAATGTGCCGCGATCAGTTCTCACGGCCGGTGGTGATCGGCATGTGGCTGCTCAGCGAAGTGGCGGCGATGGCCACCGATCTGGCGGAGTTTCTCGGCGGCGCGATCGCGCTGGCGCTGTTGTTCCACATGCCGCTGCTGGCGGGGATGGGCGTGACGGCGGTGATCACCTATGCGCTGTTGATGGTGGAAAAAAAAGGTTTCCGCCCGGTTGAACTGATGATCGGCGGCCTGGTGGGCATCATCGCGCTGTGCTATCTGGTGGAGATGTTCATCGTACCGGTGGATTGGCAGGCGGCCGGCATCGGCATGGTGACGCCGCAGTTGCCCGACGCGCAGGCGCTGACCATCGCCGTCGGCATTATCGGCGCCACCGTGATGCCGCACGCCATTTTCCTGCACTCGGGGCTGACCCAGCACCGCAGTCCGGCCAGCGACAACGGCGAGCGGCGCAAGCTGCTGCGTTTCTCCAATATCGAGGTAGTGATCGCGCTGGCGCTGGCGGGGCTGGTGAATATTGCGATGGTCATCATGGCTTCGAGCGCCTTCCACGCCGGTAACAGCGACGTGGCCGAGATTGGCACCGCCTACCATACGTTGACGCCGCTGTTCGGCGCGGCTGCCGCCGGTATCTTCCTCGCTTCGCTGATCGCCTCCGGTATCTCCAGCTCGGTGGTGGGCACCATGGCCGGGCAGATGATCATGCAGGGCTTCGTCGGCTTCCGCATCCCGGTGTGGGTGCGCCGCCTGGTCACTATGGTGCCGGCGTTTATCGTGGTGGCGATGGGCGTCAACGCCACCGATGCGCTGGTCTACAGCCAGGTGGTGCTGAGCCTGGCGCTGCCGGCGCCGATGATTGCGCTGGTGATGTTCACCCGCCGCCGCGACATCATGGGCGAGTTTGCCAACGGCCGCTGGACCAGCCTGGCGGCGGTGGTCGGCACGGTGGTGATCGTGCTGCTCAACGTGGTGCTGCTGTTGCAGACCTTTGGCGTCGACATCCCCGGGTTGGGGTGAGCCGCGCGATCAGGGCCTGGCGAATTTGTCGGCGAACAGCTCGCTGATGAAGTCGACGAAGACCCGAATTTTGTGGCTGCGATCCCGCAGGCGCGGATAGAGAATATTGATCGGCGCCCCGGTGGGCGCCCACTCCTGCAGTATCGGCTCCAATTCCCCCGTCTTCAGATAATTTTCCAGCGTGCAATCCAGCAAGTAAACCAGGCCGAGATGATTCCTGGCAACCTCGCACAGTGATTGGGAATGGTTAAAGCTCAGCAGCGGGCTGGGCGCCAGAGAGTAGCGTTCGTCGCCGCGAATGAACTGCCAGTCATCCGCCGCCGCCGCGCCTGAACAGATAAATCCCAGCCGCTGGTGCTGTTGCAGTTGTTCCGGGTGTTCTGGCCGGCCGTGGCGCGTAAAATAATCGGGAGACGCACAGCACAGATAGCGTGGTTGCAGCAATTGACGGCTGACCATCTCGGGGATGTCGCCGGCGCCGATGCGAATAAATACGTCGGCGCGATCTTCCGCCGGATTGACCAGGCGATCGCTGACCGAAACGCTGAGCTGCAATTCCGGGTATTGTGCCAAAAAAGCCGGCAGCGCCGGGGCGATATGCATGCTGCTGAGCATCGAGGCTATCTCGACCCGCAGCGGTCCGCGCGGTTGTTCAAAGTCGCCCGACATGTCGTTTTTCAGCCGGTCAAACTGCTGCAGTATCTCCTGCGCGGTGCGGTAGCAACGCTCCCAGGCGCTGGTCAGGGAGAAGCGCCGGGTTGAGCGTTTGAAGAGGGGCTGCCCGAACTGTTTTTCAAGCTGATTGATGCTGTACGTGACGCTGGCCGGGGAGAGCCCCATTTTGGTTGCCGCCTGGCTGAACCCCTCCATTTCTACCACCTGGCAGAACACGCGTAGCGCATGCAGTTCATTCATGTTAACGGCTTCCATTATTTAAATTATTAAAAGAGTATTTTTAAATATGCCGGCTGTCAATTTAACGCGGTATTGGATATTTTATTTTCAGCGTTTTTATTTATCTGAAATCGCATCCTGTATTGCCATAATGAAATAACGCCGAAGAGGATATTTATATGAGAAAGTTAACTGCCGTATTGTTATTGGCTGGAGCAGGCTTGTGCGGCCAAACGTATGCCGCAGGCAGCGAGGCCGCGCCACAAAGTTACAGGGTTTCCGCTGATGCGGGCGTTGCGGCTGAGCAGAAGGCGGTTTATCAGCTGATAAACCGATACCAGACAGCGCTTAATGCCGGCGATACGCAAACTATTTTGTCACTTTTCGCACCACAAAGTTATTCGCAGTGGAACGAAAAGCCGACGGCGGACAGCAATGAAAAGCGCCGTCAACAATATGACGACCTATTTAAAAAAGAGAAATTTGAAACCGAGTTCGCGTATGACAGCGTTAGCGTGAACGGTAATATGGCCTATGTGCGCACGCACCATCATCGCGGCGCAACGGTCACCCGAATAAGCGACGGCGCCACCCTGATCGATTTAAATCGTGAAGTATTTGTATTGAAGAAACAGCAGGGGCAGTGGAAGATCGTAGTCTACACCTTTAATACCAACCCGATTCAAGGGGTGAGCTGAGTGGCACCTGATAAAGGCCGCATAAGCGGCCTTATTGTGCTGCGTAATAGTTAAAGATTCCCCACGCCGCCGTCCATCTGCAGCTCGGCGCCGACCATAAAGGCCGATTCGTCCGCCGCCAGAAATACCGCCGCTTTGGCCAGCTCCAGCGCGCTGCCCATGCGGCCGATCGGCACCAGCGCGCGGATATCGTCGCGCAATGCCTGCTCATCCGCTTCCGCCAACCCCAGCTTGCCCAACGCCGGGGTTTCGGTCGGGCCGGGGCTGAGGCCGTTAAGGCGAATGCCGCGCGCGTGCAGCTCGCCGGAGAGCGTTCTGGCCAGCGATAACAAACCGGCTTTGCTGGCGGCGTAGGCGCTGCTCTGCGGCAGGCCGATATGGGCGCTGACCGAACCGCACAGGATCACCGAAGAAGGGTTGGCCAGCAGCGGCAGCAGCGCCTGGATCAGAAAGAACGGCCCTTTCAGGTTGATGTCCATCAGCCGCTGATAGCTCTGTTCATCCCACTCCTGCAGCGGGCGGTGTGTGACGTCGCCGGCGTTGACATACAGCACGTCCAGCCGCGGCCACCGTTGCTCCAACTGCTGCGCCAGCGCGCGCTGCTGCGGGATGTCGCCGGCGTCGCTCAACAGCAACAGCGCCTTGCCCACCAAGGCCTGGTCTGCCGCGTCCAGAGCGCTTTGGCTGCGGCCGGTGATCGCAACCAAAGCGCCCTCGGCGATGAACTGGCGAGCGGTTTCCAGCCCGATGCCGCTGGTGCCGCCGGTAATCAATGCGTATTTGCCTTGCAGTCGTGACATAACCGATTCCTCTTGAGCGTCTGTTGCGGCATTATTTGCGCTATAGTTCCTTTTGCATAGTAGGCACCCTTTGGATACTAAAGGACGAGGTGGGATGAAATGACGGCGCAAGCACCCTTAGCGAAGGAAAATAATTTGGCGGCGTTGCCGACGGCAGGCGAATCCTGCCCGATGGTGGACTTCGTCAATCTGGTGTCGGGCAAGTGGGCGATACCGATCCTGTACCGGCTGATCGTGATCGACGATCCGGTGCGATTCAGCGAGCTACAGCGGGCGGTAGCGCCCATCGCGCAAAAAGAGCTGACGCGCCAACTGCGGCTGTTCGAGCAGCGCGGTCTGGTGACGCGGCGGGTGTTTCCCGAAGTGCCGCCGCGGGTGGAGTACCAGGTCACCGCGCTCGGCAAATCGCTGCGGCCGACGCTCGACTCGCTGGCGGAGTGGATGCGCCGGCACGCGCCGCAGCTGATCGGCGGCTAGTCGCCGATGCCCGGCGGGTTGATGGTGGAGCGCTCGACCTTTTCGTCGCCTTCGCCCCAGCGTTCCAGCACCTGCGCGTATTCGCCGCTGACGATGACGCCGTTGACGGCGGCGTTGATGGCGTTCACCAGCCCGTTGCCTTTCTTGCTGGTGACCGCCACGTAGGCCACGTTGGGGCCGATGCCGACCATTTTGGTTTTGCCGGTCAGCGCCGCCTTGTAGGCGCCGGTAGAGTGGGGGCCGAAGAACGCGTCGGCGCGCCCTGACTGAATGCTCAGGTTGGTGGCGGCGTCGTCGGTCACGTAGATCGGTTGTACCGCCGGCAGCCCGGCGGCGCGGTTCTGCTTATCCCATCCCAGTAGAATGTTTTCCTGATTGGTGCCGGATCCGACGATGATCCGCAGCCCGGCGACGTCCTGCGGCCGATTGATAGAGGCGATCTTGCTGGTGGATTTGACGTAAAAGCCCAGCGTGTCCACCCGGTAGGTGGCGAAGTCGAATTTGGTCTTGCGCTGTTTGGTGACGGCGATGTTGAAGATCGCCGCGTCGTATTTGCCGGCGCTGATGCCCAATGGCCAATCCTCCCAGGAGGTAGGCACCAGGTTCAACTCTAGCCCGAGGCTGTCGGCCACCAGGCGGGCGATGTCCGGATCGCTGCCGATCAGCGTTTTATTGTCCTCGGCGAACAGCGCCAGCGGCGGGGAGTTTTCGAACGCCACCGCCACAGTCAGTTTGCCGGGCGTCGCGAAGTGAAAGTTCGTCGGAATCAGCGCAATAGCGGCGGGATTGCGCTCTGCGCGTATCGGCTGTCGGTTAGCCTGCAGATCGATACCGCCCGACGGGGCCGCCTGAACGGCGGCGCTCAGCAACAGCGCGCACAGCGCCGGAATCCTCGGTGACATAACGCCCTCTATCCTTTGTTAATCATGGGGTTACTATTGGCGGCGGTGAGGGGCAAGTAAAGCAACAATAGTGAATAACCAAAGTGAAAAGATGCACAAGCGGGGCGCCTGCCTGCGCGAATCTGCAGCACTCGACGTGGAAAGTGCGCAATCAGGTTGAAAGCAGTAGAATTTGTCACTCATACTGCGTACAGCTAATTGTGTAAAACAAGGAACGCCAGATGGCCGAAGAAACGATTTTCAGTAAAATTATCCGCCGCGAAATCCCTGCTGATGTGGTTTATCAGGATGAACTGGTCACCGCTTTCCGTGACATCTCCCCCCAGGCACCCACCCACGTGCTGATCGTTCCCAACGTGCTGATCCCAACCGTCAACGACGTGACCGTGGAGCATGAAGCCGCGCTGGGTCGCATGATCACCGCCGCGGCGAAAATCGCCGAACAGGAAGGCATCGCCGAGGATGGCTACCGCCTGATCGTCAACTGCAACCGCCACGCCGGTCAGGAGGTCTATCATATTCATATGCACCTGGTCGGTGGCCGCTCGCTGGGGCCGCTGCTGTCACGTTAAGCGAGGAAATCATGCGCGGTAAAAAAACTCTGCGTTGTCTGATGGCGTTGGCGTTGCCCGCCGCGTTGCTGATGGGGTGCAGTTCGCCGTCCGGCATCGCGGTCAACCAAGGGCAGACGGTGGTGATGGATCCTTCGGTGCTGACCGCCGGCATTTTGGCCGATACGCCTTCGATTTCGAACGCTTCCGGGCGGGTGATGGCGACCTCGGTACTCAATAACAGCCAGGCGACGCCGGTCACCGTGCATTACCGTTTCTATTGGTACGATGCGCAGGGGCTGGATATTCGCCCCTTCGAAAAACCGCGTGAGATCGTCGTGGCGCCCGACTCGGACGCCAAAATCTACTCGATTAACGGCAATCTGGACGCCAAAACCGCGCGTCTGTATCTGTACCTGTAAGCGCTTGCCAGGTTTGGAGAAAAAGCATGAAAAAGTACGTCTTAGTGGCGCTGGCCGCATTAACCCTGAGCGGCTGCCTGTCGCGCCAGCCTGAGCCGGATCAGCCGTTGCCGCCGGTCACCGTCGAGCCGGAACAGCCGAAGCCTCCGGTAGAACAGCCGCAGCCGCCAACCACCGAGCCGGTGCCGCAGCCGCCGAAAATTCAGCAGCTCGATTGGCTGGGTAGCGTTCAGCCGCTGGTAGGGCAGATGTTGAAGGCCGATGGCGTGACGGCCGGCAGCGTGCTGCTGCTGGACAGCGTCAAGAACAATACCAACGGCTCGCTGCAGATGGGCAAAGCCACCGCGGCGCTGTATAAGGCGCTGGCGTCGAACTCCACCTTCAGCGTGGTACCGGAAGCGAAGCTGACCAGCGCCAGACAAACGTTGGGCCTGTCGGCGGATGACAGCTTCGGTTCGCGCAGCAAGGCGATCGGCCTGGCGCGCATCGTCGGCGCGCAGTACGTGCTGTACAGCGACGTCAGCGGCGACGTGAAGTCGCCGGCGCTGGATATGCAGCTGATGCTGGTGCAAACCGGCGAGATCGTCTGGTCGGGCAATGGCGCCGTTAAACGCTGAGGCCGCGCTGCGACGATTGATGGAAACCAGACTGCCGGCGGTGAATACCGCCGGTTGTCATTTCAGCCCGGTGCAGGGGCTGACCGGCGAGAGCTGGCGCATCGACGGTTCGGGCATCACGCTGTTGGCGCGGCAGCACAGCGCTGAGAAACGTGCGCTGGGGGTGAGCCGATGGCGGGAAGCACAGGCCTTGCGCCGCTGCGCGACGGGGCTGGGGCCACGGGTTTTCGCGCAGAATAATCAGTGGCTGGTGCTCGAATGGCTCGAAGGTGACGTCGTCACAAATGCCGAATTTGTCGCGCTGAACCAGCGCGGCGAGCTGGCGGCGATGGCGGCGGCGCTGCATCGGCGGCCGCTCAGCGGTTACCGGCTGGATCTGCGTCGGCAGTTCATTCGTTACTGGCAGCTGTTGGACAGGCGGCGTTTAACCCCTCTTTGGCTGCGCTGGCAGCATCACTTTTTGCAAAGCGAGCCGCCGTCACCGTTGAAGCTGGCACCGCTGCACATGGATATCCATCCGGGCAATCTGCTCGCGACCGGCGAGGGGCTGCGGCTGATCGACTGGGAGTATGCCGCCGACGGCGACGTGGCGCTGGATATCGCCGCGCTGTTTCGCGGCAACGGCTGGGCGGCCGAGCAGCAACAGCGTTTTTTGCAGCAGTACGCGCGCCAGGGCTATCACGACCTCGCCCGGCTGCAGGCGCAGGTGCGCCGCTGGCTGCCGTGGGTGGATTATCTGATGCTGCTGTGGTTTGAAGTGCGCTGGCAGCAGAGCGGCGACGTTGAATTTTTGCGCTGGGGCGCGGCGCTGCGCCGGCGATTCTGTTTATCATCATCCGAATTCTGAACGAACAATAATGAAGTGAGGTGCCCGTGGGCCCAGTAATGCTAGATGTCGCCGGCTATGAGCTGGATGCAGAAGAACGCGAGATTTTGAAACACCCGCTGGTTGGCGGATTGATCCTGTTTACCCGCAACTTCCACGATGCGGAGCAGCTGCGTGAGCTGGTGCGGCAGATCCGCGCCGCTTCGCACGATCGGCTGGTGGTGGCGGTAGACCAGGAGGGCGGGCGCGTGCAGCGCTTCCGCGAAGGCTTCACCCGTTTACCGGCGGCGCAGTCGTTCGCGGCGCTGCACGATGCGCAGGAAGGCGGCCGTCTGGCGCAGGAGGCCGGCTGGCTGATGGCGGCGGAAATGATCGCGCAGGATATCGACATCAGCTTTGCGCCGGTGCTGGACATCGGCCACGGTAGCGCGGCGATCGGCGAGCGTTCGTTCCACAGCGATCCGCAGCAGGCGCTGGCGATGGCGGAACGCTTTATTCTCGGTATGCACAGCGCCGGCATGAAAACCACCGGCAAGCACTTCCCGGGGCACGGCGCCGTCAGCGCCGATTCGCACAAGGAAACCCCGCGCGATCCGCGGCCGCTGGCGCAGATCCGCGAGCACGACATGGCGATCTTCCGTGAGCTGATCAATCGCCAGCTGCTGGACGCCGTCATGCCGGCCCACGTCATCTATACTGAAGCGGACCCGCGTCCGGCCAGTGGTTCGCCTTACTGGCTGCAGCAGATCCTGCGGCAGGAACTGGGCTTCGACGGCGTGATTTTCTCCGACGATCTGTCGATGGAAGGCGCCGCCATCATGGGCAGCTACGCCGAGCGCGGCCAGGCGGCGCTGGATGCCGGTTGCGACATGATCCTGGTGTGCAACAACCGCGCCGGTGCGGTCAGCGTGTTGGATAACCTGTCCCCGGTCAAAGCAGAGAAGGTGAAGCGGTTATATCATCGCGGTCAGTTCACCCGTCAGGAACTGCGCGCCTCCGAGCGCTGGCAGCAGGCGCACAAGGCGCTCAGCGCGCTGAGCGAACGCTGGGAGGAGCACAAGCAGCGTTCGCAAGGGTGAATCCAGGCGCCGCATCGCGGCGCAGAGCGGAAATGATGAGGGCCGCGCCCGCGGCCCTTGGCTTGTTGCGAGGATCCACATGATTATCTATTTGCACGGCTTCGATTCCACCAGTCCCGGCAATCATGAAAAGGTGTTACAGCTGCAGTTTATCGATCCGGACGTGCGCTTTATCAGCTACAGCACGCTGCACCCGCGTCACGACATGCAGCATCTGTTGAAAGAGGTGGACAAGGCGGTGCAGCAGGGCGGCGACGCGCACCCGTTGATCTGCGGGGTTGGCCTCGGCGGTTTCTGGGCTGAGCGCATCGGCTTCCTGTGCGGCATTCGCCAGGCGATGTTCAATCCCAATCTGTACCCGGAAGAACACATGCACGGCAAGATAGACCGACCGGAAGAGTATCGCGATATCGCCACCAAGTGCGTGGAGGATTTCCGCGAGAAAAACCGCGATCGCTGCCTGGTGGTGCTGTCGCGGCGCGATGAGGTGCTGGATAACCGACGCAGCGCCGAATTGCTGCATCACTATTACGAAATCGTCTGGGATGAACAGCAGACGCACAAGTTCAAAAACATCTCGCCGCATCTGCAGCGGCTCAAGGCGTTTAAGGCGCTGGGTTAACAGTTTCATAACGCCGCCGCGAGCCGCGCCTGCCGTTTTTCACCGACGGAAAGTGCGGCTTTTTTGTGCACCAAGACTAAATTTGAGGTGGCAATCGGCAAAATTTAAAACTGTGACTCAGCGCTAACTATTTGAATCACAATCCCCAAAAAATCCCCTCGTCCAGCCTTTAACCAAAAAAATTTGATGTACGTCAATTTTGGTATGACCAAATAACCTCACATGCTATTCTGGCTGCAGAGAGCCGAATTATTTTACGCGAACCCTATGTATTCTAAGGATATTATTTATTTACCCTGGAATAACAAATGGTTCACATTTAGGGGGTTATTTTGACAACGCCAAAGAAGAAAATCGTTATTGTCGGCGGCGGCGCCGGTGGTCTGGAGCTGGCGACCAGCTTGGGCCATAAGCTCGGCCGCAAGAACAAAGCGGAGATCACGTTGGTGGATCGCAACCACAGCCATTTGTGGAAACCGTTGCTGCACGAAGTGGCGACCGGTTCCCTCGATGACGGCGTGGATGCGCTCAGCTACCTGGCGCACGCGCGCAATCATCATTTCAGCTTCCAGCTGGGGTCGTTGACCAACATCAACCGCGAGGCGCAAACGCTGCAGCTGGCGCAGATCTGCGATGAGCAGGGCGGCGAGCTGGTGCCGGCGCGCGATCTGCCGTACGACATCCTGGTGATGGCGCTGGGCAGCACCTCGAACGATTTCGGTACGCCGGGCGTGAAAGAGCACTGCATCTTCCTGGATAACCCGCATCAGGCGCGTCGTTTCCACAACGAAATGCTCAACCTGTTCCTGAAGTTCTCGGCGCAGCCGGGGCAAAAAGAGCGGGTCAACATCGCCATCGTCGGCGGCGGCGCCACCGGCGTTGAACTGTCCGCCGAACTGCACAATGCGGTGAAACAGCTGCACAGCTACGGTTTCGAAGGCCTGGACAACAGCGCGCTGAACGTGACGCTGGTGGAAGCCGGCGAGCGCATTCTGCCGGCGCTGCCGCCACGCATTTCCGCCGCCGCGCACCAGGAGCTGATCAAACTGGGCGTGCGCGTGCTGACCAACACCATGGTGACCAGCGCCGATGCCAAGGGCCTGAACACCAAGGGCGGCGAGTTCATCGACGCCGATCTGATGGTGTGGGCGGCCGGCATCAAGGCGCCGGACTTCATGAAGGACATCGGCGGCCTGGAAACCAACCGCATCAACCAGCTGGTGGTGGAGCCAACGCTGCAGACCACGCGCGATCCGAACATTTTCGCCATCGGCGACTGCGCCTCCTGCCCGAAAGAGGGCGGCGGTTTCGTGCCGCCGCGCGCCCAGTCTGCGCACCAGATGGCCTCACGCTGCGCTACCAACATCCTGGCGCTGATGAACGGCCAGACGCTGAAGCCTTACGTGTATAAAGACCACGGCTCGCTGGTGTCGCTGTCGCGCTTCAGCACCGTCGGCAGCCTGATGGGCAACCTGATGCGCGGTTCGATGATGGTGGAAGGGCGCATCGCGCGCTTCGTCTACATCTCGCTGTACCGCATGCACCAGGTGGCGCTGCACGGCTACATCAAAACCGGCCTGATGATGCTGGTGGGCGGCATCAACCGGGTGATCCGCCCGCGTCTGAAGATGCACTGATCCTGCCCTTATCGACCAACCCGCGCCGGTTCGCCTGCGCGGGTTTTTTTATGGCGGCGTAAGGCGAACGGCGGCGGTTGCTTGATTCTTCAGCATAAGCTGTCGCGGACATGGGTAAAATTCTTAAGATTCCTCCTAAACAGCGGCCAAACGGCCGTTTTCCCGCATTTTTGGTCCCCTTGTCTTATTGCGAGCCCTCAAATCATTGTGCAGACTTTACCTCGTTTACAGACGGCGCGTCGCGCACGCCGTAAACCGGGATACCGCAAGCCGCCCATGCGCAAAACAATAAGCGCGGTGCCATGCCGGTAACAGACCCCGGAAAAAATGCGTGGTAACACTTTCAGGAGGTTTCCTGTGAACAAGTCAATGTTAGCCGGTGTTGGGATTGGTATCGCTGCCGCTCTGGGGATCGCCGCGGTAGCCAGCCTGGACGTCTTTTCTGCCGGTCCGCAATACGCGCAGGTGCTCGCCGCAACGCCGATTAAAGAAACCATCAAAACGCCGCGTCAGGAATGCCGCAACGTTACCGTTACGCACCGTGCCCCGGTGCAGGATGAAAACCGCATCGCCGGCTCCGTGCTGGGCGCAGTGGCGGGCGGCGTGATCGGCCACCAGTTCGGCGGCGGTCGCGGGCGCGACGTGGCGACCGTAGTGGGCGCGCTGGGCGGCGGCTATGCCGGCAACCAGGTGCAAGGGGCGATGCAGAACAATGACGTCACCACCAGCGTTCAGCAGCGTTGCAAAACGGTCTATGACAAGTCCCAGAAAATGCTGGGCTATGACGTGACTTACAAGATCGGCAATCAGCAGGGTAAGATCCGCATGGATCACGATCCAGGCACGCAAATCCCGTTGGATAAAAACGGCCAGCTGGTGCTGAACAGAGCCTGATCGCAGCATTCGCATTAAGCCCGCGGGCAGTGTTAGTTCTGATCGTTTAACCCGGTTAAGCGAGCGGCGTTAACATTGACGCGGGTTTCTGTTTTTGTTCGCCGGAGAATTCGGCGATCGTTCTAATGTCTGCGTGCGATATCACTGGGCAAAACTTCAAAAAAGCCCCTGCGTTTGTTATATTATTGTGCGATTAAACGGTGTTATCGGCGCCAATCGCCGCACCGGCCAAACCCGAGTATTTCGTCTCGCAGAGATAACGACATGTTAGATTTTCGCTTTCCGACAGCGTTGCAAATGGTCCTTAGCGTCGCCGTAGCTGAGAAGCAGGGCATGCGTTCGACGAGCGCCACGCTCGCCGCTGCTCTGGAAGCCAACCCGAGCTTTATCCGCAAACTGATGGTGCCGCTGACCAAAGACGGCATCATCGTGTCCACCCTGGGGCGAAACGGCTCTATCCACCTCGGTCGTCCGGCGGAAGAGATTACCCTGCGGGATATCTATCTGGCGGTAATCGACGACAAGCGCATCTGGGCCTCTCGCCCTGAAGTGCCGGCCCGCTGCCTGGTGAGCGCCAACGCCTGTTGGTATTTCAAATCGGTGGTGAACGAAGCGGAGCAGGCTTCGCTCGCGGTGCTGGCGCGCCATACCGTGGCCGACTCGCTGGCCGAGTTGGAGCGGGGCGACAAGCGCGCCTGCGCGGAATACGCCGCCGAGCAAGAGGCTGAAGCCGCCGGTAAATAATGCCGGATGGAGCGCATAAAAAAGGTCGGGCATTGCCCGACCTTTTTGCATTTCAGGATGATGATTACGCCCTCTGCGGCTGCGCTTTGCGCGCCACCAGGCGCCGCAAGGTGACGTAGAACACCGGCGTCAGGAACAGCCCGAACAGGGTGACCCCCAGCATGCCGGAGAACACCGTAATGCCGGTGACGCCGCGCACTTCGGCGCCGGCGCCATGGCCAAGGATCAGCGGGATGGTGCCGGCGATGAAGGCGATGGAGGTCATCACGATCGGCCGCAGCCGCAGGCGGCAGGCCTCCAGCGCTGCTTCGACGATGCCTTTGCCCTGCATTTCCAGTTCGCGGGCGAACTCGACGATCAGAATGGCGTTCTTGCAGGCCAGCCCCATCAGAACGACCAGCCCGACCTGCACGAACACGTTGTTGTCGCCGCCGGTCAGCCACACGCCGAACAGCGCCGACAGCATGGTCATCGGCACGATCAGGATCACTGCCAGCGGCAGCGTCCAGCTTTCGTACAGCGCCGCCAGCGCGAGGAACGCCAGCAGCACCGCCACTGGGAACACCACCAGCGCGGCGTTGCCCTGGGTCGATTGCTGGTAACTCAGATCGGTCCACTGAATGTTCATGCCGTTCGGCAACAGCTTGCCGGCCATCTGCGTCAGCGCACCCATCGCCTGGGTAGAGGAGAGCACGCGCGGATCGGCGTCGCCGATCAGGTCCGCCGCCGGGAAGCCGTTGTAACGGATCACCGGATCCGGGCCGTAGGTGGTGCCGATGCTGACCATACTGCCGATTGGCACCATTTCGCCCTTATCGTTGCGGGTACGCAGGTTGGCGATGTCTTCCACGCTGTCGCGGAACTGGCCGTCGGCCTGCGCCATCACCTTCCAGGTGCGGCCGTAACGGTTGAAGTCGTTGATGTAAGACGAACCGAGGTAGGTCTGCAGCGTGCTGAACAGCGCGTTGAGCGGCACCCCCTGCGCCTTGGCCTTGTCGCGATCGATTTTGGCGCCCAGCTGCGGCACGTTGGCCTGATACGAGGAGATCGGGAACCCCATTCCCGGCGTTTGCATAATGGCGCCGGACAGGGTGTTGATCGCCGTCTGCAGCGCGCCGTAACCCAGCCCGGCGCGATCCTGCACGTAGAGCGAATAGCCGGAGCCCTGGCCGATGCCGAGGATCGGCGGCGGCATGATCGAGAAGGCGAAGCCTTCCTGGATCTGCGAAATGCGTGCGTTGATCTCGGCGTTGATCTGCGCTGCGGTGCGGGTTCGGGTGCTCAATGACTCCAGCGCGAAGAACACCGTGCCGGTATTCGGCGTATTGGTGAACTGCAGCGCGTTCAGGCCGGGGAAGGCCACCGCATCGGTGACGCCGTCCACGCTCAGGCCGATGGCGCTCATCTTGCGGATCACCGCATCGGTGCGCTCCAGCGAGGCGCCTTCCGGCATCTTCACGCCGCCGATCAGGTACAGCTTGTCCTGCGTCGGGATAAACCCGCCGGGCACGGTCTTGAACATCACGCCGGCGGCGGCCAGCAGCAGCAGGTAGACGACGAACACCGCGCCGCGCCGGCCCAACACGCGGGAGACGCCCTGTTGGTAGCGTTGCGAACCGCTGGCGAAGAAGCGGTTGAACGGCCGGAACAGCCAGCCGAACAGCCGGTCGATCAGGCGCGACGGCAGATCTTTCGGCGCGCCGTGCGGTTTCAGCAAGCGTGCCGCCAGCGCCGGCGACAGGGTCAGCGAGTTGATGGCGGAGATCACCGTCGAGATGGCGATGGTGACGGCGAACTGCTTGTAGAACTGGCCGGTGACGCCGGAAAGGAACGCCATCGGCACGAACACCGCGCATAGCACCACGGCGATGGCGATGATCGGGCCGGAGACCTCGCGCATCGCCTGGTGCGCCGCCGCCAGCGGCGACAGCCCCTCTTCGATATTACGCTCGACGTTTTCCACCACCACGATGGCGTCATCCACCACGATGCCGATCGCCAGCACCAGCCCGAACAGGCTGAGGGTGTTGAGCGAGAAGCCCAGCAGATACAGCGCGGCGAAGGTGCCGACCACGGAGATCGGCACCGCCAGCAGCGGAATGATCGAGGCGCGCCAGGTCTGCAGGAACAGAATGACCACCAGCACCACCAGGATCACCGCTTCCAGCAGGGTATCTACCACCGCGCGGATCGAGTCGCGCACGAATACCGTCGGGTCGTATGGCGACTTCCAACTCATGCCGTCCGGGAAGCGGGTCGCCAGCTCGGCCATCTTGCCGCGCACCGCGTCCGACAGCTCGATGGCGTTGGCGCCCGGCGACTGGAATATGCCGATGCCGACCGCATCCTTGTTATTGAGCTGGGCGCGCAGCGCGTAGCTGCCGGAGCCCATTTCGATGCGCGCCACGTCGCGCAGCCGCACGATCTCGCCGTTGTTGCCGCTCTTGAGGATGATGTTGCCGAACTCTTCTTCGGTTTGCAGGCGCCCCTGGGCGTTGATCGACAGCAGATAGTCGCTGCGCGTCGGCATCGGTTCCGCGCCGAGCTGGCCGGCGGAGACCTGCACGTTCTGCTCCTGCATGGCGCTCACCACGTCGGAAGCGGTCAGCCCGCGCGCAGCGACCTTGTTCGGATCGAGCCAGATGCGCATCGCGTATTCGCCGGCGCCGAAGATCTGCACCTGGCCGACGCCCGGCAGACGGGCCAGCTCATCCTTGACCTTGAGGGTGGCGTAGTTGCGCAGATATAGCGAGTCGTACTTGCCGGAAGGCGATACCAGATGCACCACCAGCGTCAGCGCCGGGGATTGTTTCTGGGTGGTGATGCCCTGGCGGCGCACGTCTTCCGGCAGGCGCGCTTCGGCCTGCGCCACGCGGTTTTGCACCTGCACCTGCGCCTGATCGGGATCGGTGCCCGGGCGGAAGGTGACGGTGGTCACCAGCACGCCGTCGGAACCGGCTACCGATTTCATGTACATCATGTTTTCGACGCCGTTGATCGCTTCTTCCAGCGGCGTCGCCACCGTTTCAGCGATCTCTTTCGGGTTGGCGCCCGGGTATTCGGCGCGCACCTGTACGCTGGGCGGCACCACGTCCGGGTACTCGCTGATCGGCAGCAGCGGAATGGCGATCACCCCGGCGACAAAAATCAGGATCGACAGCACCGCGGCGAAGATCGGCCGGTCGATGAAAAAACGGGAAAAGTCCATGGGTCAGAATTCTCTGCTGGGGGCTTAGTTGAGTGCGGAAGCGGTGGTGGTCATCGCGACGCTTTTCGCGTCGACCGGCATGCCCGGCATAAACACTTTCTGCATGCCGTCGACGATCACCCGATCGCCGCTCGCCAGGCCTTTTTGCACGATGCGCAATCCTTCGGCCATGCGGCCTACGTCGATGTCGCGGCGTTGCGCCTTGCCGTCTTTATCGACGATATAAACGAATTTGCGATTCTGGTCGGTCATCACCGCTTTATCGTCGATCAGCAGGGCGTTGAACTCGGCGCTGCCGGGCATCTGCACCCGGGCGAACAGCCCCGGCGTGAAGCGGCGCTCGCGGTTGTCGAGCAGGGCGCGCATGCGGATGGTGCCGGTACCGGCGTTCAGCTGGTTATCGGTGAAGTCCACCAATCCTTGATGCGGGGTGCCGTCTTCGCCCACCAGGCCGACCTTCACCGGCAAACGGGCGTCGTGCCGGCCCTGCTGTTGATAGCGCAGGAAGGTGGCTTCATCCACGTCGAAATAGACGTAAACCTTGTCGAGCGACACCAGCGTCGTCAGCACGCTGGCGCTGTCGCCGGCGGTGACCAGGTTGCCGGCGGTGATCATTGCGCGGCTGGCGCGCCCGTCAATCGGCGCGGTAACGCGGGTAAAGTCGAGATTCAGCTGCGCCATGTCGAGCTGGGCCTGCGCCGCCAGCACGTTGCTTTGCGCCTGAGCGGCGGACGAACGCCGCTGTTCCCACACTTCCTGCGAGATGGCCTGCGTGCCGATCAGTTTCTCGGTGCGTGAGGATTCGCTGCGCGCCAGCGCCGCCTGATTGCGCGCCCGCACCAGCTCCGCTTGCGCCTGTTCGCGCGCGGCGCGATAGGTGCGATCGTCGATGGTGAACAGCACCTGGCCTTTTTTCACTTCGTCGCCTTCGGTGTAATTGACCCGATCGATATAGCCGGAAACCCGCGGCCGCAGCTGCACGCTCTGTACCGCTTCGACCCGGCCGTTGAATGCATCCCATTGGCTGATCGGTTTGACCACCACGCTGGCGGCGCTGACCATCGGCGGCGGCGGTGGGGCATTGTGCGCGACGCTGTTGTCGCACCCGGCGAGCAGGGCGGCCAGCAGCGCGACCCCTAAGAGCCGCTGGCCCAGAGCGACGGCGCGCGGGCGGCGGCCGGCGTTGAACGATGAGTTTGGTTGATTTGCCATTATTTTTATTCCGATAAGTAAGCGCAGTCCGGCCCCATACCCAGCCCTGTCATCCGGGCTTTCCCTTCTTGCCCATCTGCGGCGGAAGGGGGGTTGCGCCTTGCTGCGGCGCAACGTTAGGTTTTGAAACATATTGGTGTCACATTAATGTATCAATATCGGTTACATTAATTGGGTGGAGTATAGAGGCGGCTTTCTGGTAAATGCAATAATAAAAATTGCATTTAAAGCGAAACTGTTGCAACGTATGTGCATAGGGCAGTGGTTGACCCTGCCGACATGATGGGAGCATCAGCATGAACACGACGGGTTTCATTACCGATTTGAAGGCGTGGATCGACAACAATCTGGAAGAAAAGCTGGATATCAACACCGTAGCGGACCGCGCGGGCTATTCCAAATGGCACCTGCAGCGCATGTTCAAGCGCCAGACCGGCTATGCGCTCGGGGAGTATATCCGCATGCAAAAACTGAAGGTGTCGGCGGAGCGTCTGGCCAACAGCGGCGAACCTATCGTCAGCGTGGCGATCTCGCTCGGCTTCGACTCACAGCAGTCGTTCAACCGCAGTTTCAAACGCCAGTTCGGCCAAACGCCGGGCGATTGGCGCCGCGCGCTGGCGCAGCCGACGGCGATGGGGCGCACGCACCACTGAGCGGTGCGGCAGTGGGGATAAAAAAGCCTGAATTTGCGTTCGGGCTTTTTTGTCTCCGCTAGCGGTGCCGGTTTAAAGCGTGTCGCAACTGCCTGACTTTGCCACCGTATCGCTGTCGCGGCAGAATATGCGAATGGCCTCGTTGAGGGAGTTTGAACGAGAAGGCGTCCAGTAGTTCTCAATGACCAGGTAGCGAACCTTGTGCTGGCGAGAGTAAAGGCCCAAGGCGTCAAATGTGCCTTCAATAGCGGCAAGTAGCGGGTTTGACGAGTTGATTTCATAGCGAATATCAACGATGGCCGCCTCAGGTGCCATCCAGGTGCGATTGGAAAGCGGCGGCACGCGAAACTTTAATGAGGAGTTCGCGGATAAGCGTTGGCCATCAAGCTCTTTGAATTCCGCTGCGGGAACATAACTCTCGTTGCCGCCTGGCAAGGTGAGCCGTCTTTGTTCATCGAGGGTGGCGTACACATCCTCGGTGACTTTATAGATCACTTGTTGGACGTCGGGGGGAATAATGCGGAAGGACTTTATCGTTCGATCCGAAGGCGTGTCGTTCGTCAGTTGGAATTCATAGGCTCTTCCGACGGATTGCACGAAAGCTAATGAAACGCTGCCCGCGAAGTACTGATAGGCGGCGCCCAATACAGCCACGAGAATCCCTGAACCGACCAAAAACGCCGATATTTTCGCCAGGCGGTTATTCGACTTTTCTTTAACGGGGCCGGTCTTTGGCCGCGGGGCATTACCTTTCTTCTTACGCGTCACGTTTCTTCCTTGCATTACGCATTGGCTTACCTTTGAGGGCATTATGATCGACAGCTTGTGTCTCTGTCGAGGATGGCTCCCTCGCGACGGGTGCGCCATGCATACAAAAAAGCCTGAACGTGAGTTCAGGCTTCTTCGTAGAATATGGCGGTGAGGGAGGGATAGATTCGCTGCGCTCACCCTGCGGGCCGCCGTTGGCGGTCCAAAACGCAGGCGTTTTGTCGAACCCTGTCGAGGGTTCTCACCCTCCCGGTCGGTGCGCTATGCATACAAAAAAGCCTGAACGTGAGCTCAGGCTTCTTTGTAGAATATGGCGGTGAGGGAGGGATAGATTCGCTGCGCTCACCCTGCGAGCCGCCGTTGGCGGTCCAAAACGCGGGCGTTTTGTCGAACCCTGTCGAGGGTTCTTACCCTCCCGGTCTGTGCGTTATGCAAACAAAAAAGCCTGAACGCGAGCTCAGGCTTCTTCGTAGAATATGGCGGTGAGGGAGGGATAGATTCGCTGCGCTCACCCTGCGGGCCGCCGTTGGCGGTCCAAAACGCAAGCGTTTTGTCGAACCCTGTCGAGGGTTCTCACCCTCCCGATCGGTGCGCTATGCATACAAAAAAGCCTGAACGTGAGCTCAGGCTTCTTCGTAGAATATGGCGGTGAGGGAGGGATAGATTCGCTGCGCTCACCCTGCGGGCCGCCGTTGGCGGTCCAAAACGCAGGCGTTTTGTCGAACCCTGTCGAGGGTTCTCACCCTCCCGGTCGGTGCGCTATGCATACAAAAAAGCCTGAACGTGAGCTCAGGCTTCTTCGTAGAATATGGCGGTGAGGGAGGGATTCGAACCCTCGATACACTTTCGCGTATACACACTTTCCAGGCGTGCTCCTTCAGCCACTCGGACACCTCACCATATTTTTTTGTTGCGAAATCATCGCTGCAACGGGGCGCTACTATAGGGAGTGGGGCCGATCCGGTCAAGAATAATTTCTGTGTTTTTGTTCGTCCGCTCAAGCCGTGTTCACTTTGCTGAAAACTGCGGCGAACGGCAGGGCGGAAGCCATGAAAGAGCGAGAACATCAGGGGTAAGGTTCGTGGATAACCGGCGGAAATGGGAATCACGGTCACAGAGGGAGGGAGATGCGCTGCGCACGCCCCTCTCGGCGGTGCGCCATGCAAAAAAAAAAGCCTGGACGCGAATCCAGGCTTTCTCTTTGAATTTGGCGGTGAGAGAGGGCTTGATTCGCTGCGCTCACCCTGCGGGCCGCCGTTGGCGGTCCAAAACGCAGGCGTTTTGTCGAACCCTGTCGAGGCTTCTCGCCCCTCTCGGCGGTGCGCCATGCAAAAAAAAAGCCTGGACGCGAATCCAGGCTTTCTCTTCGAATTTGGCGGTGAGAGAGGGGTTCGAACCCTGTCGAGGCTTCTCGTCCCTCTCGGCGGTGCGCCATGCAAAAAAAAGCCTGGACGCGAATCCAGGCTTTCTCTTCGAATTTGGCGGTGAGAGAGGGGTTCGAACCCTCGATACACTTTCGCGTATACACACTTTCCAGGCGTGCTCCTTCAGCCACTCAGACACCTCACCGTTTTGTCGTCGATAACGCCTTGCGCTGTCGACGGGCGCTAATGTAGGAGAATCTGATCTCAGCGTCAACCCTCTTATTTCATTCTCATGACTGTTTAGCCAAACTTGCAGCAATTTGCTGATTTACCGAACGATATTCCCACGCTTGGCCGCTGGCGGGCAGGGCGGACTACGTTCAAAACGCGTGAAAGATGATTGTTTGACCTTTTTCTGTGCGAGTAGCTCAATATATCGCCAATGAGATCGGTCTATTTGCTGTTATATGCATTAATACTGGATTATTAGTCAAATGTGTCGCTAAATGGAATTATGTCGGCGCGGCGTTTTTGGCAAGGAATATCACGGCGCCGCGCAGATTGCCGGATGACAGGCCGGCGATATCGCAGACAGGGACAGACTCATTACATAATAATGCAGTAGAGGTTCGTTTTGACTCCTTCAGATGCCATGCCGGCGCCGCAAGCGCGCCATGCCATTCCCCCCGGTGCGGGGGCGCTGTTCTTCATCCAGATCTTCGCCACACTGGGCTTCGCCGTGCTTTACTCCACGCTGGTGCTGTACGCCACCAAGCGATTGGGCTTCAACGAAAGCAGCGCCAACGCCATGATGGGCGTGTTCGGCGCCTTCAACTATGGTCTGCACATGTTCGGCGGCTACCTCGGCGGCCGTTTCCTCAGTAACCGCAATCTGTTCGTGCTGGGCATGGTGTTGCAGGTGATCGGCTGCGCGCTGATTGCCGTCGCGGGCGTGTGGGGGCTGTACTGGGGGCTGGCGATGTTCCTGACCGGCAGCGGCCTTAACGTGACCTGCATTAATATGATGCTCACCCAGCGTTTCAAACCGGATGATGACCGGCGCGAATCGGCATTCCTGTGGAACTACGCTGGCATGAACCTCGGGTTCTTCGTTGGCTTTACCGTCGCCGGGTATTTCCAACTGACGGAAAACTATCGCGCGCTGTTCCTGTTCGCCACGCTGGGCAATGCGGCGGCGATCATCGTCGCCGTCTGCCGCTGGCGGATTCTGGCGGATCTCAATACGCCGCTGCACGATGCCAGCCGCAGTCAATACCGTTGGCGCATGCTGGTCGGGCTGGCGGTGCTGGTGGCGCTGGTGCCGATTATCCGCGTGATGCTGACCCACGCCGAGTTCAGCGGCCATTTCGTGATCGTGCTCGGCGCGCTGATCTTCCTGATGCTGTGCGTGGTGACGCTGCGCCACCATCCGCGCGATGAGCGCCGCAGAATGGCGGCCTATCTGATCCTGGCGCTGGGGTCGCTGGTGTTCTGGGCGCTGTATCAGCTGGCGCCGATGGGGCTGATGCTGTTCTCCGAGCACAACATCAACCTGAACGTTTACGGCATTCAGGTGGCGCCGCAGTGGATCCAGAATATCAACACGCTGGTGATCGTGGTGGGCGGCCCGCTGCTGGCCTGGTGGTTCAATCGCCTGCGCGCCCGCGGTTGCAACATCGACATTCCGCTGCAGTTCTCCGGATCGCTGTTCTGCATCGGGCTTGGCATGCTGGTGCTGCCGCTGGGCATCAGCATGGCCGGCGGCGACGGGCTGGTGGCGTTTAAATGGATCGTCATCAGCTATGTGCTGCAAAGCGTCGGTGAATTGATGATCTCGCCGATCGGTTACGCGATGATCGGCAAGCTGGCGCCGCCGCGCTATCAGGGCGTGATGATGGGCTGCTGGATGATGGTGACCGGCGTCGCCTCGGTGCTGGCGGGCTACGTCTCCGGCCTGATGCCGGAAAACAGCGGCAGTACGCCGCTGCAAACCAATCCCGGCTACAGCGAAATCTTCAGCGCACTGGGCTGGGGGGCGACGGGCGTCGGCGTGGCGATGCTGATCCTCATTCCGCTGCTGCGGCGTCTTATCCGGCGCGACGGCGCGTCTACCGCCTGATTTTGCGCACATGCACAACAGCCCCACTGGTCGGGGCTGTTTTTATTTTGGGCTTTAACGCTTGCATCCGGCGGCGAATCGCGGAAGGCTGAAGGAAAACCAATAAAAACAAACCGGAGCCCGCAGTATGAACATCATCTATTACCACCCCTTGTTTAACGCCCAGGAATGGCTGATCGGCATCAAGCAACGCCTGCCGCAGGCCGAGATCCGCGAATGGCAGCGCGGCGACGAGCGGCCGGCGGATTACGCGCTGGTATGGCGCCCGCCGCACGAGATGTTAGCCAACCGCCGCGATCTGAAAGCGGTGTTCGCCCTCGGCGCCGGCGTCGACGCCATTCTCGATCAGGAGCGCAAACACCCCGGCACACTGCCCGCCGGCGTGCCGCTGCTGCGGCTGGAGGATACCGGCATGGCGCAGCAGATGCAGGAATATGCGCTGAGCTATGTGCTGCGCTATTTCCGCCGTTTCGACGAGTATCAGGCGTTGCAGCAGCGGCAGGAATGGCAACCGCTCGATCCGCACTCGCTGGATGATTTCACTATCGGCATCCTCGGCGCCGGCGTGCTGGGGCAGAGCGTGGCGCGCAAGCTGACCGAGTTTGGCTTCAGCGTACGCTGCTGGAGCCGCAGCGCCAAACAGATCGACGGCGTGCAAAGCTTTGCCGGAGAGGCGCAGCGCGCGGCCTTCCTCGACGGCGTCAAACTGCTGATCAACCTGCTGCCCAATACGCCGGAGACTCTCGGCATCCTCAACCGCGAGCTGTTCACGCAGCTGCAGCCGGGCGCCTATCTCATCAACATCGCGCGCGGCGCGCATCTGGTGGAGGCCGATCTGCTGGCGGCGCTCGAGCAGGGGCAACTGGCCGCCGCCACGCTGGACGTGTTCGCCCGCGAACCGCTGCCGCAGGATCACCCGTTCTGGCGTCATCCGCGTGTCACCATTACCCCGCATATTGCTGCCATCACGTTGCCGCAGCAGGCGATGGATCAGATCGCCGCCAACATTCGCGCGCTGGAGGCGGGGCATGCCCCGGCCGGTGTGGTCGACAGGCAACGGGGTTACTGATCCTTCAGCCGCCGTTCGGTAACTGATAAGCTGTTATCGTCATCGCGCCTGCCCGTACCTTTGCGGGCGGGCCCTCTGGAAGGAGAAACAATGTACCCCGTTGATTTGCATATGCACACCGTCGCCAGCACCCACGCCTACAGCACGCTGCACGATTACATCGCCGAAGCCCAGCAGAAGGGCATCAAACTGTTCGCCATCACCGATCACGGCCCGGACATGGCCGATGCGCCACACTATTGGCACTTCATGAACATGCACGTGTGGCCGCGCCTGGTGAACGGCGTGGGCATCTTGCGCGGTATCGAAGCCAACATCAAAAACCTGCAGGGCGACATCGACTGCACCGGCCCGATGCTGACCGCCACCGACGTGATCATCGCCGGTTTCCATGAGCCGGTGTTTGCGCCGCAGGATAAAGCGTCCAATACTGAAGCGATGATCGCCGCGATGGCGCAGGGAGACGTGCATATCATCAGCCATCCCGGCAACCCGCGTTACCCGATCGACATTCCCGCCGTTGCGGCGGCGGCGGCCAAATACGAAGTGGCGCTGGAGCTGAATAACTCGTCGTTCACCCACTCCCGCAAGGGCAGCGAGGCCAATTGCCGGGCGATCGCCGCCGCGGTACGCGACGCCGGCGGCTGGCTGGCGCTGGGTTCGGATTCGCACGTCGCTTTTTCACTGGGTAATTTCGAGCACTGCGAGCGCATCATCGAAGAGGTGGGCTTCCCGCAGGAGCGCATTCTCAACGTCAGCCCGCGCCGGTTGCTGGATTTTCTCGAGCGGCGCGGCAAGCCGGCGATTGCGGAATTGGCCGATTTGTGACATCGTCCCGGCAAAATTTTCCGTATTGTATAAGGCATTATCATGAATGAGTTTTCCATTGTCTGCCGCGTGCTGGGTACGCTGTTCTATCGCCAGCCGCAGGATCCGCTGTTGGTGCCGCTGTTCGCCTTGATCAAAGAGGGCAAGCTGCAGCAACACTGGCCGCTGGAGCAGGATGACCTGCTGAAGCGCCTGCAGCAGGGTTGCGACGTCAACCAACTGGCGACCGACTTCAACGCGATGTTCGTCGGCAGCGAATGCAGCGTGTCGCCGTTCCGCTCCGACTACGTCGAAGGCGCCAGCGAAGCGGAAGTGCGCACCTTCCTGCAGCAGCGCGGCATGCCGCTGGCGGAGGCGCCGGCCGACCATTTCGGCCAGCTGCTGCTGGCCGCTTCCTGGCTGGAAGATCAATCGCAGGAAGATGAAGCGCAGGCGCAGATCGCCCTGTTCGACGAGTTTCTGCTGCCGTGGTGCGGCCGCTTCCTCGGCAAAGTGGAAGCGCACGCCACCACCGGTTTCTACCGCACGCTGGCGCTGATGACCCGCGATGCCATCCAGGCAATGCGCGACGAGCTGGCGGAGTACGAGCAGGACGACGAAGCGGGCGACGAAGAAGCGTAACGCCGCAGCCCATCAAGGCGGGCCGTCCGGCCCGCCGATCCGCTAAACACAGGTTTGCATCCCCCAGACGTAAATTGACAAAAGATCCCCTAATCTGGCGGTTTACCGTCGGTTCGGCCGCGCCTGCGCGCCGCGCTTTTTCACGCAAGGGGTAGATGATGAAAAGTAACTGGATGCAGCAGATTCAAACGTTGATCGGGCAGAAGGCCGGCGCGATGGGCGGGGCGGAAGGCATCGGCAAGCTGCTGGCGCCCACGGCGCTGGGCGGTCTGGTCGGCGTGCTGTTGGCCAACAAATCCTCGCGTAAGCTGGTGGGCAAGTTCGGCAAAAATGCGCTGATCATCGGCGGCAGCGCGGCGGTGGGCGCGGTGCTGTGGAACAAGTATAAGCAGCGGGTGAAAGAGACCCATCAGGACGAACCGCAGTTCGGTTTGCAAACCACGCCGGTGGATCTGCGCGCCAAACGTTTGGTGCAGGCGCTGGTGTTCGCCGCCAAGAGCGACGGCCATATCGATGCCGACGAACAGCGCGCCATCGATCACAGCCTGGCGCAGCTGCAGGTGGGGGAAGAGGCGCAGGGCTGGGTGCAGGAAGCGCTCGATCAGCCGCTCAACCCGGAATTGATCGCCCGCAGCGTGCAAAACGAAGACGAGGCGCTGGAGGTTTACTACCTGAGCTGTCTGGTGATCGACGTCGATCACTTTATGGAGCGCGGCTACCTCGATGCGCTGGCGCAGGCGCTGAAGATCCCAGCGGACGTCAAGCAGGGCATCGAGAGCGACGTCAACGAGAAAAAGCGCGAGCTGGCATAGCGCCGCTTGGCAAGCCGGGGGGAATCGTGTCACTCTTGCCGCAATCTATGTAAGCGGATGATTTAGTAATGATGACCCCACCGAAAGCGGAAAAACGCCCTTATCCCATCACCATCCACGGCGACACGCGCGTGGATGACTACTACTGGCTGCGCGACGACGAGCGCGCAGACCGCCAGGTGCTGGACTACCTGCAGGCGGAGAACGCCTACACCGATGCGATGCTGAAGCCGCAGCAGGCGCTGCGCGAAACCCTGTACGAAGAGATGGTGGCGCGCATTCCGCAGCAGGAACATTCGGTGCCTTACGTGCGCCACGGCTACCGCTATCAGACGCGCTACGAACCGGGCAACGAATACGCGATTTATGTGCGCCAGCCGCAGGCCGAGAGCGAGCACTGGGAAGTGCTTATCGACGGCAACCAGCGCGCCGAGAACCACGAGTTTTACACCCTGGGCGGGCTGGACGTCAGCCCCGACAATCAGCGGCTGGGGGTGGCGGAGGATTTCCTGTCGCGCCGCCAGTATGACATTCGCTTCAAGAACCTGGCCGACGGCAGCTGGGCGGACGAAGTGTTGGAAAATACCTCCGGCAGCTTCGAGTGGGCTAACGACTCCTCGACGGTGTACTACGTGCGCAAGCACGCCAAGACGCTGTTGCCGTATCAGGTCTATCGCCACGTGGTGGGCAGCGATCCGCGGCAGGATGAGCTGATTTACGAAGAGCTGGACGATACCTTTTACGTCGGGCTGGAGAAGACCACCTCCGAGCGTTTTATCCTGATCCACCTGAGCAGCACCACCACCTCGGAGATCCTGCTGCTGGACGCCGATCGTGCGGACGCCAAGCCGCAGCTGTTCGTGCCGCGCCGCAAGGATCACGAGTACGCCATCGATCACTATCACCAGCATTTCTACATCCGCTCCAACAAGGACGGCAAGAACTTCGGCCTGTACCAGAGCGAGCAGGCGGACGAAGCGCAGTGGCAGACGCTGATCGCCCCGCGCGCCGATGTGATGCTGGAGGGCTTCAGCCTGTTCCGCGATTGGTTGGTGGTGGAAGAGCGCAATGCCGGCCTGACGCTGCTGCGCCAGATCCACTGGCAGACGGGCGAAGAGAAACGCATCGCCTTCGACGATCCGACCTACACCACCTGGCTGGCGTATAACCCGGATCCGGAAACCGCGCTGTTGCGCTACGGCTATTCGTCGATGACCACCCCGACCACGCTGTACGAACTGAACATGGACAGCGGTGAGCGGACGATGCTCAAACAGCAGGAAGTGAAGAACTTCACGCCGGAAAACTACCGCAGCGAGCGGGTGTGGGTGAAGGCGCGCGACGGCGTCGAGGTGCCGGTCTCGCTGGTGTATCGCCAGGACAGCTTCCAGCGCGGCGCCAACCCGCTGATGGTGTACGGCTACGGCTCTTACGGCAGCAGCATGGATCCGGCGTTCAGCGCCAGCCGCCTGAGCCTGCTGGATCGCGGTGTCGTGTTCGCGCTGGCGCACATTCGCGGCGGCGGTGAGCTGGGGCAGCTGTGGTATGAAGACGGCAAACTGTTCAACAAGCAGAACACCTTCAACGACTTTGTCGACGTGACCGAAACGCTGATCGCCCAGGGGTACGGCGACGGCAAGCGGGTGTTCGCCATGGGCGGCAGCGCCGGCGGCCTGCTGATGGGCGCGGTGATCAACCAGGCGCCGCAGCTGTTCCACGGCGTGGTGGCGCAGGTGCCGTTCGTCGATGTGGTGACCACCATGCTGGACGAGTCGATCCCGCTGACCACCGGCGAATACGACGAGTGGGGCAACCCGAACGAGCAGGCCTATTACGACTACATCAAACAGTACAGCCCGTACGATCAGGTGAAGGCGCAGGCATACCCGCATCTGCTGGTGACCACCGGCCTGCACGATTCGCAGGTGCAGTATTGGGAGCCGGCCAAGTGGGTGGCCAAGCTGCGCGAGCTGAAAACCGACGATCGGCAGCTGCTGCTGTATACCGACATGGATGCCGGCCACGGCGGCAAATCCGGCCGCTTCAAGGCCTATGAGGATATTGCGCTGGAGTACGCCTTCATTCTGGCGCTGGCGGAGTAACGGCGAACAGCGGGCGGCCTGCGCCGCCCGCTGTGCTAGCCAATCAGATAGTATTTCAGCGTGTGTTTCATGTCCGGGCTCAGATCGTCGATGGATTTCAGCATCCAGCGCAGATAGCCGGGATCTTCCTGGGCGATGCGATCGATTTCCTGCCCGCGATACTTGCCGAATTTGAACTTCTTCAGCAGCACCGGCTGTTCGGTGATCTGCACCATTTGCTCCGGCGTCCAGCCCGAATCCTTGATGATGCGCTGCAGCAGCGCGGCGGTGACGTAGCAGTCGTACAGCGCGCGGTGCGGGTACAGCGTGGCGTCTGCCGGCAGTTGCACGTCCAGGTTCAGCGCGTAGCGCAGATACTGGTTGCCGTACTTGATGTCCGGATACAGCGTGCGCGCCAGCTTGAGGGTGCAGATCCAGGCGCCGTTCATCTCCGGCAACACCCCGCGATCAAAGGCGGCGTTGTGCGCCACATAGTAGGGGCTGCCCTGATAGCGGCCGATCGCCACCGCGATGCGCGGTTTGCCTTCCACCATCTGTTCGGTGATGTGATGAATAGCCATCGCGTCGAGGCTGATGGGGCGATCCGGGCTGACCAGGTCGCTCATCGGATTGGTTAACTGGCCGTCGAGCAGATCGAGGGAGGCCACTTCCACCACGCCGCCGTCCAGCCCGCAGGTCTCGGTATCTATTACGCGTAACGTCATGCTTTCCTCCGCGTTGCCGTCAGGCTTCAGCTTAACCGGCACAGGCGACCGTGCCAACCGTCGAAAGTCTTGCCGGCGATGATCAGCCCAGGAGCGTCATCCGGCGCGGCAACCAAAAGCGCTCCCGTTTCATCCCAGATGGCGCTGCGGCCTGCCGGGATCCAGCCGCCGGTCGGCGCCGCATGGTTGGCCATCAGCGTGACCATGCGGTAACGTCGGGCATAGCCTGCCAGCGCGGCGCTGTCTTTCGCGTAACCGGCTTCAGATACCAGCACGCCGGCAGCATAAATCTGCGCGCCCGCCTGTGCGGCGGCGCTCGCGTGGCCGGGCTCCGAAGTATCGGCGCAGATGGCCAGCGCGATGCGCTGCCGATGTATTTCCAGCAGCGAGCCGCCATCGCCGGGCAAGAACCGTTGCCGTTCCGCGCCGTGCAGATGCTGCTTGGTATAGGGCGTCAATGCGCCATTGGGGTGAAAGATCAAGGCGGCGATATGCAGCGCCTGGCCGCTGCGTAAGGGCGCGCCGACGATGATCGTCATCTGATGCGATTGCGCCGCCGCAGCGAGCGGTTGCAGACGCGGATCGCCCAGCGTCAGCGCCAGTTCGGCAGCATCAGCCAGTTCATAGCCGCTGAGCGACAGTTCGGGAAACACCAGCAGCTGCACCTGCTGTTGGGCTGCCTGCGCGACAAATTCAAGGTGGCGTTCAAGGTTACAGGCGATATCGGCCGCAGCGGCGGGGTATTGGGCGGCGGCGAGGGTGAAGCAGGACATCGGCCATCTCTCCTGTGAGGCAATAAAAAACCCGCCTTGGCGGGTTTAATGACGGATGGAAGGACGCTTACTCACCAGACGGATGCGCTTTTTTGGCGCGTTTCTCCGCACGTTTCTCTGCTGGGGTTTTCAACGGCTTCTTCTTCGCATTTTTTTTGCTATCCATTCCCTTACTCATGATGGCCTCTCGTTACCTATGATTGGGTGGCTTGCTCAGCCATTAACCGCCTAAAGCCGGCAGGATGCAAGCGACAAAGTGCGAATTGCATTTAACTTTATGTTTACACGTGAGATTTTGTTTTAGGATGACCGGGTGATAAAAATAATTATTATGTTATAATATTACACTTTCAATATTCGGAGAACGCAATGACTGTGATGGCATTACCGGATGCGCAGCAACTGCTGGCCATGCCGGATTCTGATTATATGAACTCGGTTCAACGGGCGTTTTTCCGTCAGCTGCTGCAGGATGAGCGGCAAAAGCTGCTGCTGCACATCGATGAGCTGAAAAAAGAGATCGATGGCGGCGAAGCGACGGGCGATGAGGCCGATAAGGCGGCGCGCGAAGAGGATCTGCGCCTGCTGTTCCGCCAGCTGGATCGCGAAAGCCGCCTGCTGCCGAAAATCGATGCGGCGCTGGCGCGCTTGCAGAACGGCGAATACGGCTACTGCCGGGAAACCGGCGAACCCATCGGGCTGGCGCGCCTGCTGCTGCGTCCGACGGCGGAACTGAGCATTGAGGCGAAAACCGCGCAGGAGATGCGTGAGCCGCATATGCGTAAAGGCGGGTAAGGTCTCAGCCGCCGAGCGTATCCACCAACAGATCGAGAAAGCGCCTGACGCGAGGTTCCAGCAGGCGCTTATTCGGATAGAGCGCCACAATCCTGACTTCTTCACCCGCCACGGCGCGCAACACCTGCTGCAGACGGCCGGCGGCCAGGTCCTCCGCAATCATAAACTCCGGCAGATACGCGATGCCCAACCCGGACAGAGCGGCGTCGCGTAACGCTTCCCCACTGTCTAGCCGCAGGCGGCCGCGCATCGGGGCCTTGACCCATTCGCCGCGCTCGTCGCGCAGCCGCCAGGGCTGTTTTTGGTTGCGGCTGCTGAACAGCAGAGCCTCATGCCCGGCGAGCGACTCGACGGTAAGTGGTTCGCCACGGGCGGCGAGGTAGGCGGGGGAGGCGCACAGCAGGGCGCGATACCTGGCGAGGGTTCTGGACACCAGCCGGGTATCCGGCGCCGTGACGCCGATCCGCACCGCTAAATCAAATCCTTCTTCCACGATATCCGCCAGGCGATCGGAAAAACTGATCTCCACCTGCACCTCAGGCCAGGCGACGAGAAATTTCGGCACCAGCGGCAACAGGATCCGTCTGCCGAAGGCGGCGGGAGCGGTCAACCGCAGCACCCCGCGTGCGGTGCCTTTGTCGCCGGCCACGCTGGCCTCGGCGTCGTCGACCGAAGCGAGGATCTGCAGACCGCGCCGATAAAACTCCCGCCCCTCGTCGGTCAGGCCAAGTGAACGCGTGGTGCGATGCAACAGCCGCACGCTCAGCCGCTGCTCCAGACGCGCGATGGCCTTGCCCGCCGCCGAACGCGATAGCCCCATCGTCTGTCCGCCGGCGACAAAACTGCCGGCGTCGACGACGGCCATGAAAACCTGAATGTCATTGAGATTCGCCCGTAGCATGCTGCCCTCCGAGAACCGGTGAAAAGACAATAAATTTAACATATTCAATATATTAAATGCATCGTTAACGTCGTTTCAGTGACGACATCCATTCGCCAATCAAACGATTATAGTCGCCATGGAAACGATAAACGGTTGGAGAAACAGCATGAAAAATGGCATCACGCACTACCAGCACGGGGTCATTTGGGAAGAGGAGAATGGCGTGTCCCAAGGCTATCGCGTCAAGGATACCCTCTACATCTCGGGGCAGTTTTCCCATGATATGCAGGGTGAGTTTATCGGCGCGGGCGATATCGAACGGCAAACCCAACAGACGTTGGACAACCTGGATCGGGTATTGGCGGGATTCGGCGCCGAACGTTCGAACCTGGCGTATGTGGAGATCTATCTGACTGACGTACAGGCGCATTTTGAACCCTGCGTTGCGTTGTTCAAACGCTATGTCGGCGCTCACCGGCCCGCCGGTTCGCTGATCGGCGTCACCGGGCTGGCTTCGCCCGAGCAGTTGGTGGAGATCAGCGCGATTGCGCACCTGAACTGATCGGGCCTGTGGGCGTTTTGCAAGCAGGTCGTTGTGATTTTGAGCAAACGCGCGCCGAGTTCCCGGCGCGCGTTCGAGTTTTCGGGTTTTACCGTTGACCTGCCGGGCGGCTTCCGCTTTGATGAAAGCATGACTCACAGAGAGACGGAAAGCGCCATGGAACAATTACGAGGTTTGTACCCGCCGTTAGCGGCATACGACAGCGGTTGGCTGGACACTGGGGATGGCCACCGGATCTACTGGGAGCTGAGCGGTAACCCGAACGGTAAGCCGGCGGTTTTCATTCACGGCGGGCCGGGCGGCGGCATCTCCCCGCATCATCGTCAGCTGTTCGATCCCGAACGCTACAAGGTGCTGCTGTTCGATCAGCGCGGCTGTGGCCGCTCCCGTCCGCATGCCAGCCTGGACAACAACACCACCTGGCATTTGGTGGCCGATATCGAGCGGCTGCGCGAAATGGCCGGCGTCGAACAGTGGCTGGTGTTCGGTGGTTCCTGGGGATCGACGCTGGCGCTTGCCTATGCGCAGACCCACCCGGCGCGCGTCAGTGAAATGGTGCTGCGCGGCATCTTCACCCTGCGCAAGCAGGAGCTGCATTGGTATTACCAGGACGGCGCTTCGCGCTTCTTCCCGGAAAAATGGGAGCGCGTGCTGTCCATCCTCTCGGATGACGAGCGTAAAGACGTGATCGCCGCCTACCGGCAGCGGCTGACCTCGGCCGATCCGCAGGTGCAGCTTGAAGCGGCCAAACTTTGGAGCGTGTGGGAAGGGGAGACGGTTACGCTGCTGCCGAGCCGCGAATCCGCTTCGTTCGGCGAGGATGATTTCGCGCTGGCGTTCGCCCGCATTGAAAACCACTACTTCACCCATTTGGGCTTCCTGGAGAGTGACGACCAACTGCTGCGCAACGTGCCGCTGATCCGCCATATTCCGGCGGTGATCGTCCACGGCCGTTATGACATGGCCTGCCAGGTGCAGAATGCCTGGGACCTGGCCAAGGCCTGGCCGGAGGCGGAGCTGCATATCGTGGAAGGGGCGGGGCATTCGTATGATGAGCCGGGCATTTTGCACCAGCTGATGATCGCCACCGACCGGTTTGCCGGCAAGTGACGCAAAAAACCCGCCGTAACGGCGGGTTTTTCTATTTAGCCTTCGGCTCGTACGGCAGGCGCGAAAACTTGTGGGATTCCGCGCGGTAGTGTGCCACGCGCTCGCGAAAATAGTCGCGCAGCGCTTCCGGTTGCTCGCGCTCCACCACTTCCGGGATCACCGGCATGTTGTAGCGCTCTTTATACGCCACGCCTGAGGCGGCGAGATCCACATTCACCCTGTCCATTTCCTCTTTGGGCAGCTCGGCCAGATTGTAACCCACGCTATGCTCCTTACTTACTTTGCCGCATTGAATCTGCGCAGAAGGTAATCCACCCGGCGGCGCTTGGCAAGCCCATTACGCCGTTGCCGGGAGCGATATTTATCCAGCAGTAATGCAATCTATTTATTCTTTTAAATAAGAATGATTCGCTTTTTGATTAAACTAAAAGATGAAAATAATTATCATGTTAATTCTCAATGTGGCGGTGATATTATAATTTGTTGATATATATGATTTTTATAATTAATGTGATTTGAGTGTAAATAAGGTGTTTTTATTTTTACGGCAGCAGGGCATAATGCGCGGAAATTAAATTCATGACCTGCAAAATAAAAGGAATCATTATGCTTACGCAAGAAATGACTCAAAAGCTGAATGAGCAACTGAATCTGGAGTTCTACTCCGCCAACCTGTATCTGCAGATGAGCGCATGGTGCAGCGATAAAGGCTTTGAAGGCGCCGCCGCATTTCTTAAAGAGCATTCTCAGGAAGAGATGCAGCATATGCAACGTTTGTTCGACTATCTGAGCGACACCGGCTCTCTGCCGCTGCTGGGCACCATCGCCGCGCCGCCGGTGGCGTTTGAGTCGCTGGCGGACGTGTTCCAGCAGACCTACGAACACGAACAGCTGATCACTCGTCAGATCAACGAACTGGCGCACGCCGCCATGACCGCACACGATTACTCCACCTTCAACTTCCTGCAGTGGTACGTGGCGGAGCAGCATGAAGAAGAGAAACTGTTCAAATCCGTGCTGGACAAGCTGGCGCTGGTGGGCACCAGCGGCAAGGGCCTGTTCTTCATCGACAAAGATCTGAAGAAAATGGGCGCGATGGGCCAGGGCGGCAACGATCAGGCCTGATCTGCATCAGAACATCGAAAAACCGCGCGCGGGCGAGCCTGATGCGCGGTTTTTTTTTACCCTGCGTTTATCGCGGTTATGCGGCGATACGTGCTGCCGGATCGCAAAATGCCAGTGATGCGCTCGACTTGCCGCAGCGTGGTCGTTATGATTTACCGCGATACGCTACAGGGATGGTAGAGTCAAAACAGCGGGTTAGCCGATACAACCCGTTTTTCTGTTTACCCGTGGCGCAATCATTGCGGTGGGTTGGGGCCGCTGATACATCGCCTTGGCTGTGGCCTTAACCCTTATGACCCTCTTTATATTGTTAAGGGATACCACTGTGATCGGTAAAATTCGTTCCTCTTGTCGCCTGCTTTCCACCGTTTTCGTTCTGTTCGTTGGCCTGTCTTCGCAGCAAGCGCTGGCGCACGCCCACCTGAAAGTGGAAACGCCGAAGGCCGACGCCAGCGTCAGCCCGGCGCCGAAGGCGCTGACCCTCAGCTTCTCCGAAGGCATCGAGCCGAACTTCAGCGGCGTGAAAATCACCGGCCCGGACAACGCCGTGGTGAAAACCGGCAAGCTGCAGCTCGATCCGAACAACAACACTCAGGTCAACGTGCCGATTGAAGGCGAGCTGAGCGCGGGCAAATACAACGTCAGCTGGCATGTGGTGTCGGTCGACGGGCATAAAACCAAAGGCCAGTACAGCTTCACCGTAAACTGATCGTGACTCTGGCGACCCTGTTCGTTCTGTGTCGCTTGGTGCACTTTGCGGCGGTGATGCTGATGTTCGGCATCAGTCTGTTCACCGCCTTATTGTCACCGCAGCGCCTCTCCCCGATCCTCTCCCGCGATGTGCGTCCGCTGCTGCTTGCCGGCACCTGGGTTGCCGGGCTTTCCGCCGTGGCGCTGCTGGCCATCCAGGCCGGGCAGATGGGCGACGGTTGGCAAGACGCCTGGCGGCTGGAGGTCTGGTGGGCGGTGCTCGGCACCACCTTCGGCGAAGTGTGGCGCTGGCATCTGGGCCTGACGCTGCTGGCGATCCTGGGCCTGCTGCTGCCGGAACGGCCGCGCGTACAGGCGTTGGCGCTGTGCTCGGCGCTGCTGCTGGTGAGCCTGGCGTTCATCGGCCACGCGGCGATGCATGAAGGCGCGTTGGGCGCGCTGCACCGCGCCAACCATGCGGTGCACCTGCTGGCCGCCGGTTACTGGTTCGGCAGCCTGGCGCCGCTGCTGGTTTGCCTGCGTTACCTGTCGCCGCCGCAGTGGCGCAGCGACGCCATCACCACGCTGATCCGTTTCTCGCGCTGGGGGCACCTGGCGGTGGCGGCGGTGATCGTCACCGGCATCGTCAACAGCCTGATCATTCTCGGCGGTTGGCCGCTCAACCTCGGCTCGCCTTATCAGCGCCTGCTGCTGATCAAAACCGCGCTGGTGGCGCTGATGGTGATGGTGGCGCTGGCCAATCGCTACGCCATCGTGCCGGCGATGAGCCGCGTACCGGCGCTGGCGCAGCGCGGTGTGGTGCTGGCCTGCTGGCTCGAAGTCGGGCTGGGGATGGCGGTGCTGCTGCTGGTCAGTTTATTTGCAACCTATGCGCCGGTATGACATTTCAGCTTGCCGCAACCGGCCAAGCTGCGGGAAAATCGGCGCGAATAGCAACCTTAAGGCCATCACATGAAATCGGTATTACTCGGCATTACGCTGCTGGCAACCGCGACCGGCGCGCTGGCGGCAGACAAACTGGTGAACATCACCAAACTGGAGTACGGCAAACAGTGGGCGTTCACCAAGGAAGAAGTGACGCTGCAGTGCCGCAGCGGCGGTGCGCTGTTTGTGCTGAATAACAGCACCCTGATGCAATATCCGCTCAACGACGCGGCGGAGCAGCAGGTGAAGAAGGGCCATCAGCGCGCGCAGTCGCTGGAAGTGATCCTGCTGGACGACCCTGCCGAACCGGGGAAAAAAATGAGCATGGCGCCGTTTATCGAGCGCGCCGAGAAGCTGTGCGCTGACTAACCGCTTGTTTGCCAACGCCTTGCCCAGCGTGCGCAGATTGATGCGCATTTGCCGCATAGTTATTTCGTCACGAAACTATCACGCGGCCGCCGGGCGGCTGGCAAAACTGGCGCGGTAGGCTACTCTTAAAGTGCACGGCTGAACAAGCCCTGCATTAAATGCCAACTTTTAGCGCACGGCTCTCTCCCAAGAGCCATTTCCCTAGACCGAATATAGGAATCGTATTCGGTCTTTTTTTGAGTTGTTGATTTTAAAGGGTTTATTTTCGTTTGTCCGAAAATGTCCGAAATATGTCCGAATTTTGATATTCGGTCTTTTAGAGCATCACGTACTCCTTCCCCCTCGTTTTAAGATATTTCAGCGTCATCATTTCGGTTGTATGCCCCAGCAGTTTTTGAGCAAATGCCTTGTCGTTCTGCTTTTCGTACAGGCGGCCGGACAGGCTTCGGATCTCGTGGAACGTCGGCGGGCTTTCCTGAAATTCCAAACCTGATGCTTTCCGCGCGGCGACAAATTTTTTCGTTAGCCCGTCGGGGTGGATCGAGCCATCTGGGCTATTTTTCCTGATGCCGGCACTGATCATGAAGTCAGTCGTGCTGACCAATCGGCATCGGTCGATAACGGCGCCAAGCCGCAGGCCCATGCATTTCAGTTCAAGATCAAGGGGGAGGGAGAGCAAAGCCCCCGTTTTGCCTTGTTCAACCTGCAGGCGGCCGTCAACGATATGGCTAAATCGCATTTGTGTCAGATCCTCGCGGCGCTGGCCGGAGACCAGAGCGAGATCCATCGCCAGGCAGAACCAAGGCGGCATTGTTTCCGCGGCCTCTCGAATCGGCCCGTATTGCTTCAGTTCCAGACGTTCGCGCATCACGACAGCTTTCGCCGCGCGGGTAGGGGTCACAGGGTTGTTTTCGATGTGACCTTCCACGATCGCCTCGCGGAAAATATCAGACAGCACCGATCGCATGGTTGCGGCCATTGTCTTTTTGTTCTGGGCGATCCAAAACTCGAGAAATTCGGCGATGTGGCGTGTCGTGATTTTTGTCAGCACCATGTCGCCCAGGCGTTCCCGGATAATGGCAATTTGGCCGGTGCGCACTTTGTATGTGTTCTCGGCCAGTTCTCGCCGCTTGAACAGGACATCGTACCGATCGAGCCAGGCGTTTAGCGTGTATTCGTGGCTGCCCTTGATTTTCTCCAGGAGCAGAACGGGAGAGTAATTTTGCTCGATATAGTGGTTGGCTTCAATCGCTTGGGCGATAGCCTCGCGTCGCGAAATCTGGCCGAGAGAGATCTCCTTTTTGGTGACTGGATTGCGCCAGTAGAACGCGTTCCGGTTTCGGCGGAATGTCAGGTTTTTAGGCAGTCGCATGTCATACCCCCCCCTTTGCCGAGTCATTAATCACTTTCTCCATAAACGCTGTTCTTGCTGGCTCGATGCTGCGAGCTTCTTTTATTTTTTTGCCTAAGCGAGGATCGCTTGGGTCTATGTATATGGCACCAGGTACAAGCCTGTATTGCTTACCGTGTTTTTCAGCCGCCGGGTAAAAATTGCCGTTTCGAGCCCAGCGCTGAAGAGTTTGCAATGACGGTTTTTTCCCAGGATAAGTGCTATTGCACCATTCCTCTAAGGTCAAAAATACGGCGTGGCTAGTGCTGTTGATTGTGTTTGGAAGATGACTATTGCAACTCCCCTGGATCAATTTGTTGGACATGGTCTTTCCTCAGTTTCAGCTTCAGTATTTGGGCGATTGCGTCGTCGGTCACACGACACGCCCGGGCGATATCGTCATCGCTCAGCGTCGCTTTTCTGACGCTGGCAGATAGCCGGCCGATCTTGATATCGAAATCAGAGAGTAGGCGGGCGCCTGGTTGCCATGGTTGCATTGCTGTTCCCCCGTTGTGTGGTTTCCAACAATGCAAACATGGCGGGGGTGGTTATTTCTGATTAGGCGTAATCGGTTTTTTAAAGGCTTCTTTCTCGCGTGTCAGGCGTACAGATTGCGGGAAGTGGAAAGCCAGTTCGCCGCGGCTCTCGGCCTCAATGATTCCGGTGGTACCGTCAGGGAAGGTCACGTGCACCGCATCGCCTTTGGCCAGGTACATTCTCAGCATGTGAGATCCTCAGTATTGGCCCCGTCGCCGGGGCCGGATGATTAACGCACCTGCAGCGACGGTTCGCCGATTTCGATATGCGCGCCTTTGACTTCCACGCCGTTCTCGATTGCCTCTTTGATGGCTTTCTTGTCCGGCGCTACCACCGTTTGCACCGTCACCAGTTCATCAGGCAGCAGGTCGGCATTGTCGACCACCACGCTCGCGGATCCTTTGCGCGCAGTGAAGGTGTTCGCCGTGGTTTTAATGGATCCCTGACCGCTGGCCAACAGACACGTCAGCACATACTTGCGGATCGACTTTGCGCGGTTCTCGAATGACTTTTTACGGTCGGACAGGCGTTTGATTTCCGCCGCCAGAGTGTCGGCTTGCCCCTCAATATTGCGAACGTGAATAAAGGCGGCGTCCAGTTTGTCACCCAGCGCTCCCTCAATGCCTTCCAGTGTGTCGGCGATCATCTCCGGCATCAGATCGTCGGAGGCTTCGATCAGTTCGTGAAACTTGGCGTAATCAGCGGCCAGTGCAATGGCGGTAGTGCTCATGATGCTTTCTCCTCGGTCAGTGCGGCGATGCGTTCATCTTTCAGGGCGGTCAGTCGGCGCAGTCGGCCGGCCAGGTATTGGGCAAACTCTTTATCGCCTTTTCCGTCGGCGGCCTTGCGATGGGCTTCAATCTCACGGGCGACAGAACCGTGAACCTTGGTCGCCTCATTGGCTGTAACTGCACCTTTGAGGGTCTCGGCGACTTTCGCCAGATGCTCATCCAACTCTTCGCGCATGCGGGTTACGCCCTCGGCTTTCTCGCTGGCGTTCTTGAGCGCGAACTCTGCATCGTTCTCTTGGCGGTAGGTCAGATCGTCGTACAGGCCGAGGAACACGTCGGCGGAGAAACCGAGTTGTGACAGGGCTTTTTTGGTGGCGTCTGTAAGAGACTTTTTCGGGGCTTCACCGTCGCTGAATGTCCCGTTTTTGCTCTTGTAAACGTATGGCGTGCAGCCATAAGCGATCACCTCGCCAGTCTGACCGCTGTGCTTGTACCACAGGCGGATTTTCACGGTGTGGTTTACCTCACACAGATAACCGCCGGCGCCGTTCGGAATGATCTCTTGAATAAAGCTCCCGTCCTGCTGCTTCACCGATCGCATGATTGGAGCGCCGTTATCGAAACGCTCTTCGATGATTTCTACACCCCAGTTAATGCCCTGTGGCCCGAATACTTTGGTGGCCTGCATCACCATGTATGTGCCGTTGATCGATGTGCCGCCGCCGTTATTGCTGAATGCCTTGGTAAACTTGGCATCGGTCTTATAAACGCGGTTCCAGATTCCGAGGTTGTCGCCATCCTCCGCCGATTGCTCAGCGATTACCTGCTCAACCTGCGCGGCGCGCTGCTGGAAATCGTCGGCTTTCAGCTGCTGCGCCAGTACTTCTGCGCGGTCGGCGTTTTCTTCTGCCTGCTGCAGTTGCGGGGATTTCTCCGCTGGTGCGTTGGCGTAAACGCCATAACCCATCTGATCCAGTTGCTGCTTGGCTTGCGCCGCTGCTGCGTCGGTAACTTGCTGCTGCGCCACTTCCGTTTTTTCACCCTGATTTGAGGCGGCAGATTGCGCCGGGCCGGTCTCCGCATGCTGCTGCTCACCGCTTCCGATCAGACCTTCGATAGAGAAGCGGCCGCCGCCAAGGTTGGCCACCTCGACCGGCTTCTCGTCGTCCTTGCCATAGTCCGCCAGCTCGGCGCATGCAGGGTGGCCAGCAAGACGGGATTTCACAAAGTGCAGGCGTTCGGCGTCGCCGCTGATCAGCTTCAGGTTTTTTAGCCCATCGGAAATGATGCCGTGCCGCACATCGGTTTCGACGTTGAGAATGCCGACGATCACCCGCAGCGTTTTGTCCCACGCGCGCCAGGCGTTATCGCGGTTCGCGATAATCTCTTTCGCGTTCTTCACGTCAGCCGCTTTCGCCTCTGCAGGATTAACGCCCATGATCGACAGTGCTGTGTGCATGCTCAGGGTGTTGTAGTCGGCCGCGCCGCCGGTATTGTCGGTGCTGGTGCTGGTGCTGGTGCTGGTGCTGGTGCTGGTGCTGGTGCTGTTCTGCGTGAGGTTTTCGCGATCGTCAGGCTTGTCGACCCAGGCCTGTGCGAATGCGGTGGTGGCTTCTTTGGTCGGCATGGCGGTGGTGTTTTGGAACAGTGCTGAAACCAATTTGTAGACGGATGCGGGGTACATAGCGCCGACAGCGGGAACTGATACAAGCCCGTCGATCACCGCACGCATGCCGGTATCATCTGGCGTTTTCTCGTCATTGAGCAAATCCACAACCAGCGATAACTGGCTATTATCGATCTCGGCATCACCGTACATCACAACGGCTGCGATCCGAACGTTGGCAGGCTGCGCCATCAGGTCGATAGGTCCGGCCGGTACTTCCGGCTCAGGCTCTTTTGGCGTCCACGCGCTGCCGTCGAATACGTTATCAGCGGCAAACTTTTCATCGAACTGACCGACGGCCGGGCGAGGGTGGCCGGTCTGATCTTCGACAGTTTTCGGATTGAAGAAGTTGTCGCCGCCCTCCGGGTAGGCTTCGTACAGTTTGCCGGTAGCGATGCTTTCGGCCGCGCGCTTGTTTGGCGCTTCCAACGCGATCACCAGCGGCACGGCGCCGTTAACCTGAGCCTTTTTCTTAGGCTCAAAAAGTGAAATGTAGATAGGCATTTTTGGTCTTTCCTCTGTTAAAAATCGGCGCTGGTCAGGCGCCGGGGTGGGTTAAAACTTCTCGCTCGCTACGGCTTTCACGTTGTCGCAATACCAGCTGTAAAGCTCACACTGGCGCTGCTGCAGGGTGTCCGGCGTCGCCATCATTACGGCCATCAACAGGCGGTCGCGGGTCTCGGCGGCGGTGCCGTCGATGTGGGTGAAAACTTCGATCGCCTCGTCGGAATAGCCGTGCGTCGCCGCGGCTTCGAATTGGTCGCGCTGCCCGGCCTCTTCATGGCGTTGCCATAGCGCCAGCTCGGCGCTCAGATTGTGGGTTTCGATATTCATGGCCGCGCCCTCAGTACGGGAGTTCGTCGGCGTCTACAGGGCAGTGCTCAATGCAAAGCAGCTGCTGCACCTGATCGTCGATCTCGGCAATGCGTTTGTAAGTGGCGTCGGCCAGACGGGCTTTTTCCAGCTGCAACGCTTCAACCTGTTTCCCGATGATGTCGATCGGTTCAGGCTGGTTAACGTCGATGTGGATTGTGCGGGTTTCCAGCAGCACGTATTCCGGGTACTGAGACATATCCATGGTGAACACGGAGATTTTCTCTTGGGTGTACTGGCTAACGTTCGCGTGGATAAACAGCGTGACGGGTATCTGTAGTGCTTTCATAGCGACTCCTGATATAATCGGAGCTGATCAGTAGCTCCATGGGTTATTGGTCTTTCCTCGATACAGGGTTGGTCCCCTGTATCATTCCCGGTTGCTTTGGTCGGCGCCGGGGTAAAAGAACCCGCTTCGGCGGGTTTTTTTACGTCTGGGTTGCCGGTCTTTCCCGGCTGTCAGGCTGGTCAGGCCGCTGGTCTTTCCTCAATTTGCTGGGTGAAAAATTGCCCCGGCGCGCGGAGCGAAAGACTACACACAGCAATGTCTTTCGGGTTGTGGTGGCCGAGAACAACGCCCCGAAGTTACGACCACCACGTTTAAATCCTTTGCCGCGTATCGCCCGGCTGGCGGAACATTTCTGAACAACCGCTGCAGGGTTAGTGCGCTGTTGATGGAAATTAGCTTAACTAAAGGTAAGTTATTGGTCAATGAAAATTACTTGCAAAAAGTTAAGTTTCTGCATCGAATGGAGTAACTGACTGATATTTGGATTATTTTTTCTTTGAGTTTTTTCTTGCAGTCAAAAGCTCTTCAAAAAGAGCATTGAAGTCGTTGACCTTGGCCTCTAGATCAGCCAAGTGACGATCTTTCTCTGATTCAGGAAGAGAATCAAATAGTTCGATGAGCTTTGTTTGTCGCTCGTCAAGCTCTACAGGCAACTGATCGGCAGGGAGTGGGGTTTGATCTTCATCACCGTAAAGCAACCAGGTAGGAGTACAGCGTAGAGCCTTAGACAACAGAAAAAGGTTTTTGCCTTTCGGTTCAGTGTCTCCGTTCTCCCATTTAAAAACTGTGACGTGAGAAACCTTCACAGCGTCAGCTAGTCGCTGCTGTGAAATGTCCAGTTCTGTCCTGCGCATTTTCATGCGGTCGCTTAATGAGGTCATTTTCATCCAGTTACTATAAATTAATTTGACTTAGCTTTTGTTAAGTTGTAATTTTCAAACAAATGTTAATAACGGGAGGCAAGAATGCTTACTGAAGACGCAGTTAAATTCTTCGGAAATAAAACCAAACTCGCTGAAGCCGCGGGTGTTTCGCAGGCTTCAGTATCGCGTTGGGGAAAGCAAATTCCCGAACGACGCGCTGCTCGTTTAGATCGCTTAACTGATGGTGAGCTGTCTTACGACCCCGCGGCATACCAGCACCCGAAATCAACGGATGCAGCTTAACAACCAACCCCACCGAAATCCGATTAAGCAAAATTGGTTTTCGAGCGACAGGAGACGCGAAGTGGAAAACATCGAGAAACTGAAAAACGAGATCGTGAGCTGGGCGGCGGAGCAAGGGCAGGAACACGTTGCAATCGAGATCACGCGCGCATGGTTCCAGCTCGGCGCCGACGGTGGCCGGGTTCGGCTGTATCCGATCGAGGATGAAACCGGCGCCGCCGATTGGCGGGCGATCAACACCAACCGGCAGGCGATATTTCGCCACATGCGCAGCGAGTCGAAAGCCGCGCGCGAGAAGGTGCGGGAACTGGCCGACGCCATGCTTGCCGCGCTGCCTGCGGAACGGCGCGCCCGGCTGGCCGGCCCGACTCAACAGTATTTGCTGTCGGTGGCCATCCGAGAATTTGCCGCCGCGATTATCGCAATCCTGCTCGGCGCCTGTGACACGCCGCAGCGCATTGCCGGCGCACTTGTCGCCCTGCAGGAAACCCAGCGCCTGACCAGCGCCGCGTAAAAACTTTGTACCGAGGAAAGACCAATGCAAGCCAACCACATCACATACCGGAACGGCTGGCGCCTGAATGGCATGCCCGCCGACGCCGCAGAAATCAGACCGATCTTTGAAGATCGCCAGGCTGCCGCGTATGCCGTCTGGGAACAATACGAGCAGGGCAAGGCCGCGCTGCGTGAAGAAAACTTATCGCCGGAGCAGTACCAGGACGCGTGCCGCCAGCTTGCAGACTCGCTGGGGATCTGATCATGAGCATGGAACTGATGGTGCGGGCCATGAAAATCAAAGTCGGCAACCCGCTGCGCAAATTGGTGCTGCTGAAACTGGCCGACAACGCCAACGATCAGGGGGAGTGCTGGCCAGCGGTTCAGTACATCGCTGAGCAGTGCGAAATCTCCAAGCGCTCTGCCCAAAATCACATTCAGCAGCTGGTCAAAGACGGTCTGGTGCGTATCGAAGAGCGCAAAGCCGAGAACGGCCTGAATCGCTCAAATATCTACCACTTAGTGCTGGGTGGGTATGGTGCAAATGCTGCACCCTATGGTGCAAATCCTGCACCCATGGGTGCATCTGCTGCAGGGGGGGAGGGTGCAGGAGCTGCACCCAGAATCAGTCATTCTTTTGAACCAGTCAATGAACCTATTGTTGGTGGATCAGCTGGCGCTGATCACCCTGAACAGCCGCAGGTCGATCGGATGGATTATCAAAAAATCCTCGAAGCCTATCACGCCACGCTGCCGGAAATGGCGACGGTGCAGATCCTGACGGATACCCGGAAGCGCACGCTGCGTAACTTCTGGAAGAAATTCAAGTTCAACGAAACCCGCTGGCAGGCATACCTGCAGTTTATCGCCGAGAACTGCCGTTGGATGCTGGAAGACCGGCCGAACGGCCGCGGCGGTCAGTGGCGCCGCAAAAACTTCGACTACCTGATCACCGAGCGCTGCTATGTCGCCGTGAAAGAGGGCCGCGCCGATGATCGATAACCTGCCGGCCGCGCCGTACAACATCGACCTTGAGCAGGCCATTCTCGGCAGCCTGATGCACAACACGGAGCACGACAGGGCGGCGGCAGTGTTCGGCCTGCTGAAACCAGAATCGTTCTACCTGGCGGCGCACCGGATAATTTTCACTGAGCTGCGCGCGCTGGTGAACGCCAGCCGACCGACTGACCTGATCACTCTGAGCGATTCACTCGAGAGCAAGGGCGTACTGGAGCAGGTAGGCGGCTTCGCGTATCTGGCAGAAACCGGCAGGAATACCAGCGTCCCGGCGATGGTCAGCTATGCGCATGCAGTGCGAGAGAAAGCTGTTCTCCGCTATGCGCTGGAGAAGCTTTACGCCTGCGTTGAGCTGGTGGGCGCCAACAACGGCATGGACGCGGCGAACAAGCTGGCCAGCGTGCAGCAGATGATCACCGCCGTATCCGACCATGCGAGAACCGGCAAACGCGGCGGCCTGCGCGCGGCGGGCGACGTGATCGGCGAATGGGTGGACGAGATGGATCGCCGGTTCCAAGACCCGGACAGCGCCGCCGGCCTGACGCTGGGTATCGAGAGCCTCGACCGGCTGATGTACCCGAAACAGGTGCTGCGTGGCGCGCTGGTTGTGGTGGGAGCCCGCCCGAAGATGGGCAAAACCGCGCTGTACAACAAAATCAGCGCGCACTTTGCGTTGAACCACCGACTGCCGACGCTCGTTTTCAGCCTGGAAATGACCGACCGGGGGATCATCGAGCGAATGGTCGCACAGGAAGCCCGCGTGAAGTCCGAAATTTTCTACGTTGGCGCCCACGACGACAGCGATATGGCACGCGCCATGGCCAAGGCCACCGAACTGGCCGAGTCGAATCTGATGATCGACAGTACGCCGGGCGTGACGCTGGCGCACATTGTGGCGGAGTGCCGCAAAGTGAAGCGCCAGCGCGGCACGGTGGGACTGGTGGCGATCGACTACCTGACCCTGATGAAAGCCGAGGAAGCCGAGCGCCGCGATATTGCGTATGGCGATATCACCACTGGCCTGAAAAATCTGGCCAAAGAATTGGATTGCCCGGTGCTGCTGCTGACCCAGCTGAACCGCAAACTCGAAGACCGCGCCGATAAGCGCCCGGTGCCGAGCGACAGTAAGGACACCGGCCAGATCGAGCAGGATTGCGACGTATGGATCGGCCTGTATCGTGACGCCGTATACACCAAAGGCGCCGACCCGCAGCTGATGGAAGTGATTTTGCGCCTGAACCGCGAGGGCGCTACTGGCACCGCTTATGCGCTGCTGGAAAACGGATATATCCGTGACATAACCGACGAGGAGGCCGCGCGCCGGGCGCAAACCGGGCAAACGAGAGAGCGGCGTTACGCCGACAAGAACGAAGCGACAAAGAGTTTTTAACCGGCGCCTGACCAGCGCTTAACGACCAAAACGAGGAAAGACCATGAGCACTATCAACGAAATGATCCGCGATAAGCGGTTTGTGATGGATGACGGCTGCGACCACGCGCCGGCGATTCTCGACCGCATCAACCAGGCAGCCCGCGCCCGTTCCCGCGCGCCGTACTGCCCACCTCCGAAACCCCAGCGCGTCGCCCGGCCGGCAGCCGAATCCGGCCCGATCGTCAAAATCGGTGACCGTATCAGCTACGGACGCCGGGTGATGACCGGTATCTACGAGCTGCAGCGCCTGGGGCGCTCTCCTGAAAGCATCGCGCTGATGCTCCGCATGCCTCTCGATCGGGTATTGCACATCCTGAAGCCTATAACGGCCGTACGCCGCGAAATACAGAAAAGCGTGGCAAGTGGGTTACCTCCACGTGAAAAAGACGTCATGCGCCGTTTGGCGGACGAATCGAGGGCATAAACCATGGCCGGGCAATCGGACTATCTACCGCCCGGCCTGCCATTCAATCGAGGCGCCTGGACGCAGGAACAACGCGATTTAGAGCAGTTCGACCTGCGCGCCTGCGGCCTGGTACGCGATTTATTCGCGAGGAAGATCACTCGCACAAAGGTGCTGGTGGCGATTGAAGAGGCGCCGGAGCAATACCGGGAACATTTCAGAGCACGCTTGAATTACTGGCGTGATCGCAGAGAGGGGAAAGAGGCATGAGTATTTGGCCAACAGAGGTTCAGCAGTGCGCATCTTCCGTGCTGCCAGTTCACGCGTTGAGCGGCGAAGAACAGCAGGGCGTCCTGCAGAAAATTAATCAGATGTTCCTCAACCGTGTCAGCCCGCAGGAAATTCAGAAAACGGCGCATGCCTGGGCGCGCAAAAAACAGATCGTCGATTTCCGCCCGGACGCTGTTGATAACGGTTTGGTTGTGGTTGGGTTTGCCGGCGGTGGCGGTAGTTGCGAAGGCATCAAGCAGGCACTGGGTTTCGAGCCGCACATCGCGATGAATCACAATCCGGTCGCCATGGCGATGCATGCAGTTAACCATCCGCGCACGCTGCACTACCCGGAAGACATTTTCAGCGTTGATCCGAAAATCTCCACCGGCGGCCTGCCGGTGCTGCTGGGCTGGTTCTCGCCGGACTGCCGCCACTTCTCGAAAGCGAAAGGTGGAACGCCGGTAAGGAAGGAGATTCGTGGGCTTGCCTGGGTGGTGCTGCGTTGGGCGCTGGCGGTACGCCCGCGCTACCTAATGCTGGAAAACGTAGAGGAATTCCGTTCATGGGGGCCGCTGAAAGCAGATAAGAAGGGCAATTTGTACCCTGACCCAGCTTATACAGGCGAAACATTCCGCTCGTTCATCGGCATGCTGAGCAGCGGCGTGGCGCCAGATTGCCCGGCGTTGGCTGAAGCCTGCGAATTCCTGCAGATCGATGTCGATAGCGACGACGCTCGCCGTTTGGTTGATGGGCTGGGCTATAACGTCGATCACAAAGAGCTACGCGCGTGTGACTATGGCGCCCCAACAATCCGCAAGCGCCTGTTTGTCGTCAGCCGTTGTGACGGTGAAGCGGTCGTGTGGCCAGATCCTTCACATGGAGCGCCGGATAGTGCCGAAGTGCTGGCGGGGCAGCTGCAACCATACCGCACCGCCGCCGAGTGCATCGACTGGTCAATCCCTACACGCAGCATCATGGGCCGCAAAAAGCCGCTGGCGGACAACACGCTGCGCCGCATCGTGAAGGGGTTGAAACGCTACGTTATCGACTGTCCGGATCCGTACATCGTTCAAATCGGGCAAACGGGGTTCGGAGGCGACGGCCGACAATATGCCACCGGCACACCGCTGACTACGGTCACAAGCAAAGCAGAACACCTGCTGATCGAGCCGTTCGCCGTGAAGTGCAATCACACGTCCAACCGAACAAAGTACGACTGTTTCCGGGGGCAGTCCGGCCGCCTTCCGCTGCAGACGGTCACGCAAACCCATGGTTTCGCCGTGGCGGTGCCCGTGGTTGTGCGCCAGTTTGGGAACAGCACCGGCCAGCGTGCTGATGCGCCGGTGGGCACGATCATGCCTGGCGGCGGTGGCAAAACGCAGCTGGCCAGTGCGGTGCTGGTGGGTGCTGGCGGCCCGACATATTCCGGCAAGCCGCGCAGCATCGGCGCGCCAACGGCGACCATCCCGACGGAATCGCATACCGCAGTGGCAGCAGCCCATTTGAGCAAGCACTACGGCGGGAACTACACCGGCGCCGGGCTGGGAATGGAGGAGCCAATGCACACGGTGACGCAGGTCGATCACCACTCACTTTGTACGTCGCACCTGGTGCAGCTACGTGGAACATGTAAAGACGGGCGGCCGACGAATGCGCCAGCGCCAACGCTCACCGCTGGCGGCAATCATGTTGGCCACGTGACTGCGTACCTGCAGAAATACTACGGCAACGAGAAAGACGGCATCGACGTCGACGCCCCGATGCACACGGTGCCGACGCATGATCGGTTTGGCCTCACAGAGGTGAAATGCGAGCCGACGCTGATCACCGACGACCAGCGTTATAACGCCTGGTGCTGCGCGCGTTTGATGGATGAATTCAGCGACGAACCGGACGACAGCCACCTGTTCCCGGCGCCGCGCCCGCAGCTTATCCAGGTCGGCGAATACATGGTGGTCGACATTTGCATGCGAATGCTTGAACCACGCGAGCTGTATAACGCAAATGGCTTCCCGCGCAGCTACATCATCGATCAGGATATCGACGGCACCCGCTGGCCGAAATCGGAGCAGGTGGCACGCTGTGGGAATTCGGTGCCGCCGCCATTTGCGGAGGCACTGGTGAGGGCAAACATGCCCGAGTTTTGTATTTGGCAGCAAGCTGCTTGAGTTTTTATATAAAAAAACCCGGCATGACGCCGGGTTTACTTTAAAGAATACTCACCAAGTATTTTAGTTCTCTTTTATAACGCTCGGCAGAACTGTTGACTTGAAGTCTTTTACCTTCAACCGAGTGGAATGAGTTAACTTTCAATTCGGCAATAGGGATGCTTTTTGCACCACTGATTCGCCCCGTTGACATAAAGTCATCCGTTATGACAAATGCATCTCGAGGGTCATCAAAGTCGAAAAGATGTGGGTATTTCTCTGCAATAGCCAAGGCTCTTTCAACATACATCCGAGACGCACTATCAGGTGTGAATTTTTTCTGACTCTTAGCACCAGCCATAGTCATAACGATTGCTGCAACTTTCGGCGTATTTCTTCCTCCCGCCCTTTCATCCCAAATCTTGAAGTCTTTGCTTTTATTTGAGAGTAGATCAAGAGTAAGCTCAAGTGATTCAATGGAATGTTCGTCTACACGTACGGGGATAATTACCGCATCCGCTGCACACCAAGCTAAGTGAGTGCCGCCAGCGTAGAATGGACTTGTATCCATGATGATTTTTTCAAGTTTCTTTTCTTCCGATTCTTTATTTAGAATCTTATTTAGGATATCCAAAAGATTATTTACTGCTTTAGCGTTGTTCTGAGCATTTGCTATTTGTAGTTGTTGGTAAAGGGTTGATGGAAAAGCGAAAAGCTCAGGGCTTCCCGGAATTATAAATGTTGGTTTTCCGCCCTTAAATGAATCACAATAGCTGCTAACCTTGTAAGATATATCGTCGGGAACATCACCAAATGCTGAACCAAGAAGAGCAGGCTGGAGTGCACGTAAAATATCAACCCTATGCTCAGCGCCCCGTAAAATGTTTTCGGTTAAGTTTGTTTGAGCGCACAGATCAGCTATTAGTAGGGAATGCTTTCTAGATATTTCGAACGCTAGGTTGAAAGAAAGGGTAGATTTTCCTACGCCACCGCGCAGGGTTGTAACTGCGTAACTACGATATTTTAGATCGCCAGTGGAGATGTAACCTTCTTCGACGACTCTAGAGTGGTTGTCAAGAATTTTTTGAATTTCAGTAGCCATGCTGATCACCTGTCAGGAATAAGTGAATTGCAAGTTATCATGCAGGACCTGCAGGAGCAACAAAAAACTGCAGGAGTAGCAAAAAACTGCAGGAGTAGCAAAAAACTGCAGGAGCAGCAAAAAGCTGCAGGAGTAGCAAAAAGCTGCAGGAGAAAGCATGTAACGAGAACAGTATACCTATTTTGCTAATAGGCGAAGATGTTTACCCCGTGACCGCACAAAACCACTGTGTTTATATACAGTTTGTTTGTGCAATAATTCCATTGTGAGTTTTGTTGTGTCAGGGGGTAAGCAAAAAATGATTATGGAACAGGACGTTATAAAAAAGCTACCATATGATGGGCGAGTGTTGCTGAGGTGTGAGGGAGGCCGAGTGACAAGTGCGAGAACACTTCGAGATGACGAACATGTAGCATCACTTAATGCGTTGATTGATATAGCTAAGCAGTCTGGTTATTCAGTTGTTTCACCGGACGGTCATACGCTATAATTGATGGGTTGGACTGAACACCCAGCACACCTCAATTCTGAACAGCTGCTGCGCTACTGGAGATTATCAATGGCGCAGTATTCGTACATCAAAGCAGCAGGTGATTTGCTGGTACCCGCAACCCAGGATGCCAGGGATTTTCTGCGAGCCAAAAAAATCGGCTCTATCTTATACGCCGATTTCAAACAGACCCGAAACCCGGCTTTTCATCGCAAGCTGTTCTCGTTGCTGAATCTCGGCTTTGACTACTGGCAGCCGACCGGTGGCACCATATCCCCCGCAGACAAAGTGCTTGTGAATGGGTATGTAAAATTCCTCGCATATTACGCCGGCGGTGAAGATGCGTTGCGGGCCGCCGCCGATGAATATCTTGCGGATTTAGCAGAAAAGCGAGCCGGGAATATCAGCGCCGCAAAGTCATTCGAAGCTTTCCGGGCATGGGTAACTATTCAGGCGGGCTTCTACACCGAATTCATCATGCCTGACGGAACCATTCGTAACGAGCCAAAGTCAATCTCTTTCGCAAAAATGGACGACATCGAATTTGGCGAATTTTACAAAGCCGTCCTTGATGTGCTCTGGAACTACATCCTGTTTCGCACTTTCCCCGATCAACAGTCTGCAGAAAACGCTGCCGCCCAGCTGATGGGGTACACGTCATGAGCAAATTAACCAAAGAGGCTCGCGGTCGAGAATGCCAGGTGCGGATCCCCGGCGTCTGCAACTTCAACCCAGAAACCACTGTGTTGGCACATTACCGGCTGGCCGGCACCTGCGGCACGGCAATAAAGCCAGATGACACGCAGGCCGCGTGGGCCTGCAGCGCCTGCCACGATGAAGTAGACCACCGCACGCGCTTTATCGACGCGAACGACGCCCGACTGATGCACGCCGAAGGCGTCATGCGCACGCAAGAAATTTTGAGAAAGGAAGGAAAATTATAATGCGCGATATACAGATGGTTTTAGAACGCTGGGGGCAGTGGGCGCAGGACAACAGCGGAGTGGACTACTCCCCAATTGCAGCCGGTTTTAAAGGACTGCTGCCTGATACACGTAAGAGCAAACCCTCATGCTGCGATAATGACGGACTGATCATCGATGGTGCTGTCGGTAGGTTGAAGAAAGTACGCGATGAGAGAGAGCTTGGCGTCATCATGTTGCATTATCGCTATGGGGTTTCCAAGTCAGCCATAGCTCGTCGTTGGAAGATCTCAGAGGGGAGTGTGCGGCAAAAACTAATGATGGCGGAAAGTTTTATTGAAGGCTGTCTGGCTATGACTGGGGCAACGCTTGAGATAGATGCATGGACGAGCAGATCAGTAATTTCGGCAGTCGCGTAGATTTCCGCTTTTCGTTACGAATTTTACTGGCTATTGTGATAAGAGTGGTTACGCAGTGACGTAGCTTATCAACTTTCAAAACCTCGCTTCGGTGGGGTTTTTTATTTCTGGTTTGTGAAGTGGGCGGCGGAGAGGGTATCGGTGAACTTCACTAGTAGTTGTCGGCGATGTAGGATACTCTCTGGTTGTGGTGAATTGCAGTCCTCCGAGACAAGCCGAAGATAAGCGCCGGCCACCACTCAACATTTCATCCTCGCCTCGGCCATTTAGCTCAGTTGGTTAGAGCAGTCGGCTCATAACTGATTGGTCGCTGGTTCAAGCCCTGCAAGGGCCACCAAACCGCCATTAGCTCAACGTGGCAAGAGCATTGCTTCGTGACAGGAAGTAAGAGCCGGGGTTCGAGACCTCGATGGCGGACCAATGCGGCCATCGTATAATGGCTATTACCTCAGCCTTCCAAGCTGATGATGCGGGTTCGATTCCCGCTGACCGCTCCAAACATGACGCCGTAATGCAGGTTGCATTTTTTGTTCAGACGCCACCACCTGGACAGCGGACAGCGGACAGCGGACAGCGGACAGCGGACAGCGGACAGCGGACAGCGGACAGCGGACAGCGCAGTAAAGACTATGCTGTCACTTCACTCACTTTCCACCTTTATATCGAGACTAATATTGGTTATCACCATAAAGCGCTGGTGGCAAATTCGAACGCTTAAGCGTCAATGGAGCGATGATCGGTCGCTGCGTAAGGCGGCTATTAAAAAAGACTGGTTCGGTGTGTTGGAGGTATTTCACTTTGAAAGAAGCTACATGGAAATCAAGCGGGGAGCGCGTCTCATTGCCTTGAGCTGAAAATGAAATATCTGTAAATCGCCAGGCTTTTTTGATCACAACAGGTAAGAGCATTGCCGGTACCAGATGGATATATTATCGGCGTCTACGTAGAGCCCTTTCCGTTATGGTGTAACTCAATTCCCGCTTGCGGGTTAGATGGATAGAGTAAGGCATCAACCGGTTCGCTGGCAGGGCAAGCATGATGCTAATGCTGAACCTGAGTGCGGGTTCGAGTCCCGCCACTACACAACTTTCAACACCTTGTTTCGGCGGAGTTTTTTGCTATTCGGCAGTAGCGCCAGAATTGGCAATGTTGTTCCAAGGCTGTCACGACCCCAATGATTACTCAGAGTTAGAGCCTCCATGTAAAGTCTAGACATCGCCAAATAGATGGCGATTTCAACTACTTTTCAAGGAGATATACTAATGCAAGCTGCTGAAACTCACTATTTGGACTACGGTTACACCTTCCATATTCCAGCCGTCTCATATCGTCGTCGTGTCTGCGTGCCGCTTCTGATGGCTATCGCGCCAGGCGGTAAATCGAAAGCGAAGCATATGTTGGTATTCAATGGTTCTTGGGTAACTGAAGCGAAAGCAGAAGGCGCGATTTTCCTCGACGGTGGCTCAATGCCAGCAACTGCTTGTAACTCGTGGAACACATACATCGAACCTAATCAGTCAGTCTCAATTCAGGCGGTTGGTGAAGGTTCTAATGGTGGCTATGTATTGCCAAGCATTACGGTTTTAATCGGACAAGATTAACCTAGCTTTTTCAAAGCAAAGTAATTTACACAAGCCCCTTAAATACGGGGCTTTTTGCATTTCAGCCCCAGCCAACGGACGACACACACGGCACCCTCTTACCGGCAGCGTTTACGGCTGGTGGCTGATCCTTTCCTACAAATAGCACAGCCCGATAGCCGGGAGGTGGAGTCATGAAGATGCCAAACAATCCTCACAACTGGGCAGAGCTCAGCGACATTCTTTCGGCCTGGTGGCGCGGTGACGTGCCGCTTGGTGGCGTCGTCATGGCTGTCGTGATGGCCGTTCTTCGGATGGCGTATGCCGGCAGCAGCTGGAAAGAAACCATATTCGAAGGTTTGATGTGTGGCGCCCTGGCGCTAACTACGTACTCGGCCCTGGATTACTTCGACGTACCGAAAGCCTTAACGGTAGGCATTGGTGGATTCATTGGCTTTGTCGGCGTGAAGAAGCTCAGCTCGTTTTTGTCCGGTTACGTGGGTAATCGCTTCGGCGGGGGCAATCAGAATGCAGATAAGTAAAAGCGGCATTGAGCTGATCAAGCGCTTTGAAGGCCTTCGGCTGAAAGCCTATCAGGATTCGGTGGGCGTCTGGACGATCGGTTACGGGTGGACGCAGCCAGTTGACGGTAAGAAAGTCGGCCCCGGCATGCAGATTGTTCAGGCCACTGCCGATCGTTTGCTGAAATGCGGTGTTGTGCAGTATGAGCAGGGAGTTAGTCTGCTGGTGAAGGTAAAAATCACCCAGAGCCAATTCGATGCACTTGTGAGCTTTGCGTATAACCTCGGCCTGCGTTCACTGAGCACATCCACACTTCTGAAAAAGCTGAATGCCGGCGACAAGCAAGGCGCTGCCGATGAGTTCGGTAAGTGGGTAAATGCTGGAGGTAAACGGCTTGATGGTCTGGTTGTGCGCCGTGCAGCAGAACGCGAGTTGTTTTTGTCATGAACACCTCATTCAGCTTTCGCACGATGGCGATCGGATTGCTGCTGGTGGCGCTAATTGTCACCGGCAGGCTGGCGTCTTACTTCCACAGCAACGCAGTAAAGGCTGGCGAGCAGGTTAAGCAGCAGGAAAAGACGCTGGTGCAGCAGCAGTCACTGATAACAGCATTACGCAAGAACGCCGCCCGGAATAGCTCGCTAATGGCAGAACAGCAACAAAGAGAACAGCAGCTTCGCCAGCAGGGCGAAACCTATCAGAGGAAATATCGTGAAGCAACCAAGAATGACGAGTGTAGTCGGCGTTTTGCTCCTTCCGCTGTTATTAGCCTCCTGCGCGGAACGGACACCACCGCCGCCGGCGCCGCTCGTGCTGTTTCCCCCTGAATCGGTGTTCACCCCCTGCGAGGTGCCAACATTGCAGGGTGACACATGGGGCGACATTGGCAGCCATGCGCTGGCGCTGCAAACGGCTTTATTAATCTGCGCCGGCCAGGTGGAGACGCTCAACACCTGGCGGCGAGCTACCACTAGATTAAAGTGATTGAATAACAATTGCGTGGTTATTGAAAATCATTATCATTTGTGAGGGGCGACTACTATACATTTTGTCAAAAGGATTTTGTCATGCTCAAGTTTTTAGTAACCATACTAACGGTCTTCTCCCTCAACGCTTGTGTAGCTGAAGGGCCTAAACCGAAGCCTGTATCCAGAGTTAATCCTGTATACCCAATTTATGCTTATGACAATAAGATAGAGGGATATGCAAAAGTAAAATATGACGTTGATAAAGATGGAAAAATTAGTGAGATAAGAATCATAGAGTCAAGCCCTCGGGGTTTGTTCGATAATGCGCTTGTTATGGCGATGTCAAAGTGGCGGTTCGAAAAAAATAAACCATATAAGAACCTGGAGATTACCGTTCGTTTTAAAATGAGCAGCCCAATCTCCCAATGAGTGAGCCCGCTTCGGCGGGTTTTTTTATTGCCCATCACAGAGCATCTATCCAGGTGCTGCGTAATGCGCAAGCAAAGCCACAGGCGACACCCACCGATCACTCAGATCATGGTTGCCCGTGGCTTTTTTTATTCACGGAGAACGTTATGTCACAACCGGAAGAAAGCGGCCTTGAGCGCGATTACTGTGCCGGTCAGCTTTCTCTCCGTGAGATGGCAAAGATATACGGCATCAGTGAAGCAGCCATTAGAAAGCGGGCCAAAAAGCATGGGTGGGTACGCAGTGAGAAAACTGGTACGCAACCCGGTACGCAGGTACGCAAAAAAGGTACGCAAAAAGAGAAGGTGCGCACCAAGCCAAAAGCGACAGGAAAAACCTCAGAAAAAGGCGAGGTGGAACTGACGGTTGATCCTGATGAATACGGACTGACGTTGCAGCAGGCGTGGTTTGTTCATTGGTGCGTGGTGAGTAAAAGCAGAGTTGAAGCGTACCGCCTGGCTGGCTACGAGGGGACAGGGAACACCGCCTATGTGGGCGCCAGCCGTCTGTACAGAAGGGATAACGTTCGGCGCGCTATTCGCGACCTGCAGGAAAGAACGGCAAAGCGCTACCAGGCAGACCTCGACGATTTGATAAATCAGCTGGTGGCAATAACCAAAGCTGACCCGAACGACCTGATGCAGTACCGGCGAGTGAATTGTCGTTACTGCTGGGGTGAGGGACACAAATACCAGTGGCGAGATCTGGGCGAGCAACTTAAGGCCGAAAAAAAAGCCGAGGCCGACAACAGACCTCCGCCGGATTTGTCGGGCGGCATTGGGTTTATCGAAAACATGGATCCCAACCCGGACTGTCCGCATTGCAACGGCGAGGGTGAAGGTTATGTCCACATCCACGACACCCGGGACCATGTAGGCGAAGCGCGATTTTATTTCACTGGTGTGAAGGAAACGAAATTCGGCATCGAGATCCAAACGGAGGATAAGAAAGCCGCTCGGGCCATGTTGATCCAACTCATCACGAAACTGGATCTGAATAATCCGGCGAGTGATGTACCGAGAGGCCTCGACGATTTCTATGCAGATATTGGACAAAGCAAGCCTGAATCCAGCGCTCCGGCAGTTCTGGACGACAAAGGCGAGGAATAAGGTTTTATACGGTGGACGAACCTCATCGAAGTCATGGGACGCCGCCGGCTTTGCGACGTTCCTGAGCGACAAATACCGCCTGCGTTTTTTATGCACGCGCCAGATCCAAAACAAAATTGAGGAATCGGTGTACGCGTTGCTGAAAATTCAGATCGAGCGGTTTGGCCTGCGTCATCGCTTCCGCATTCTGGACAACAAAATCATCAACCGGTTTACCGGCAGTGAATTCATGTTTTACGGGTTGTGGCGGCACGTTGACGAGATCAAGTCGCTGGAAAGCATCGATGTGCTTTGGAACGAAGAGGCGCACGCGATGACCGAGGCTCAATGGGAAATTCTGGAGCCAACGATCCGTAAGGAAGGCTCGGAATGCTGGTTTTTATTCAACCCGCGTTTGACGACAGATTTTGTCTGGCGAAATTTCGTTGTTACACCGCCGCCTGACACGCTGGTCAGAAAAATAAATTTCGACGAAAACCCGTTCCTCAGCCGCACCATCATGAACGTGATCGAGGCGGCCAAGGCCCGCGATGAGGAAATGTTCGAGCACGTTTATCTCGGCGTGCCTCGCACGGACGACGATGAAGCCATTATCAAGCTCTCGTGGATAGAAGCCGCTGTCGACGCTCACAAGGCGCTCAACATCGAACCGGCCGGCCGCCGGCGCGTAGGCTTTGACGTTGCCGACAGCGGCGCTGATAAGTGCGCCAACGTGTATGCGCATGGTTCGGTGGCGCTTTGGGCTGATGAATGGAAAGCACTTGAAGACGAGCTGATGAAAAGCTGTAAACGCACGTACAACGTTGCGTTGAAGCATGATGCGGCGATCGTTTACGACAGCATCGGCGTTGGTGCATCGAGTGGCTCTAAGTTTGCCGAAATAAACGAGGAACGTGAAAACGCCAGTGATTGGGGCGCGGAAGCGATCGAGTATTTCAAATTTAACGCCGGCGGCGCGGTCTTCGAGCCAGAGCGTGAATATCAGCCAGGCATCACCAATAAAGATTTTTTCGCGAATATAAAAGCGCAGGCCTGGTGGCTTGTCGCTGACCGCTTCCGTAATACGTACAACGTGATCAACGGAAAGGAAAAACGCGAGAGCTTTACTGACGACCAACTGATCAGCATCGATTCCGATTGTCCGCTGCTGGACAAACTCAAATTTGAGTTATCCACGCCGAAACGTGATTTCGATAAAAACGGGCGCGTAAAAGTGGAAACGAAAGACGATCTGAAAAAGCGCGACATTCCATCCCCGAACGTCGCCGACGCTTTCATTATGGCCTTTGCGCCGATCGAGATGCCGCTCGTGATTTCCGATGACTTCCTGGAGAATATTTGATGTGGCCCTTTAAGCGAAAAAAAACGAGTGGTGAGGCGCCGCCAGTGCAGGAGGCGCCAAAATCGCCAGGGATTGCGATCAGCGACGAGATGCTCGCCGAGGTCGGACACAAAAAGCGGCGTGAGTTCGAGAAGTACGAACCGCCGGCCGGTGTTATCCCTGACGGTATCCGCAGTGCGATTCTTGCGATGGATGCAACGCCATACGATTCACTGAACGGCAGCTACCCCGATTACGTTTTCGGCGGATTCCCTGGCTATCCCTATTTGGCACAACTCGCCCAGCTGCCGGAATATCGCCGGATGGTGAGCGTGATCGCCGAGGAAATGACCCGCAAATGGATCAAGGTTAAAGCGGCCAGTGACGGGGATGAAAGCAAGGCTGACCGCATCGCGCTACTCGTTAAGGCGATGGAGCGCTACAAGGTGCAGGATATTTTCCGCCTGGCTATTGAGCACGACGGATTTTTCGGCCGCGGCCAGATATACATCGATGTGCGTTCCCCGCGCGGTTTGTCCGCGTGGACAGATCCGGAGGAGCTGCAATCACGGCTGTTCCTGTCCAACAAAAAAATCACGCCCGGCTCGCTGGTGGGCTTTCGCGTGATTGAGCCGGTATGGACTTACCCAGGCATCTACAACGCCGATAACCCGCTGAGCGATGATTTCTACAAGCCGGCGGAGTGGTTCGTGATGGGTAAGACCGTGCACGCCAGCCGCATGTTGGATCTGATTTCCCGGCCGGTGCCCGACATGTTGAAGCCGGCCTATAACTTCGGTGGCTTGTCACTGACGCAAATCGCCGAGCCCTACGTCAATAACTGGCTGCGTACCCGCGATAGCGTGGGTGATGTGCTTCATTCCTTCTCCCTGAGCGGCATCAGCACGAACATGACGAATGCGTTAAGCGGAAAGAACGATCCCAACTATGCCAAGCGCGCGGAGCTGTATAACCGCACGCGGGACACGCGCGGCTTGTTGATACTGGACAAGGCGCAGGAAGAGTTCTTCCAGTTCAACACGCCACTGAGCGGACTGGATACGCTACAGGCGCAGGCACAAGAGCACATGTTCTTTGTCAGCGCGATCCCGTCGGTGAAATTCGCAGGCCTGAGCCCCACGGGGTTGAATGCCTCGAGCGAGGGCGAGATCAAGGTGTTCTACGACACGATAGCGGCCGGCGCGTCCAGATTGCTCAAGCACCCGATAAAGCGCGTGATGGACATTATCCAACTGTCGGAGTTTGGCGACATCGATCCGGATATCACCTTTGAATTCGAATCCCTGCACGAAATGACGCGTGAACAGCAGGCCGCAATCCGCAAAACAGAAGCGGAGACGGACCAGATTTACGAGAGTATCGGCGCGGTGACGAATAACGAGGTGCGCGAAAAACTGGCCTCTGATCCGAACAGCCCCTATAGCGGTCTGGATTTAAGCGGGGAGATTGAGATTGACGACGACGAAGACGACGAAAACTTCAACCTCGAGGAAAGCGCGTCGGAAAAAGACCCTCCGTCAGATACGACCCAACGCGGGGATTGAGGCCTGGTACCGGCGGCAGCTGGATAGGGCGGTGCAGGAGCTGCACAACAGCACGCTCTATTGGCTGCGCGCCGAATACCGGCAGACCGGGCTGGCGCAGGATGCCTCACCGGCGATCATGATGCGCGATGCCATGCGCAAATTGTCGCGGCGCTGGCGAAAAAAATTCGATGTGCTGGCCGGGAAACTGGCTGAGCGTTTCGCTTCTGATGTGATGAAGAATAGCGATGCGTCGCTTTCCACTGCATTGCAGCAGGCCGGTTTCACGGTGCCCTTCAAAATGACGGCGGAAATGAACAACGCGCTGCAGGCGACCATCACCGAGAACGTCAACCTGATCCGCTCCATTCCGCAGCAGTACCTCACGCAGGTCGAAACGCTGGTAATGCAGTCGGTATCCCGTGGGCGTGATCTCGGCACCCTGACAAAAGAGCTGCAACAGCGCTATGGCGTCACCCGGCGCCGGGCGGCTTTTATCGCGCTGGATCAGAACAACAAGGCAACGTCTGCCATGCAGTCGGCGCGCCAGCGTGCGCTTGGCATCCGCCGCGGGCGCTGGCGCCATTCCCACGCAGGGAAAGAGCCGCGCCCCTCCCATGTGAAAGCCGACGGCAAAGAGTTCGATCTGGACAAAGGCATGTTTATCGATGGCGAATGGATCATGCCAGGCGAAAAAATACGTTGCAGGTGTGGATGGGAGGCGATTTTACCGGGACTGGAGTAATGAATGACGACTGAACGACTGGCATTTGACCGGGGTTCGGTGCGGCAAATTGATAAGGTCGGACGGCTGCAGGTAGAGCGCAGCAACATCAGCAAGGCCAACGTGTGCGGCTATTACGGGCGAGAAATCCCGAATTCCGAGGCGCTGGGACTTGAGCCCGACCGGCTGTACATGCTGTACCGCGACCCCGAGGAGCTGCGCAAGGCAGCGAAAACATTCAATAACATCCCCATCCTTTGCCGACACAAGCCTGATTACCCAGGCGCGCCCGCGCGTGAGCTTCGGGTGGGGACAACGCATGCCAACAGTGATTTTGATGGCACCTACCTAACAAACGGATTGTCGATTTGGGACAACTCCGCCATCGCCGGTATCGAGACCGACGAGCAACGAGAACTGTCATCGTCGTATGCGTACGTCACTGACATGACCCCAGGCGTTACCCCGGATGGCGTCAAATTTGACGGCGTGATGCGGGATATCGTCGGTAACCACGTGGCGCTGGTCGGTGACGGCCGGGCCGGATCCGATGTGCTGGTATTTGATTGCCTCCCGAAGGAGTTACAAAACATGAAATTAAATCGTAAGGGTGTCGCCATGCGCGCAGCGCTGGGCGCCTATCTCAAACCTCGCCTGGCGCAAGACGCCTCGCCGAAAGACCTCACGCAATTGGTGGGCCAGCATAAACGCCCCAACGCGATCGCGAATGCGGTCAAATCCGCGTTTTCCGGCCGTCTGGCGCAGGATATGGAAATCGAGCCGGCCGAGCTTGCCGAACTGATGGAGGCCGCTGAAGAGGTGGTCGAGCCGGAAGATAATGGACCAGCGTTTGATACCGAAAACCCACTGGAAAGCATCCTGGCGCTGTTGTCCGACAAAGTGCCGGAGGAAGTGCTGGAAAAAATCAAAGCGGTACTGATGCCGGCTGCGGATGACACCCCGGACGATCCAGCAAAAGACCCGGTAAAACCGAATCCCGATACGGTCAGCAAACCGGCAATGGACGCGGCTATCAGGCTGGCGGCTGACAACGCCACCAAGGCGGCGGCGAAAAACTTCCAGGCGGTTCGCACCGCTGAAAGTGAGGTGCGTCCTCTGATTGGTGACGTGGTGGCGATGGACTCCGCCGAGGAGGTTTACCGCACTGCGCTCGAACAGGCCGGGATCGATATCACCGACGTACACCCAAGCGCTTACCGCAGCATGGTGAAGTATGCCGTAGAGCAAAAACAGGCCGTCAAAGCGCCGAAACTGGCCCATGACTCCGCGGCTGCATCGTCTTTCGCTGCCGACTTCCCTACCGCCGGCAAACTTAAACGAGGTTATTAACATGTCAGGATTTCAGACGAGCATTAACCAATACCCGGCTCCGGGTATTGAGGGGGCTTTTGCCAGTAACAACCCATACACCAGCTATGTGGCCGGTGAGGGGGCATTGGTCACCGGTGCCGACGGGTTAACCATTGGGCGATTTGCCTGGGTGGTGAAGGGCGTGGCATCGAACAAAGGCACTGGCGCGCCGTCGGGGTTTGTTCCTCGCGATGGCCAGGCGTCAATCGTTGAATGGCTGGGCGCGGCGTCTAACGTGATCCAGCCGGGGCGAGAGTGCACGCTGCACACCGGCGGTGATTACTGGGCGGTTACCACGACAGCGGCCACTGTCGGCCAAAAAGTGTTTGCGTCACTGACCACCGGCGAGATTGCTACCGGTGCCGCCGGCGCGACCATTGAAGGCTTTGCGGAAACGGCATTCTCGGTGGCCAGCGCCGCGGCGGCCAAAGAACGTATCAAAATCAGCACCTGGAGCAAGTGATGAATAAATTTAAGCAGCATTACGCTACCGCCAGCCGCGATTACGGCATCATCCTGCCGGGCGCGCAGGCTTACCTGCCGCCGGAGTACGCGAGCGATTTCGCGCTGGCGATGGATGCGCAGCCTAATCTGGTAACGGTCTCAAACTCCGGCGTGCCGGCCTATTTCACCAACTACGTTGATCCAGAATTAATTCGTGTGCTGGTGACACCGATGAAAGCGGCCCAAATCCTGGGCGAAACCAAAAAGGGCGACTGGACGACGCTGACCACTCAATTCCCGATCGTGGAATCAGCCGGTGACACCAGCTCTTACGGCGACTACAACAACAACGGCATGGTAACCGCGAACGCAAACTGGGTGCCGCGTCAGAGCTACCACTACCAGACGCATACCCGCTGGGGTGAACGCGAACTGGACATGTACGGCGCGGCGCGCATCGGCTGGGCGGCGGAGTTGAATGTCGCGTCTGCCCTGGTGCTAAACAAGTTCCAGAATAAATCCTACTTCTACGGCATCGAGGGCTTGCAGAACTACGGCCTGCTGAACGATCCATCGCTGTCGGCGCCGATTACCCCGATTGACGTCGGCGGTAAGTTGAAATGGGACGATAAGGACGCCGAGGCGATTTATAACGACATCGTCAAGCTGTACAAGCAGCTCGTCAGTCAGACCAAAGGGCATGTCGAGCGTACCGACGCGATGAAGCTGAATATGTCTCCGTTGTCGGAAGCCAACCTGACGAAGACCAACCAATACAAGGTCAACGTTGCAGACCTGCTGCAGAAAAACTTCCCGGGTATGACCATCGAAACGGCGGTGGAGTATTCCAGCGACGCGGGTGAAGTGGTTCAGCTGATTGCCGAGCGTCTCGGGGAGAACGACACCGGTTACTGTGCGTTCACTGAGAAAATGCGCGCGCACGCCGTGGTGACGGAGTCTTCAGCCTGGCACCAGAAAAAATCCGCCGGTACCTGGGGGGCGATCATTCGCCAACCGCTGGCTTACGCACAAATGTTGGGGGTTTAAAAGATGGCAGAGCAAGTAACAGTTGGCTGCAAATTGCCGAACGGTTTGGTGTTGGAAGTCGACGGCCATCAGCAGGCGGTCGCGGGTTACCGCGGCGAAGATGTGCGCATTATCGGCGGCTATGGCCTCACACCGGTCGATAAGGAACTGTGGGATGCCTGGTTGAAGATCCACAAAGATCAACCGTATGTAAAAAACGGTGTGATCTTCGCCCAGGAGAATGGCAACAGCGCCCGTGCGCAGGCCAAAGAGCAGGAAAAGTTGAAGTCAGGCCTTGACCCATTGCCGCAGAACAACCCGGCGCCGGGGATCAAGCGTGATGATGAAGCGATGAATAAGAAGGAGTAATGCATGGGCGCCGTGGTTTTCAACATCAAGGCATTTCGGGCGCTTTACCCGGCGTTTGCAACGGGATGCGGATCGGCGCCAAGTGATGACCTGCTCGAGGCGCTGTTCAATCAGGCCTCGACCCTCTACCTCGATAATACCGATGAAAGCAAAGTGCAGGATCTGAAAGAGCGCGAGCAGTTATTTTTCCTGCTTGTTGCTCATCTCTGTGCGTTGCGTGGATTTGGTTCAGGACAGTCGGGCGGTCAGGGAAGCGGCCTTGTTGGCCGCATTACCAGTGCCTCAGAGGGATCGGTTTCTGTATCGGTGGACAGCGCCGGCAGTAACGATCAGTCATGGTGGTATCTGCAGACTCCCTATGGCGCGGATTATTGGCAAGCGACCGCGCCCTACAGGACGATGGTTTATCACCCGGGCTCATCGCCATCGCGCTATCCAGATCACTACTATCGGCCGGTCAGGCGGGGGCGCTAAATGGGTGCCAGTGTTCGCGGCGGTGCCGCGTTTAAAGCGCGCCTGGCGCAAATTGCCGACGGGTTGTCTTCGGGCAAGAGCCTCAAGGTGGGTTTTTTGGCCGATGCGACCTATGAAGACGGGACCCCGGTTGCGCTGGTGGCCGCCGCGAACGAGTTCGGAAAAATGGTGATGACCAAGGCCGGGGAGTCCTATTTTCAGCTGCCGCGGCCTTTTTTTCGCAACATGATTTCAGCCAACAGTGCGCAGTGGCCCGGTGAGTTTTCGCAGCTTATCCGTTCATCAAATTATGACGCGCGGTTAGCGCTTGGATTGATGGGGGAGCGGATAAAAAGCCAGCTGCAGGATTCAATCCGGGAGCTCAACTCTCCGCCGTTGGCGGAATCGACCATTAAGCGCAAAGGGTTCGATAAGCCGCTGGTCGACACTGTCCACATGCAGAACAGCGTCGACTATGCCGTTGATGGAGGTGATGAGTGAATTTGCACGGTATTGTTTCGCGCGCCGTCGGCGCAGTTAATCCCTTCGTTGAGGCGCAGATCTATCGATCGCTCGGTGCCGAAAAACGTGAGGATTATTCCCGGGCGCCGGCCTATGACGCGCCTATTCCGATGATGGTACAAAAACAGGCTGTTACCCAGGGCGATATCCGCCACCTGGACAACCTGAATATTCAGGGGGTGTTCACGTCCATCTATACGAACGGGAACTGGTGCGGTGTGAGCCGACCGAAGCAGGTCGGCGGTGACAAATTCGTCATCGCGGGCGAAACGTGGCTTGTGGTGGCGGTGCCGGAGAACTGGCCGGATTGGACGAGGGTTGTTGCATGTCTGCAAACGTAACGCTCTCGATCACTGAAAGCGATCTCTATAAAGCCCTTGGCGATTTTCTCCAGGGGCTTTTTGTTGATGCGCAGATCGAGCGCACCCAGCAAAACGGGGTGCCGATGCCACAGGGCGAATTCATCGCGATGACTTCGCTGAATTCTGCCGGTTTATCTACGGCGGTGGTGAAGTACACGCCGCCACCGGCGGCCGGAATGGGTACGCAACACATCACGCGCACCACGCGCTGGGAATGTCAGCTTGATTTCTTTGGCGACAGCGCGGAGCGAAATTCCCTGATGTTCGCCACGCTGATCCGCTCGGAGTTTGGCACCTCCGCTTTTCGCTGCTCCGGGGGCGTCTTAACGCCGCTCTACTGTAGCGATCCCCGTCAGACCACGATGATTAACGGCGAGTGGCAATACGAACCGCGCTGGACGCTGGAATTCATCGCGCAAATCAAACCGGTGGTCAGTGCGCCTCTGGCGTTCTTCGACAACGTGACCATCAAAACGACCACAACGGAGTCCATCGATGGCAATTCCAATCAGTAAAGACGTAAAAATCAAACCGGGCGTGCTATCCGCTGTGGGTAATGCGGTCGACCTCAACGGCCTGCTTTTAACCGACAGCCCTTACGTACCGATCGGCGACGTCCCTTCGTTTTCGTCACCCTCGAGCGTGGCCGATTATTTCGGTGGTGACTCTGACGAATACGTTATGGCATCCATGTATTTTCAGGGCTACAACAACGCGACAAAATCTCCGGGGGCGTTGCTGTTCGCCCGATTCAACCGCGCGCCGGCGGCCGCATGGTTGCGCAGCGGATCGTTTAAAGGGGTGACGGTCGAGGAGCTGAAAAAAATCTCCGGTACGCTCACGATCAGCATCAGCGGGAAGAATGCCAGTGCGGAAGTCAATTTCAGCGCGGTAACCAGTTTTGCGGAGGCGGCCGCCGCGTTGCAAACCTCATTGACGGCCGCCGTGGCGACGGTGGTATATGACACCACGCACAATGCCTTCATCATCACTGCTGCAGGCGCCAAGCCGGAAGCGACGACTATCGCGTATGCGACCGGCACCGCAGCGGCACCCATGAAGATGACCAGCGATCTCGGCGCCAAGATCTCCCAGGGGGCGCCGGTGGCAGTGGTTCCCGCGCTGTTCACGGCAATCATCGCCAAGTCGCAGCAGTGGGCCTCATTCTCGACCGTTTTCGAGTGCAAGGATGATGAACACCTGGCGTTGTCCGCATGGGCCAGCGCGCAGGAGGAGCGCTTTTTCTATGTGGCGTGGACCACCAACGAAAAAGCCCGAATTACGGGCAATCAGGACCACATCGCGTACAAGATCATCACCGTGAACAATTACGGGAGTGTCGTGCCGGTGTTCTGCACTGACGTGAAAAAACCTGCATCCGTATTGGGATATGCCGCTGCGCTGGACTTTACCCGCACTGAAGGGCGCGTGCCGTTCAAATTCCGCGAATACAACGGGCTGGCGGCCGATGTGACCAGCGGTGATGAGTACGACGTGCTGATCGCCAATGGCTATAACTTCTACGGCAAGTACGCCGCCAATAACATCGTCGAGGATTATTGGGCAGATGGCTCGATCACCGGCGATTTCAAATGGCTGGACAGCTTCGCCGGGCAAATTTGGCTGAACGCCAACCTGCAGGGCGCGGTGCTGGCGCTGTTCAAATCCAACAAGACGATCCCCTACAACAACGCTGGGCGCGCGCTGGTTGCAACCTCGATGACCGATGTGATCGAGCAGTTTAAAGCATGGGGCGGCATTCGTGCCGGGGTGACACTGTCCGCGGCGCAAAAACTGGAGATCAGCAACGCAGTAGGGGAAGACGTGTCGGCGACAATTTTCGCGACGGGGTACTACCTCTATGTCGGTGAAATGCTGCCGGCCCTTCGTCCTGCTCGCACCAGCCCGAACTGCGCGTTGTGGTACAGCGACGGCGGCAGCATCCAGAAATTGAATATTGCATCGACGGAGGTTCAATAATGTCCAACACCATCACTTCTGCCGACGCCATCATTACGCTGTCGGTAATGAACCTGTACCCGTCAGGCGTGCAGCTGCAGGGCTTCGCTGCGGATAATATCTACGGGACCGACGCACTGAGCCTGGCGGAAACGGTGCGCGGCGCCGACGGCAAGTTATCGGCCGGCTTCATTTACGGCAACATCAACCAGACGATCTACATTATGCCGGATTCGGAGAGCCGGGACGTGTTCGATACCTGGGCGACCACATCGCGCGCCAGCGTGGCGGTGTTCCGCTGCAATGCAACGGTTATCCTGCCGGCGCTCAAGCGCAAATATAAATGCGTGAACGGCGTGCTGAAGCAGTGGAAGGCGCTACCGGATGCCGGCCGCATTCTGCAGGCCAGCCAGGCGATCATCGAATGGGAATCCATCACTCCAGAGGCGTTTAACTGATGGCACGTAAAGAGACGTTTATCACTATCGACGCCGCCGGGCGCGATCAGGGCAAGGTTTTCTACATCAAGGAAATGTCGGCGTCACAGGCTGAATGGTGGGCTTTGCGGGCGCTCATGGCGATGGGGCGCGGCGGCGTCGAGATCCCCGATAATTTACGCAGCATGGGGATCGCGGCGATGGCTGTTGAGGGCTTAAAGGCGATTTCGAAGATCCCCCCGGATGAGGCCAAGCCGCTGCTTGATGAGTTGATGACCTGTGTTCAGGCCGTGCCGAATCCAGCGGATAAAACCGTGGTCCGCCCCTTGATTGAAGCCGATATCGATGAAGTGGCCACACGCCTTAACCTGCGCGCGGAGGTGTTCAAACTGCACGTGGATTTTTTCGCTACCGCCGGCCGCTAGATATCCCGCCTCGTTTTGCCAATCCTGACAGGCCGTTTGGGCTTGTTGATTACACCAACGTCCCGCACACCATCGCCACCGTGATTTCCGCCGGCAAAGCCTCCAAGGCTGAGCTGGATGCGGTGCTTGGTGTGCAGGACTTGTGGGATTTGTTGGAAATCATCCAGGTGGACGCCCATAACGCACGCGTAATGCAGGAGGGGAAATAGTGGCAATGGTACTTGACGAGCTCGTCCTCGCCCTGGGTATTGACGACAAAAACTTCAGCGCTGGCGAGCAGGCGGTAGTGGCGGGGCTTGACCGCCTGACAGCGGTCATGGAGAACGTTGCGCAGGCGTTCGACACCGGCGAGAAGAAAAGCAGCGAGGCGCTGGATAAAACCGGGAAAAAAGCCGACAAAACCGCCAAAGACATGGAAGCCAGCGGCAAAAAGGCGGCGTCGTTCTTTTCCAGTATTCGCGCCCAGGTGCTGGCGCTGGCCGGCGTCACGTTGTCGCTGGGCGGCCTCAAAAGCTTTGTTACCGGGTTCACCAGTAACCTGAACCAATTGGCGACGGCGGCCGATGCCTTTGGCATGTCGGCCAAATCGCTGGATGGCTGGACCAAGGCGGGCGAGGCGTTCGGTGTCAGTGCCAACGAGATCGTGGGCGCGTTCTCCCGCATCAACGATGCAAAGGCACGCTTAAAATCTGGCCTTGGGCTGGATCCTCAACTTCAAAGCCTGCTATTGGCCGTCAACCAGGCGGGCGCCAATATCGATCTGGGCCGGGATGGGACTGAAGATATTGTCCGCAAATTGGCAGCCGCATTTCCAAACCTGAATAAGGATCAGCAGCAGGCCTATGGCAGTGAGCTGGGGTATGGCTACGCCGCGCAGCAATGGTTCGGATCTGGCCATGCGTTGCGCGATGTTGACCGATTTACAGCGCGCTCAGGCGTTGACGATCAGTCAATCGCGGCGGCGCGGAAGTTTCGCCAGCAGTGGGCAGAGATCAGCCAGGCCTTTGAGAAAACGGGATACATCCTCTTTAACGCGCTGCTGCCTTACATCAAACAGTTCAACGCGTGGCTGAATGATCTGGCGAACTGGATGGCACAGCACCCGGATGAAATCAAAGCCGCGGTGCAGGGCGTGTTCGATGTTCTGTCGAACATTGTTGGTGTCGCCGGTGAAGCCGCCAATGCGGTAGGAGGCTGGCAGAACGCCATTCTGCTGCTGGTTAGCGCATCGGTGGGTGGCAAGCTGCTTTCCCTGTTTAAAGGTCTCAGCGGGGCGCTGATGGGGCCTGCTGGCCTTATTGCAGCTCTGGTGGCGCTTGAGGAGTTTGTTGTTAAACCCCTCGAGGAAAAATACCCTGCGCTGAAAAATAACCCCGTTGCGGATGCCCTGAACAATCTGCCATTCAGTGACAAGGTAGAGGGGTGGGGAAAATCCGCTCACGATTGGGTTAAGGATACATTCGGGATCAATCTTCCGCGTGGTGATGGTTACGGGCAAGGCCAGGCTCCGACGCAGTTTGCTCAATCTGTACGCCGGCCACAGCCAACAAAGGCCGGTGAGGAAATGCTGGCGTGGCTGCAGCCGAAACTCAGCAAGCTGGAGGAAACGTTCGGGCTCCCTGCCGGGCTGCTGCGCAGCATGGTGATCACGGAGTCAGGCGGCGATACTCAGGCTGTATCGAAAGCGGGCGCCAAAGGGCCGTTTCAGTTCATGCCAGGCACGGCGAAGGACTTCGGGCTGGTCGGCGATGACGTTTTTGATCCGGAGAAATCAGCCCATGCTGCAGCGCGCTACATGTCGCAGCTGCTGAAAATGTTCGATGGTGATCTGGGTAAGGCGCTGGCGGCGTATAACTGGGGCCAGGGTAATGTTGAGCGCAAAGGGCTCGGCGCGGCCCCGCAGGAAACGCGGGAATACGTGCCGAAGGTGTTGTCGAATTTGCCTCAGCCAGGCGCAGGCATGGCGGCGCAGGCGCGCCAGCCGCTCGGCGGTTCGCAATCCACGATCACCGAAACAACCCATATCGGCACTCTGCAGGTGAATTCGCCGGCAGACAGCACGAAAGGGATCATCGACGACGCAAGGCAAAAAATTAATCGCTCCAGCCTTGTGGGCGCGTATGCATCGGGAGTATCGACATGAGGTTTTCCCTGAATCAGGCCACTGTACTGAATGCTGTGCGGGGCGGTGGCCTGCTGTCTGTCGTTAACAGCGTGCTGGCACCGGGATACGGGATTTATTATGCCTCCGGCGCCAGTGTCGGCACGAAGCCCTTTTCGCCAACGTCATTTGTCGTTATCGAAGTGGGGGGCGAAGCGTCGATCACCACGGCGCCGATCGAGCGAGGTGGTTACACCACATTCAACAAGGTGCAGCGGCCGGCAGAATTACACATTACGTTTACCGTGGAGGGCTGGACAGGGTTTTCAGGCGGGCTTCCGAACCTGACTAATCTCACGCTGACATCCCGCTCGGACGTGCTGGCCACCCTGGAGACGATGCGAACAACGGCGGAGGTTTATGACATCGAAACCCCCGACAAAACCTATTCGTCTTATGACCTGACCAAATACGATTATCGGATCCGAAGCGACGGCGGCCCGACGTTGCTTACGGTAACGGCGGTTTTTCAGGACGTGCAGGACGTGGCCGAGGTGACCGTCAGCAGCGAGACATCGCAGGCCGACACTACCAATAATCAAATCACCCAGGGAGCGAGCGCCAAAACGGAGCTCGTTACCTCTTCAACGAGTGGTTCCACCCTTTCTGATGTGAAGAAAGCGATCTCCGGCGTGCAGCGCTCGGCGTCGGAATTGGTTGGGAACATTGCCGATAAGGTTTCGTCAGCGGTCGAGGATGTGACCAAACCTCTCGGAGAGGTCACCGTAAGCGCGACGCAAAAGTTGGATGCAGCGGTCAAGCAATTGGCGGGGAGTTTAACCTGATGCTGGAAATTGTACTCAAGCCCCTCAAGTCTCAACGGTTTACCGTCTCCCTGAATAATCAGGCCTGTGAAATTCGTCTGGCACAGCGTACCACGGGGCTATATATCGATCTGACCGTTAACGGCACTCCCTGCCTGCAGGGGGTGTTGTGCCTGAACGGCAACAAGATCGTGCGTTACGGCTATCTGCCATTCGCCGGCGAATTATTTTTCGCTGACCTGGCGGGAAACGCGGATCCTGAATGGTCCGGCCTGGGTGAGCGTTTCAAACTTTACTACCTTGCGCCGGAGGAAATGCCGTGAGCTATCAACAACGGGATATCAGGGTGGAGTTTACCCTGGCAGAGGGGCGAACGTTTGACGATCGGGGTAACGTGCTTACCGTCAAAAATGCGCGCTGTTATATAAGCCTGGCGGCGTATGGCGGGATTGCCGGCACGCAAATTACGCTTTATCTGTGGGGGCTCGTGGCCCAGCAGATGGCGGCGCTGAGCTACAAAGGGATTTGGATCGATGGAGCCAAGCCTAATCGGATCCGCGTATGGGCTGCTGACCGCCTGATTTTCGAAGGGTTTATCAGTGATGCATATGCGGATTACAACCAGGCGCCGGATGTGCCGCTGATTATTACGGCGAACATGATGTTTTATCTGCGGGCGAAAAAGGTGTCGCCATTCAGCGCGAAAGGCCCCGTCTCGATCGATGACATTTTGATGCCAATGGCATCATCAGTGGGGCTGAAATATGAGAATCAGGGCGTTAAACGCACGCTGCCCGATCCGTATTTCCAGGGAGATATCACGCAGCAGATGATCGAGGCGGCACGGGCTGTTGATGCCGAGATCGATATCAACGTGGAGAAGGTGACGATCTGGCCAAAGGGAGTATCCCGAAAAGAGCCGGCATTGCTCGTTTCTCCCGACCACGGATTAATCGGATATCCCATTTTTACCAATGTTGGGCTGAGCATTTCGTGTCTGTTCTGTCCTGATATTTTTATTGGTCGCAAATTGTCGTTGGTGACCTCGCTTCCGAACGCCAGCGGCCGCTATGCAGTGCTCGGTGCAATGCACACGTTAACCTCATGGATTGAGGGCGGCCAATGTTCAACATCCTGCGAATTGTTGCGGCAACCCGGGGGCTGATATGGAAAATTTTCATGTAAACGGCTCCGATCTGAATGGTGATATCAACGCGCAGGACTTCGTTATGCGCCAGTTTCTGGGGCGTCATGCGTTTATCACGTTGGGTAGGGTGATCAATGCCAACGGGGAGCACGTGGACATTCGCCCTATGGTGATGGCCGTCGCTGGCGACGGCTCACCTATCCCGCATGAGGTAATTTACAACGTGCCGGTGTGGCGTCTACAGGGTGGTCAAAGTGCGGTGATCATGCCACCGAAAGCCGGTGATATTGGGTTCATAGCGATTTGCGATCGGGATATCAGCGGGGTTAAAGCCACGCGCCAGCCCGCGATGCCGGGATCAAGGCGCACGCACAGCCTGTCAGATGCGATCTATCTGGGTGGTGTGCTGAATGGCGCTCCGGTGCAATTTGTCGAGTTTGCCGATCAGCAGATCAATGTAACTTCACCCTGGAAAATCACGCTGAATGCGCCGGATGTTGAAACCAATGCATCGAAGCGCTTTGCCGTTAACTCGCCGGAAATCGCACTGAACGGCGCGACCGAGGTGAGCCAGAAGTTTACAGCCAAAGGCAAAGCGGAACTGTCCGCCGGCGCCACGATTAGTGGCATCGAGTTTGGTGACCACGTGCATGGTGGCGTGCAATCAGGCAGCGCGCAGACGAATAAACCGCAATAGGGGGCATGATGCAAACTCGCTCACTTCTTCTCGATACGAATACCTGGGATCTGATGCTGAACGACAAAGGCAACCTGGCGGTCACGGACAATCCTTATGCGGTGGCGCAGGATGTGGCGTGCGCCTGCAGCACTTTTCTTGGCGAGTGTTGGTATGACAACACGCTCGGAATTCCTTATTACCCGCGGATCCTCGGCCATTGGCCCGGCACGCAGCTAATTAACACCAAAATGCAGCAGGAGGCGATGAAACTGCCGACGGTCTCCAGCGCGCTGTGTACGGCAGTCTCTGATGGCGATCGCCGTATTGGTGGCGTAATGACGATCACTGATACCAATTTCAACGATTACACGGTGCTGTTATGACGGATGAAAACACCAATTACACAACTGCGGTACCGGCGGTTACGTTTTCAAAAACGGGGCTGCTGGTGCCGGATGAGGTGGACATACTAAACGGCCGGTTAACCGATTTCTCCACCGCGCTGGGGAGCTCGATGGGGACCAGCCTTACGAGCCCACAGGGACAGCTGGCGATGAGCGATTCGGCCATCATCGCCGATAAGAACGATCAGTTGCTGGCGATCGCGAACCAGGTGAACGCGGACTACAGCAGCGGCAGGTTTCAGGATGCGATTGGCCGGGTTTATTTCCTCGACCGCATCGGTGCCACCGGCACGACAGTAACCGGGACGTGCTCAGGGCTGGTGGATACGCTGATCCCTGCTGGAAGCCTGGCACAGGATGAAGCAGGGTATCTCTACGCCAGCCTGTCCGACGCCACGATCGGCGCCGCCGGTAGCGTTGATGTGGTTTTCCAGAACCTCACGACAGGCCCGATCGGTTGCCCCATTGGTGCGCTCAGCAAGGTCTACAAAGCGATCCCTGGCTGGTCTGGTGTGACGAACCGCGCCGCCGGGGTGCCGGGCAACAATGAGGAGAGCAGAGCCGACTTTGAGCACCGCCGACGCAATTCCGTTGCCAACAATGCCCGGAATACATTGAACGCGATCCGCGGCGAGATCCTCGCAAAAGTTCCCAACGTAGTGGATGTATACGTTACGCATAACCCGACCCAGGTAGACAGACAAGTCGGCTCATCCAAATATACATTGAAGAAAAATTCGTTCTACGTTGGCGTGTATGGTGGAAAGGCAGAGGATATCGCGGATGCTATCTGGCGCAAGGCGCCGCCCGGTGTCGACATGAATGGTGATTCTTCATACACGATTGCAGATACCGACGGCTATGAGCCGCCATATCCGGAGTATGTGATCACCTGGCAGGGGTTGAAGCCGGTGAGCGTGTCAGTGAGGGTTATCCTGAGAAAAAGCGAATATTTACCATCGGACATTACCGATCAGGTAAATAGTAAAGTGATTGCGGCATTCAATGGCGCTGATGGGGGCAATCGCGCGCGTGCAGCGGCTGCGCTGGCCGCCGGGCGATTCTATGCGGGCATTTACAGCATTGACCCTTCAAACATCGATATTCTCAGCCTGGCGCTGAGCAGGGATGGTAACGCCTTTTCCTCATCCCTCCAGTTTGGAATCGACGAAATTCCGACGCTGGATCCGAACAATATCAGCGTAGAGCTGCAGGAGGTCTAAATTGCAGAATGTGGCCGCCACTGTGCTCGCACAGTACGCCGCCAGCCCCCGCCTTAACGCCCTGATCGGCAGCTTCAACGAAGCCGTTTCCCCCGACAAGTTCGTCGATGATTTTTACGATCTGATCTGGAACATCGAAACCGCAGAGACCTATGGCCTCGATGTGTGGGGAAAAATTGTGGACGTAAGCCGGCGGCTAACGGTCGACGATGACTTTAATTACTTGGGGTTCAGTGAGGCGCGGCTGGATACGCCAACGCGGACAGATCCCCGCCCATTTGACCAGGCGCCGTTCTATAGCGGTGAGAGCACAACGCAGACCATTGAACTTGCGGACCCGATGTATCGCCGTCTGATCATGATGAAAGCCATGAGCAATATCACCGATTGCTCAATACCGAATATCAATCGGATGTTGCGTTACATGTTCGGTGATCGGGGGCGCGCCTATATCCAGAACGATGGCGGAATGAAGATGAGCTATGTGTTCGAGTTTGAACTGTCGACCGCAGAGCTTGCTATCGTCCAGTCCTCCGGCGCGCTGCCGGCGCCGCCAGGTATTAACGTTTCAATAATTCAGAAGGCATAAAATGAAACTGACAGATAAACCGCGTCAGATTGCAGTGCCGTTCGCCAGCGGTACAGCTGACAAAAACACGATCCCCAATAATGCCACGCAGGAAACCAAGGAGAAGGGCAATGCTGCCTATGATTCAGGTTTTCCGCCGCTCACCATGACGGCCATCGCCGCCGGCGGCATACCGCCACACGGTAAGGATTTTAACGGACTGCTGAACGATATCACCGTGGCGATCCGCTTTTCTCAGGCCGGCGGCCAGTACACCTTTGATTCGGCATTTACCTCGGCGATCGGCGGCTATCCCCGTGGCGCGATGGTGTTGAGTTCCGATGGTTCGAAAATCTGGTGGAATACGGTTGATTCAAACACCACTGATCCGGATGGCGCCAGTGCCGCAGGTTGGAAAAATCTGCTGGCGGATCCCAATGGGCTGTTTCTTCAAAAGTCGCAAAACCTGGCGGATTTGCAAAATAAAGCGGAAGGGCGAAAAAACCTTGAGCTAGGCACTGCTGCGACGAAAAACGTCGGTACTGGCAGTGGTAATGTGATGGAAATGGGCACGGCGGGTTTGGGTGTCGGGCCAATAGCCAAAAACGACGCTTACAGTAACATCGCGCAGTTTTACCGCGTAAATGCTTCGGCAGCTAATAAGCCCCCAGCGGTGTCCGGGAACGTATCAGCTGGCGTTGTATGCTTGCCTATGGATGCCGCACCGTCCTCAGGCTACGTTGCTGTTGTTGGCGGTAATATGGCTGCGTATGTTGGTGTTTCTCAAGCAGAGGCTGGTGGGATTACCTGGGCGAGAATTTATACCGATAAGTTTAAACCTACTGCTGCTGATATTAATGCTGTTGCTAAGACTGGCGACACTATGACGGGACAATTGTTTTCCCCCGCTATTTCCACAACGCCAGGAGCAATTCCGTGGGGAGCTGGGCCATTTTCCGAACAGTTGAACAATCAGGCGCCATTCTTTCAGCCTAATTGGCAATGGCCTGTAACATCAGGCGGTGTTTATGTGCCAATAGTTAAAGGGGTGTCAACTCGACAAGGACAAGGCTATCCAACTGCAGTGAGTTTTGGATATTTGCTCAGTGGTACGCCAAGCTTTGCACAAGCCTGCATCCATGCAAAGGGCGATAATACAGATGTAAATTGGCGATTTGACGCAAATGGCGGGAACTTTTATTGTCCAGGCGGAGTTTATGCAAATAATGCTATTTTTCATGTCGACGGGAATATTACCGGTAATATCTGGGGTGGGTATCTCAGTAACTGGCTGAATCAAAATATATCAAATGCGCAAAATAACGCTCAAAACTGGGCTTATCAAAATCTTGTCCAAAACGTCAGGCTTACTGGACGAATTAACCAGCCTGATACTGGCGGGCAAGTTAGAGCTCCTGACGGTTGCGTGTTTACTGGTATGTCTGGGGCCAACTATAACCCATCTATTTGGGCTTCTTATTCATATGTCCAAGTTTTAATTAATGGTTCTTGGCGAAATATAGGGACTTCTTAATCATGGTTAAATTTGAAAACTTTGCTATTTACAAGCCTGATTTTAAATCCACCGAAGAGAATGAGCCAGCATATAGACCTGATATTCTTTACGCCAGAGATAAAAATGGGCGAGACTGGTACGCCTGTCAGGCGGATTTTAGTCCAGACACGCTGAAGGTCATGTATGACGAGAATGGTATTATCGTCTGTATATCAAAAGACGTCACAGCAATTTTCCCTCCTGGTTTCTCAGTAGCAGAGGTGGCGATTAGCGAAACCCCACCTGAAGCGTGCAACGATATGACGTGGGTATATCGTGACGGAAGGGTGATTAAGCGCACCTACAGCTCTGCTGAAAAGCGCAAGATGTTACAGGGGGAGAAAGAGCGTCGTATCGCACGTGTTAACCAGGTTACGCAAACCCTCAATAGCAAGTTGCTATTGGGTATGGCTACCGATGAAGAGAAAGCCAAATTGCGGGTATGGATGGACTACGTTAACGAGATCGAGAAGATCAGCGATGACGCAGATCCTGAAAAAATCGTGTGGCCGGAACCGAAAATAAAGCCCTCATGATAGAGGGCTGAATAGGTCAATTATTATCCGTTCCCAATGATACAATGGCTGTATTACCTGAAATGAACAGAGAATATTCCTTATTAGTTGAGATTGGCTTAATCCCACTGCTAATCATACGAGAAAGCACATTTTTATTGTTTTGTTCATCTCCATAACCATGCAGAGTCTGCGGAAACCCTTTGTTAATTAGTTGAAAAGAGGCTAAAAACTCAGATGCAGGGCTAAGGAAATAGCCTATTAATGGTTTGTTGTCCACTAACAATTTAGCTCTTTCATTTATATTGACCTGGCCAACTGTTCCGATGGTGGTAATTTCATTATGAGTGAGCAAGTCACGACTGATCATGTTAAAAATAAAATCTTCATACTCGCGCTGTGATTTAATGGCACTGCCTAATTGTGCGCTGAATGCAATTGCTGTAATAACAGGAATTAGTGATAAATATTTCATTTTTGGTAAAAAATAAACAATGGGAATCGAAATTAAAACAAGACACGCTGAGAAGGAAACCAAAGTCCTGGGGAATACCGGAGCATCTTTAAGAAATATGGTTGGCCCCATCAGTGAAACTAAAAATATAAATAGAGAAATAACCCAATAAAGACTGAATGATAATATAGATTTTTTCTTATGGCGATTTGCAAACAACATGAAAATCAAGCCAGCAACAACTGGAATCAAAAAATAAATATAAACTGGGCCATGGAAATAAGATAGAGCCATGTTTTTTAATGAACTAAGCGTAGAGGCTAAATGCTCTAGCCCTTCAGTATTAGCAGATATGATCTCTGCGCGTGAATTACTTTTTGCAGCAAAGAATAACATGTAAACCATGTAAAAAGAGACGAATAAAGCCGTTTTGTTAAGTATTCTTTTTATAATGTCAGTGGCTTTACAGTCATTTTTTACTGCTGCGATCATTACGTCTACAGCAAGTAAACCAATAAATACATTTGCACATGGTTGGTATATGGTTAAAGATAGTACGCCAGCGAACAGTTTTACTAAAGTTTGTCTGGTAGGATTACTGGCTGTATAGGTATAAGCCATAACCGCTAGGAAAAAAGCGATGGACATGCCTAAAGAGTCATATCTGTAAGCGATATTTTGCAGCATGAATGGATTAAAAATTAGAAGAGCCGAAACTAATTTGTGTGAAGGAACTTCTAACCTCGATAAATGATCGCTAAGTAAAAGCGATGCCCCACCGATAAACAAGCAGGAAGCAATCATAGTATAGGGGTATAGATCAAGGTTATAGTGGCCACTGGCGGATAAAACTTTCATGAGAATATCTGCAACAGGCCGACCTAATCCTCTCCATCCATACTGACCAGTTATGGCTCTATCTAGATCATCCCTATAAAAAATACCAGATTGGATTAATGGATAAATAAAAAGAAGAGCAATCCCTGAGTAAAGGAGCAGTGCTTTTTTGTCGATTTTACAAAACATTTTAATTCTCATCTCACTTCTTTATTATATAGCGTGGGCGACGTTTGGTTTCAATGTATATTCTACCAATATATTCCCCAAGCACTCCGATTCCTATAAGCTGTACACCGCCAAGGAAAAGAATGGAAACAATAATTGAAGGGTAGCCAGCTACCGGGTTGCCCCAAATAACCTTATCTATGATCATCCATGCGCCATACATGAAGGAAATTGCAGCAACAAAAAATCCAATGTAAGCCCAAACACGAAGAGGGAAGGTGGAAAAACTTGTAATTCCCTCTATTGCCAAATTCCAAAGCTTCCAGCCATTAAATTTGCTGGTTCCTGCGACTCGCTCGGCTCTAGAGTATTCAACAATTTCAACATTTCCGCCAACCCAGCTAAGGATACCTTTCATAAATAGGTTTCTCTCTGGAAGTAATTTAATGCTTTCTACCACTTCCCTGGTCATCAGCCTAAAATCACCTACATTCTCTTCTATGGCCGGTTTACTTATTTTATTGTGTACTCGATAAAACCATTCTGCTGTTTTTCTCTTCATTCGGCCATCGCATTGCCTATCCATACGTTTAGCCAACACCACGTCTGCACCATCTTGCCACTTATTCAATAATAGTGGGATAACATCAATTGGATCTTGAAGGTCAACGTCAATTGGGATAATAGCATCGCCGGTAGCGGCTTCCAAACCAGCAAATAATGCAGGTTCTTTCCCGAAATTCCTGGAAAAATTTATTGATTTAACATTTTGATCATCATTAGATAAGGAAGACAGTATTTCTTCCGTTCTATCTGAGCTACCATCGTTGACGAAAACGATCTCTACATCTATATGCTGAAAAGGTTTAAACTGACGCACAGATTGGTAGAATAGAGGAATTGCTTCTTCCTCGTTGAATACGGGAACTACAAGTGAAATTTTCATTTATCTTCCCTGAAGACAACTAACTTAGAATAAATGAAGCCACAGATTAGGCTGATCACTGAAAAAGTAACGAGAGTTACAATTGGGTTTGCATGTAGCGTATCTGCTGCCCAACCGACAGAGAATGCCATACCTCCCATAAACAACACATACACCATATAGCGGTAAGTTGTAGCTTGTGCCTTGAACGTCCACTTGGCGTTAGCAAAGAACGAAACGGTTACAGCGATGCCAAAAGCGACAACATTTGAAACTGATTGTGAGAAACCGCTAAAGAGCATGAGCCCAAAAACAGCCCAGTGCGCCAGGGTATTCATTACCCCTACAGATGCATAACGTATAAAAGTATTCAATGCGTAAAATTCTTAAATGTTGGTTTGCCATATTCTGCCATCGCATGATATTGATGGCAAAATTTTCTAGCCCATCAAGATGATAAGTAAGCACAATCACTATCGTTGGGGCATGGTGACGTACTGTAGTAACAACGTATGACTCCCAGCACGCCGTCCGTCAGCGTTGCCTCACGCCACCTGATAGTTGGGTTCTGGCGCTCCTCTCAGACTGATATCTCAAGGATAATGTCGCGATAAACATCAGCACAGTGTTCTACTTGTGGACGCGAAAACGCGCTGGAGGTCGAACTTCGATCGTGAGTTGTAGCCTGGAGGGAACTCGGCCATTCATCGAAACTATCTTTCTTTACCGATCAATATCCTACCTTTCTAACAAAAATCCGAACTTTCCCCCGTCAAAATCTTGCGCATATACTGTATAAAAACACAGTAACAAGGCAACATTATGACTTTCTTTTATCCAACACCAAACCCAACCAAGCTCAAAATCCCGCTTTTCGCCGACAAGGTGCCGGCGGGGTTTCCCAGTCCTGCAGCAGATTACGTCAGTTCGCGCATCGATCTGAACGAGTACTGCATCAGCCATCCCAATGCGACCTATTTTCTCTATGCGACAGGTGATTCCATGCTTGAGGCCGGGATCACTGAGGGCTCTATGCTTGTTGTTGACCGCAGCATCAGCCCAGCCCATGGAGATATTGTTATTGCCAGCATAGCCGGCGAGTTCACCGTGAAGCGTCTCTGTTTGCATCCTCGCGCGCAATTGGAACCCATGAACCCGAAGTATGAGCCGATCCTGCTTCATGATGGCGGTGACGATCTGGAGGTGATGGGCGTTGTTGTGTCTTCGATAACGAGGCTCAAGTGATGTACGCGCTTGCTGATGTGAACAGCTTCTACGCGAGCTGCGAAACGTTGTGGCGCCCAGATCTGCGAGGGCGTCCTGTCGTCGTTCTGTCGAATAATGACGGATGCGTCGTAGCCAGGAGCAAGGAAGCGAAGGCGTTAGGGTTAAAGATGGGAGAACCCTATTTCAAAATTAAGCGGGAATTTGAGCGCGCAGGGGGCATCGCGTTCAGCAGCAACTATGAGCTATACGCCGACATGTCTCAGCGTGTGATGGCTGTTTTAGAAGAGATGGCGCCACGCGTAGAAGTGTATTCAATTGACGAAAGTTTTCTTGATCTGACTGGAGTTCGTAACTGCATTGATCTGGATACTTTCGGCCGCCAGGTGAGGGCCAAGGTACTGCGCAACACTGGGCTAACTGTAGGCGTTGGCATTGCCCAAACCAAGACGTTAGCCAAGCTGGCAAACTTCGCGGCGAAGAAGTGGGACAAGACTGGCGGAGTAGTGGATCTGTCCAATGAAGGGCGCCAGCGCAAATTGATGGGCCTCGTGCCTGTCGATGAGGTCTGGGGTATCGGACGCCGGATATCGAAAAAGCTCAACATGATGGGGATAGAAACGGCACTACAACTGGCCGATGCAAGCACTGTGATGATCCGCAAGCATTTCAGCGTTGTGATAGAGCGAACCGTCCGCGAGCTACGTGGTCAGCCTTGTCTCGAGCTGGAGGAGTTTGCGCCGACAAAACAACAGATCATCTGCAGCCGCAGCTTCGGAGATCGGATCACCGATTATGACCAGATGCATCAGGCTATTTGCATGTACGCGACGCGTGCAGCGGAGAAGTTGAGGGAGGAGCATCAGTATTGCCGGCATGTCAGCGCGTGGCTCAAAACCAGCCCATTTGCCATCAATGAGGAATACTATGGCAACACCGCAAGCATAAAACTGAGCACGCCAACGCAGGATACTCGGGACATTATCGCTGCGGCTATGTGTTGCTTGGATGCGGTTTGGCAACCTGGCCATCGATATCAGAAAGGCGGGGTGATGCTGCAGGATTTTTGCAGTCAAGGCGTGGCTCAGTTGGGGTTGTTCGATGAGTACAAGCCACGGCATAACAGCGAGCAACTGATGGGGGTGCTTGATCGGATCAATAACTCGGGGAGGGCAAAACTGTGGTTTGCAGGACAAGGGGCGCATCAGGTATGGTCAATGAAGCGTGAGCTACTGTCGCCGGCATACACGACACGGCTGAGTGATCTGCCGCGTGCGCGAGTATATTAGCGTTTGTGATTGAGAGTTTTAGTACCTAAATTATTCCGAATTGCTCCGAGGGTTCTGGTAACTATCTGAAATTAAAAGCATGGAATGCAAGGTATAGCAAGGGATTGCAAAGACTGAAAGGTTGATAAGGCGTTGTTAAAAAAGGATATTTCCATTCTTTTTCGTATAAAGGAATCGTATTCGGTCTTTTTTTGTGTGATTGATTTATAAGGAAAAAATTCGTAATCCACGAAAATACACGAAATTTCCACGAAATCCTATATCCGGTCTTTTTAGACAAGTACGTATTCTTTGCCTCTGAGATCGAGATATTTCTTCGTCATGAGAGCTGATTTGTGGCCCAGTAGGCGCTGTGCAAACTCTTCCCCTTTTTCCATGCTGTATAGCCGCGACGCGAGACTGCGGATCTCGTGAAATGTTGGTGGATTGTCACCAAGATCCAGCGTTGAGGCATTCCTGGCTTTCACAAATGCTTTGGTTAAAGCGTCAGGGTAAACGGTGCCGCTTTTGCCAACTCTCCGTACAGCACGGCGAAGCAGCATGAAGGTGAATATATCACCGGCATGCGCCACATCATGCGCCATACCCATGAGATGCGTGAGCTCGGCGGACGCTATGTTTTCCTCATCAAGTCGGCGACCTCAGAAGTGTGGTGGCCGGAGGATGCGGATCATATTGCGTTCATTCGTGGCCGCATTGGATTTGATGTGCCGTCCTGGTACCGGCCGGCAGATGCAAGGCAAGAAGCGACCAGCGCGGGCTTCGGCGCTGCAATCGCCATATTTGATAAGGCTTGGCGTGGTCCAGTACATAGCTATGTTAGCCGGGACCAGTTGATGGCGCATGGTGAAATGTTCTTGGCGCAGATCCGTAGGGAAGCTGAGCGCCTGGCTGAAAGGAGTGTCGCATGACAGCCGCGCTGCGAACTAAGTCCTCGAGAAAGCATAAGACGGAGGCGTTGGGTGTTCGCTACCTGGTGGCGGCATCAAATACGCGACCGATCACGACAGGGACACGATGAAAGGGGTGCCAACGGGCACTCCTATCGCCATGCGACCGATCGGCGACCGCCGGAACCTGAAGCATCACCGCAAATTCTGGAAGCTGCTGGAGTTGGGCTTCTCGTACTGGGAGCCGGATTGGACGTTCGTTAGCGATCCGGAGAAGTGGATCGCGCATGAGGTAGCGAAGACGCTGGCGGCACAGGCTGGCGATCCGCTGCTTTATGACAATATCACCAAGCTGATTGCCGACAGTGTTCTACAGCGCGTAGCGGCTCAGCGCCAGCGCCGCTTTGACGCCGAAGCTGTGAAAACGACGGAGGCTTATCTCAATCACGTCATGGTTAAAGCCGGCTTCTACGATCTGGCCGCCAATCCGGACGGCGGAACGTTAAAACAGCGCTGGAGCATAGCCTTCGTCAACATGAGCCAGGAGACGTTCGACAAGGTTTATAGCGGGGTCGCCGGAGTAATCTGGAACGAAACACTGCAACAACACTTTGCTGATGAGTATGAGATGGAGCATACAGTAGAGGAATTGATGAAATTTTATTGATAGAATATTAAGGAAATAAATTCTCTAATAAAGATTGGGTGTCATTATGGTTGATAACTTTTTAGTGTTTTTCAATGAGTTTAAGGCATTGTTTTTGTCTTTCATAATAGCAATTATTTCATTTTCAATAATTAGCAGGTACAACTTAATTTTCAAGCAAAGTGAAAGTAAATCTGCATCAAGAATAAGAGAGCTGGAATCTCAACTCCAAGATTTAATTGTGACAGTTAAAGGTAATGATGAAATTGTGGGAGTGGTTGACTCATTAAGTAGCATGCGTGGAAAAATGTCATCATTAAACTCTTTGGAACTAAGTGATGAGGCTAAAGAAAATATTGAAAAAGAAGTTAATGATATTGTAATGAAAACCATTAAGGAAAAAGTACATTCTGCTGAAATTAAAAAACCTGAAAATACCGAGAAATTAACTGAATCTCACAAAGGTTTTCGCAATGTGAACTTTGAACCTTTAAGTGAATATAGTTACTTATTAGATGATGAATATAGAAACTCAATAGGGTTTAAAGCTATACTAATTAATCTTTTTGTGGTTCTTAATGTAGTTCTACTAGTTACCATATCACTTTTGGCATTCTTTTATCCTGAAAGATTTCAAGGGGGAAGTTCTCCATTCCCATATCAAATATCTCTGACTATTTCTGGTGTTTATATAAGTTTCTCGGCATTTATCATATATGTAGTAAGATTTTCGAATGCAAGATCACTTACAATATTAGCACTGAGGGAGGATTTCTCAAGGAGAGATATTTTGGATAGCGCAGCAATGCAATTAGTGAAAAAAGAGGATCTTAATGAAAGTGATGTGGCATTAATGAAAGCGCTTATGTTGAATCGGGCGCATAGAGAGCAGAATTCATCACACCCTTATGAGATATTGTTACAGGGAATATCAGGGTCAAATATACAATTTCAGGGAGGCAAGCTTAATGTTGGTAAAAGCAAAGATTAAATAATGACTAGATGTCGATGAAGTCTTTTAATTTTATAGCCATGGATAAGTGAATGGAATACTCTATATTAGATGCGGAATACGCAAATACAATTAAAGAATGTAATAGTTATTTGGAAGGTCATTTTAAAAATGTTCTCAAGTCTGAATATGATGAGTCAGATATTTCAGAGAAAATAGGCACTGAGTATATGTCTACCGATATGGTGAATTTCCATCGCTATTCACTATACTGCTGGCGTATGTTTTATTATCTTTTTGAACGGTATCCAACAAATTTAAATGATACGATTAAATACAAACTTCATGAAATGGCAGGCGAAAATGTTTTCATAAACAAGCAGCTTGCCGAAAACGAGTTGCCAAGATTTACTTTTTTCATTGCTAGGTTTCTAATAATACATCGATCTTTAGGTGGGGTGATAGCCTATTCCACTAACGCTAACTGTGCCAGGTATATCGAAAACTTCTATAAAGTCAAAGATTGCGCTGCGTATATAGGTAATATCTTAAAAGAGAATGGAAGTAAAGTTGATTTTCATGCGCTTTCGTATGTGGATGTATGGTCAATAAAAGATCTTATTCGTGAGGTTAAATTTAAGGAGGCAGTAGAAAATTTAAACAAAATAAATACAAATGAAGTTAATTTGTCTGAATTAATAGGGAAGCAGGAAACATTAAAAAATGAAGTCAATGAGATTGAGAAAAGGCTTGATGGTTATAAGGGGGAATATAATTTTGTTCTGTTAAGTAAAGCCTTCAAAAGAATGAAAGATGACAAAATAAATGAGTTAAAAACCTCTCGCTGGTGGATGAATTTATATACATTGGTGCTAGTTTCCATACCTATGTTGACGTTAATAGCTTTATTTAAAGAGTGGGTGACTTTTGACTCAAACATTAAACATTTGATGTATGCGGTACCAGTGTTGACTTTGGAGATTTTGATTTTTTATTTTATGCGACTATATTATAGTGAAGTTAGATCAATTCGGGCGCAACTATTACAAATAGACCTCAGGTTGAGTTTGTGTGAATTCATTCATGATTTTATAGAAAAGAAAAATGAATCAAGAGATCACAGTGACTCATGGGGTAATTTTGAAAGTCTAATATTCAGTCCAATTCAGATGTCTGCAGATAACATACCTTCTGTTTTAGATGGGGCGAATGCTGTAGCGGATGTTTTAGGTAAGGTCATGCCGAAAAAATAGAGTTTAATAATAAATATGGTGACGTAAAAAGAGGTCGTCATGAGAAAATCACCTGCATTTAGAAGTAAAACCCTGCGCGATTCAGCGCGGGGCCGCTGCTGCACATTGCAGATCCCAGGAATCTGTGAATGGGAACCCAGAAACGACGGTTCTTTGCCACCTCCCTAGCAGCACTCACGGTATGGGTTACAAGAGCGATGATTATTGGGCTGTGTTTGGTTGTTCCAGTTGTCACGATGTTATTGACAGACGAGTGCCTTACGACTGGCGGCCTGGTGAAAAAGAGGAAAACATTTTGTTGGCATTTCATGAAACTCTAAAAATATGGTTTGATGCTTGTTTGATTCTCATTCATGGAAAGGATAAATAGTGAGTATTTTAACTACTGTCGCTATAAGTTTCTTTACTGCTTGGTTAACAATGCGACTTGCCTTACATCGTTTTTATCGCGAAAAGTGGTGGGATAAAAGAGCAACTGCTTATCTTGATTTAATCGATGTACTGTATGATTTTAAAGAAGACTATGGTGTTATGGAAATTCATGAGCAAGCTAAGTATGGTTATGATCAAAACGGAAAGCATCAATTTCCTGAGGATATTCTCAGCAAAGATGATGAGTCTAAACTTTGGGTCAGGATGTCAATTACGCATGATAAACTAAAGAAAATAAAAGGACTTGGACCACTAGTATTCACTGATGTAGCGTTGGAAAAAGTTTCAAAATTTATAAAAAGAGATGATGAAGTGAGGCGAATGGCTTTAGGTGATGAGATTGACAATATAGATGCATATGGCGAGATGAAGACAAGTGCCGATGAGTTATACAATGAATTTAAAGGAATTGCTATTGTAGAACTAAAATTAAAGTCCACGTTTAAGGAAAAATTATATAGAATCCCACAATGGATATTTACTCAATATATCCGAGCTGAGCATGAATACCGCAAGAATCTTCAATAGCATTGATGTCATTTCAGCTGTAGGGACAAAGTCAAAACAGGAAGTGCTTAGCGGGAAGGTTAAGAAAGACAGATTAAGGCTAAAGATAGTATTTCTAAACTTATGGACAAATGAAAGCCCAGCACCTGCTGGGCTCAATTCTATTTGTTTTTAGATGTTGGCGGCGGTGATGGCGTGGGTGACGGTTTTGTATAGTTAGCAGGTGGTGGAGGATTGCGGCTATCTTGCGCTAATCCATTGTATTGATTGCCATTTTTATTGTTTTCCGACATAAATAACCTCTCAATTACTTCTGTTTAGGTGGCGGTGGGGTCGGCGATGGTTTTACATAAGTCGGTGGCGGAGGTGGATTCCGGCTATTGTTTTGTCCTGTGCGACCGTTAGTTGTTGTGCTAGGTGGATTTTTGTTGGTCATTTTTGCCTCTAATTAAAGTTAAATTATTTGTCATTTTTAGTCGGGGGCGGCGGTGGCGTAGGGGCCGGTTTTGTATAATTTGCAGGTGGTGGTGGGTTTCTCCCTCCCTTTTCAATTGGAACTTGTTTGGCATTACTTGGTTTATCACTCATCTTTTATCTCCGGCTCTTTTTTGAGAAATTCCACATACTCAATGTCGGTCGCGCTAATTACAAGATACTCAGTATTTGCAAGGCGAATGTATTGCTTACCTTCAATCCATTCGGGATCTTGTAGGACAAGATGCCCCTTGGAAGGGTCTTCCGGCCACACCAGCGGCCATCCATAGACCCTTCTTCCATTTTTCAAGTCAACAATTACGAACCACGTAACATTATTGAAAATATCTGACCATTCACAAAAATAAGAAGTTTGCTTTGTTATGTTTTTCTCTGATAAGAAGTTATGAAATTTGTTGCTATTGGTGTAGTAAACAAGGATAAAACCAAATGATATAGCAAAAATCGATGACCAAAATAACTGGGCTGTGTCATCCCAATGACCAATTGAATGCCATTTTCCTATTAAAATAAGAATGTACTTAGTCATACTGGTTGCACATTGAATAAATAGCGTGAAAATTAATGCCTGGATGATTCTCTCAAATTGATTCTGCTTTGGGTGAGCAGTTAAAGCATGGAAGATCCAAGCAGTAACAAACCCAGGAAGCAAGTACTTTAGTATGTCGAATATTTCTTTGCTAACTGATTCCATTTAGCAATCCTTGAGTAATGTAGTTCGTAGGAAGTCTTTTGTCTCAGTTATGTCAACACAGCCAGCAGTGTTGCGTTTGATGCAACGAACTATACAATCGGCAGTGCATTATAATATCAGGACTGACCAATGACCAACGCAAAAGAACAACTCATAAAAATGCATGATCCGCGCTGTGTAAGTGCGGAATCAATGAATGTAGGCCGTGGGCGCGCGTAAGCATCTCGGTAAAATGTACAGTACGTACATACAGTAAAAATTAGAAAATTGAATTAATTCAATGCGTTTCACATGCAGGAGGTGCTATGACACTGGGCGATGAGGATATTTTAGCCAGCGTGGTGGCGCTGCTGGAGTTGCTGACACACTGCGATGAGGATACGAAGATCGAGACGGTGCAAACGACTGCTCTGCTGGGTTGGAGTTTGCTCAAGGAGATTAAAATGAATACTCAGCACAGAGTTCAATGAACAATAGGTAAGCAGGATAGGGGATATCCTGCTTTTATTTTCATGCTTTTACTGCCATTGATTCTATCATTTTTTTTTGACCTGTTGCTGTAAGTGTCCAAAAATCAGCAGTTCCACCTTTTATGGTATTAAACTCTCGTATGTCAACAAGATTATAAGCCATCATTTGAACTTTGATAACATCAAATATATCGTCATTAAGAACGCAGTTATATTTAGACTCCCCCTTCTCTTTTTTTACTGAGTAATTGGCAATTAATTTATTAACCTCATAATTATTTTTTGGAGATAATAAGGAAGGGGCAAACATGGAAAATATTTCAGACCACGAGCATGAGTATTCCCATTCTGCGGTGCGTGATTTGCCATTGGAATACCAAACATATGTACCATTTAAGGTGAAAATACTTGTGAAATCAACCAGGTTCTCAATCACTGGAGCTTGAGAGGATAGTTTTTCTTTAAGCTCATTATTTTCTTTTCGTAATTTATTGATATCGATAAGCATTTCTTCCGAGGTGGCATTCCTCGCTCTCACCCACCCTTCAGCCGGGAACATAGTCATAGTTTGGCTAAGACTAATTGCGACATAACCCGGTAGTTCAGAGAGACTTGACCAAAAGTTAACAAGCCGTCCAGTAGATATTTTCTGACGGAACGCTTCCAGTTTTGCAGCAACTTCGGGATCTGTCTCTGTTTTGTCTCGTGTTAATTGATTAATGTCTCGGTAAATGAGGGCTATTATTTTAAGCCCTCTTTCAACTGCATAGTCATACTCCATCTCGGTGTAGCTTAAACCTGTATCAGGGGAAATAGTCCCATATTTACCTGCTACCATGATGAAGTAGTAATCGCTATCGTCGATGACCTTCTTTATGAAATCGAACTGTTCAAGGTCTATGGCTGGGAATAACTCCATGCCTGCCGGTATACAGTCCATTTTCATAAGTGCGGTTGTGACTTGCTGGCGCTCTTCAATCAGATCTCTGTACGTCGAGCTCAAAAAAACCTGATATCTTTTCTTCATTATATTTTCCATTAGAAATTATTGTTTGTGTTTATATATTTCATTTGACTATCCAGTATATCAGAGTTTTTCACGATGCTTGTTCTCGATCATGATGCGCGCATCATTGCCCAATGATGCCAAGCCTCGTTCTAACCAGCGGGGCTTTTTTATGCCTAAATTCTGGAGCCCCAAATGGCCTACGATCCGCAACAACAGCGACCTGAAGAACAGACTATGAACGGCAATCGCGAGATGTGAACATCTGGCAGCCAGGTAAAGCAGTGTCTCTGTAAGTATCCCGGTAAAACGAACCATTCACTTTTAGAGCTCTTCCGACATACTGATTATGTCCCCTGAGGAGATCTCCATGTGCAAAGCCCGATTTACCGAACACCAGACCATTGCCGTTCTGAAGTCTGTCGAAGCCGGACGTACCGTCAGGGGGTCTGCCGCGAAGCGGGAATATCTGAAACTTCCTATTACAACTGGAAAGCAAAGTACGGTGAGATGGAAGCTTCAGATATCAAAAAGATGAAGGATCTTGAGGACAAAAACCGGCGACTCAAACAGATGTTTGCCGATCTCACCTTGAATGTCGGGCTCTGAAAGACATTATCGAAAAAAGCTTTAAAGCCAGCGATGAAGCGGGAGTTCATCAGTTATGCATTTGGCGATCCGCTGGTGTTCTCTACATGGAAGGCTTATTGATGAATCATGGCCGGCACTCGTCGGCCTGATAGCATCAATAACCTCGTAGCTTTTTGATGAGTCTGTCGCCGAGCCAACAAATGATACAAAATATGGCTATTGTCGATAAAATGGAAACGACGCGCTGAGTTATCGTGTCGAAGCTAAAGAAAAAATAGATACACAATAAAAATCCAATCCCCCCGATTAACTGATAGAAAAATTCAAAGAAAAAAGAGAGTATGCGGATATGGATGCTATCTTTTCTCATTTCATTTTTTCCTCAATTTTCTGCAGCAATCTATTAAACTCAGCATCACCTTGGTTTTTACGTACAGCCAAAGCTTCTATGAATGGATCAACATAGGGTTGAACTAAAAAATATATAAAGTCCAAATTTCCGGCATTTCTAAGCTTGTAGTAAACCGCACTATGCATACGTTCGAGACTGATTGATTTGTATATGCTTCGTTCTATCATTCCGCCTGCCATCAGCGTGAAGCTTGTAGCTACGCCTGCACCTCGAGTAATCATGGCTGCACCGCCTGTTGATATGATGCTATTCACTATTCTGGATGAAATCAGAGAGGTGGTAAGCATTCTGCCGGAGGATGCGGAGCCTACGGCTCTAAATATTTTGTCTTGCGTCTCTTGTGGGATGTGCGCGGTGAATGCATCGATGATGATTTTAGTCGTCCTGATAACTTGATGATAGTTCAATAAACCGGACTTTATTGCCCGCATCATGCGAATGCGTTCGTCTTCCATCTTGCGACGATTGCTTGTGTCAAAAATGCCCAGAGCTAGATAGCCAAAATCGACAGGCACAGACATTGCGCCGTCAAGCAGCCCCACAACTGTTTCTGGGGAGACAATGACTTTTACTATCCGTTCCACTATCTCTGTGTTGTTCACTTCCATCCCTCGAAATTTTTATGGTTGTAACATAACGGACGTGGGGAGATGTTTCAATGCTTGGCCAGTGTGGCCGCCAGAGCGAAAATCACACTTTTGATCTGGCGATTACATCCCAACCCGATCTCCATTCCCCCCCAACCGCACCTATCGCTAATTTAGCCGCACCAAAAGTCATTACGTCATCTATGGCGCTGATAAGCTTCGGCCATTGCTTCAATCAACGGTTTAACGAGAGTGTCATTATGGGAAATATCCCGGCATCAGGCGCTATAAAAGGTAACCCGCAGTGAACGAGCAACTGAGTCAATTAAAGATGATGTTGCCCGGCTATCTCAATGCGTGGCGTGAGGGGGCCTTACCCTCTGACTGGGGGCTGGTGGCTAACCCTGAAGTGGTTGCCGCCCTGTTGGCGGAGTGGGAGGCGCTAAGCGAGTTGGCGTCTCGGTTCGAAACCGCCACTGAAGCCCCCTCCGAACCGGCCGCGTTTTGGCAGGCGCGCGCCGAGCTGATGGCGCAGCGCAATCGTGAACTTATGGCCCAACTGGCGACGCCAGTCCGTTTGCCCGGCGCACGGGTGGCCTTTTTTGGCTATGTGAAAACGGCCGTGATGGACGCCAGGCAGGTTAAGGCGGCGATTCGCGATGCCGGTTTTATCGTTGCGGGCGGCGCCCCCAACGAGAACACGGCTTAACGCGGTTTCTTCTCAAATTTCTCGGCAAAAAAGAACCGCAGCAATTTATGGGTCCACAGCAGGATGGCGCCAACCACCACCAGCGAGACGACGAAATGCGACAGATTTTTAGGCGCGGCGTAGCCGTGGGTAAAGGAGACCCCCGCGCCGCTGAGCAGCAGGGTGGCGATCCAGAAGCCGAGCAGCAGGCATAAGGTACGAAACAGTTTAAACATGGTTATCACCAAAAATACGGAAAGCGCCGACCGAACGGAGAGGCTCAGCCGGAGCTTTGATTAATTAAAACCGCTTAGCGCGAACAGGTATTGCCGCCTTTATTGCTATTGCAGTTGCTGCCGCTGTTTTTGTTGCCGCCTTTCCCCATGCCGACGTTGCCGCCACCTTTGCTGCCCTCCTTGAAACAGCCGCCGTTGAGCGCGCCCACCGCCAGGCCGCCAAGGCCGCCCAGAGAACCGGTGATCACGCCGTTAACGCAATCCGGCGAGGTGTGCTTGCCGTAGAATCCCTGATTGGATGACCCGCCCCCGTTCTTGTTGCCGCCGTTGTTGTTGACGCGGCCATTGCTGCCGCGGTTGTCGCCAAAGTTACCGGCGCCGGCGATCAGGTGAAAGTGTTTGGCATCGATCTCTTGCATAAAATTCCCTCTTTATCGATTCAGTTAGATTCAGTAAAGCTTGCGCAAGCCAGCTGTTTTTAACAGAAAAAATAGCGGGGGTAATTACCGGTTCGAATAAGAACAGGGGGTTTATTTTGCGATATTTTCCAGACTGATAGAGCACAGAGGAATGATATTTGGGGCGTGTGGAACCGTAGCGCTATCTGTTCTCTTGGGCCGGTTAATTTGTTAGCATGGCGCCCCTGGATGACTATTGGTGCAGTACATTGAAAATTAAAGCGTTGTTATTTGTTGCGTTGGCCGCGCTGGCCGGCTGCAGCCAGGAGGGAACCTCGATGAATCAGCCCGCAAACGAGAAAGGCGGCCAAACGGAAGTGTTGCTGGTGAACAGCGCGCTGGTGGACTGCGTGGGCGTTGCCCCGATGAAGTGCATGCAGGTGCGCCGCTCCGCGCAGCAGCCGTGGGAGTTGTTCTATACCGGCATCGAGGGCTTCACCTTCGAACCTGGCTATCAGTATCGATTGAAAGTGCGCGTCACCCCGGTTGAGAACGTACCGGCCGATGCCTCATCGCTGCGTTACACGCTGATTGAGCAGCTGGAAAAGAACAAGGCGTAATGATTATCAGGCCGGGCGAAGTGAGCCCGTCCTGCTGTTTTATAGCGTCAACCCCATCTCCGCCGCGACCTGCTCCAGCTGGTAGCGTGATGTGCGCGTGAGTAAAGGCTCCTTATCGACATAGTAGGCGTAAGCGATAACGCCAATCGACAGCGCCCAGGCGCGGCCGCGCCGCCAGGTCTCATCGTCCACTTTCACCGCCTGGCGGAAATGTTCGCGGGCTTCCGCTCCCATCAGGTTCCAGGCAACTATCATATCGACCGCAGGATCGCCGATGGCGATACCGCCCCAGTCGATCACCGCCGCCAGCTCACCGTTGTCGATCAGCAGATTGCCGGGTTGAATGTCCGTGTGCAGCCAGCATGCGCCGCCGGTGTTTTCACTCACCTGGCTCACGCTGTCCCATGCTTGCAGTAGGGCGGCAGCGTCGAGGTGAGGGGCGCACTGGGCAATAGATTCGCGAGTGAGGGCGTCTCTGGCGCTGACCGGGCCGCCGCGATAAGCGCTGATCGCGTGGCCTGCGGTTGGGATGGCGTGGAGTGCGCGCACGAACTCACCCAATTGCGTCGCCAGCAGCGGGCTGCACTCGCCGCAGGCGGGCGTGCGGCCGGTGATCCAGCGGCCGATGCTCCAGGCGAAAGGATAGTGGACGTTCGGCTTACCCTGGGCCAAGGGCGCGGAAATCGTCACTGGCAGATGAGGTGCCAGCAACGCGGGGTAGCGATTCTCGCGCGCCAGCGTTTCGGCCGCCGAGGCGGTACGCGGCAGGCGAATGAACAGCTCGTCGCCGAGCCGCAGCATCACGTTGTCGGTACCGCCGGTGGTGACGAGTTCGATGGGCAACGCCGCCCAGGCCGGGAACTGTTCGGTGAGCATAGCTCGGACATGGGGGAGGGAAATCTCGGCCTCATCGGCATGTATTTTGGGAATGGCATTCACCCGGTACGGCTCTTTCACTGGCGCAGGGTGGCGGCCCCGACTGGTCTGGTCACTGTGCTTGTTTGCGCACTTTCTTAAGTATATCGAGAAAATCAGGTATATTGTCCTTCGGTTTTTAGCTACCAAGAAAAAATTACTATGATTATCAAACCTAAAATTCGTGGTTTTATCTGCACCACCGCTCACCCGGCAGGCTGTGAAGCCAACGTCCGTGAGCAAATCGCCTACGTTAAGTCGCGCGGCGAACTGAAAAACGGGCCTAAAAAGGTGCTGGTCATTGGTGCATCCACCGGTTACGGGCTGGCCTCGCGCATCAATGCCGCTTTCGGCAGCGGTGCGGCCACCATCGGCGTATTTTTCGAGAAGCCTGGCAGCGAAGGCAAAACCGGTTCCGCCGGTTGGTATAACTCCGCCGGTTTCGACAAGGCAGCTAAAGAAGAAGGCCTGTACGCGAAAAGCATCAACGGCGACGCATTCTCCAACGAGTGCCGTCAGACCGTGATCGATCTGATCAAAAAAGACCTGGGCCAGGTTGACCTGGTGGTTTACTCGCTGGCTTCGCCGGTGCGTAAAATGCCGGAAACCGGCGAAGTGGTGCGTTCCGCGCTGAAGCCAATCGGCGAGCCGTACAAGTCCGTCGCGCTGGACACCAACAAAGACGTGCTGGTTGAAGCCGTGGTCGAGCCGGCCAACGAGCAAGAAATTGCCGACACCGTGAAGGTGATGGGCGGCCAGGACTGGCAGCTGTGGATGGACGCGCTGGACGAAGCGGGCGTGCTGGCGGATAACGCGCAGTCTGTCGCTTACTCCTACATCGGTACCGATCTGACCTGGCCAATCTACTGGCACGGTACGCTGGGCAAGGCGAAAGAAGATCTGGATCGCGCGGCGCACGCCATCAACCAGAAGCTGCAGGCCAAAGGCGGCGCGGCTTACGTTGCGGTGCTCAAGTCGGTGGTGACCCAGGCTTCCTCCGCCATTCCTGTCATGCCGCTGTATATCTCCATCGTGTTCAAAATCATGAAGGAGCAGGGCATTCACGAAGGCTGCATCGAGCAGATCCAGCGTCTGTTCGCCACCAAGCTGTACAGCGGTGCGGCGCCGGATACCGACGAGAAACACCGTCTGCGTCTGGATGACTGGGAACTGCGCGACGCCGTGCAGGAAACCTGCCGTGAAATCTGGCAGCAGCTGAACGACAGCAACATCAACGAGCTGACCGATTACCAGGGCTACAAGGCGGAGTTCCTGCGCCTGTTCGGTTTCGGTCTGCAGGGCGTTGACTACGACGCCGATCTGAGCGGCGAAGCCAACTTCGAAGTGATCGAACTGGTCTAAGCACGTCGAGCGGTCAAACAAGGTCGGGCTTGCCCGGCCTTTTTTTTTCCGTAACCAGACGATGTTGACCTAACTCATCAGTCCACTTGATCATTGACAGTAATAAGTTATCGTTTTACGATAATTTATTGCTGTTGATTAAGGGATAGAAAACTATGAGCACTGCGCCAAGGATCCATCTGCCGCTGTATGTGCGTTGTCTGTGCTTATTGATTATGGCGATGCTGATTATCAGCACCTGCGTCGAAATGTTCATGATCGTGCGTGGCTGGCTGCACGGTGAGGCTTATGCCGAGATCATCGCCTCTTACCGGGAGTATTACCCCGAGCTGGTTGGCTACGCCATTCCTCAACAACGCTGGGCGCTGGGTGCCACGCTGGCGATCGATATGCTCGGTTATTTGCCTTATTACAGCGCGCTGCTGTGCGGCGCCGGGCTGTTTTATCAATTCTTCCGCGGCAACGTATGGCACCGCAACAACATGGTGTTGCTGCAGGTCATCGGGATTTTGCTGATTGTCGATGTGCTGTTCCCTTCGTTAGCCGACCTGTTGCAGGTTATGGTTCTGACCGCCGATGAAAAAATGCTGTTTATCCTTTATTATGGCGTCAATAGCGAGTCGGTGCGCTCGCTGATCGTCGGCTGCGCAATCCTGGTGTTTAGCCGGGTATTTCTGGAAGCGCTGCGGCTGAATGAAGAACAGCTTTCTTTCGTGTGAGAATAGAGTGGCAATAATCGTAAGTCTTGACGTCATGTTGGCCAAAAGGAAGATGCGTTCAAAAGAGCTGGCGGAGCAGGTGGGGATCACCGAACAAAACCTGTCCCTGTTGAAGAACGGCAAGGTCAAGGGCGTCAGGCTGGAAACGCTGGACAAGATTTGCCGTATCCTTGAGTGCCAGCCCGGCGACTTGCTGGCCTGGCAGCCGGACGGCGAAGAGTAGGAGCCCGGCGCACTCGGATGTGCGCTGAGTCCACTGGCAAATTTCTTCGCGATTAGCATTGCCTTATTGAGTCTATTTGTTTTTCTTTCGTTAATTAAAATAACGCCTAATTAACACCAGGCCGTGTTGTTTTTATTGCTATTGCATATGGCAGGGTTATTAAACTAAATAAAGCCGTTTTTATTTTTTACAATCACCAGAATCAGTTATTTTAAGGAACATCACATGAGATTTCGTCATTGCCTCCCTGCACTATGCTTTGTATTAAGCGGATGCGGTGCCATTTATTCAACGTCTTCGTCTCCCGATTGGGTTATGCCTCAGCCGGCTACGCGGGAACAGAAGCAGCGCATTATCGCCGGAGAGTCAGCCACGTCAGTGTTGAGTGGGGATCGCGTTGGCGTAAGCGGCACGTTGGACTGGTCAAAATTATGGGACCGCTAGCCGTTTAAATATTTCGGTGGGTATTTGTCATTATCTTAAGGGTATTGTTGTTCGGTTTACTATTATTTCGCTACTCTGCTTTGATGCGTTATTTCATTGCCGAGTGGCGCCTTTCTGCTTGCCGAAGATATATCGGTATGCCCGAATATCATTACAGGAGTTCTCAATGGCAAAGATTATTTTCGCCATGTTGGTACTGCTAATGCCTTTATTGAGCCAGCCGGCAAATGCCGTCCGCTATGATCGGCAGTGCGACGGAATGTCGCCCGTGTTGTTTCAAAAGAAACTGAAAGACCTGGCGCACGATCTGCGGCAAGAGATGGCGACGGAGTCCCCGCCGGTGAATGACGAGGCGCTGGCGCGGCGGGCGGAATGCGATGTCGAAACCGGGAAAGCGCCGGCGACGGGAGGACAGCCAGCGCCGGCTCCCGAAGAGCAGAACGCAACGTCAATCAGCGGTTGTTGACCCATTACGTTGCGTGGTCGAGCCCGTTTATTCATGGAGTCTGTGTATTGAAACTACCCTCGTTAATCGCAGTGGCTCTGGCGATGCTGGCCTCGTTTTATAGCCAGGCGTTCGTCGATCGCCACTCGCCAGTTACCGTTCCGGTGGAAAACGCCCCCCAGGCAGGATGCCCGGCCAGCATGGCCGGATTATTGCAGCATCTTTGGTTGGTTGAGCAGATCCAGGCGGAACGAGTCGAGCTGGCGCGCCTGCGTGCGGAGCGTAACGCAGTGAAAACCTGGCTGAAAACGCAGAAAAACGCCAAACGTACTGCGGTGGCGCATTTACCCAGCCCGTCGACATGCGCACAGCACACCGGCATCGTCCGCTGCCTGTCTTTACGGCTGCGGCGTGCGTCCGCACTGGGGCCACACCGGCCTTTTGTCGGTGCCTATTGTCACGCCTGGCTTAATGGGCGGCCGCAGAATTGCTGAAAATGAGAAACAGGTTTGTTAGGAGTTTATCGATGAAAAGGACAGTGTTGGCCGGCGTGGCCTTGTGTTGCGCCTGCTTCGCGCAGGCGCGGGTAGATTTGGAATACCATGCGGCGGCGCCGAAGGACAGTAAGATCACCGAGGAGTACCGGAAAAAGCGCGACGCCTTGCGCCACAAGGTGTGGAACGTCGATAACCTGACGCAGGCCAACGAACAGGCGATCGCCCGCGAGCAACAGCGCGAGGCCGCAGAGAGCGCCAAGCGGCAGCAGCGTCACCTGGATCAGCAGCAGAAAAAGCAGCGCTGCCTGCGGAAATACTCGAAAGATCCTCACCCCGAGGCGAAGTGTTACATGTACAACTTCTAACTTTTAACCGCCGGGCGCTTTCTGCGCCCGGCGTCGTTTAGGCCGGGCGGCAATGCTCTTTCAGCATGGCGATCGCATCCGGTTTCAGCTGATACAGATAGACCGGCCGGCCGGTGGCGCCGTACAGAATACGGGTGCCGAGAATGCCGCTCTCCGCCAGGTAGATGAGGTACTTGCGGCAGGAGACCCGCGAAATGCCGATGGCGTTGGCCAGGTTGTCGGTGGAGAATTCGCTGTCGTGCTGCTGTTCGATCCACTCGCACACCGTGCTCAGGGTGATGCTGGTCAGGCCTTTCGGCAGCTTCTTGCTCTCCTGGCCGCCGGGCTGGCGGCGCAGCAGGCTGTCGACGTCGGCCTGCGAAAACTCGCGCTGCGCCAACAGATGCGACTGTTGCCGGTAGTGGCTCAGCGCCTCCTTGAAGCGGCTGAACTGGAACGGCTTGATCAGGTAATCCACCACGCCGTAGTGCAGCGCCTTTTGCACCGTATTCACGTCGCTGGCGGAGGAGATGATGATCACATCGGTCTTCTCGCCGAGCTCGCGCAGGCCGGGCAGCAGATCCAGCCCATTCTCCTGCTGCATGTAGATATCCAGCAGCACTAGATCGATGCTGACGCTGGCGTCGGCCAGCAGGGCGCGCGCCTGGCTCAGGGTGGCGACCGTCGCCTGGCAGTGAAAACCGCCGATCTGGCTCAGGTAGTATTTGTTCAGCTCCGCCACCATCGGGTCGTCGTCGACAATCAGTACATTAATCATGGGTTCTGCTCTTGGCCTGATAGGGAAGGTGCACGAAAAATTGGGTCAGCTCGCCCGGCTCGGATTCGAAATCGATGCTGCCGCCCAGTTTCTCCAGATGGCTGCGGATCAGCGCCAGGCCGATGCCGCGTCCCGTCCCCTTGGTGGAAAATCCGTGTTCGAAGATGCGCGCGCCGATCGCCGGATCGATGCCGGGGCCGTCGTCGCTGACGATACAGTGTAATTGATCGTCGTGGTGATGGAAGCTCAGGCCGATCTCGTGGCCCTCAACGCCGTCGATGGCGTCGATGGCGTTTTCGATCAGGTTGCCGAGCACGCTGATCAGCACGTGGGTGGTTTCCGCGTCGTCGGTTTCCGGCAGCAGGCTGGTTTCCTCGATGGTCAGCTCGATGCCGGCCTCGTGGGCGCGGCTGATCTTGCCGATGAAGAAGCCCGCCACTTCCGGCGAGTGGATCTTGCGCAGCAGCGCGCCGATCTCTTCCTGATAGTTGCTGGCGGTATTGATGATGTAGTTTTCCAACTGCTGATAAGCCTTCATGTGCAGCATGCCGAGTATCACGTGCAGCTTGTTCATAAATTCGTGCGACTGCACCCGCAGCGCATCGGCGTAGTGCGCCATGCCGCTCAGGCGTTGCAGCAGGCGGCTGACCTCGGTCTTGTCGCGGAAGGTGGCGATGGCGCCTGTCACCCGGCCGTTGACGATCACCGGCACGGTATTGGTCAGCAGTTCGCTGCCGTTGAAGCTGATCTGCCGATCGCGCAGCGGCTTGCCGCTGGCCAGCACCTCCGCCAGATGCAATTGCGCCGGCCAATGCTTGCTGGCGGCTTCCAACAGCAGGTTCTCCAGCGGGCCGCTCTGGCGCAGCAGGCGCTTGGCCTCGTCGTTGACGATGGTGATGCGGGAATCATTATCGACCGCGATCACGCCTTCTTTAATCGATTGCAGCATGGCGTTGCGCTGCTCGAACAGGTTGGAGATTTCGTAAGGCTCAAAACCCAGCATGATGCGTTTGAGCGCAGAGACCAGGAAGAAGGTGCCCAGGCTGCCGACCAGCGCGGCGAAGGCGATGGTCCAATAGATGATCCAGCGGCTTTCCGCCACCACCCGCTGCACGGTGTCCAGCGCGATGCCGAGCGCCACCACGCCGATTTGCCGCCGTTGTTCGTCATACACCGGCACGAACACCCGCAGCGCCGGGGCCAGCGTGCCGCGGTTGATGGCGCTGTTGACGTTGCCTTGCAGCGCCGGCGCCAGATCGTCGCCGATAAAATGTTTGCCGATCAGCCAGGGTTTGGGGTGCGAGTAGCGGATGCCCTGCATATCCACCACCACCACGAACAGCAGCTCGTTCTGATGGCGCACCTGCTCGGCGAAGCGCTGAATGGCGCCGCTTTGATCGCGCCGCTGCAGGCCGTCGACCACGGTGCTGGAGAGTGCCAGCGTGTTGGCGACGGCGATGGCTTTTTGCTGCAGCTGCTCTTGCCCTTCGCGGCTCATTTGCACGAAAAACAGCGCGAACACCACCAGCAGCACCGAAGCGATGATGGCGGACACCATCAGCGTGATGGAGGTGCTCAGCTTGAGCGGCACCCGTTGTTTTGGCATGGAGGTTCTCCGAATGGCGATATCACGGCGTATTCTAGCGAGGAATGCGGCAGGCTGCAGTTACCGGCAGCAGGTTATAGCATGCTGCCGGGGTGCGGAGGGGTTATTTTAGTTACAAAAGCGGGTCACTGCTGGTGGTAGATCTCCAGCGCCTGTTGGCCGCTGGCGCCCTGGTGGATGATCGCCATCAGGGCGCGCACCACCTGCGACGGATTGCTGTGTTGATAGACGTTGCGGCCGTAGACCATGCCGGAGGCGCCCTGGGCCATCAGCGCGGCGGATTTCTCCAGCACCGGCCCCAGCTCTCCCTTGCCGCCGCCGCGCACCAGCGTCGGGCAGCGCGCCGCTTCCACCACGCGGTGGAAATCTTCCACCCGGTCGGTCGGGTCGGCCTTGATGATGTCGGCGCCCAGTTCGCGCGCCAGCCGCACCAGCGGCACGATCTTCTCCACGTCGCCCAGCGAACCGTAGGCGGCGCCCTGGCCGGCCGGCGCCATTACCAGCGGCTCGATCATCAGCGGCATGGCGTACTGGTCGCAGGCGTGGCGCAGGCGGCCGATGTTCTCCACGCACTGGCGGAAAATGCCGGGCTCATCCGGGATCATATACAGATTGACCACCACCGCGGCGGCGTCCATTTGCAGCGCCGCGAGGATCGGCGCCTCCGGGTTGTGCAGCACCGCCCACATTTCGCGGTGGCGCGCGGCGTTATAGGCGTTGCCGACGTCGGTGCGCATCACCAGTGCCGGTTTTTCGCGCTGCGGCGCGCGCTGCAGCAGATCCGCCTGGCCGTAGTTGACCTGAATCGCGTCAGGGCGCGCGGCGATCAGGTTGCCCATCACCCGTTCGATATCTTCCAGGCCGATCAAGAAATCCGGTTCGTTGGCGATGCCGTGATCGATCGCCACATCCAGGCACTTGCCGTTGTTGAACAGGCGGTTCATCCGCACCTTACTGCTGAGCTGCATGTCAGGTCCTCCTGAGATAGGGATATGTCCATTATTGCCGAGTAAGGATGGTCGGGAAACGCGGAAACCGCAAACTGCGCGCCCGCTCGCAGTTTTTGCCGGCGCTCGGTGCGGCGCACGAAAGGGGGGCGTTCGCCGACGGCTTTCACTTCATTTGTTAGATCCGTGTCATGTTTTTGTTAATAAGCCATTCCAAAACGCATGTTTCGCTTGTTTGGGTTAAAAAGTTTCAATAATCTCAATTATGAAATAAACATTTAAAAATGCGATGCCAGCGTCGCTTGCTGTGCCAGGGGTTTATTTCAATTAATTGTTTTTAATGTATTTTGAGATATCGATCACCATTTTGTTCACGGCCTTTATGCGGCGATGACGCGGTAAATTCGCCGTATCAAAGGGATAATACCGACCGTATTGTTGTTTGAATGTAAAAAATATTTTTCATTAGCTGTCAACCAACAGACCTCTTCATTCTAACGATTAAAGGGTAACGAACATGAAGCTGAAGAAACTGATCGCCGCCTCGGTACTGATGTGCATGCTGCCGGCCAGCGTGTTGGCGAAAGACATCAAGATCGGCGTTTCCATGGCTTACTTCGATGACAACTTCCTCACCATTCTGCGCCAGTCGATGCAAAACAAAATGAAAGCCGACGGCAACGTCAGCGGTCAGTTCGAAGACGCCAAGGGCGACATCGCGCAGCAAATTCAACAAATCGAGAACTTCGTCAGCCAGGGCGTCGACGCCATCATCCTCAACCCGGTGGATACTCAGGGCGTCAAGCCGATGATCAAGCTGGCCGAGAAGGCCAAGATCCCGTTGGTATTCGTCAACCGCAAGCCGGAAGTGGCGCTGCCGGCCGGCATGGCCTACGTCGGCTCCGACTCCAAGCTGGCCGGCAAGCTGCAGATGGAAGCGTTGGCCAAGCTGATGAACGGCAAGGGCAACGTGATGATCCTGATGGGCGAGCTGTCGAGTGAAGCCACGCGCGACCGCACCCGCGGCGTGGAAGAGGTGGCGGCCAATTACCCCGGCATCAAGATAATCGATAAGCAAACCGCCAAGTTCTTCCGCAAAGAGGCGGTGGACGTCACCACCGATTGGATTTTGTCCGGCCAGCAGATTGACGCCATCGCTGCCAACAACGACGAAATGGCCATCGGCGCTATTTTGGCGCTGAAGCAAGCCAAGAAATCCGGTGTGCTGGTGGCCGGCGTTGACGGCACGCCGGACGCGCTGGAGTTCATCAAGAAGGGCGATCTGGCGCTGAGCGTGTTCCAGGACGCCAAAGGCCAGGGCGAAGGCGCGGTGCAGACCGCCATGCAACTGGTGAAAGGTGAGAAAGTGGAGAGCAACGTGCTGATCCCTTACCAGCTGATCACCCAGGCCAATTACCAGCAATTCGCCGATAAAAACAAGAAATAAGCCTTGAAGCCTGTCGCAGGCGCCGCCGGTGTGGGGCGCCTGCGGCGGAAAACGTGGGTCAGTGCGGAGGTAAGCGGTATGTACCCTTATGTTCTTGAGGCCGAAGGCATCAGCAAGCAGTTCCCCGGCGTCAAAGCGCTGGATAAGGTCTCGATTAAAATCAAACCCGGCAGCGTGCACGCGCTGATGGGGGAAAACGGCGCGGGCAAATCGACGCTGATGAAATGCCTGATCGGCATCTACCACCCGGACGAAGGCTCGATCAAAATCAAAGGCCGGCCGGTCACCTTCAGCGACACGCTGCAGGCGCTGCATTCGGGCATTTCCATGATCCACCAGGAGCTGAACCTGGTGCCCTACATGACGGTGGCGGAAAACATCTGGCTGGGGCGCGAGCCGGCGCGGCTGGGGTTCGTCAACCACGAGCAGCTGAACGAGCAGACCCGCGAGCTGCTGGCGCGGCTGAACATCAAGCTGCAGCCGGAAACGCTGGTGGGCGAGCTGAGCATCGCCAACCAGCAGATGGTGGAGATCGCCAAGGCGGTGTCCTACAACGCCGACGTGCTGATCATGGACGAACCGACCTCGGCGCTGACCGAAGGCGAAGTGGTGCATCTGTTCGCCATCATTCGCGAACTGCGCGAGCAGGGGAAAGGCATCATCTATATCAGCCACAAGATGGACGAGATCTTCGCCATAACCGATGAAGTGAGCATCTTCCGCGACGGCACCTTCATCGCCTGCGACAAGACCGAGAACCTGACCAAACAGTCGCTGATCGCCATGATGGTGGGGCGCGAACTGACGCAGATGTTCCCCAAATTCAACAACAACATCGGCGAGGAAGTGCTGCGGGTGGCGGGGCTGCGCCGCAGCGGCTGGTTTCATGACGTGTCGTTCAGCGTCAAACGCGGCGAGATCCTCGGCGTCGCCGGGCTGGTGGGCGCCGGGCGCAGCGAAGTGATGGAAAGCCTGTTTGGCATGCACCCGGCGGACGGCGGCGAGATCTTTATCGAAGGCCAGGCGGTAAAGGTGGACTCCCCGGCCAAAGCGATCGAGAGCGGGCTGGCGTTCCTCACCGAAGACCGCAAAAAATCCGGCCTGTTTCTGGTGCTGTCGGTGGTCGAGAACATGAGCATCGTCAACCTGTCGGAATACATCGGCAAGAACGGTTTCGTCAGCCACGTGCAGATGGCCAAAGACTGCATGGCGCAGATCAAGAAGCTCAACATCAAAACGCCGACCATGGATCAGATCATCAATAACCTCAGCGGCGGCAACCAGCAAAAGGTGCTGATTGCGCGCTGGCTGCTGGCGCAGCCGAAAATCCTGATCCTCGACGAACCGACGCGCGGCATCGACGTGGGGGCGAAAGCGGAGATCTACCGCCTGATCAGCGAGCTGGCCAACCGCGGCGTCGCCATCATTCTGGTTTCCTCCGAACTGCCGGAGATCCTCGGCATGAGCGACCGGGTGATGGTGATGCACGGCGGCCGCATCACCGGCATTTTGGATAAAGACGACGCGGATCAGGAGAAGATCCTGGCGCTGGCCTCAGAATAACGAAGGGTGAACATCATGAGTAACGTAAAGATTGAGAAGCCGCTCTCCGCCGATTCAACGAGCAAGGGAGGGCTGTTCTCCGGGCTGAGCGGCAAAATGCCGAAGGATACCGGCATCTTCATCGTGATGATCGGCATCGCGCTGATCTTCGAAATCCTCGGCTGGTACATGCGCGATCAGTCGTTCCTGCTGAACCCGAACCGCCTGCTGCTGATCGTGCTGCAGGTAGCGATCATCGGCATCATCGCGGTGGGCGTCACCCAGGTGATCATCACCACCGGCATCGATCTCTCCTCCGGCTCGCTGATTGCGTTGACCGCCGTGGTGGCGGCCAGCCTGGCGCAGACCTCGGACAGCATCTCGCCGATGTACCCGGGGCTGCTCGATCTGCCGGCGGCAATTCCGATCGGCGCGGGGATTGGGGTGGGCATTGTCTGCGGCTTTATCAACGGCTTCCTGATCACCCGCACCGGCATTCCTCCGTTCATCGCCACGCTGGGGATGATGGTGTCGGCGCGCGGCCTGGCGCAGTACTACACCAAGGGCAACCCGGTCAGCTTCCTGTCGGACGGCTTCACGTCAATCGGCCAGGGCGCGATGCCGGTGATCATCTTCCTGGTGATTGCGGTGATCTTCCATATCGCACTCAAGCACACCCGCTACGGCAAATACATCTACGCCATCGGCGGCAACATGACCTCGGCGCGGGTCTCCGGCATCAACGTCAATAAGTATCTGGTGACGGTTTACACCATCGCCGGTGGCCTGGCGGGGTTGGCGGGGGTGGTGCTGGCGGCGCGCGTCAGCAGCGGCCAGTCGAGCATGGGGATGTCTTATGAACTGGACGCCATCGCTGCGGCGGTGATCGGCGGCAGCAGCCTGATGGGCGGCGTCGGGCGCATCACCGGCACGCTGATCGGCGCGGTGATCCTCGGCCTTATCAAAAGCGGCTTCACCTTTATCGGCGTCGACTCTTACATTCAGGACATCATCAAAGGCGTGATTATCGTCGCCGCCGTGTCGATCGACATGCGGCGCAACCGCAAAAAACACTGATTGCCGTGAATTGCCGCCGGCGCCAGGTTGGCCGGCGGTCTTTTTTTACCGGGGGACGCATCATGAACTACCTGAAAGGGCTGTGGCTGGCGGTGGCGCTGTGTGCGTCCACCCCGGCATGGGCGCAAACCATCGGCGTATCGATGGCCTATTTCGACCAGAACTTCCTCACCATCATCCGCCAGGCGATCGACAAGGAGGCCAAGGCGCGTGGCATCACCGCGCAGTTCGAGGATGCGCGCGGCGACGTCGGCCGCCAGACCGATCAGGTGCAGAGCTTTATCAGCGCCGGGGTGGACGCGATTATCGTCGATCCGGTCAACTCGGCCAGCACGCCGGTGATGACCAAAATGGCACAGGCCGCCGGCGTGCCGCTGGTGTACGTGAACCGCACGCCGGGCGACGCCAAACTGCCGCCGGGCGTGGTGTTCGTCGGCTCCGACGAGCGGGAATCCGGCACGCTGCAGATGGAAGAACTGGCGCGGCTGGCCAACTATCAGGGCAACGTGGCGGTGATGATCGGTAACCTGACCGACGCCGGCGCCTTGCAGCGCACCAAAGACGTGGAGCAGGTGGTGGCCAAATACCCGAAGATGAAGGTGGTGCAGAAGCAGAGCGCCAACTATTCACGCAGTGAGGGGATGGATCTGATGATGAACTGGCTGACCAATGGCGAAGCGATCGACATCGTCGCCGCCAACAACGATGAGATGGCGATCGGCGCGATCATGGCGCTGCGGCAGGCGGGCAAGGCGGACAAAAAGGTGCTGATCGGCGGCATCGACGCCACGCCGGACGGCCTCAAGGCGCTGGCTTCCGGCAAGATGCAGGTCACGGTGTTCCAGGACGCGATCGGTCAGGGCAAAGCGTCGGTCGAGGTGGCGCAGCGCATGATCAACGGCGAAAATCTCGAGCCGTATTACTGGATCCCGTTCGAGCTGGTGACGCCGGCCAATCAGGAGCAATACGCGGCCAAACCCTGAGTTCGCCGTGAGATTCGCTTTGTCGGGGCGCTGCTTGCAGCGCCTTTCTTATTGGCGTCAGTTACATGTCCGCTTGTGGCCAGCGCGGCGCCGAATCTTGCCTCACACTGGAGGTCTTTAAACCGCGTGAGGATGAGCGATGAACGCATTGAACGGTAAGGTGGCGGTGATCGGCGGCGCCAGTTCGGGGATCGGCAAAGCGGCGGCGTTGTTGTTCGCCCGGCAGGGGGCGGCGCTGGTGTTGGGCGCCCGACGCGAGCCGCTGTTGGCCGAGCTGGTGGAGGAGATTCGGCGCGAGGGGGGCCGGGCGCTCGCGGTGGCGGGCGACGTGCGCGACGAAGCCTTCGCCGAACGGCTGGCGGCGACAGCGGTCGGCGAGTTCGGCGGGCTGGATATCGCTTTTAACAACGCCGGCACCTTGGGGCCGCTGGGGCCTTCGTTGGCGCTCACCGCCTCAGAGTGGCGCGAGGTGCTGGAAACCAATCTCTCTAGCGCCTACTACGGCGCCAAATATCAAATCCCCGCCATGCTGGCGCGCGGCGCGGGCTCGCTGATCTTCACCTCTACCTTCGTCGGCCACACTGCGGCGTTTCCCGGCACGGCGGCCTATGCGGCCAGCAAATCGGGGCTGATTGGCCTGACGCAGGCGCTGGCGGTGGAGTTCGGCGGGCGCGGCATTCGGGTGAACGCGCTGCTGCCGGGGGGCACCGATACCGCGATGGGGCGGCAGATGAGCGCTACCCCGGAGGCCTTGGCGCAGGTGGCCGATCTGCACGCGCTCAAGCGGCTGGCGATGCCGGAGGAGGTCGCGCAGGCGGCGCTGTATCTGGCGTCTGACGCTTCTTCATTCGTCACCGGCACCGCGATGCTGGTGGACGGCGGGGTGTCCATCCAGCGCGGCTGAGGTTGCCATCGCCCGTGGCCTGGCGCCACGGGCATGCGGGAGAGCGTTACCAGCCTTTGACGGCGTCGCCTTTGTAGATTTCGGCGGCGCTGGCCGCCACTTCGTCGGTCTGATAGGCCTTGACCAGATCTTTCACTTTCTCACTGTCTTTGTTGTCGATGCGGCTGGCGAAAATGTTGACGTACGGGGAGTTTTTGTCTTCGACAAACAGCCCGTCCTTGGCCGGCGACAGGCCAATCTGGCTGGAGTAGTTGGTGTTGATGATCGCCAGCGTTACCTTCTGGTCGTCCAGCGCGCGCGGCAGCTGCGGCGCTTCAATCTCGACGATCTTCAGCTTTTTCGGGTTGCTGACGATATCCAGCGCGGTAGGCAGCAGGCCGACGCCGTCTTTCAGGGTAATCAGCCCCTGTTTTTGCAACAGCAACAGCGAGCGGCCCAGGTTGGTCGGATCGTTCGGTACCGCCACCTGCGCGCCGTCCGGCAGCTGACTGAGCGCGGTGATCTTCTTCGAGTAGCCGGCGATCGGGTAGACGAAGGTGTTGCCCACCGCCGCCAGCTTGTAGCCGCGCTCCTGCATCTGCTTGTCCAGATACGGCTTGTGCTGGAAGGCGTTAACGTCCAGATCGCCGTTGTTCAGCGCTTCGTTCGGCAGCACGTAGTCGTTGAAGGTCACCACCTCCACGTCCAGATCGTATTTCTGCTTGGCAACCTTTTGTACCACCGCCCACAGCGACTGATCGATGCCGGCGCTGATGCCGACCTTGATGTGGTGATCGTCCTGCGCGGTGGGGCCGCAGGCGGTCAGCAGCAGCGTGCCGGCGGCGGCGAGCGCCAGGGTGAGGTTTTTCAGCGTAAATGTCATTTTCCCAGGGTCCTTGTCAACATTGCCTGCTAATTTTGGCGGGCAGAATAGTGGCAGTGACTGTAGGTAATCGCTGGGCTAAAACAAAATACTGATTCACTATGACTCATAGCGATTAGCTATGAGCGCCCGCCGCCTGGTGCGGTGCGGATTGTTTTGACGGCGAATCGGCGGGCTTATTATGATAGCCGTTGGCCCACAAGGGGCAGACTGGGTACTGAAACGAAGGAATAGACAATGCGATTGAACACTTGGAGCAAGGCGCTGCTGCCGCTGGTGGTGTTGGCCTGCGTCTCGGCGACTCAGGTTCGGGCGGCGGAGAGCGATACCGGGCCGATCCCCAAACAGCTGCTGGGCAACTGGCGCGTCAGCAAGATCGTGCCGACCCAAACCACCGGCTGCTGGGATCAGCAGCAGGCGCAGAGCCTGATCGGCGGCAAAATCAGTTATAAAGCGGACGCCTTCAGCTGGAACGGCACGGCGCTGAAAAGCGAAGGGGCCACGGTCAGCACCGTAGAAGCGCAGGAGTTCGTCGAGGACAACGCCGGCAGCAGCTCCTACATCGATTTCCCGATGCTGGGCATCAGCACGCCGTCGGTCGAGCGCGTGGCCATTCAGCACGCGGATACCCCCATTAAAGGCATCACCGATCAGGGTAGCGACGGGGTGCCCGGCGATAACGTGCTGGTGAAAGACGCCAACACGCTGATCCTGTCGCTGTGCAACGTCTGGTTTGAGGCGCAGCGCGAGAAGTAATTTCTGCTTTCAGCCCCGGCGACGGGGCTTTCCCACCGCATCGCCATCCGCCCGGCGCGCCATTTCTGAACTAAAATTAACCATAACGATATGACCCCGACGTGATATCGGAGCCTCGTCTCTACCGAGTCCATGACAGGAGGCGCTATGTGTTACAGACATATTGTCATCGCCACCGATCTGAGCGATGACGGCAAACGGCTGGTCGAAAAGGGAGCGCTGCTGGCGGAGGCGCTGCAGGCCAAACTCTCGCTGATCTATGTGGACGTCCACTACGACACCTACCACGCGGCGATCGGCTTTTCGGAGCGCAGCTATGACGGTGTACCGTTCGAAGAGAAGATCCGCAAAGAGCTGGAGCCTACCACGCAAAACGTCAATTACCCGATCGCGGAAGTGATTATCGGGCGTGGCGGCTTCGTTGACGAACTGCGCACGGCGGTCGTGGACAAGAACATCGATCTGCTGGTGTTCGGCCATCACCACGATCTGTGGAGCAATCTGTTTTCCTCCACCCGCAACGCCATCAACCAGCTGAATATCGACGTGCTGGTGATCCCGATCCGATCATAAACGCGGGCCACCGCCGGGCAACAATGACGGTGGCCGCCGCGGCTTATTGCGTGAAGAAGTCGTTATACAACATGTACAGATGCGCCGCGCTCCAGGAGAAGTTCGGCGCGCCTTGCTGTTTGCCGGTGAGCGGGTTGTAGTTCTCGCGGATCGGCCCGTCGGCGACCAGGCCGTCGGCGTGGCGGAAGAAGGCCTGCGCCATCGCCACCGCGTCGTCGCGATAGCCGTAGCGTTCCATGCCCTTGAGGCCGAAATACAACTGATCGACCCACACGCGGCCACGCCAGTAGATGTCCGCGCCGAATGCCGGGTTGGTCAGCGCCGCGGTGCCGAGCGGCACATAGGTATTGAACTCGCGCGGATCCTTCATCACCCTGACCACCGCATCGGCGTGCGGCTGGCTGGCGGCGCCGTTGAACAGCGGTGACCAGCCTTCCGGCCCTTTGCCGCGTTCGACGATCGGTTTGCCGGCGCAGCCGTTGGCCAACGGCCGGCTTTCGATGCGAATGTCGTAGAAGAAACCGCTCTGCTTATCGAACATGCAGGTGTTGATATAGGCCGCCAGCTTATCGGCTTTGGCGCGGAAGGCCTCGGCCTCGGCGCCATGGCCCAGAATATCGGCCATCTCCGCCAGGTAGCGGTTGTCGCTGTACATATAGCTGGCCTGATCCACCGATTCCTGCAGCAGCGAGTAGCCGAGCAGCGTGCCGTCGGGCGCGCGGTTTTCGGCGAATTTCACCTGCCAGTCTTGGCGTTTGCCGCCCTGTGCCACGTAGCGCGCCAATTGATCCGGATCGATAAAGCCGAATACTGCCGCATCGTCGCGGCCCGACTCCCAGGAGGCGGCGGTTTGCGCCGGGATCGCGATGCTGTCGTAATGCCCCTCGCGCACGATGCGATCGTAGTTGTCGAGGCCGGCCAGCGTTTGCTCACGTTGCCCGCGTTTGACGGTAAACAGCATGCGCCCGTCGGGAGTATTGTGCGCTTTGTCGCGGGTGGCGCCGTACTCCGGCACGCCGTTGCCGTTGTGATCGCGGTTGCGCAGCCACCAGTCATGGTAAGCCACCAGCTTCGGGTACATCTCCGCCAGCCAGCCCTTATCGCCGGTGACGCGATACACCTCCATCACCGCCCAGGCCGCCAGGCTCGGCTTGGTGTTGCGTTCGTTCCAGTTGCCACCGTCCCCGCCGCGCTCCGGGCTGGGGTTGTAGGCGATAAGGTCGGGCAGGAAACCGGCGTCCCACGGCCGCAAAGCGTCGCCCGGCCGAATCTGGAAGGCGAACACCGCGCGAATGTTGTCCTTGGCCACGTCCGGGTTGAAGTGCGCCAGGGCGTAGGCCTGTTTCCAGGTGTCCCACGGCCAGGTTTGGTTGCCGGAGAACCAGCGCCCGGTGACCGACGGGGTGACCGAGTCGAACTTCATCGCCCCGGCGGCGCCGCGCCAGTTGCCGTTCAGCGTTTCTATCGCTTTGACCGCCACGCGGGTTTGTTCCGCCGTGGCGTGCGGGTTGCGGAGCCCGGCGGCGAGATAGCGTTCCCAACGCTGGGCCGACGCGGCCATATAGCGCTGCGGGTGAGCGAGGATGTCGGCGATAGCGCGCTGTTCGCGCTGCGCCTCGTCGGCGGTGAGCAGATGCGAATAGGTGGTGTACAGCGTGGTGGTGCCGGCGATGAGCGCCGTGGCGCGGAAGCGGTGGCCGTCGACCGTGGTGCGCTGCGGCAGCGATTTATGGATCTGATACTCGGACTGGCCGGAAGTCATCAGCTGCGACGGCGCACGCACCTTGCCGAAGGTGACGCGCAGGCCGTCCGCCGTCGGCACAATGCGGCGCTTGTAGTCCGGAAACGCCTGTTCGATGGTCGCCGGCGGCTGCGGTTTTTGCTCTTTGGCCGCGTAGCGCTCCAGCAATTCGCCGTCCCACACCAGCTCCAGCGGCGTATCGGTGATAATTTGCGTCTCCAGCAGCGAGGTGCGCGCACTGGCGAAGCGCAGCGTCAGGTTGACGGTCACCCCCGGCGCGTTGAGCCGTTGCACCAGGGCGCCGGGCAGGCTGTAGGCCGTCATGGTGAAAGACACCGGCTTGCCGTTGCGATATACGCTGAGCCGATCGAAATTGTTGGCCATAAAGTTGATGTATTCTTCGGTCAGCAGTGCCGGGCCGGGGAAGCCGCCCATGCCTTCCGGGCCGCTCGGCAACAGGTGGCCGTGCCAGGCGCCGAGATCGAAGAACGGGTTGAAGCGTTGATGATCGTCGAAGTCATAGTCGAGCATAAAATGCGGCGCGCCGTGGCGATCGATAACGTTTGGGTAGCGTTCGGCCAGCGGGGCGTCGGGCGTTTTCGGCGCGCAGCCCGCCAGCGTCAGCGCGAGGGTGAGGGCGGTGGTCAGCGGCGTCAGGGGAGTCATGTTCATCGTAGGGGCCTCAACGGTTACCAATAGAAATATTGCATCAGAAACACCGAGTTGCTGGCGCCGGTGCTGTCGTTGCGCATAAAGAATTTGCTGTCCAGCGCGGTGGCCAGCTTACCGCCGGCATATTCGTACCAGACGCCGAACTGGGCGTAGGAGGTGGCGGTATCTGCCGCGTGATCAAACCGGTGGCGGGCGTAGCTGTAGGCGGTGGAGAGGTACAGCCCTTTGGCGGTTTCCGTCATCGCGCTGAGCATCAGGCCCGACTCGCTGCCGGTGTGGCCGCCGCTGTCGCCTTTGCCGGTGTGGTGCCAGACGCGGCCGGCCAGGTGTTTGCCGCGCAGCCCCAGCAGAAACAGCTGCCCCAGGCCGTCGGTCACTTCCAGGCCGTTCAGCAGCGTCAGATTGTCCTGCAGATCGTACTGGGTGTAGCCGTTGATCATCGCCCGGTAGGTGTATTTGTCGGAGTAGCGGTCGTATTTGCCGAAGTGCAGCAGCGCCTTGCTCTCGTCGATGCGGCTTTCCGGCGCCGCCGTCACGCTGTAGCGAAAGCGCCCGGTCAGGTTTTGCAGCTTGGCGGCGTAGCTGAGATCGCGGGTGTTGGGGATCACGTAGCCGTACTCCGGCGTGAAGTCGCCCCACCATTGCAGATCGTCGAGCGACGAGTCGTTGCGTACGCTAAGCATCATCTCGGTGCCGTCATCGGTACGGTAACCGCCGTAGAAACGGTTCAGGCCACCCTCGAAGCCGCCCCAGCTGTGGCCGGGCGTCCAGGCGTGGCCCTGGCTGTCGGCCTGGACGGTCCAGCCCTCGCCGTAAATCAGGCCGAACCAGTGGCCCTGTTTGATCTCGAGGCCGCCTTCGATGTAGGTGCCGTCGCTGTATTTATGCTGATGTTCGCCGTTCAAATAGACGCTGCCGCCGATGCCGAGCTCGCCGTAAAAGCGCAGGGCGGTCGCGGCGCTATCGGACAACGGCGGCGGCGGCAGCTGATTGCGCTCCGCCGGGGTAACGGGGTCCTGCGCCGCCCAGACCGGCGCGCTGAGTATCAGTAATAAGGGCAACAGGGCGTGATGATTTATTGATGTCATGGGGCATGTGCCTGGTGTTGGATGGATCGGCGCGTCAGTCGAACGGCGGCTCACGCAAGGTCGCTCCCGGCTCCCTGGGAGAAGAGATAAAGTCCGCCCGATCGCGAGCGGTAAACGGCAGGTATATTAGTAAAGTATTTAGTAAAAAATACGCTTTAATCAGTAAATCGTTAACTTGATCACAACGGGTGAAATGGGTATCTTTCGATGCAGGCGCCTGGCAACGATTTGCATGAGCGAGTGCCGGCCCGGTCTGGGAAGAGAGGGGGCGGGCGGCGCTGTACGTCGCGCCGCTATCCGATTAAGCTACCGTTTTTCGTCTGTGCATTGGGACTCTATGGCCACACTGAAGGAAATTGCTGAAGCCGCTAATGTGTCCGTCGCCACCGTTTCGCGCGTGTTGAATGACGACCCCACCCTGAGCGTGAAGGCGCAAACGCGCCAGAAGATCCTGGAAGCGGCGGAGCGCCTCGAATACAAGGTGGCACCCTCCAAACGGCAAAGCGGGCATCGCCTGCATTTTGCTGCGCTGTTCACCTATACGCAGGGCGTGGAGATCAACGATCCCTATTACCTGGCGATGCGCTACGGTATCGAAACGCAGTGTGAAAAACTGGGCGTGACGCTGAGCGCCGGTTACGACTTTACCGGTGACAAGGCGCTGCCGGCGGCCGACGGCCTGCTGGTGATCGGCCGGCCACAGCCCGCGCTGTATGAGCAGCTTAAGCTGCAGGACGCGCCGGTGGTGTTTATCGACGGCGTGGTGGACGACGAGCGTTTCGACTGCGTCAATGTCGACCTGTACAAGATCAGCCGCAAGGTGATCGATTACTTTATCGGCCGCGGCTATCAGCGCATCGGCTTTATCGGCGGGCGCGACCATCCGGCGGGCATCGACCAGCGCGAGCAGGCGTTCGTCGAGTATGGTCGGCAGCAAAACGTGGTGCGCCCGCAGGATATTTACCACGGCGATTTCAGCAGCCAGTCGGGCTACCAGTGCGCCAAAGCGATGTTGCAAAGCCAGAATGGCTATCCGCCGGCGTTGCTGGTGGCGACCGATTCGATCGCCATCGGCGTGCTGCGCGCGCTGCACGAACACGGCGTCCAGGTGCCGGGGCAGATTGCGCTGATCAGCGTCAACGACATTCCCACCGCCCGCTTTATTTTCCCCGCCTTGTCCACGGTGCGCATCCCTTCGGAAACCATGGGCGCACAGGCCGTCAACCTGCTGGTGGAGCGGCTGCGCGATGAACGCGCCGTCCCGCTGTCGATCTTCGTTCCCAGCTCGCTGCAGCTGCGCGACACCACCGTCGCCTGACCGGCCCCCGCCTCGGCGGGGGGCGTTGGCGCTCAAAATTAACGTCATGATAAAAAAAGGCATTTGAGATTTATTGTGATCCTGTCGTCATTTGGTAAATATCGGCTGTAGTTTTTACTAAATATTTACTATCGTTTCCGCATTGCACAGGTGTCGGGAGACGTGACGTGAATAATTGGGAAAACATTGAAAAACAGTCGGAGCACCGGTTGGCGCCGCGCGCGAGCTTCTTCAGCTACGCGGACGCCGAGCAGGCGCTGAGCTTCGATCGCAACGCCAGCCGGTGTTTCCAGCTGCTGAGCGGCCGTTGGCGCTTTCGGTTCTTCGATCACCCGGCGCAGGTGCCGGCGGCGTTTTACCGTGAGCCGATGAGCGACTGGGGCGATATGGCGGTGCCGGGCATGTGGCAGTTGGAAGGGCACGGCCACCTGCAGTACACCGACGAGGGCTTCCCGTTCCCGATCGACGTGCCTTACGTGCCGACCAACAACCCGACCGGCGCCTATCAGCGCCACTTTACGCTCGACGCCGGCTGGCGGGATCAGCAAGTGCTGATCAAATTCGACGGCGTGGAAACCTACTTCGAGGTGTACGTCAACGGCCATTATGTCGGCTTTAGCAAGGGCAGCCGACTGTGCGCCGAGTTCGACATCAGCCCCTATGTGCGGCAGGGCGAGAACCTGCTGTCGGTGCGGGTGATGCAGTGGGCCGATTCCACCTACATCGAAGATCAGGACATGTGGTGGATGGCCGGCATCTTCCGCGACGTCTATCTGATCGGCCAGAGCGCCACTCACCTTCACGACCTGACGCTGGTTACCACCTTCGATGAGCGCTACTGCGACGCGCAGTTGGCGATCGACGCCGAGCTGCGTCATCTCGGATCGCCGGCCGCCGAGGGCTGCCGCCTGCAGGCGCAGCTGTTCGACGGCGATCGCTGCGTGGCGGAGCAGTGGCGCGACGATCTGCGCATTGAGCGGGCGCTGAGCTGCCGTTTCGAGCTGCCGGTCAGCCGTCCGCAGCAGTGGAACGCGGAAAATCCCTATCTGTATCAGCTGTTGCTCAGCCTGTATGACGGCACCGGCAACCTGCTGAGCGTGGTGCCGCAGCGGGTGGGCTTCCGCGAGATCGCGGTGCGCGACGGGCTGATGTACGTCAACGGGCGCTACCTCAAGCTGCACGGCGTCAACCGCCACGATCACGATCACCGTAAAGGGCGCGCCGTAGATATGGCGCGGGTGGAACGCGACATCGTGCTGATGAAACAGCACAACATCAACTCGGTACGCACCGCCCACTACCCCAACGATCCGCGTTTTTACGAGCTGTGCGATCTCTATGGCCTGTTTGTGATGGCGGAGACCGATCTGGAGAGTCATGGCTTCGCCAACGTTGGCGATCTGAGCCGCATCACCGACGATCCGCGTTGGGAGCAAGCCTACGTCGAGCGCATCGAGCGCCACGTGGCGGCGCAGAAAAACCACCCGTCGATCATCATCTGGTCGCTCGGCAACGAATCCGGTTACGGCTGCAACATTCGCGCCATGGCCCGGCGCTGCAAGGCGCTCGATCCGACCCGCCTTATCCACTACGAGGAAGACCGCGACGCCGAAGTGACCGACGTGATCAGCACCATGTATTCCCGCGTGGCGATGATGAACGCCTTCGGTGAATACCCGCACCCCAAACCGCGCATTCTGTGCGAATACGCCCACGCCATGGGCAACGGCCCCGGCGGGCTGTTCGAATACCAGTCGGTGTTCAACCGCCACGCCAGCTTGCAGGGGCACTACATCTGGGAATGGTGCGATCACGGTCTGCTGAGCCACGACGAGCAGGGGCGCGAGTGCTACCAGTACGGCGGCGATTACGGCGACTACCCGAACAACTACAACTTCTGCATGGACGGCCTGATCTACCCGGATCAGCGCCCTGGCCCCGGCCTGCGTGAATATCAGCAGGTGCTGTGCCCGGTGGAAGTGACGGCGGAAGAAGGCGCAGGCGACGTGCTGCGGGTGAAAAACCGCTACTGGTTCAGCTCGCTGGCGGACATCACGCTGAAGGTCAGCGTCAAGACCGACGGCCGCCAGGTGGCGAGTTACGAATTCAAGCTGCCGCATCTGCAGCCGGGCGAGAGCGAAGACATGCACCTGCCGGTGCTGGCGCTGGGGCCGGGGGAAACGCTGATCGACGTGGCGGTGCATAAGGACAGCGCCACCCGCTACAGCGAGAGCGGCCAGCGGCTGGGGCATTACCAGCATCTGCGCCAGGCGGCGAAGCGGCTACCGGCTCCACCGGTGGTCGATGCGCCGGCGCTGCAATGCCGCGAGGAAAATCATCAGCTGCTCGTCAGCGGCGGCCGGTTCCAGCTGGTGTTCTCGCTGCTGAGCGGCGAACTGCTGTCGTGGCGGGTAGACGATGAAGAAATAGTGGGACGCGCGCCGCGCATCACCTTCTTCAAACCGGTGATCGATAACCATAAACAGGAATATGAGGGGATTTGGTTGCCGTATCACTTCCCCATCATGCAACAGCATTTCCGCCGCCTTAGCCGACAATGGCAGGGAGACGATTTGCTGATCGAGGTGTACAGCCTGATCGCGCCGCCGGTGTTCGACTTCGGCATGCGCTGCACCTATCGCTGGCGCATCTCTCCGCAGGGCTGCGTCAGCCTGGATCTGGCCGGGGAGCCTTACGGCGATTTCCGGCAGGTGATCCCGAAAATCGGTCTCGATTTCGGCATCAGCCGCCGCTTCGAGCAGGTGGAATACTACGGCCGCGGGCCGGGTGAGAACTACCGCGACAGCTGCCGGGCCAACCTTATCGGCCGCTACCGGCAGCACGCCGATGCGCTGTTCGAACACTATCCGTTCCCGCAGGACAACGGCAATCGGCAGGACGTGCGCTGGCTGAGCCTGCAGGACGCAGCGGGCAAGGAGATCTTCATCCAACCGCGGCGGCCGATCAACTTCAGCCTGTGGCCGTACAGCGCCGAGATGCTGCATCAGGCCCAGCACATCAACGAGCTGGAGCCTGACGATTGCCTAACGCTGAACCTGGACGATCAGGTGCTCGGCCTCGGCTCCAACTCCTGGGGTTCCGAGGTGCTGGACACCCACCGGGTCTATCTGGCGCCGTTCAGCTACGGCTTCACGCTGGTGCCGTTCGACGGCCGGCAAACGGACGGCGCCGCGCTCGCCGGTTATGACTTCGCGCCGGCCCCTCATCACCCGCAGTCTGCGGAGGAAAACGCATGATCATTCTCGAATCCCTGACGGAGTTTCAGCGCATTTATCACAGCGGCAAGAAATGGCTGCGCTGCATGGAGGCGATCGCCAATGTCGATCGCATCAGCCCGAACGTGTGCCATTCGATCGGCGACTCGCTGACGTATCGGCTGAGCGTCGGCGCCGGCCGGCAGCACGGCTGGCTGGAGGGCAACCGCCGCTACTTCGACGTGCACTACTACCTCGAGGGAGAAGAGATCGTCGAAGTCGCCGACAAACGGACGCTGGCGACGGTGGCGCCCTATCAGGACGAAACCGACCGCGAGTTTTTCAGCGGCGAAGGCGAGAGGCGCCGGGTTGGTAAAGGCAACGTGGTGATCTTCGAAAACCACCAGGCTCACCGCTTCAAAGAAAGCGGCAAGGTAAAAAAAGTCATTTTAAAAGTGACGGTGGAAGACAGCTATTTCATCAACAAATAGCGCGACCGCCGATCGATAACAACAAACCGAAGTCCCCTACACCATTCGGAGAATCTCTATGGCTGCGTCGAACAGAAACACCATCGGCAAGTTTGGTCTGCTGTCGATGACGTTTGCGGCAGTGTTCAGTTTCAACAACGTGATCAACAACAATATTCAGCTCGGCATCGCCTCGTCGCCGGTATTCCTGGTGGCGACGATCATTTACTTCATTCCCTTTTGCCTGATCATCGCCGAGTTCGTCTCGCTCAACCGCAACTCCGAGGCTGGCGTCTATGCCTGGGTCAAAAGCGCGCTCGGCGGGCGCTGGGCGTTTATCACCGCCTACACCTACTGGTTCGTGAATCTGTTTTTCTTCACCGCGCTGCTGCCGCGCGTCATCGCCTACGCCTCGTACGCGTTCTTGGGCTATGACTATGTGTTTACCCCGCTGACCACGGCGATCATCAGTATCTTCCTGTTCGCCTTCTCGACCTACATCTCCAACAGCGGCGCGAAACTGCTGGGGCCGATGACCTCCGTCACCTCGTCGCTGATGCTGTTGCTGACGTTTTCCTACATCATCCTGGCGGGCGCGGCGGTGCTGGGCGGCATCGAACCGGCCGATCCGATCAACGTGCAGGCGATGACGCCGAACTTCAACTGGGCGTTCCTCGGCATTACCGCCTGGATCTTCCAGGCGGCGGGCGGGGCGGAATCCGTGGCGGTGTACGTGAACGATGTGAAAGGCGGCAGCCGCGCCTTCGTGAAGGTGATCATCGTTTCCGGGCTGTTCATCGGCGTGCTGTATTCGGTGTCTTCGCTGCTGATCAACGTGTTCGTGCATCGCACCGACCTGCACTTTACCGGCGGCACGGTGCAGGTGTTCGAAGGCCTGTCGGCGCATTTCGGCCTGCCGACGGTGTTGATGAACCGCTTTGTCGGCATCGTCTCCTTCACCGCCATGTTCGGCTCGCTGCTGATGTGGACGGCGGCGCCGGTGAAGATTTTCTTCACCGAGATCCCGAAGGGCATTTTCGGCGAGAAAACCATCCGCCTGAACCGGCACGGCGTGCCGACGCGCGCCGCCTGGATCCAGTTCTTCATCGTCATCCCGCTGATGCTGATCCCGACGTTGGGTTCCAGCAGCGTGCAGGATTTGATGAATACGCTGATCAACATGACCGCCGCTGCTTCGATGCTGCCGCCGTTGTTCATCATGCTGGCCTACCTGAATCTGCGGCTGAAGTACGACCGGGTGGCGCGCGATTTCAAAATGGGCTCGCGCCTGCAGGGCATCGCCATCGTCAGCGTGCTGATCGCCATCTTCACCGTCGGCTTCTTCGCCTCGACGTTCCCGACCGGCGCCAGCATCATGACCATCGTGTTCTATAACGTCGGCGGGCTGGTGGTGTTCCTCGGCTACGCCTGGTGGAAGTACAACCGCTACTCGAAGAGCCTGAACGCCGAAGCGCGCTACCACGAAGACATGCCGCTGGCGCGTCTCGCGCTGGAAGCGCAGGAGGGGGCGCCTGCCGGTCAACCCGCGCTGACCACGCCCGCATGCAATAAACCGCTGTAATTGCTCACCTATCGACTCCGCGCCCCGGCGCGGAGTCTCGCCTTGCGTAAATAATCCTGCCTCTGCGTTTGCATAATACATAAGTGAGTACTAATGTGTTTGTATGAACGAAAATGACATCTTCAAGGCGCTGGCCGATCCGACCCGCCGCAGCATCTTCGACAAACTCGCCGCCGGTAGCATGAACGCCAGCGCGCTGCGCGAAGGGCTGCCCATCAGCCAATCGGCGATGTCGCAACACCTGGCGGTGCTGCGCAACGCCGGGCTGGTGTGCGAGGCGAAGCAGGGGCGCTGCGTCAATTACCAGGTCGACCCGGACGGGCTGGCGCAGATCGCGCAGTGGCTGGCGAAGTACCGCGCTTATTGGCCGGCGCGCATCGAGGCGCTGCAAACCTTGCTGAAGGACATGGATCAATGAACAAACGGGCTGAGCCGCCGCCGCACGACCGGCTGGTGTTGGAATATTCGCTTGATGCGCCGCCGGAAAAAGTGTGGCGGGCGCTCAGCATTCCCGAGCTGCGCGAGCAATGGCTGCCGACCGGCGACCTGGCGCAGGCTGAACCGTTGGCCGCCACGCCGGGCGAGGCGGTGAGCTACCGTCTGCGCGACGACCAACCGCCGTTTCTCGAAAGCGTCGTGACCCTGCAGATTGTGCCGAACGCCGACGGCGGCAGTGTGCTGCGGATTATCCACCAGCCAGACGCCGCCAACGACGGCCCGACAACGGTGATGCGCGCCGCCTGACGCGTTAAACACACTTCCCTTTGTTGCCAACCCAGGAGTTCACCGATGCGTGAGAAGATGATGCTCGTCCCAATGGTGGTGGAACAGACCAGCCGGGGAGAACGTTCCTTTGACATATACTCGCGCCTGCTGCGCGACCGAATCGTGTTTCTCAATGGCGAAGTCAACGACGACGTGGCCGAAATGCTGTGCGCCCAGCTGCTGTTTCTGGAGGCGGAAAATCCGGAAAAACCGATCCACCTGTACATCAACTCGCCGGGCGGGGCGATCACCAGCGGGCTGGCGATTTACGACACCATGCAGTACATCCGCGCGCCGGTGCATACGCTGTGCATGGGCACCGCACGCTCGATGGGCTCGTTCCTGCTGATGGCCGGCGAGCCGGGGCACCGCATGGCGCTGCCTAACGCCAGCCTGCATGTGCACCAGCCGTTGGGCGGCTTTCAGGGGCAGGCGTCCGATATCCTGATCCACGCCGAAGAGATGAAGCGCACCAAAGCTCGGGTGATCCGGCTGTACGCCCAACATTGCGGCCTGAGCGATGAAGCGGTGGAGCAGGCGTTGGATCGCGATCGCTTTATGACCGCCGACGAAGCGGCGGCCTGGGGGCTGATCGATAAGGTGCTGCATGAACGGTGAAGCGACTCAGGGGCTTTCGGCGGGCTGCGGCGTGTGCCAAACCCGTTCAAGCCCGCATTCGACCATCGCGAAATAGAGGCTGAAATAGCGCTCCGCCATGATAAAGAACGAGCTGTTGAGTTCGATCACCACGTTATTGGTGGTGGTCAGCAGGCCGGATTTTTCCGCCGCCTGCAGGATGCGATTCACGTGCGCGCGGGAGACGGAACACGACTTGGCGATTTTCGCCGAGGAGAGCAGCAGAAAGGGGGAGTTCTGCCGGATGCTTTCGATATGCAGCATCAGCAGCACCATGTGGCCGGCGTCTTTGCTGATAAACAGCGCGGATTGCGGCACCAGATCGATCAGGTAGATCTCCTTGAGCATCAGCTGCCCGTAGGCGGCGAAAAAGGCGGGCAGAAAGTCGGGCTCCGCCAGCAGCGCCGCGATGGGCATCTGCGGTGCCAGCGCCTGATAGGGCCGCGCCATCGAGGCGATCAGCGCCTGGGTTTCCGCCAGTGCGTTCGGCGTCGGCCTATAGCGCAGCTGGCGTTTGTCATATTCGCAGGGTTTGACCTCCAGCCGACGGCCGACCCGCAAGAAGAACAGAAAGGAATCCAGAGAATTCTCGCTGATCATATTCTTCCCTTTAAAAAAGGCCTTGATGTCTTTCAACCCGGCGGCGGGCTGGTGGTAATAAATGGACAGGATGGTGGAACAAATAATGAACCGGCTGTTCCTGAAGATGATTTTGTAAAACAGCGGATGTTTTTTGTAGGTCTCTTTCAATAACTCCCCGTGCTTGACGATGGCGGCGTGGAACGCCGGTGACTGTCTGATGATGTTGGCCTGTTTCTCCAGATGAAACTGTAGCTGGAATCTGCTTAGACTCATTTTCCCTATTTCCTGTACTTAAAAAAATGTGCTGCTTTTTATCGTTATGGGTTTGCTGTGTATGGCTTGACGATCTGTTGGCCCTGGTCGTTGATGAGAGTGGCCTGAACGGTGACCTGAGAAGGGAGTGTCGGCGCTGCAACGCCGTCGAGGTGATAATCCCGTATGCTGAACGGCGCGGTCATCATGTCGCTTTCTTGCCGCACCGGGTAATCACGTTTTCCTATGTGTGCGCTTATGCGGGCGAAGGAGAGATAGAACGCAGACCGGTTTTTGCAGCGCAGCAGATAGCCGCCCGGTGATTTTTGCAGCGTGAACGAAACTGCCTCGGCTGCGTTCTCGGCTTTCCCCTGCAGCGCTCTGGGCCGGTAGAAGATCTTCATCTGCGTGTTCATCGCCAGCGTCACGCGCGACGCCAGCGGCGGCGTGGTCGGCGGGTTAGGCGGGATCTCATACAGGTTGAGCCAGAATACCGACTCCCGGTCGGCGGGCAGGTTAGCGCCGGCAAACAGGATGCGCAGCCCTTTCAGCGCCGAAGGCGGCAGGGCGAAAACGCTGGGCAGGGTGACAAACGGCGCGCGGGACAGTTCGGGGGCGGCGTTGACGTCGCCGTTATCGACCCAGGTTTGCGCCACGATCGGATAGCCGTTGGTGTTGAGCAACATCAGGGTTTTTTCCGTGTCGCCTTCGCGGAAAATCACCCGCGTGGCGGAGGCGATGATGCCCGCCTGCGCACCCATGGCCGCCAGCGCCAGCAGCAGGGCGCATCCCATCGTCAGATATTTCTTTCTCATCATTGCACCTTAACCCAAACGTAGGCCCTGGCGTCCACTTTGCCGGCGGTGACGGTTTGTCCGGGCAGCCGGGCGAGCGTGGCGGTGAGCTGGGTGGTGTAGTGGGTAAAGCCCGCCGCGGTGCTGCCGCCGCCGCTGGCGCCGTTGAGCACCGGGTACCAGCCGGCGTCGTTGCCCTGCGGGCATTGCCCGGCGCTGCAGCGCGCCCAGCCGACGAAATTCATCGGCGCGCCGTTGCCGGCGTTGGCGAGCGCGATGCCCACGCCGGTGGCGACGCTGCTGTCGGTGCCGTAGCCGCTGGAGAGCAGGTAGCTCACGCCGCCGTTGGCGCTGACCAGCCCGAGCTGCTGCGCCGCGACATAGCTTTCATACGGCACCTGTAGGCCGAGGGCGGTATTGTTGCTGCTGACGCCGGACACGGCGGCGTTGTCGCATTCGATATTGATAGTGAGCTGCGCCTGTGAGGTTTGCCCGGCGGTCAACTGGCTGACGGAGATGGTCGGCAGGATCACCAGCGGCGTGACGTTGCGCGCCACGCAGGTGGCGGTATAGGTCAATGAGGAGATCGGTGCGGTGCCCATGCCCATCGCGTTCCAGCGCCCGGTGCCCCAGGTGGCGTAGTTGGTGGCGGAATCGCTGCCGATAGGATCCGAAGCGATACCTGGCCCCTGAAAGGTGACATAGCCGTTCGGCTGCGTGCAGGTATAGTTCGAATTGCCGGTGGTCGAGGCCATGCCCACCAGCGGGTTGCCGGCGCTGTAGCCGCAATAGTTGCTGGCGCCCGCGCCCGGCAGCGAGCTGATGCGGATCAGATCGGCGCGGATGGCGCTGAAGTCTTTCACCCGGATCTGAATTTTGCTGCCGACGGTGGCGTAGCGGGTAATCGGCGCCGACTGCCAGTAGCGGGTAAAAACCTTGCCGGAATCCAGATGGGTCAGGCGGATGCCGACGTAAGGGAAGTAGGTGGCGTAGTAGTTGGGGTTGCCGTCCTGGGCGCCCAGATCGTAATAGCCGCCGACGCGATCGTCGCCGTTGGTGGCGAAGACTTCATAGATCTGCCCCGCATCGCTGGCGTCGCATTCATACAGCACTTTGTTGGGATCGGGGTAGCGTGTGCCGGACGTAAGATCGAACACGCTGGTGCCGAGCGGCGTGCCGATGGGCTGCAGGTAAGTGCTGGTCAGGTTGACCCGGCCCAGCGCCGTGCCCACCCCGCAGGGATCGCAACCGGAATCGATCGCGGGAGAAACCCGGGTGCATTGGGCCAGCGCGGCGGGCGCGCCGAACAGCGACAGGGCGAGCAACGCCAGGGCGGCGAGCGGGTAAGCAATGCGTTTCATCGTCTCTCCTGAGAATAAGTTTTACGGGCTAGCGGCACGGGGCGCTGAGCCGCTGAATCGGGCTGTCTTCCCCGGCGGGCAGGCGGTAATGCAGCGTGCATTGCTGGCCGGGCGCGTCGCCCCAGTTCAGCGTCAGTTCGCCGGCGCTCCGATCGCTGCGCAGATACACCTGATTGGCCTGGCCGACCATGCCCACGCTGTTGCCCGCTGGGTCCAACACGTTGGCGCCCATCGGGATCGGCGCGTTATCGGGCCGCTGCGCGGTGATCAGCAGCGCCTGGCCGCGCACGGTGTTGAAGCGCAGGCGCACCGTGGCGCCGGCGTACGGTGCCACGCGCCGCTGGCCGTCTTCCAGCTCCGCTTTGTCGTTCATGCCCTCGGGGTTCAGCGCGACGGTGTTGTAGTGATAGGGCACCAGTGACGGCGCCAGGGCGTAGCCGAAGCGATCGACGCGCGCGCCCTGGCCGTCCATCACCCGTGCGCCGCTGGCGCCGGGCGCTTCGATCAGGGCGAAGGTGTCGCCGACATACGGCCCTAATGTCACGCCGCCGCGGTGCGCCACCACGGCGCCCTGCAGCGACAGGGAACCTTGTCGATACTGGCGCGCGGTGGAGAACGAGCCGGTGACGTTGGCGTAAGGCAGACGGGTTTGCAGGTTGCCGCCCCAGATGCTTTGCTGGCGATCGTCGTCGGTGGTGAAGTTCAGGCCGTAGCTGACCGGCTGTTCGTCGCCGACGCTGCCCGAGAGCGCAGCCTGATAATTGCCGCCCTGACCCTGGCTATGATTGGCCAGCAGCGAGACGCTGGGGGCGGATGATGAGCGCCCGAGCGGGAAGCTCAGCGACAGGGCGGTGACGGTCTGCGCGTTCTGCGCCAGCGGCGCGCTGTAGACGTTATCCAGCGGCCCGTAGCCGCGGTAGTCGCCGTTGCTGTAGCCCAGGCTGCGAGTGCGGGTGACGGAGAGGTTAAGCGCCACGCCGTTGCCGAAGGTTTTTCCCCAGCCCAGTTGGAGCTGATTGTCGCGGCCGCGCTGGTCGCGGTAGTCCTGAGTCGAACCGGACATCGTCAGGCTGCCGAACGCGCCCATGCCCTGATTGACGGCGACCTCGAAACGCGAACGCTGGCGGTAGGAGTCGGACTGCCAGTTTTGACCGGTAACGGCGGCGCGCCGCACGCCGAGCACGTCGCTGAGATCGCGAAAGCCTTCGGTAGAGTAGCGGTAGCCGGCGATGGATAGCGTGGTGTCCGTCGGGCTGAAGGTTCGGCTGTAAGAGAGGTGCAGCATCCAGCCGGAGGCGCCGCCGTCCGGCAGGCTGGCGTGGGAATAGGTGGTATCCATGCCGAAGGCGCCCAGCCAGCTGCTGTACACGCCACCCAGCATTACCGCCTGATAGCCGTCCGCCAGCTGGTTGCCGAGGTTGAAGGTCAGAGCGTTGGTCAGGCCGTGCTGCCAGGTCACTTCGCTGAACAGATCGTTGTCGCCGACGTAGCGGGAACGGCCGACGATCGCGGAGTAGCGCGACTGGCCGGGGCGAATGGATTCCGGCACCGCGGCGAACGGCACGGTGAAGGTGCTGACGCTGCCGTCGGCTTCGGTCACCACCACGGTGAGATCGCCGGCGTAGTTGGTGGCGTACAGATCGTTGATGGCGAACGGCCCCGGCGCCACCGTGGTTTCATACAGCGTGCTTTTGCCCTGCAGCACCGTCACGCGCGCGTTGCTTTTCGCCACGCCGCGCACCACCGGCGCATAGCCGCGCTGGGAATCCGGCAGCATGCGATCGTCCGAGCTGAGCTGAATGCCGCGAAAGCCCAGGCCGGAGAAGAAGTGCCCGTCGGTAAAGCCTTCGCCCAACAGCATTTCGCTGCGCCAGGGCAGGATTGCGCGCTGCACGTAGCGGCGGCTGGTGTCCAGGTGACCGCCGAACTCCCGATCGTAGCGGTAGCTGGACTGCTGGCGGTAGCGCCATAGCCCGAGGTTGAACCCGCCGTTCAGGTTGGCGTAGGTCGAGTCGAGATCGCGGGTTTGCCCCTGCCGGTAGCTGACGTGGTACTGGTTGAGGTTGTAATTGACGAAGGCCATCGATTCGCCGCTGTCCAGGCTGGCGGGGTTGACGCTGCCGCGCGGCCGGCCGTTCAACAGCGCCTGCGGAACGCTGAGATCCAGCCGTAGCCGCGAGATATCGGCGTTCACCGTGATGTCTTTGAGATCCCGGCCGGGCAGCAGGCATTCCGCCTCGGCCGCCGGCGGGTTCTTCAGCCCGAAGCGCGTCAGCTGCGGCCGATCGAAACAGGGCAGCACCTGCTGGCCTGCGCGCACGAAGCGAATTTGGTCGCGCTCGAGAAACTGGCCGTTGAGGTACAGATCGATCTGATAGCTGCCGGGGGCGACGGCGTCCTGCTGGTTGAACTGGCTCAGGGCGCTGTTGCTCAGCACGCTGCCGCGCAGCAGCGCGGGATCGAAGGTATAGCCGTCGGCGGCGGCGCAGCCCAGCGGCAGCGCCAGCAGCGCGCAGCACCAGCGTGCGGGCAGCGGCGTCGCCTTGCGGACATCGAACATGGGAACCTCCCTGTCTGGTTTCAGCGCGCGACGTTCAGGGTGCGCGTGATTTCCACCCCATAGTCATTGATGACGCGCAGTGCGACCTGCCGTACCTCCCCGTTCACCGGCCAATTGGCCTGTGAAAACGGCGGTATCAGATCCGCCTGCGGAATGGCGCTGCGCTTCGCGCCGCTCAGGATGACCGCTTGGCTGACGTTGGCGTAGTAGCCGGTTGGGTTGTCGACGCGCAGCGCGTTGCCGACCTGGCGCAGGCTAAGGCGATCGATGACGTGGTTGGCGTCGCCGGCCAGCCCGGCGGGGCGATAAAACACCTTCAGCCGATTGGTGACCACCAGCAGCAGTTTGTTCTTGTCGTTGTCCGTCTGCCGTACGGCGGGCACCTGCAGGAAGTTAAGGTAGAACAGCGATTCGCGATCGCGCGCCAGCGGCTGACCGACGAACGACAACCGCACCATTTGCCCGCTGTGCGGATTCATGCGGAAGATTTGCGGCGAGGCGACAAAGGGCGCATCGGCGTTTTCCGGCGTGGACTGCGGGTTGTTGATGTCGAGCCAGATCTGCATCAGCGCCGGGACGCCGTCATCGTTGGTGAACTGCAGCGTTTTCTCCCGCGCCTCGGCGGGGTAGATCACGCGGTTGCCGAGCAGCGTTACGCTGGCCAAGGCGTGGGTGGCGGCAAAACTCATCAGGCAAAGCGACAGGGCGGCCCATCGGCGGGCGGAACGGGATATCTGCGGCATAAACGTGAACCGATAAAGGGAGCGAGTCATTCAGCGCCGTCCACTAAGGAACGGCGCTGGCATCAACAGGTATGGCGCCTGACGCCGGCTTATTTGTAGCTAATGGCGAACTGGGCGGTGGCGATCACCGAACCGGCCGCTACGCCGGTGTCTTCCGCGTAGTAGCGGGCCACCAGGTTCTGCGAGGTGGAGGTGGCGTCTTTCGCCAGCGTCATCGCCGACGTGGTGACGGTCGAACCGCTGGCGAACGACAGCGGCGTGGTGGCGTCGCTGTCCAGCAGTTGAATGGACACCTTGGCGGCATCGCCCGCGTTGCCCAGGTTGCCGTTGGTGGTCGGGTTGTTGCCCGCCAGCACGGTTTTGATCGCCGTATCGCTGGTCGCCGCCGCGCAGCCCGTCACGTTAACGGTAAAGGTGGTGTCGCCGGCGGTGGCGCCTTTGGTGGCGAGTTTGCTGGCGGCGACGGTCGGCAGCAGCACTACCGGGTTGGATTGGTTGCCGTTAATATTCACCGAACAGGTTTGCGTGCTGACTTCGCCTTTGAATTGCACCGTATTGGACGAGGCGGCCGCACAGGCGCCGGAGAGAGCCAGCAGGGATAATGCGACTAATTTAACATTCATGTGAAATGCCCTTTAATTAACTTTAGATAAAAGCTTTCCTGACAGTAATAAATTACTGACGTGCGGTTGTGGGTTAATCATGTTGCGCAATTGTTTTTTAAACGCGTCGGCAAACATGGATTTTCATCCTAACAAACTAAGAATTTTCCCTATAGGTGTTTTCCGCATGGTAATAAGGCGGTGGTGTGGGTTGTTACATTTATTTTCATTTTTGCTTATATCATACAAAATGGAAAATAGATCTATATCATTGCGTTGCGTTTTTATTGGATCGCCGGATTTTGTGATGGAAATAATTTGAAACATTCATGCCTTTTTTGCGGATTAATCAACGTACTGGCGGTTGCGTGATTATTTGAAAAACATGTTATCAAGATGTTTTTTATTGGTGTGCTTTGCCGGCGAATTACCCCAAAAAAGAACGGCGACAAGTCGCCTGAGGTGTGGAAGCATGCTGCCATGCTGATAAGGAGAATTAAAGTGAGAGTGATTTATATCGACGGCTCGCCGCTGTGCCGGCTGGGAATGAAGGCATTATTGGGCGGCGGGGTGATAACCTTATCCTCGCCAGATATTAACATCGTTAAAAATATAAGCCCGGCGCCTGATTTAATTATCATGGACTTTCCCCATGAGATTTACCGGTTCGAAGCCTATTTGAAATTCATTAATTATACCCGCCGTGAATATAACGGCGTGAGATTACTGTTCTTCGTCGATAAGACTTCGCCGCTGATTCTGGCGTTTATCGCTGCGGCGCAGCCGGATGCGATTTTGCACAAACGGGAAGCGTTGCAGATGGTGCGAGAGACTTGCACGGCGCTGGTCCGCCGTGAGGAGGAAGGTGAGCGGCGCGTGATGAACCGGCATCGGGCGGCGGCGATCACGCCTGGCGAGGCGGCGGTGCTGTGTGAAACCGCCCGTACGGAAGATATCCGCCTGACCGCGCGGCGGCTAAACCTGCATCCGAAAACCGTTTATTCGCACCTCAATAACGCCGGCAAAAAGTTCGGCATTCGCAATCGGGTGGAACTGTTGAAGATGATTGCGCTGCTGTAGCGCCGTTATCGGGCCTGGCCGACGGCCAGCCGCCATCGCGTGATCTCATCGGCGCCGGGCCCGGCCGCCAGCGCCAGGCTTTGCGGCGGCAGCGATTCGCCGGTCACGGCATCCACTACGCGCAGGGTGGCGGGGTGGCCGGTCATGCGGTCGACCACGCGCAGCGGCGGCCCGGCCAGCTCGGACAGATTCCACTTGTCGCCAATCTGAATCATCGCCATCACCAGCAGCCCGAGATCTTTTCCCTTCTCCGTCGGCAGATACTCATAGCGATCGGGGCGGGTCTGGTATTGCCGCTTTTCGATAAGGCCTTCGCTTTCCAGCGCTTTGAGCCGATTGGCCAGCGTACTGTTGGTGATGCCGGTCGACTGGCGCAGATCGTCATAACGCGAGAGCCCCAGCAGCAGATCGCGCATGAGGATAGCGCCCCAGCGATCGCCCAACGCCGACAGCACGTGGGCCACCGAACACGTCATGCCTTCAAAATCTTTTGCCTTCATCCTGTTGTGCCTCTGCTTGCCACCGGAATGCCGATAATTTTATCGCCTTCGCTTGATAACTTCAATAATTGGAGTTATTACTCTAATTATTGGAGTTAATGTTTTAAACCGGCTACCGATCAAAGCGGTTGCTGATAGCCCACGCCCACACCGAGGAGATAACGCGATGCCACTGTGGCAGATCTACCACCCCGAACCGGCCTTCAGCGCTGCCGATAAACGCGCGATTGCGCAGCAGGTCACCGCCCTGTACCAGGACTTTTTGCCGCGTTTCTACGTCAACGTCTTCTTCCATGCGTTGCCGACAGGTTCGGCCTATCTCGGCGGCGAACCGGCCGATGACTTCGTGCGGGTGACCATCGACCATATCGCGCGCGCCATGGACAACGACGCGGAGCAGCAGCAATTTCTGGCGGCCTGCACCCGCATCCTGCAACCCTACATCGCCGCACGCGGGCTGCGCTGGGAGCTGCATGTGGACGAAACGCCGTTCTCGCTGTGGACTATCGAAGGTTTAAAACCGCCGGTACCGGGGACGGCGGCGGGAGAGCGGTGGCGCAAGGAGAACCGGCCTTCGGTGTGGGAGGGTAGCGGCGCTGGCGGAATATCCGATGCTTAAAGGCGACAATGAGTGCCGGGTTATTATCTCGCTTAAACAGAAGCGGCATCACCGCGTGGGGGCTGTGAGAGTAACCCGGCAGGCCTCATAGGTTATGTTGTACATCGGCTATGAATGCATTAACGATGGCGGATTTTTCATTCTTGCGATAGATGAAAAAAACCTCAGTTGCGTTATCGACGGCGGGGATCGGCCTGTAGGTGATGTTAGGCAGTTTGATTGAGGATAGCGTTGAGGGAACGATGGCGATGCCCAGGCCGGAGGCCACCATGGCGAGCACGCTTAAGGTGCTGTCCAACCGATAGGCCACCTTGATGTCTTCTTCAATAATGGCGTTCAGGATACGAAGCTGGCCATCGTCTCCGCTGTTTTCCGAGTAGATGATAAAGTCTCGTCCAGAGAGGTCTTCCTTGTTCAAGGCCTCTTTTTTCGCCAGATCGGAGTCTTCCTGAATCACGACAACCCAGTCAAATTTTTTTATGGCTATAAAGCCGAGCTCCGGTGGGATGTTGAGATCCAGATTGGGGCAGTAGCTGACGTCGATATTTCCGTTGACGATCTCATCGATTTGTTTCCAGTAAGACATCTCTTTGGCGCGGAAGTTTACGCCGGGATGCTCTGCTTTAAATCGATGAATATCGGCGGTGACTAATCCTGCCGCCACGGCATTGCCGACAAATCCGATGCGCACATTGCCATTCTCACCTTTCGCCGCCGCTTTGGTTTCGTCAAGCGTGCTTTTTATTTTTTCATAAATATCCGGCGCATTCTTTAAAAATATCTCTCCCACTTCGGTGAGTTCTACATTGCGGTTGTTACGAATAAAAAGTGGTGCGCCAATCTCTTCTTCCAGCGCTTTTATCTGCATGCTGAAAGCCGACTGCGTAATATGAATGCGTTTGGCCGCTTTGCCAAAGTGTTTTTCTTCAACGAGGGCCAGGAATGCCTGGATATGGCGAAAATTCATGGATTAGATTCCTGTATCAGTCGTTCAAAAAAATGAATTGGATATATAGTGCCCATGAAAATACCCTCTAATAGAACTCGCGTTAAAGTGTAGGTTATTTCTGAAATGCGGGCTAGTCAACAACACTCAGCGTGTTGCTATATGTTTCCAACGAACAAATATATATAGTGGAGGCGCTAAATGAATTCATTAGCCAGAATCGATGTTCATACTCACCTGGTTCCGCCCTTTTGGGGCAGTGCGCTGCCGAGCCACGGCGGCGATCCGTCCGGATGGACCTTGCCCAAATGGACGGCGGACGACCATCTGCGCTATATGGACAGACAGCAAATAGCGACCAGCGTCTTGTCGTTAACCGCGCCAAGCGTGGTTGGCTGGGAAGGCCAGGCGCGCCGCGATATGGCCAGGAAAGTCAATGAATATACGGCGGATCTGGTGGCGAAATACCCCACGAGGTTTGGCAACTTCGCGACTGTGCCGTTGCCGGACGTTGAGGGGGCGGTGCGTGAAGTTGAGTATGCACTGGATGTGCTGAAAGCCGATGGCGTGGTGTTATTAACCAACTATGAAGGGGTTTATTTAGGGGATAAAAAGTGGGCTCCGCTTTGGGCGGCGCTTAACCAACGCTCTGCCGTTGTTTTCATTCACCCTGGTCATCCCATCATGGATTTGCTGGATGGCGTTCCTGGCCCCTTGGTTGATTATCCGTTTGATACTACCCGCAATGCCGTCCATATGGTGCTGAACGGCGTTATGGACAATTATCCTGACGTGAAAATTATTCTTTCGCATGCCGGCGGCTTCCTGCCTTATGCCGCTTTGCGTTTTACATTGCTGGCGGAGTCGCTTAATCCAAATGGGCCGTCAGCTCAGGAATTGAACGATAAGTTTAAGCGTTTTTATTTTGATACCGCATTGTCTTCCGGCCCGAATGCATTCTCCAGCCTGCTGACCTTTGCGAATCATAATAATATTCTGTTCGGCAGCGATTATCCTTATGCACCGGAGTCCGTCGCCGCTAAGTTTAATCATATTCTCGACGCCGAAACAAACCTGACTGATGCGCAAAAAGCAAGCTTCAACCGAAATAACGGTCTGGCGCTTTTCGCGCGGTTAAATAAATAAGGGTTTCTGCTGGGACGATGCCGCACTGCTTTAAGCGCTGGCGGGTTCCTTGCCGAGAATAAAAAATCCACGCCGAAGCGTGGATTTTTCCGTTTCCGGCAGCGGAGAGAAACGCTGCGGGGAAGGGCTTAGACGTTGAACAGGAAGTTCATCACGTCGCCGTCTTTGACGATGTAGTCTTTACCTTCGGAGCGCATTTTGCCGGCTTCTTTGGCGCCTTGCTCACCCTTGTAGGTGATGAAGTCGTCAAAAGCGATGGTTTGCGCGCGGATAAAGCCTTTCTCGAAGTCGGTGTGGATCTTGCCGGCCGCCTGCGGGGCGGTGGCGCCGACCGGGATGGTCCAGGCGCGCACTTCTTTCACGCCGGCGGTGAAGTAGGTCTGCAGGTTCAGCAGCTCGTAACCGGCGCGGATCACGCGGTTCAGGCCCGGCTCTTCCAGGCCCAGCTCGGCCATGAACTCGTCGCGCTCTTCGTCTTCCAGCTCGGCGATGTCGGATTCCACGGCGGCGCACACGGCAACTACCACGGAGCCTTCGGCGTCGGCGATTTTACGCACGGTGTCCAGGTACGGGTTGTTCTCGAAGCCGTCTTCGTTGACGTTGGCGATGTACATGGTCGGCTTCAGCGTCAGGAAGCTCAGGTATTTGATCGCCGCCTTGTCTTCTGCGGTCAGGTCCAGCGCGCGCAGCATGCCGGCGTTTTCCAGGTGCGGCAGGCATTTCTCCAGCGCCGCCAGCTCGGCCTTGGCGTCTTTGTCGCCGCCTTTGGCTTTCTTCTGCACGCGGTGGATGGCGCGCTCGCAGGTGTCCAGGTCAGACAGTGCCAGCTCGGTGTTGATCACGTCGATATCTTCGGCCGGATCGACCTTGTTGTTGACGTGGATGATGTTGTCGTTCTCGAAGCAGCGCACCACGTGGCCGATGGCTTCGGTTTCGCGGATGTTGGTCAGGAACTGGTTGCCCAGGCCTTCACCTTTAGACGCGCCTTTCACCAGGCCGGCGATGTCGACGAATTCCATGGTAGTTGGCAGAATGCGCTGCGGCTTGACGATCTCGGCCAGCTTATCCAGACGCGGATCGGGCATCGGCACCACACCGGTGTTCGGTTCAATGGTGCAGAACGGGAAGTTGGCTGCTTCAATGCCCGCTTTGGTCAACGCGTTGAACAGGGTGGATTTGCCTACGTTAGGCAGGCCGACGATACCGCATTTGAATCCCATGTTGTAATCACCTTAAATATCTTAACTATTAGTCGGTTAGGTTTAATCGACTGCATAAAGGGCAAAATAATGCCGCCATTATACACGTAATGGGCGTTTATCTCGATCAGACTTGCTTGGCCGGGGCGAACGCAGCGCGGGCGGCCGGTTTTTATTTGAGATTTGGATCACATTTACCCATACTGGCCATTCCGATTAACCGACAGGAAACGCGCCGGATGTATTTCTTGCCTACGCCACCCTGAGTTGTGCCCGCCTGCAGTCTGCCGCCCCTTGCGGCTCCCCATACCCGCTACGCGGGGAGATGATGTCATCTGTCATAAGTGAATAATGCATGTTTAATCTGAGTAACGTCAGGATCGCGGACGTTAAAAATGAAGTCCTGGCGGGCTTTGTGGTGGCGGTTTCGATGATCCCCGAGGCGGTCGGCTTTTCGCTGGTCGCCGGTCTTTCGCCGATCGTCGGTTTGCACACCGCGTTTATTATCGGCCTGGTCACGGCGCTGTTCGGCGGCAAGCCGGGCATGGTCTCCGGTGCCGCCGGCTCCATTGTGGTGGTGCTGATGAGTCTGGCGGCGCAGTACGGCATGGGTTACGTGCTGTGGGCCACGCTGTTCGCCGGGGCGATTCAAATCCTGATCGGCGCCTTCCGGCTGGGCAAGTTCATTCGTCTGGTGCCGCTGCCGGCGATCCACGGCTTCGTCAACGGTCTGGCGATCGTCATCATGTTGGCGCAGCTGAAGATGATCGCCGGGCAGGGGCCGCTGATGTACGGCCTGGTGGCGCTGGCAATTGCGGTGGTGGTGCTGTTCCCGCGCCTGACCAAAGCCATTCCGTCTTCGCTGGCGGCGCTGCTGGTGGTCTCGGCGTTGGCAATCGGTCTCAATCTGCACACGCTGCGGGTGGGCGATCTGGCGGACATTTCCGGCGCGCTGCCGCACTTCAGCCTGCCGACGGCGCCGTTCACCCTGGAGATGGTGCGGGTAGTGCTGCCCTACGCGGTGGTGATCGCCCTGGTCGGTTTGATTGAATCGCTGCTGACCATGACGGTGCTGGATGAAATGGGCGGCAAGAAGGGGAACGGCAACCGCGAGAGCATCGCACAGGGTGCCGGTAACGCGGTATGCGGCCTGTTCGGCTGCTTCGCCGGCTGCGCGATGATCGGCCAGTCGATCATCAACTTCACCTCGGGCGGGCGCGGGCGCATTTCCGGCACGGTGGGCGCCATTCTGTTGATTCTGTTCGTGGTCAGCCTGTCGCGCTATATCGGCCTGTTGCCGGTGGCGGCGCTGGCGGGGGTGATGCTGGTGGTGTGTTACAACACCTTCGAGTGGAGCTCGCTGCGCCGTTTGCGCCGCATGCCGAAAGCCGATGCGCTGGTAATGATCATCGTCACGCTGATCACCATCTTTACCGATCTGGCGGTGGCGGTGATCAGCGGGGTGATTATCTCGGCGCTGGTGTTCGCCTGGCAGCAAGCGCGCATCCGCGTGCGCCAGCGGCAGGTGGCGGGCGACGTGGCGGTGTATCAACTGGATGGCCCGCTGTTCTTCGGCTCCGCCGCCGCTTTCGCCGAGCTGTTCGATCCGCAGAGCGATGCGCAGAATGTGGTGCTGGATTTTGCCGGCACCCGGGTGATGGATTCCAGCGGCGTAGAGGCTATCGATAAGCTGACGGCGCGTTATCTGGCGGCGGGAAAAAGCATCCGCCTGCGCCACCTGAGCGGTGACTGCGTGCGCTTGCTTAAGCGCGCCGGGCCGTTCTGCAGCCATGAGCTGGACGATCCGCAGTATTACGTGGCGGAAGAGGGTTTCACCGCCGACGATCGCCGGGTGGGAGAGGAAACCTTCAACCCGCGCGGCTAAAAGCAGGCAGCGGGCAGGGCGCCCGCTGCGGCAAGGTTCAGGCCTGCGCCTTGAAGCTGTGCAGGCGCTGAACGGTTTTTTCCAGCCCGTCCTTCATCAGCATTTCGGTGCAGCGCAGCGACTCGTCGATCGCTTCGTCAATCATCTTCTGCTCGCTGGCCGGCGGCTTGCCGAGCACGAAGCCCACCACCTTGTTCTTGTCACCCGGATGGCCGATACCGATGCGCAGGCGATAGAAGTTCGGGTTGTTGCCGAACTTGTTCTGGATGTCCTTCAGACCGTTGTGGCCGCCGTTGCCACCGCCGAGCTTGATTTTGGCCACGCCGGGCGGCAGATCCAGTTCGTCGTGCGCCACCAGGATCTCGTTCGGTTCGATGCGATAGAAGTTGGCCATCGCCAGCACCGCTTTGCCGCTCAGGTTCATGAAGGTGGTCGGCACCAGCAGGCGCACGTCGTTGCCTGCCAGGTTCAAGCGGGCGGTGTAGCCGAAGAACTTGCTCTCTTCTTTCAACTGCTGATTGTGGCGCTGGGCCAGCAGATCGACGTACCAGGCGCCGGCGTTGTGGCGCGTCTGGGCGTATTCCGCGCCCGGGTTGGCCAGGCCGACTATCAATTTAATACTGCTCACTGGGAGATTCGCTATGATCAGGGTAATGGAAAGGGCCTTAGTCTACCTGTCGGGGCGGCGAATGACAAAATCCGATCTCCGCCATCGTCTTAGGTAAGAAAGACGAATGATTCATTAGCTGAATAATTCAATTTGTCCGCTAATTTTCAGCGCCGTGTTAAGAAGTGTCAATAATTCTTTACCATTTGTGATCGCCTCCGCAATCCCCTTGCCGCAACAAGGACTATACTTAACTTATCAAAGTGGGTTAACAAGTTGCAGCGTTATCCCGGTTGGCACATGGCAATCATGGAGGTGGCATATGAAACGTAGACACGCGGACAGAATGGGCAACTTTTTTATGGGACTGGGGCTGGTCGTGATGATCGGCGGCGTCGGATACTCCATTATTGCTGAAGTATCCCAGTTCGATTTACCGCAATTTTTCGCCCACGGTGCCATCATGAGCATCTTCGTCGGCGCGCTGTTGTGGCTGGTGGGCGCGCGTATCGGCGGCCGCGAGCAGGTGGCGGATCGCTACTGGTGGGTAAAACACTTTGATAAACGGTGCCGCAACGACCAACATCGTTCGTCGCATTGATTAAAAAATCAGAAGGGAAGCGAGAGCAGGGCAAGGGAATATCTGCCGTGCATTAAGGTCTGAGGTCATGTTGGACTACGAGTAGAAAACCCGTTGTTGCGCACGCACCAACGGGTTTTTCTTTTTCTGCTGTCGGGCACGTTATCTTTCCGGCACGGTGGGTGCCGCACCGGAAAGACGACGCATCAATGCTCGAACATCGCAGAGATCGACTCTTCGTTGCTGATGCGGCGGATGGCTTCAGCCAGCATGCCGGACAGGGTCAGAGTGCGAACGTTTTTCAGTGCCTTGATTTCCGGCGACAGCGGAATGGTGTCGCAGACGATCACTTCATCAATCACCGAGTTCTTGATGTTGTCCACGGCGTTGCCGGAGAAGATCGGGTGCGTCGCGTAGGCGAATACGCGCTTGGCACCGCGTTCTTTCAACGCTTCAGCCGCTTTACACAAGGTGCCGCCGGTGTCGATCATGTCGTCGACCAGCACGCAGTCGCGGCCTGCCACGTCACCGATGATGTGCATCACCTGAGAAACGTTCGCGCGCGGGCGGCGTTTGTCGATGATGGCCATGTCGGTGTCGTTCAGCAGTTTGGCGATGGCGCGGGCGCGCACGACGCCGCCGATGTCCGGAGAAACCACGATCGGGTTTTCCAGGTTCTGCTGCAGCATGTCTTCCAACAGGATCGGGCTGCCGAACACGTTGTCTACCGGTACGTCGAAGAAGCCTTGAATCTGCTCAGCATGCAGATCCACCGTCAGAACGCGGTCAACCCCTACGCTGGAGAGGAAATCGGCGACAACCTTGGCGGTGATTGGCACACGCGCGGAACGCACGCGGCGATCCTGGCGGGCATAGCCGAAGTAAGGGATAACGGCGGTAATACGACCTGCGGAGGCGCGACGCAGGGCGTCGACCATCACAACCAGTTCCATCAGGTTGTCGTTGGTCGGGGCACAGGTGGACTGGATGATGAAAATATCACCGCCGCGTACATTTTCGTTGATTTGCACGCTCACTTCGCCGTCGCTAAAACGACCTACAGCGGCGTCACCAAGACTGGTGTACAAACGGTTGGCAATACGTTGTGCTAGTTCCGGGGTGGCGTTACCAGCAAAAAGCTTCATATCAGGCACGAGAAGAACCTCAGGCTTGCGTCCAGAGAAGATATTGTCATACGACATCGCCAAGGGGCAGTCGGCGACGCCGGCGCAATATACATACGGGTATGTAAAACTAAAATTGAGACCGCAGGCAGCGCAGGGATAACAGGGCCAGGTGTGCATGACCCTGCGCAGCGAAACGTTGAGCTACGACTCAAACCGCCCGGAACGAATGCGATGTAGTGGGGAGACGTTAACGCCGCGCGCTACAAAACCACGCAACCACTCCGGGGCTTGATTTAACACCTGACGGGCGGCGATTTCTGTGTCGAATTCAGCAAACACACAAGCACCTGTGCCAGTCAGGCGTGACGGGGCGTATTCTAACAGCCATGAAAGAAGCTGTTCAACCTCGCGAAAACGTTTTCTTGCGATCGGTTCGCAATCATTTGCGTACGGCGCCTGCAACAGCTCATTTAAGGAGCGAACCGGGGTATCCCTTTTCAATTCGGCGTCGCCGAAGATAACCGGCGTCGGGATGCCGACGCCGGGATGGGCCACCAGATACCATTTTTCCTGCGGTTCGGCCGGCTGCAGGCGCTCGCCGATGCCTTCGGCGAAAGCGGCGTGGCCGCGCACGAACACCGGCACGTCGGCGCCGAGGCTGAGCCCCAGCTCTGCCAGTTGGTCGTCGCCAAGGCCGCAGCGCCACAGTTCGTTGAGCGCCACCAGCACGGTGGCGGCGTTGGAGGAGCCGCCGCCCAAACCGCCGCCCATCGGCAGATGCTTGTCGATGCTGATGTCGGCGCCGCGCGCAGCGGTCTGCAGGCCGCGCTCATCGCAATAGCGCTGCAGCAGGCGGGCGGCGCGCACGATCAGGTTCTGCTCGTCCGGCACGCCGTCGACCGGCGTCAGCAGGTTAATGCGATCGTCCTGGCGCGGGTCAATGGTCAGGGTGTCGCCGTAATCCAAAAACTGGAACAGCGTCTGCAGCAGGTGATAGCCGTCTTCACGACGGCCGGTGATGTACAGAAACAGGTTGAGCTTCGCGGGGGAGGGCCACTGGCGGATCATTTGAGCGTCCAGTTATCCATTTTCAGCTTGATGCGCTGGTCGCCCTGCTGCAGCTCCAGGCGGTTCGGCAGCGTCGGCTGCACCTCGGTGCTGTAGCCCTGGTAATCCACTTTCCACGTCTGGCCGCCCTGCTGGTAGGTCAGCTTGCTCAGACGATATTGGTCATCCAGCGCAAAATCGTTGGCTTCGCCCGGCAGACCGAGCATCCATTGGCGCAGGTTGTTCAGCGGGATCGCCATGCCGGTCAGCTTGCGGATCATCTCTTCCGGGTTATCGCTGACGTAGCGTTTACCCTGGTTATCGGTCAGCTGCACCACGTTTTTCTGCACGTTGAGATCCATTTCCGTGCTGCCCAGCGGGTTGGTCAGCAACAGGCGGTAGCGCTCCGGCGAGAACTGCTGCCAGAAGAAGCGGGCGTAGACTTTTTTCTGATCAGACAAGTAGGCGAAGGAGCCGCGGGTCTGATAGGTGCTGAGCTGCTGCACCGCCTGCTCATGGGCGCGCCACTGCGGTGAGGTCGGGCTGGTGGCCGGGCCGCTCGGCTTGGTGGTGGTACAGGCGGCCAACACCAGGCTGGCCAGCGGGATCAGACGGAGCAAACTAACTTTGCGTATTGGCATAACTTTCTCTTGTCCTTTTGTCCTTGCGGGCATGCGCGACGAAACCCGGATTCAGCGCTCACGCTAACGGGGCGGCGGCGACGCGTCAATTTTTTGCTGCATCGCGTTGAATCTTGCCGCTTTTACCGGCGCAATGCCAACCCGGCGCGCGCGTCGGGGTCGCCATTAAGATTAACACAATCGTTTCGTAGCGCTGCCCGGGCGCAACAATTTTCGTTACGGCAGGGGGCCGCCGTTAGCGTTTGGTTGATGTTTGTCTCGGTATGCTGCCGGGGGTTTTTGTTGCGGGAAATAATCGAATGAAGATAGCGGTGCGAATAATCATTTCGCTTCTGTGCTTTGCCGGTGCGGTATTTTTTTATTTTCAGGCCAAGCAGGTTTTTTGCCAACAGGTCTCTTTTATCTTGGATCCATCCTATCGTTGCGGCACGCTGGGGTGGTAAACGCGCGGATTATAAGCGGATAGCCTGCAGGTTTTACCGAATCCTGCGCGGGATACCGCATCTTGCGCTAAAATTCAGTATGTTATGCCGTCAAATTATAAATCATCTCACTGTATTTATTACTTATTCATTAATTGATGTCGTCTATGACAGCGATTGAACGGAAGATGCGGTTGTTACTTTTATTGATCCCGCGCATCAAGTAGAATGCCGTTCAACGAGAACCCGTACCAACAGAAGTATTACTCGAAGCAATGACCCTGCTGGCGTTAGGTATAAATCACAAAACTGCTCCGGTTTCTCTGCGTGAAAGGGTGACCTTCTCGCCAGAGTCCATCGATGAGGCGCTGACCAGCTTGCTCCAACAACCGTTGGTGCAGGGCGGCGTCGTGTTGTCCACCTGCAACCGCACCGAGCTGTATCTCAGCGTTGAGCAACAGGAGCACATGCTCGAGCAGCTGGTCGCCTGGCTGTGCGCCTACCACAACCTGCGCCCGGAAGAGGTGAAGAAAAGCCTGTACTGGCATCAGGGCAACGACGCGGTCAGCCATCTGATGCGGGTGGCCAGCGGGTTGGACTCGCTGGTGCTGGGCGAACCGCAGATCCTCGGCCAGGTGAAAAAGGCCTTCGCCGAGTCGCAACGCGGCCAGTCGCTGTCCGGCGAGCTGGAGCGCCTGTTCCAGAAATCCTTCTCCGTCGCCAAGCGCGTGCGCACCGAAACCGAAATCGGCGCCAGCGCAGTTTCCGTTGCTTTCGCCGCCTGTACGCTGGCGCGGCAGATTTTCGAATCGCTGGCCGATCTCAACGTCTTGCTGGTGGGCGCCGGTGAAACCATCGAGCTGGTGGCGCGCCACCTGCGCGAACACAAAGTGCGGCACATGATCATCGCCAACCGCACCCGCGAGCGCGCGCAGCTGCTGGCGGACGAAGTTGGCGCGGAAGTGATCACCTTGCCGGAGATCGACGAACGCCTGGCGGACGCCGACATCATTATCAGTTCCACCGCCAGCCCGCTGCCGATCATCGGCAAGGGGATGGTGGAGCGGGCGCTGAAAGCGCGCCGCAACCAGCCGATGCTGCTGGTGGATATCGCCGTACCGCGCGATATCGAACCGGAAGTCGGCAAGCTGGCCAACGCTTATCTGTACAGCGTGGACGATCTGCACGCCATCATTCAAAGCAACCTGGCGCAGCGCAAAGCGGCGGCGGTGCAGGCGGAGTCGATCGTGCAGCAGGAAAGCACCAACTTTATGGCTTGGCTGCGTTCGCAGGGTGCGGTGGAAACCATTCGCGACTACCGCTCGCAGGCCGACCAGATCCGCGCAGAAATGGAGGCCAAAGCGCTGGCCGCCATCGCGCAGGGTGCCAACGTGGAGCAGGTTATTCACGAGCTGGCCCATAAACTGACCAACCGCCTTATTCATGCCCCCACCAAATCCCTCCAGCAGGCCGCCGGCGACGGCGACGTGGAGCGGTTGCAGTTATTACGCGACAGCCTCGGGCTGGATCAGCATTAGTTTTCTCTATTAACAGGGTTTATTACCACGCATGAAGCCTTCTATTGTTGCCAAACTGGAAGCGTTACAAGAGCGCCATGAAGAAGTGCAGGCGCTGCTCGGCGATGCCGGCGTTATCGCCGACCAAGACCGGTTCCGCGCGCTGTCGCGAGAATACGCGCAGCTGACCGACGTCAGCCGCTGCTTCCTGGAATGGCGTCAGGTGCAGGAGGATCTGGAGACGGCGGAAATGATGCTGGACGATCCGGAAATGCGCGAGATGGCGCAGGAAGAGCTGAAACAGGCGCGGGCGACCAGCGAAGAGCTGGAACAACAGCTGCAGGTGTTGCTGCTGCCGAAAGATCCGGACGATGAGCGCAGCTGCTTCCTCGAAGTGCGTGCCGGCACCGGCGGCGATGAGGCGGCGATCTTCGCCGGCGATCTGTTCCGCATGTACAGCCGCTACGCCGAAAGCCGCCGCTGGCGCGTCGAGGTGATGAGCGCCAACGAAGGCGAGCACGGCGGCTTCAAGGAAGTGATCGCCAAAGTTTCCGGCGACGGCGTGTACGGCCAGCTGAAGTTTGAATCCGGCGGCCACCGCGTGCAGCGCGTGCCGGAAACCGAATCCCAGGGGCGCATCCACACCTCCGCCTGCACCGTGGCGGTGATGCCGGAAGTGCCGGAGGCCGAATTGCCGGACATCAACCCGGGCGATCTGAAAATCGACACCTTCCGCTCCTCCGGCGCCGGCGGCCAGCACGTTAACACCACCGATTCGGCGATCCGCATCACCCACCTGCCGACCGGCATCGTGGTGGAGTGCCAGGACGAACGTTCTCAGCACAAAAACAAAGCCAAGGCGATGTCGGTGCTGGGCGCGCGCATTCGCGCCGCCGAGATGGCCAAGCGCCAGCAGGCCGAGGCGTCCACGCGCCGCAACCTGCTGGGCAGCGGCGATCGCTCCGATCGCAACCGCACCTATAACTTCCCGCAGGGGCGGGTGACCGACCACCGCATCAACCTGACGCTCTACCGTCTGGACGAGGTGATGGAAGGCAAACTGGACATGCTGATCCAGCCGATCGTGCAGGAGTATCAGGCCGATCAGCTGGCGGCGCTGTCCGCCGAGCAAGAGTGATGGATTATCAACACTGGCTGCAAGCCGCCGCCGCGCGTTTGACCCACAGCGACAGCGCCCGGCGCGACGCGGAAATCCTGTTGGGTTTCGTGACCGGCAAGGCCAGAACCTTCCTGATGGCGTTCGGTGAAACCTTGTTGACGCCGCCGCAGCAACAGCAGTTGGAAACGCTGCTGGCGCGCCGCGAACGCGGTGAGCCGGTGGCCTATCTGGTGGGCGAGCGCGAGTTTTGGTCGCTGCCGCTGTCGGTCTCGCCCGCAACGTTGATCCCGCGCCCGGATACCGAATGCCTGGTGGAGCTGGCGCTGGCGCGCCTGCCGCCGCAACCCTGTCATTTCCTCGATCTCGGCACCGGCACCGGCGCCATCGCGCTGGCGCTGGCCAGCGAGCGCCCGGATTGTTCGGCAGTCGGCGTCGATGTGCAGCCGGATGCGGTCGCGCTGGCGCAGCACAACGCGCACAAGCTGAAGATCGACAACGTCCGATTCTTGCAGGGCAGCTGGTTTACGCCCGTCTCGGGGCAGCGCTTCGCGCTGATCGCCAGCAATCCGCCCTATATCGACGCCGCCGATCCGCATTTGTCGCAGGGCGACGTGCGCTTCGAGCCGGGCAGTGCGCTGGTCGCCGCCGAGCATGGCTTGGCGGATCTGGCCGCCATCGTGCGCCAGGCGCCGCACTATCTGCAGCCGCAGGGCTGGCTGCTGTTGGAACATGGCTGGCAGCAGGGTGAGAGCGTGCGCACGCTGCTGCAGACCGCCGGATTTTCCGCTGTCGCTACCCACCGTGATTACGGCGACAACGACCGCGTGACGCTCGGCCAATGGCCGGGATAAGCGCCTCTGATAATAACGACGCCCGAGCTATTTAAGGGAGCATCATGACTGCATACACCGCGTTGAAACATTTCCATTTGCTGACGGTCGCCATCAGTATTACCTTGTTTGTGCTGCGTTTCTTTTGGCAGTGGCGCCGCTCGCCGATCATGGGCCGCCGCTGGGTCAAGATAGCGCCGCACCTGAACGACACGCTGCTGTTCGTCAGCGGCATCGCGCTGGTGGTGACGTTCGGGTTTTATCCGCTGCTGGGTATGGACTCATGGCTGACCGAGAAGCTGTTTGGCGTTATTATCTATATCCTGCTTGGCTACGTCGCATTGGGCAAGAAGACCAAAAGTCAGCGGCTGCGAACCGTGGCGTTCGTGCTGGCCTTGGGCTGTCTGTATCTGATAATTAAACTTGCCACGACGAAAATACCGTTTCTGATGGGATACCTATGAGTAGCATTGCTGATTTTGAATTTAACACCTCGCCGCTGAGCGAAGGGGTGATCCTGGTGTCGCAGTCGGTGCGGCGCGATTTTCCCGCTGCTGACGTGGAGCGCAAGCTGCAACAGCTGGTGGACGAAGCACGTGCGGTGGTGCCGGCCGATATCACTCAGGAGCAGCAACTGGATGCGCTCATTGAACTGTTCTACAAGACCTGGGGATTCGGCGGCGCCAGCGGCGTGTACCGCCTGTCGGACGCCATCTGGCTGGACAAGGTGCTGGAAGGGCGGCAGGGCACGCCGGTCTCGCTGGGCACCATTTTCCTGCACATCGCCAACGCGCTGGATCTGCCGCTGCTGCCGGTGATTTTCCCCACTCAGCTGATCCTGCGTGCCGACTGGCTGGACGAAGAGCTGTGGCTGATCAACCCGCTGAACGGCGAAACCCTGAGCGAGCACCAGCTGGAAGTGTGGATCAAAGGCAACCTGGGGCTGGGTGCCGAACTGGAAGACGACGACCTCGATGAGTCGGAGAACATCCTGGTGGTGCGCAAGATGCTGGATACGCTGAAGGCCGCCCTGATGGAAGAAAAACAGCTGGAAATGGCGCTGCGCACCAGCGAAACGGTGTTGTGCTTCGATCCGGAAGATCCCTACGAAATCCGCGACCGTGGGCTGATTTACGCCCAGCTGGAGTGCAACCACATCGCGATTTCCGATCTCAACTATTTTGTCGAGCAGTGTCCTGAAGACCCGGTCAGCGAAGTGATCAAAGTACAGATCCATTCGATTGAGCCGAAACAGGTGACGCTGCATTAATTCAATGGCTCCGTGTAGTTTGCAAGGCGATGGTTATAACCTCAACAAAGGCGAAAGCATGAAACAGAAATTAGTTAGCATTGGCGACATCGACGTAGCAAACGATCTGCCGTTTGTGCTGTTTGGCGGTATGAACGTACTGGAATCGCGCGATCTGGCGATGAGCATCTGCGAGCACTACGTCACCGTGACGCAAAAACTGGGCATTCCTTACGTATTCAAAGCCTCTTTCGACAAGGCCAACCGTTCTTCCATTCACTCGTACCGCGGTCCGGGCCTGGAAGAAGGAATGAAGATCTTCGAAGAGCTGAAAAAAACCTTCGGCGTGAAAATCATCACCGACGTGCACGAAGCGGCGCAGGCGCAGCCGGTTTCCGAAGTGGTTGACGTGATCCAGCTGCCGGCCTTCCTGGCGCGTCAGACCGATCTGGTGGAAGCGATGGCGAAAACCGGCGCGGTGATCAACGTCAAGAAGCCGCAGTTCGTCAGCCCGGGGCAGATGGGCAACATCGTCGACAAGTTCAAAGAAGGCGGTAACGATCAGGTGATCCTGTGCGATCGCGGCAGCAACTTTGGCTATGACAACCTGGTGGTCGACATGCTCGGCATCAACGTGATGAAGAACGTCACCGGCGGTCATCCGGTGATCTTCGACGTGACCCACGCGCTGCAGACCCGCGATCCGTTCGGCGCCGCGTCCGGCGGCCGTCGCGCCCAAGTGGCCGAGCTGGCGCGCGCCGGTATGGCGGTTGGCCTGGCAGGGCTGTTCCTCGAAGCGCACCCGGATCCGAAAAACGCCAAGTGCGACGGCCCGTCCGCGCTGCCGTTGGACAAGCTGGAACCGTTCCTGGCGCAGATGAAAGCCATCGACGACCTGGTGAAGAGCTTCCCGGAGCTGGATACCAGCAACTAAGCGCTCCGCGCCATAAAAAAAAAGCCCGACTCGTCGGGCTTTTTTACGTTTAGGCCTCGGTGACCGCCAGCGCTTCCGGCAGCGTCGGGTAGAACTGCAGGCGGCCCTCGATCGGCTGCACCCGCGCGCGCGCCAGGGTTTTCAGCGGCTGGAACGGCACATCGGTGATCACCAGTTTTTTGTCCGCCGGCAGCACGTCGATAAAGCGCCGCAGGGCGCTCAGCCCGCCGGCGTCGAGCACCGGCACCGCATCCCACTGCAGCACGATCGTCCGGTAGCCCTCACTGCGCGCCAGCAGTTCGGTGAAGATGCGCTCGGCGGCGGCGAAGAACAGCGGGCCGTTCACCCGCAGCACCAGGCGGCCGTCACCGGCGCTCAGCTCGCTCAGCCGCGTCATGCGGGCGATGCGGCGCATGAACAGCAGCGACGCCAGCACGATACCGACGGTAATGGCGATCACCATGTCGAACAGCACCGTCAGCGACATGCACAGCAGCAGCACCAAAATGTCGTCCTTCGGCGCCCGGCGCAGCAGATAAACCACCTTGTGCGCCTCGCTCATGTTCCAGGCGACCATCAGCAGCAACGCCGCCATCGCCGCCAGCGGCAGATACGAGAGCCACGGCGCCAACACCAGCAGCGCCAACAGCACCAGCAGCGCGTGGATGATGGCGGACACCGGCGAGGTGGCACCGGCGCGCACGTTGGCCGCCGAACGGGCAATCGCGGCGGTTGCGGTGATGCCGCCGAAGAACGGCGCAATGATGTTGCCCGCGCCCTGGCCGATCAGTTCACTGTTGGAGTTATGCTTCTTGCCGGTCATGCCGTCGAGCACCACCGCGCACAGCAGCGATTCAATCGCGCCGAGCATCGCCATTGAAAATGCCGCCGGCAGCAGCGCGGAAACGGTTTGCCAGCTCAGGTTGAACGGTTGCCCGCCGCCGCCCGGCAGATGCCAGGGCAGCAGCAGCTGCGGCAGAATTGGCGGAATGCCCTGACCGCTGCTGCCGTCGGCCAGCAGGTAGCTGAAGCGGGAGCCGATGGTCGCCACCGGGTGGTCAAACAGGGTCAGCAACCCCATCAGCGCAGTGCCCGCCAGCAGCGCCGGCAGATGGCCGGGCACGCGCAGGCCGAGTTTGGGCCAAAATATCAGGATCAGCAGCGTCACCGCACCGATCAGCGTATCGCCGAGATCCAACGTTGGCAGCGCTTGCAGCAAGGCGTACAGCTTGCCGACGTAATTTTCCGGTGTGTGCGCCAGCTGCAGGCCAAAGAAGTCCTTGATCTGCATGGTAGCGATGGTGATGGCGATGCCGGAGGTAAAGCCGAGCGTCACCGGCAGCGGAATGTACTCGATCAGCCGGCCAAAACGCGCCAGCCCCATCAGCAGCAGAAATATGCCGGAGATCAGCGTGGCGACCAGCAGACCGGCCAGGCCGAACTGCTGCGAGACCGGATAGAGGATCACCACGAAGGCGGCGGTGGGGCCGGAGACGCTGTAGCGCGAACCGCCGCTGACGGCGATGACGATGCCGGCGATGGCGGCGGTATACAGGCCGTACTGCGGCGGTACGCCGCTGGCGATCGCCAGTGCCATCGCCAGCGGGATGGCGATAATGCCGACCGTCACCCCGGCGATGGCGTCTTTCAGCAACCGCGCCAGGCTATAAGGTTCCCGCCAACAGGCGTCTATCAGCGCGCTGAAGGGGCGAATTCTGTTTATTTCATGCGTTTTCATCTACGGTGCGTACCAAATCTTCAAAAGTGAAAGGAATGGCGGGCCCGATGAGGTCCGTCTTGTCACGTGACAGATACCATACGCCTTTTGTTCAGCGGATTACCAGACCTGTGTCAATTTGGGGCAGGAAATCAGAGAGTCGCCGTTTTATCCGGCGCTAAATACCGTTGTCGGGTAAGTCAGCCGCAGATTCTGCGGCTGTACAGCAGAGGAATACGCGAGGTTTTAACGGTTAGTGAAGGGCGGGTAAGGGTAAGCCGAGAAAATCGGCTAAAGTGCTCACCAGCAGCTGGTGGTCTTCTTTCTGCGGCGCGCCGGAAATGCTGATGCTGCCGACGCAGCCGAGGCCGGCGAGATTGAGCGGGAAGGCGCCGCCGTGTACCGAATAGTCGCGCACGCTCAGCCCGTAACGCTCCTCCAGCGACGTTTGCCGCTGCTGCAGGCGCAGGCCGATGGCGTAAGAGCTTTTGTGAAAATGGTTCACCAGATTGCGTTTGCGCCGCACCCAGTCGGCGATGTCCGGCGTTGCGCCCGGCATGGCGTAATAAAACAGCGTCTGCCCGGCAAGTTGGATCTCGATGGCGATGCTCAGGCCGCGCCGTTTGGCGGCGGTTTTCAGCGCGGCGCCCAGCTCCCAGGCGGTAGCGGCGTCAAAATGCGTAAAGGCCAGCGTCGCTTCCTGTTCGCTGAGCGCGTGCAGTTCATCGTCGATATTCATGTGGTTCTCCCCCGATAACACAACGCACAGAGTAGCCCGAAGCGTTCGCCGTGAGATAGACGGCTTGGTGATAAGATAGAACTGCTACTCTATTACTAGACTGTGTAAAATACCCGCCGCCGAAGCGGAGACGACAGGGATGCGTTATTCAACGTCTGTACATTACACCCCTGGCGATCCCGAGGAGCGCGCTGATTCTTTATGACTTACATTGTGTCTATTCCCGCCATTTACAGCGACGCTTGCATTACCTACGCCACGTTGTCGATAAGCTATTTCGTCCTCAGTAAAAACGCCCCTTTCTCCTACCGTTCCGCACTGTGGAAACGCATCGTTTTCGGCCTGCTGGCCGGGGTGGCGGTGCTCTATTTAAGCCAGGATCGGCTGCTGCTGAACGATAAGGTGCACTACAGCTTTGCGATGATCCCGATGGTGCTGGTGACCTTCTTCGGCGGCGGCGTCAGCGGGTTGGTGAGCTTTCTGTTCGCCATGGCGCTGACCGGCGGCTTCACCGTCGATAATCTGTTTATCGCCTCGATTCTGGTGCCGCTGCTGCTGTCGCGGGTGTGGCTGAAGAAATCCCACTGGACGTTTTATCTGACGATCGGTGCCATTGCACTGTATCGTATTGCCGTGGTGTGGTTATTGATGGATATGAGCGGGCTGTGGCTGGACGTGCTGCTGTATCAGGCGATGTCCGCGCTCTGTCTGGCGATTTGTTACCATGCGCTGAATTTCAAAGAGCGTCATATTTACGCCTATTTCGCGATGCGCGCACGCGCCACCACCGACAGCCTGACCCATATCAACAACCGCGCCAGCGTCGATTACCAGCTGATGCTGCAGCGCGTCGAGCGCCGCCCGTGCGGGCTGATGATCCTCGATCTGGATGACTTTAAAAAGGTTAACGATACCTACGGCCACCCGGCAGGCGACGTGCTGCTGGCCAGCGTCGGCCGGCTGCTGCAAAACAGCGTGCGCAACGAGGATTTCGTCGGGCGCTACGGTGGCGAGGAATTTATGGTGATCACCGCCAGCTACGATCCGCAGGTCATCGGCGGGGTGGCGGAGCGCATTCGCAGCGCGGTGGAAAGTTCGACGTTCTTGCTGAATGCGCACGACGAGGCGCACATCACGATATCCATCGGCGTGTCGCTGTATTTGCCCGGCATGACGGTGGACAAAGCGATCGCCATGACCGATGAAGCCTTGTATGAGGCGAAACGCGGCGGTAAAAACCGGGTGGTGACCAGTCGCGTGATGCAGCTGGCCCCGCTGGGCGCCGGTTTCCCGCGCGAATAGGCCGCCCCCACCGTGATGGCGGGGGCGTTGCCTCAGGCCGCCAGCGTGTGTTCGCGGAAGGCGTTCAGCAGCTCTTCGGTGAACGTCAGGCGCTTCTGACGGTCGGCCAGATCGAGCGTGAACTTCAGCTTGCTTGGGCCGTCCAGGCGGTAAACCTGCGGATTGCCCTGCAGCAGACCGATCAGATAGCCGGGATCGACGCGGTTGTTATCGCCGAACTCGATAAAGCCGCCGCGCTCGTTGCTCTCGATGCGCTTGATCCCCAGCTTCTGCGCATGCAGGCGCAGCGCCGCGCACTGCAACAGGTTGCGCGCTGCATCCGGCAACTGACCGAAGCGGTCGATCAGCTCGACCTTCAGCTCATCCAGTTCACCCTCGTTCTTCGCGCTGGCGATGCGCTTGTACAGCGACAGGCGGGTATTGACGTCGGGAATGAAGTCTTCCGGCAGCAACGCCGGCATGCGCAGCTCCACTTCGGTCTGGTTGCTGGTGAGATCTTCCAGCGACGGTTCGCGGCCGTTTTTCAACGCATCGACGGCGCTTTCCAGCAATTCCATGTAAAGCGAGAAGCCGACGGTGGTCATCTGGCCGCTCTGGTCTTCGCCCAGCAGTTCGCCGGCGCCGCGGATCTCCAGATCGTGAGTCGCCAGCGCAAAACCGGCGCCGAGATCTTCCAGCGACGCGATGGCTTCGAGTCGTTTATGGGCGTCGGTGCCCATGGCTTTCGGGTTTGGCGTCAACAGATAGGCATAAGCCTGGTGGTGCGAACGCCCGACGCGGCCGCGCAGCTGATGCAGCTGCGCCAGGCCGAAGCGATCGGCCCGCTCGATGATGATGGTGTTGGCGCTGGGGATGTCGATGCCGGTTTCGATGATGGTGGTGCACACCAGCACGTTGAACCGCTGGTGGTGGAAATCGTTCATCACCCGTTCCAGATCGCGCTCGCGCATCTGGCCGTGGCCGATGGCGATGCGCGCCTCCGGCACCAGCTCCGCCAGGCGCTGCGCCGCTTTTTCGATGTTCTCCACGTCGTTGTAGAGGTAGTAAACCTGGCCGCCGCGCAGCACTTCGCGCAGGATCGCTTCGCGCACCACCAGGCTGTCGTATTCGCGCACGAAGGTCTTCACCGCCAGCCGGCGCGCCGGCGGAGTGGCGATGATCGACAGATCGCGCATGCCGCTCATCGCCATGTTCAGCGTACGCGGGATCGGCGTGGCGGTCAGCGTCAGGATATCGACGTCGGCGCGCATCGCCTTGATGCGCTCCTTGTGGCGCACGCCAAAGCGGTGCTCTTCATCGACGATCAGCAGCCCCAAATCTTTCCAGCGCAGATCGCTCTGCAGCAGTTTGTGGGTGCCGATAATGATGTCTACCTTGCCTTCGGCCGCGTCGTCCAGCACCTGCTGCTGCTCTTTGGCGCTGCGGAAGCGCGACATCATCTCGATGCGGATCGGCCAGGTGGCGAAGCGATCGCGGAAGTTGTCGAAGTGCTGCTGCGCCAGCAGGGTGGTCGGCACCAGCACCGCCACCTGTTTGCCGTTTTCCACCGCCAGGAAGGCGGCGCGCATCGCCACTTCGGTTTTGCCGAAGCCGACGTCGCCGCACACCAGGCGGTCCATCGCCAGCGGTTGGCACATGTCGCTCAGCACCGCGTTGATCGCCTGTTCCTGGTCCGGCGTGGTTTCGAACGGGAAGGTCTGGCAGAACAGCTGGTACTGTTCGCGGTTATGCTTGAAGGCGAAACCGGCCTTGGCGGCGCGCTGGGCGTAAATATCCAGCAGCTCCGCCGCCACGTCGCGCACCCGTTCGGCCGCTTTCTGCCGCGCGCGCGTCCAGGCGTCGCCGCCCAGCTTGTGCAGCGGGGCGTTTTCGTCTGCGCCGCCGGCGTAACGGCTGATCAGGTGCAGCGATGAGACCGGCACGTACAGCTTGTCCTCGCCGGCGTAGGAGAGGATCAGGTACTCGGCCTTGATGCCGCCGGCTTCCAGCGTGGTCAGGCCGACGTAGCGGCCGACGCCGTGCTCCAGGTGCACCACCGGCTGGCCGGGATGCAGCTCCGCCAGGTTGCGGATCAGGGTATCGGTGTTGATGGTGCGCCGGTTGTCCTGTCGGCGGCGGCTGACGCGTTCGCCGAGCAGATCGCTTTCGCAGATCAGCGCCCGCTGGCGAAGGCCGTCGAGGAAACCGTGTTCGGCGGCGCCGACCATCATGTAACGGCCCGCAGTTTCCGCCTGATCGAGACGCTGGATCAGCGCCGGCGCCAGCTTGATGCGGCCGAGCAGATCCTGCAGCGTTTCACGCCGCCCCTCGCTTTCGACGGAGAAGATCACGCTGCCGTCGAAGCCTTCGATAAAGCGGCGCAGGTTATCCAGCGGGGATTTATGTTGCGCCTGCACCGCCAGATCGGGCAGGGCATGGTAATCCAGATTGGTGTTGCCGGCCTTGGCCGGCAGCTCATCGGTTTTCAGCGCGATGCGCGGCCAGGCCTTCAGCTCGCCGAACAGCGCATCGACGCGCAGCCACAGCGTATCCGGCGCCAGCAGCGGGCGCATCGGATCGACGCGGCGGCTTTCGTAACGCTGGTTGACGTCCTGCCAGAAGCGCTCGGCGGCGCTCTCCAGATCGCCGGTGTTGACGATCAGCGTATTGGCCGGTAGGTAGCTGAACAGCGAGGGCAGCGGCTGGCTGAAGAACAGCGGCTGCCAGTATTCGATACCGGCGGGCCAGGCGCTTTTGCTGACCTGCTGATAGATATGTTCGGCGTCGCGGCGTACCTCAAACTGTTCGCGCCACTGGCTGCGGAACAGCTCGATGGCGTTCTTGTCGGTGGGGAACTCGTGGGCCGGCAACAGATTGATGGCTTCGACTTCGCTCAGCGTGCGCTGGGTGTCGACGTCGAAGATGCGCAGGCTGTCGATTTCGTCATCGAAAAAGTCGATGCGGTAAGGCTCGTCGCTGCCCATCGGGTAGAGATCGAGCAGCGCGCCGCGGGTGGCGAATTCGCCGTGCTCCATCACCTGATCGACGCTGCGGTATCCGGCCTGTTCCAGCTGCGCGCGCAGCTTGTCGCGCGACAGGCGCTGGCCTTTCTTCATCACCAGCGCATGGCCGTGCAGGAACTCGTGCGGACAGACGCGCTGCATCAGGGTGTTGACCGGCAGAATGATCACGCCGCGCGCCATGGTCGGCAGATGATACAGGCTCGACAAACGGTCGGAGATGATCTCCTGGTGCGGCGAGAAGCTGTCGTACGGCAGGGTCTCCCAGTCGGACAGGGTGGTCACCATCTGGTCGGTGAACTGCTGGATCTCGTCGCGCAGCCGCAGGGCGTTTTGCATGTCCGGCGCGATCAGCATCACCGGGCCATTGTGGCGTTCGACGATCTCGGCGCACTCCACGGCGCAGGCCGCGCCGGTCAGTTGCCCCAGCTGGCGCAGATCGCCCGCGCGATCGGGCAGAGAATAACGGGGGGATGAGGAACGGTTACGGCTATCGGAAGTGCTCATTCAGGTATCTTTAATCAATGTGTTGGATGGCGTCCCGGCACGGATAACCCAGCGCCTTTATGCTGTTTATAGTAGCCCAGCGGCCGGCAAACTGACACAGCAAAAAGCGCTGCCCATCAATTTTCTGCCTGTTATTTAACCGGTTAATGCCACCGGTTTTTTGCGGCTGAGGATAAAGAACGCGCGAAGCTGCCGCCGTCTCCCTCTTCGCCGCCACGCAATAAAAGGCCGTCGGGTGTTCCCTAAACGAGGGAGAGCCTTTATTATCCATGATCACTTTGCTTAAGCCACGGCTATCAAACGGATTTCATGTATCAACCTGTCGCGTTATTCATTGGCCTGCGCTACATGCGCGGGCGAGCCTCAGACCGCTTTGGGCGGTTTGTATCCTGGCTTTCCACCATCGGCATTACGCTGGGGGTGATGGCGTTGGTCACCGTGCTGTCGGTGATGAACGGTTTCGAAAAGGATCTGGAGAACAACATCCTCGGCCTGATGCCGCAGGCGCTGGTCACCAGTCCGCAAGGATCGGTCAACCCGCAGCAGCTGCCGGCCTCCGAGGTGCAGAAGCTGCAGGGCGTCACGCGCGTCGCGCCGCTGACCACCGGTGACGTGGTGCTGCAAAGCGCCCGCAGCGTGGCGGTCGGCGTGATGCTCGGCGTCAATCCCGACGAAACCGATCCGCTGACGCCGTATCTGGTCAACGTCAAGCAGCAGCAGCTGCAGCCGGGCCAATACAACATCATCATCGGCGAACAGCTGGCGGGGCAACTCGGCGTCAAGCGCGGCGACTCGCTGCGCGTGATGGTGCCGAGCGCCAGTCAGTTCACGCCGATGGGCCGCATTCCCAGCCAGCGTCTGTTCACCCTTATCGGCACCTTCCACGCCAATAGCGAAGTGGACGGCTATCAGATGCTGGTCAACCAACAGGACGCTTCGCGCCTGATGCGCTACCCGGCCGGCAATATCACCGGCTGGCGCCTGTTCCTGCAACAGCCGTTGACGGTCGATACGCTCAGCCAACAGGCGCTGCCGCCGGGCACGGTCTGGAAAGACTGGCGCGATCGCAAGGGCGAGCTGTTCCAGGCGGTGCGCATGGAGAAGAACATGATGGGGCTGCTGCTCAGCCTGATCGTGGCGGTGGCGGCGTTTAACATCATTACCTCGCTCGGCCTGCTGGTGATGGAGAAGCAGGGCGAAGTCGCCATTCTGCAGACTCAGGGGCTGACTCGCCGCCAGATCATGTCGGTATTTATGGTGCAAGGCGCCAGCGCCGGCATCATCGGTTCGCTGCTCGGCACGCTGCTCGGCGTGCTGCTGGCCACCAACCTGAACAATCTGATGCCGATCCTCGGCGCCTTGATCGACGGCGCTTCGCTGCCGGTGGCGGTCGATCCGCTGCAGGTGACGATCATCGCCGTGGTGGCGATGGCGGTTTCCCTGTTGTCCACGCTTTATCCTTCATGGCGCGCTGCCGCCGTACAACCCGCTGAGGCTTTACGTTATGAGTAACCATCTTTTGCTGCAGTGTGACAACCTGTGCAAGACCTATCAGGAAGGCAATCTGCACACCGATGTGCTGCGCAATGTCAGCTTTGCCATGCAGCAGGGCGAGATGATGGCGATCGTCGGCAGCTCGGGTTCCGGCAAGAGCACCCTGTTGCACCTGCTGGGCGGGCTGGACTCGCCGACCTCCGGCGAGGTGATTTTCAAGGGCGAATCGCTGAACGCCATGTCTTCGGCGGCCAAGGCCGAGCTGCGCAACCGCCAGCTGGGCTTCATCTATCAGTTCCACCATCTGTTGCCGGATTTCACCGCGCTGGAAAACGCCGCCATGCCGCTGCTGATCGGTGGGGCCAAACCGGCGCAGGCGCAGGAGAAGGCGCGGGAGATGCTGGCGGCGGTCGGGTTGGAAAAACGCAGCAAACACCGCCCGTCAGAGCTCTCCGGCGGCGAGCGTCAGCGCGTGGCGATCGCGCGTGCGCTGGTCAACAACCCGGCGCTGGTGCTGGCGGACGAACCGACCGGTAACCTGGACAAACGCACCGCGGACAGCATCTTCGATCTGCTGGGCGAGCTGAACGTGCGTCAGGGCACCGCTTTTCTGGTGGTGACACACGATCTGCAGCTGGCCAAACGCCTGAGCCGCCAGTTGGAAATGGCCGACGGCCACCTGCAGGCGCAACTGACCCTGATGGGGGCCGAGTAATGGCGGGAGCCTCACTGTCCTTCCTGACGGCCCTGCGTTTCAGCCGCGGCCGTAAACGCGGCGGCATGGTGTCGCTGATCTCGGTTATCTCCACCATCGGCATTGCGCTGGGGGTGGCGGTGCTGATCGTCGGGCTGAGCGCGATGAACGGTTTTGAGCGCGAGCTGAAGAACCGCATTCTGGCGGTGGTGCCGCACGGCGAGCTGGAGCCGGTCAATCAGCCGTTCAGCGGCTGGCCGTCGATTCTGCAGCGGGTGGAAAAGGTGCCGGGCATTTTGGCCGCCGCGCCTTACATCAATTTCACCGGCCTGATGGAAAACGGCGCGCAACTGCGCGCAGTGGAAGTCAAAGGCGTTGATCCGCAGCAGGAGAGCCGGCTGAGCGCGCTGCCGCAGTATGTGCAGGGCGACGCCTGGGCCAACTTCAAGCCCGGCGAGCAGCAGGTGATCCTCGGCAAAGGCGTGGCCGACGCGCTGGGCGTCAAGCAGGGCGCTTATGTGACGGTCATGATTCCCAACAGCGACCCGGAGATGAAGCTGCTGCAGCCGAAGCGCATTCGCCTGCACGTGACCGGCATTCTGCAGCTCAGCGGCCAGCTCGATCACAGCCTGGCGCTGGTGCCGCTGGCCGACGCGCAGCAGTATCTCGACATGGGTGACAGCGTCACGGGTATCGCCATCAAGGTGAACGACGTGTTCGCCGCCAACAAACTGGTGCGCGACGCCGGCGAAGTGACCAATTCGTATATCTACATCAAAAGTTGGATCGGCAAATACGGCTACATGTACCGCGACATCCAGATGATCCGCGCCATCATGTATCTGGCGATGGTGCTGGTGATCGGCGTGGCCTGCTTCAATATCGTTTCCACGCTGGTGATGGCGGTAAAAGACAAAAGCGCCGACATCGCAGTGCTGCGCACCCTGGGCGCCAAAGACGGCTTTATCCGCGCTATCTTCATCTGGTACGGGCTGTTGGCCGGGCTGCTGGGCAGCCTGAGCGGCGTGGTGATCGGGGTGATCGCTTCGCTGCAGCTGACCAACATTATCCGCGGCATCGAGACGCTGGTCGGCCATTCTTTCCTGTCGGGCGATATCTACTTCATCGACTTCCTGCCTTCGGAGCTGCACTGGCTGGACGTGCTGATCGTGCTGGCGACCGCCATCGTGCTCAGCCTGTTGGCCAGTTGGTATCCGGCCAGGCGCGCCAGCCGCATCGATCCGGCGCGGGTGCTGAGCGGACAATAAAACCCACGGGGAGGCAGCGATGCCGCCCCGTTTTTTTAGCCGGGGGATCGGTTATGTACTACGGTTTCGATATGGGCGGCACCAAGATTGAGCTGGGGGTGTTCGACGATAAGCTGCAGCGCATTTGGCAAAAGCGGGTGCCGACGCCGCGTGAAGATTACCGGCAGCTGCTGGCCACGCTGTGCGATCTGACCCTTGAGGCGGATGCGTTTTGCGGCCGGCGCGGCAGCGTCGGCATCGGCATACCGGGCCTGCCCAACGACGATGACGGCACGCTGTTTACCGCCAACGTGCCGGCGGCGATGGGGCGGCCGCTGCCGCGCGATCTGGCGGCGCTGATCGGGCGCGAGGTGCGGGTCGACAACGACGCCAACTGTTTTGCGCTGTCGGAGGCCTGGGACGAGGAGTTCCGCCGCTACCCGACGGTGTTGGGCATCATCCTCGGAACCGGCGTGGGCGGCGGCCTGATCGTCGACGGCAAGACGGTGCCGGGGCGCAACTATATCGCCGGCGAGTTCGGTCATTTGCGCCTGCCGGTGGACGCGCTTGAGGTACTGGGGCGTGATGTGCCTCGCGTTGCCTGCGGATGCGGCCATCAGGGTTGCATTGAAAACTACATATCGGGCCGCGGTTTCGAATGGATGTACGCTCATTTCTACGGCCGGCGCTTGCCCGCCACCGAGATCATTGCGCATTATCAGGCGGGTGAGCCGCAGGCGGCGGCTCATGTAGACCGCTTTATGGACGTGTTGGCAATCTGCCTGGGTAACCTGCTGACGGTGCTGGATCCGCACCTGGTGGTGATCGGCGGCGGGTTGTCGAACTTCGACGCCATCTACCAGGCGTTGCCGCAGCGGCTGCCGGCGCACCTGCTGCGGGTGGCCCGGCTGCCGCGTATCGAGAAGGCGCGCTATGGCGACGCCGGCGGCGTGCGCGGCGCGGCGTTCCTCAATTTGGCTCGCCCAACGTAATGGGCATTGAGGCCAGGCGTGAATGTATGCAGCCAACAACGCCTCAACGTCCAGTAAGAAGGGTAAACAGGGAAAAGTAAGGAGAGAGTTAATGCACACTCGCCATCGGCTGTGTCAGTTTCGCAAGAGTAAGCATGTGCTGCATCAGCGCTTTCGTTCACGCATTTTTCACCGTGACACCATGGCGGCGGCCGAGCTGAAAAAGCCGTTTGTGGTGGTGTTGACCGGGGCCGGCATTTCGGCCGAATCGGGCATTCGCACCTTCCGCGCCGCGGATGGGCTGTGGGAAGAACACCGGGTGGAGGACGTCGCCACGCCGGAAGGGTTTCAGCGCGATCCGGCGCTGGTGCAGGCGTTTTACAACGAACGCCGCCGCCAGCTGCAGATGGAAGAGATCGCCCCGAACGCCGCGCACCGCGCGCTGGCGGATCTGGAAGAGTGGCTGGGGGACAACTTCCTGCTGGTCACGCAAAACATCGATAACCTGCATGAGCGCGCCGGCAGCAAGCGGGTGCTGCACATGCACGGCGAATTGCTGAAGGTGCGCTGCACCCAGTCGGGCCAGGTGTTCGAATGGCCCGGCGATCTCAGCGTCGACGACCGTTGCCACTGCTGCCAGTTCCCGGCGCCGCTGCGGCCGCACGTGGTGTGGTTTGGCGAGATGCCGCTGGGCATGGACGACATCTACCAGGCGCTGAGCAAGGCCGATTTCTTCGTCGCCATCGGCACCTCTGGCCACGTCTATCCGGCGGCCGGCTTCGTGCATGAGGCGCGGCTGGGCGGCGCTTACGCCATGGAGCTGAACCTGGAACCGAGCCAGGTGGAGAGCCAGTTCGACGAGAAACACTACGGCCTGGCCAGCGAAGTGGTGCCGCGTTTTGTGCACAAGTTCCTGGTGGGCAAGGTGGCGCGGGCCGACCGGCCCTGAGAAAGGCATCAGGGCGCAATGCGCGCCCTGATAGGATGGCGGGGCGTGTTAGCGCCCGGCTTTCAGCTTTTGGAAGTAGCTCTCGTACAGCGTGCTGGCGTCGCCGACGTCGTTTTGCCACTCGCCGTGCTCAATAACCGCTTTATCCGGGTAGAGTGACGGGTCGTTGGCGATCTCCGGCGACAGCAGCTTCTTCGCCGCCAGGTTCGGCGTCGGGTAACCGATGGTTTCCGCTACCTGCACCGCGATTTCCGGCCGCAGCAGGAAGTCGATCAGCTTCAGCGCTCCTTCTACGTTGCGCGCGTTGGCCGGAATGGCCAGGCTATCCATCCAGAAGATGCCGCCTTCCTTCGGCCAGACGATCTCCAGCGGCGTGCCGGCCTGGCGTGCCACGAAGGCAGAACCGTTCCATACCATGCCGACGTTGACTTCCCCTTCCATAAACGGATTACCCGGGTTATCGGAGTTGAAGGCCAGCACGTTCGGCATCAATTTCTGCAGCTCGTGGTAGGCGGCTTCGATCTCTTTCGGATCGGTGGTGTTGCCGGAATAGCCCAGCTTGAGCAGCGCCATCTGGAACACTTCACGCGCGTCGTCGGTCAGCAGCAGGCGGCCTTTGTACTGCGGTTGCCACAGGTCGGCCCAGGCGGTGACGGTGGACGGATCCTGCGCGTCGCTGTTGACGCCGATGGCGGTGGCGCCCCAGATGTAAGGGATGGAGTAGTCGTTGTTGGGATCGAACGGCTTGTTCAGCAGGGTAGGATCGAGATCCTTGAAGTGGCTGAGCTTGCTCTTGTCGATTTTTTGCAGCATGCCTTCCTTGCTCATCTTGGCGATGAAGTAGGTGGAGGGCACCACCAGATCGTACGCGCCGTCCTTGTAGGTCTTCAGCTTGGCGTACATGCTTTCGTTGGATTCATAGGTGGAATAGATCACCTTGATGCCGGTTTCTTTGGTGAACTGCTCCAGCAGCCCCGGCGGGACGTATTCAGTCCAGTTATAGAAGTACAGTGTTTTGCCGTCAGAGGCGTTTGCAGAGCAGATACTCAGCGCCATCATCCCGGCTGCGAGCAGATGTGACCACTTTTTCATGCAGCGTATCCTTCAGCAGTAGTGAGCCGAACCCGTATGAGCCGCCGTTTGTCGGCTGCGCCATACCCCAGAAAGGGGCCATTATAGGGGCCGGGGCGGGGTGGGTAAAGGCGGTTATCCCAGCGGCAAATCAGCGGGTTAACCGAGTCGGGGCGAGCAAAAACGGCCGCTGGCATATCACTGCGGCCAATGAAAGAGACGGGCGCCGCAGCGCCCGACGGGAAGGATTACTCGGCCTTGGGCGAGCGATCGCGCATCACCCACTGGCTGGCGATCACCAGAACCAGCGACAGCAACAGCAAAATGGTGGCCAGCGCATTGACCTCCGGCGAAACGCCGACTTTCACCATCGAATAGATCTTCAGCGGCAAGATCTCGTAGCTCGGTCCGGTGACGAAGGAGGAGACCACCACGTCGTCCATCGACAGGGTGAAGCTCAGCAACCAGCCGGCCGCTACCGCCGGCAATGCCAGCGGCAGGATGATCTTGCGCAGAATGGTGAACTCGCTTGCGCCGAGATCGCGCGCGGCCTCCAGCATCTTCACGTCGAAGCCTTTCAGGCGCGCGTAGACGGTCACCACCACAAACGGCAGGCAGAAGGTGATGTGCGAGAACAGCAGCGACCAGAAGCCGAGCGAAATGCCGAGCAGCATGAACAGCACCAGCAGCGAAATCGCCATCACGATATCCGGCGACATCATCACCACGAACAGCATGCCGCCGACGAATGGTTTGCCGCGAAAGCGGTAGCGGTACAGCGCTACCGCGGTCAGCGAGCCGATCAGCGTGGCGAAGGTGGCGGAGAGCACCGCCATGGTCAGCGAGTGGCCCGCCGCCTGCAGCAGGCTGTCGTTGTTGAGCAGCGTGCTGTACCACTTGGTGGTGAACCCTTGCCAACTGATGCCGAAGCGCGAGGCGTTGAAGGAGTTGACGATCAGAATGACGATCGGGATATACAGATAGGCGTATACCAGCGTCATAAAGCCGCCGCGCAGCAGACGTCCGATCATGCCAGATCCTCCTTCTTGTTCAGCAGGCGTGCGGCCCGGTAATAAACCAGCAGCAACAGCCCCATCACCAGCGTCAGGCAGATGCTGGTGGCCGCGCCGAACGGCCAGTCGCGGATATTGAGGAACTGGCTTTTAATCACGTTGCCGATCAGCAGATTCTTGGCGCCGCCCATCAGATCGGCGACGAAGAACAGCCCCATCGCCGGCAGCATCACCAGCAGGCAGCCGGCGATAATGCCCGGCATGGTCAGCGGCACGATAATGCGGACAAAGGTTTGCAGCTTGCTGGCACCGAGATCGCGCGCCGCCTCCAGGCAGGATTTATCGAGTTTCTCGATGCTGGAGTAGAGCGGCATCACCATAAACGGCAGCAGGATATACACCAGGCCGAGGATCACCGCTTCCGAGGTGTACATGATGCGCAGCGGCTTGTCGATAACACCGATCCACAGCAGCGCGTCGTTGAGATAGCCGCGGGTGCTGAGAAACAGCTTCAGGCCGTAGATGCGGATCAGCGAGTTGGTCCAGAAGGGGACGATCAGCAGAAACAGCAGCAGCGGCCGCATCTTCTGCGGCAACCGCGCCAGGATAAAGGCGAACGGGTAGCCGATCACCAGGCAGCACAGGGTGGCGATCAGCGCCATGTTCAGCGAGTGCAGCAGCACCTGGGCATACAGCGGATCGAACAAGCGGCGGTAGTTGTCCAGCGTGAACACCATTTGCACCAGGTTGGCGTCGTCGCGGGTCAGGAAGCTGGCGCCGATGATCATCAGGTTCGGCATGAAGACGAACAGCAGCAGCCAGGCGACGACGCCGACGATCACCACATTCTGGAAGACTTTACGCGATTTCTTCATCGGCCAGCACCACCTCCCAGCTTTCGACCCAGGTCACCGCCATCTTCTGATTGAGCGAGTGATCGACGTCCGGATCGTCTTCGTTGAAGAACTCGCTGACCATCACCGTCTTGCCGCTCTCCAGCTCGACCACCGATTCCAGCGTCATGCCTTTGTAGTTGCGTTCGCGCACGTAGCCGATCAGCCCGTCGTGTTGCGCGCTGTCGTTCACTTCTTCCACCCGCAGATCCTCCGGACGCAGCAGCACCTTCAGCTTTTGGCCCGGTTCTACCGGCAGATCGGCGTAGATGTCGCATTCGCGGCCCTCGACGTTGGCGCGCACCCGCTGTGGATCGAGGCGTTGCAGGACCACCGCGTCGAAGATGTTGATCTCGCCGATGAAGCTGGCGACGAACAGGTTCTTCGGCTCTTCGTAGATCTCACGCGGCGTGCCGTCTTGCTCGATGCGGCCTTCGCGCATCACCACGATGCGATCCGACATGGTCAGCGCTTCTTCCTGATCGTGGGTGACGAACACGAAGGTGATGCCCAGCTTGCGCTGCAGCGCCTTGAGTTCGTTCTGCATCTGCTTGCGCAGCTTGTAGTCCAGCGCCGACAGCGATTCGTCCAGCAGCAGCACCTTCGGCTTGTTGACCACCGCGCGGGCGATGGCCACGCGCTGCTGTTGGCCGCCGGAGAGCTGGCCCGGCCGCCGTTGGGCGAAGTCGTCCAGCTGCACCATGCGCAGTGCTTCTTCGACGCGCGGCGTCAGTTCGGCCGCCGGCACCTTTTGCATGCGCAGGCCAAAGGCGACGTTATCGAACACCGACATGTGCGGAAACAGGGCATAGCTCTGAAACACGGTGTTGACGTGGCGATGTTCGGCCGGGATTGCGGTGATGTCCTGGCCGTCGAGCACGATGCGGCCCCGATCGGCGTCTTCCAGCCCGGCGATCAGGCGCAGCACCGTGGTTTTGCCACAGCCGGAGGGGCCGAGAATAGTGAGGAATTCGCCGTGGTTAATGGTCAGTCCGAGATCGGCAATGATGGTTTTGCCATCGAACGCTTTGCTCAGGGCATGCAGTTCAACAAGGGGTGCGCGAGAGGATGTCTCAGTCATTTATCGTCTTACTCTATCCCGTGGGCTAATGCAGATAGAACCGCAACTGGAAAAGACTGCCGGAGCTTGCGGGAATGCCCGCTGATCAAATGAAGCTCAAACCAGTTGCGCCAATGGAAATTTTTCGAGCGCGCATGATAGACGCTGAATGCCGGAATTGAAAGCCGATCCGGCCCAGATGCCGCGTTTTTCATCATGATAGCGACAAATGACCCTGTGATGACAGTGTTATTTCCCTCTGAAATCATCACAAAGATTAATGATATTGGCGAATTCTGGTTAAAAATGACCTGACGCAATATTTGATCCTGATCGGTTCCGCATAATGAAACGCGATATTCTGAGGGGCCGCTACCATGGACAAATTACTTGACCGCTTTTTCAACTACGTCTCTTTCGACACCCAGTCCAAAGCGAACGTAAAGCATGTGCCGAGCACCGACGGGCAGTTGAAGCTGGCGCGCGCGTTGCAGCAGGAAATGATCGCGCTCGGTTTCGAGCGGGTGTCGCTCAGCGAACACGGCTGCGTGATGGGCACTTGGCCGGGCAACGTCGCCTGGCCGGTGCCGGCGGTCGGCTTTATCGCCCATCTGGATACCTCGCCGGATTTCAGCGGCAAGCACGTTAATCCGCAGATCGTCGAGAACTATCGCGGCGGCGACATTGCGCTGGGCATCGGCGATGAGGTGTTGTCGCCGGTGATGTTCCCGATCCTGCATCAGATGCTGGGGCAGACGCTGATCACCACCGACGGCAAAACGCTGCTGGGTGCCGATGACAAGGCCGGCATTGCCGAGATCCTCACCGCCATGGCGCGCTTGCGCGCGCGCAAAATCCCGCACGGCGACATTCGCGTGGCCTTCACCCCGGATGAAGAGGTGGGCAAGGGGGCGCAGCTGTTCGACGTCGCGGCCTTCAATGCCGAATGGGCCTATACCGTGGACGGCGGCGGCGTCGGTGAGCTGGAGTGCGAAAACTTCAACGCCGCCTCGGTGACGATCAAAATCCTTGGCAACAGCGTGCACCCCGGCAGTGCCAAGGGCGTGATGGTCAACGCGCTGTCGCTGGCCACCCGCATTCATCAGGCGCTGCCGGCGGACGAAGCGCCGGAAACCACCGAAGGTTACCAGGGCTTTTATCACCTTAGCAGCATCAAGGGCAGCGTAGAGCGCGCAGAAATGCACTACATCCTGCGCGACTTCGAGCGCGAGGGGTTCGAGGCGCGCAAGCGCAAGATGGTGGACATCGCCCGCGAGGTCGGCAAAGGCCTGCCGCGCGATTGTTATATTGAAGTCAGCATCGAAGACAGTTATTACAACATGCGCGAACAGGTGGCGGAGCACCCGCACGTGATCGCGCTGGCGCAGCAGGCGATGCGCGATTGCGACATCGAACCGGTGATGAAACCGATCCGCGGCGGCACCGACGGCGCGCAGCTGTCGTTCCGCGGCCTGCCGTGCCCGAACCTGTTCACCGGCGGCTACAACTACCACGGCAAGCACGAGTTCGTGACGCTGGAGGGCATGGAGCAAGCGGTAGCGGTAATCATGCGCATCGCGGCGCTGGCCGCCGAGCGGGCGCGGTAAACACGCTTGCGATCGGCATAATCGCTTGCCGCAACAAGGTGTTGCTCATAGTGTGGAAGCCTATTCCCCACGCATAAGGACCACATGATGAGCACCGAATACCGCATCGCCAGCCCGCATTTGGCGCAGTTCGTTCAGGCGATTTGGCGCCAGGCCGGTAGCACGGCGCGTGAAGCCGAGCTGGTGGCCGACCATCTGGTGCAGGCCAATCTAGCCGGGCACGACTCGCACGGCGTCGGCATGATCCCCAGCTACATGGCGTCGTTGGCACAGGGGCAATTGCAGCTTAATCAACATGCCGAGGTGGTGCGCGACGCCGGCGCAGTGCTGACGCTCGACGGCGCACGCGGCTTCGGTCAGGTGGTGGCCAGCGAAGCGATGGCGCTGGGCATTGAACGCGCCGGCGAGCTGGGCCTGGCGGCGGTGGCGCTACACAACTCGCACCATATCGGCCGCATCGGCCATTGGGCGGAACAGTGCGCCCGCGCCGGTTTCATCTCGATTCACTTCGTCAACGTGGTGGGCGATCCGATGGTGGCGCCGTTTGGCGGCAGCGATCGCCGCTTCGGCACCAACCCGTTCTGCGCCATTTTCCCGCGGCCGGGCCGCACGCCGCTGCTGTTGGACTTCGCCACCAGCGGCATCGCTTTCGGCAAGACGCGGGTGGCCTATAACAAAGGGTTGTCGGTGGCGCCGGGCTATCTGATCGACGAACACGGTCAGCCGACCACCGAGCCGAAAGTGATGCACGAAGCGCCGTTCGGTTCGCTGCTGCCGTTCGGTTTGCACAAAGGCTACGCGCTGGCGGCGATGTGCGAAATCCTCGGCGGCGCGCTCTCCGGTGGTCGCACCACCCATGACGCTACGCTGAAAGCCGACAGCGACGCCATTTTCAACTGCATGACAACCCTGATCCTCGATCCTCAGGCTTTTGACGCCCCGCAAATGCAGGCCGAGGCCGAAGCGTTTATCGGCTGGGTCAAAGCTTCGCCGCCGAGCGGCGAACAGCCGATTGCGGTGCCGGGAGAGTGGGAGGAGGCCAACCGCGCGGCGCGGCTGGAGCAGGGCATTCCGATCGACGCCACGACCTGGCAGCAGATTTGCGCTGCGGCGGAGCAGGCCGGCATAACGGCGGGGGAGCTGGCGGATTATCGCGCGCAGGCGCGGCAGGCATAAAAAAAGCCACCCGAAGGGTGGCTTGTTCGCGTGACGGCAATCAGTCGTTAAAGTACCAATAGCCGTTGTTGACCAGCGCGGTCAGCAGCGCCAGGAATGACGGATCGTCCACCGCGTCGCCGAGCAGGGCGGCGTCGACGCTGAAGTGCTGGCACAGGGCGTCTGCGGCCTGTAGCTGGTCGGTGTCGATCAGCTCGCCGTTGACGAAGCAGCGATCGCCGATGCGCAGCACGCGCAACCCGCCCAGGCGCTGCAGGGCTTCACCCTGTTGCAGCAGTTCGTAGATTTCCCCGGCCTGATACGGTGGCTCCGGCGGCGCCAGATCCAGCTCGTGGCGCGACTGGGAGATAAACTCGCCGAACCAGTGCTGGAAGTGTTCCGGCTGTTGCACCAGATCCAGCATCATCTGCCGTAAGGCGTCCACTTCCTGCGGCAGGATCTCCGCCGGGTGTTCGCGCAGTGTAACGTCCGGATCGCCGTAGCGCTTGCTGCCCAGCTCGCGTGCCAGCACGTAGTCGGCGAAGCCGCTCACCAGCTCGCGGCCGTTCGGCGCGCGGAAGCCCACCGAGTAGTTGAGCGCGTTTTCCAGCGCGTAGCCTTCATGCGGGAAGCCCGGCGGAATGTAGAGAATGTCGCCCGGCTCCATCTCTTCGTCGATGATGGCGTCGAACGGCTCCACCTGCAGCAGATCCGGGTGCGGGCAGTGCTGTTTCAGCGGTGTTTTTTCCCCAACGCGCCAGCGACGGCGGCCGGTGCCCTGAATGATGAACACGTCGTACTGATCGAGGTGCGGGCCGACGCCGCCGCCCGGCACCGAGAAGGAGATCATCAGGTCATCCATCCGCCAGTCCGGCAGTTGGCGGAACGGGCGCATCAGCGCGGCGGAAGGCTCATGCCAGTGGTCCACCGCCTGCACCAGCAGCGACCAGTTGTTTTCGCTCAGGTGGTCGAAGCTCTCGAAGGGGCCGTGCGCAACCTGCCAACGGCCGTCCTGGTGGCTGACCAGACGGCTGTCCACTTCGTTTTCCATCGCCAGCCCGGCCAGCTCATCCGGGGAGATCGGATCGATAAAGTTTTTGAAGCCGCGCTTCAGAATCACCGGACGCTTTTGCCAATAACGTTGCAAAAAATCGTTCCAGTCCAGATCTAATTGATAATCCATGTTCTATTCCAGGATAGAGGAGTGAGCCTGAGTGCGATTATAACGGAAGTTTGGCCCCGTGGATCGGGGCCGCAGAGGCATAATTTACTCGTTGTGGTGGGTGTCGTGCTGGCGGGCGAAGGTAACCTGCATGCGCGCGCCGCCGAGCGGGCTGTCGCTGATGACGATTTCGCCGTCGTATTGTTCGATGATCTCCGCCGCCACCGACAGGCCAAGGCCCTGACCGGGCCGCAGAGTATCCACCCGCTGGCCGCGCTGGAAGATCAGCTGGCGCTTGCTTTCCGGGATGCCCGGGCCGTCATCGTCGATAACGATGGTGAGGTTTTTCTCGGAGTGCAGCGAGGTGATTTCCACGAACTCCAGGCAGTATTTGCAGGCGTTTTCCAACACGTTGCCCATCACTTCCATAAAGTCGTTCTTCTCGCCCATAAAGGTCACTTCCGGCGAGATGTCCAGCGTGATCACCACCCCTTTGCGCTGATAAACCTTGTTCAGCGCCACCACCAGGCTGTCGAGCAGTGCCGGCACCGAGTGGATCTCGCGCGTCAACACCGTCTGGCCGGAGTTGATGCTGGCCCGGTGCAGGTAGTAACCGATCTGCTGCGAGATGCGCCCGATCTGATCCAGCATGATCGGCTCGGCTTCTTCGATGGTGGTTTGCTTGCCGCTGCGCAGTGAACGCAGGGTGCTTTGCAGCACCGCCAGCGGCGTTTTCAGGCTGTGGGTCAGATCCGACAGGGTGGTGCGATATTTGGTGTAACGCTGGCGTTCGTTGCGCACCAGAATGTTCAGATTGCGCACCAGCCCGCGCAGCTCGCTGGGCGGATTCTCATCCAGCTGATCGCGCTCGCCGTTCTCCAGCTCGCCCACCTGATTGACCAGCGCCTTGATCGGCCGCAGGCTCCAATAGGCCGCCAGCCACAGCAGCGGCACCACCAGCAGCAGGTTGGCCAGCAGCACATAGCTGAACCACTCCCACACCACGTCGGAGCGCTGCAGCTCTTGCGGAATACTGTCGACCACCACGATGGTCAGCGCCGGCAGCCGCGCCGTTGCGGCATAGGTGTTGACCGCCACCGAGTGGGTCAGCGCGTTCTGATCGGTATCATCATAATTCTTCAGCTGATCCTGCGCTTTGGGGTTATCCCCCAGCACTTCGCTACTGATGCGGGTATCGGTGTCAATTTCGTAGAAGCCGGACTCCTCCAGCCACTCTTTGTTGATCAGCTTCTCCAGCTCCGGCACCTTACGCTGGCTCCACAGCAGGTTGCCTTTATCGTCGTAGATAAACACCAGCGTGGGGAAGTTGAGATCGATGTCGGGGGGAATGGCGATGGTGAGTTTGTTGTCTTTCCACTGCGCCAGGCTGAAGAACAGGTTGCTTTCGCCGCGCAGCAGGCGGAAGGCGGTTTTATCGAAGCTGACGATATAGCCGACGACCGCCACCAAACCGTAAGAGAGCGACAGCGCCAGGATCACCCCGGCGGTCGCCATCAGGAAACGGGCGCGTAGCGAAAACGGTTTTTTATTCTTGTTGAACATCATGTTCACTTCGCGTCAAAACGATAGCCCTGGCCACGTACCGTGGTGATCACTTCATGCGGGTATTCCGCCTGCACCTTCTTGCGCAAGCGGCCCATCAGCACGTCGATGGTGTGGCTCTCGCGTAGTTCGGCGTCAGGGTAGAGCTGCAGCATCAACGAATCCTTGCTCACCACCTTGCCGGCGTTGCGGATCAGGGTCTCGATGATGGTGTATTCAAAAGCGGTCAGCTTGATTTGCTGATCGTTGACGCTCAGTTCGCGGCGCGACAGATCGATCTGGAACGGCGGCAGCACGATCACCTGTGAGGCCAGGCCGCTGTTGCGGCGCATCAGCGCCTGCATGCGGGCGATCACTTCTTCCAGGTGGAACGGCTTGGTGACATAGTCGTCGGCGCCGGCTTCCAGCACCGCCACTTTGTCCTGCCAGCTTTCGCGGGCGGTCAGCACCAGGATCGGCAGCTTGGTCTGGTGCGCGCGCCAGCGGCGGATCAGGCTCAGGCCATCTTCACCCGGCAGGCCGAGATCGACGATGGCGATATCCGGCGCATGCTCCTGCAGGAAATAATCGGCTTCTTTGGCGTCTTCCGCCGCGTCAACCTGGTGACCCATCTCGCGCATCTGAACGGAAAGGTGGTGGCGCAGCAAACCATTATCTTCAACAACCAGTACTCGCATGGCGAACTCCTGAGACTATGCGGGTGAACATCCTGTCACCCACGCGATAAAAAGGAACACGCTCTGCGGCGTGTCAGGGGATAGCGCGCGGTCACCTGAACCATTTTGGCAAAAAGTGCTGAGGCTATGGTAGGTATAACCCGCCCGGCCCGCAAGAGAGCCGAAGCAATGTATTAAAATAAGCGCTATCAATTTGTTCGCCGCCATTATCGACAAGTTCTGATAAACGTCGGATAAACAGCGGCGGGGCAACGTTAAACGCAACTTAAACACGTCGGGCATTATCGACAGGAGAAAGTATGAACCGGCGCGCTTGAAAAGCTTTAAAGGTACTAATAAGGTATTATTAATGTGTCGGCACACTTTTCAGGAGCGAAGGATGAAGCAGTTAACCCAGGCAGAACGCGTAGCGGGCGCACTTTACGGACAGATGCTGGGCGACGCGCTCGGCATGCCTTCCGAGCTGTGGCCGCGCGAGCGGGTTAAGCGCCACTTCGGCTGGATAGACGGCTTTCTCGATGGGCCGGCGGAGAACTCGGCCGCCTGTTACTTCAAGGCCGGGCAATATACCGACGATACCGCGATGGCGTTGGCGCTGGCCGATGCGCTGCTGGAAGCGGAAGGTGAGGTCGTGCCGGCGCTGATCGCCCGCAACGTAATCCGCTGGGTAGACAGTTTTGACGCCTTCAATAAGAACATTCTCGGCCCCAGTTCCAAACTGGCGTTGAGCGAGCAGAAAGCGGGAACACCGATCGCCGAGTTGGAAAACAACGGCGTCACCAACGGCGCGGCGATGCGCATTTCGCCGTTGGGCTGCGTGCTGCCGTCCGCACCGCTGGAGGATTTCTGCCGGCAGGTGTGGCTGGCCTCCAGCCCGACGCACAAATCCGACATCGCCGTCGCCGGTGCGGTGGCGATCGCCTGGGCGGTTGCGCGGGCGGTAGAGGGCGCGGATTGGGCCTCGATTCGCCAGGCGTTGCCGGACGTAGCGGAATATGCCCAGCGCCGCGAAGAAACGACCTTCAGCCCCTCGCTGGCGGCACGCATTGAGCTGGCGTTTCAGGTGGTGGATGAGGCAGGCGATCCCGAGCAGGCCTCCGAGCGGGTGTATCAGCTGATCGGCGCCGGGGTGAGCACCATCGAGTCGGTGCCGGCGGCGCTGGCGATGGTGCAGCTGGCGCACACCGATCCTACCCGTTGCGCCGTGCTGTGCGCCAACCTGGGCGGCGATACCGACACCATTGGCGCGATGGCCACGGCGATTTGCGGCGCGCTGCACGGCGCTGAAGCGATGGACCCTGCGCTGCTGGCCGAGTTGCGGCGGGTGAACCCGCTGGACGTCGAGGCTTATGCCCAGGCGTTGGTGCGTTTTCGCCGTCGGCGGCAGGGTGAAGCGTCAACGGGTTAACTTTCGCTGGTAAACTCGTACATGTCGCTGCGGCAGAAGCTCTCGCTGTATTCGATCGGCTTTTTATGGTGGTCGAACAACGTCTGGCGCACGATCAGCAGCGGCATCGGTTCTGACAACAGCAGCGCCTGACGGGTCTCGTCGTCGGCCATCGCCGCGCTGACCTGGCTGCGCAGCGATCCCATCCCCACGTTATTGCGCCGGAAGTAGTCGTACAGCGAGATGCCGATCTCGTCGACGTTGGCAATCGCCGCCGTCACCACGTAGGACACCGCCACCGACATCGGCCGTCGATCGATAAAGTGAATGCGTTTGAGTTGGTAGATCGGCGTTCCGGCCGCCAGTTGGAGCTTTTCCGCCAGTTCGACGCTGGCCGGAACCCGTTCGCGGCTGATCCATTGCGTATCCGGCCGGCGCCCCTGCGATATCACCTCGCCCGAGAATCCTTTGACGTCCGCCAACGAATAGCACAGCTTCGGCTCGGGCCGCTGCGGTTGAATAAAGGTGCCGTAACCGCGCGAACGGCCGATGATGCCGTCCTGCTCCAGACAAGCCAGCGCTTTGCGCACCGTGATGCGCGAGATGCCGAGCTGTTCGGTGAACAGGCGCTCGCTGGGCAGGAAGTCCCCCGCGTTCAGCAATCCTTGCTCGATGGCCTGGCGCACCGAGGCGTTGAAGCGCAGATACAGCGGCATCGCGCCCGCGCTGGCCAGATCTCGCTGCAGTTTGTCCAGCAGGCGCTGGTTGGTCTCCTTGCTCATAGCCGTCCTGTAGCCTCAATGCGATGGCTTATTTAAGGGGATTTCGCCGGGCAGCGCAACCGCCGCCGCCGAGGGTGTGAAATGAGGTAGAGTAGAGTGCCATCGCCCCGAGTTCGGAGAAACAGATTGCCCATGAGCGACAACCCATCCTACATGCACGACGCGGCGATCCTAGCCGCTTTCGCGCAGCAGCGTCAGCAGGGCCTGACCCGGCGTTCGGCGCTGCATCAGGCCCTGCTGCAACTGATCGCCGCCGGGGAGCTGGCCTGGCGAACCCAGTTGCCGCCGAGCCGCGCGCTGGCGGCCCGGCTGGCGGTGGCGCGCGATACGGTGGAGCAGACCTACGCGCGGCTGGAGGCGGAGGGCTACATCAGCCGGTCGGTGGGGCGCGGCAGCTTTGTTCGCTACCGTTGCGACACGCTGCTCGGCCGTGAACTGTTGGCGACGGCGGCGGGGCAAGAGGCGCAGCTGGCGGAGCGCGAGCTGAGCGATCGCGGCCGGGCGCTGCTGGCGGTCAGCCATACGCCGCATACCAACCGTCAGGCGTCGCTGACGCCTTCGCTGGCGGATCTGCGGGCGTTTCCCATCGACGCGTGGCTGCAGTGGGAAAAGCAGGCGCTGCGGCGGCACGGCGAGAGGCTGTTGGGCTATGCCGATCCGCAGGGGCTGCCGGAGCTGCGCGCGGAGATCGCGCTCTATTTGCAGCGGGAGCGGGGCGTCAAGGCGACGGCGGAGCAGGTGATTGTGGTAACCAGCTCGCAGCAGGCGCTGGCGCTGTGCACCCAGGTGCTGTTCGATCCCGGCGATGCGGTGTTCGTCGAAGAACCGGGCTACCAGGGGGCGAAAAAGCTGGTGCAGTCGGCGGGTCTGCAGGCGCGGCCGATCGGCATCGATGAGAAGGGGCTGGATGTCGGGCAATTGACGCGCGCGCCAGGTGGCGGGCGAGGCGTTTACATCACGCCGTCCCATCACTATCCGCTGGGGTATTCGCTGAGCCTCGAGCGGCGTCTGGCGTTGTTGCAGTGGGCGCAGCACCGGCGGGCCTGGATCATCGAAGACGATTACGACGCCGAGTTCAACTACGACCGACAAACCAAGGCGGCGCTGCAGGGGCTGGACAACGGTGGGCGCACGCTGTACATCGGCACCTTCAGCAAGACGTTGTTTCCGGGGCTGCGCATCGGTTTCATGATCGCGCCGCCGCAGCTGGTGCGCCCGCTGGTCGCCGCCAGGCAGTTTCAGGACGGCTACACGTCGGCGCTGGCGCAGATGACGCTATTCCACTTTCTGCATGAGGGCGGTTACGCCGAGCATCTGCGCAATATGCGCACGCTTTACAAGGCGCGGCTGGATGTGCTGTACGACGCGGTGCAACGCCATCTCGCGGCCTGGACGCGCCCGGCGCTGCCGCAGGGCGGCCTGCAGCTGGTTTGCCCGTTGGCGGATGCGGCGACGGAGCGACGGCTGGTGGCGGCCGCTGCCGAACGGGGAATGCGGCTGTACGGCCTGGCGGACTTTTACACCGGTGCGCCGCAGCGCGGGGCGCTGGTGCTCGGTTTCTCGGCCTATACGCCGGATGAGATCGTGCGCTTTATCGCCGCGCTGGCGCAGGTGTTCAACGCGCTGCCGGTGGAAAGCGACGGCTAGCATTGGTCTGCTCTTTGTTTTGAATTGGTCCGTATTGCGCCGCCGTCGCGCGGTGTATTCTGCCGCTATCCGATTGTTTCCCTAATGGAAATAATATCTTAACCCCGTGAGGCGCTATGAATCCATCAAACCCTGAAGTGACTATCCGCAGAATCAATGGCGATGACAAAGCGCAATGGCTGGCGCTGTGGCAGGGCTATCTCGACTTTTACCGCGCCGACGTGGCGCCGCAGGTGACCGATCGCACCTTTGAACGTCTGGGGCAGGATGAACAGGTGTTCGGGCTGGTGGCGGAGGATGCCGAAGGCCGGCTGTTGGGGCTGATGAATCTGGTGTTCCACCCGTCCACCTGGAGCGCGGTCGGCTATTGTTATATCGAAGATCTCTATGTGTCGCCGCAGGCGCGCGGCCATAAGGTGTCGGAAAAACTGTTCGAGCAGGCGTATCGGCTGGCGGAGGCGCGCGGCAGCGATCGGGTGTATTGGATGACCCAGGAGTACAACGCGCCGGCGCGCTCGCTGTACGACAAAATCGGCAGAAGAAGCTCGTTTATCGTGTATACCCGTTAACCGCAGGAGGCGTGTATGGCAATGAATCGTTATGGTCAGCCGGTTGGCGAACCGATGCCGGATTGGCAACCGGCTCGCCGCCCGGGCGGCGCGACGCTCGGCGGGCGTTTCTGCTCGCTGGCGCCGCTCGAGCCGCAGCGGGATTACGCCGCGCTGTTTGAGGCGTTTCAGCTGGCGCCGGACGGCCGCGACTGGACCTATCTGTCTATCGAACGGCCCGACACGCCGGCGGCGATGCTGCAGCATCTGGAGACGCTGCAGGCCAACCCGACGCTGGTCAATCTGACGGTGTTCGACGCCGCCAGCGACGCGCCGGTGGGGACGGTGGCGCTGATGCGCATCGACGAGGCCAACGGCGTGCTGGAGATTGGCCACGTCAGCTGGTCGCCGTTGATGAAACAACGCTCCAGCGCCACCGAGGCCATCGCGCTGCTGCTGCGCTACGCCTTCGACACGCTGGGCTACCGCCGCTGCGAGTGGAAGTGCGACAGCCACAACGCGCCGTCCCGCCAGGCCGCGCTGCGCTTCGGCTTCCGTTATGAGGGCAATTTCCGTTTTGCGGTGATCGTCAAAGGGCGCAGCCGGGATACCGACTGGTTCGCCATCACCGCTGACCGTTGGCCGGCGGTGCGGCAGGCGCTGGCGCGTTGGCTGAGCGCGGACAACTTCGATGCGCAGGGGCGGCAGATCGCCCGGTTGCAGGTGCTGCGCGGCGAATAATAAGCAAAAAGGCGGCCCGCGGGCCGCCTTTTTATCGGGCTGAAGCGCTTACTTCAGCTCGTCGACCATGGTGGTGGCGCGGCCGATGTAGTTGGCCGGGGTCATCGCCTTCAGACGGGTTTTCTCTTCTTCCGGCAGCGCCAGGCCGTCGATGAACGCCTGCATGCCGGCGGCGTCCACGCGCTTGCCGCGGGTCAGCTCTTTCAGCTTCTCGTAAGGCTTCTCGATGCCGTAGCGGCGCATCACGGTCTGGATCGGCTCGGCCAGCACTTCCCAGTTGTGATCCAGTTCGTCCAGCAGGTGCGCCTGGTTCACTTCCAGCTTGCTGATGCCCTTCAGGGTGGACTGATAGGCGATCAGCGCATAGCCCAGGCCCACGCCCAGGTTACGCAGCACGGTGGAGTCGGTCAGGTCGCGCTGCCAGCGGGAAACCGGCAGTTTGCCCGCCAGATGGCCCAGCACGGCGTTGGCCAGGCCCAGGTTGCCTTCGGAGTTTTCGAAGTCGATCGGGTTGACCTTGTGCGGCATGGTGGAGGAACCGATTTCGCCGGCGATGGTCTTCTGCTTGAAGTGGTTCAGGGCGATGTAGCCCCAGATGTCGCGGTCGAAGTCGATCAGGATGGTGTTGAAACGCGCCACGCAGTCGAACAGTTCGGCGATGTAGTCATGCGGCTCGATCTGAGTGGTGTACGGGTTCCAGGTGATGCCGAGCGAGGTGACGAACGCCTCGCTGAACTGGTGCCAGTCCACTTCCGGGTAAGCGACGATGTGGGCGTTGTAGTTGCCGACCGCGCCGTTGATTTTACCCATGATCTCCACGCGCTCCAGCTGGCGGTACTGGCGCTCCATGCGGTAAGCCACGTTGGCGAACTCTTTGCCGACGGTCGACGGGGTCGCCGGTTGGCCGTGGGTGCGCGATAGCAGCGGGATATCGCGATATTCCAGCGCCAGCCCTTTCAGCGCGTCGATGATTTTGCGCCAGTAAGGCAGCACCACGTCCTGACGGGCGCTTTGCAGCATCAGCGCATGCGACAGGTTGTTGATGTCTTCGGAGGTGCAGGCGAAGTGGATGAACTCGGACACCGCGTGCAGCGCAGGCACCGCCGCCACTTTTTCCTTCAGGAAATACTCGACCGCTTTCACGTCGTGGTTGGTGGTGCGCTCGATGGTTTTGATGCGCTGAGCGTCTTCTTCGTTGAATTCCGCGACGATTTTGTCGAGGAAAGCGTTTGCGTCGGCGTCAAAAGCGGGAACTTCCTTGATTTCTGCGCAGGCCGCCAGTTTTTGCAGCCAACGTACTTCAACCTGTACGCGGAATTTCAGCAGACCGTATTCGCTGAAAATGGGGCGCAGTGCGCTGACTTTATCACCGTAGCGTCCATCAACGGGGGAAACGGCGGTCAGTGAGGATAATTCCATCGGTAGCAACTCCTGGGATCGATTAACAATGAGCAACGATATTTTGCGCCTGCTTGAACAGACGATTACGGGAAAACATTAATTGCAGGCGGCTGCCGCCGACCTGTTGCCACAGCACGGCGGCGCGAATGCCGGCCAGCAGTGCGGCGCGAACCTTGGCCTGCACCTGCGGGTTCTGCAGGATGGCCGGTGAGCCGGTCACCTGGATGCGCGGCCCGAGCGGGCTGACCACGTCGACGTAAATGCCAGCCAGCGCGCTGATGATGGTGTCCGACTCCAGATCGAAGTGCGCCAGCTGGCGCTCGAGCTGGCCGAGGCGTTCGCCGAGCGTGTTCATCGCCTGTTTGTTGGCGTTGAGCTTGCGCTCCAGCACCATCAGGCTGATGGTATAGCGGGTCAGTTCCGCGCCCGGCCCTTTGTTGTTGGCGTTAAGCACGCCCATCAGGGTTTCGAGGCCGACCATCAAATTGCGCTCCTCGCCGCCGAACACCGCCAGCGTGGAGGGCGGGTCCATCTGCAGCAGGCTTTTCAGCGAGGTCTGAAACGCTTCGCGGTTGCATTGCCCTTCATGGGCCAGCTGCTGAACCAAGCGCGCCGCCTGGCTAATGCCCGCCATGGCCAGCGTGATGTCATAATAATTCTTCGCCACGATTACTCCTGTAAACGCTGTGAACGGTACATGGCTTACTGCATAAGGTTGTGTGTATCGCCAGGGTAACGGCGGCGGCCGCGAACGGGAACGATCGGGCGTGGCTGTAACAACGATGACAACGAATGCCGCGGATCATGCCATAAAATCGAGGGTAAACCCAGCGTCTAATACGCCTGCGATGAGGCGGATGCGCCATGCGGCGCAGAACTGCGCAAATAGGTGGCGAAAATGGCCGGGGCGGCGGCGCGAACTTATTGTTGCGGCGGCAAATAAAGTGCGGCGGCTGCATCTATACTGCCAACGTGAACCCTCAAATAAAGACCTTTATATGCACGTGAAAAACAAGCAGCCGCTGCCGGCGGTGACGCTGGCGGCTATCGGCGTGGTGTATGGCGATATCGGCACCAGCCCGTTGTATACCCTGCGCGAATGCCTGGCGGCAGAGGAGGGCATCACCATGACGCCGGCCTCGATCTACGGTTTTTTGTCGCTGATTTTCTGGCTGCTGACGCTGGTGGTGTCGATTAAATACATCTGTTTCGTGATGCGCGCCGACAACGACGGCGAAGGGGGCATTCTGACGCTGATGTCGCTGGCGATCCGCAAGCTGGATGCGCGCTGGGTACCGGCAGCGGTGCTGATCGGGCTGGTGGGCGGCAGCTTCTTTTACGGCGATGGGGTCATCACCCCGGCCATTTCGGTGCTCTCGGCCATCGAAGGGCTGCAGATTATCGCCCCCGAGCTGGACAGCTTCATCGTGCCGCTGTCGCTGCTGGTGTTGACCGCGCTGTTCGCGATCCAAAAGCACGGCACCGGCAGCGTCGGCAAACTGTTCGCCCCGGCGATGGTCATCTGGTTCCTGACGCTGGCGCTGCTGGGCATCGGCGGCATTCTGCAGCACCCCGGCGTGCTGCGGGCGCTGAACCCTTACTGGGCGGTGAATTTCTTCCTCGAGTACAAGGCGGTGTCGTTCTTCGCGCTGGGCATGGTGGTGCTGTCGGTCACCGGCGCCGAAGCGCTGTACGCCGACATGGGCCACTTCGGCAAAAAACCGATCCGCCTGGCGTGGTTTACGCTGGTGGCGCCGGCGCTGGTGCTTAACTATTTCGGCCAGGGGGCGCTGCTGCTGGCCAACCCGGCGGCGATCAACAACCCGTTCTTCCTGCTGGCGCCGACCTGGGCGCTGATCCCGCTGTTGGTGATCGCCACGCTGGCGACGGTGATCGCCTCGCAGGCGGTGATCTCCGGCGTCTTCTCGCTGACGCGCCAGGCGGTGCGGCTGGGCTATCTGCCGCCGATGCGCATCATCTATACCTCCGATCAGGAGTCCGGGCAGATCTACATCCCGGTGGTGAACTGGCTGCTGTTCGCGGCGGTGTTGATCGTGATTATCAGCTTCAAACACTCCAGCAACCTGGCCTCGGCTTACGGCATCGTGGTGACCGGCACCATGCTGCTGTCGTCGATTCTGCTGAGCATCGTGGCGGTGAAAAACTGGGGCTGGCCGCGCTATCTGGGCGGGTTGATGCTGCTGGTCATGCTGTGCATCGACGTGCCGCTGTTCGGCGCCAACCTGATCAAGCTGGCGACCGGCGGCTGGCTGCCGGTGGCGCTGGGGTTGACCATTCTGCTGATCATGCTGACCTGGAAGACCGAGCGTTCGCGCCTGATCCGCCGGCTGCGCGACAATCAGGAGGGGTTGACCGCGCTGATCGAATCGCTGGAGAAGGCGCCGCCGAAACGGGTGCCGGGCACCGCCGTATTTATGGAGCGCACGCCGCATGCGGTGCCGCTGGTGCTGTTGCATAACCTGAAGCACAACAAGGTGCTGCATGAGCGCGTGGTGCTGCTGACCATCGTCACCACCGACATGCCGTACGTACACAACGTGCAGCGGGTGACGATCGAACAGCTGTCGGCGAGCTTCTGGCGGGTGGTGGCGAGCTACGGCTGGCGCGAGACGCCCAACGTAACGGACATTCTTTACCGCTGCGGGCTGGAAGGGATGAGTTTCACCATGAACGAGACCTCGTTCTTCATGTCGCGCGATACGCTGGTGCTGGGCAAACGGCCCTGGTATCTGCGCATTCGCGGCAAGGTGTTCCAGCTGTTGCAGCGCAACGCGCTGCGGGCGCCGGATCTGTTCGAAATCCCGCCGAACCGGGTGATCGAACTGGGGGCGCAGGTGGAATTTTGAATAAAAAAAACGCTGCGATAACGCAGCGTTTTTCGTTGCCGGCCAATTACGCCAGGCGCTGTTCGATGATGCCGCCACCGAGGCAGATTTCGCCCTGATAGAACACCGCCGATTGGCCCGGAGTGACGGCGGAAACCGGCTCGTCGAAACGCACTTCGATGCGTTCATCGTCGAGCGGGGTCACGGTGCAAGGGATGTCCTGCTGGCGATAGCGGGTCTTCACCGTGCAGCGGAACGGGCCGCTCAGCGGCAGACGATCCACCCAGTGCAGCTGTTGCGCGATAAGGCCGGTGGACATCAGGCGCGGATGATCGTGCCCCTGCGCGACCACCAGCACGTTGTTGGCCACGTCTTTATCCACTACGTACCACGGGTCTTCGCTGCTGTCTTTCAGACCGCCGATGCCCAGCCCTTTGCGCTGGCCCAGGGTGTGATACATCAGGCCCTGGTGTTCGCCGACGGTCTGGCCGTCGACGCTGACGATCGGGCCCGGCTGCGCCGGCAGGTAGCGGCCGAGGAAGTCACGGAACTTGCGCTCGCCGATAAAGCAGATGCCGGTGGAGTCTTTCTTCTTGGCGGTGACCAGCTCCAACTGCTCGGCGATGCGGCGCACCTCCGGCTTCTCCAGCTCGCCGACCGGGAACAGGCTTTGCGCTACCTGCTCGTGGCTCAGGGTGTAGAGGAAGTAGCTCTGGTCTTTGTTGCCGTCGACGCCGCGCAGCAGGCGGCTTTTACCGTCCACGTCCTGGCGGCGCACGTAGTGACCGGTGGCGATGAAATCGGCCCCCAGATCTTCGGCGGCGAACTCCAGGAAGGCTTTGAATTTGATCTCTTTATTGCACAGGATGTCCGGGTTCGGCGTGCGGCCGGCCTTGTACTCTTCCAGGAACAGCTCAAACACGTTGTCCCAGTATTCCGCCGCAAAGTTCACCGTGTGCAGTTCGATGCCCAACTTGTCGCAGACCGCTTGCGCATCGGCCAGATCGGTCGCGGCGGAGCAGTACTCTTCGTCGTCGTCCTCTTCCCAGTTCTTCATGAACAGCCCAGCGACCTGATAGCCCTGTTGCTGTAACAGATAGGCGGTAACGGAAGAGTCGACGCCGCCGGACATACCGACGATTACTTTTTTCTGGCTGTTGTCTGACATGGGGATCTCACGAACTTGAACACGAACCGTGCTGATAAAAACAAGCGCAGGATTTTACCACGTTGGCCGCGCCGGCGCACTGTTCATCTTGTGCTGCCCGGCGCGCTTAATGCGGCCAGGCGAAGCTGCCGACCAGCGACAGCGGGTAGCGCTCCGGCTGCTGGAAGCTGCGAATGCTCTCCGCCACCAGAGCGGAGCGCAGGTTGGGCGCCTGCAAAATCTCTTCGGCGCTCAGCCACAGGCAGCGATCGATGTCGCTGTCGTGCGGCTCGGTCGGCAGCGGTTGTTCCAGCTCGATAACGAAGCAAAAACGCAGAAACGGCGTGCGATCGGGCGCGATCCACTGGTGCAGACGCAGGAACGCCTGCGGCGCGGCGCGGATGCCGGTCTCTTCCCACAGCTCGCGCTCGGCGGCCTGCACCAGCGTCTCGTCGGCCTCCAGGTGGCCGGCCGGCTGATTCCACAGCGCTTTGCCGTTGATGGTTTCTTCGACAATTAAAAATTTGCCGGCGGCGTGCACCACGCAGGCGACGGTGACGTGCGGTTTGAACATGCGGTCTCCTTACAGCGGTTTGTCGATGTGCCGGTAGATCTCGTCCAGCTCGGCGATGCGGGTGCGGTAACTTTGCAGCAGGCAGGCGGTGTCACCGCCGCACCGCTGGCGCTTGGTCAGCCAGGCCTGCTGGCTGTCCTGCATCGCGCCGCGCGCGCCCATGGCGAACAACCCGCGCAGGAACTGGTATTTGGTGGCCATTTGCACGTCCAGATCGTTCAGCGTGCGGTTGGCGCAGATGGCGCGCTCATCGCCGCCGGCCGCCTTGGCGCAGTCGAAGCTGGCGGCCTGGGCGGCGAGCGGGGCTGCCAGAGCGGCGAGCAGCAGCGCGATCGGAGTGTGTTTCATAACGCCTCCATCAACTGTCGGTCTACAGGGAATCGATGGTTTTCCATTCACCGGGCAGCAGTGAACCCAACGAAAGATTACCCATACTGTAGCGAATCAGGCGCAGGGTAGGGAACCCGATATGCGCCGTCATGCGACGCACCTGACGGTTTCGCCCTTCGAACAGAGTGATTTTCAACCAGCTGGTGGGGATGGATTTGCGTTCGCGGATCGGCGGGTTGCGCGGCCACAGCCACTGCGGCTCGGCGACCAACTCCACCCCGGCCGGCAGCGTGGGCCCGTCTTTCAGCGTGACGCCGCTGCGCAGCGGCGCCAAATCGCTCTCCTGCGGCGCGCCCTCGACCTGCACATAGTAGATTTTGCCGGTGCGCTTGCCCGGCTGGGTGAGCTGCGCCTGCAGCTGGCCGTCGTTGGTCAGCACCAGCAGCCCCTCGCTGTCGCGATCCAGGCGCCCGGCGGCATAAACGTCGGGGAAGGGGATGTATTCTTTCAACGTGGCGCGGCCGGCTTCGTCGGTGAACTGCGGCAGCACATCGAAGGGCTTGTTGAATAACACAATTCGACGCGGCCCCTTCGGCGCGGCAGGTTTGGCGGTATTCGGCTTGCTGAATCGTTTAACTTTGTGATTTCTAACAGAGAATTTTTTCATAACAGTTGAGATTACGGATGATAAGCGCATTATAACCGAATCCGTTTCGGATTGGCGCGGACCGAATATTCAAGTAGTATCTACACGCATCTTACAAAGCATTAACAAAAATTGCGCTTGAAGGAGAGGTTGATGGAAAGCAAAGTAGTTGTTCCGGCAGAAGGTAAAAAAATCACGGTTGACGCCCAGGGTAAACTGGTTGTTCCTCATAACCCGATCATCCCGTTCATCGAAGGCGACGGCATCGGCGTTGACGTGACTCCTGCCATGATCCACGTGGTTGATGCGGCCGTTAAAAAGGCTTACCACGGCGAACGTAAAATCTCCTGGATGGAAATCTACACCGGCGAAAAATCTACCCACGTTTACGGTAAAGACGTGTGGCTGCCGGACGAAACTCTGGACCTGATCCGCGACTACCGCGTCGCCATCAAAGGCCCCCTGACCACCCCGGTCGGCGGCGGCATCCGTTCTCTGAACGTGGCCCTGCGCCAGCAGCTGGACCTGTACGTGTGCCTGCGCCCGGTGCGTTACTATCAGGGCACCCCAAGCCCGGTGAAACAGCCTGAGCTGACCGACATGGTGATCTTCCGCGAAAACGCCGAAGACATCTACGCCGGCATCGAGTGGAAAGCCGGTTCCGCCGAAGCGGACAAAGTGATCAAATTCCTGCGCGACGAAATGGGCGTGAAGAAAATCCGCTTCCCAGAGCAGTGCGGTATCGGCGTGAAGCCATGCTCCGAAGAAGGGACCAAGCGTCTGGTGCGTGCGGCGATCGAATACGCCATCACCAACGACCGCGACTCCGTGACCCTGGTTCACAAAGGCAACATCATGAAGTTCACCGAAGGTGCCTTCAAGGATTGGGGCTATGAGCTGGCGCGCGAAGAGTTCGGCGGCGAGCTGATCGACGGTGGCCCATGGCTGAAGATCAAGAACCCGAACACCGGCAAAGAGATCGTGGTTAAAGACGTGATCGCCGACGCCTTCCTGCAGCAGATCCTGCTGCGCCCGGCGGAGTACGACGTGATTGCCTGTATGAACCTGAACGGTGACTACATCTCCGACGCCCTGGCGGCCCAGGTAGGCGGCATCGGTATCGCACCGGGCGCCAACATCGGCTCCGACTGCGCGCTGTTCGAAGCGACTCACGGTACCGCGCCGAAGTACGCCGGCCAGGACAAAGTGAACCCAGGCTCCATCATCCTGTCCGCAGAGATGATGCTGCGTCACATGGGTTGGTTCGAAGCAGCTGACCTGATTGTTAAGGGAATGGAAGGCGCCATCGCCGCCAAGACCGTGACTTATGACTTCGAACGCCTGATGGAAGGCGCTAAGCTGCTGAAATGTTCAGAGTTTGGCGACGCTATCGTTAAGCACATGTAAGGGTGTTTGGCGTTTGAATGAGAGCGGGAGCCTTAGGGCTCCCGTTTTTTTATTGTTTAAATATGAGCGAGGTATTGGGCAGGCTCACTGAGCGGCGTTAGCCGATTCACGCACCACCAGCACCGGGCAATTGGCGTGGCGGACAACGGCGGTGGCATTGGAACCGAGGAGATAAGTGATCGCAGAAGGGCGGTTGGAACCCATCACGATAATCTCCGCGTTAAGCGCATCAGCAAGTTCCAGGATCTGATCTTTAGGATCGCCGACGGCAACATGCGTGGTCACTCTATCTTCAGGCACGCTGAATTGTTTTGCCGCTTTTGCCAGCCCCTCGGTCGCTAGCGCAATGGTTTCATCTTTGGTTTCTATCGCTGCCGTGGCGGCAAAGCCGAAAGCGGCGTAGGTGGCGCGCGACGGGATCACTGCCAGGAAATGGACGTGGGAGTCTTCGAGCTTAGCGAGCGCGTTGACATGTGGGATGACCTGCTGCGTTAATTCCGGCTCGGTAATGTCCACGGGAACCAAGATAGTTTTGTACATACTCCCTCCTTATCGTTTTCAAATAACTCCACTTTTTGGATTATAGCCGCTTGACGCAGAGAAAGGGGAGATCCAGGTGGCAGAACTAAAGAAATTGGCCGCCAACAGGGAAAGTATGCGGAAATCGCTGTCTTGGCTAGAGGAGGAAAGTTGGGTATGTCAATTCAGGCGAAAAACTGAGGTGTCCAAACCTAACATTCAACAGGTTATGAGTAAAGTAAGAACGTCAATGTTAATAGCGTTTTTTTGATAAACTAATTATAAATAAAATGGTTAACTATCTTTGATGTTACTCTAATGCTGCGCCGCCTAAAGGCTGAAATAAGTGAACTAATTGAGAAGGTGCTATCGCCACTAAGACCGTGATTTACGCCTTTAAATGCCTGATAAAATGATCTGACTTATTGAAGTACTAATGGTTTTCAGCTACTGTCGTTAAACAGTGAAGCATATATAATAATGTTGAGTAATTGAGAGTAAAGGGAGCTTTTTGCTCCCGTTAGCATGTTAGATGTATTTATTGCACTAAAATAATAAGAAACGTATAAGGTTATAGTTCAATTGTCTTTGGTCTTTAATGCGTTCTCTTCTAAAAGTAGTTTTCTTATGTGTTTGTGATATTCCTTTCCTATTTTAGACAAAGATAAATATTTTGCTGTGTCTTTTATGGCATGTTTTTTCTTTGATGGTTCTATTAACTCTAGGGAAGACAAGTCAGCGATTATTTCACTGAATTGATTGTCGGGGATAGGATAGTCGACACCTTCTAAATCAGCATTGTTAGAAACGCCAAATGCCATAGAATACCTTGTGTCTTTTTCAGAATACTCATCGATTAAATATGGAGCTATTGATCTAAATATAGAAAAAAGGGTGGTGTTATAATCTTTGGCTTCATCCCATGATGTATAGTCATCCTTTCTGACAGATAGTTCCACATTATTGTTCTTCAATGTAAAATGTATTTTTTCAAAAACATCCTTATGTCCCGAGCCTTCTTTTTTCAACCTTTCATTCTCTTTTCTAAGTTCATTTAGTTCGGATAATATTTCATCTGATGCGACACGATCTGCTCTGACCCATCCAATCGCAGGAAATGTGGTAATTGTCCTATTTAAGCTGACAGATACTTGACCAGGTATATCATCAATTTTGCTCCAGAATTTAACTAATCTTCCTGAACATACTTTTTTCCTAAATACGTCTAGCTTTTTAGATATAGCCTGGTTTGTCTCTGTTTTATTTTTTGATAAAGCACCAATGTCATTATGGACAATAGCGATTACTTTAATTCCTTGGCTGATAGCATAGTCGTATTCCATTTCAGTATAACTTGTACCGGTATCAGGAGAAATGCTCCCATACTTTCCAGCAATAATTATTAGATAGTAATCACTATCATCAATAACTTTTTTTATAAACTCGAACTGTTCTTGATCAACTGCTGGGAAGTGCTCCATTCCTGCAGGTATGCAATCCATCTCCATTAGTGTTTGAGTGACTCTTTGTCGCTCCTCAATTAAATCTTTATACGTTGAGCTTACAAATACCTGATATCTTTTGTTCATTTCTTGCCTGATTAGTATAAAGTGTATTATGTGGGTATAATATATCATATTTACAACAAAGGCGTGAGTTCTGTTGCGGTTTTTAATCTGGGTGCATCGATTTTAAATGGTCAGTGGCTTATTAATAATGGATGTAATTTAATAGGTGTCTTATGATTGAAAAGCTTATAGTCACCCTTGAGTGTTGGCGATTTTAAGAGAGTGAATAGCTCTGAATAAATTGTTGCTCACCGCCAATACCTACGGTTCACGAGGCGCTTAAAAGCATTACATTGGATTTGTCCTGAGGCGGCCAGATCAGACTCTGGGACTAGGATACCACAGTGTCTTGCAGCGGGATCTTTTAGTAAAAAATTTAGGTGTTCACGTGACCTCCACCAGCCTGTGCGGCTGGTGGATTTAGATTTAAGTCTTTATTGTCCGTCTTAGTTTTAAGCAAGATACTCCTTTGTATTCGCATTGGCCAAATATTTGGTAACCCAGATATTGAGCTATTTTAACGGAAGGCCGATTGTTTTCGCCGATAAGGCAAACTGTTTGAACGGGTGATAACGTGCTGTCAATCCATTGATGCGCTGCGGTAGCCGCTTCTTGTGCGTCTCCCTGACCTTGGGCCTTCCGGGCAATAATCCATGCGGCTTCAGGGCTCCCATCGAAGTCATTGCCCAGACCCCGATGAAAATCCGCCAACCCGGTCTCGCCCAGGAACTGTCCGTCCACTTTGCGAAATATGGCGAACAGCCCATAGCCGAAAACCGACCAGTGGCCAATATAGCGCAGTAGTCTATTCCAACCATCTTCAGGTGAAAGATTGGGGGCGCTGATAAATTTGAACAGTTCCTTATCTGTAAACATGGAATACCAGGCATCGAAATCGGCCAGGTTGTGAGGACGCAATATCAACCGTTCGGTTTCGATGTGCACGGCAGGGAGTAAAGGCATAACGGTTCCTTTTCTGCGTTGCAGCGTATCGTAATGTTACCCTGAGAGAACGAGCGATAATTTCCCGTCTTGGCGCGCAGATGACAAGGTTACGGCTAAGGGGCGGGCAAGCTCTTTGTCGCAAATCACTTTATCATTGTGTTTAACGCGCCGGCTACTTGTTTGGTATTACCGATACATCATCGCGCTCACGCGCTCGCTTCGGTCTTTAAAACCGTTGCTGCGCATCGTTACCACATAGTAGCGATAGTGATGTTTCTGCGCGTATTCGCGCACCAGTTCTTCGGCGAACAGGCCGCTGAAGGTGACGGTGGTGACGAACGTCAGCCCTTTCACTTCGTAGGTGCTGATCTCTTGCGGAGCGCCGATATACGGCGGCGGGGACACGGTTTTGTGATACTGGCAGCCCGCCAGCAGCAGGGTAAACAGCAGGGGGATAACGGATGTTGACGGTAATCTCATCGGGAAATACTTTCCTTTCTTGGCGTGTGTTTTAGTCACTCTATAGGTGTTTTTTATCCCAGCGCGTTAATACAGCCTGACATCCACCGCCTGCTGTTGCAGCCAGGTGCTGACGTAGCCGTAAGCGGCATAGAAGGCCAGCAGCGCGAAGAGCAGCACGGAAAGCGAGGCCAGAAACTTGACGTCGCCGTGCTTCGACAGCTGATAGGCGCAATAAATAAAGGCCAACAGGCACAGCAGGGTGAAGGCGATGGCCAACGTGGCGTAGAGAATAAGCATAACGAAACCCGTTCTTCCTTGTGAGCCGGGCAAGGATACCACAGACGAAAAAAAGGGCCCAAACGGGCCCCTGCCTGATACGGCGCGAGAGCGTTACTCCGCCGCGTCGGGATGGTTTTTGCCTTCCTCGATGAATTCTTCGTCGATCTCTTCGATGTTCTCCTCGCTGTCGCGGCCGGACAGGATGTTCCAGCAGGCGATGAACAGCGCGGCGATCAAGGGGCCGATAACGAAGCCGTTGATACCGTAGACCTCCATGCCGCCCAGGGTGGAGATCAGGATCAGGTAGTCCGGCATTTTGGTGTCTTTGCCCACCAGCAGCGGGCGCAGGATGTTGTCCACCAGGCCGATCACCACCACGAAGAACACCACCAGGAAAATGGCTTTCCACAGCATGCCGGTGGCGAAGAAGTAGATCACCGCCGGCACCCAGATGATGGCGGAGCCCACCGCCGGGATGATCGACAGGAACGCCATCAGCGCGCCCCACAGCAGGCTGCCGTCGATGCCGGTAAAGTAAAACGCCAGCCCGCCGAGCGCGCCTTGCACCACGGCGACCACCACCGTGCCCTTGACGGTGGCGCGGGAGACGGCGGCGAACTTGACGAACAGGTGGTGCTTCACGTGCTGGGAGAGCGGCAGCGCTTCGAGCGCCAGGTTCACCAGATAGGGGCCGTCTTTCAGCAGGAAGAACAGCAGGTAGAGCATCACGCCGAAGCCGACGACGAAGTTGAAGGTGCCCTTGCCGATCAGGAACACGCTGCCCGCCAGGTATTGCCCGCCCTTGAGCGCCACGTCAGAAAGCTGCTTTTGGATCTCGGCGGCGCTGTTGAGGTTATGCTCCGCCAGGAAGCGCTGCGCCCAGCCGGGCAGGTGGCGCATAAAGTCCGCCAGCATGGTCGGCAACTGGCTGTTGTTGGTCTGCAGCTTGGTGTAGATCACGTTGAATTCCATCGCCAGCGACGAGGCGATGATCGCCAGCGGCGTGAACACGATCAGGCAGATCAGCGCCACCGTCAGCAGCGACACCACGCCGTTGCGTTCGCCGACGTACTGCTTCAGCTTCTTTTTCACCGGGTGGAAAATCACCGCCAGAATAATCGCCCACAGCACCGAGGAGTAGTAGGGCCCCAGCACGTCGAGAAAGGCGGCGGTGACGATAAACAGGATCAGAATAAAGAATCCTTTGGAAATGCCTTTAGACATCATAGTCGTCCCTCAAAAGATGAATTTTCAGCATAGATGATCTGAATGAAAACAACACTATCATCACCTTTACTTAACCGGTAGGGGATTTTTAGTGGCGTATTCCATAGGGGTATTAAGGGCAAGGCGGGCACCGCAGGGTGAACAGGTGGCAGCGCGAGAAAAGAAAGAGGGCTAAATAATTAAAAAAATTTATGAATTGTGTTTCATTTTGTGAGCCGAGCTTGTCGCCTGCGCCAGGCTTTCCTAGTGTTGATGAGGGCGGCCGTTCGCCCGAGACCACGAAGGAGTATGCAAATGACTGAACACAAAAGACTTGCCGTTATCGAAAAGGCACTGCTGATCGTTTTCGCCGGCGTGCTGATTTACCTTGCCGCGACCGGTGCCTTGTCATTATCGGGTCTGGACCATCACTGGCCTTATCCTTCGCGCTGAGCGTGATTGATCTCACCACGCAGACCCGATAACGATAACTAGCGGCTGTACCCTACGACACTGGACTCACAGAATAAATCACCCGTCATTCGCCTCGTTCTTTGGCGCGCAGGGCGGTGACGCTCTCGCCACCGACGCCCCAGTTGTCGGTTGCCACCTCGTCAATCACCACGAAAGTGGTGTGGCGCGGTTTATTCAGCACCCGCTCCAGCAGCGCGGTGGATCCCTCGATCAGCATGCGCTTTTGCGCGGCGCTGACCCCTTCGTCGGTCACTTTAATGTTGACGTATGGCATGACGTTTCTCCCCGTTTTACCAGACGCCGGCGGTTGCGCCGCCGTCAACCGCGAGCACCGTGCCGGTGACGAAATTAGCGTCGGTCAGATACAGCACCGCATCGACGATGTCCTGCGGCTGGCCGACGCGGCCGGTTGGCGCCAGTTGCCGCATCTGCGCCAGACTCTGTTCATCATTTTGATGCATCGGCGTGGCGATGATGCCGGGCGCCACGGCGTTGACCATCACGTTGTGCGGCGCCAGCTCCAACGCCAGCTCGCGCACGGCGTGGTTAAGGCCGCCCTTGATCAGCACCGGCAGCAAGGCGGGCACTTTGCTGTTGGGCTGCATGGCGATCGACGCGGTGATGGCGACGATGTGGCCGGCGCTGCGTTGCTGCATATGCCGGGCGGCGGCCTGCGCCGGGTAGAAGAAGCCTTTCAGATTGGTTGCCACCATCGCGTCGACCTCCTCCGGCGTATAGTCGGCGATCGGCTTGGCGATAAATATGCCGGCGTTATTGATAAGAATATCCACCTGGCCAAAAGCTTGTATTGCCAGACTGAACAACCGTTCGGTGGTTTCCGGCAGCGCGATGTCTCCCGGCACCAGCAGCAGATTGGCCGGGCGGCCGAGTTTGTCCGCCGCCGCCTGCAGCCGTTCAAGCGAACGGGCGTTTGCGACAACCTGATAGCCGCGCGCCAGGTAGGCTTGCGCGATGGCGAATCCCAAGCCGCTTGATGCGCCCGTGACAATGACCGTTTTTACTTTGCTCATTTTCTCTCCTCGACAGGATAGTGATTGACCGTATGTGAACGGTAATCCATACCTGTTGGTTGAAAAATGAGGGGGAAAGAACTTTAATTTATACCTCATGTAATGAATTGGCAGAAAGAGATATGCAACGCCATTTTGACGACGTTCAGGTCGGCAGTATCGAGCTGTTTTGCCTGACGGTAGAAACCGGCAGCTTCACCGCAGCGGCCAATGCCGCCGGGATAACCCCTGCGGCGGTCAGCCGCTCGGTCGCGCGGCTGGAGGCGCGATTGCAGGCGAAGCTGTTTATCCGCACGACGCGCCAGATGCGCGTCACGGATGTCGGCCAGCGTTATTACCTGGAATGCCGCCGGGCGCTGAGTCAGCTGATGGAGGCCGAGGCGAGAATTTCCGGCGAACGGGACAAACCGGTGGGCACGCTCAGCATCAGCGTGCCGACGCTGTATGCGCATTTTAGGCTGTTGCCGCGCTTGCCCGAGTTTGCGCATCGCTATCCCGATCTCAAGCTGAATCTGCACGTCAGCAATCAGAATATCGATTTCTCCGAAGATAAATTCGACGTCGCCATTCGCGGCAGCGAGCTGAACGACTCCGGCCTGGCGGCGCGGCGTCTGGAGGAGGCTGAACTGATCGTGGTGGCGACGCCGGGCTATTTGCAGCGACACCCTGCGCCGCTCACGCCGGCGGATCTGGCCCGGCACGATTGCATTCAGTATGCGTTGCCCAGCACCGGCAGAAAAACCGCCTGGACGTTTAAGGTTCAGGGCGAAAATAGCAAAGTGGAAACTGCCGGGCGCTGGCTTTGCCAGGAAGATTACCTCGCTACGCTGACGTTGGTGAAAAGCGGCGCCGGACTGATGCAGGTGTATCGCTTTACCGTCGAACAAGAGTTGAGCAGCGGGGCGCTGGTCGAGGTATTGAAAGATTACGCCGGCGCCTCGCGTCCCTTCATCCTGCTTTATCCCTATGCGCGCTTCGTCCCGCTCAAGGTACGGAAATTCATCGATTTCCTGACGCCAGCGTAGCCGCCAGCGCCAATACCGCTCCAGACACCGCCGCCGCCAACACCAGCCACGCCGGGGCCGCCCAGCCGGCCGCGGCCACGATGGAGCTCAGTGCGATCGGGCCGATCACCTGGCCGAGGTAGTTTCCCTGCATCACCAGCCCGAGGCTCAGCGGCAGCAGCGTCGGTTCCGGCGTCGCCGCCGGCGTGGCGGCCAGAATGGTGGCGGGCAGTATGCCGGCGATGGCGCAGAACAGGAAACACAGCGGGATCAGCAGGCCGTTGGGCGTCATCGGCAGAAAAATGCCGACGCCGAAGGCCCCGATCAACAGGCTGGTGGCGGCGAGCAGCGTTCTGGCGGACAGGCCGCGCGACAGCAGCACGCCGGCGGCGAGGTTGCCGATGATGTTGGCGGCCACCGCCGCCGCGCTGATACCGCCGGCGGCAGCCAGCGACAGGCCGATGCGCTGCATCAGGAAGATCGGCAGAAAGGTCATCACCGAGAAAAACTGCAGGTTGTATGTGGTGAACATCAGCGCCAGCAACAGCGGCTGACGCGCTCGCAGCATCGCTCCCAGCGCTTGCCGCAGCGGCAGAGACGGCGAGTGCGCGTCGGCGGCGCGGCGGGATGTGGTCAGCGGCAGCAGCAGGGCGGCCAGCAGCGTCAGTGCCGCACCGGCCTGCCAGCTCTGTTGCCAGTCGGCCAGATGCGGACCGAAAAACAGCGAAATGGCGATGCCCGCCGGCATAAAGGTGCTCCAGATGCCGAATACCAGGCTGCGCTGCGCCGGAGCGACGATGCGGTTCAGCACCGCCGGCGAAGCGACCACCACGATCACGAAGCCGAGCCCCTCGACAAAGCGGCTGACGATCAGCCCGCTGAAGTCGTGCAGCGTGGCACCAACGAAGCTGGCGGCGCTGATGATCAGCAGCCCGAGCGCCAGCAGGCGCCGGTCGCCCCAGCGGCGCACCAGCAGCCCGGCGGCGATGCCGGCGAACACCCCAACGAAGGGAAAGGCCGAGATGACCCAGCTGAGCGCCTCCAGCGAGCGGCCGAACTCGTCCTGCAGCGCCGGCAGCGCGATGGTGGCCTTGCCTACGTGCAGCGCCGCGGCGATGCCGGCGAACAGCACGTTGATGACGGCCAGCCAGGGCGTGGCGGCGGGGAGAACGCGGTCGATGGCGTCCGGTTTAATCGCGGTCATAACACTCTCCAGTAGCGGCAACGTCATCACTATGCCTCTGCGCTACGGCAAAGGCCGTTCAAATGCTGCGCTATCACGTGGGGAAACTATTCATTTCGAGCTTTATTGACGGTACGCCTTCGTTGTTTGGTGCGCCAGCGTGCCGCCCGGCGTGGACGCTCGCCCCCCTGCAGCGGTTTACTGTTCCGGCACGCAGCAGGCGTGTTGAATTCATTTTATAAGGAGCAGTGTATGTCAGAGATGATGAACGAGAGTGGAGCGCCGGCCATTGAATGGAGCTATGGCGGCCGGGGCGATGATATCAGCAGCAGCCTGAGCCTCGACACGGTTGAGGAGCAGCCGCAGGGCTTTCTGATGACGGTCGATCGGCCGGTGCAGATCTTTACAGAGGCGCTGTCGCCGATCATGGCCTTTGTCACGCTGCTGCGCCCGCTGTATGCCAAGACCAGCGAGGGCTTCCAGTTCGTGCCGGTTTCCAATCCCTGGACCGACGTGCAGCGCCTGCCGGCCAGCGCGGGCTATCTGGGGGTGCAGGTCAACGCCGGCCTGTTCTTCCACGGCGCCAAGCCGACGCACTATAAAGATCGCGACGGCCAGATGAAGCCTATCGACGGCGGCACTATTTTGCAGAACATCACCGTGCTGCATCAGGTGGCCCAGCCGCTGGGGCCTGGCGAAGGCGCGGTCTGAGCCGGCAGTGCTACCACGGGGCCGGACGCGGCCCCTTATCGCGCCTTGAAACCGTGCGCCGGTTGGGTAAAACTGGCTGCCTATTCAAGGAGAAGAGTATGTATAGCGACAACGAGAAAAAATTTTATATCATCCTCAACCGCAATCACGAACCGGCCACGCTGTTTAACGCCTCCTGCCATCTGACGGCGGGCATCACCGATCTGATCGAACAGCGCGAGTTTCACCATTACCCGAGCAGCCTCGACGGCGTCAGCGCCAACATGAGCCATTATCCGATCGTGATCCTGCAGGCCAAGAACAGCAGCCAGCTTAGCAACCTGATCCTGAAGTGCAAGGAAGAGGGCGTGCTGTCCAACTTCTTCACCACCACCATGCTGTCGCATTCCGCCGAGCAGCAGATCGCCGACACCGCCAACACGCCTTACGAGCAGTTGGATTTCGTGGCGGTGGCGCTCTACGGGGATACCGAGCAGCTTAAGCCGCTGACCAAGAAATTCTCCGTCTATCGCTGAAAACGCGCTATCTCAGACGCTGGCGCCGTCGTAGGCGTGGATCTGCAACGTATCCAGCGCAATGGCGGGCACACAGCGCAGGTTAACGGCGCACATCGCGGCGCCGTCCGGCGCGGTGCCGTAGGCGAAAGGCTGGGCGCCGCAGACTCGGCAGAACTGATGGCGGATCTTGTGCTGATTGAAGGTGTAGGTGCTGAGCTGGTCTTCGCCGCTGTTCAGTGTGAAGGCGGCGACGGGAAAGAAGGACAGCAGCAGCCCTTTGCGGCGGCAGATCGAACAGTTGCAGCTGAGGGCTTCGGTAGGCAGTTCGGCGTCGACGGAGAAGGTGACGGCGCCGCAGTGGCAGCTTCCCTGGAATGACATGGCGATGATCCTGTGACAGGGGAGAGTATTTGCCCAGTATAGTGCAATTTATCGTCACTCGGCCGCGCCGGGCGCGGTTTCCTTAGTAAATGCGCGGTTTTCTGTTAGGTTAGAGATTAACGTCATCAAAAGGAGAGCGCGATGTTAGAACATTACTACCCAGCGAATATGGGCGCCAAACCGGTCACGGACGAGCAGCACAAACGGCTGGTGGCGGTGCAGGCGGCGCTGGAATTGATCAAGGCCACGCTGTCGGACACCAACGACGGCAACGGCGTGGACTTTCAGCTGAAGGCGGCGGAAAAGCATATCGGTCCGATGGCCGACGCCATTCAGGAAGCCCTGAAATAACGGCTTGTCGCCAGCTAAACCGTCCATACCGGGCGGTTTTTTTTTGCGCTGATTACTGCGATTTTTTTAGTAGCGCATTGCCTTTTTACCGGCTGGTGCGGCTGCCGGCGCGGCTCTACTCTGAAGATCCCAGTCATCATCAGGTGCCCGCCCATGTTTCGCTTCAGCCTATTTTCTGTCTTATTACCGCTCAGTCGGCGCGTCACCCTGCTGGCCGGCGTAACGCTGTTTTTCAGCGGCGTGCCGCCGGCAAACGCGACGCAACGCATCGAGTTTTCGCCGGATCCCGCCGGCGCCTACCCTGAGGGCATCGCCTGGAATGCGCGCGCCGGCGCGTTTCTGGTGTCCTCCCTGCGCGGTGGCCAACTTGGGTTAGTCTATCCGGATGGTCGCTATCGGCGTTTTTCCATCGGCAAGGGGTTAATCACTACCTCCGGCATGCTGGTGGACGCCGAGCGCAACCGGGTGCTGGTGTGCAACGAAGACGTGGGCGTGTCCCTCCACTCTGCCGCCGGCACGCGCAATCGCGTAGCGCAGGTGTTGGAGTTCAGCCTCGATACCGGCGTGCTGCAGCAGAGGTACGATCTTTCATCGCTAAGCCATGGCCCGACGTTGGCCAACGATCTGACGCTCGACGCGCAGGGTAATATCTACGTGACCGACAGCTTCCAGCCGCAGATTTACAAGATTGACCGTGCAACGCGCCAGGTGTCGATTCTGGTGCGTTCGGCGCGTTTGATGCCGGCCGACGCACCCGCCGCAGCGCAGGGTACGCAGCCTTATCTCAATGGCATCGTCTATCACCCGGACGGCTTCCTGATTGCGGCGGACTACACCCGGGGGCTGCTGTGGAAAGTGACGCTGGATAACGCGCCTGCGGTAAGTGCAATCAGGTTGCCGCAACGCTTAAAAGGGCCGGACGGGTTGCGGCTCAAAAACGCCAACGAACTGGTGATCGTACAGTCTTTTCCGGGGGAAAAGGGGAGCATGTCCGGTGACGTGACGCTGCTCTCCTCGTCCGACGGCTGGGCTAGCGCGCGTACCGCCGCGGTTGCCGCGCCGCCGGAATTGGATGGGCCGACCGGCGCCGCGCTGCGCGATGGCGAGGTGTGGGTGGTCAATTCCCGTTATCCCCGGTTGTTTGCCGACGTCACTCAGGCGGAGAAAACCAGAACGTTCAGCATCGTCAAGGTTGCGTTAGAACAGCCTGCGCCAAAGGCACGCTGATCGACGCCGGTTGCCAACCCTGCCGGAATAGGATTAAATGCCGCACTGACTGTATAAATAAACAGGTGTGCTGCGATGAGTCTGATATTGAAGGGTGAAAAGATTGACCGTAACCGCTTTACCGGCGCGAAGATTGAAAACGGTAGCTTTATGCTGTGCGATTTTTCAGGCGCCGATCTGACCGGCACCGAGTTTATCGGCTGCCAGTTTTACGATAGCGACAGCCGGCAGGGGGGCAATTTCAGCCGCGCGATACTGAAAGACGCGAGTTTTAAAAGCTGCGATTTATCGATGGCGGATTTCCGTCACGCCGACGCGTTGGGCGTCGAGATCCGCGAGTGCCGCGCGCAGGGCGCCGATTTTCGCGGCGCCAGCTTTATGAATATGATCACCAGCCGCACCTGGTTTTGCAGCGCCTATATCACCAAAAGCAACCTGAGCTACGCTAACTTCGCCAAGGTGGTGCTGGAGAAGTGCGAGCTGTGGGAGAACCGTTGGCACGGCGCGCAGGTGCTCGGTGCCAGCTTCAGCGGCTCCGATCTGTCCGGCGGCGAGTTCTCTGGTTTCGACTGGCGCGCCGCCGACGTTACCGGATGCGATTTGAGCAATGCCGAACTGGGCGAGTTGGATTTGCGCACCACCGATCTGCAGGGCGTTAAAATGGACAGCCACCAGGCCGCGCAGCTGCTGGAGCGGCTGGGGATCGCGATCATCGGCTGAGCAACTGCCGCAGCCCCAGTGCGATGATCAAGGTGCCGCAGGCGCGATCGATCCAAGCCTTGCTGCGGCGGTAGGCGCCGGCGACAGGCGCGTGCGACAACACCAGGGCGACCAGCCCGTACCACAAGCTGGCTATCACCGCGACTTCCAGCAGCATGGCGAAAAAAGTCGGCGTAGAAACATGGCTGGGTGCCGCTGATGAGAAGACGGCGGCGTAAAACGCAATGGATTTGGGGTTGGCGATGTTGGTGGCGATACCCTGCAAAAAGGCGGCGCGAAAACCGCTTTTTCCGGCGGCCGCTGGGGTGCCGGAAGAGGGCGCCGCCTGGGCGATAAGCCGATAGCCGAACCACATTAAATAGCCGGCGCCGGCGACTTTAATCGCCACCGCCAACCAGGGGAACAGGGCGAAAACCACGCCGATGCCCAGAAGGGCACTGCTCGCCCAGAACAGATTGACCAGCACAATGCCGGCCACTAAGGCAAACGCCTCTGCCCGGCGTGCGGAAACGGCTTTGTGAGCGACGGCGACGAAATTAGGGCCGGGGATCACCACGCCGACAATATACACGGTGAAAACGGCGAGTACGGCGGACATATCGACCATGAAAGATTGCCTGTTACAACAAGAGTACCGTTAGTTTTATAACGAATCCCGCACAGAATCCACTCGACCAATTGCACCGGCGTCCCGATGGCGGCCGGGGAGAATTACGCATACGGCGCATGCCTGGGGCACCGAGGTGATAGCGCCCGTCGAGCGTTTGCCGAGGGGGCAGGCGAGCGACCCGGCGCTGGGCTAAACTTAAGGTGCATAAGAAACATGCGGCAAGGAGCGCCATCCTGTTCACGGTTTTGATGCGGAGGGCCGCCACTATGGCTTATCAGCATATCGTTGTCGCCACGGATCTCAGCGAAGACGCCGAGTTCCTGCTGGGCAAGGGCGCCAGGTTGGCCGCCGCGCTCAATGCCAAACTCTCCCTGATCTACATCGACATTCATCGCGCCGGTTATTACGTCGATCTGGGCGTGGGAGATTATAACTACACCGATCGCACCTTTTCGGAGCGGGTGAAGAACATGCTCAATGCGATCAAAGGGCAGTCGTCTTATCCGGTCGAAGAAGTGATCGTCAGCCGCGGCGCGTTGACGGAAGAACTGAACCGGGTGGCACAGGAAAAAGGGTTCGATCTGGTGATTTTCGGCCACCATCACGATGTCTGGAGCCGGCTGGTCTCTTCGGCTCGCCAGGCGATCAACGAGCTGAACGTCGATCTGTTGGTGGTCCCCATCGAGAAAAAATAGTCGCGGCCGCCTCTGGGCGGCTGCCGTTTTTCATTCGCATCGCTTATCTCTGTATGACCATAACCGCTGATTCGCAATAATTCCGCCGGCTGACAATCCGGCTTGTGAATAGTGACTGCCCGTAATTTTATTTTCTCTATCAGTATGTTGGCCAAAATCCGATAAAGGTTAACCCAGCGCATTGAAATAGCTGACATACCTCCTTTTGGTTAATAAACCGCACGTTTTGACTGGCTCTCAGGGGGACTGCGACTTATCCTCGGGTCATGAGATTTGTATGACTTATATAAATACGTTCACATGGAGGAGGTCTCATGCGTTTTGACAATAAAGTCGTGGTTATCACCGGTGCGGGCAATGGCATGGGGGAAGCGGCGGCGCGGCGTTTCTCCGCCGAGGGCGCGATCGTGGTGCTGGCCGACTGGGCCAAGGAAGCGGTAGACAAAGTCGCCGCTTCACTGCCGAAGGGCCGGGCGATGGCGGTGCATATCGACGTATCCGATCACGTCGCGGTTGAAAAAATGATGAATGAGGTGGCGGAAAAGCTGGGCCGCATCGACGTCCTGCTGAACAACGCCGGCGTGCATGTGGCGGGCAGCGTGCTGGAAACCAGCATCGACGACTGGCGTCGCATCGCCGGGGTCGATATCGACGGCGTGGTGTTCTGTTCCAAATTTGCCTTGCCGCACCTGCTGAAAACCAAAGGCTGCATCGTCAATACCGCGTCGGTGTCCGGCCTGGGCGGCGACTGGGGCGCGGCTTATTACTGCGCGGCGAAAGGCGCGGTGGTCAACCTGACGCGCGCCATGGCGCTGGATCACGGTGGTGACGGCGTGCGCATCAACTCGGTCTGCCCGAGCCTGGTGAAAACCAACATGACCAACGGCTGGCCGCAGGAGATCCGCGACAAGTTCAATGAGCGCATCGCGTTAGGCCGTGCGGCGGAGCCGGAAGAAGTGGCGGCGGTGATGGCGTTCCTGGCCAGCGACGACGCCAGCTTTATCAATGGCGCCAACATTCCGGTCGATGGCGGGGCGACCGCCTCGGACGGCCAACCGAAGATCGTCTAAGCGTTAACCCACAGGCCCGGCCAGGATGACCGGGCCTGCTATTTTAGACGCCGATACGATCGCGCAGCGTGTAGTAGGCCGCGCCGATGGCGGTGAACGGGATCTGCAGATTGCGCCCGCCGAAGAACGGCAGGTGCGGCAGCTTGGCGAAGGCGTCGAAGCGTTCGGCGTCGCCGCGCATCAGCTCGGCGATCAGCTTGCCCGCCAGATGGGTGCAGGTCACGCCGTGGCCGCTGTAGCCCTGCATGTAATATACGTTATTCTCCAACCGGCCGAACTGCGGCATGCGCGACAGCGTCAGCAGGAAGTTGCCGGTCCAGCGATAGTCGATACGCACCCCTTTCAGCTGCGGGAAGGTCTTCAGCAGCTTTGGCCGGATCAGGTTGTCGATGTCGTCCGGATCGCGCGCGCCATATACCACGCCGCCGCCGTACAGCAGGCGATGATCGGCGGTGATGCGGTAATAATCCAACAGGTAGTTGCAGTCCTCCACGCAGTAGTTCTGCGGGATCAGCGCCTGCGCGATCTCCGGCGCCAGCGGTTCGGTGGCCACCACCTGGGTGCCGCACGGCATGCTGCGCTTGGCCAGCCGCGGCTCCAGCTTGTCGCCCAGATAGGCGTTGCCGGCGACGATGACGAAGCGCGCCTTCACCTGGCCGTTGGCGGTGCTGATGAGCGCCGGTTCGCCGTGGCGGATGTTCGTTACCGCCGATTGCTCGAAGATGCGCCCACCCTGCAGGCGAATCGCCTCGGCCTCGCCCAGCGCCAGGTTGAGCGGATGGATGTGGCCGCCGCTGTGATCGAGCAGCGCGCCGACGTAGCGATCGCTGGCGACCTCCTGGCGCAGCCGATCCGCATCAAGCAGCTCGAGCTGAGTATTGCCGTAGCGTTCCCAGTTGCGCTTTTGCTCGATCAGCGCATGGAACTGCTTGTTGTTCAGCGCGGCGAAGATGCCGCCGGGGCGATAGTCGCAGTCGATGGCGTAGCGGCTGATGCGGCTGCGGATGATCTCCGCGCCTTCGAACATCATGCTGCCGAGCAGGCGGGCGCTTTCCGCGCCGTAGCGCTCTTCAATCACATCGATGTCGCGGCTGTAAGAGTTAACCAACTGGCCGCCGTTGCGGCCGCTGGCGCCGAAACCGATGCGCGCCGCTTCCAGCACCACCACGTCGTAACCGGCCTCTACCAGGAACAGCGCGGACGAGAGGCCGGTATAGCCGCCGCCGATCACGCAGACGTCGCATTCGATCGATTCATTCAATTGCGGATAGGGCTGATGAGCGTTGGCCGTGGCCGCATAGTAGCTTTTTACGTGTTCAGTCATGATGTAAGCCCTTATTCCAGCGAGATCCAGGTGGTTTTCAATTCGGTGAATTTGTCCAGTGCATGCAGCGATTTGTCGCGGCCGTTGCCGCTCTGCTTATAGCCGCCGAACGGCACGGTCATGTCGCCGTCGTTGTAGTTGTTGACGAACACAGTGCCGGCTTTCAGTTGGCGCGCCATGCGGTGCGCACGCGCCAGATCGCGGGTCCAGACCGCGGCGCCGAGGCCGTAGTCGCTATCGTTGGCCAGCTGCAGCGCCTGTTGCTCGTCGTCGAACGCCGTCACCGCCAGCACCGGGCCGAAAATTTCATCGCGCGCCACGCTCATGGCGTTGTTCACCTGGGTGAGGATGGTCGGCCCCAGATAGCCGGCGTGGTCGCCCTGCGGATGGTCGCGCCCGTCGAGGAACAGCGCGGCGCCCTGGCTCAGCCCCCGATCGATATAGCCGGCCACTTTCTCGCAGTGGCCGCTGTCGATCAGCGTGCCCATCACCGTGGCGGGATCGAGCGGGTCGCCGGGGATGAAGGCCGCCGCGTGTTTGCGCAGCGCTTGCAGGAATTCTTGCTGAATGCTCGCTTCGACCAGCAGGCGAGTGCCGGCGATGCACACCTGCCCCTGATTATAGAAGATGCCGGCGGCGGCGCTGCGGGCGGCCTGATCGAGATCCGGGCAGTCGGCGAAGACGATGTTGGCGCTTTTGCCGCCGGCCTCCAGCCAGACGCGTTTCATGTTCGACTCGCCGGCGTAGATCATCAGCTGCTTCGCCACCAGCGTGGAGCCGGTGAAGGTGAGGGCGTCGACGTCGCGGTGCAGCGCCAGCGCTTTGCCGGCGTCGTGCCCATAGCCGGGTACCACGTTCAGCACGCCGTCCGGCAGCCCGGCCTGCTGCGCCAGTTTGCCGAGCAGGATGGCGCTCAGCGGCGATTTTTCGGAGGGTTTGAGCACCACGCTGTTGCCGGCAGCCAGCGCCGGGCCGAGCTTCCAGCAGGCCAGCAGCAGCGGGAAGTTCCAGGGCACGATGGCGCCGACCACGCCGATCGGCTCGCGCTCGATCAGCGCCAGCGCGTCGCGACCGGTGGGGGCGATTTCACCGTACACCTTATCGATTGCTTCGGCGTACCAGCGGATGCAGCGGATGGCGCCCGGCACGTCGTCGCGCAGGCTGTGGCGAATCGGTTTGCCGGTGTCCAGCGTTTCCAGCAGTGCCAGCTCTTCGTGATGCTGCTCCATCAGCTCGGCGAAGCGCAGCAGCGTGGCCTTGCGCTGCGCCGGCGCGGCCTGGGCCCAGTCGCCGCGCTCAAAGGCGGCGCGCGCTGCGTTGACCGCCCGATCGATGTCGGCGGCTTCGCCGCGCGCGACCTGCGCCAGCTCACGGCGGCCGGCAGGATCTTCCACGGCGAAACTTTTCCCCGCGGCGGCCGGCTGGTAGCGGCCGTCGATAAACAGCTGGTGCTCAATCTTCAGGGCCTGCGCCCGTTGTTGCCAATACTGCAAATGGTGAAAGTTCATGCCTGGCTCCGTTGATCAGAATGTCGTCGGCGTATGGGCGCTGATAATCCGGCAAATGCGCGCCGACGTGTTGCTGAAACTGTGGGGGATGCCGGTATTGATGGCGTAGCTCTGCCCGGCCAGCAGGTGATAGCTCTGGCCGTTGACCTGCAGCACCACTTCGCCTTCCAGCAGCGTGCCGATCTCTTCCCCCTGGTGTTTGATGCGCTCACCGGTAGTGGTGCCCGGTTCGTAGGTTTCGATCATCATCGCCAGCGTGCGGTTCGGGTCGCCGTTGTGGATAAGCTTCATCGAAACGCCCTGGCTGCCGATTTCGATCAGATCGTCACTGCTTATCACGATCTGCGGTTCTGCCGGTTTTTCCGGCTCGGCGAAAAACGCCGACAGCGACAGACCGTATACCGTCAGCAACTTTTGCAGCGTGCTGATGGCCGGGCTGACCTTGTCCTGCTCGATAGTGCTGATGGCGCTGTGGGTTAACCCAGACAGTTCGGCGACCCGGCGCTGCGACAACCCCAATTGTTGACGGATCTGCGACAGACGTTTTCCCGGTGCCAAGCTGACGTCGCTCATGGGCGTTTTTCCTTTTGATAGTTCCGACAGGCGGTGATGAAACCATCAAACAACAGGCGCGACAGGGCGTACTCGTCGCTGTTCCACTCAGGGTGCCACTGCACGCCGAGCGCAAAGGGCTGATCGCGCACGCTGATCGCCTCCACCAGCCCGTCGGCGGCGTGCGCCTCGATGCGAATACTGGCGCCCAGGGTTTTGGCACCCTGGCCGTGCAGCGAGTTCACCCAGAATCTGTTGCAATCCGGTATCAGTTGCGAAAGCAGCCCCCCTTCCTGAACGATCACTTCGTGGGCGGGGGCGTATTGCTGTTCCAGCGGCAGGTCGTGATCTTCACGATGTTCCAGCAGCTCGGGCAGTTCATACAGGCGGCGATGCAGGGTGCCTTGAGTGGCGACCACCATCTCTTGCATGCCGCGGCAAATGGCGAAAAGGGGAATGCGCCTGTCGAACGCCTGGCGGATCAGCGCCAGGCTCAACGCGTCTCGACCAGGATCGGCGTCAGGCTCATCGCCGTTTTCACCATAAAGGTGCGGCTGCACATTACTGGGGCTGCCCGGCAGCAAAATACCGTCGAGGCGCGGCAACAGTTCCGCCAGCATTTCCGGCTCCGCCAGCGCGTGTGGCAGGGCGATCGGCAAACCGCCGGCGGTGATAACGGCATTCAGGTACTTTTCTTGCAAGGTCTGTGTGAGGTGCCCGTTTAACCTATACCTGCACATGACGACACCGATGACTGGCCTGTTAAATATATTGTCCATGCTATCCCCTTGGTACGTTCGAAATTATGAACGACAAGCTGTCATACCGCCTATTTCGTTCAATATTCTATAAATCTAGCAGTCGATTGGCCAATATTCAAACCAAAAGTAACACTTGCAAAACAAATTTGTTTCATCTACGTTTCATTTGTGGGCATTATATTGAACAATACGGTCAATAAACATCGACGACAGCAAAACACAAACGGCGGGTGAACCATGCAGACCAACATCGTAGAAGTGGAAAACTTTGTTCAGCACAGTGAAGAGAGACGAAGTAGCGCGTTCCAGCGCGAAGTGAAGAAGTACCTGGAACGTTATCCATTAACGCAACATGTCGACGTACTGTTGACCGATCTGAACGGCAGCTTCCGCGGCAAACGCATCCCGGTCGGCGGCCTGAGCAAGCTGGAGAAGGGCTGTTACTTCCCGGCGTCGGTATTTGCGATGGATATTCTCGGCAACGTGGTGGAAGAAGCCGGGCTGGGGCAGGAGCTGGGAGAGCCGGATCACGTGTGCGTGCCGGTGCCGGGCACGTTGACGCCGTCGGCGGCGGATCCGCAATATATTGCGCAGGTGCTGCTCACCATGCTGGATGAAGATGGCACTCCCTTTGACGTTGAACCGCGCAATGTGCTGAACCGAGTGTGGCAGCGTTTGCGTCAGCGCGGGCTCTCCCCCGTGGTAGCGGTAGAGTTGGAGTTCTATCTCATCGATCGTCAGCGCGATGCGGAGGGCTATCTGCAGCCGCCGTGCGCGCCGGGCACCCAAGAGCGCAACACCCAAAGCCAGGTCTATTCCGTCGATAACCTGAACCATTTCGCCGACGTACTGAGCGAGATCGACGAACTGGCGCGTTTGCAGGGCATTCCTGCGGACGGCGCGGTGGCGGAGGCGTCGCCGGGGCAGTTCGAGGTCAATCTGCATCATACCGACGACGTGCTGCAAGCCTGCGACCACGCGCTGGCGCTGAAGCGGCTGGTACGCATGGTGGCCGAGAACCACAACATGCAGGCGACCTTTATGGCCAAGCCTTATGAGGAGCACGCCGGCAGCGGCATGCACGTGCACATCAGCATGCTGAACGCGCAAGGCGACAACGTGCTCGCCGACGACGACGGTGAAGATTCGGCGCTGTTGAAACAGGCGCTGGCGGGCATGATCGCCCTGATGCCGTCCTCGATGGCGCTGCTGGCGCCGAACGTCAACGCGTATCGCCGCTTCCAGCCCGGCATGTATGTGCCGACCCAGGCTTCCTGGGGGCATAACAACCGCACCGTGGCGCTGCGCATTCCCTGCGGCGATCGCGACAACCACCGCGTGGAGTACCGCGTGGCGGGCGCCGACGCCAACCCGTATCTGGTGATGGCGACCATTCTGGCCGGCATCGTTTACGGCCTGGAAACCGCGCTGCCGCTGCCTGAACCGGTGACCGGCAACGGTCTGGAACAGGACGGGCTGCCGTTCCCGATCCGCCAGAGCGACGCGCTGTACGAGTTCGAACACCAGCCGGTGCTCAATGCGCTGCTGGGTGAACGCTTCAGCCACGTCTACCTGGCCTGCAAAACCGATGAGCTGGTGCAGTTTGAGCGCCTGATCACCGAAACCGAAATCGAGTGGATGCTGAAAAACGCCTGATCCCGCTCACCTGGCACTACCGCGCGCGTCCGGCGCATTTCATCGGCTCTCCTGTGGCCGGTGAGGCTGCGCGCTGCGGTACAGAATTTCTTCTATCACGGCGTACAGGACGCCGACGAGGAAATAACCATGACTCAGTCATCCCCATGCGCAGGCGTTTGCCTGTGCCGCAGTGCCTACGGGCCGGTCGCCGGCCGCCCGACAGTGACCCCAAACCGTTTTTCCCGCCGCCTGAACTGCAGTTTCCCCGCGGCCTCTCTGAATCACGTTGCACGATTGACAGCAGAGGACCAAGAGGGGAACTGCCATGACGATTAAAGCCATCGACAGCGGCCCAGCGGGCAAACCGCAGCTGCGCAAATCCCTTAAGCTGTGGCAGGTGGTGATGATGGGCCTGGCCTATCTGACGCCGATGACGGTGTTCGACACCTTCGGCATCGTCTCCGGCCTCACCGACGGCCATGTGCCGACCTCTTATCTGCTGGCGCTGGCCGGCGTGCTGTTCACCGCCATCAGCTACGGCAAACTGGTGCGCCAGTTTCCCACCGCCGGCTCCGCCTACACCTATGCGCAGAAAGCGATCAACCCGCACGTCGGTTTTCTGGTGGGGTGGTCGTCGCTGCTGGATTATCTGTTCCTGCCGATGATCAATACGCTGTTGGCGAAGATTTACCTGACCGCGCTGTTCCCGGAAGTGCCGCCCTGGGTGTGGGTGGTGGGCTTCGTTATCCTGATTACCGCCATCAACCTGAAAAGCGTCAATCTGGTGGCCAACTTCAATACCCTGTTCGTGCTGGCGCAGGTGGCGATCATTCTGGTGTTCATCTATCTGGTGGTGCGCGGCCTGCACAACGGCGAGGGGATGGGCACGGTGTGGAGCCTGCGGCCGTTCCTCAGCGAGAACGCCCACCTGTTGCCGATCATTACCGGCGCCACCATTCTGTGCTTCTCGTTCCTCGGCTTCGATGCGGTCACCACGTTGTGCGAAGAGACGCCCGACGCCGCCAAGGTGATCCCGCGCGCCATCTTCCTGACCGCACTGTACGGCGGGGTGATCTTTATCAGCGTGTCGTTCTTCATTCAGCTGTTTTTCCCGTCCATTCAACGTTTCCACCAGCCCGACGCCGCGCTGCCGGAGATCGCGCTGTACGTCGGCGGCAAGCTGTTCCAGTCGATCTTCCTGTGCGTGACCTTTATCAACACGTTGGCTTCCGGCCTGGCGTCGCACGCCAGCGTGTCGCGCCTGCTGTACGTGATGGGGCGCGATAACGTGTTCCCGGAAAAATTCTTCGGCTATATCCACCCCAAATGGCGCACGCCGGCGCTGAACGTGTTGATGGTCGGGCTGGTGGCGTTGTCGGCGCTGTCGTTCGATCTGGTTACCGCCACGGCGCTGATCAACTTTGGCGCACTGGTGGCCTTCACCTTCGTCAACCTGTCGGTGATCAGCCACTTCTTCATCCGCGAAGGGCGCAACAAAAGCTGGAAAGATCGCTTCAACTTCCTGTTCCTGCCGCTGGTGGGGGCGCTGACGGTGGGGGTGCTGTGGCTGAACCTGGAGAAAAGCTCGCTGACCATGGGGCTTATCTGGGCGACGCTGGGCTTCGGCTATTTGGCCTGGCTGACGCGGCGTTTTCGCCAGCCGCCGCCGCAGCTCGAGCGGCAGCCGCAGCAATAAAATCACAGGCGGGAATTTCCCGCCTTTCTTTTTGACGCGTGCGGCAGTAGAGTGAAAAACTCGATAAAAAATAACCCATTGGACCTGTCTTATGCCCGCTTTGCCCTCGCGTACCCGCGCTACGCTGTTCGGTTTGTTGGCTATCGTGTTGTGGAGCAGCGTCGTTGGCCTGATCCGCAGCGTCAGCGAAGGGCTGGGGCCGATCGGCGGCGCGGCGATGATCTACAGCGTCAGTGCGGCGTTCTTGCTGGTGGCGCTCGGCGTACCGAAATGGCGCAGCTTTCCTCGGCCTTACCTGATCGTCGGCAGCCTGCTGTTCGTCAGCTACGAGATCTGTCTGTCGCTGTCGCTCGGCTATGCCAATACCCGCCTGCAGGCGATAGAAGTGGGCATGATCAACTACCTGTGGCCCTGTTTCACCGTGCTGATGGCGCTGGCGCTCAACGGGCAACGGGCGAAATGGTGGCTGCTGCCGGGGCTGCTGCTGTCGCTGTTCGGCATCGGTTGGATCATGAGCGGCGAGGGCGGCTGGTCGGCGGCGCAGATGCTGGCCAACGTGCGCAGCAACCCGCTCAGCTACGCGCTGGCGTTCAGCGGTGCGGTGATCTGGGCGCTGTATTGCAACCTGACCAAGAAGATCGCTCAGGGCAGCAACGGCGTGGTGCTGTTTATCGTGCTGACCGCGCTGGCGCTGTGGCTGAAGTACGCCTTCAGTACGGAGAGCGGCATGCAGTTCAACGTCGGGGTGACCGTAACGCTGCTGTGCGCCGGGGTAGCGATGGGCGCGGGGTACGCCGCCTGGAACGTCGGCATTTTGCACGGCAACATGACGCTGCTGGCCACCGTCTCCTATTTTACCCCGGTGCTGTCAGCGGTGTTCGCCGCGCTGGTGTTGCACACCTCGCTGACCGTCAATTTCTGGCAGGGCGTGGCGATGGTCATCCTCGGCTCACTGATCTGTTGGCGGGCAACTCGCGGAAATTAACGGAAATTATCTGCCGTCGGCGCAATGTTGGACTAGAATTTAACTAGCCATGTTGCCTGAAGGAACGACGATGATGAGAAGCGACATTCAATTTATTCAACAACCCGATATCGACGCGCATCACTATGAGCGCGGCGATACCGTGCGCCTGACCACGGCGAATCTGCGGCACGAGTATCAGCTAGATGTGTATATTTTGCGCCGCGACGACAAGCTGATTTACGGTTCGGTCGTCGCGGCGGCGCCCAAGACCGATATTCCGGTCGCCAGCTGGGAGGTCAAAAACGGCGAAGAGGTGGCGTTCCGCCAGGAAAACATCGCCAAGGCGGTGCCGGCGGTGAACTGACTTCGCTGTGCGCGTTTTCCCCCGATTCTGATGAATGCCGACGTTTATGCGTCGGCTTTTTCTTTTCCACGCTGCGATGACGAGCAGGGTGACGTCCTGATGACATTTGGCTCAAAAACTGCGCTAAAAATCGATGTGCATGACAAAAATCACAGCGAATGTGAATTTGCATGAAACATAATTTGACAAATGTGAACGCAATCGATTACCTATTCGCGAAATGCGTAACTGGATCACAGATTCTTACAGTCAGTGGTTTCTATAATGCGCGCGTCATCCGAGTTTCTGTGTGAAGACAACGCCAGGTGTCGGCAGACTCATTGTCATCTTTTCTAAACGGGCAGGAAATGGCCCTTTAAGCATGTGGTAATAAAATGAAAAAAATAGCTCTCGCAGCAGGTGTACTGCTCGCAGCGTCTTACAGTGCATCATCAATGGCTGATAGCAAAGACAGTCAATATGTCTCCGACTGGTGGCACCAGAGCGTTAACGTGGTGGGCAGCTACCACACCCGCTTCGGACCGCAGCTGAACAACGACGTGTATCTCGAATATGAAGCCTTCGCCAAGAAAGACTGGTTCGATTTCTACGGTTACGTTGACGTGCCGAAATTCTTCGGCGTGGGCAACACGCCGGATCGCGGCATCTGGAACAAAGGTTCGCCGCTGTTTATGGAGATCGAACCGCGCTTCTCCATCGACAAGCTGACCGGCACCGATCTGAGCTTCGGTCCGTTCAAAGAGTGGTACTTCGCCAACAACTACATCTATGACCTGGGCCATAACGCCGACGGCCGTCAGAACACCTGGTACATGGGTCTGGGCACCGATATCGACACCGGCCTGCCGATGAGCCTGTCGATGAACATCTATGCCAAATACCAGTGGGAAAACTACCAGGCTGCCAATGAGAACAGCTGGGACGGTTACCGCTTCAAGGTGAAGTACTTCGTGCCGCTGACCCAGGTGTGGGGCGGCAACCTGAGCTACATCGGCTTCACCAACTTCGACTTCGGCTCCGATCTGGGCAAGGACAGCCACTGGGTTGACGGCACCGGCAAACAGGTGCGCACCGGCAACTCGATCGCCTCCAGCCACATTTTGGCGCTGAACTACGATCATTGGCACTATTCTTTCGTGGCGCGTTATTTCCATAACGGTGGCCAGTGGCAGGATGGCGCGGATATCGGTACGCCGCAGGGCCCGATCAAGTCTACCGGTTGGGGTTATTACCTCGTGGTTGGCTATAACTTCTGATTTTCCGTGTTATCAGAAACAGAAAACCCCGCCTGGCGGGGTTTTTTTTCGTCATCACTGGGCTTGTTCAACCGGGAGATGCTTCACCGGCATAAACAGCCTGCCTTTGATCACGTGACATTCATTATTTATCCAACTAATGATTTGTTCACGGCTGACGCCTTCCGACTGCGCATAACGATGAAGATCGCCGTTAAAGTGCCGAGTGATGTATTCCATGAGGGTCATTTGCACGTCTCTTGCTCCTGAACGCCCACCCGTTGCCAGACTGGCCACCGCGGGAGGTTGAGGTTTCTCAGACAGCGAATGTAAATTATCGGCAACTAAATCTCAACATAAAGCACCACATTGGTGCGGCGGAAAGGGTAAAAAGAGTCCCGCACGGAGAGGCGGGAAGTGTTCGCTATTATCATTATGGATGATAAGAATAAGATTTGAGGTGCGACGAAAAAGAGCACGCTAACTCTTTCTTGTTACTCTGCCAAATTAACGAAAGGCTTATTTTTCTTCAAGAAAAATCCGAAGTTGGTTTCGGAATTTTCGAGGGATTTTGCGTCAGAGCAAGCTTTGGACGCGATCGCCGTAAAACCGCACCGCCATCTCGGAGTTTTCCTTATACTTTGTCTGGAAAAGGCCAACTATAGTAAACAGAGTCACCCATGCAGGAATACATAACATGAACAAAGGTCGTACGACGCTTACGGTGTTAGCGCTGATTGCATCGCTGGGATTGTCATCCGCACCGGCTTTGGCCGACAAAGGCGGTAACGGCAACGGTAACGGCCATGGCAACAGCGGTAACAACGGTAACCATGGCAATAACGGTAATCACGGCAATAATGGCAATCACGGTAACAAAGGCAATAAAGACCAATACGATAACGGCGTCTATCGCAACGACAACAATCTGATCACCGTCACCCTCTCGCGCGATCGCGCCCGTTCGCTGGCGCACAACCATGGGCTGACCGGCTACCGTTCGTTGCCGCCGGGCATCGCCAAGAATCTGGCGCGCGGCAAGCCGCTGCCGCCGGGCATCGCCAAAAAAGTGGTGCCGTACTCGATGCTGCGTGAACTGCCGCAGTACCCGGGTTATGAGTGGCGTATCGCCGGCGATGATCTGGTGCTGGTTGCGCTCAGCACCGCGATTGTGGCTTCCGTGATCAATGGCGTGTTCAACTAACGCCTGTGGAGCATGATCAGGCCTCGCTGCGGCGGGGCCTTTTTATTTGCCAGCGTCGGGCTGACGTGGTGAACTTTGTGCCTGACGTTTTCACTGCATGACATGATGATAAGGAGATGCCATGTTCAGGGCGTTGTTGATAGCTTGTTGTTTGACCAGTTTTCCGGCGTTGGCGGACGGCACCGCCGCTCTCGGCGAGCTGGTGAACCAACGATTGTCGCTGATGAAAGACGTCGCCGGTTACAAGGCGCAGCAGCATTTGCCGATCGAAGACCTGGCGCAAGAGGCGAAGGTGTTGGCCAGCGCGCAGGAGGAGGCGGGGCGTTTGGGGCTGGAGCCGGCGTCGGTGCGGCCTTTTATCGCCGCGCAGATGGATGCCGCCAAGGCGATTCAGTACCGCTATCGTGCCGACTGGCTGGCGAGTCCGGAAACCGGTTGGCAACCGCGCCCGTTGGCTCAGGTGCGCGCGCAGATCGCGCAGCTGAGCAGCCAGATACTGCAGCGTCTGGCGGAGCGGCTGCGCGCCGGCCCACTCGACGAGGCGGATCGGGCGGCGTTTATGGCGTCCGTAGATCAGATGAATCTTAGTGCCGCCGACAAACGGCGGCTGGCGGATGCGCTGTTGACGGTCAAAGCCGCGCGCGCACGCTGAGCGTCAGTCGCGGCCGACGGTGCTGCGACGGAAGGTCAGCATTCGGCTGCGGTTGGCGATGAGATCCACGTTGTAACCGCGGAAATAGAGGCAAAAGCGTTTCAACCACGGGCCGTCCTGGCACTCGACCAGCATGCGCCCCTGGCCCAACGGGCTGAGCGTGCCGGTCTGCGCCGCCGGGCCGACGCCGATATGCACCCGATCGCCGCAAATTTCAAAGGCGGTACGATAGTGCGGGTGATACCACAGCCCCTGTACATGCTTCAGGCAGTCGCCGTTGGCCGTCACCGGCAGGAAACGGCGTGCCACGTGGCCGACCTCGCCCTCGACCGCTTCGCCGGTCCACTTCAATTTGATTGGCATATGGGCGGACAGCGACACCGCATAGCCGTCCTCGCCCTGATACAGCGGTTCGCCGCTGCCCAGATAGGCCAGGTTGCCGTCTTTGACCTCCAGCCAGTGCGGCTCGGCCAGCGTGGCGTAGAGGCCATCGGGGATCGCCGCGCTGCGCTGCGGCAAAGGTTCGCCCAGCAGCGTCGCCATCACCTGTAAGACCATACCGAAGCTGTCGCAGTCTTCGCGGTTGGCCACCAGCGCCACGCCGGCCTGGCGGTCGGGCGCCAGCAGGAAATAGGTTTTGTAACCGGCGTGGGAGCCGCCATGGCCCAGCAAGCGGCGGCGGCCCAGCGGCGTCTGCGCCAGCCCCAGGCCATAGGCGCTGAGCTGGCCCTGATTGAGGCGGCGCGGTGCGCTGAGTTGCGCCAGCACGCCCTGGCCGGGCCCTTCGTCGGCCAGCAGCGTCTGCAGCCAGCGGGTGAGGGCGTTGACGCTGCCGGTCAGGCTGCCGGAGGCGGAAAGGTGCAGGCCGGCACTGGCGTGCTGCCAGCCCTGCGGCGCCCGCCAGTAACCCGGCACCAGCCCCGGCACCACGTCGAACCAGCTTTCCGGCGCCCGCATTTGCACCTGCAGCGGTTGGGCGATACGCTGTTGCACCAGCTGGTCGAAATCAAACCCCTTGCTGCGCAGCGCCGCTTCCAGCAGCCGATAGCCGGTATTGCTGTAGGCGATCTCGCTGCCGGCTTCATAATTCAGCTTTTCCAGCCCCTCGACAAACTGCATCACCGGCTGCGCCTCGCTGACGGCGTGCAGCGATATGCCGAGCAAGCCGAGCGTTTCGCGCACGTCGGGCAGGCCGCCGGTCATGTCCAGCGCCTGGCCGACGGTGACGTCCGCCAACGCGGGCTGCAGAGCGGGCAACAGCTCACCCAGACGCTGCTCCAGCCGAATGGCGCGATCGGTGGCGTTCAGCGCCAGCGCGGCGAAGATGTGCTTGGTCACTGAGGCATAACGCACCACGCTGTCGGCGGTGAAGGGCGTATTTTGCGCCAGATCGGCCAGGCCGGCGCAGGCGGTGGCGCGGAGTTGTTCGGCGTCAAACAGGGTGATGGCGCCGCCGGGTTCACCACGCCGTTGCCAGCCGGCCAACAGTTGTTCGGCGACGGCGCCGGCAGCGCGCCAGTTTAACGGTGTTACAGACATAGGGCCTCCAGAGTGATGGTTCGAAACGGGCCAGCTCGGCCACACGCCGCCCGATGCTGGTAAAGAGCGCGGGCTTTTCGGCTGATTGTGGCGCAGTGCGTTTTTCGTCGGCCGCTGTTTTGTGCGCTGTTTAGACCAGTTAGCGAGGAATCACGCGAAACTTTGATATAGAGCGCAGATTGCTGGCGGCGTTGCGGTTAAGGCGGGAGAAAAACAGGCGCCCTGCGGCGCCTGTAAAAGGGGGATTAATTCAGTCTGGCGGCGCCGTCCAACAGGCTTTCAATCATCTGCTTGAGCAGACGCTGCAGCGAGGCGGCGCGCTGCGGTTCAAACGCGTAAGGATACTGTTCGGACATGTAGTTCACCTGCGCCAGTTCAAGCTGGATCGCATGCTGTTGCTGCTGCGGCTGACCGTAGGCACGGGTGATGTAACCGCCCTTGAAACGGCCGTTCAGTACGTGGGTGTACTGTTGTTGTTGCTCACAGCAGGCAACCAGTCGATCGCTCAGCGCCTGAGCGCAGCTTTCGCCGCCGTTGGTACCGAGGTTGAGATCCGGCAGCTGGCCGTCGAACAGCCGCGGGATTACCGAGGCGATGGAGTGCGCGTCGAACAGCAGCGCGTAGCCGTGCCGCGCTTTGAGGCGCGCCAGCTCGTTTTGCAGCTGCTGATGGTAAGGCTGCCAAATCTGCTGCAGATAGCCGGCGCGTTCTTCGTCCGTCGGCGCTTGGCCCGGCAGGAAGCTTGGGCGGCCGTCGAACAGCACGTCGGGATACAGGCCGGTGGTGGCGGTGGTGTACAGCGGCTTGTCGTCCGCCGGACGGTTCAGGTCGATGACGAAGCGCGAATAGTTGCCGACCAGCACGCTGGCGCCCATTGCCCGGGCGAAATCGTACAGCTGCGGAATGTGCCAGTCGGTATCGGGCAGCGGACGGGCGTCGTCGGTCAGCCCGGCCTCGACCGCCGGCGTGAGTTGCGTACCGGCGTGCGGGATGCTGATCAGCAGCGGCAGGCTGCCGGTCTGGAAGCTAAAAGGATCGCGAATGGTCATTGACGTACTTCTCCTCGGAAAATCACCGTACAGGGCAGCTGGCCGCCCAACCAATAAGCCAGTTCCGCCGGCCGCGACAGCGGCCAGTGAACGAAGTCGGCTACCTTGCCGGTTTCCAGCGTGCCATGGCTGTGTTGCAGCCCCAGCGCTTTGGCGGCGTGGGTAGTGACGCCAGCCAGCGCTTCTTCCGGCGTCAGACGGAACAGCGTGCAGGCCATGTTGATCATCAGGCGCAGCGACAGCGCCGGCGAGGTGCCGGGGTTGGCGTCGCTGGCGATCGCCATCGCCACGCGGTGCTGGCGAAACAGCTCCACCGGCGGGCACTGGGTTTCGCGCAGCAGGTAATAGGCGCCGGGCAGCAGCACCGCCACGGTGCCGGCGTCGCCCATGGCGCGGGCGTCTTGTTCGGTGGCGTATTCGAGGTGGTCGGCGGAGAGCGCGTGATGGCGCGCCGCCAGCGTGCTGCCGCCGAGCGCGGAAAGCTGCTCGGCGTGCAGTTTGACCGGCAGACCGGCGGCTTCGGCGGCGGCGAAGACCCGCTCCACCTGCGCCGGGGAGAACGCCAGATGTTCGCAGAAGGCGTCAACCGCATCCGCCAGGCCGGCGGCCGCGGCCTGAGGAATGATGGTGTCGCAGACCAGATCGATATAGTCGTCGGCGCGGTTGGCGTACTCCGGCGGCAGCGCATGGGCCGCCAGACAGGTGGTTTTCACCTCGACCGGCAGCAGCTCGCCCAACTTGCGCGCCACCCGCAGCATTTTCAGTTCGCTTTCCGGGCTGAGGCCGTAGCCGGATTTGATTTCCACGCAGGTGACGCCTTCCGCCAGCAGCGGCCGCAGGCGGAACAGCGCCTGCTCCAGCAGCAGCGCTTCGTCGGCTTCGCGGGTGGCTTTGACGGTGGAGATGATGCCGCCGCCCTGCGCGGCGATGTCGGCGTAGCTTACGCCGTTCAACCGTTGTTCGAACTCGCCGCTGCGGTTGCCGCCGAACACCAGGTGCGTGTGGCAGTCGACAAAGCCGGGGGTGATGATGCCGCCGTCGAATTTCACCGTTTCGTCCGCGATCAGGCCTGGTGGCAGCGCCGCATGTTCGCCAATCCAGACGATCTTGCCGTCGCGCACGGCGATCGCGCCGTCGGTCAGGGTGTGATATTTGCCGTCGCGCATGGTGACGATATCGGCGCCGTGCCACAGGCTGTCGCAGTGAATCTCAGACGTCATTGCTTTCCTCCGCCGGAGCCGCAGCTCCCACATGGTTGTATATACAATTAAAAACAACCTAACGCATTCACCGGGATGCCACAAGAGGCGGGCGAGATTTTGTTATCAGGATGTGATCGACAGCGGAGATGCGGGCGCAGGGCGCGCCCGCCGGGGGTCAGACTTCGCTGGTGAAGCGGCCGAACAGCTGATAGCGGCTGCCGGGGTACAGCAATCGTGCCGAGGTCACCACGGTTTTACCGGACCAGGTGCGGCGGTGGATCAGCAGGCCGGGTTCGTGATCCTCCAGCTGCAGCAGCTCTCGCTCGCGCCGGGTAGGGATCACCGCTTCGACGATGTGTTCGCCGGCGGTCAGCGGCGCGGCCTGGGTCAGGTAGGTGTAAGGGGTGACGCGGTCGAAATCCTGTTTAAGGTAATCCGGCGCCACCAGCGGGTTGACGCAGCGGTCTTCCACCTGCACCGGCACGTCGTTTTCGTAATGCACGATCTGCGAATAGAACAGCCGCTGGCCGGGCTGAATGCCCAGCGCCGTCGCTTCTTCATCGCTGGCCGCCCGGGCCTTCAGTTCGAGGATTTTGCTGCTGTGGCGATGGCCGCGCGCGGCGATCTCGTCGGCGATGTTGTGCACTTCCAGCAGCGCGGTATGCGCCTTGGCTTCGGCGACGAAGGTGCCGACGCCCTGCATGCGGATCAAAAAACCTTCGCTGGTCAGCTCGCGCAGCGCGCGGTTGATGGTCATGCGGCTGACGCCCAGTTCCGCCACCAGTTCACTTTCGGAGGGCACGCGCTGGTGCGGTTGCCAATGCCCCGCACGAATTTGATTCACGATCGCCTGTTTGACCCGTTGGTAGATCGGGGCGGGGGCATCGCTCATTGCAGCCGCCAGTTGTAACACGGTCTGTTGTTCAGCCACGACGTTAACCTCGTCAAATAAAAAAATAATAACACCAGTTTACTGTTGATGTTGGCGTATGTATATGTATATACAACTAGGGGCCGTCGCGCCAGAAACTTGCCGACGACCGACAAAAATTCCTGAATGCGCGCCATCGCCGCGCCTCATTCACCGTTACACCAACAGTGGAATACTGCCATGCCTGCTTATTTTGCCCCACGCGCTTTGCTCCCTGAGGGCTGGGCGCATAACGTCCGGCTGGACGTCGATGCGCAAGGTTATCTGACTCAAGTCACCGCCAACGCAGAACCGCAAGGCTGCACCCGGCTGCACGGCGACGCGGTGCCGGGCATGCCGAACCTGCACTCGCACGCTTTCCAGCGCGCGATGGCCGGGCTGGCGGAAGTGGCGGGCAACCCGCAGGACAGCTTCTGGACCTGGCGCGATTTGATGTATCGCCTGGTGCAGCGCCTGACGCCGGAGCAGGTGGAGGTGGTCGCCCGTCAACTGTATATCGAAATGCTCAAGGGCGGATACACCCAGGTGGCCGAATTCCACTACCTGCATCACGACGCCGACGGCAAGCCTTACGCCGATCGCGGTGAGATGACCGGGCGCCTCAGCGCGGCCGCGCATCAGGCCGGCATCGGCATGACGATGCTGCCGGTGCTGTACAGCTACGCCGGTTTTGGCGCGCAGCCGGCGCAGCCGGGGCAGAAACGTTTTATCCAGGATACCGAAGGCTATCTGCAACAGCAGCAGGTGATTGCCCGCCAGCTGGCGGATCGCCCGCTGCAGAATCAGGGGCTGTGTTTCCACTCGCTGCGCGCGGTGGAGCTCGGCCAGATGCAGCAGATTTTGGCCGCGTCGGATCGCACCTTGCCGGTGCATATTCATATCGCCGAACAGCAAAAAGAGGTGAATGACTGCCTGGCGTGGAGCGGACAACGCCCGGTGGCCTGGCTGTATGACCATCTGCCGGTGGATCAGCGCTGGTGCCTGGTGCACGCCACTCATCTGGATCGCAGCGAGTTGGAAGCGTTGGCGCGCAGCCGCGCGGTGGCCGGCTTGTGCCCGACCACCGAAGCCAACCTCGGCGACGGCATTTTCCCCGGCGACGCCTATCTGCAGCAGGAGGGGCGCTGGGGCATCGGTTCCGACAGCCATGTTTCGCTCAACGTGGTGGAAGAGCTGCGCTGGTTTGAATACGGCCAGCGGCTGCGCGATCAGCGCCGCAACCGCCTGACCACGCCGCAGCAGCCGGCGGTGGGCGATGTGCTGTACCACCAGGCGCTGCAGGGCGGCGCGCAGGCGTGCGGCGCGCCGATCGGCCGATTGCAGAGCGGTTATCGCGCCGACTGGCTGGTGCTGGATGGCGACGATCCGTACCTGGCGGTGGCGCCTGACGCCTCGATCCTCAACCGTTGGCTGTTCGCCGGCGGCAAGGAACAAATTCGCGACGTGTTCGTCGGCGGCCGACAGGTGATCGAGCAGGGGCGGCATGCGTTGCAGCAGCAGAGCGGCGCCGAGTTCCTGCAGGTGTTGAAAACCTTCCAGCAGGAGGCGTAATGAGCCTGAACCGTTTCAACTTCGCCGCGTTGCCGGTCAGCCCATGGCGCAACGGCGGCGGGGAAACCCGTGAAATCGTCAGCTGGCCGCCGGGCGAGCAGAATTTCGACTGGCGCGCCAGCATCGCCACCATCGCGCAGGATGGGCCGTTTTCCGCCTTTGCGGGCATCGACCGTTCGATTACGCTGCTGGAAGGCGACGGCGTGCGGTTGTACAGCGCCGGGCATATCGATCATCAGCTGGCGCAGGTTGGGGAGCCGTTCGCATTCTCGGGCGACGTGGCGCTGGAGGCGACGCTGCTGGGCGGCGCCAGTCAGGATTTCAACATCATGACGCGCCGCGGCCGGCAGGCGGCCGAGGTGCGGCGCAGCACGGCGCCCGTCACCCTGTCACCCAACCGGGCGGGCGTGCTGTATGTGCTGAGCGGGGTCTGGTCGCTGCCGGGGGGCGGCGAACTGAGCGCGCGCGAGGGCGTCTGGTGGGCGGCGCAGGCGGTGAGCGGCGAGGTGAAGCCGTTGACGGCCGACGGCGCTATCCTGTGGGCGAACATCACAGCCTGCTAACGCAAGGTAGAGTCCTGCGCCCGGTTATGGGATTATTCACTTTTCCCCATTAATCATAAAGAAGGGCGCATGGCTTCGCTGAAAGACGTCGCAAAACTTGCCGGAGTCTCGCTGATGACGGTGTCCCGCGCCATCAATGAACCCGGCAAGCTGCGGCCGGAAACCTACCGCCGCGTCAAACAGGCTATCGACCAGTTGGACTACGTGCCGGATCTGTCGGCGCGGCGTATTCGCGGTGACGGAAATCGCGTGCAGACGCTCGGCGTGCTGGCGCTGGACACCGCCACGACGCCGTTCTCGGTGGAAATGATCCTGTCGATTGAGAAAACCGCCCGCGAGCGAGGCTGGAACAGCTTCGTCGTCAACCTGTTCGCCGACGACAACGCCGAACAGACCGTCGATCTGCTGCTGGCGCATCGTCCGGATGGGGTGATATTCACCACGATGGGGCTGCGCGAGGTGACATTGCCGGCCAAACTGCTGGACAAAAAGCTGGTGCTGGCCAACTGCGTTAGCCCGACGCATGCGATCGCCAGCTATATTCCTGATGACGAGCAAGGACAGTATGACGCCACGCGCGCGCTGATCGCCAAAGGCTATCGCGCGCCACTGTGCATTCATTTACCGGCGGATACGCTGGCGGCGGGCCTGCGCCGTCGCGGTCTGGAACGCGCCTGGCGCGAAGCGGGGCGCGATGTTGAACAGCTGCGGCAGTATCATCTCGATCTGAGCGGCGGCGACCAAAGCTATCGCGACTGCGTCACGCTGCTGGAGCGGCATTTCTCTGCAGGAAGGCGCGATTGCGATGTCGTGGTGTGCGGGAACGATCGGATAGCCTTTCTGGTGTATCAGGTATTGCTGGCGCAAGGATGGCGCATACCGCAACAGGTAGCGGTGCTGGGTTACGACAATATGGTCGGCACCGGCGAGCTGTTCCTGCCGGCATTGACGACGGTGCAGCTGCCGCATTACGAGCTGGGCCGCCTTGCGGCGCTGCATGTGATTGGGCAGCGGGAGCAGCGTGATACGGTGAAAGTGCCTTGCCCACTGTTGGAGCGTGGTTCGCTGTAAGCGCACCGGATGCGTCGCTGTGCGCCCGGTGCTTATTCCCATTATCCCCAGATGCTTGCCAACTGCCATCCCGTGATGGGCTCGAACTCTGCCCGGCCGCCTTCGGCGAACAGGCTGGGGCGGCGATCGCCCTTCGTCGGATAAATTCGGCTGGTCAGGCAGGCTTGCCCCTGATTGACGAAGATCTCCAGCGATGAGCGGTCAATGAAGATCCGTAGCGACAGGGTCTCACCTTCTGGCAGCGGCACGCTGCGGCAGGTGCACAGGGCGCGGTTTTCATGAAAACGTTCCAGCGCCAGCCGGTGCGCCTGATTGTCGACGAACAGCCGCGCCGCACTCCCGATGGCCAGCCCGTAGCGCTCGGCGTCGTTGTCGGCCGGTCTCAACGTCAGGGTGAGTTCCTGCACGTCGTCCGCCAGCGGCAGATGTTGATTGGTCAGCGTCTGTGCCAAAAACGTGTGCGATTCTCGGCGCAGCGCCGCCAGTTCACGCGCCGGGTGCATGCGGACGCTGCCGTCGGCGGCCAGCGTCAGCTCACGCGGCAGGGTGAGGGCGCCGGCCCAACGGTGCGCTTTGCTGGGCATTGGGGATTCCCACATATCCATCCAGGCAAGCAGCAGCCGACGGCCGTCGGCTGCGGTGAAGGTCTGCGGCGCATAGAAATCGTGGCCGGCATCCAGCTCGCAGAAGGGTTGGGTCACCCTAAAGTCGCTGTCAGGCCGCCAGTGGCCGAGCAGATAGCCGCTCTGGAAGCGATTGCGGTAGCGGTAGCCCTGTGCCGCCAGTCCCTGCGGGGAAAACAACAACAGGTGTTGTTCCCCCAGCGGGAAGAAATCCGGGCATTCCCACATATACCCTTGATGCGCCGCCTGCGCACCGGCCAGCACCCGATCGAAGCACCAGGCGCGCAGATCTGCAGAACGGTACAGGCGCACCTGGCCCAGGCCGTTTTCTTTGGCACCGATCACCAGCCACCATTCGCCGTTCTCGCGCCAGACTTTCGGATCGCGGAAATGCTGAATGCCGTCCGGCGGGGCCAGCACGGGCCCGTGCTTGACGAAGCGTATGCCATCTTCGCTGGTGGCCAGACATTGCACTTCCCGCACCTGGCTGTCGTCGCCGGGCTCGCCCAGCCACACGTGGCCGGTATAAATCAGCGTCAGCACGCCGTTGTCATCCACGGCGCAGCCGGAAAAGCAACCGTCTTTGTCATAGGGCGCATCGGGCGCCAGGGCGATGGGCTGGTGCTGCCAGCGGATCAGATCGCGGCTGGTCGCGTGCCCCCAGTGCATGGGGCCCCAGTGCTCGCTATAGGGGTGATGCTGGAAGAAGGCATGATAGACGCCGTCAATACAGATCAGGCCGTTGGGATCGTTGATCCAGCCGGCGGGCGGCGCGAGATGGAACTGCGGGTAGTATTCGTCTCGGCGCTCTGCGCGCAGGGCTTCGACCGCATGGTCGGCTTGAGCTAAGGCAGTGTTCATTGGACAGACTCACTTGATTTAATGGCGGATTGAAAGGGGGTTGCGCTGGCGGAACGTTCGCCGCGCAGCAGGAAACAGGAGACAAGCGTCGTGGCGGCGACCGCGCACCCCATCAGCAGATAGGTGTCGGCAAAGCCGATGCGGTCATAACCGTAGCCCGCCAGTGGCGACAGGAAGCTGGCCATCACCTGGGTGATGAACTGAAAGCCCACCAGGTAAAGCGTTGAGGAGAGGCGACTGTCGAAGCGGCTGGCGATGTATTTGAAGATAGCGATCAGCAGGATAGGCAACTCCACGGCGTGCAGCAGTTTCATGGCAGAGATCATCAATGCGCCGCTGACCAAGCCTGAGCCGAACATGCGCAGCGCCATCACGCCACCGGCCAGCAACAGCCCCTGTTTGGCGCCGATGCGGTTCACCAGCAGCGGCGCCAGGAACATGCCGCCGGCTTCGAGGAAGACCTGCAGCGAGTTGAGGAAGCCGTACATCTCGTTGCCCTGTTCGCGAGAAGCGAACTGCGAAGCGAAGTAGACCGAAAATTGCTGATCGAAAACGTTGTACACGCTGATACCGAGCACAAACACCACCAGCGCCCAGAAGCCCGGCATACGCAGCAGCGCCAGCGCATCCTGCAGCCGCAGATTTTCCGGTTTGCCGAACGCCAGGCCGGCCATCGCGTTCGGCTTCAGCTCGCGCACCTGGCTGAGCAGCAACAGGAATACTATGGCGGCGGCGGAGGCCAGCCAGAAATTGATGTTCGGATCGATATTGAAGATAAAACCGGCCAAAAAGGTGGCGCTGGCCCAGCCGAGCGATCCCCACATGCGGGCGCGGCCGAATTCGAAACCGCTGATGCGGCTGACTCGCTCGGTATAAGATTCCAGCGCGCCGATGCCGGCGAAGAAGGTGGCGCCGATAAATACCCCGCCGACCAGCGCGCCGAGCGGCAGGCTGCTGGCCAGCAGCGGAGCGTATACGTAGATAAAAAACGGGCCGGTCAGCAACAGCATCACGCCGAGAAACTGCAGCAGGTGCTTGCGCAGCCCAAGTTTGTCCTGAATAAACCCGTACAGCGGCTGTGCGCACAGCGCCACCAACGAGATAGCGGAGAAGATCAGGCCGGTTTCGGCGCCTTTCAGGCCGATCTTCTGATTCAGCCACAGCGAGATCAGCGAAAAGCTGGAAGACCAGGTGAAGAAAAAGAAGAACAGCAGGCCGCTGAGCAGCACGTAATATTTTTTAGTTTCGCGGTTCATGGGTAGGGCCCCGGTGAGTGAAGTTAGCTCTATTGTTAACGTTAACTCGCAAAGGGATGAAGCTAGCAGATATCACGCGTGCGATGTTAATCACAAAAGTTAACGTTAACATTTCGGCGTTGTGATCGAGGTCACGAGTTGGCAAGGGGGCGATGTGCCCCCGAAGGATTAACGATCGTTCAGCGAGCGCAGATGGTCGTCGCGGCGCAGCGTCATCAGCGCAAACAGGCTGACCACCGAGGTGGCGACCACGTAGTAGGCGGGAATGTCGATATTGCCGGTCTGCTTGATGAGACCGGTGATAATCAGCCCGGCCGAGCCGGAAAACACCGCATTGGACAGCGAGTAAGCCAGCCCCAGACCGGTATAGCGCACCCGAGTCGGGAACATCTCCGCCAGCATCGCTGGGCCGGGGCCGGCCAGCAGCCCGACCACCGCACCGGCGATCAGCACCGCCAGCCCTTTGACCCACAGTGAGCTCTGCGCATCCTGCAACAGATGCAGCAGCGGGAAGGTGAACAGGATCACTGCCGCCACCGCCGTCAGCATCACCGTTTTACGCCCCAGCCTGTCGCTGATGATGCCCGCCGGCAGGATGGTCAGGGCGAAGCCGACGTTGGCCAGCACCGTCGCCACCAGCGCTTGCTGGAAGGTGGCGTGCAGCGAGGTTTGCAAATAGGAAGGCATGACCACCAGGAAGGTATAACCGGCGGCTGACCAGCCCATCATGCGACCGATGCCGATCAGAATGGTTTTCACCACGCCGCTCAGTTTCGCTTCCTGCGGTGTGGCGGCCTGTTCCACGCGTTGCTGCGCCTGGGTGAACGTGGGTGTCTCCTCGAGCTTGAGCCGCAGCCACAGCGCCACGGCGCCCATCGGCAGCGCCAGCAAGAACGGAATGCGCCAACCCCAGTCATGCAGCTGCTGCGCGCTGAGCAGCGCGGCCAGCAGCGCCACCAGTCCGGCGCCGGCCAACAGGCCGAGCGCGACGGTCAGCGATTGCCAGGCGCCGAACAGCCCGCGCTTGCCCTTGGGAGCAAACTCGGTCATCAGCGACACCGCGCCGCCGAATTCGCCGCCGGCGAACAGCCCCTGAAACATGCGCAGCAGCGTCAGCAGCAGCGGGGCTGCGACGCCGATAGAGGCATAGGTTGGCATGACGCCGATCAGCGCGGTGGCCAGCGTCATCAACAGCAGTACCGCAATCAGCGTCGGCCGGCGGCCGATGCGATCGCCGATGCGGCCGAAGATCACCGCGCCGATCGGTCGGCAGAAAAACGCCAGCGCAAAGGCGGCGTAGGTGAGGATCAGGCTGGTGATTTCATTTTCACCCTGCAGGGTGAAAAAATTGGCGGCGATAACGGTGGCCAGGAAGCCATATACGCCGAACTCATACCATTCGATAAAGTTGCCGACCGAGCCGGCCAGCAATGCCTGACGCGAGCGGCGCGCGTCGAGAGTCTGTTGATTCATCCCCGTTCCCATACTTTTGAATTATTGTTCGTCTGTTCTAAATTTATACGACAAAACAATCAATTGATTTCAGCGGGAACTGTGAGGCACTCAGCGCATGCCGTCGATGCGCCACCATCCGGGGCACACATCGGCGAAAGCATGTGAGACCGGGCGCAGCTCCGGCAGATCGGCGAGGTCGAAGCTGCCGGTGGCCAGCGCCACCGTCGGTTCGTCGTCTACCGCTCCCAGCGTGCTGCCGCAGCGCGGGCAAAAGGCGCGGCTGGAGTAGGGGGAGGAGCGGTACAGCGCGGGCATGCCGCCAGGGCCGTTCCACTCGACGGCCTGACGCGGGAATTCGACCCAGCACAGCGTTGGCGCGCCGGAGTGGCGGCGGCAAAAATCGCAGGAACAGCTGTGCGGGTTGCCTGGCAGGCCGTGTGCCTGAAAGCGAATATGTCCGCACAGGCAGCCGCCGCTATAGCGTAGATTTTGCATGATTTCTCCGTCATCAGCGCGGGGGAAACGATGAAAATCACTATAGCCATATCGCGAAAAAATAACAGGCCTCCACAGGGCGATTACCAGAGCAACGGCGCCGGCTCGCGGCCATTTTCGGCGTAGTACAGTGAGGGCAGGAACTGCGCTAAATAGCTGAACTCGTTGTAGCAGTGGCGCATCAGGTTAAACCCGATGTCGTCCGCCAGTTCGTCGTGGGCGTTGGCGCAGGCTTTACCCAGCAGGAAGCGGCTGCGCAGCACGCACCCATAGGGCGTATCGCGCACCAGATGCAGCATTTCGCCGTCGCAGGGATCGCCGTTGTCATCCAGCGCCACCTGATCGCCGAAGCCGATGCGCGCGCAAACGGCGGCGGAGAGCGCCTGCGCGTCGCGCGCCTGGCGCAGCGGCTGCGGCGCGAAGAAGTCCTCGGCGGCGTGAAACTTGAGGCGCGCCGCGACCGGCGGCAGCTCCGCCAGCCATTCGACCGCTTCGATGCTGGCGCCGACGTAGCTTTCCCCTTTTTTCCAGTGGCGATCCCAGCCGCGATGTTCGACGTGATCGTGCGGGTGCCACCAGTTGATGTGCTGGGTGCTCTCGAAGAAGGTGAACCACCAGTCCAGCATGCGCCCTTTACAACCGTGCAGATCGGTTCGAACCGCTACGGTGAGCAGGCCGTCGGCGCTGCGGCTCAGCCCCATTTCCAGCCGCAGCGGCTCGGGCCTGAGCAACTCGTTGATATCGTTGACGCCCCAGGGCGCCAGCAGGGAAGGATGTGTCATAATGGGTTCCTGTTTTATTTTGGAAACGAAATATGTTTCCAAAATAAAGCTATGCCGTTATGCTGAGTCTGTCAACGCTTGTGAGGAACAAATATGGCGAACCCGAATGAAGAACCGCTGCGCGCTCGTGGCCGGCCGGCCACGCCGGAAACGGCGCTGCGCGCCGCGCTGACGCAGGCGACGCTGGCGCTGCTGCTCGACGGCGGATACGCCGCGGCAACGGTGGATGCGGTGGCGAAACGCGCTGGAGTGGCTAAAAAAACCCTGTATCGCTTTGCCGCCAATCGCGATGAGCTGGTGGCGCAGGCGGTGAGCGGCTGGACCGAGGCGTTTCAGCCGGCCTTCGCACAGGATGCCGGGCGGCGGGAAGCGGTAGCGCCGCTGTTGGAAACGGGACTGAAGGCGGTGGCGCAGCAGGTGCTGAGCGCCGAAGCGGTGGGCATGTTTCGGCTGCTGCAGAGCGATTTCCCGGGGCGTGAGGCGCTGCTGGACAGCTACCTGCGCAACGGCATTCAGCGCGGGCGGTCGACGGTGGCGGATTGGCTGCGGCGCCAGCAGCAATACGGCTGGTTGCTTGCGCGCGACTGGGCGCAAACCAGCGACCTGTTGCTGGCGATGACCATCGCCGAACCGCTGCGCCAGATGACGTTGGGGCTGCTGCCGCCGGGCAGCGCGATCGACGAACGCATCGCGGCGGCGGTGGCGCTGGTGATGCCGGGGTTGCTGCGCGGCGAAAACGCGGAGTGCGCCACATTGTGAGCCGTATTCATCTGTGGCATGTTGATTGTTCAGTCCATATCACTTTTTCGCGATGCCCACATGAATGCTGCTTACCCGTTCAAGCAGGGCGATCTGTTCGCCTTGACCGTTTTTCTGGCTGTTGCCACCCATCGCAGCTTTCACGCGGCGGCAGTGGAGCTGGAGGTGACGCCGTCGGCGGTCAGCCACTCGATAAAAAACCTGGAACAGCGGCTTGGGGTGAGGCTGTTCAACCGCACCACGCGCAGCGTGGCGCCGACCGAGGCGGGTGAGCGTTTGGCGGCGCAGTTGCGCCCGGCGCTGTCGTCTATTTCGCAGGCGCTGCATGAAGTGGATGAATGGCGCGCCACGCCGAGCGGCACCGTGCGCATCAACGCCAGCGAAGGGGCGGTCAGGCTGGTATTGCGTCCGTTGCTGGCCGATTTCCTGCGCGAGTACCCCCATATCCATCTGGACATCGTTTGCGACGGCAAGCTGAGCGATATCGTCGCCGAGGGGTTTGATGTCGGCATTCGGCTGGCGGAAGCCGTGCCGCAGGACATGATCGCGATGCGCGTCAGCCCGCCCGTGCGTTTCGCCGCCATCGCCGCACCCGGCTATTTCGCCGTCCATGGGCGCCCGGCGACGCCACAGGATTTGCTGCGTCATAACTGCATCCGTTTTCGCTTCGACAGCGGCACGATTTATCGTTGGGAATTCGAACGCGATGGCCTGAGCGAGTCGATCGGCGTCACCGGCGCGTTGACGCTGACCGATCAACCCCTGATGGTGGAGGCCGCCATCGATGGTATCGGCATCGCTTTCGTTCCCGAACATTTGGCGCTAGAGGCGTTGCACGACGGGCGACTGGAACGGGTGCTGGAGGCGTGGTGTCCGGCTTATCCGGGGCTGTGTCTCTACTACTCCGGCCATCGCCATGTTTCGGGCGCGCTGAAGGCGTTGATCGAGTATCTGCGCGCGGCGCAGTCCTGATGCGTGCTTCTTTCGGTTACGCCAATTAGTGAGCCGCCTTCATCTCGACAGTGAGGTTCGCTTGCATTGTTGCGGCGTGGGGCCTGCCTTACGCTCATGAGGAGATGCCGGGCAATCGTCCGGAACCCGCACCACAATGCAGCGAGGAATCGATGATGGATAAGAAGATGAAAGCGGTAGTTATGACCGGCGCCAACCGGCCCTGGGAAATCAGACAGGTGCCGATGCCCCGCGCAGAACCGGGTCAGGTTCTGGTCAAAGTACACGCCTCGGGCATGTGCTACACCGACGTGTGGGCGACGCAAGGATACGGTGGCGATATTTACCCGCAAACGCCGGGTCATGAAGTGGTGGGGGAAGTGGTTGAGGTGGGCGCCGGCGTGCATACGCGGCAGATCGGCGATCGCGTCGGCACCACCTGGGTGCAATCGGCCTGCGGCCGCTGCCCGTATTGCCGTGAAAATCGGCCGCTGACGGGGCAAACGGCGATGAACTGCCCGGCGCCGCGCACCACCGGTTTTGCCGCCCAGGGTGGCCACGCTGAGTATATCGCCATCGCCGCGGAAGGCACGGTGTTACTGCCGGACGGGCTGTCTTATATCGACGCCGCGCCAATGATGTGTGCGGGGTATACCACCTGGAGCGGCCTGCGCGACGCGGCGCCGTTGCCGCATGAAACGGTCGCGGTGTTGGGTATTGGCGGGCTGGGGCATGTCGCGCTGCAGCTGTCGAAAGCCTGCGGTTTCGATACCGTTGCCATCACTCATTCACCGGACAAGCACGCGCTGGCGAAGCAGTTGGGCGCCGATCGCATTGTCGCCTCCGGCAAGGCGCTGCGGGAGAGCGGCGGCGCGGATATTCTGCTGGTGACCACCAATGACTTCGACTCCGCGCAGGAAGCGATGAACGGCTTGCGGGTTGATGGCCGAGTGGTGTTGTGCGGGCTGGACTTCAGCAAGCCGTTCGCTATCTCTTCGGAAGGGGTGCCGTTCCATATGATGCGTCAGCGGGTGATCGGATCGACCCATGGCGGGCAGCACTACCTGAGTGAGGTGCTGAACCTGGCGGCGAAAGGCAAAGTGAAGCCGATTGTCGAGACGTTTACGCTGGAACAAGCCCGGGAGGCTTATGAACGGCTTGCCTCGGGTAACATGCGTTTTCGCGGCGTCTTCGTGCCATCGGCGGCGTGAGAAAAGGGCCGAGAACTCGGCCCTTGATGGCAGGGCGCCGCGGCGCCCTGATTCAGTTACAGCTTGGGCCCGGCGTTCACCAGTTTTTCGCCCGCCTGGGTGACGGTGTATTTAGCGAAGTTGTCGATAAAGCGCTGTGCCAGATCCTGCGCCTTCTCCCGCCACAGCGATTCGTCGGCGTAGGTTTTGCGCGGATCGAGGATGGACGGATCGACGCCCGGCAGCGCGGTCGGCACTTCCAGCCCGAAGATCGGCAGCGTGAAGGTCTCGGCCTGTTCAATGTCGCCATTCAGAATGGCGTCGATGATGCCGCGCGTATCTTTGATAGAAATGCGCTTGCCGCTGCCGTTCCAGCCGGTGTTCACCAGGTAAGCCTGGGCGCCGGCGGCCTCCATGCGTTTCACCAGCACTTCGGCGTACTGCGTCGGGTGCAGCGTCAGGAACGCGGCACCGAAGCAGGCGGAGAAGGTTGGCGTCGGCGCGGTGATGCCGCGTTCGGTGCCGGCCAGCTTGGCGGTGAAGCCGGACAGGAAGTGATATTGGGTCTGCTCCGGCGTCAGGCGCGACACCGGCGGCAGCACGCCGAAGGCGTCGGCGGTCAGGAAGATGATCTTGCGCGCATGGCCGGCCTTGGATACCGGCTTGACGATGTTCTCGATGTGATAAATCGGGTAGGAGACGCGAGTGTTCTCGGTTTTGCTGGCGTCGTCGAAGTCGATGCTGCCGTCGGCCAGCACGGTGACGTTTTCCAACAACGCATCGCGGCGGATCGCCTGATAGATTTCCGGCTCCGCCTGCGGCGACAGCTTGATGGTTTTGGCGTAGCAGCCGCCTTCGAAGTTGAACACGCCGTCGTCGTCCCAGCCGTGCTCGTCATCGCCGATCAGCTGGCGTTTCGGATCGGTGGAGAGGGTGGTTTTGCCGGTGCCGGACAGGCCGAAGAACACCGCCACGTCGCCTTGCTCGCCGACGTTGGCCGAGCAGTGCATCGAGGCGATGCCCTGCAGCGGCAGCAGATAGTTCATGATCGAAAACAGGCCTTTCTTCATCTCACCGCCATACCAGGTGCCGCCGATCAGCTGCATGCGCTCGGTCAGGTTGAAGGCGACGAAGTTTTCCGAGTGCAGCCCCTGCTGCTGCCAGTCCGGGTTGGTGCATTTGGCGCCGTTCATCACCACGAAGTCCGGTTCAAAGTCCGCCAGTTCGGCTTCGGTCGGGCGGATGAACATGTTTTTCACGAAGTGCGCCTGCCAGGCCACCTCGGTGATGAAGCGCACCTTGAGGCGCGTGTCGGCGTTGGCGCCGCAGAAGGCGTCGACCACGAACAGGCGCTTGCCGGAAAGCTGATTGCCCACCAGCGTCTTCAGATGCTGCCAGACTTCCGGTGAGAGCGGCTGGTTGTCGTTCTTGCCGGTGCCGCTGTCGGACCACCAGACGGTGTCGCGCGTGGTGTCGTCGCGCACGATGTATTTGTCTTTCGGCGAACGGCCGGTGAATTCGCCGGTGGCGACGTTGACCGCCCCCAGTTGGGTGAGGGTGCCGCGCTCCAGCGGCGGCAGGTCGGCGCGGGTCTCTTCGGCGAACAGCAATTCATAGCTGGGGTTATAAACGATGTCGGCGGCCTGATGGATACCGTAACCAGCGAGGGTTTGTGGGGTAACAGCGCGTGAAGACATATTCTACTTCCTTATGAGTCATATTATGCCTTTTTCCCGCGCGGTGCCGCGCGCAGGGTTAAGGATCGGATCAAGCTGACCGGATTCAGCTAATGGCGTTTCCGGTTCTTTATTAATAAAACAGAGGGCTTTTTTGCCCTCCTATAGCATAGCAGCGAATTTAAACTTGATTACTTTAATTACAAAATGCTGACGATAATTAATTAAAACTAACCTTGGCGGAGGGTCACAATATTGAATTCCACCCGCGTAATTTAGTTTTGCATTTTTATTTTTTATCATATCGTCAGGGCTGTCTACTGTTTTATTTCTTATTAGAAAAGGCGAAGTCCGCAATAGGATTTTTCGTAATCATTTGTTTTTGCTTGGCTATGGCGGGTTGTTGCGCCAGGTGAATCTAACCGTACTGTACGCTTGTCAGCAGGGTGAATAATGAAACAGATAAATGCAGAACTGGCCTGTGATAAAAATACGGCCTCGTCCGAATCTTCAGGGTTAATTAATCAACTTCGTCAAATAGATATCGGTGCGGTGCCGATCGCGTTGTTTATCACCATTTGTGCGATCGTGGCGATTTCCGCCTACGCCAACTTCCTGCCGAAGAATATGATCGGCGGCCTGGCGGTGATAATGACGCTGGGCTTTGCATTGGCGCAGTTGGGTAAAAGCATTCCCGTGCTGCGCGATATCGGCGGACCGGCCATTCTGTGTTTGATGGTGCCGTCGGTGCTGGTCTATTTCAACGTGTTCCAGCCCAACGTCATGGGCACCGTCCATCTGCTGATGAAAGACGCCAACCTGCTTTATTTCGTGATCGCCAGTCTGGTGGTCGGCAGCATTCTCGGTATGAACCGGGTGATCCTGATCCAGGGGATGATTCGCATGTTCGTGCCGCTGGTGGTGGGCACGGTCACGGCGGTGATCACCGGGCTGCTGGTAGGCAAACTGTTTGGCTTTACCTTCTATCACACCTTCTTCTTCATCATCGTGCCGATCATCGGCGGCGGCATCGGCGAGGGCATTTTACCGCTGTCGCTGGCCTATTCGGCGATCCTGGGCTCGACGCCGGACGTCTATGTCGCGCAGTTGGCGCCGGCGGCGGTGCTGGGCAACATTTTCGCCATCGTCACCGCCGGGGTGCTGGCGCGCATCGGTATGCAACGCAAGGCGCTGAGCGGTGACGGCATGCTGATCCGTTCGGCGCAGGAGAACGCGATGTTCGCCATCAAGGAGCAAAGCGGCAACGTCGATTTTCAACTGATGGGGGGCGGGCTGCTGGTGATTTGCGCCTTCTTTATCGTCGGCGGCCTGTTCGAGCACATCGTGCATATCCCCGGCCCGGTGCTGATGATCCTGTTTGCGGTGCTGTGCAAATACTGTCGGGTGATCCCGGCCTCGATGGAGACCGGCGCGCACAGTTTCTACAAGTTCGTCTCCACGGCGCTGGTGTGGCCGCTGATGATCGGCCTGGGCATGCTCTACGTGCCGCTGGAAAGCGTGGTGGCGGTGTTCTCTGTCGGTTATGTGGTGGTCTGCGGCTCGGTAGTGCTGTCGATGGGGCTGGTCAGTTTTCTGATCGCGCCTTATCTGAAGATGTTCCCGGTGGAAGCGGCGATCGTCACCTGTTGCCACAGCGGCCTGGGCGGCACCGGCGATGTGGCGATCCTGTCGGCGTCGAACCGTATGGGGTTGATGCCGTTTGCCCAAATCGCCACGCGTATCGGCGGCGCTTCCACGGTCATTGGTGCGACGCTGCTGCTCGGTTGGTTAGTCTGAGTCCAGAGTTTCTTATGGATAACCGGGGTTGGATTGCCCCGGTTTTTTTATGCGTCTTTTTCGCCGATCGTGATAATGCTGATTATTATCTTGAAAATCATTCATGTGGCGAAAATGCATAGCCGTATTTTATCTAAGAAAATTCTGTACTCGGCGAAAATGTGTCTATTCTTTTCTCTTAAGGGATTATCGTTCTCATTCAGAGTGCCGAGGGAAGGCGCCAGCGCATTACCGATATCCCCGTATTGATTCAACACCGGGCCGCTGCCGTTCAGGCAATCCGCCAGTTGGGGCATCCCCCCGATTGAATTGACGAATATGGAGATAAGGTTATGTCATCAAGTAATGCTTCCGTTAAAGCCGAAGGCGTATTAGCCCTGCTGGGCGCTTATAAACCCGATGAAGACGACACCATTACCGTGCTGCATCCGTCGAAAACGTTCGAAAATGCCGGCCTGGAGTTGGTGCGCGGCGATCGCAGCTGGCACGACAAGGGCGTGACCGACCAGCCGGTTGCCCTGACGTACAGCATCTGGGAAAAGGCGCCGGGCAACATGTCGAGCATGAGCATCAGCGGCTTCAGCAGCTTTAACGCGGAACAGCGCGAGCAGGCCAAACTGTCGTTGCAGTCATGGTCTGACGTGGCCAACATCACCTTCACCGAGACCAGCAATACCGCCGCCGCCAACATCAAATTCGGCCTGTTCGACTACAGCTCGCGTGGCTCCTATGCTTTTGCGTATAACCCGGATTCCTCGCCTTCGGTCGCCGGCCAAACCTGGTATAACGCCACCAACTCTACCTTCGTCAACAACCGGATACATGAAAACGAATACGGTCGCCAGACCTTTACCCATGAAATCGGCCATGCGCTGGGGTTGCAGCATCCGGGCGACTATAACGCCGCGCCGGGCGTCAGCATTACCTACGGCAAAGACGCGACCTATTTCGAGGACAGCCGCGCCTACAGCCTGATGAGCTATTTCAGCGAAAGCAACACCGGGCAAGACTTTAAGGGCGCGTACTCGTCAGGGCCGCTGCTCAATGACATCACGGCGATCCAGCATTTCTACGGCGCCAACATGAACACCCGTACCGGCGATACGGTTTACGGTTTCAACTCCAACACCGACCGCGACTTCCTTACCGCCACCGGCGCGCAGGACAAAATAATCTTCACCGCCTGGGATGCCGGCGGCAACGATACCTTTGACTTCTCCGGTTTCGGCCAGAATCAGCGCATCAACCTGAACGAAAAAGCGTTCTCGGACGTCGGCGGCCTGAAAGGCAACGTGTCGATCGCGGCGGGCGTGACGATTGAAAACGCCATTGGCGGTTCAGGCAACGATGTGCTGGTGGGCAACGCCGCCGATAACGTGCTCAAGGGCGGCGCCGGTGATGACGTGCTGTACGGCGGCAAAGGGGCGGATCAGCTGTGGGGCGGCGCTGGCAAGGACACCTTCGTCTACTTTGCGGCGGATGAGTCGACGGCGGCGGCGCCGGACTGGATCCGCGACTTCGTACGCGGCGAGGACAAGATCGATCTGACATTGTTCAACACCGGCAGCGCCGACGGCATCCGCTTCGTCGATCAGTTCAGCGGTAAGGCGGGCGAGGCGAAGCTGAGCTATGACGCGCAAAATCATGTCAGCGATGTGGCGATCAACCTGGGCGGCGCTTTTGGCGGCAGCGATTTCCTGGTGAAGGTGGTGGGGCAGCCGCTGGATGCCGGCGATTTTGTGCTGGCTTAAATCGGGCAACAAAAATAGGGCGTTTTGGGCAAAAACCCGACAATTCCTATTAATTCCGTCATATTAGCGTGACATAGTAGCGCGCAGAAGGCCGGGCTTGCATACCTCGGGCTTCTGTCGGATCGCCAACCTTTTCGGTTGGCGATTCATTTTCCGCCTTTCAGCATGTTGATGGCGGCGCCGAGCAGGATGCGCCGTTCGATATCGTTGCTGTCCGCCAGCTGCCGCGCCAGATGTTTTTCCAGCGTTTCCACCGACAGCGCTTCGCCACGATGGCGCAGCTGCATCACGCCGTCGCCGATCAGGCGGGCGACCTCATCCCATACGGGTTTAATCTCCTGTTCCGAGAACGTCATGGCCTACCTCGGCTGGTTGATTTTTGCCCAATGTAGCAGTTGAACTGCGGCTTCGCTACCGGCCGCCTAAAACAGGAAGCATAAAAAACAAGCCATCAGTATTTCTTCTGGTTTTTACGCCCAATACTTACGGTGTTGAAATCAGGAGGACACATCATGAACTGGGTCGAAACTTTGGCGGAGTATTACCGCCTCAGCCGCACGGGTGAAACGCAGCATTGGCTGTGTCGCCGCTGGTTGCCGCAGGGAGAAGCGCGGCTGGCCTATCTGCGAGAATTGCTGGAACCGACCGCGGCGCCGCAGCGGCGGTGAACAGGGCGCCGGCGTTTGGCCGGCGTCGTTTCGCTGAGTTAACCGAAGGCTATCGCCGCCCAGCGCAACAGCAGCAACGCCAGGCAGATCAACAGCAGTACCACCACCATTTTACTGAGCTTGTGGCCCATGCGTTTTGTCGCCACTCCGCCTCCTTAACTGAAATACCAGCCGCCGACGAGCGCGATGAGAAAAAGCGTCGCCAAGGCGACGCCGTTGAGTAAATCGCTGAAGGTATCGTCAGCATCGATGTCGTCTTGTCGCATTGCCGGGTCGCCATTGGGTGAATAATAACCACAGTATGCGCCCGGCAGGGCGGCAGGCACAGCGAAGAACGGTAAAAACTCGTAAAGGCGGCGGTGGCGGAACGCGCAGTCGCGCTTGCGACGGATGCAGACGGCCGGCAATACGTTGTACTATCCTGTCTGCATTAAGGCATTTTTCCAAAAGGTATAATCATGGCGACGGCAATTCCACAGAAATACGAGCACCTTGAACGCTGGGCGTTCGGCGATACCGAACAGCAGGCCGATGAAGTGGTGCAATTGATCCTGAATGGCACCAAAACGGCCACCTGTTCCAACCTGGATGGCGAGGGGATCCCGCAGGCTGGCGATCTGTTCCTGGTGGTGGACGGCAAGGGCGAGCCGGTCTGTGCGGTTGAACTGACCGCGGTAGAAATGAAAACCTACGATCAGGTGGATGAGGCGCACGCCTATGCTGAAGGTGAGGGCGACCGTTCACTGGCGCATTGGCGCAAAGAGCTGCAGCGTTTCTTCGAAGAATACGATCTGTTCTCGCCGGATATGACGCTGGTGCTGATGAATTTCAAAGTCGTCGACAAATTCTAACCTCATGCGCGCCGTTCCTTACGAGTGCCAGTGGGCGAGCCCGGAGCTGGCCGCCGATCTGATCGCCGGTCGCACCACGCTGGCGCAAGACGAGAATTGGGCGCGCAGCGGCGCCCGCGATCGGGCGGAGTACGTCGAGTGGGCCAACCACGTGTGCGGTATGGCGTGCCTGAAAATGGTGCTGGGCCATCGCGATGGTGAAGCGCCGTCGCTGCTGGAGCTGGCGCGCCGCAGCCTGCCCTATGGCGCCTACGTACGCGAAGGCGAACGGATAAAGGGGCTGATCTACGCGCCGTTCGTCGAGTACGTGCGCGAACAGTTCGCGCTGCGGGCGACGGTGAAGGTAGGGCTGGAGGCCGCCGAGGTACCGGCACTGTTCAGCGAATGCCGCTACTTTATCGCCTCGGTGCATCCTTCGATTCGTCGGCCCGAGAGCGTACCGCCGCAGCGGGGCGGGCATCTGGTGCTGATCACCGCCGCCGACGCGCAGAGCGTGACCTTTCATAATCCTTCGGGCGACAGCCCGGCGACGCGGGAGCGGGTACGGTTGCCCCTCAACCGCTTCGCCCATTTCTTTGCCGGCCGCGGCATCGCCATCGCATAAAAAAACGCGCTGTTTCTGATGAAAGCAGCGCGTCGTCAGCAGCTCTGGTGCATTTTCATGCCAGCCGCATTACCCAGGCGTCCGCCTGCCGATCGTAGTGTTGCTTGTACAGCAGCGACCGCTTGCCGTTGAGGATCGCCGGAATGCTGGTGTGTTCATCCCAGCCGTCGAGCTGCATGCACAGGTCCGGATCGGACTTGCAAGGGATGCTCAGGGTGCCGGCGCGATCGGCGGTAGCGTGAAGATGGGCGTCATCGACCTCGAAGCTGCCAATTTTTACGACGGTTTTGCTCATGGAAACTCCTTGCTCAATGATGTGGTAGGAGGTTAGACCAGTAAGGCCATCGGTATGAGCATAGCCAAATGAGCAAAAAATGCCACATAAAAAATACATTCTGGCAACATTCTTCCTGGGCGCTAGCGGCCGCCCTAATAGGTCACGACATAGCTGACGTTATCCTGATAGGTGCCGACCGGCACTTCGGTCTGCGCCGGGTTGATGGCGGCGGTAAAGGGAATGCTTTGCGCCAACCCGGTGCCGGTGCCGCTTTGCGCGTTGGTGCTGCTCCACACGGTGCTGGTATTGGGTAGGTAGATCTGATACTGGAGGAAGTTGCTGGTACCGCTGAGCATTTGCCGCCAACCGGTGATGGGGTTGTTGCCGTTGGTAAAGTAGGAACTGTACGCCTGCGATTTGGTGCAGGTGAGGGTGATGCTTTGGTTGATCGGATTGAATTGCCCCACCAGCGCCATACTGCCGAAGTTGACGTTGTTGGCGGTATTGATCAGGCAGCTCTTGGTGATGATTGCGGTCACGGTCACGGTGCTGGGCTGGTTGGTGCCGTCCCACCAGATGCACAGGCCGATCAGACCCAGGCCGCAAATATGGTAGTTCCACACCAGGTTGATGGTGTCGGTATAGGTGCCGGCGCTGACGTTCGCCCCAGCGACGGTTTTGATATATACCGGAAAGTTGACGTTGGACGAGATCAGGATCAGCGACAGCAGGTTCAGCGAGCTGTAATCGATGGTCTGACCGACGCTGTAAGGGTACTGGTAGTTAGAATCTGGATAGATCAGGTAGGAAATTTTATCGCCGGAGCCATTGGTATTCAGCAAAGCCATGTTATTGGTGGTGGATGCGATCTTGACCGTGACGGTGTTTTGCGTCAACAGGTTGAGCCCCAGGCCGGTGCAGTTCAGCCCAGCGGTGCCCTGGGCGCTTATCTGGCCGTTGTAGACGGCGAAAGAGTTGCTGCTGGGCAGAGTAACCGTGCCGTTGGTGGTGGCGCAGTCCGCCATCGCGCGTTGCCCGCACATCAACAGCAGCGCCGCCAAAAAGATTTTCACTTGCCGAGACATCATTCTTCTTCTCCGTGTGTTACTGGCAGACGAGAGGGCCGACGCGTTGCAGCCCCTGCGGATTGGCCAGGCTGAAACTGACCTGGCACGGCGGGCCGCCGTCGGCCGGGATTACGCTCAGTCGGTTGTGTTGCTGTACCGGATCGATGTAAGTCATGCCATCCCATCCGACGTAGCTCTGTTGATTGCCGCCAATCACCGCGACCTGGCTGCCGTTGGCCAGCGGTTTGCCTTGCGCGTCGACCAGCTCCACGTCGGCGGCGGAAAGGCGCTGAACGGGGAACTCGACCAGATAGCCGCTGTGATCGCGAATGGCGACGGTTTTTTCCACCGACGGCAAATTGACGTCCGCCGGCAGGTTGAGCGGATCGATCTGGAATTTGGCGTGGTAATACGAGGTGACGGTGGGCACCAGCAGGTAGCCTCTATCGTTAGTGACGCCGATGCGCTGGTTCTCGTAGCTGACCGGAATGCCGGCGTAACCGTTGGTCGATACCAGGGCGAAAGCGTCGTTGATGGTGTTGGTGGCGTACACGCCGCCGTTCATCGCCACCAGCGAACCGCTGACTTCCCCCCAGCGAGTGTAGTCGTTACGGCTGCCGTACAGCCCGGCGCGGGTTTCCAGCAGCGAGGTGCGCCAGGTCAGGTCCGCCTGACGATAATCGCTGTTGCTGCCCTGGCCGCCGGCATAGGCCAGGTTCCAGCCGAAACCGCCGTCGGTCGGCGCGGCGCGGCTATAAGCGACGCGCTCGCTCCAGCGGTTGCCGGCGTCGCGCGCGGTGCTGACGTTGGCGGTGCCCCAGGCATCGAACGGAATGCTGATCTGCAGCTGCGAGCTGTAGCCGTCGCCGCCAATTTCGCGGTTTGCCGAGGCGTACAGGCTGATATTGCGCCACAGCGTCAGGCTGTATGACAGGTTGATCAGACGGGTGCGCTGGCCGATGGCGTCGCGCACGTCGAAATAACCGGCGCCCAGGCTGCCGAAGCGGCTCAGGCCGATGCTGCCGGTCAGCTGATCGGTGCGGCGGCTCAGCCGGTAGCTGCTCTTATAGGTGGAAAGATCGCCAAAGTCCGCGCTGCGCAGCACCCGTTGGGCGTTGAGGCTGAAATACTGGTTGCTGTAGGTGTAACTCAGGCTGGTTTGATCGCCGTGGCGGCCGGTGTACTGATAGACCGGCCCGGCATCCGGTTGCTGTACCGGCTGGCCGGTGATCGGATCGTAATACAGCGGCGTGACCGGCGGGGCGTTGAAGGCGTCGCTGCCCGCCTGGCTGTAGCTGTAGGAGGCATTGAGCACCCCCAACTGCCCAAGGCGCACCCCGGCACCGGCGCCGGTGACCGCCAGCTCCGCCGCACCTTCCGCTCGCCCTTCGAGCGTGAGCCAATCGGTGACGCCGTAACGACCGCTGCCGCTGGCCACCCACTGGCCATAGTCAGCGGAGCGGTAACCGTAGTTTTGGCGCAGCGCGCCCGCCGACAGGCTGAAATCGCTTAACCCGGCCTGCAGCAGTGAACTGGCGACGTAGAACGGCACCGTGGTGCTGATCTGGCGGCCGAGCGCATCGGTGGTCACCACCGTCGCCTGACCGGCGCCGTTGATGTAGGGCACGGTGTTCAGGGTGAACGGGCCAGGGTTCACGTTGGCGGAGGTGTTTTTATAACTGTTGATGTACAGATCGACGCTGCTCGGCACGGCGGCCTGGCCGGAGAACTGCGGCAGCGGGTAGGTTATGAGGTCCGGGCGGGTCGCGAAGTTGCGCGCCACCTGCAGGCCGCCGATGCGCACCGAGCTGGTCCAGGGCAGCGAACCGGTCGTGAGATCGCCGGCGGTATAGCTGAGCATGGTGTCGTCGTCGCTGTAGCGCCAGCTGCTGTCGTAGCGGATATAGCGATTGTTCTGCTGCGCGGCGGTCTCACCGTTGAAGCTGCTGCGGAAGATGCCGGTGTTGGCGAAAACGCCGAAGCCATCGAACAGCCGCTGTTCGCTCCAGGCGGAAAAATAGCCCGGATTGCCGCGCCCGCCGCTTTGGCTGACGTAGGCGTCGTAATTCAGCAAAAAGCCCAGGCTGCTCTGCGCCGGCAGACGCTGTTCCTGATTCGTGTCGCCGAGGGTTTGCTTGGGCAGCCAGTCGTTGGGCACCGAAATCAGCAACTGCTGCGTTTCGCCGCTGTAGGTCACCTCGACCTTATCCAGCAGATCGACGGCGATCTCTTTCGCCTGCTTGTTCGCCACCGGCAGGCCGGCGTCGATCAGCTGCTGCGGCGTTAAATAATAGTGGCCGCCGCGGTAGGCGACCGGCACCACTTTACCGGTCTGGCGGCCGTTCACCACCGGCTCCAGATACAGCGTGGTATCCGGCATGCTGATGGCGCTGGGCGGCGGCGGCAGATCGTCGGCGGCGGCGAACGTCGGCCACAGTTCCACCGCCACACAGAGTACGGCCAGGGCCAGCGGCTTGAGCTGCATGCCGCGGGTGGCCGGCGACGACATCCGCTTCACCTGCACCTCAGGCTCAGTAAGCCGGGATGGTTACGGGTTGTTTGTTGTCGTTGACTATCGCCTGCAGCTTGCCGGCGGCGAAACTGCCCGACGACGGCAGGGCGAAGCGCATCTGCGAACCCGGCAGCACATACCCCAGCAGCCCGTTGTTGAGCGGCTTGCCCTGGATGCTGACCTGCGACAGACGGGCGTGCACGATGCCGTCATTGCGCACGTCAAGCCAGCGCTGGCTGTTTTGCTGCAGCAGGCGGTAGCTGAGCTTGGGTTGGTTGGCGGTGGCATAGTCGCGCGGGTGTTCGAAGTCCTGCTTGGTCCACACGTCTTTGCCGCTGACGAACAGCGGCACCGAATAGCGCATCTGGAATTTCAGCCCCATCTGCGCGCCCTTATCGGGCGCCGCGCCGTCTTTATCTTTGATCGGCACCTCATCGACCAGTATCCGGTAAGCCCGTTCTTGCCCGGCGGCGACCGGCGTCTGCTTGATCAGACGAATCAGTTGGCGTTTGCCGGGGAGAATGGTGGCGACCGGTGGGCTGGCGACCACCTCGCTTTGGTTGCGGTAGTCGTCTTTGCCGCCGGTTTGTTGCCAGCCGAGCACGCGAATTTGCATATAGACCGGCTTGCTGTCACGGTTTTCGAGCCACAGGGCCGTCGCCTGCTGATTGTCTTCGATGACCGGATCGATGGGCCAAATCAGAATGGAGGCGGCGGCGAAGGCCTGCGGCTGGCCAGCTAACAGCAATCCTGCCAGCAGGGGCAGGCGGAGCAGAGTACTACGCATAATGTGATCCTTTTAAAAGCTCAATAACTCACTGTCACTAAGACCGTATCGTTGTAGGTGCCGCTGGTGGGCAAGGTGCTGCTCGCCATTAAACTGGCGTAGATTTTTATTTCTTGCGTGCTGCCGGTGGAGGAGACGGTTTGGACGGCGCCGCCGTTGCCGCCGTCGCCCCACAAAACGGTGTAGTTGGTATCCTGGTAGAGCTGATAAACCAGCGTTTCCGAGGTGGCCGAGTTCAACAGCTTTCGCCCGCTGGCGATGGAGCCGGTGACATTATTGCCGACGTTCAATGCCAGGCTGACGCTGAGTCCAGGGTTGCAGCGGATCAGGATCGAGCCGGCGCCGGCGCTCGAGACAATTTTTATCGGGCTGCTTAAGGACGCCACCTGGCCAAAACTCATGCTGCCGAACGAGGTGACGTTGGTGACGCCGCTGCCGAGCACGCAGCCTTTGATGATCGAGGCGTTGACCGTAAAACCCTGGCTGACGGTGTCGGCATGGGCCGCAGGGGCGCCGATCAGCGCCGTCAGCAGCAGAGTGCGCAGCGTTCCGTTAATCACCAATTTATCGTCACCTGCACCGTATCCGTGTAGGTGCCCGTCGCCGGTGTCGTCTGCACCGGGATCATGCCGTACACCGGCAGCCAGACGCTTTGGCCGGTAGCGGTCTGCGTCACGCCGGTGACATTATCCCAGACGGTAGCGTAGCTGCCGCTGGTATACAGGTTGTAGTTCACGCGGGCGCCCGCTGAGCTTTGCAGATAGCGCGCAGCGGTATTGCCGCTCTGCCCACCGCTGAGCAGCACCGTGTAACTGGTGCCGTTGTTGCAGTTGATCTGCAGCGCGCCGGCGTTCGCCTGGCCGGTTACCTTTATCGCCGTATTCAGGAAGTAGACCGTGCCGAAGTTGAAGGTGCCGAACGTGGTGTTGCCGCCGCTGGTGGTGCCGGCGACACAGGATTTGACCAGGGTGGCGCTGACGCCCACCGTCGCGGTGCTGACGTCGGCGCGGCAAACGCCCGCCAACGACAGCAGCATGCAGGTGACGGCCAGGCGCGCCATAGTTACCAGGCGACGGTCATGGTGACGGTGTCGCTGTACGCGCCGGCCGCCGGGGTGGTGCCCGAGGCGGGCACCAGACCGTAGACGATCAACGGTACCGCCGAACCGGTGCCGGTACCGGTCAACGTGTTGGTCGTGTTGTTCCACGGTAAGGAGTGGGCGCTGTCCTGATAGAGGTTATAGCTGATGTAGGCAGGCACGCTGCTGGCCATGCGCCGCTGGCTGCCCGAGGCGTTGAGGCCGTTGTCGAGCGTCACGGTATAGTTGGTGCCAGTGGTACAGTTCAGCCCCAGGGTGCCGGTGCCGCCGCTGCCGGTGGCGCTGGCGGTGATGACGTTAGCCAGCGACGAGTAGGTGCCGAAGCTGAGAGAGCCGAAGTTGTTGGTGGTGCCGGAGCTGTTGCCGCCGGTGACCACGCAGCCGGCGCCGATGGTCAGGGTCACGCCCAGCGTGCCCTGAATGGTGCCTGCCGCGTAGGTGGCACCAGAGGCGCACAGCAGAATAGCTGCCGAGGTTAATGCCGCCAGAGTCTTTTTCATCATGGTTCCTTGCCGTAGTAGAGAAGCCTGCCAAAAAGCCCGAAAAATGAGTCAAATGCATTAATCTATTTACAGATTAATTAATAGAATAAGAACGCGAGAATGTCTCGCTAAAAGATTAAAAACTTTATTTATTTTTAAGCGGGTCGCAGGTTTCATGCAAACAAGGCGTCAGCCTGGATGAACTGGTTTGGGATAATGAAAATGATGAATGGGAATATTATTACTCGAATGAATAAAGGAGCGCCACGATGGCGCTCCAGAGTCGGCGAGATTACCAGGCAACGGTCATGGTGACGGTGTCGCTGTACACGCCGGCCGCCGGGGTGGTGCCAGCGGCAGGCACCAGACCGTAGACGATCAGCGGTACCGCCGAACCGGTGCCGGTACCGGTCAAGGGACTTGTGGTGTTGTTCCAGGGAGTGGCGTGAGCGCTGTCCTGGTAGAGGTTATAGCTGATGTAGGCGGGCACGCTGCTGGCCATGCGCCGCTGGCTGCCCGAGGCGTTAAGGCCGTTGTCGAGCGTCACGGTATAGTTGGTGCCGGTGGTGCAGTTCAGCCCCAGGGTGCCGGTGCCGCCGCTGCCGGTGGCGCTGGCGGTGATGACGTTAGCCAGCGACGAGTAGGTGCCGAAGCTGATGGAGCCAAAGTCGTTGGTGGTACCGGAACTGTTGCCGCCGGTGACCACGCAGCCGGCGCCGATGGTAATCGTCACGCCCACCGTGCCCTGAATGGTGCCCGCTGCGTTAGCTGCGCCGCTGACGCACAGCAGAGAGGCTACCGAGGTCAAAACCATCAGAATTTTTTTCATCGTGATTCCTTGCCGTGTCAGAGAAAGCCCGCAAAAACGCCACCCAGAGCTGAGTTGAACGCATTAATTTACTTACATTTAAATTAATAGGATAAGAACGCGAAATTGTCTTGATCAAAGGCCAAAAACTTTTTTATTTAGCGTGGAGGTGAGAATAAGGAGGCGCAATAACGAAAGGTGAAATGATTAGAATAATAACGAATGAGAATACTATTAGCGTTATTTTAACGCCGGGGGATAGCCCCCGGCGCCCGGACGATTACTGGTGGAAATCCAGCACCCCGTCGCGCACCAGCTCGCGCGGCAGGTTGTTCTTGATGCGGCTGCCGATGCGTTTGGCGATGCCCAGCGGTTGCCCCTGATAGGTGACGATGCACTCGTCGCCTGTCGGTGGCTGCTCTGGGTAGAGATCGCGGCCGTGATACCACTCCTGCGCCAGCGCGGCGTCCAGCTCGAAATGCTGTTTGCCGTCGCTGCCCGCAAGGACGATCGCCGCCTCATGCTGCCAGCGGAAACCTTTCGGGAAACGCTCGGCCAGTTTGAGGCCGATGCGTGAAAAGCGCACCTTGCCGAACAGTGGCTCCAGCTCGGCCGGAAACAGCCAGATCTCCTTGTCGCGTTCCCATAGCCGGCTGTCATCGCCCCAGCTTAAGCCGGATGCGGCGGCAGCCTGGGCGACTTGCGCCGTTTCCTTGCCGGACAATGGGCCGAACGGGAAGTTACCGACTTTATAGGTCGGTTTCGGCAATGGCGCCACGGCGTGCTGTTTACGCAGGCGAGCGACGAAAAAGCCTTCGCTGTCGTAAATCTGCGGAAACACGTGCAGGAAGCCTTCGGCGGTCAGCGCCTTGTCGGCTCCGGGGAACAGCTCGCCCAGCGGCTCGACGCTGACCGCGTCGCCGTAGGTGTCCAGCAGCCAGCGCACCACCTGCTGGTTTTCCTGCGCATTGAGGGTACAGGTGGAGTAAACCATCACGCCGCCCGGCGCCAGCGCATGGAACGCGCTGTCGATCAGCTCGCGTTGGGTGGCGGCGATTTCGGTCACGCTTTCCGGCGACCAGTTGCTCATGGCGTCCGGATCCTTGCGCACCACGCCTTCGCCGGAGCAGGGGGCATCGAGCAGGATGGCGTCGAAACTCTCCGGCAGCGCGGCGCCGAACACCCGGCCGTCGAAGTGGGTCAGCGCGGTGTTCTTCACGCCGCAGCGGCTGATATTGGCGTGCAGCACTTTCACCCGGCTGGCGGAGTATTCGTTGGCGACGATGCCGCCCTGATTACCCATCAACGCGGCGATCTGGGTGGTTTTGGATCCCGGCGCCGCCGCCACGTCCAGCACCCGATTCGGCGCCGCACCGCCGGCAAACAGCGCGCTGACCGGCAACATCGAACTGGCTTCCTGAATGTAAAACAGGCCGCTCAGGTGTTCGGCCGCGCTGCCGAGGCGCAGTTCCTCGTCGTCACGTTCGATCCAGAAACCTTCCGCGCACCAGGGGATAGGCTCCAGTCGCCAGTCGTAATCCCGCACCAGCGCCAGGAAGTCGGCGACGCTGATTTTCAGCGTGTTGACGCGCAGGCTGCGGCGCAGCGGGCGCTGGCAGGCGGCGATAAAATCTTCCATCGCCAGCTCGGCGGGCATGATGGCGCGGGTGGCGTCAAGGAAAGCGGGGGGCAGAAAAACGGCGGTGGATTTGGCCACGGGGCGAACTCTCAGGGTGCAATAAAGACAAGGGCGAGAGTTTATCACAAAGCGGAAAAAAACAGGGCCCGGCGTTGCCGGGCCCTGAGGAAATCGCGAAAGTTAATCGCGTGGAATGGCGGTGCCCCAGGTTTTCCAGTCCTTCGGCTCTTCCGGATTCAGCAGGAAGTGCTTGTTCGGCGTGGCCTTCGGCGCCAGCGGAATGGTCGGCGGCGTGGCGAAAGCGATGCCGCCGCGAATGAACTGCTGGAAGGTGCCGCTCTTGATCACACCGCCGGTCAGGCCGAACTGCAGGTTGTAACCCGAAGCCAGCCAGAACACGCTGTTGTTGCGCACCAGATGCTGGTACTTCTTGCTGATGCGCAGCGCGACGTGCACCCGGTCGGACATGGCGCCCAGGTAGAAACCGGTGATGGTGCCGACCTCCACGCCGCGGAACAACACCGGCGTCCCGATCTGCAGCGAGCCGGTTTCGGCGGCGTCGAGCACCACGCTCAGGCCGTCGAGATAGCGCGAATCGGTGATGCTGGCCTGCTGCAGCTCGAAAGTGCGCAGTTCGCGGCCACGCCCCGGCTCCACGTTGATATAAGGCTGGAGCAGGGTATCGAGATTGCTGACGCCGGCGGCGGAGATCTCCGGCGAAACGATCGAGAAGCGGCTGCCCAGGCGCGCGAAGGTCTGCACGTATTCCGGATACAGCACCGCCTTGGCCAACACTTCGTTGCGCTCAGGCGCCAGCTGCAGCGACTCCACCTGGCCGACGTCGATGCCGAGGTAGCGCAGCGGCATGCCCGCCGACAGCTTGCTGGCGTCGTAGGTTCTCAGCGTGATTTGGCTGCCTACCGCGCGCGCGGCGGTTTCGCTGGCGTACAGCACGCGGTTGGCTCCTTTGTTCAGCGTCACGCCCTGCAGGTTGTCGAAGCTGATGGCGCCCTTCAACGCGCGGTTGAGCGGCGAAGCCTGCACCGTCAGCCCGCTGCCGTTGAGCTGCACCTTGGCGCCGCCTTCGGCCCAGAAGATGCTTTCGCGGGTCAGCAGCTTGCGGTATTCCGGGCTGATGTAGACGTCCACCTCAAACTCGTTGGCCTTGGGCCGGACGTTGACGATCTCGCCCACCTGAAACTTGCGATACAGCACCACCGAACCGGCCTGTACGTCCGGCAGGCTGGTGGCGCTGAGGGTCAGGGTGGTGGCTGGGGCGTTGCCGACGATGCCTTCCTCGGCCTTTTCGCTGTTGGCGTACAGCGGATATTGGCCGCCCGGTTCCCCCTTGCTGCCGGGGATGATGCGCACGCCGCCGTCTACCCACTCCTGCGCGCTGGCGCCGAGCACCTCCATGCCGTCGATGCCCAGCTTGACGTCGAGGCGGCTGTTGACCACGAATTTGCTGTCTTTGTGCAGCAGGCCGCGGTATTGCGCGTCGATGGCGGCGGTGAACACCACGCCGCCGGCGGTCAGGGTGCGGCTCAGAATTTGGCCGACTTTCACGCCGTGCACTACCAGCGGCTGCCCGACGTCGATGCCGTAGCTTTGCGGCGCATTCAGCGTGACGGTCAGCACGCCCGGCTGTTGCAGCAGCGTTTCGCTGCTGTCCAGCACGTTGAAGCGCTGCTGCGGTTCGCCTTCACCGGGCACCAGCTCCAGCGTGGTGCCGGTCAGCAGCTGGCTGAGCTTGGCGTCGTTGAGGCTGATGCGCGGGCTGCGCATCACGATGCGGGTACCGCTGCGCATCAGATCGACCACCGAAGGATCGATGGTCAGTTCACCGATCACTTTGCTGTCCTGCTGCAACGTCAGCTTGGTCAGGGTGCCGACCTGCAGCCCCTGGTATATCAGCGGCGTGCGGTTTTCGCTCAGGTTGTTGCCGCTCGGCAGGTCCAGCAGAATATTGACGCCGCGCTGGCTGTGGGCCAGATCCGGATACAAGGTATAGCTCTGATCGCCCTTGGCCTGCTGGCCATCGGCCGGCGAATCGAAGGCGATGGCGCCGTTGACCAGCGCCGCCAGGCTTTCCATCTGCACCGTGGCGCCGGACAGGCTGAAATCGCCCTTGAAGCCGGAAACATTCCAGAAACGGCTGTTGTTCTTCACCAGGTTGGCGAAACGACGGTCGATCAGCACGTCGATGGTCACGCCCTTGTTGCCTTCGCTGATGGTGTAGTCGTACACCTTGCCGACCGGAATTTTGCGGTAGTAGACCAGCGAGCCGCTGTTGAGCGAGCCCAGATCGTCGGCGTGCAGGTGAATCATCAGCTCGCCGGTGTTCAGGCGGTACTTCGGCTGGGTATCGAGCGCGGCGAAGTGGGTTTGCGCCTTGCCGCTGCCGGGCATCATGCCGATGTAGTTGCCGCCGACCAGCGCGTCGAGCCCGGAGACCCCGGCCAGCGAGGCCTTGGGCGTCACCAGCCAGAACTGGGTGCCTTCGCGCAGCGAGTCTTCCAGATCGCTTTTGATGCTGGCTTCCACCACGATGCTGCGCAGATCTTTGCTCAGGCTGATCTTTTGCACCGTGCCGACGTCAACGCCCTGGTAGCGCACCGGCGTACGGCCGGCGACGATGCCCGCCGCCGATTGGAAATCGATGGTGACGGTGGTGCCGCGTTCCTGGAAATTGTTGTAGACCAGCCACCCGGCGATCAGCAGGGCGATGAACGGCAGTAACCAGAACGGTGAAATGCGGCGCTTGTTCTTGACCCGCGCTTCAGTCGATGTAGTCGGCGTTTCCTGTTGCATGTGCATCCCAAATCAATCGGCTATCCAGCCACTCAACGGCAAGAATAGTCAAAATGACCGCCGAGCCAAAGTAAAACGCGGCCGGTCCCATAGTAAAAGATAACAGCTGGTCGCGATTCACCAGCGACATCATCAAGGCGATAACGAACAGATCGAGCATCGACCAGCGGCCGATCCAGGTGACCAGGCGCAGCAGACGAATGCGCGTCTTCAGGCTGTGCGAGGTTTTGAAGTGGATGCTGAACAGCAGCGTGATCAGCACGATCACCTTGGTAAAGGGCACCAGTACGCTGGCGATGAACACGATAGCGGCGATCGGCACGTTGCCGGAGGTGGCCAGCGAGACCACGCCGGAGAAGATGGTGTCTTCGAGCCGCACGCCGTTGGCGTAAATGATGGAGATCGGCAGCAGGTTGGCCGGGATCAGCAGGATCATCGCTGCGATCAGCGCCGCCCAGGTCTTCTGCAGGCTGTAGGGCTGGCGGTGGCACATCGGCACGTGGCAGCGCGGGCAGCGGCCGCGCGTGTCGGGATAGCCGGTATAGTGGCAGGACAGGCAAATGTGCAGCGCCGCCGGCGGGCCTTCCGGCTGCTCCTGCGGGTAGTAACGCTCCCAGAGCTGCTCCAGGTTGGCGTGGATCAGCGTCAGGATGCTGAGCAGGGTGAGTGACAGGTAAGCGATCAGCGCGCTGCCGGCCTGGATGTCGGCGTAATCCTGCACCTTGATCGCCGCCACCGCCATGCCGATCAGATAAATGTCCAGCATCACCCACTCTTTCAGCCGCTCCAGCATCAACAGCACCGGGCGCAGGTTCATGCCGAGCGCATGCCCGAAGCGCAGGTACAGCAGCGACAGCGCCAGCGTCAGCGGGGCGCCGATGGTGCAAAACGCCACCATGCTGGCGGTGAGCGGATCGCCCTGGCGGCTCATCTGCCAGATGCCCTCCAGCAAACTGGCGTCGATGCGCGTGCCGAGCAGACGAATGCTGATCAGCGGCTCGGTGAAGGCGAACGGCATCAGCAGCAGCATGGCGATCGCCATGGCGGTCAGGCGCGTCATCGACCAGTCGCGGCCGCTCACCACCTTGGCGTTGCAGCGCGGGCAATAGGCGGCCTGGTTGCCGCTGAGCGGCGGCAGCACGAACAGCAGGTCGCACTCGCAGCAGCGCTGGTGGCGCGCTTTGGAAAGGGGGGCGGTGATCGCGTGTATTTTCATTTTTGACAAGTAGCTGCCCTTGAGCCCGCCGGAACTGTCAGCGTAGCTGAAAAATAAACCGGCCGCGTCACCGGCGATCGGGCGCCGGACGGTAAAAACGAGGTAAACCGGGATTCTGAGCGGCAAACATACCCTGAGCGGCGGGGTTTTGTGAAGCAACAGATGATTAACCTTGTGGCTATACGCATTTAATGCTTATTTTATAGGGCCTAAGCTTTGGGCTTCTGGCCATCTTCACTGTTGCAATGGTTAACACATGACAAAAGAACAATTCTACGCGGAATTAAAACGTGACCTGAGCGCGTTGCTCGGCGGGGAAACCAACTTTATCGCGGCGCTGTCCAACGCCAGCGCGCTGATCAACGAGCGTCTGGATGACGTGAACTGGGTCGGTTTCTATCTGATGGAGGGCGACCAGTTGGTGCTGGGGCCGTTCCAGGGCAAGATCGCCTGTGTGCGCATTCCGGTGGGTAAGGGCGTGTGCGGCACGGCGGTGGCGGAAAATCGCGTGCAGCGCGTCGGCGACGTGCATGCGTTTCCGGGCCATATCGCCTGCGATGCGGCCAGCAACGCGGAAATCGTGCTGCCGCTGGCGGTTGGCGGCCGGGCGATCGGCGTTTTGGATATCGACAGCACGGTTTATCAACGCTTCGACGAACAGGACGAAGCGGGCCTGAAAGCAGTGGTGGCGGGGCTTTGTGAGCAACTGGAACAGTGCGACAGTGCGAAATATGTGACTGTGGCGGCAAGTTGATCGACGGTTAACGTGGCAATTACCGATGGCGTCATTATAATGACGCCTGTTCATGCCTGTGGCTTGTTGGCAATACCGTTGTAATCAGGAAATTTCATGGAAAATCAACCTAAGTTGAACTCTAGTAAAGAAGTCATTGCTTTTCTTGCCGAGCGTTTTCCGCTCTGCTTTAGCGCCGAAGGCGAAGCTCGTCCGCTGAAAATCGGTATTTTTCAGGATTTGGTAGAGCGCGTGCAGGGGGAAGAGAATCTCAGCAAAACGCAATTGCGTTCTGCCCTGCGCCTATACACCTCAAGCTGGCGTTACCTGTACGGCGTCAAGGTTGGCGCTCAGCGCGTCGATCTGGACGGCAATCCGTGCGGTGAACTGGAGCAGCAGCATGTCGATCATGCTCGCCAGCAGCTTGAAGAAGCCAAAGCGCGCGTTCAGGCACAGCGTGCCGAACAAAACGCCAAAAAACGTGAAGCCGCCGGCGAATCCGCCGATGCCGCTCCGCGCCGTCCGCGTCCAGCCGGTAAAAAGCCCGCTGCACGTCGCGAAGGCGGAGCCGCGCCGGAAACCCGCAAGCCGCGCCCACAAACTCGCCCGCAGCCCGCTCGCCAACCTCGTGCAGCAAAAGAGGAAAGCCAGCCGCGTTATGCGCCAGTCACGGATATCTCTACACTGCAAATTGGCCAGGAAATCAAAGTCAGAGCAGGCAAGAGCGCGATGGATGCTACCGTACTCGAAATCGCTAAAGATGGCGTACGTGTGCAGCTCTCTTCCGGTCTGGCGATGATTGTGCGCGCAGAACACTTGCAGTTCTGATACGGAGGCCAACCAAGGCATGAACAAATTCGTCAGATTAACAGCGATTGCAGGGCTGCTGTGGGCGGGTGTCAGTTACGGTGCGGAAACAGCCAACATCCGCATCGGCCAATTGCCCCAACTGCAACAGGAACCTCAGCACGCTACGGTGAGTGAGCGCGTTACCTCGCGCTTCACTCGCTCTCATTACCGCCAGTTCGCGCTCGATGCGGAGTTTTCAGGCAAGATCTTCGATCGCTACCTGAACATGCTGGACTACAACCATAACGTGTTGCTGGCCTCCGACGTGGCGCAGTTCGCCGGCAAACGCAATCAGGTTGGCGAAGAGCTGAAAACCGGCAAGCTGGATACCTTCTACGCGCTGTTCAATCTGGCGCAGAAACGCCGTTTCGAGCGTTACACCTATGCGTTGTCGCTGCTGGAAAAGCCGATGAACTTTACCGGCAACGGCACTATCGATCTCGACCGCAGCAAAGCGCCGTGGCCGAAAGACAAGGCCGAGTTGGATAGCCTGTGGGATGCGAAAGTCACCTATGACGAGCTGAACCTCAAGCTGACCGGCAAGACCGACAAAGAAATCCGCGACACGCTGACCAAGCGCTATCAGTTCGCCATCAAGCGCCTGACGCAAAGCAACAGCGAAGACGTTTTCCAGCTGGCGATGAATGCCTTTGCGCATGAAATCGATCCGCACACCAACTACCTGTCGCCGCGCAACACCGAGCAGTTCAACACCGAGATGAGCCTGTCGCTGGAAGGCATCGGCGCGGTGCTGCAGATGGATGACGATTACACCCTGATCAACTCGATGGTGCCGGGCGGCCCAGCGGCGAAGAGCAAGGCGATCACCGTGGGCGATCGCATCGTCGGCGTCGGCCAGGCCGGCAAACCGATGGTGGACGTGATCGGCTGGCGTCTGGACGACGTGGTGTCGCTGATCAAAGGGCCGAAGGGCAGCAAGGTGCGCCTGGAGATCCTGCCGGCCGGCAAGGGCACTAAAACCCGCGTGGTCACCTTGACCCGCGAGCGCATCCGCCTGGAAGACCGCGCGGTGAAAATGACCATCAAGACCGTCGGCAAAGAGAAGGTGGCGGTGTTCGACATCCCTGGCTTCTACGTCGGCCTGACCGATGACGTGAAAGTGCAGCTGCAGAAGATGGCCAAGCAGAACGTCAAGAGCGTGATCATCGATCTGCGCACTAACGGCGGCGGCGCGCTGACCGAGGCGGTCTCGCTGTCCGGCCTGTTCATTCCAAGCGGCCCGGTGGTGCAGGTGCGCGACAACAACGGCAAAGTGCGTGAAGACGCCGACACCGACGGCGTGACCTACTACAAAGGCCCGCTGGTGGTGCTGGTCGATCGCTTCAGCGCCTCCGCCTCCGAGATCTTCGCGGCGGCGATGCAGGATTACGGCCGCGCGCTGATCGTCGGCGAGCCGACCTTCGGTAAAGGCACCGTGCAGCAGTACCGTTCGCTGAACCGCATCTACGATCAGATGCTGCGCCCTGAGTGGCCGGCGTTGGGGTCGGTGCAGTACACCATTCAGAAGTTCTACCGCGTCAACGGCGGCAGCACCCAGCGCAAAGGTGTGACCCCGGACATTCTGATGCCGACCGGCGTCGATCCGGCGGAAACCGGCGAAGCGTTTGAAGACAACGCCATGCCGTGGGACAGCATCAATGCGGCGACCTACAGCAAGACCGGCGATCTGACGCCGTTCGAGCCGGAGCTGCTGAAAGATCACCAGCAGCGCATCGCGCAGAATCCGGAGTTCCAGTACATCGCGCAGGATATCGCGCATTACAAGGCGCTGAAGGATAAACGCAACATCGTGTCCCTCAATCTGGCGGTGCGCGAGAAAGAGAACCACGATGACGATGCGACCCGTCTGAAACGCATCAACGAGCGTCTGGAGCGCGCCGGCAAGAAGCCGCTGAAATCGCTCGACGATCTGCCGAAGGATTACCAGGAACCGGATCCGTACCTGGATGAAACCGTGCATATCGCGCTGGACCTGGCTCATCTGGAGAAGGATCAGCCCGCTCAGCAACCGACGCCGGCCAAATAAGGCGGCGGTTGGCAGAATGAAAAACGCACCCTCGGGTGCGTTTTTTTATGGCTGCGGTATGCGCGGTTCAGACGGTTTTCTTGCGGTGGCGCAGCCCGAGCCGGATGCAGGAAACCACCACCAGCAGACAGCCGACCAGCGACAGCAGCAGTGGGACTTCGTGCCAGAACAGCCAGCCCCAGGCGATATTGAACACGATGCCGATATAGCGCACCACCGAGACCACGATCAGGTTATCGGAAGAGAAGGCCTGGGTTAAGACGACCTGTCCCAGCAACGACACCAGCGCTATGGCGAGCAGAATGGCAAACTGGTATGCGTTGGGCCAGACGAATGACTGCCACATCAGCGGCAGCGAGATCAGCGTTGCGATGAACAGGAAGTAGAACACGATCTCGTAGTTATGGTGGCGTTTGCTGAGTTTGTTGACCGACAGATAGGCGATCGAGGCGAACACCGCGCTCATCACGCCGACCAGCGACGCCAGGGTATAGGCCGAGAAGTGCCACGGCCGCACCAGCAGCACCGCGCCGATGATGACCATCGCCAGCCAAAACGCGGTATTGGCGTTGACCCGCTCACGCAGCACCAGCAAGGAGAGCAAAATGGAGAAAAACGGCGACAGGTAGGCCAGCATGCTGGCATCGGCCAGCGTGAGGTGGGCGATGCTGTAAAAATAACAGATCAGATACAGCCCGCCCATGGTGCCGCGCAATACCAGCAGCGGCCGGTCTTCACGGCTGAAGGCGACGCGGTGGCGATACATCAGCAGCAGAACCAGCAGGCAGCCGATGCTGCTGCGAAAGAACACGATCTCTCCGGTGGGAATGACGTCGGCGATGGTTTTGACCAGCGCGTTCATGACGCTGAAAATCAGCGAGGCGAAAATGGCCAGCAGCGCACCCTGATTCATGCTTGCCTCCGCCACTGCCGGTAGGTGATATCCGCCTGCTCGCGGCAGGTATCGTCCAGCAATGAACGATGACAATGCTCGGCGCCGATCCGGGTGACGAAGCTGTGCAGCGCCTGCTGAAAGCGCGCCAACAGGCGCTGGGCGGCGGGCATCTCGACGCCCAGCCGCTGCGCCAGCAAGACCAGAACGCGCAGTTTGCGCACGTCCTCTTGCGGCACGCGCGGCAGTCGCCATAACCCCTGCGCATCCTGGAAGACGCGGGCGACCCTGACGGCGGAAAAATCATAGTAGCGGCCCTGCGCGTCCGGTTCGGAATAGGGATCGACCAGCAGCGCGGTATAGCGCGCAAACAGCGCGTAGCGTTGCTCCGCCGGCGCGAGCTGCGGGAATTGGTCAATCCAGCGGCGGCTTACCATACGAGGCGGCACCGGGTAATTGTCGTCATTCAAAAAGCGCAGCAGGTTGATGGCTTCGACGCCGAGCCGGTTGAGCAACTGCCGGTAATCCTGCGAGAGCGCCAGCATGTCGGCGATCGTCTCGGGGCAGATAGGGCCTTCGGGGTAGGTCTTATACAGGTACTGTATCGGCGCCTGCGGCTGAAAGATCGCCTGTAGCGTGGTATCGGCCAGCGCCAGCGGGGGATGAACATAGTTGGTGATGCTGAAGCGTTCGGCGGCCAGCAGGCTGTCGCAGCGCTGGGCATCGATGCCGTGACGCGCCAGCACCGCGCAAAGCCAATCGAGTTCGGCGCGGTCTGACGATGGGCTTTGGCCGGCCAGATAAATCCGCTGCTTGAATGCCTTGGTGTAAGCGCGGTAAGGCTGCGCGGCATCCTGGTATTTGGTATCGGCGTAGTAGCTCGACAGGCTGATGATCCCGACGTGGGATTGCCCGGCGTCCTGCAGCAGGCTTTGCACCATCAGGCCGGAACCGATGGAAGGAGAGAGCAGGATCAGTGAGCGCAGCTGGGGCAACGCCGCCCATGGCACCTGCCGCAGCACGTCATGATATTGATCGGCGGGGACGGCAAGGATCAGTCGGTGCCAGTCACCGCCGACCAGTGACAGGTCATCGCAATAGCTGTCGATCGTCACTTGCGTATCGCCTTGGGTGCGCTGCGCCTTACCGGCGCCCGTCAGAGACAGGCTGGGCGCGTGAGCCAAATGATGCCGCAGGCGTTGTCCTTTCTCGCTGGGGCGGTTGTACAGGCCGATGCGCGCATTGGCCGCGGCCTTGATATCCGCCGCCAATTGGATAGCCGCCGGGCCGGCGCCCAGAATCAGGGTGGAAAAGGCATTATTCATGGCGGAGAGGCTCCAGAATCAACAGATCGTACAGCGGGGTGGCGAGCGGTTTACCGCTGATGCGCCACGGCGAACCGGCGGCCTGGTGATGGTAAGGGCAGTTAAAGAGAGACTTGAGGCCATTGCCATAGCGCACCAGCAATTTGCCGCGTTGCGGCAGCAAAGGCCGCAGCTCCCTCAGCAAGCCCTGCTTGTCGGCTACCAGAGAGGCGATGATGATGTGATCGACGTCATTGCGGGTCAGGCCGTGCAGCTTGTCGATGCAGGGCATCTGCCGCACCAGCCCCAGATGGCGCGTGAGGCGGCGGGCAAACCGCTGGGCCGCCGGATCGCAATCGTAGCAAATGACGGTGGCGGCAAGCCTGGCGACCAGCGCCAGCGCCGTGGTGGGCAAGGCGCCGCTGCCCACCAGCAACACCCGCTCGCCCGGTTGGATGCCGGCGGCGGCGATCTCCAACTGCAGGGCGCGATCGAAACTGTTCAGGTAGGCGTTAGTCTGTGCCGGTTGCCGACAGAGTGCCGAGACGCGATGCTTCTCGTAGTCGCACAATGCGGCATTGGCTGTTGCCCGCAGTTGGGCGATCTGCGCCGTTATCAAACGGTCGTTTTCCAGTTTTCGACGGTAGGCCTGCAGCTGTGGTTCGTCGTTAAAGGCTTGCAGGCGGCTGAAGCGGCGTTCCAGCAGGGAAAAATTACGCCGATCTTGCCGGGCGGAGCGGTGTAGCTGGTGAATTTCCTGTTGCAAACCGGCGAGTTGCGCCAGCATGTCCGCCTTGGTCAGGGTGTACATGGGGATTCTCCGTGTGCGTGTAACAGCTGTGTCGGCAGCAGATAGGGGTAGCCCTGCGGGCTGACGCCGTTTTCGATACCGACGCCAAATACGCGAGACATCATTGGGTGTCCCATCATCTGATGAGTCTCGCCGTGGCAAACGACGCGTCCGTGCTCGAGCAGCGTAAGTGAGTGGCAATAACGCAGCGCCAGCCCCAGATCGTGGATCACCAGCAGCGTGATGCAGCGATGACGCCGGCCGTAGTCGGCGATCTGATTGAGCACGCGCAGCTGGTGATGGATATCCAGCGCGCTGGTGGGTTCGTCGAGTAAAATGAGCTGCGGTTGAGAGACGAACGCCTGAGCCAGCATCACCAACTGTCGCTGGCCGCCGCTGAGACGGTTGAAGGGGCGATCGGCGAGCGCGGAAATGCCGCATTCCGCCAGCGCCTGTTCGACCGCATCGGCCTGGGCGGCGCTGACGCGCCATCCCAACTGCCGTACCTTGCCCAACAGCACCATTTCAAAAGCGGTCAGTGCCGAATCGCAGCGATTAAGCTGCGGTACATAGGCGATGCGGCTGGTTTTCGGATCGAGAGGGCGCTCGCGGTAGGCAATCTCGCCGCTGTACGGCAACATGCGATTAATCGCTTTCAGCAGCGTGGACTTGCCGGCGCCGTTGGGGCCGATGATGCCGCCAAGTTTTGCCTCCGGCCAGCTCAGGGAGACGTCGGCCAATAGCGGGCGGCGATGCAGCGTGACGTCGACGCCGGTGAGGGTCAGCTGAGTCATGGGCGTTTAACCTGTCGGGTGACGAAGTAAAACAGCACCGGCACGCCGATCAGGGCGATGACGATGCCGATGGGCACCACGCCGTTCGGCATCACCAGCTTGGCGACGATCGACGCGCACAGCAGCAGCAGGCTGCCGCAGAGGGCGGAAATGCAGATCAGGTAACGCTGATCCTCCCCGACCAGAAAACGGGCGAAATGGGGGGCGATCAACCCGACGAACCCGATGGTGCCGACAAAAGAGACCGAGGCGGCCGTCAGCAAGGTCGCCAGCAGAAAGGCCAGCTTGCGCAGCGCGCTGACGTTGATGCCCAGCCCCTGTGCCTGCTCTTCGCCGGCGGACAGCGCCGTAAGGCGCCAGGCCTGCCGCAGGCTGACGATCAGCGCGCAGAGCAACACGGCGCCGGTGATCGCCACCCCGTGCATATTGGCTTTGAGCAGGCTGCCGAACAGCCAAAAGACGATTTGCTGCATGGCCTCCGGCGCGGCCAGAAACAGCAGCAGCGATTGCAGCGACTGAAAGAAAAACAGCACGACGATGCCGCTCAACACCAATATTTGCGGCGTCATGCCCCGGCGTTGTCCCAGCAGATAGATAGGCACGCAGGCGATCAACGCCATCAGCGAAGCCAGCAACGGCGTGCCCAGCGCCAGCGCGCCGCCCAGGCTGAAGCCGGTGATGATCGACAGCGCCGCGCCGAACCCCGCCGCAGCCGAGATCCCTAGCGTATAGGGGCTGGCGAGGGGGTTGGCCAGCACGGTCTGCATCAGCAGGCCGGCCAGCGCCAGGCTGGCGCCGACCACCAGGGCGGTGAGCGTCATCGGCAAGCGAATCGACCAGAAAACCACCTGATGCAGCTCGTTGCCTGGCGTAGAACCGGGCCGGAGCATTCGCACGATATCCGCGAGGCCAAGATGCGCGGCGCCGACGGTCAGATCGATGGCGGCCGCCGCCAACAGCGCGCCGAGCAGCGCCAGCGTCAATAGCCCGCGGCGCAGCCTGCGCCGTTGCAAAAAATCACGTCCTGTGCGGGCCACGACTACTCTCCTTGCCAGCGTTGCAAGAAGACGCCGTCCGCCTCAATCGGCAGATATTGGCGGTAGAACCGGGCCAGGTTGCGCGCGGGGTCTACGTCGGCAAATGCGGTGGGATAGAGGGCTTTCGCCAGATACTGGACAAAAATAAAGTCGTAAATCGTGCGCGCGCCGCCATGATAAAGCGCATAAAGCCGTTGGTTTTTTATCGCCGGCAGCTGCGGCCATCCCGCCCGCCGGGCATACTGCGTCAGGCGCGCCTGTATGGGGGCGGCCTGTGTGCCGTAGCCCATCGGCACGGCGTTCGGCATATTTTCCCAGTCGCCTCCGGCGAGAAAAATGACGTCGGGCCGTTTGGTCAGGACATAGTCGGCGCGCAACGGAGAGGGGCTGCCGACGACGCCGGCGGCGATATTGTCGGCGCCGGCCAACTGCAGCAGCGGCCCCCAGATCGAGGCGCCATAGCTGCTGCTGTATTCGCCGGGGCCCTTGTCTCCCAGTTCAATATAGGTGATCGGCGGCGGCAGCTGCGCCTGGCGGATGCGCCGCCGGGTATCTTCGAGGCTCTGGCGATATTCGTCGGCCAGCCGTTCCGCTCGCTCGGCGTGGCCCATTGCCTGGCCCATCAACCGAATGCTGGCGAGCTTGACCTCGACGCCCTGGTTGAAGTCGACGACGATGTAAGGAATGTTGAGCCGTTGCAGCACCGGCAGGTAGTTGGCGAAGCCGTCGAGCTGCCACTTCGCCAGGATCAGCAGGTCCGGCCGCGTGGTCAGCAGGCGTTCAAAATCGAAGCTCTGGTTATAGAGCGAACCGACATCGACCAATTGAGCGAGCCGCGGCAGCGCGGCCTGATAGCGCGCCCATTGGCTGGTGCGCAAGGCCCAGTCGCTTTTGGAGAAGGCGACGACCTGTTGATAGCTCTCCGGGCCGTTCACTGCCAGAAAATCTTCGTAGTAAAAGCCGATATAGGCGCGCTGTGCGGGGGCGGTCAGGGTGACGCGACGTCCTTCAACGTCGGTGAGGTGAATTTCAGCTTGTGCGAGGTGGCAGAAAAGCAGCCACGTCGCCAGCATCCAGGCGATACGCGATAACATGATTGACATCCCTTTACGATTAATTGTGATGTTATAATGTAACAATTAATCGTAAGATTCAAACTTTCGTCGTCGATGAATCGGCTGCGGGCACGTCGGATCGCACCCAGCGGATATTGACCCAGAAAGGGTGTGGATAAAATCGCCCGCCGCGATCCTGCGCGGGCGAAGAATTTTTTGTGAGAAATCCCTCCGCCTTGCGCAACAATCGTTTACAATTTGCCAAATCCCGGTCGCGCGCCGTTTTTGTAAAGTTTCGTATTTTTAGTAGGTTAATGACGCGCGACTCTTGAAACTGTGACGAATGCCCATACGATCTAGGGTATCTTGGACAGCGTTTTGTTAACATTTATGAGGAAGTAAACATTTTATGATGCGTATAGCTCTGTTCCTGCTCACCAACCTGGCGGTGATGTTGGTTTTCGGGCTGGTGCTCAGCCTGACAGGAATCCAATCCAGTAGCGTTCAGGGCCTGATGATCATGGCCGGTCTGTTCGGCTTCGGCGGCGCTTTCGTGTCGTTGCTGATGTCCAAGTGGATGGCGCTGCGCTCCGTCGGCGGAGAAGTGATTGAACAGCCGCGTAACGAAACCGAAAACTGGCTGCTGGAAACGGTGCGCCGTCAGTCGCAGCAGGCGGGCATCGCCATGCCGCAGGTCGCTATCTACCATGCGCCGGACATCAACGCCTTCGCCACCGGCGCGCGCCGCGACGCCTCGCTGGTCGCCGTCAGCACCGGCCTGCTGCAGAGCATGAGCCGTGACGAAGCGGAAGCGGTCATCGCGCACGAAATCAGCCACGTCGCCAACGGCGATATGGTGACCATGACCCTGATTCAGGGCATCGTGAACACCTTCGTGATCTTCATTTCGCGCCTGATCGCGCAGGTCGCCGCCGGCTTCCTGGGCAACCGCGACGGTGATGGCGAAGGGGAAGGCAACGGCAACCCGATGATTTACTTCGCGGTGTCGATGGTGCTGGAACTGGTGTTCGGCATCCTGGCGAGCATCATCACCATGTGGTTCTCGCGTCACCGCGAGTTCTACGCCGACGCCGGCTCCGCCAAACTGGTGGGCCGCGAGAAGATGATCGCTGCCTTGCAGCGCCTGAAAACCAGCTACGAACCGCAGGAAGCGGGCAGCATGATGGCGTTTTGCATCAACGGCAAATCCAAGTCGTTCAGCGAACTGTTCATGTCGCACCCGCCGCTCGACAAGCGCATCGAAGCGCTGCGTACAGGTCAGTACCTGAAGTAATCGGCTGAATATCATGAAAAACCCCGGCTTGCCGGGGTTTTTTTATGTCCGCTATTTCATCTCGCGGCTGGGCTGCACCGTCTGCGTCGTCGACTGGGTGATGCGCAGGCTGCTGACCGCCGCTGCCAGGGTGGCGAACACCCCGGCCAGGATCAGCGAAGCGTGGGTGCCGGAGGCAGGGAACAGGTTGAACATCAGCGCCACCAGCGCGGCCCCCGAGGTTTGTCCCAGCAGGCGAGCGGTGCCCAGCATGCCGCTGGCGCCGCCGCTGCGGTTGCGCGGCGCGGCGGAAATGATGGTGTGGTTGTTGGGCGACTGGAACAGGCCGAAACCGGCGCCACACAGCACCATGCGCCAGATGATGTCCACATTCGACGGCGCCGCGGGCAGCAGCGCCAGCGAGAACAGCCCGAGCGCGAACACCGCCAGCCCGATACAGCCCAGCAGGCCGGCGTGCACGCGCTCCACCAGCCGGCCGGCGATCGGTGCCATCACCACGATCGCCAGCGGCCAGGGCGTCAGCAGCAGCCCGGTCGCCACCTCATCGCGGCCCAATGCGCTTTGCAGGAAGAACGGCAGCGACACCATCGCCAGCATCTGTGCGGCGAACGAGCAGATTGAGGTGCCCATCGACAGGGCGAAGATCGGAATGCGCAGCAGGTCGACCGGCAGCAGAGGAAATTCCTGACGCAGCTCGCGGCGAACAAACACCGCGCCAATCGCCAGCAAAGCGGCGATCTCGCTGAAGATCAGCGTCAGGCTCTGCCCCTGGGCGAAGCCGCTGATGGCGGTGATCAGCAGGCCAAAGGTCAGCGCATTCAGCACGGCGCTGGTGGGATCGAAACGGCGGTTATCGTTTTTCTGGCCGTTGGCCGGCAGGAACTTCATCCCCAGCAGCAGCGCGACGATGCCGATCGGCAGGTTGATGGCGAACAGCCATTGCCAGGACGCGACCGACAGGATAGCGGCCGCCACCGTCGGCCCGGCCGCCGAGGAGCAGGCGACGATCAGCGAGTTGATGCCCATGCCGCGGCCGAGAAAGCGTTGCGGGTAGATGATGCGGATCAGCGCCGTGTTGACGCTCATGATGGCGGCGGCGCCAAAGCCTTGCAGCACGCGAGCGATAGTCAGGGTGAGCAGCGAGTCGGACAGGGCGCAGAACAGCGAGGTGATGCTGAACACCAGCAATCCGGCCTGATAGATGCGACGATAGCCGACCAGATCGCCGAGCGACGCCAGCGACAGCAAAGACACGGTGATCGCCAGCTGATAGGCGTTGACCACCCAAATGGAGCTGGCCGGGCTGGCGTTGAGATCGCGCGCGATGGTGGGCAGCGCCACGTTGGCTATCGCGCCGTCGAGCACCGATACGGTAATGCCGAGGGCGATGGCGAGGATCGCCCCATAGCGTTGCGGGACGGGGAGGCCGTCGGAACAAGAACGCATGTTGGTCTCAGCGGTGTTTATTCAGGGGAGTATTATCATGCTAATCATAATCGCCTGCGATTGCATGCCCGTTGTCCGCTTAATTGTAAATAGCGGTGAGCGGGCCGGCGGTTATCCATTTGGCTTCAATCGCTTAGCGCCTATGTGCGTTGCGCGTCGCGATCTGTTCCGATTATACTGAAACCCTTGTTTAAATTTCCTGAAACAAAACCGTTAAGTAGGGTATTCACCATGGCTAACGCAGATTCAGACAAGCAACCGGATGCCGTCTCATCCGTGATGAAAGTGTTCGGCATTTTGCAGGCGCTCGGCGATGAGCGCGAGATCGGCATTACCGAGCTGTCCCAGCGGGTGATGATGTCTAAAAGCACCGTCTACCGTTTTCTGCAGACCATGAAAGCGCTGGGCTATGTTTCGCAGGAAGGCGAGACGGAAAAATATGCGCTGACGCTCAAGTTGTTCGAGCTGGGCGCCAAATCGTTACAGAACGTCGATCTGATCCGCAGCGCGGACGTAGAGATGCGCGAACTGTCGAACCGTACCCGCGAAACCATCCACCTCGGCGCCCTGGACGAGGACGGCATCGTCTATATCCACAAGATCGACGCGATGTACAACCTGCGCATGTATTCGCGTATCGGCCGCCGCAACCCGCTGCACAGCACCGCCATCGGGAAAGTGCTGCTGGCCTGGCGCGGGCGGGATGAGGTGGCGCAGATTTTGTCGCAGATTGACTTTACCCGCAGCACCGAGCATACCCTGACCAGCGCCGCCGAACTGTTGCCGGTGCTGGATCGGGTGCGGGCTCAGGGATACGGCGAAGACGCCGAGGAACAAGAGGCGGGGATCCGCTGCATCGCGGTGCCGGTTTTCGACCGGTTCGGGGTGGCGATCGCCGGGCTGAGCATCTCTTTCCCGACGCTGCGCTTTTCCGACGCGGCGCGGGAGGAGTATGTGGCGTTGCTGCACGTCGCCGCCCGGCGCATATCCGAACAGCAGGGCTATCACGACTACCCGTTTTGACCCTTCGCAATAAACAACAAGGCGCTGCGACGGCAGCGCCTTGTTGCTATTTCACGCCCGGCGTCAGCCGCTGCGAAATTCGCTCCAGCACCAACATCAGCAATAGCGTGGCGGCCACCAGGATCATGGTCAGCGTCGCGCCGTTGGCGATGCTGCCGCGATCGGTCAGGCTGAAGATAGTGACCGGTAGCGTCGCCCAGCTTGGCGGGTAGATCATCATGGTCGCGCCCAGTTCCCCCATCGACAGCGACAGGCTGAGAGCGAAGGCGGAGATCATGTAGGGGGCGATCATCGGCAGGGTGACGTGGCGCAGGCGGAACAGCGGCGACGCGCCCAGGCTGGCAGCGACGTTCTCGTAGTCGCCAGGTAGCCGGGTCAGCCCGGCCATCACGTTGCCGAAGGTAAAGGCGGAAATCAACACGAAGTGGGCGGCGGGCACGATCAGGAAGGTGCCGTTCATCTGCAGCGGCCCTTGGCTGAACGCCACCAGCATCCCCAGACCGATGGAGACCGAAGGCACCGCGCTGGGAATGAAAAACAGCGTGCCCAGCAGCCGCTGGCCGCGCCCCTGATGGTGGCGCAGCGCCAGCGCCGCCCAGGTGCCGCACAACAGCGCGAACAGGCTGGCGCTGAAGCCGATAGCCAGACTGGCGACCAGCGCGTCCCAGGAGGCGCCGCTGAAGGCCTGGCGAAAGTGGTTGAGGGTGAAGCCGCTCGGCAGCACGCCGTTCCACTGTTCACTGAGGCTGGACATCAGGATCACCGCCAGCGGCAGGCAGAAGAACAGGGCGAACAGCGTGACCGTCAGCGTGCAGGTCAGGGTGCGGCCGGTGCGAGACCAAATCAACATCGTCAGTTCCTCAGCCCGGCGCGTGCCGCGGCATAGCGGTAAAGGGAGAACAGCCCGAGCGACAGCGCGATATTCACCACGGCGATGGTGCAGGCGACGGCGTAATCCGCCTCCAGAATCGCTTTGGAGTAGACCATCATCGGCAGCGTGGTGACGCCCTTGGCGCCGATAAACAGCACGATGCCGAACTCATTGGTGGTCAACAACAGACACAGGCTGCCGCCGGCCAGCAAGGCCGGCAGTGCGGCCGGTAAAATCACCTGGCGCACCACGCGCCCCGGCCGGGCGCCGAGGATGCTGGCGGCCTCAAGCTGGCTGCGGTCGATCTGCGACAGCGCCGCCATCAGCGGGCGCATCACCAGCGGCGTAAACACGGTGATTTCCGCCAGGATCACTCCCCAGATGGAGTAAAGAAAGTCGACCGGCGGCAGGGTGAAGCCGAAGGTCGCCATCAGCGTGCCGTTCAGCAGGCCAGCGGAGCCGTAGATAAAGGTGAAGGCCAGCGTGATCAGAAAGGTCGGCATGGCGATAAAGGTATCGATCACTCGGGCGATCAGCCGGCTGCCGGGGAACGGCGTGAATACCAGCAGCAGCGACAGCAGCGTGCCGAGCACCAGGCAGCCCAGCGTCGCCAGCAGCGCGATCTGCAGCGTGTTGAGCAGGGCACCGACAAAGCGGCGGGATTCGAACACCTGTTGCAGCGCGGCGGCGCTGAACAGCCCCTGGTCGTCGGTAAACGCCTGTTTGACGATCAGCGCCAGCGGGTAGAAAAACAGCGTCGCCAGCACCAGCAGCGGTAACAGGATCCACAGGCGGCGCGGCAAACGCAGCCGCAGGGACGGGCGAGTAAGCGTAGAGTCGGTCATGTCAGTCCTCGATCAGTACCGCATCGTCGGGGGCGAAATAGAGCGGCACGCGCTCGCCGATCTGCGGCATCTGGCTGCGATGAGTGGTGACCACGCGCAGCGGATGGCCTTCCGCGTCGAACTGCAGGTGCGTCAACTCTCCCTGCCAATGAATATCGCGCAGCGTGCCGATGATGCAGTTGCTGCGCTGGGCATCGGCATCGAGCGCAATGTGCTGTGGCCGGATGCACAGCAGCTTGTCGAAGCCGCGTTGTGCGCCATAAGTGAAGCAGCCGATCACTTTGCCGGCGCAGCTGACGGTGGTCATACCTTGCTGCGCGGTAGTCTCCAGGGCGGTAGCCGGCAGCAGGTTGGCGCGGCCGAGGAACTCAGCGGTGAAGCGGTTCGTCGGATGATGGTACAGCGCGCGGGTTTCGCCGTGGGCGATCAGATGGCCGTCGCGCATGATGCCGATCTTGTCCGCCAGCGTCAGCGCTTCGCCCTGATCGTGGGTGACGTACAGAATGGTCAGGTCCGGCAGCTCGCGGTGCAGGCGGGCTATCTCTTCCACCATGCTGTGGCGGATTTGCGCGTCCAGCGCCGACAGCGGCTCATCCAGCAGCAGCACCTTGGGGCGCACCGCAATGGCGCGGGCGATCGCCACCCGCTGCTGTTGGCCGCCGGAGAGCTGGCTGGGATAACGCTTGGCGTAGGCCGACATGCCGACGATGGCCAACGCCTCTTCGACGCGCTCGGCGATAAGGCCGCGCGGCTTGCCCTGCGCGCGCAGGCCGAACGCCACATTGTCCTCGACGCGCATATGCGGAAACAGCGCGTAGTTCTGCACCACCATGCCCAGACCGCGCTCATAGGGCGGCACGTCGGTGACATCGACGTCGCCGATGGCGATGCGTCCGGCGGAGGGCTGCACGAAGCCGGCAATCGCCCGCAGCACGGTGGTCTTACCCGAGCCGGAGGGGCCGATCAGCGCCAGCACTTCGCCGGGAGCGATGGTGAGCGTCAGGGGTTTCAGCACCTCGGTGCCGCGATACGACACGCTGACGCGGTCGAGCTGGATGCACGACGGCCCGGCGATATCCTGGCTGTTATCCCGCGCCTCGGCGCGAGATGAGAGAAGAGAAGGCATGGCCAGAGTCATTCGGTCACCTTGTGCCAGCGAGAAATGTCGGCGGACAGGCTGCTCACCACCTGATTCCAGTCCGGCGCCCAGATGTCCACGCCTTGCAAAGCGGCCTGCGACTGCCTGAAGTTATCGTCGGTCGGAGTGACGTCCTTACGCACCGGCATGCCGTAGGAAATGGCGCTGACGCTGCTCTGCGCTTCCTTGCTCAGCAGGAAGTCGATCAGCTTTTTGCCGTTGGCGCTTTGCGGCGCGCCCTGCACCAGACCGACGTAGTAAGGCAGCACCAGCGTGCTGCGCTTGCCGTCCGGCCCGGCCGGCCAGAACACCTTGACGTTCGGGTTGCTGCGCATCTGCGCCAGATTCATCTGCAGATCGCCGTTGGCCACCAGCAGCTCTCCCTTATTGACCAGCGCGGTCAGCTTGCCGGTGGAGGCGGAAGGGCCGACGTTGTTGCTTTGCAGCTTGCCGAGATAGTCGAAACCGGCGTCTTTGCTACCGAAGCTGTGAAATGCCTGCAGCATCACCGCAGTGCCGTCACCCGCCTGTCCCGGCGTGGAATACTGCAGCTTGTTGCGGAACTGCGCGTCCAGCAGCTGCTGGTAGCTGGCGGGCGCCTGCGGCAGCAGTTTGGCGTTATAGATGAAACTGAGGTAGTTGTTCACCAGCGGCACGAACTGCGGCTGCGCATCGGCGATCTGCGCCGCCGCCTGCGGGGTAAAGTCCTGCAGCAGTTTTTCCGCGGCGGCGCGCTGGATGAACGGCGGCAGCGTCACCAGCACGTCGGCCTGCGGGTTGCTGCGTTCTTTCGACAGCCGTTCCACGATGGCGCCCGAGCCGCCTTCAACATACTGCACCTTGATGCCGGTCGCCTGGGTGAAGGCGTCGAACTGGGTTTGATACCAGCTGTGGTCGCCGTCGTGCAAACCGTCGGCGGAGTAGACGGTCACCACCGCATCGGCGGCCCAGGCCGGCGCGGAACCGAGTGCGATGGCGGTCATGACGACCAGACGAGAAAGTTTCATAGCTTCAGCCTCACTGTGGCAAGTTAATGCGAAACTGGTATACACCAGATATGCGGCCAAGCTAATCGGCGAATATGACAAACAAATGAAAGCGGCAAAATATATTTGCCTTAAAAGGATGATCGAGCGTGGGTGAGGAAGGCGGGGCGGCGGACGCCGGCCCCGTGATAGCCGAGGTTAGAGCGTATCGACTTCGATGCGCAGACTGTCGTGGCGCCAGTATTCAATATCGAAATCGAGGATGCGGCCGTGCTGATCGTAATTCAGTCGACGCAGCAACAAGGCGGGCAGACCGACCATGGCGCCGAGCGCATTGGCGGCGCGGTAAGGCAAGGCCGTCGGGTAGAACGACAGGTGCATGTTGCTGTAAATCAACGAGTAATGTTGCTGATAGACCTCGGTCAGGCTGCCGTTGAGATCGTGGCTGAGCAGTTCCGGCACCCGCTGCGGCAGACAGTGATTTTCGCAATAGCAGATGGCGCGGCCGTCGGCGTAGCGCACGCGGCGCAGCAGATACACCTGATCGAACGGTTCGAGCGCCAGCGGCTGCATGACGTCGAGCGGCACCGTGGTTTTTTCGCCGGACAGCAGCGCGGTGCGCGGCGTGCGCCCCTGCTCCTGACACAGACGGTGGAAGTTGGTGTTTTGCGTCGGGTCCAGCCACAGTCGCTCCGGCGTGACGAACCAGCCGCGGCGATCGGCTCGATAGATGGCGCCGGTGGCTTCCAGCTGCGCCAGGCTTTCGCGGATGGTGACGCGGGTGGTGGAGAAGATGGCACACAGCTCGCGCTCCGAAGGCAGCTTGTCGCCGGCCTGCAGCGCGCCGCGGGTGATGCGCGCCTGAAGCTGATCCTTGATCTGCAGGTAGTGGGGCATATCGCCCTGATGTTCTTTCATTTCATCTCGCTATGGCATCGGCCCGACATTCCGGCACGCGCTTATTATACATAGCCAGATGAATTTTTTGTTTCACCGCGCTTTGTCGTTTGACCGGGGCAGGAATTTGCCGCCACAATGAGCGCAATCTGGTATAGACCAAATAGGTGAATAACATGTCCGACCGTAACTACCTGCTGTTGACCCCCGGCCCGTTGACCACCTCGAAAACGGTGAAAGAGGCGATGCTGTTCGACAGCTGCACCTGGGATGAAGATTACAACCTCGGCGTGGTGCAAAGCATCCGCCAACGGCTGGTGGCGCTGGCGACGCCGTCCGCCGGCTACACCTCGGTGCTGCTGCAGGGCAGCGGCAGCTTTGCGGTAGAGGGCGTGCTGGGCACGGTCATCGGCCCGCAGGACAAGCTGCTGATCGTCAACAACGGCGCCTACGGGGCGCGGATGATCGAAATGGCGCGGCTGATGGATATCGACCACTACGCCTTTGACTGCGGCGAGGTGAATGAACCGGACGTGGCGGCGATGGAAGCGGTGCTGAAAAGCGATGCGCGCATCAGCCATATCGCCATGGTGCACTGTGAAACCACCACCGGCATGCTCAACCCGCTGCAGAAGGTGGCCGGCCTGGCGGCGCGCAACGGCAAGACCTTTATCGTCGACGCCATGAGCAGCTTCGGCGGCATCCCGTTGGATGTGGACGCGCTGGGCATCGATTTTCTGATCAGTTCCGCCAACAAATGCATTCAGGGCGTGCCGGGCTTCGCTTTCGTCATCGCCCGCCGCAGCGAACTGGAAAAATGCGCCGGGCGTTCGCGCTCGCTGTCGCTCGATCTGTACGCCCAGTGGCGCTGTATGGAAGACCAGGCCGGCAAATGGCGCTTTACGTCGCCGACCCATACCGTGCTGGCCTTCGCGCAGGCGCTGAAAGAGCTGGAGCAGGAGGGCGGCATTGCCGCGCGCCACCGTCGCTATCAGACCAATCAGCGGCGGCTGGTGGCGGGCATGCGCGAACTGGGCTTTGAAACCCTGCTCGATGAGGCGTTGCATTCGCCGATCATCACCGCGTTCTATTCGCCAAAGGCCGACACTTATCGCTTCGCCGAGTTTTATCAGCGCCTGAAGCAACAAGGCTTCGTGATTTATCCCGGTAAAGTGTCGCAGAGCGACTGCTTCCGCATCGGCAACATCGGGGAGATCTACCCGCAAGATATCGAACGTTTGCTGGCGGCAGTCGGGCAGGCGATGTACTGGAATCAATAAGGACTGACCATGAAACAGATCAACGCCGTAATCCTCGACTGGGCCGGCACCACGGTGGACTTCGGCTCCTTTGCGCCGACGCAGATTTTCGTCGAGGCGTTCAAACAGACCTTCGATATCGACATCAGCCTGGCGGAAGCGCGTATTCCGATGGGGCTGGGCAAATGGCAGCATATCGAGGCGCTGGGGAAACTGCCGGCGGTCGACGCGCGCTGGCGGCAGCGGCTGGGGCGCTCGATGAGCCACCAGGACATCGACGCGCTGTATCAGGCGTTTATGCCGCTGCAAATCGCCAAAGTGATCGACTTCGCCGATCCCATCGAGGGCGTGCCGCAGGTGATTGCCGCTTTGCGCGAGCAGGGGATTAAAATCGGTTCCTGCTCCGGTTATCCGCGCGCGGTGATGGAAGTGCTGGTGCCCGCCGCCGCAGAGCGCGGCTACGCGCCGGATTACTGGGTCGCCACCGACGATCTCGCGGCCGGCGGCCGACCGGGGCCGTGGATGGCGTTGCAGAACGCGATCGCGTTGGGTATCGATGCGGTGGCGCATTGCGTGAAGGTGGATGACGCGGTGCCGGGCATTGCCGAAGGGCTGAATGCCGGGATGTGGAGCGTCGGGCTGGCGCTGTCCGGCAACGAGTTCGGCGCCACCTGGCCGGAGTATCGACAGATGGCGGCGGGCGAGATAGAGCGCCGCCGTGCGGCGGCCGCCGATAAGCTGTACGCGGCGGGCGCGCACTATGTGATAGACACGCTGGCGCAATTGCCGGCAGCGATCGCCGACATCAACCGGCGGTTGGCGAAGGGCGAGCGGCCGTAACGACCGAACGCGGGGCATAAAAAAACCGGGGATAATCCCCGGTTTTTTCGTTATGAGACGGCGTTAGCGATGCGCCAATTCGACTTCGTCTTCGCTGTCCATCACGGCTTTGTCGGTTTGTTTCATCAGCTGGCTGGTGATGGTGCCCGCCGCCATGGAGCCGTTGACGTTCAGGGCGGTGCGGCCCATGTCGATCAGCGGTTCGACCGAGATCAGCAGCGCGACCAGCGTCACCGGCAGGCCCATCGCCGGCAGCACGATCAGCGCAGCGAAGGTGGCGCCGCCGCCCACGCCCGCCACACCGGCGGAGCTGATGGTGACGATGCCGACCAGGGTGGCGATCCATACCGGATCCAGCGGGTTGATGCCGACGGTCGGCGCAACCATTACCGCCAGCATCGCCGGGTAGAGGCCTGCGCAGCCGTTCTGGCCGATGGTGGCACCGAACGACGCCGAGAAGCTGGCGATGGATTCCGGCACGCCCAAACGACGGGTCTGCGCTTCCACGTTCAGCGGAATGCTGGCGGCGCTGGAGCGGCTGGTGAAGGCGAAGGTGATCACCGGCCACACCTTGCGGAAGAACTTCAGCGGGTTAACGCCGGTGAAGGCCAGCAGAGCGGCGTGTACCACGAACATGATGGCCAGGCCGATGTACGAAGCCACCACGAAGCTGCCGAGTTTGACGATGTCGTGAATGTTGGAACCGGCGACCACTTTGGTCATCAGCGCCAGCACGCCATATGGCGTCAGTTTCATGACCAGACGCACCAGCTTCATCACCCAGGCTTGCAGGGTGTCGATAGCCACCAGTACGCGCTCGCCTTTCGGCTTGTCGTCTTTCAGCAGCTGCAGTGAGGCCACGCCGAGGAAGGTGGCGAAAATCACCACGCTGATGATCGAAGTCGGGCTGGCGCCGGTCAGGTCGGCGAACGGGTTTTTCGGAATGAACGACAGCACCATCTGCGGCACGGTCAGATCGGCCAGTTTGCCCACGTAGTTGGTCTGGATCGCCGTCAGACGCGCGCTCTCCTGCGCGCCCTGCACCAGGCCTTCGGCGGTCAGGCCGAACAGGTTGGTGACCAGCACGCCCACCAGCGCCGAGATCAGCGTGGTGAACAGCAGCGTGCCGATTGTCAGAACGCTGATCTTACCCAGAGAAGAGGCGTTATGCAGTTTGGCGACCGCGCTCAGGATCGAGGCAAACACCAGCGGCATGACGATCATTTGCAGCAGTTGCACATAGCCGTTGCCGACGATGTTGAACCAGCTGATGGATTCTTTCAGCACCGGGTTGTCGGAGCCGTACACCAGCTGCAGGCCCAGACCGAACACCACGCCGACCACCAGGCCGACCAGCACTTTTTTCGCCAGGCTCCATTGCTTGTGGCGGGTTTGCGCCAGCAGCAAAAGGAGCGCGACAAACACCAGCACGTTAATCACGAGCGGAAGATTCATCCCCAATGTCTCCAATAATCTTTCTTATAAAAACGACTACGCATCACGTATGTCGCGATGTAAATATCGTAACAGTTTGCTGAGTGGGCTACTTATATCCAAATGGAATTTGATATAGCTTTTTGCGCTTTTTTGTTCTTTTTATATACGCATGGGTGATGGGTTGAACGATTTTTTGTGATCAGAGCCTGATATTTCTGATTTGCTCGACATAGGATTGCACCGGGAGGGTGAAATCACCTTGCCAGCAGATGGCGAAGGCCACCAGGCACAGACACAGTACGCGCTCCAGTTGGTTGCCTTTTTGCGAGTTGAGCAGCGGCAGACGAAAACGCCAGCGGCACGGCCACAGCAGCGGAACGCCGGCGGGGGTGAGCATATCGGCCAGCAGGTGGCTGAAGTAACCGATGATCATAGCGTGCAGCGCATCGGCCGGGATCGGCCAGCTGCGCGGCACGTCCAGCTGAAACAGCGCCATGCCGCCGGCGATCGCCAGCAGGCTGTGGGTGAAACCGCGGTGGCCGAAGGCGCGGGCGATGGGAATGGCGAGCCAGCGCAGACGCTGGCCCAGCACCGACTTGGGGTGATCGATGTCCGGCAGCAGCGAAGTCAGCAGCGCAGCGGGTATGATGTGCCACCAGTCGCCGGTAGCCAGCTCTGGCGTCACTTCCGCCTTCTTGGCGAAGATCGCGCAAGCGACAGAGAATATAAGATGTCCTTCCGCGGTCATGCTGTTGCGATTCCTGCTGGTAAACTGTTAATTTATCCAGTATATGGGAAAATTCCCAGTAGTGGAAGCAGTTACCCTGTAACCAATTGTTTATTTTCCCCGGTTTTACAACGGCTTGTTACGCCAATGCGTAACAAATCATCGATTTTGGCGGGCGAAAACAAAAAGGCGGCGCTGGGGCGAATGAAACGGAAAGCAACGAGGGCGGTTTTTCGGCGTGCGGCGGGAGGAAGCGGCGGCCTTGAACAGCGCTGCGTGGCAGTGACAACGCTGCGCGGACCGTCGCTTTCCCTGCCGTCCAGCATAATGAGAACGTCACGGCAATTCAATAATAATGAAACGGTGTTTCGTTTATTTTCGGCAGAGATCTCTTGGCCGGCGGCGATGAGGAAAACCAGGGCGCCGGTGGCCGGCGCCCCAGGATCAGGCGAAGTGGGCGGGAGTAAGCTGTTCCAGCGTCTCCAACTGGTGGTCAGCCAGCGCCCAGCGCGGATCGTGGCGGTATTCGGCGGCCGGGATCACGATGGAGCGCATGCGCGCGGCTTTGGTGGCGATCATGCCGTTGAAGGAGTCTTCCAGCGTGATGCAGCGCAGCGGATCGCTGCCCAGGCGTTCGGCGGCGATCAGATAGACCTCCGGGTGCGGTTTGCTGTACGGCAGGTATTCGGCGGAAACCAATTGATCAAAGTAGCCTTCAAGATCGAACATCTTCAGCACCTGCTGTTGCATGTGCAGCGGCGAGGCGGAGGCCAGGCCGACGTTCAACCGCTGACTGCGGCACAGCTCCAGCGCCTGCCGGACGCCAGGCAGCAGCGGGCGCGTCTCGTGCACCAGCTCGATGGCGCGCTCGATAATCCGCGCCGACACCTCATCAAGCGAAACCCCTTGCCAGGGCATCGCCTGATACCACATTTTCACCACCAGATCGATGCGCAGCCCCAGGGTGTCCGGCAGCTTGTGACGATCGGACAGATCCAGTCCCAGCGCGCCGAAGATATCCAGCTCGGCCTGCAGCCACAGCGGTTCCGAATCGATCAACAAGCCGTCCATATCAAAAATTGCGGTTTCAATGCGTTGCGAATAAGCCATTAGCGGTTAACTCCTGCCGGCGCGGATGAATGAATGTGCCCGACACTTTATCATCGCCGACGGAGAGACTAAAACCTTTGCCTGCGCGTTGGGTTTTTGCCAAAGCGCAGAATAGTCCACATCTCGCGCAGCTTAAGCCACCAGCGTTGGTGTTGGCGCTCGGAGACCTGTTGCAGCATGCGCGCATAATCCAGCACCAGCCCCGGCGTCCAGGTCATGCTTTCACCGCGGCTGCGCAGTACCGCCAGCATCCACAGATTGGGATCGAGCACCAGCAGCAGAAAGCGGCGCCACAGGTGTTTATCGCCCAGCACGCCTTCCAGCGCGCTGTCGAGCGCCGCGATGACCGTGGTGGAGCAGTTGCGCCGTGTCAGGTTGTAGGTGTCGTCCTGCCGATAGCGCAGCCAGAACGCGCGCAGCGCCGCCGGGTTATAGCGACAGAACTGAATTTTTTTGTCCGGCGGGCACCAGGCGGCGATCTCGCCCGGCAGGTCGGGCAGGAAACGCCCGTCGACGTTGTTTTGTTCGCCGGCGTGCAGCAGCTGGCGGAAATCCTGAACGGAATGGCTGATGTCGTTGAGCGGGTAGTGACTGATATACACGTCCGGCGCGAGCGCCAGAGCGGCATGGCCGGTGGAGATATTGCCGCCACCGTCGACTGCCGCGATATATCGATCGACGATGTAACGCCGGCGTGGATCTTTAGCCGCGCCAAGCGGTGTCCAGACATACACCGTGAGCGGCGTGGCCTCCGAGGTCGGGGGCGCTGGCCGCTGCGCTGGGGGCTGATTCAGAGAGAAGCTCGTCAGTCTGCGGGCGATGCGCAATAAAGCCCAGCCGGAAAGCACCATCATCACCCCGAGGCAAAAGGGTACCGTCATCCGATGCGGCGCCGGCCAGCCGACAAAAATCATCAACGAAAGCAGGATCTCGCCGCCGCCCGCCAGCGCCACGGTCTTCCATCGGCTGTGTTGAATCACCGTGGAGGAGGCGATGCGTACGGCGCCGTCAAGCAGCAGCGCGCTGCCAAACATCACGGTGGCGACGATGTTATCGTCTGCGGGCACGTCCAACATTAAAAAGGCCATAAACACGAAGCCCAGCCCCTTAAGCAGCACCGGCCGGCTGGCGGAGGAACCGATCACCAGCGCGGCGGATATCGCCACCAGCCCCTCCAGCGCCAGGATGACCGCCAGCGCATCCAGCGCCAGCATGGACCGGCCATCTTGCAGGATGTCGAACAGCATCAGCGCCCCCGCGGCTATCCACAGCCAGCCGAACAGCACCAGCAGGCGGCGCTGGCCGTGCAGTGCCTGCGCGCCCAGCAATAAGATAATCAGTCGAATCATGGCGGCCTCTGCCCAAAGGGATAGCGTTATCTTTTCAATATTTCAATAATAGTGCCCGGACATCGTTAAGCAGTTGATTTCGGCGAATTCGGCTAAGCTTGTAGCACAGCGGGAATGAAGAAAACGGTGGGCGAGTTTCGCCAACTGCAGGTAGACTTAGCCGATTCGGTTACGTCGCTAACAAGGGGAACACATGACGTATCAACAGGCCGGGCGTATCGCCATTTTGAAACGCATTCTCGGATGGGTGGTTTTTATCCCGGCGTTGCTGTCGACGCTGATTTCCGTGCTGGGCTTTATCTATCAGCACAGTGAAAAAACCAAAGGCATCAACGCAGTGATGCTGGATTTTGTCCACGTGATGGTGGACATGGTGCGTTTCAATACGCCGTTCCTGAACCTTTTCTGGTACAACTCGCCGGTGCCGGACGTGGATAAAAGCCTGTTCAGCGGCGCCAATTTGATGTTCATCATCATCTATATACTGATCTTCGTCGGGCTGGCATTGCAGGCTTCCGGCGCGCGCATGTCGCGCCAGGTCAAGTTCATTCGCGAAGGGCTGGAAGATCAGATGATCCTGGAGCAGGCCAAAGGCAGCGAAGGGCACACGCGTCAGCAGTTGGAGGAACGCATCACGCTGCCGCACCACACCATTTTCCTGCAGTATTTCCCGCTGTACATTCTGCCCATCGTGATTGCGGTGATCGCCTGGTTCGTGATCCGCCTGTTGGGGCAGTTGGCCGGCGCGGCCTGAACCCTGAACGGGGCGCCGATCGGCGCCCCGGAACCTGATTACGACGCTTCCGGCTGCAGCAGCGCCTCTACCGCGCGCTGCGCCGCCACCCAATGCTGGCCGCCGAACAGGTTGCTGCGGTTGAGCAGGTAGTACAGCTGATACAGCGGCTGACGCTCGATAAAGCCGGCCCCCAGCGGCCATACGCTCTGATAGCCGTCGTAGATCTGCGGCGGCAGCTCCGGATACAGCGGCAGCATCGCCAAATCGCACTCTCGGTCGCCCCAGTAGCTGGCCGGATCGAACAGTATCGGCCCGTTGGCGGTCATCGCGCAGTTGCCCGGCCACAGGTTGCCGTGCAGCAGGGAAGGCTGCGGCTGGTGGTGCTGCAAGCGCAGATACACCCGATCGACAATGTCGTCGATGTCGCCGAAGGTCATGCCTTTCTCCGCAGCCAGCTGCAGCTGCCAGCCGATGCGCTGCTCGGCGAAGAATTCCGACCAGCGGCGTTGCCAGGCGTTGGGTTGCGGCGTGGTGGTCAGATCGCTGTCGAAGTCGAGACCAAACTGCGGCTGCTCGCTCCACTGATGCAGATGCGCCAGCTGCTGGCCCAGGCAGTAGGCGCCGTGGGCATCGAGGGGTTTCAGCTGCTGATACTCCAGCAGCAGGAAGCTGTAGTCGCGATCGCTGCCGACGCCGTACACCTCCGGCACCCGCACGCTTTTGCTGCGCGCCAGCAACGCCAGCTGATCGGCCTCGGCGGTGAATATCGGCAGTTGTTCACGGGCGTCGCATTTCACGAACACCTCGTTGTCACCGTAACTCACGCGCCACGCCGGGTGAATGTCGCCCCCGGGCAGTTCAATCCTTTCGCGTATCTCTGCGCTGCCAAGATGTTCACTTAACAGACGGCTAACGGCTTGCCACATGGTATTTCCCCCTCTGTGCTGCCTGATAATTCATTAGGTTAGCGTCTTTCCCTTGGTGAAAACACGACGCGGCGCACAGCCGGCGTCAAAGGCGGCGATTTTTTCAGCGCCTCGCCAGCTCAAAGTATATACCCTATTGATTAATTTAAGCGCAATACCGATTGCAACTTGATGACAACGACGCAATGAGCGGGGGGAATGTGATGCGGCGAGCAGAAGGCTTCGCCGCATCGGGGGAATTAACCGCCGGTGAGCGCGGTTTGGTTACGCTGTAACGGGCGTAATTTACTGTACAACAAGGCGATCACGAACAGCACGGCCTGCACGATGACGATGCAAGGCCCGGTTGCGCCGTCGATGTGGAAGCTGATCAGCGTGCCGAGCACGCAGGAGAACACCGACACCACCGTCGCCACCATCAGCATGCGATCGAAGCGACGGCACAGCATGAAGGCGATGATGCCGGGGGCGATCAGCATGGCGATCACCAGGATCACCCCCACGGCCTGCAGCGAGGCGACGATGGTCATCGCCAGCAGGCACAGCAGCCCATAGTGCAGCAGCTTGACCGGCAGGCCAATCACCCGCGCATGGTGCGGATCGAAGCAGTACAGCATGAAGTCTTTGCGCTTGAGCAACACCACCGCCAGGGTGATGCCGGCGATCAGCAGGGTTTGTTTCAGTTCGCCGTCGGTGATGCCCAGCATGTTGCCGAACAGAATGTGGCTCAGATGCTGGTCAGTGTCGATGCGCGAGAACAGCACCAGCCCGAAGGCGAACATACCGGAAAAGACGATGCCCATCACCGTGTCCTCTTTCACCCGGCTGTTCTCTTTCAGGTAGCCGGTGGCTACCGCGCAGAAGATGCCGGAGAGGAAGGCGCCAATCGCCAGCGGAATGCCGACCACGAACGCTACCACGATGCCGGGCAGCACCGCGTGCGAGATGGCGTCGCCCATCAGCGACCAGCCTTTGAGCACCAGATAGCAGGAGAGCACGGCGCACACCACGCCGGTGACGATGGCGGCGACGATCGCCCGCTGCATGAACGGGTAGGCGAAGGGTTCGCTGAGCAGTTGATACAGGGTGTCCATCAGCGGCCTCCAGTTTGCGATTGCGCCACGCGGCGTTTGGCCGCCAGCAGGCCGTGTTTCGGCGCGAACAGGAACGCCACCAGGAACACCAGCGTTTGCAGGGTAACGATCACGCCGCCGGTGGCGCCATCCAGGAAGAAACTCAGGTAGGCGCCGACGCCGCTGGTCAGCGCGCCGATGATGATGGCGATGATCACCAGCCGGCTGAAGCGATCGGTCAGCAGGTAGGCGGTGGCGCCCGGGGTGATCACCATGGCGATCACCAGAATGGCGCCGACGGTTTGCAGCGCGGCGACGGTGCAGGCGCTGAGCAGGGTGAAGAACAGGATCTTCAACCGCAGTGGCGACAGGCCGATCGACACCGCGTGGCTTTCGTCGAAGAACACCGCCAGCAGGTCTTTCCACACCAGGCACAGGATCAGCAGCGAGACGCCGATGATGATCTCCACCTGCAGTACGTCTTCGTCGGCGATGCCGAGGATATTGCCGAAGATGATCGACTGTACGTTGACCGACGTGGGGTTGAGCGACACGATCAGCAGGCCGACGGCGAAGAAGGTGGAGAAGATAAAGCCGATGATGGCGTCTTCGCGCAGCCGGGTGATGTGGCGCACCAGCGTCATCGCCAGCGCCGCCAGCATGCCGGTGAAGAAGGCGCCGGCGGCGTAGGGCAGGCCGAGGGCGTAGGCGCCGGCCACGCCGGGCACCACCGAGTGCGACAGCGCATCGCCCATCAGCGACCACCCTTTCAGCATCAGGTAGGCGGACAGGAACGCGCAGGCGGCACCGACGATGGCGCTGACCCAGATGGCCTTCACCATGTAGTTATAACCGAAAGGTTGCAGCAGAAGGTCCAGCATCAGGATTGTTTCTCCCTGGCCTGGCTGTTGGCCGGCGGATCGCTCTTGGTATGGCCGTAGAACACCGCCGGGCGCTCATCGTCGGTCAACACCGTGACGGTGCGCGGATCGTTATCGTCGTGCAGATCCGGGCCGGAAAGGTTGATATGGCGCAGCACGCCGCCGAACGCCTGCTCCAGGTTGCTCTGGGTGAAGGTGGTTTCGGTCGGGCCGGCGGCCAGCACCGTGCGGTTGATGAGGATCACCCGATCGCAAAACTCCGGCACGCTGCCGAGGTTGTGGGTGGAGACCAGAATGAGATGGCCCTCGTCGCGCAGCGCGCGCAGCAGCTCGATAATCGCATTCTCGGTTTTCACGTCCACGCCGGTGAACGGCTCGTCCAGCAGCAGCACCGTGCCCTGTTGCGCCAGCGCGCGCGCCAGAAATACGCGCTTCTTCTGGCCGCCGGACAGCTCGCCGATCTGCCGGCCGCGCAGCTCGCTCAGGCCAACGCGCTCCAGCGCCTTGTCGACCCGCAGCCGATCCTCACGCGACGGAATGCGCAGGAAGTTCATCTTGCCGTAGCGGCCCATCATCACCACGTCTTCCACCAGCACCGGGAAGTTCCAGTCGACGTCTTCGGTTTGCGGCACGTAGGCGATCAGGTTCTTTTTCAGCGCGTCCGCCACCGGTTTGTCGCTCAGCGACACCTGGCCGGCGGTGGGCCTGACCAGGCCCATGATGCTTTTGAACAGCGTCGACTTGCCGCTGCCGTTGACGCCGACCAGCGCGCAGATCGAACCGCCGCTCAGGGTGAAGCTGGCGTTATGAATGGCGGTGTGCCCATTGTTGTAGGTCACGGTTACGTCGTCCACGTTCAGCTCAGGGCGGACAAACGGCTCATGGCTCATTGATCGAATCCTTTGGCGATGGTTTGCACGGTGGTGTTAAGCAGGTCGATATAGGTCGGCACCGGGCCGTCGCGGGTGGACAGCGAGTCCACGTACAGCACGCCGCCGTATTTGGCGCCGGTTTCTTTCGCCACCTGTCTGGCCGGCTTGTCGGAAATGGTGCTCTCGCTGAACACCACAGGAATATGGTGAGCGCGCACCGCGTCGATCACCCGGCGCACCTGCTGCGGTGAGCCTTGCTCGTCGGCGTTGATCGGCCACAGGTAAACCTCTTTCAACTGATAGTCTTGCGCCAGGTAGCTGAAGGCGCCTTCGCTGGTCACCAGCCAACGCTGCGCGGCCGGAATGCGCGCCAGGCGTTCGCGCAGCGGGGCGTCTAACGCGCCGATTTTCTCTGCGTAGGCCTTGGCGTTGCGGTTATAGGTTTCCGCGTTGGCCGGGTCGTGCTCCACCAGCGCTTTGCGGATGTTTTCGATATACACCAGCGCGTTGCTCGGCGACATCCAGGCGTGCGGGTTCGGGTTGCCGTTATACGGCCCTTCGCGGATCGGCAGTGGGGTGATGCCTTCGGTTACGACCGCCGCCGGCACCTGTTTGATGTTCTCGAAGAAACGTTGGAACCAACGTTCCAGGTTCATGCCGTTCCACAGGATCAGGTCGGCGTGCTGCGCCTTGACGATGTCGCGCGGCGTGGGCTGGTAGTCGTGGATCTCGGCGCCCGGTTTGGTGATGGATTCCACCACGGCGGCGTCACCCGCCACGTTCTGGGCGATGTCCTGAATGATGGTAAAAGTGGTCACCACGCGCAGCTTTTTTTCCGCCAACGCGTTTTGACTGGCCAAGGCGGCGCCCAGCAATAAACAGGCGAGCGTGAAGGGGCGCAACAGTGCGGCGGCGCGGGGAAGGCGACCGCGAAGAAAAACGCAATTAATCAAAGGCATGATGACGTCTCCTGGTTCAAATGAAAATGATTATCAATATCAATTGAAGCGAAGTCAAGCGTCACTTGCCCACCGCCGGCGGGGTATTTCTCCAACTGAAAAAATAATACCGTCCGGGGAGTTATAGCATTTTATGTATCAGTATGTAACCGCTGAAGGTAGTCCTGACAGGTGCAGATCGCCACCTCCGGCTGTTTTCCCAATGCCAACTGCCCGAACCCCTGCGCCAGGCGCTGTACATCTTCTTGATCCAGAACGGTTATGAACGCAAAACTGTTGCTGCCGAGTTCGTGGTGAACGCCATTTTCATCTGTCACCGACGTGACAAAACCCTCACGCGTCAATTGCCCGGTCAGCTTGGCCAGGTCGGTCAATCCCTCTTCCTGATAGCGAAAAGTCACGACAAAGCAGCTTGTTGCAGATTGACTCATAAATCACCTCTTGGTATATGGATAGCTTGAGATTAGTCCAAAAAATTACTGCAGGTGTCCTTACAAGTTGTATATGCTACGCAACTCATTGAAAGGAGTGAGGGATTCTGTGAAAACAAAAATAGGTTGCCTTACGGCAATTTTGCTTTTGTCGGGGTGCGCCAAAGACCCGCAAATGGCAAGCAACATTTCAGGCAGTGGCACAACGCGCGGCGGCTGGTTAAAACCCCCTCCGCAGGCACCGGTAAACCGCACAGGCACTCCGGTTGTTTATAACGATTACATTCGTCAGGCCGCCAGCAACTATGGCGTCGACGAAACGCTGATTAAAGCGATTATTCAGGTGGAGTCCGGGTTTAACCCGAACGTGGTCAGCACCTCGAACGCAGTGGGATTGATGCAGCTTAAGGCTTCTACCGCCGGCCGCGACGCCTATCGCATGAAAGGACGAAGCGGGCAGCCCAGCTCGCGTGAGCTGAAGGATCCGGCGGTCAATATTGATCTGGGAACGGCCTATATCAATATTCTTCAAAGCCAGCAGCTAGCCGGGATCAACAACCCACAGACTTTGCGTTATGCCACCATCGTTTCGTACGTGAACGGGGCGGGCGCCATGTTGCGCACCTTCTCCTCGGACAAGCGCGTGGCGGTTAATCGCATCAATCAGATGAGCCCCGACGAGTTTTATCAGCACATCCAGAAAAAGCACCCGGCCCCGCAGGCGCCGCGCTATTTGTGGAAGGTGACCACCGCCTACCAGGCGATGTCGCAGTAACCCTTCATCCTGTCGAATCGGCCGCAAAACGCGGCCGATTTGCTTTCCGTTGTCGCTTTAGAGCGCGACACACCTCTCATTTTTCGTTATTTCCTCACCGCTTATCGAAAAAACCGCACAAAAAGTTAAATTTACGTTAGCAGATAAATCTTTACGTTCATTCAATAAGTTACCGGTAACATTTTTGCTTTTGCGCGCATTCTGACCTTCAATAAATATACAAATAAGTAACAAATTATTTTAAAAACCCGTATCGATCGCAAGGTTGCGGTTAAATAGTTGTGACTATCTTTGGATGGAATGTGACATGTCGAATCATAAAACCAACAATTCGCGGCGCGATTTCTTGTTGAAATCGATGACCTTAATTCCTGCGGCGGTAATTGGTGGCAGCGGCGTTGGCGCGCTGACGGCACCGACACCGGCGGTCGCTGCCTCGAACACTTCAACGCAGAACGATTACCAACCGACCTTTTTCACCCCGGAAGAGTGGGCCTTCATCAAGGCCGCCGTCGCGCGCCTGATCCCGGCCGACGATCGCGGCCCCGGCGCGCTGGAAGCCGGCGTGCCGGAGTTTATCGATCGTCAGATGAACACTCCGTACGCCACCGGCTCCATCTGGTATATGCAGGGGCCGTTTAACCCCGATGTGCCGAAGGAGATGGGCTATCAGCTGCCGCTGGTGCCCAAGCAGATCTACAACCTCGGCATCGCTGACGCCGACGCCTACAGCAAAAAAACCGCCGGCAAGCCCTTCGCCGAACTGGATGGCGCGCAGCAAGACGCCATGCTGCAAAAGTTCGAATCCGGCGAGGCGGAATTCCAGCAGTTGCCGTCGAAACTGTTCTTCTCCTATCTGCTGCAAAACACCCGTGAAGGTTTCTTCAGCGATCCGATCCATGGCGGTAACAAAGACATGGTTGGCTGGAAGCTGATTAATTTTCCGGGCGCGCGCGCCGATTTTATGGACTGGGTTGAGCGAGGGGAACGTTATCCCTTCCCACCGGTATCGATTCGTGGGGAGAGGGGCTAATCATGGCAACGGTAATGAAAAAAGTAGACGCGGTGATCGTCGGCTTCGGCTGGGTGGGCGCGATCATGGCCAAAGAGCTGACCGAGGCCGGCCTCAACGTGGTGGCGCTGGAGCGCGGCCCGATGCGCGACACCTATCCGGACGGTTCCTATCCTCAGGTGATCGACGAGCTGACCTATAACATCCGGCGCAAGCTGTTCCAGGATCTGTCGAAAAGCACCGTCACCATTCGCCACAACAGCAGCCAGACCGCGGTGCCTTATCGCCAGCTGGCGGCGTTCCTGCCGGGCACCGGCGTCGGCGGCGCCGGCCTGCACTGGTCGGGCGTGCATTTCCGCGTCGATCCGATCGAACTGCGCATGCGCAGCCACTATGAAGAGCGCTACGGCAAAAACTTCATTCCGAAGGACATGACCATCCAGGACTTCGGCGTGACCTACGACGAGCTGGAGCCGTTCTTCGACAAGGCGGAGAAAGTGTTCGGCACCTCCGGCACCGCCTGGACCATCAAGGGTCAGAAAGTGGCGCAGAAGGGCGGCAACCGCTTTGCGGCGGATCGCTCCAGCGACTTCCCGCTGCCTGCGCAGAAGAATACCTACTCCGCCCAGCTGTTCGAGAAAGCCGCGCTGGAAGTGGGCTACCACCCTTATAACCTGCCGTCCGCCAACACCTCCGACTCTTACACCAACCCGTACGGCGCGCAGATGGGGCCGTGCAACTTCTGCGGTTTCTGCAGCGGCTACGCCTGCTACATGTATTCCAAAGCCTCGCCGAACGTCAACATCTTGCCGGCGCTGCGGATGGAAAAACGCTTCGAGCTGCGCACCAACGCCAACGTGCTGAAGGTCAACCTGACCGACGACAAGTCCCGCGCCACCGGCGTGAACTACGTCGATGCGCAGGGCCGCGAGCTTGAACAGCCGGCCGATCTGGTGATCCTGGGCGCGTTCCAGTTCCACAACGTGCACCTGATGCTGCTGTCCGGCATCGGCAAGCCTTACGATCCGGTGACCGGCGAAGGCGTGGTCGGGCGCAACTTCGCCTACCAGAACATGACCACCATCAAGGCGTTCTTCGATAAAGACGTGTTCACCAACCCGTTCATCGGCGCCGGCGGCAACGGCGTGGGCGTGGACGACTTCAACGCCGACAACTTCGATCACGCCAAAGAAGGCTTCGTCGGCGGTTCGCCGTTCTGGGTCAACCAGGCGGGCACCAAGCCGATCTCCGGCCTGCCGACCCCGCCGGGCACCCCGGCCTGGGGCAGCAAGTGGAAAGCGGCGGTGGCGGATGCCTACACCCACCACGTCTCGATGGACGCCCACGGCGCGCACCAGTCGTACCGCAACAACTATCTGGATCTCGATCCCAACTACAAGAACGTGTTCGGCCAGCCGCTGCTGCGCATGACGTTCGACTGGCAGGAGAACGACATCAAGATGGCGCAGTTCATGTACGACAAGATGGCGCCGATCGCCAAGGCGATGAACCCGAAACTGATCGCCGGCAGCCCGAAAAACGCCAACAGCCATTTCGATACCACCAGTTACCAGACCACCCACATGAACGGCGGCGCGGTGATGGGGGAAGATCCGAAGACCAGCGCGGTAAACCGTTATCTGCAGAGCTGGGACGTGCACAACGTGTTCTCGATCGGCGCATCGGCCTTCCCGCAGGGGCTGGGCTACAACCCGACCGGCACCGTGGCGGCGTTGGCTTACTGGTCTGCCCGCGCTATTCGCGAGCAGTATCTGAAAAACCCAGGCCCATTGGTGCAGGCATAAGGACGGCGAACGATGAAAGCATTTGTACCGGCACTGGTTCTCAGTGCAGTGAGTTTTTCCGTTTGGGCGCAGGACGCCACCGTCGGCAGCGAGCTTATCAAGCGCGGTGAATACCTGGCGCGCGCCGGGGACTGCGTGGCCTGCCATACCGACGGCAAGAGCGGCAAGACCTTCGCCGGCGGTCTGGCGATGGAGACGCCGATCGGCACCATCTACTCCACCAACATTACGCCGGACAAGAAAACCGGCATCGGCGATTACAGCTTCGAGGATTTCGACAACGCGGTGCGTAAGGGCGTAGCCAAAAACGGCAGCACGCTCTACCCGGCGATGCCGTACCCGTCGTTCGCGCTGGTGAAAGAGGACGACATGCGCGCCATGTATGCCTATTTCATGCACGGCGTGCAGCCGGTTGAGCAGGCCAACAAGGACTCCGACATCCCGTGGCCACTGTCGATGCGCTGGCCGCTGAGCATCTGGCGCGGTATGTTCGCGCCGTCGCCGGCGGACTTCGTCGCCGACGCCAAGGCCGATCCGGTGATTGAGCGCGGCCGCTATCTGGTGGAAGGCCTGGGCCACTGCGGCGCCTGCCATACCCCGCGCAGCATCACCATGCAGGAAAAAGCGCTGAGCAACAGCGACAGCGACGACTACCTGTCCGGCAGCAACGCGCCGATCGACGGCTGGGTCGCTTCCAGCCTGCGCGGTGACCGTAAGGACGGCCTGGGCAGCTGGAGCGAAGCCGAACTGACCGAGTTCCTGAAAACCGGCCGCAACGACAAGGCGATCGTGTTTGGCGGCATGAGCGACGTGGTGGAACACAGCCTGCAATACCTGAGCGACGACGATCTGACCGCCATCGCACGCTACCTGAAATCGCTGCCGCCGAAAGACGGCAAGCAGCAGGCGGCGCCGGTCGAAGACAGCGTGGCCAAGGATCTGTGGCGTGGCGACGACAGCAAGCCAGGCGCGGCGTTGTATGTCGATAACTGCGCGGCCTGCCACCGCACCGACGGCGTGGGCTACAAGCGTGCCTTCCCGTCGCTGAAGGGCAATCCGGTGGTGCAGACCGAGGACGCGACCTCGCTGATCCACATCGTGCTGACCGGCAACACCACGCCGGCGGTGCAGGGTGCGGTATCCAACATCACCATGCCGCCGTTCGGCTGGCGTCTGAACGATCAGCAGGTGGCGGACGTGGTGAACTTCATCCGTTCCAGCTGGGGCAACAGCGCCAAGCCGGTGAGCGCCTCCGACGTGGCCGACGTGCGTAAAGACCGCTCGATGATCCGCGACGAGAAGGAGATGGGCAGCGCCGAGGTGCCGGACCACCCGGACGCGAAGAAATAAACCGCTTAAGGGCTCCGCAAGGGGCCCTTAGTTTTTTCTGCCTGCGCCGGTTTTTTCAGCATTTCCTGTTCGCAAATCGTTCGCTTGGCCGATAAAACATAGACCCGCAGCGGATTTTTCATTATCCTTTGCCGTCCTTTCATCAGGCGTAAGTATGAAATATCGCTTTAATTCACTGATTACTATTAAAAAATTCGCGGAGAAGGATATCCCGTTAGGCGCAATCGTTGGCGCCGCAGATTAAGGTAGACTGTCTCATGAGTACGATTTCTCCCGATTCAGGCACGCTGACGGCCGCTCAGCCTGCCAAATGGAACAAAACCGACACCGTCTGGATGTTCGGTCTCTATGCCACCGCGGTGGGTGCCGGCACGCTGTTCTTGCCGATCAATGCCGGCTTGAACGGCCCGCTGGTGTTGCTGTTGATGGCGTTGTTCGCTTTCCCACTGACCTATTTGCCGCACCGCGCGCTCAGTCGCTTCGTGCTTTCCGGCTCCAGCCGCGACGGCAACATTCACGATGTGGTGGTGGAACACTTCGGCGTGCTGGCCGGCAAAATCATCATGGTGCTGTATCTGATGGCGTTCTTCCCGATCGTGCTGGTGTACAGCATTTCGATCACCAACGCGCTGGACAGCTTCCTGATCCACCAGTTCCACGTGGCGCCGCTGCCGCGCATCTGGCTCAGCCTGGCGGTGGTGGTGGTGCTCAATCTGGTGTTGCTGCGCGGCAAAGACAGCATCGTGGCGGCGATGGGCATGCTGGTGTTTCCGCTGCTGGTGTTCCTGATGGGCATTTCGCTCTATCTGATGCCGAGCTGGAATACCGCCAACTTCGTTCACGGCCTGGCCGCCACCCGCTTTGACACGCCGGGGCTGTGGCATTCGCTGTGGCTGGCGGTGCCGGTGATGGTGTTCTCCTTCAGCCATGCGCCGATCATCTCTTCCTTCGCCTCGACCCAGAAGAGCCTGTACGGCGACAAGGCGGAACGCCGCTGCGCACGCATCATGCGTTACAGCTATGTGCTGATCTGCGTCACCGTGCTGTTCTTCGTGTTCAGCTGCGTGCTGAGCCTGTCTCACGAAGACATGCTGCAGGCGAAGGAGCAGAACATCACCGTGCTGACTACGCTGGCCAACAAGTTCTCCAATCCGCTGATCGCCTATCTTGGCCCGGTGATGGCGATGTTGGCGATGGCCAAGTCCTATCTCGGCACTTCGCTGGGGGTGACGGAAGGGGCGACCAGCCTGATCGACGGCGTCACGCGCGCGGTCGGCAAGCCGCTCAGTTCGCGCCTGACGCACCGCATCTCCGCGGTATCGCTGTTCCTGCTCACCTGGGCGGCGACGGTGTGGAACCCCAGCGCGCTGCACATTATCGAAACCATCAGCGGCCCGCTGATTGCGGCGATCCTGTTCATCCTGCCGATGTACGCCGTGCGTGCGGTGCCGGCGATGCGCCAATACCGCGCGGCGAGCAACGTCTTCGTGCTGGTGATGGGCCTGATCGCGCTGTCGGCGCTGATCTACGGCCTGGTGTGATCCCTGGGCGCGCCACTTCCGGCGCGCCTCTTAACGTCCCTCTACACATCCCTTTGCAATTAATCGCCGATTTGCCGGGCGTTATCTTTGATAATGCAAGCCATTCTCATTAGTATTTCCCGATTGCGTTCTTGACTAAGGAGTTTTCGTGCACCGTCGAATCACCTTGCCGGCGCTGGTTTGCGCCGCCTTGCTCGCCTCTCCGGCGATGGCCACCACTTATCCGCTGACGCTGACCGACACTTCCGGCCAGACGATCACCCTCCCGCAAGAGCCGAAACGCATCGTGGTGCAGGACGGGCGCGACATTCTCACGTTGGCGCTGCTCGATCGCGCCAACCCGTTCGGCCGGCTGGTGGCCTGGAATAACCTGCTGAAGAAAAGCGATGCGGCGACCTGGGATATCTTGCAGAGCAAATGGCCGGCGGCGAAAAACATCATCGATATGGGATTCAGCGATAAGGGCGAAGTGAACCTGGAGAGCGTGATCGCCAAGCGGCCCGATCTGATGATCGCCCAGCTGCGCTCCAAGCCTTCGCTGAACCAGACCGGCGTGCTGGATCGGCTGAAGGCGCTGAACGTACCGGTGCTGTTCATCGACACCATGCTCAAGCCGGTGGCAAACACGCCGAAAAGCGTGACGCTGCTGGGGGAAACCCTCAACCGCGAAAGCGAGGCCCGGCAATATACCGATTATTATCAGCAACATTATCAGGCGATTCTGGCCAAGACGCAGGCGGTGGAACCCAAACCGCAGGTGTTCTTCGAAGCCAAGGCCGGCCTGAACGGGCTGGAATCCTGCTGCTTCACCCATGCGCACGTCGGCTGGGGGGCGCTGGTTGAGGCGGTCGGCGCGCGCAACATCGGCTCCGCGCTGTTGCCGGGCGCGACCGGCGATGTCGCGCTGGAAAAAGTGATCGCCATGAAGCCGGACGCCTACATCGTTTCCGGCTCGCAGTGGGCCAGCAAGACCAACGCCGCGGTGCCGTTCGGCTACGGCGTGACGCAGCAGCAGGTGGATGAGGCTTTCAACCGCATGAAACAGCGCCCGGGCTTCTCTCAGGTGTCGGCGGTTAAGGCGGGGCGGTTCTACGGCATCTACCATAACTTCTACAACCACCCGTACAACATCGTCGGGCTGGAGTATCTGGCGAAGTTTATCTATCCGGCGCAGTTCCCGGATCTGGACCCGGCCAAGACCTACAGCGAGATCCTCAGTCGCTTTACCGAAGTGCCGGAAGGCAAGGGCATTTTGGGCGCGCAGGCGCCGGCGGGGAAATAACGGCAACGGGCGCGATCGCGCCCGTTTTTGATCCTTAGGCGGCGGCCGGCGTATAGGTGGAGATGATCTCTAACACGCCGTTGATGATGAACTGCACGCCCATACACACCAGCAGGAAGCCCATCAGGCGCGAGATCGCCTCAATGCCGCTTTTCCCCACCAACCGCATGATAGCGCCGGAGCTGAGCAGACAGGCCCACAGGATCACCGCGACCGTCAGGAAGATGGCGACCGGCGCCACGGCCAGCACCCAGGGTTCAAAACCCAGCGTGTTATCTTTGACGCTCGACGCCGAGCTGATGATCATCGCGATGGTACCCGGCCCGGCGGTGCTCGGCATGGCCAACGGCACGAAGGCGATGTTGGCCGAGGTTTTATGGCGCAGCTCGTGCGACTTGCTCTCCACCTCCGGCGCCTCGTCGGCGCTTTGTTGCGGGAACAACATGCGGAAACCGATGAAGGCGACGATCAGGCCGCCGGCGATGCGCAGGCCGGGGATCGAAATACCGAAGGTGTTCATCACCACCTGGCCGGCGTAAAACGCCACCGTCATGATGCAGAACACATAAACCGAGGCCATCAGCGACTGCTGATTGCGCTCCTCACGCGTCATATTGCCGGATAACCCGAGCAGCAACGCCACCGTGGTCAGTGGGTTGGCCAGCGGCAACAGCAGCACCAAACCCAGTCCGATGGCCTGGAATAACTGCAAAATACCCGTCATAAAATAACTCCCTGTGCAACGTTCAAGCCGCCAGGCGGCGGCCCATGAGCTCCACAGCCTAGCCTGCCGTACGGCCGGCGGCAATGGGGATAGCTCGTAACGTTAATTAACCGTCGGCGGGCGCTTCATCTTCACCGCTGCACTCGGCGGTGAGTTCTGGTTCATCCTCACACCCCAGCGGCGCTTCGTTGACCGCGATCGCCCGCGGCACCGAACGCGCGCCAAAATGCACCAGCCCATACAAGGTCGCCAATACCGCGCACACTACGCCGAGGACTGCGAGTAACCGGTTCATCTTCTGCATAAGTCTCGATTGGAACAGACTGGTTTCAGAATAGCGGCTGGCGGCGAAGATCGCCACGCGAAGCCGGTATACCGCCGAACGGCGGCGACAAAGCGAGCGGTGCCTGGAAAATGCGCACATTTTTTGTGTTTTATGGCCTTTTTCGCCGCAGTTGGCCGGTAAAGGCCGACGTTTCGCATCAATTGCTACACCCTGCAGGCTCAGCTGCCTACCATAGGCGCGCTTTAAAACAAGAATGAGACTGACTATGCAAGACGAACTGAAACTTTTACTGGGGAAAATTGGCGCCTTCGCGCTTTCCGGCGCTTTTTTGGCGGCCTTGGTCGGCCTGGTGTTTATCGACGTGCACTGGTTGCATAATTTCGTGCATGAAACCTCGCTGACCGAAGCGGCGCAGGAGCTGTTGCTGCTCGCCATCGCCGGCGGTTTTTTCGCCGCGGCCAGACGGCAGGCTGAACGCCGCTCCGCCTGGATGCTGGTCGGCGGCTTCTTTCTGTGCATGCTGATCCGCGAGATGGACTTCGCCTTCGATGCGCTGTGGCACGGCGCCTGGGTGTGGTTTGCGCTGGCGGTCGCCTTGGCCTGTCTGTGGCATGCCGCAAGGCACGTCGCGGCGACGGTGCGTGGGCTGGCCTATTTCGCGACGCATCCCGGCTACGGCATGATGTGTGCCGGTCTGCTGTGCATTCTGGTGTTTTCACGCCTGTTCGGCATGGGTGCGCTGTGGCAAACGCTGATGCTGGACGGTTACAACCGGGTGGTGAAAAACATGGTGGAAGAAGGCTGCGAACTGTTGGGTTACGGCCTGTGCCTGTTGGCCACCTTCAGCTACCTGAAAAGCGTTTTTGTGTCGAATAAAGCGAAAATGTGAGGGCGGCGGCACTTTATTTATCCGGAACAATTTTAGTGATACTATTCGCTTAGCCGAATGCGGCTGAGAAGGTATGCGTTCCATTCTGTATACCCAGTGAGGTTTCAATCTGGCAATTGTGGGCGAGATCTGAAACCTGGCTGACCAAACCCAAAACCCAATTTTCGTACTGCATGTGATCTGTCGTGTGGGTCACCACTGTAGATAAGGAATTATTAATGCCTGTTATTACTCTTCCTGACGGTAGTCAGCGTCATTTCGACCACCCCGTTTCCCCGATGGATGTCGCGCGCGATATCGGCCCTGGCCTGGCGAAAGCCTGTATCGCCGGCCGCGTCAACGGCGAGCTGGTTGACGCCGGCGATCTGATCGAATCGGATGCGCAGCTGGCCATCATCACCATCAAAGATGAAGACGGTCTGGAAATCATGCGCCACTCCTGCGCGCACCTGTTGGGTCATGCGATCAAGCAGCTGTGGCCGGATACCAAAATGGCGATCGGTCCGGTGATCGACAACGGTTTCTATTATGACGTGGATATCGACCGCACCCTGACGCAGGAAGACCTGGATCTGCTGGAAAAGCGGATGCACGAGTTGGCCGATAAGGATTACGACGTCATCAAGAAGAAGGTCAGCTGGCAAGAAGCCCGCGACACCTTCGCTGAGCGCGGCGAAATCTACAAAGTGGCGATCCTGGATGAGAACATCAGCCATGACGATCGTCCGGGCCTGTATCACCACGAAGAATACGTCGACATGTGCCGTGGTCCGCACGTGCCGAACATGCGTTTCTGCCACCACTTCAAACTGCAGAAAACCTCCGGCGCTTACTGGCGCGGCGACAGCAAAAACAAAATGCTGCAGCGTATCTACGGTACCGCCTGGGCAGACAAGAAGCAGCTGAACGCCTACCTGCAGCGCCTGGAAGAAGCGGCCAAGCGCGATCACCGCAAGATCGGCAAACAGCTCGACCTGTATCACATGCAGGAAGAAGCGCCGGGCATGGTGTTCTGGCACAACGACGGTTGGACGATTTTCCGCGAGCTGGAAGCCTTCGTGCGCATGAAGCTCAAAGAGTACCAGTACCAGGAAGTGAAAGGTCCGTTCATGATGGACCGCGTGCTGTGGGAAAAAACCGGCCACTGGGAAAACTACAAAGACGCCATGTTCACCACCGCGTCGGAGAACCGCGAATACTGCATCAAGCCGATGAACTGCCCGGGTCACGTGCAGATCTTCAACCAGGGCCTGAAGTCGTACCGCGATCTGCCGCTGCGCATGGGCGAATTCGGCAGCTGCCACCGCAACGAGCCTTCGGGTTCCCTGCACGGTCTGATGCGCGTGCGCGGCTTCACGCAGGATGACGCCCACATCTTCTGTACCGAAGAGCAGGTGCGCGCCGAAGTGAACGAATGCATTCGCATGGTTTATGATGTGTACGGCACCTTCGGCTTCGACAAGATCGCCGTCAAGCTGTCCACGCGTCCGGAAAAACGCATCGGTACCGACGACATGTGGACCCGTGCGGAAGAAGACCTGGCCGCCGCGCTGACCGAGAACGGCATTCCGTTCGAGTACCAGCCGGGCGAGGGCGCCTTCTACGGACCGAAAATTGAATTTACCCTGCATGATTGTTTGGATCGCGCATGGCAATGTGGTACCGTGCAGCTCGATTTCTTCTTGCCGGGCCGTTTGGGCGCCTCGTACGTTGGCGAAAACAACGATCGCGTCGTGCCGGTAATGATTCACCGCGCCATTTTGGGCTCCATGGAACGCTTCATCGGTATCCTTACCGAAGAATACGCCGGGTTCTACCCGACCTGGATCGCTCCGGTGCAGGTGGTGGTGATGAATATCACCGACAGCCAGTCTGATTACGTCCAGCAATTGACCAAAAAACTGCAGGATGCAGGTATTCGCGTGAAAGCGGACTTGAGAAATGAGAAGATTGGCTTTAAAATTCGCGAACATACTTTACGTCGGGTCCCTTACATGTTGGTGTGCGGCGACAAAGAGGTCGAAGCAGGCAAAGTTGCCGTTCGTACCCGCCGTGGCAAAGACCTGGGAAGCCTGGACGTAAACGAAGTCGTAGACAAGCTGCTGAAAGAGATTCGCAGCCGTAGTCTTCATCAACTGGAGGAATAAAGTATTAAAGGCGGAAAACGAGTTCAACCGGCGCGTCCTAATCGCATTAACAGAGAAATTCGCGCGCAAGAAGTTCGCCTAACCGGCGTCGATGGCGAGCAGATTGGTATCGTCAGTCTGAATGAAGCTCTTGAAAAAGCTGAGGAAGCGGGCGTTGATTTAGTAGAAATCAGCCCAAATGCCGAACCGCCAGTTTGCCGAATCATGGATTACGGCAAATTCCTCTACGAGAAGAGCAAGTCGACGAAAGAACAGAAGAAGAAGCAAAAAGTTATTCAGGTCAAGGAAATCAAATTCCGTCCTGGCACCGATGATGGCGACTATCAGGTCAAACTACGCAACCTGATTCGCTTTCTGGAAGATGGCGATAAAGCCAAAATCACCCTGCGTTTCCGTGGGCGTGAGATGGCGCACCAGCAGATCGGTATGGAAGTGCTTAACCGCGTCCGTAAAGACCTGTGTGAAGATATGGATCTGGCAGTGGTCGAATCCTTCCCTACGAAGATCGAAGGCCGCCAGATGATTATGGTGCTCGCTCCTAAGAAGAAACAGTAAGGCTTACAAGTAATGGAACCCGCGCGGCGCTTGCGCTGTGTGGGTTTTATTCGCCCAACTGATTCGTTGTTTAACAATGCGAAGTGGATTTAATTAAAATGCCAAAGATTAAAACTGTACGTGGTGCAGCCAAGCGCTTCAAAAAGACCGGCAGCGGTGGTTTTAAGCGTAAACATGCCAACCTGCGTCATATTCTGACCAAAAAAGCAACCAAGCGTAAACGTCACCTGCGTCCGAAAGGCATGGTGTCTAAAAACGATCTGGTCCTGGTTACCGCGTGCCTGCCGTACGCATAAGCCATTTTTTTTTGAATTTAGAATAAGACTTTAGGAGAGAGCATATGGCTCGCGTAAAACGTGGTGTAATTGCACGCGCACGTCACAAGAAAATCATGAAGCAGGCGAAAGGCTACTACGGTGCCCGTTCGCGCGTATATCGTGTTGCCTTCCAGGCAGTAATCAAAGCAGGTCAGTATGCTTACCGTGACCGTCGTCAACGTAAGCGTCAGTTCCGTCAGCTGTGGATTGCACGTATCAACGCAGCTGCTCGTCAGAACGGTCTGTCTTACAGCAAGTTCATCAACGGCTTGAAAAAAGCCTCGATCGAAATTGACCGTAAGATCCTGGCTGACATCGCAGTCTTCGACAAAGTGGCCTTCGGCGCACTGGTTGAGAAAGCGAAAGCAGCTCTGGCGTAAGTCAGTAGAAGAGGGAGCTTGCTCCCTCTTTTAATCTTTGTTTTCAGCGACAAATATTGACTTTCATTGGCCGCCGCTATATCACTGGTGGACAATCATCGACAAGGTACCGCAATCATGCACGCAGCTCTTTTTCGTTTCTTTTTTTACTTTAGCGCCTGATTTCAGGAGGCTTTGCGCGTAAGAAAAGAAACGAAAAGTAGCGCCTAAGCCTCCCTCGTGGAGGCTTTTTTGTTTTTGGCCATCGTCCCGCCTTGCCAGGCGTTGCGGTGAGGGCGGCAGACGCAACGCGGGCCATGCGGCGCGCAGGCGAGCCGACCGGTCGGCAACGTATTGAAAAGTCTTTGAATAATGGTCAAAGGCGTGTTCGAATATAGATAACAATTACTTAGGGCCATCCCGGCCAGAGGAAGAGGAAAGCAATGCCACATCTCGCAGAGCTAGTTGCCAATGCCAAGGCAGCCGTAGAAGATGCCCAGGATGTTGCCGCGTTAGATTTGGTGCGCGTCGAATATTTTGGCAAGAAAGGTCATTTCACCTTGCAGATGCAGTCTCTGCGCGACGTACCGGCGGAAGACCGTCCGGCGGCCGGCGCGGTGATCAACCAGGCCAAGCAAGAGGTGCAGGACGCGCTGAACGCACGTAAGAACACGCTGGAAAGCGCCGCGCTGAACGCGCGCCTGGCGGCTGAAACCATCGACGTTTCCCTGCCGGGCCGCCGTATGGAAAACGGCGGTCTGCATCCGGTGACCCGCACCATCGACCGTATCGAAACCTTCTTCGGCGAGCTTGGCTTCTCCGTGGCCACCGGCCCGGAGATTGAAGACGATTATCATAACTTCGACGCGCTGAACATCCCGGGGCACCACCCGGCGCGCGCCGATCACGATACCTTCTGGTTCGACGCCACGCGCCTGCTGCGCACCCAGACCTCCGGCGTGCAGATCCGCACCATGAAGAACCAACAGCCGCCGATCCGCATCATTGCGCCGGGCCGCGTTTATCGTAACGACTACGATCAGACTCACACCCCGATGTTCCACCAGATGGAAGGACTGATCGTCGATAAAGACATCAGCTTCACCAACCTGAAGGGTACGCTGCACGACTTCCTGAACAACTTCTTTGAAGAAGACCTGCAGGTTCGTTTCCGTCCGTCCTATTTCCCGTTCACCGAGCCGTCCGCTGAAGTGGACGTGATGGGCAAGAATGGCAAGTGGCTGGAAGTGCTGGGCTGCGGCATGGTGCATCCGAACGTGCTGCGCAACGTCGGCATCGATCCGGAAGTCTACTCCGGCTTCGCCTTCGGCATGGGCATGGAGCGCCTGACGATGCTGCGTTACGGCGTCACCGATCTGCGCGCATTCTTCGAAAACGATCTGCGTTTCCTCAAACAGTTTAAGTAAGGCGGGAATATCACATGAAATTCAGTGAACTCTGGTTGCGCGAGTGGGTAAACCCGGCCATCAGCAGCGAAGCATTATCCGATCAAATCACCATGGCCGGCCTGGAAGTGGACGGTGTGGATCCGGTCGCCGGCACGTTTAACGGCGTTGTGGTGGGTGAAGTGGTCGAGTGCGGCCAGCACCCGAACGCCGACAAACTGCGCGTCACTAAGGTCAACGTCGGCGGCGATCGCCTGTTGGACATCGTCTGCGGCGCGCCGAACTGCCGTACCGGCCTGAAAGTGGCGGTCGCCACCGTGGGCGCGGTGCTGCCGGGCGACTTCAAAATCAAGGCCGCCAAGCTGCGCGGCGAACCTTCGGAAGGCATGCTGTGCTCGTTCTCCGAGCTGGGCATTTCCGACGATCATGACGGCATTATCGAGCTGCCGCTGGATGCGCCAATCGGCACCGACATCCGTGACTATCTGCAGCTGAACGACAACACCATCGAAATCAGCGTCACGCCGAACCGCGCCGACTGTCTGGGCATCATCGGCGTCGCGCGCGATGTGGGCGTACTGAACCAGGTTGCGCTGACCGAGCCGGATATGAGCCCGGTGGCTGCCACCATCGACGCCACGCTGCCGATCCGCGTTGACGCGCCGCAGGCGTGCCCGCGCTATCTGGGCCGCGTGGTGAAAGGCATCGACGTCACCGCGCCAACCCCGCTGTGGATGCGTGAAAAACTGCGTCGCTGCGGCATCCGCTCTATCGATGCGGTGGTTGACGTCACCAACTATGTGCTGCTGGAGCTTGGCCAGCCGATGCACGCTTTCGATCTGAGCCGCATCGACGGCGGCATCGTGGTGCGCATGGCGGAAGAAGGGGAAACGCTGACGCTACTGGACGGCAGTGAAGCCAAACTGAACGCCGACACCTTAGTGATCGCCGATCATCAAAAAGCGTTGGCGATGGGTGGTATCTTCGGCGGCGAGCATTCCGGCGTTAACGGGGAAACTCAGGACGTGCTGCTGGAATGCGCCTTCTTCAGCCCGCTGTCGATCACCGGCCGCGCGCGCCGTCACGGCCTGCACACCGACGCTTCTCACCGCTATGAGCGCGGTGTCGATCCGGCGCTGCAGTACAAAGCGATGGAGCGTGCCACGCGCCTGCTGCTCGATATTTGCGGCGGCCAGGCCGGCCCGATTATCGACGTGACCCACGAGAACGCACTGCCGAAGCGCGCCACCATCACGCTGCGCCGCGAGAAACTGGATCGCCTGATCGGCCACGTGGTGCCGAGCGAGCAGGTCAGCGACATTCTGCGCCGCCTGGGTTGCCAGGTGACTGAGCAGGGCGACAGCTGGCAAGCGGTCGCGCCGAGCTGGCGTTTCGATATGGAGATCGAAGAAGATCTGGTGGAAGAAGTGGCGCGCGTTTACGGTTACGACAACATCCCGGATGTGCCGGTCCGCGCCGATCTGGTGATGACCCAGCATCGCGAAGCCGATCTGACGCTGAAGCGCGTGAAGACCATGCTGGTCGATCACGGTTATCAGGAAGCGATCACCTACAGCTTCGTCGATCCGAAGGTGCAGGCGCTGTTGCACCCGAATGAAGAAGCGCTGATCCTGCCAAGCCCGATTTCGGTAGAAATGTCGGCGATGCGTCTGTCGCTGTGGACCGGCCTGCTGTCTGCGGTGGTGTATAACCAGAACCGCCAGCAGACGCGTCTGCGTCTGTTCGAAAGCGGCCTGCGCTTTGTGCCTGATAGTGCGGCAGATCTGGGTATCCGCCAGGACGTCATGCTGGCGGGGGTGATCGCCGGCCATACGCACGATGAACATTGGGATCTGGCGCGCAAGCCCGTCGACTTCTATGATTTAAAAGGGGATCTGGAGTCTGTCCTCGAACTGACCGGTAAATTATCCGAAATTCAGTTCCGGGCGGAAGCCAATCCGGCCCTGCATCCAGGGCAAAGTGCGGCGATTTATTTGCACGGCGAACGCGTAGGTTTCATCGGTGTGGTTCACCCGGAACTTGAACGTAAACTGGATCTTAACGGCCGCACCGTGGTGTTTGAACTGGAGTGGAACAAGCTTGCGAGCCGCGCTGTGCCTCAGGCGCGGGAGATTTCGCGCTTCCCGGCAAACCGCCGTGATATCGCCATTGTGGTGGCTGAAAACGTCCCCGCAGAAGATATTTTGGCCGAGTGTAAGAAAGTTGGCGCAAATCAGGTAGTTGGCGTAAACTTGTTTGACGTGTACCGTGGCAAGGGCGTGGCAGAAGGTGACAAGAGCCTGGCTATCAGTCTGGTATTGCAGGATACCGCTCGTACACTGGAAGAAGAGGAGATAGCCGCTACCGTTGCAAAATGCGTAGAGGCTCTAAAACAGCGATTCCAAGCATCCTTGAGGGATTGAACCTATGGCGCTTACTAAAGCTGAAATGTCAGAACACCTGTTTGAGAAGCTTGGGCTTAGCAAACGGGACGCCAAAGACCTGGTGGAACTGTTCTTCGAAGAGGTCCGTCGGGCCCTTGAGAACGGTGAACAGGTAAAACTGTCGGGTTTTGGCAACTTTGATCTGCGTGACAAGAACCAACGTCCGGGGCGCAACCCGAAGACCGGCGAAGACATTCCGATTACGGCGCGCCGCGTGGTGACTTTCCGTCCGGGTCAGAAGCTGAAAAGCCGGGTAGAAAACGCCAGCCCGAAAGGGTGAGTGACGTGACATCAAAAAAGGCCGCTTGCGCGGCCTTTTTCTTTTTTGGGGCAAAATTCAGTTTATTCCTAATCGAGCAGGTAGAGATTAAATATATTTATTAAATCACTACGGCGAGAATTTATTTAATCTTAATTGCGGAATATTCTTATATCTTATTTTTCTTGGGTGGTAATTTTATTTCTCTCTTCAATAACGACCATAATAATGGCCAGGGCCATCGCCGCGGTGACCACCGCCCCAGTGTGGGCCCCAGCAGCAGGCACTGAGGGTTGAGGCCAGGGCCACCACGGCCAGCAGCATACCTATACGTTTAATCATCCTATTATCCTCCGGTGGGAATCCACTTAATTATAATTGTCGCGCGGCTTAAGCGGCGTCAGTTATTTGTTAAGCCTTGTCAGCGACTATGATAATTAAAGGCGGTGGCAAACAGTGTAGGGATTGTGTAAGGCCGTCGAAAACGATCTGAAAATAGGCATCGGTGAGATAGTCGCTAAATAAACGCACTGATATAACCACTGCAGCAAGAAAAATAGAGTGAGAAGGCAAAATGAAAAAGATCCTGTTGCTGGTGTGTTTCCCTCTGTTGCTGCCTTTGGCGGCGCAGGCCGATGTGTCCGTCGATATCAACGTACCGGGCGTTTCCCTGCATCTGGGGGATCAGGACCGCCGCGGTTACTACTGGGATGGCTACGACTGGCGTCCACCGCAATGGTGGCATGCGCATCAGGGGCGTGGCCTCGGCGAGCGCAATGCGCGTGGCTTGTACTGGGACGGCGGGCGTTGGCAACCTTCGCCACCGCGCGGGTATGAGCATCGCGAGCCGGCGCGCAGCGGCAATCCGTTCCACGGCGATCGCGATAATCGCGACCATGACCGGCGTCATGACGATCGCGGCGATCATAGTCGTGGCGATGACGGCCGCGGCCAGCCTTATCCGCAAGGCAACCCTGGCCCGCATCGTTAACCCCTGAGTTTATCGGCGGCTGGTTTTGCCATCATCGTTGCGATGACGGGCAGGGCCAGCCGCTGCTTTCCTGCGCCATCGCCAACGCAAGGCTTCCCCTTGCGGCGTTAACCCCCTAATATTCGACTCAGACGTCAATTATCCGGCCACCATAGCGGCCGGCAGGGAACCGCCGCGCCATGCCAACCAGCCGTACCTTCACCTTACTGTTGCAACACCAACGTTACCGCGACAAACGCCAGGTCATGCTGTTGGCGTTGGGCGTGGCGGTGGCGTTGTTGTTCAGCCTGTGCGCCGGGGATCAATGGATATGGCCGTCGGCGTGGTTCAGCGATCGGGCGCAGCTGTTTGTCTGGCAACTGCGTTTGCCGCGCGCGCTGGCGGTGATGCTGGTTGGCGCCGCCCTGGCGGTAGCGGGTGCGGTGATGCAGGCGCTGTTTGAAAACCCACTGGCGGAACCAGGCCTGCTGGGCGTGGCGAACGGCGCCGGCGTAGCGCTGGTGCTGACGGTATTGTTGGGCCACGGTCTGCTGCCGGTGGCGCTGATGAGCGCCGCCGCGATAGCCGGCGCGCTGGTGATGACTTTCTTGCTGCTGTGGTTTGCTCGCCGGCGGCGCCTGACCAATGCGCGGCTGTTGCTGGTTGGCGTAGCGCTGGGCATCGTGTGCAGCGCGCTGATGACCTGGGCGGTCTATTTCAGCACCAGCCTCGATCTGCGGCAGCTGATGTACTGGATGATGGGCGGTTTCGGCGGTGTCGACTGGCGTCAAAAGTGGCTGGTGCTGGCGTTGTTGCCGGTGCTGCTGTGGCTGTGCGGCCAGGGCCGAGCGCTCAATCTGATGGCGCTGGGCGAAGTGCAGGCGCGGCAGCTCGGGCTGTCGCTGCATGTGTGGCGCAATCTGCTGGTGCTGGCGATCGGCTGGCTGGTCGGTGTCAGCGTGGCGCTTGCCGGCGTGATCGGCTTCGTCGGGCTGGTGATCCCGCATATTCTGCGGCTCACCGGCCTGACCGACCAACGCTATCTGCTGCCGGCCTGTGCGCTGGCGGGAGCCGGCGTATTGCTGGTGGCCGATGTGATCGCCCGCGTTGCGCTACTGGCGGCCGAATTGCCGATCGGCGTGGTGACCGCCACGCTGGGGGCGCCGCTATTTATCTGGTTACTGACCCGGGCAAAAGGCGTAAGGTAGTTTTCTTCATTCACCTGCGATTAAAACTAAAGGATGACAACCGATGAGCAAGCCAATCTACAACCTGCCGTTACAAACCATCGAAAATCAGGCCACCACGTTGGGCGCCTATCAGGGCAAGGTGCTGCTGGTGGTCAATGTGGCCTCGGAGTGCGGCCTGACCAAGCAGTACGAAGGGCTGGAAGCGCTGTACGAAACCTATCGCGATCGGGGCCTGGAAGTGCTGGGGTTCCCGTCCAATGAATTCCTGGGCCAGGAGCCGGGCAGCAACGAAGAGATCCTGGCGTTTTGCCGTGGCACCTTCGGCGTGCAATTCCCGATGTTTGCCAAAATTGAGGTGAACGGCGACCAGCGCCATCCGCTGTATCAGGCGCTGATTGCCGCGCAGCCGGAGGCCACCGCCCCAGAGGGCAGCGAATTCCTGGCGCGGATGACCAGCAAAGGCCGCGCGCCGAAGCAAGCCGGCGATATTCTGTGGAACTTCGAGAAATTCCTCGTCGCGCGCGACGGTACGGTGATCCAGCGCTTCTCGCCTGACACTACGCCGGAAGATCCGGCGCTGGTGGCGGCGGTGAAACAAGCGCTGGCGGGATAAGACGGATGCTGCAGCTCGTTGAGGTTGGCGTGGCGGGGCGCCTGGCGCCTTTTTCGGCACAGATTGACGGCGGGTTGCAGGTCCATCTGATCGGCCCGAACGGCGCGGGGAAGAGCACCCTGTTGGCGCGGGTGGCGGGCATGTTGCCGGGGCTGGGCGAGGTCCGCCTGAACGAACGCGCGCTGTCCGATTATTCGGGGAGCGAACTGGCATGCCGGCGCGGTTACCTCAGCCAGCAACAGCCGCCGGTGTCGCTGATGCCGGTATTTCAGTATTTGGCGTTGCATCGGCCCGCGGCAGCGCCGCAAACTGATGTGGAGCACGCCATCCTCTATCTGTGCCAGCGCCTGAAGCTGGCGGATAAGCTGTCGCGCATGCTGACGCAGCTTTCTGGCGGCGAATGGCAGCGGGTGCGGCTGGCGGCGGTGCTGTTGCAGGTGTGGCCCAGCGTCAATCCGCACAGTCGGCTGTTGCTGTTGGATGAACCGACCAACAGCCTGGACGTGGCACAGAAAGTTGCGCTGGATCGCCTGCTGCGGGAGTTTTGCCAGAGCGGGCGCAGCGCTCTGGTGTGCGCGCACGATCTGAATCATACCTTGCAGCAAGCCGATCGGGTTTGGTTGCTGCACGCCGGGCGGCTGGTGGCGCAGGGCGTGACGCGTGAGGTGATGGCGCCCGCACTGCTGTCGCAGATCTACGAAGTGGATTTCCACCTGCAATGGGTGGGAGAACAGCGTTGGATCATGACCAAAACGGCTTAGATTTCTCCGCCAGCGTTCCACAACATAAACGAAAACTAAACATAGTGAATATAAATAGCGGGGTAAGCATTGACCAATATTGTGCTGCCTCTCATTTTCTCGTCGATTTTCTTGAAAAACGTCGATGACGTGCTACGCTTGATTCGGCAAAAATAAAATAAGTAAATAATTATTTAAAAACATAATAAATTGATTTTAATAATGATTTTAAATTGATGATGGCGACACCCACCAATCAGTTAACCCACTGATGACAAGTCTCGTCTTAAGGTTTAGTTAAGCTTGCGGCCTTACATTGGCAGTTAATCCACGGAAACGATTCTTCTCTGGCGTTTAATATTCGTTAAACGAAAGGGATTTACAGTGTCATCAAAAGCAGTTCGATACGTTTGGGGTTAACTATGGATCAATTTTTGCCTTTCTCTCGCCCGGCCATTGGCGATGAAGAAATCGCCGCGGTAGAGAAAGTGTTGCGTTCAGGTTGGATCACCACCGGGCCGCAAAACCAGCAATTGGAAAGCGACTTCTGTTCCACCTTCGGTTGTAAGCACGCCATCGCCGTCAGTTCCGCCACCGCGGGCATGCACATCACGCTGATGGCGCTCGGCATCGGTCCCGGCGACGAAGTCATCACCCCCTCGCAAACCTGGGTTTCCACCCTCAACATGATCGAGCTGCTGGGCGCCACGCCGGTGATGATCGACGTTGACCGTGATACGCTGATGGTCAGCGCCGCCGATGTCGAGGCCGCCATCACCCCGAAAACCAAAGCGATCGTTCCGGTGCATTACGCTGGGGCTCCCCTGCAGATGGACGCGCTGCGCGCCGTGGCCGAACGCCACCGTCTGCCGTTGATCGAAGACGCCGCTCACGCGGTCGGTACGCGTTACAACGGCGAATGGGTCGGCGCACGCGGCACGGCGATTTTCTCGTTCCACGCGATTAAAAACGTGACCTGCGCCGAAGGCGGCCTGATCGCCACCGACGACGATGCGCTGGCGGATCGCCTGCGTTGCCTGAAATTCCACGGTCTGGCCGTCGATGCCTTCGACCGCCAACAGCTCGGCCGCAAACCGCAGGCCGAAGTGGTGGAGCCGGGTTACAAATACAACCTGTCCGACATTCACGCGGCGATCGCCGTGGTGCAACTGTCGCGCTTCGCTGAGCTGAACGCGCGCCGTAAAGCGCTGGCGCAGCGCTACCTGAAGGCGCTGGAAGGTTCGCCGTTCCAACCGTTGGGCGTGCCGGATTACCCGCATGAACACGCCTGGCACCTGTTTATGGTCCGCGTCGATCCAGAACGCTGCGGCATCGATCGCGACCAGCTGATGGAGCGCCTGAAGGAGGTTGGTGTCGGCACCGGGCTGCATTTCCGCGCCGCCCATACCCAGAAATTCTACCGTGAGCGTTATCCGCAGCTTTCTTTGCCGAATACCGAATGGAACTCGGCGCGGCTGTGCACCTTACCGCTATTCCCTGATATGACCGACGCCGATGTCGATCGCGTGGTCAATGCCTTGTCTTCTGTTGTGGAGTCTTTACGTGTCTCGCGTTGAACCGATTAAAAAAGTGTCGATAGTCATCCCGGTATACAACGAGCAGGAAAGCCTGCCAGCGTTGCTGGAGCGTACTACCGCCGCCTGTAAGCAGTTGTCTCAGCCTTATGAAATCATCCTCGTCGACGATGGCAGCAGCGACAACTCCGCTGACATGCTGACCGCGGCGGCAGAAAAGCCGGACAGCCACGTGATCGCCGTCCTGCTGAACCGCAACTATGGCCAGCACTCGGCCATTATGGCCGGTTTCAATCAGGTGACCGGCGATCTGGTGATTACGCTGGACGCCGATCTGCAGAACCCGCCGGAAGAGATCCCGCGCTTGGTCAGCGTGGCGGAAGAGGGCTATGACGTGGTGGGCACCGTACGCGCCAACCGTCAGGACTCCTGGTTCCGCAAAAGCGCCTCGCGGGTGATCAACATGATGATTCAACGCGCCACCGGCAAGTCGATGGGGGACTACGGCTGCATGCTGCGCGCCTATCGTCGTCATATCGTGGAGGCGATGCTGCACTGTCATGAGCGCAGCACCTTTATCCCTATTCTGGCGAACACCTTCGCCCGTCGCACCACCGAAATCGAAGTGCGCCACGCCGAGCGCGAGTTTGGCGATTCCAAATACAGCCTGATGAAGCTGATCAACCTGATGTACGACCTGATCACCTGCCTGACCACCACGCCGCTGCGTTTGCTCAGCGTGGTCGGCAGCATCGTGGCGCTGTCCGGTTTCGTGCTGGCGCTGGTGCTGATTGCGCTGCGTCTGCTGCTGGGTCCTGAATGGGCCGCCGGCGGCGTGTTCACCCTCTTCGCCGTCCTGTTCACCTTTATCGGCGCCCAGTTTGTTGGCATGGGGCTACTGGGTGAATACATCGGCCGCATCTATACCGACGTGCGCGCACGTCCTCGCTATTTTGTTCAGAAAGTGGTCGGCGTACAGCAAGACCACAATACTCAGGAAGAAGAATGATGAAAGCTATTGTATTTGCTTACCATGATATTGGCTGCGCAGGTCTGAAAGCGCTGACTGAGGCGGGTTATGACGTGCAGGCCGTATTCACGCACACTGATGACCCTGGTGAGAACAACTTCTTCTCCTCCGTGGCCCGTTTGGGCGCCGAATTGGATCTGCCGGTCTACGCGCCGGAAGATGTGAACCACCCGCTGTGGGTTGATCGCATTCGCGAACTGCAGCCGGACGTGATCTTCTCGTTCTATTACCGTCACATGCTGAGCGACGAGATCCTGTCGCTGGCGCCGCTGGGCGGTTTCAACCTGCACGGTTCGCTGCTGCCGCGCTACCGTGGCCGCGCGCCGGTGAACTGGGCGTTGGTGAATGGCGAAACCGAAACCGGCGCCACGCTGCACAAGATGGTGAAACGCCCGGATGCCGGCGACATCGTTGGTCAGCAGAAAGTGACCATCGCCGACAACGACACCGCGTTGACGCTGCACAAAAAAGTGCTGGAAGCCGCGCAGGCCGTATTGAAAGAGCAGTTGCCGAAGCTGAAGAACGGCACCGCCAGCTTCACCAAGCAGGATGAGTCTCAGGCCAGCTACTTCGGTCGCCGCACCGCGGCGGACGGCGAGATCCTGTGGCACAAATCCGCCAAAGAGATCAACAACCTGGTGCGCGCCGTCACCGAACCGTACCCGGGTGCCTTCAGCTACCTCGGCCAGCGCAAGCTGATCGTCTGGCGCTCTCGCGTGCTGGATACCCAACACGATAAGCAACCGGGCACCGTGCTGAGCACTGCGCCGCTGGTCATCGCTTGTGGCGAAGGCGCGCTGGAGATCGTCGCCGGTCAGAACGAAAGCGGCCTGTATGTACAGGGCAGCCGCCTGGCGCAGGAAATGGGCATCGTCACCGACGTGCGTCTGGCCGCCAAGCCGAATGCAGTGATGAAGCGCCGCACCCGCGTGCTGATCCTCGGGGTCAACGGTTTCATCGGTAACCACCTGACCGAGCGCCTGCTGCGCGACGATCGTTATGACATCTACGGTCTGGACATCGGCTCTGATGCCATCAGCCGCTTCCTCGACAACCCGCGTTTCCACTTCGTGGAAGGCGACATCAGCATCCATTCCGAGTGGATCGAGTATCACATCAAGAAATGCGACGTGGTGCTGCCGCTGGTGGCGATCGCGACGCCGATCGAATACACCCGCAACCCGCTGCGCGTGTTCGAGTTGGACTTCGAAGAGAACCTGAAGATCGTTCGCGACTGTGTGAAATACAACAAGCGCATCATCTTCCCGTCCACTTCCGAAGTGTACGGCATGTGCGACGACAAAGAGTTCGATGAAGATCATTCGCGTCTGATCGTCGGGCCGATCAACAAACAGCGCTGGATCTACTCGGTTTCCAAACAGCTGCTGGATCGGGTGATCTGGGCCTACGGCGCCAAAGAAGGCCTGAAGTTCACGCTGTTCCGTCCGTTCAACTGGATGGGGCCGCGTCTGGATAACCTGGACGCCGCGCGCATCGGTTCTTCCCGCGCCATCACCCAGCTGATCCTCAACCTGGTGGAAGGTTCGCCGATCAAACTGATGGACGGCGGCGCGCAGAAACGTTGCTTCACCGACATCAACGACGGCATCGAAGCGCTGTTCCGCATCATCGAGAACCGCGACGGCCTGTGCGACGGCCAGATCGTCAACATCGGCAACCCGACCAACGAAGCGAGCATTCGCGAGCTGGCGGAAATGCTGTTGGAAAGCTTCAACAACCACCCGCTGCGCGACCGCTTCCCGCCGTTTGCCGGCTTCAAGGACGTGGAGAGCAGCAGCTACTACGGTAAAGGTTACCAGGACGTCGAGCACCGCACGCCGAGCATCAAGAACGCGCGCCGCCTGCTGGACTGGCAGCCGACCATCGAGATGAAGCAAACCGTCGCCGATACGCTGGACTACTTCCTGCGCACTACCGTTCAGGAAGGGAACGGTGCATGAAGAAAGTCGGTCTGCGGGTTGATGTAGATACCTTCAGCGGCACCCGTGAAGGGGTGCCGCAGTTGCTGGACCTGTTCGAAAAGTACGACATTCAGGCCAGCTTCTTCTTCAGCGTGGGACCGGACAACATGGGGCGCCATCTTTGGCGCCTTTTGCGTCCGAAATTTCTATGGAAAATGCTGCGTTCGAATGCTGCCTCGCTGTACGGCCTGGACATTCTGCTGGCCGGCACCGCCTGGCCGGGGCGCAATATTTCGCGCGCGTTGGGGCCGCTGATGAAGCGCACCGCTGAAGCCGGCCATGAAGTCGGGCTGCACGCCTGGGATCACCAGGGCTGGCAGGCCAAGGTCGGCAAGTGGAGCGAGGCGCAGTTGACCGAACAGGTGCAATTGGGCGTCGACGCTCTGAGCGCCTGCACCGGTCGGCCGGTGAAATGCTCCGCCGTGGCGGGCTGGCGTGCCGATACGCGCGTGCTGGAGGTCAAGCAGCGCTTCGGCTTCCATTACAACAGCGATTGCCGCGGCACCCATCCGTTCCGCCCGGTGCTGAGCGACGGGCGTCACGGTACGGTGCAGATCCCGGTGACGTTGCCGACTTTCGACGAGGTGATCGGCAGCGAAGTGAGCATGGCCGACTTCAACGACTACATTCTGCGCGCCATCGAGAACGATAGCGGCGTACCGGTGTACACCATTCACACCGAAGTGGAAGGCATGTCGCAAGCGGCGATGTTCGAACAGTTATTGCAACGCGCACGGCAGCAGGGCATCGAATTCTGCCCGCTGAGCGCGCTGTTGCCGCAAGATTTGGCGTCACTGCCGTTGGGCCGCATCAAGCGCGCTCCTTTCCCCGGCCGCGAAGGTTGGCTGGGCTGTCAAACCGATGTGAAGGACGTTACATGAAGGCGCTAAAAGGATCCTGGGCCATTGTGCTGGCCGTTTTTTTTGCTCTGGTTTACCTGATCCCGCTGAACGGTCGCCTGCTGTGGCAGCCGGACGAGACGCGTTATGCCGAGATCAGCCGTGAGATGCTGCAGCGCGGCGATTGGGTGGTGCCGCATCTGCTGGGGCTGCGTTATTTCGAAAAGCCGGTAGCGGGTTACTGGTTCAATAACATCAGCCAATGGCTGTTCGGCGAAAACAACTTTGCGGTGCGCTTCGGCTCGGTGTTCAGCACCGGCATGACCGCATTGCTGGTGTTCGCGCTGGCGATGCTGATGTGGCGCAATGCGCGCCGCGCCAGCCTGGCGACGCTGATGTTCCTGTCGATGGTGCTGGTATTCAGCATCGGCACCTACAGCGTGCTCGATCCGATGATTTCGCTGTGGTTGGCGGCGGCGATGGTCAGCTACTATCTGACGCTGAAAGCCACCTCGGTCAAAGGCAAACTGGGCGCTTACGCGCTGCTGGGGCTGGCCTGCGGCATGGGCTTTATGACCAAGGGCTTCCTGGCGCTGGCGGTGCCGGTGATCGCGGTGATCCCGATCGTCATTCAGCAACGACGCATCAAGGATCTGCTGTTCTACGGCCCGGTGGCGATCGTAACCGCCACGCTGCTCAGCCTGCCGTGGGCGCTGGCGATCGCGCAGCGTGAACCCGATTTCTGGAATTACTTCTTCTGGGTCGAGCACATTCAGCGTTTCGCCGAAGATAACGCTCAGCACAAGGCGCCGTTCTGGTATTACCTGCCGATCCTGCTGGCGGCGGTGCTGCCGTGGCTGGCGCTGCTGCCCGGTGCGCTGCTCAAAGGCTGGCGTGAGCGCGTGCAGCGCCCGGAGCTGTTCTTCCTGCTGAGCTGGGCGATGATGCCGTTGATCTTCTTCAGCATCGCCAAAGGCAAGCTGCCGACCTACATTCTGCCGTGCATGGCGCCGCTGGCGCTGCTGATGACCGCCTATGCGGAAGACTACGCCGCTACGCTGCGCACCAAGTTGTTTAAGGCCAACGCCTGGCTGAACGGCCTGTTCGGGCTGATCGGCATCGTGGCGCTGGTGGTGTTGATCTCCGGTTTGCTGCCGAAAGCGCATCTATTTACCCTGCAGGAGTGGCCAAAAGTGGTTCTCGGCCTGGTCGCCTTCGGCGGCTGGCTGCTGTTCGCGCTGGTCTCCGTACGCGATAACGGCCGTCAATGGCGTTGGGCGGCGGCTTGCCCGGTGCTGTTGTGTCTGGTGATCGGTTACGCGATTCCGCAGCAGGTGACCGACTCCAAACTGCCGCAGAACTTCGCGCGCGCCACGATGGCCGAGCTGGGCAACAGCCGTTATGTGCTGACCGACAGCGTCGGGGTGGCGGCCGGCCTGGCCTGGGAGCTGAAGCGCAGCGACGTGCTGATGTTCAGCCAGAAAGGCGAGGTGGCCTATGGTCTGGAGTATCCGGACGCCAAGGGGCACCTGATCAGCGACGCCGACTTCCCGCAGTGGCTGGCGCAGGCGCGCAAGCAGGGGAACGTGTCGCTGGTGCTGCAGCTGTCCCGCGGCGAAGCGTTGCCGCAGGAACTGCCTGCCGCAGACAAGGTGGATCGCATGAATCGTCTGGTGCTGATGTGGTATAAACAGCAACCATGATGGGTTTTCTGTTGGTGATAGTGGTCAGTCTGCTCACCTGTGGTGGGCAGCTGTGCCAGAAGCAGGCGGCGCACTGTTGGGAACAGGCCGGCGAGGCGCGGCTGAAGCAGACGCTGCGCTGGCTGGCGCTGGCGGTGTTGTTGCTGGGGCTGGGCATGGCGGTGTGGCTCAATGTGCTGCAACGCCTGCCGCTCAGCCTGGCTTACCCGATGCTGAGCCTGAATTTCGTGATGGTGACACTGGCGGCGCGTTGGCTGTTTCATGAGCCAACGACCCCGCGCCATTGGTGCGGCGTGGCGTCGATTATGTTGGGGATCCTGCTGATGAGCGTGCATTCATGAGGGGCTATGCCTGGGGCGCTGCCAGCGTGCTGCTGGTGACGCTGGCGCAGTTGCTGATGAAGTGGGGCATGGTGCAAATCCCGCTGATGTCGTTCGCCGACGTCTCGTTGGCGTTGATCGGCGACTACTGGCTGCCGTTGCTGGCAGTGGGCGGCGGCATCTTCGGTTATGCGTTGTCGATGCTGTGTTGGTTCTTTGCGCTGCGCCACCTGCCGTTAAACCGCGCTTATCCTCTGCTGAGCGTCAGCTACGCGCTGGTCTATCTGGCGGCGGTGATCCTGCCGTGGTTTAACGAATCCGCTACGCTGCTGAAAACGTTGGGCACGCTGTTTATTCTGTTCGGCGTCTGGCTGATTAACAGCAAATCCGAGACGAAATCGCCGGAATAGGGTCAAAACCGGCGATCCTGCTATTATCTCCCTCATGGCGCTTGCCTTTTTCCCCGTGCGGGAGATAAATTACGCCAAATAGCGCTCTCCTTACGTGATGCCGGCTTTGCCTCGCAGGCGGTGGTGGTGTGCCGATTGGCATAATGCGGCAGCGTGTTCAATGAAGGGATATTATGCGGATGCGTGTGTGGTTTTTATTAGCCAGTTTGATTCTCGCCGGTTGCAGCAGCCATGCGCCGCCGCCCAGCGGCCGCCTGGCGGATTCGATCGTGGTGGTGGCCCAGCTCAATGAGCAGCTGCGCCAGTGGTACGGCACACCTTACCGCTATGGCGGTCTGGATCGCGGCGGCGTGGATTGTTCCGGCTTCGTTTACCGCACGTTCCGCGATCGTTTCGACATGCAGCTGCCCCGTTCGACCGAAGAGCAAACCTCGCTGGGCACCAAAGTCTCGCGCGATGAGCTGATGCCGGGCGATCTGGTGTTTTTCAAGACCGGCGGTGGCGAGAACGGCCTGCACGTCGGCATCTACGATACCAACGACCAATTTATCCACGCTTCGACCAGCCGCGGGGTGATCCGTTCCTCGCTCGATAACGTCTACTGGAAGCGGGTGTACTGGCAGGCGCGACGCATTTAGCCTTAACCCGTTGATTTGGTGTATCATGGCGGCATCACGTGTTTTGAACGGTGCCTGCCATGAACAGCCTGCGTTTACTGATCTCCGACTCCTACGATCCCTGGTTCAACCTGGCGGTGGAAGAGTGCATCTTCCGCGAAATGACCACGCAAAAAATCCTCTTCCTGTGGCGTAACGCCGAAACGGTGGTGATTGGCCAGTCGCAGAACCCCTGGAAAGAGTGCAACACCCGACGCATGGAGCAGGACGGCATTCGGCTGGCGCGGCGCAGCAGCGGCGGCGGGGCGGTATTTCATGACCTGGGCAACACCTGCTTTACCTTTATGGCCGGCAAGCCGGGTTACGACAAAAGCGTCTCGACCAACATCATTCTGCAAGCGTTGCGGCAGTTGGGGGTTACCGCCGACGCCTCGGGCCGCAACGACCTGGTAATGGAAACCGCCGACGGGCCGCGTAAAATCTCCGGTTCGGCCTATCGCGAAACGCAGGATCGCGGTTTCCATCACGGCACGCTGCTGCTGAACGCCGATCTGGAGCGGCTGGCGGACTATCTGAATCCGGATCCCAAAAAGCTGCAGGCCAAGGGCATCGCCTCGGTGCGTTCGCGCGTCGCCAATCTGGCGGAGTTTTTGCCGGGCATCAGCCATGAGCAGGTGTGCGAGGCGATCGCGCAGGCCTTCTTCGCCCACTATGGCGAAACGGCCGAACCGGAGATCATTTCGCCGGATGCGCTGCCCGATCTGCCCGATTTTGCCGCGCAGTTCGCCAAACAGAGCAGCTGGGAATGGAATTTTGGCAAAGCGCCGGCATTCAGTCACCTGCTGAACGAACGCTTCGTCTGGGGCGGCGTGGACCTGTTCTTCGATGTGGAGAAGGGGGGCATTGTCCGCGCGCAGCTGTTCACCGACAGCTTGAATCCTGCTCCGCTGCAGCGGCTGGCGGAGGCGCTGGTGGGCTGCGCATACCGCAGCGAGCCGGTTTCCGCGTGCTGTGATCGTCTGATGGCGGACTATCCGCAACAGGCGGCCGAATTGAGCGAGCTGCGGCAATGGCTGAGCGAAACAATCCGCTGACCGGCAGGCTGGCGAGGATGAAGGGATGAGCGTGCTCATCCCTTTTTTTATCCCTGAATCCGGCGATGTGCCAGGGCGTAGCGTAGATTTTCTAAAAATCAAGGTGGGCACTTTTTTACGTTTTCAATGCGGCGAATAACAGGTGGAATTGATGTGTTATTAAATTTAATCAGTCATCGTTAACGGCAGGAAAAATCGACGTTACGGGTGAAAGATTATTTTACTTTATTTAAGATTTTTCTTAATTAAAACAAAGGAGATAAGTCAAATTCCTGCCGTTATCCATTCTACTTAAGCCAAATATCTTTTCGTTCAACGCGCGGGCCGAGAAAACAGGCATAAGTCAGGCTGCTTTTCTTTGCGCCATTGACGATTGTCGTATAGCTTTAATCTATCAATTAAATGATATTTCATGGGCATTTGCATTGATATTTCCGATTAATCCCAGAAGGATTGATCGATAAAATATATTGATATACGATGATACGCTAGCCATTCATCCTGTGGCATAAAAATGAACATCCAACTCGAAGCTGACTTTATTAGTAGCTATGTTTTTCAACCTGTTTACTCAATGGAGGGTAGCCTGTTGGCGGTGGAAATGTTGAGCCGTTTCAACAGTCTAGACGGTGATTTAGCCATGCCGGCCGAAATTGGGATTAATTTATTGGCCCCTGAACAAAGGATTGAGTTATTTAATGAGCAATTGAAACTGGCGGAACGGCATGCTGCCTGGTTTACCGGTAACAGCGTGCAATTGACCATCAATATCGAAGAAACCATCGTCGAGCTTATTCTTTCCGATCCGGCGCTGTGCCAATGGATCAGGCAATACCCTTTTATTGCATTTGAAATGAGTGAGAGTTTTCCGAATCTTTCAGCCGGGAAGAACAACCCGAGCGTGCAGCGATTAAGCGAAATGTTTACGCTGTGGCTCGACGATTTTGGTTCCGGCAAAGCAACGTTGACCGCGTTGTACGATGGCTTGTTTGACTACGTTAAGATTGATAAGCGTTTTTATTGGCAGCTGTTTACCCATCAGGGGTATGACGTCGTCATCGACTCGTTGTTAAAGAATATCAATCTGTTGTGTAAAGGCGTGATCGTCGGAGGAATAGAGAAAAAAGAGTACTTTAATAAACTCAGATACGCCGGTGTTTTAGGCCTGCAAGGTTTTTTATGGCCCAGCGTTGGTGTGGATAATCTGCAATCTTTGCTGGCGATGCCCAGCGAATTCAATAATTAAGAAGTGATATAAAAAACTACACACAATGGGTAAATAATGGCGGGATGTTTATCCTGACTCCGTCGCCGTTATTCACCATCGTTTTTTGCTGATAACCGCGTTTGTCAGCCGGCGTTAAACCGCGCTTCCTCCGTTGGGGAAGCGCAACCCCCGCATCCGTCCTGGCGACAGGCGGATGCGTTCTCCCTGCATTCCTTCGGTGTTAATCCGCCCGTTCAGGCTCTACACTACGCTGAAACGGAGGGCCTATGCCGCAGTTCGATAACGCTTATTACCAACAGTTACCCGGTTTTTACACCGCCCTGAACCCGACGCCGCTCAAGGATGCGCGCCTGCTGTACCATAGCGAGCCGCTGGCGCGCGAGCTGGGGCTGGATGAAAGCTGGTTTACTCAGGATAAAACCCCGATTTGGGCGGGGGAAACGCTGCTGCCGGGCATGCAGCCGCTGGCGCAGGTGTACAGCGGCCACCAGTTCGGCGTCTGGGCCGGGCAACTGGGCGATGGTCGCGGCATTTTGCTTGGCGAACAGCGCCTGGCGGACGGCAGCCACCGCGACTGGCACCTGAAGGGCGCCGGGCTGACGCCGTATTCGCGCATGGGGGATGGGCGCGCGGTGCTGCGCTCGGTTATCCGCGAGTTTCTGGCCTCCGAGGCGCTGCATCATCTGGGGATCCCCACCACCCGGGCGTTGACGATCGTCACCAGCGGCCAACCGGTGTTCCGAGAGCAGCCGGAACGCGGCGCGATGCTGCTGCGGGTGGCGGAAAGCCATGTGCGCTTCGGCCACTTCGAACACTTTTACTACCGCAAACAGCCGGAGCAGGTGCGGCAGCTGGCGGATTTCGTCATCGCTCGTCACTGGCCGCAGCTGCAGGAGCAGGCCGATCGCTATCTGTTGTGGTTTACCGACGTGGTCGAACGCACGGCGCGCCTGATCGCCCATTGGCAAACCGTCGGCTTCGCTCATGGCGTGATGAACACCGACAACATGTCGATTCTTGGCATCACCATCGATTACGGCCCATACGGCTTCCTCGATGACTACCAGCCCGGCTATATCTGCAACCACTCCGACCATCAGGGGCGCTACGCTTTCGACAATCAACCGGCGGTGGCGCTGTGGAACCTGCATCGCCTGGCGCAAACCCTGTCGGGGTTGATGAGCACCGAACAGCTGCAGCAGGCGCTGGCGGCGTATGAACCGGCGCTGATGCGCGCCTATGGCGAACAGATGCGCGCCAAACTCGGCTTCTTCACGCCGACGGCGCAGGATAACGACGTGCTTACCGGCCTGTTGAGCCTGATGGCGCAGGAAGGACGGGACTATACCCGCACGTTCCGCCTGTTGAGCGACACCGAGCAGCAGCAGGCGCAGTCGCCGCTGCGCGACGAGTTTATCGACCGTGCGGCGTTCGACGCCTGGTATCAGCAGTATCGCCAGCGCCTGCAGCAGGAGCAGGTGAGCGATGCGGAGCGGCAACGGGCGATGAAGGCGGTGAACCCGCGTTTGATTCTGCGCAACTATCTGGCGCAGCAGGCGATTGAGGATGCCGAGAAAGACGACGCGGGCCGTTTGCAGCGCTTGCATCAGGCCTTGCTGCGGCCGTTCGACGAGGCGCCGGAGTATGACGATCTCGCTGCGCTGCCGCCGGATTGGGGCAAGCATCTGGAGATTTCCTGCTCCAGCTGAGATGAAAAAGGGCGCCTAATGGCGCCCTTGAATTTTTATTGCCGCAGATAGACCTGCGGCAGCGGCGCTTCGGGATGATGCACCACGCCGAGATCGGCCTGATACCAGCGGGTGAGAATGTCTGCCTGCAGCACCTCCTGCGGCGTGCCGCTTGCCACCAGGCGGCCCTGATGCAACAGCAGAATGCGATCGGCGTACAGCGCGGCCAGATTGAGATCGTGCAGCACGCAGCAGACGCCCAGCGGCTGTTGGCGCGTCAGCGAGCGCAGCAAGCGTAGGGTGTGCTGCTGGTGGTACAGATCCAGCGCCGAGGTCGGCTCGTCGAGAAACAGCCAGGCGGGGGACGGCTGCGGTTGCCACAGCTGCGCCAACACCCGCGCCAGCTGTACCCGCTGCTGTTCGCCGCCGGAAAGCTGACGGTAGTCGCGCTGCGCCAGCGCCAGGCAGTCGGTTTGTTCCATCACCTGTTGGATCGCCTGATGCTGGTCGCGTTTACCGTGCGGCGCCCGCCCCATGCTGACCACTTCTTCCACGCTGAAGGGGAACGCCAGATCGCTGTACTGACGCATCACGGCCCGGACTTTGGCCAATTGCTGCGGCGCCCAGTGTTCCAGCGGGCGGTCAAGCAGCCGGCATTCGCCGCAGTCCGGCGTCAGATAGCCGGTCAGCAAGCGCAGCAGCGTCGATTTGCCGGCGCCGTTAGGGCCGATAATCGCCACCATCTCACCGCTGGCGAGGCTCAGCGAAACGTCGTTGATCAAGCGGCGCACGCCGAGGCTGTAGCGCAGCTCCCGGGCCGTCAGGCAGGCGGCGTTATCCACCGGTTCGCTCCCGCTGGCGCATCACCAGCCACAAGAAGTAAGGACCGCCGATCAGGCTGGTCATCAGCCCCACCGGCATTTCGGCCGGCGCCACCAGCGTGCGCGCCAGCGTGTCGCTGACCAACAGCAGGCAGGCGCCGCCCAGTGCGGAGCAGGGCAGCAGCCAGCGGTGATCGCCGCCGAGGCGCATGCGCACCAGATGCGGCACCACCAGACCGACGAAGCCGATCACGCCGCTCATCGCCACCGCCGCGCCGATCAGCAGCGCGCTCAACAGCAGCAGCTGCAGCTTGGCGCGCTGGACGTTCACCCCAAGGTAGTGGGCCTCTTCGTCTCCCAGCTGCAGCAGGTTCAACCGACGCGCCTGCAGCAGCGTCAGCAGCGCCGTGGGCAGGATCAGCGAGGCGGAAACGGCCAGCGTCGGCCATTGCGACTGGCTGAGGCTGCCCATCATCCACAGCGAGAATTGGCGCAGCTGTTGATCGCTGCTGACGTAAGAAAGCACGCCGATGGCTGCCATGCACAGGGCGTTGATGGCGATGCCCGCCAGCAGCAGGCGCGACAGATTGCCGTGCCCGCTGCGGCTGATGCCGTAGATCAACAACGACACCAGCAGGCTGCCGAGGAACGCCGCCAGCATGTGGCCGTACAGCGCGATCGTCACCGGCAGCGCCAGCGGCATCACGATGAACAGCGCGACAAACAGCGCGCCGCCGCTGCTGATGCCCAGCAGGCTCGGATCCGCCAGCGGGTTGCGGAACAGCCCCTGCATCACTGCGCCGGACACCGCCAACGCGCAGCCGATCACCACCGCCAGCAACACGCGCGGCAGGCGGATATTCAGCCAGATGTGCCAGGCGGCATCGCTGAACGGTTCGCGCCACAGAGTGCGAAACGACAGCGTCAGCGCGCCGAGATTGGCGGCGACCAGCGCCAGCAGCGTCAACAGTACCAGCAGGCCGATAATGGCCAGCTGCGGCGAGGTGCGACAGCGCATTACTTTTGCTCCGCCGCGTGACGCAGTTTGGCCAACGCCGCCGGCGTTTCCAGGCCGAAGCCCAGCAGCGCCATGTCATCGACGATCAGCACGCGCCGCTGTTTGCCCGCCGGCGTCAGCGCCAGGCCCGGCAGCGTCCACAGCTGCTGCTCACCGCCGAGGGTGCGCACGCCGTCGGTAGTGACCAGCAGCAGGTCCGGCGCGCTGGCGATCACGCCTTCCTGCGACAGCGGGCGGTAGCGGTCAAAGCCCTGCATGGCGTTTTTCAATCCCGCGGCGGCGATCACCGCGTCGGCGGCGGTATGCTGCCCGGCGGCCATTGGCGTGATGCCGCCGTGGCTCATCACGAACAACACCTTCACCGGCAGCGGGGCGGTATCGACCGCCGCCAGCTGTTGTTGATAGCGCTGGCTCAGCCGCTTGCCTTGCTCAACGCGCTGCAGTGCGGCGGCGATCGCGGCGATTTTCTGCGGCACCGCCTGCAGGGTGGTGTCGCCCGGCACGCTGACCACGTTGACGCCGCTGTCTGCCAGCTGTTTGAGCACCAGCGCCGGCTGCGCCAGCTCGGTCGTCAACACCAGCGTCGGCTTCAGCGCCAGAATGCCTTCGGCGTTCAGCTGGCGCATATAGCCGACGTCAGGCAGCTTTTTCACCGCTTCCGGATTCAGGCTGGTGCTGTCGCGGGCGATCACTTCGTCGCCGGCGCCGAGCGCGAAGGCGATTTCCGTCACGTCGCCGCCGATCGAGACGATGCGCTGCGCCGCTGCCGCAGTGAGCGGCAGCGTCAGCGTCATCATCAGCGCCAGGCGGCGGATCAAGGATGATTTCATGCGGCGATGTCCTTGGGAGCAAGCGCGGCGACCTGCTCGCGCCACTGGGTTTGTTCCGGCTGGCCTTCGGTGCGTTGGCCGTACAGCTGCGCAATCTGCGTGCCGTCTGCGGCGAACAGCTCCAGGCTGGTGACGATGCCGTCCTTGGTGGGTTTGCGAGTGATCCAGCTTTCGGCGATGGCGTCTTCGATCAGGTGCAGCGTGAAGCGGCGGTTGAACACGTTGATCCAACCTTCCTGCGGCATCAGACGTTCGATCTGGCCGGTGAAGATCTGTACGCAGCCGCGGTTGCCGACGAAGATCATGATCTCATTTTGCAGTTGCTGCGCCGCTTCCAGCAGCTGCGACAGCGCGCTGTTGTCCACCTGATAGGCCAGATCGTCGCCGACGGCGCGGAATGCCTGCTGGCGCGTCAGCTTGTTGCGGCTGAGCAGCTGGAAAAACTGGTGAACGTCGGTCATTGCGCGCCATTCACCGTCGATTTTGGCATGATCCTGCGTCGTTTCATCTGCGGTGCTCGTCTCGGCGGGCTGCAGCGCCAGCGCCGGGTTTTCATCGCTCAGGTGGCGTTCCACCAGCGCCATCCAGGCCGGCAGATCGGTTTCCTCGGTGGTGTAGACCTTGTGTAGCGCATCGCCCTGTTGATCGAAGAACTGGATGCTGTGGCGCACGCCGCGCTTGTTGGTTTCGCTCATGGCGAAGACGCTGGTCCAGTGGTTGAGGAACAGACGCAGATCCAGCTCGCGCGGGTTGAGGATCAGCCCGGCGTGGCCGTTGAGGTGCTGATTGCGGTAGCGGCCCATCTGCTCATGCACCGCATAGCTGTTGCGAGTGATGGACTTGGTGACGCCCACCTGCTCGAGTTCGGTGAGCAGGGTGCGAGCGTCGGCCTGCAGGCGGCGGGCGTCGTGGCCGACGCGAGCGTGCGTCAGCTCCGCTTCGCTGACGCCGAGCAGCGCCGCCAGATCGCGAGCGTATTTGCCGGGATGGTCGATTTTAGCCTGTTGGTAGCGTTCGTACAGGGTGTTGCTCATGCGGGATTCTCCTGCGCTGTGATGCGAACGGCGGACACGTCGGTGTCCGCCAGATAGTCAAATGATCACCACTGGTAGCTGACCAGCAGTTTGGCGTTGCGGCCATCCTGCGGGACGCCCTGCGGCGAGTAATATTCTTTGTCGAAGGCGTTGCCCAGCACCACGGTGGTGGTGACGCCCTGCAGGCGGTCGCGGCCCTTGTAGCTCAGATAGAAGTCGTTGACGCCGTAACCGCCTTGTTCTGGAGACCCGGCTTGTACGCGGGTGGCGCGTTCGGCGAAGGTGGCGACCCAACCGGCGGACAGGCCGGTTTCGCCCAACGGCACGTCCAGCGAGCTGGTGACGGTGTCCGGGCTGATGTCGGCCAGCCAATCGCCGCTTTTCGCGTTCAGCTCGCCATTGCGTGACTTGTCCTTACCGCGCGTACGGTTGTAGGCCAGATCCCAGTTAAACCACTGGGTCTGGTAGTTAAGCGAGGTGTCCCAACCCCAGATCTTGGCGCGGGAGATATTGGTTGAAGCGGTTTGCGTGCGGGTGACGTACAGGCTGATGTAGTCCTTGGCGTCGGTGTCGAAATAGCTAGCCTTGAATTGCAGGCTGTCATCCGCCATCAGCAGATCGTCGAAGCGCAGGCCGAAACCGGCTTCGGTGGTGCTGGTGGTTTCCGGCCGCAGATTCGGGTTAGGCACCCAATAGTTGCCGGGGAAGTGGCGCGAATCGTTGTACATCTCGCCCATGGTTGGGGCGCGGAAGGCCTGGGAATAGGAGCCGAACAGCATCAGCCAGTCAGTCGGCGAGTAGCTCAGCGCGCCACGGGAAGACCATTTGTCAGCCTTGACGTCATCATGGCCCTGGCTGCTGCCCTTATAATCGTCATAGCGAGTGCCGGCCAGCACGGTGACCGGAATGTCGCGCAGCGTAATTTCATCCTGCAGCCAACCGGAGGCGAAGTTGATCTTGGCCTGCGGGAAGCTGGTGGTGGCGCCGCCCGGCTGCTGTTTCTGTTGATAAACCTCGGAGCCGTAGGTCAACAGGTGCGACGCGAAACTGTCGGCGAACAGGCGCGTGCGGTTTTCCAGCTTGCCGCCGTTGGTGGTCTGCTTGCGGAATTCGTCGGTCGCGCCGGCGTTGTGCGCGTTGATTTTGACTTCCGAGGTGTACAGTCTGGCGGTGGCGTCCAGCCAATCCTGGCCGACCGGCTTGAGCTTATAGCTCAGAGCGGCGTCGCGCTGGATGGTGGAACGGTTAGTCATCGGGTTGCCGCTAGAGCTGCCCGGCGTTTGCGGGTTTTTCGGCTCTTGGGCGTCGTTGTTGTAATAACGCAGATCGCCGCTCAGCGACTGGTTGTCGTCGATCTTCCAGGTGCCTTTGGCCAGCACGTTACTGATGGTTTCATCGTTAGGGGCGTCAAAACCGTTACCCTGGCGCAGATTGCCGACGTCGCGGGTGCCGAACGACAGCAGGCCGTCGAGGTTATCGGTCTTGCCGTAGGCGCTGGCGCCCATGCCCAGACTGTGATCGCCGGTGCCGGCGGTGCCGTAGACGCGGAACCCGGTATCGTGGCCCGGCAGCAGCAGATCGGCGGCATCGACGGTCTCGTAGGCGATGACGCCACCCAGTGCGCCGCTGCCGTACAGCAACGCAGAGGGGCCGCGCACGATTTCAATGCGCTTCACCAGCGCCGGATCGAGGAAGGTGCCGCCGATGTGGCCGGTATCGGTCCCCTGGCGAATGCCGTCGACCAGCGTCAGCACGCCGTTCTTGCCATAGCCGCGCATCGTCACATCCTGGCCGTTGCTGCGCCCGGTGCCGTTGACGGTGATGCCCGGCACGCGCCGCAGCATATCGGCGGCGGAGGTGGCGGTCTGGCTTTCCGGCGAATTGCCTTCGATGACCGTGACCATCATCGGCGCTTCAAAGCTGCTGCGTTGGTTGCCGGTGGCGACCACGGTCATGGTCTCGTCGGCGGCTTTGGTTTTTTTAGCCGCTGCCGCGTTGGAAGGGGATGTTGTGCTGGTGTTTTGTGCCAAGGCCACCGTAGGCAGAGCGCAGGCAATCGCCAGACTCAAAGCGGAAAAACGCAGCCGGGTGGAAAATGTCAGAGGCATGGTGCAACTCTCCGTATGTAATAAAACATATCAATAGATTTGCTGGCTGCCTGGATCAAACGATCGGGGTGGCTGGCGTTTGAGGATTCTGTGGTTATTTGGTCAGGATCAATTTCCCGGCTTTGGTCTGCCGCAGTTGATAGCGCTGGCCCTGATGGGTAATGAACGCGATGCCGTCGGCGCCGAGCAGCTGTGCGCTGTCGTAGCTGGGCGGCGCGTTTGCGCTGTGCTCGTTCGGGGCCGCGGCGGCGGGGGTTGGCGTGTTGGCAGTATCCATCATCATTGTGCTTAAAAAACAGACCATTAAATGGTAATTAATATCAAACTGAGAATCATTATCATGTGAAGGAAAGGTTACATCAAGGAAAATTTTCTTACCGATGGAACCTTTTTGCCGTATGGGCATCTGGCGGCGGGCCGAGCGCGTTCGGCCCGCAAAAAAAGAGGATTATTTCAGCAGGGTTTCGATACGGTCGAACAGACGCTCGGGTTTGGTGATCGGCGCAAAACGCGTGACGCGCTGGCCGTCGGCGGTCAGCAGGAATTTGGTGAAGTTCCACTTGATGCGGCGACTGCCGAGAATGCCGGGCGCCAGGCGTTTCAGCTCATTGAACAGCGGGTGGGCGCCGGGGCCGTTGACCTCTATCTTGCTGAACAGCGGAAAGCTGACGCCGTAGTTGAGGCTGCAAAAGTTGGCGATCTCCAGCGGGCTGCCGGGTTCCTGAGAACCAAACTGGTTGCAGGGGAAGCCGAGCACCATCAACCCGCGCTCGCGATAGTATTGCCACAGATTTTCCAGCCCGCGGTATTGCGGGGTGAAGCCGCACTTGCTGGCGGTGTTGACCACCAGGTAAGCGCGCGCCGGGAAATCGCCCAGCGTTTTTTGCTCGCCCTGCAGCGTGACGCAGGGAATGGATAACAGAGAGTGAATCATGCCGGGGCTCCCAGTGCATTTCGGCGGGTGCTAAAGCGTTGCAATCAGTATAGATGAGCAGGTCGGGATGAATAAAGCCGGGGCAAGGCCCCGGCCTGTGCGGCGTTAGAAACGGCTATCGACCGCATCCGCCAGCATCGCCAACAGCTGTTCGCTGTCGGACCAGCTCAGGCAAGGATCGGTGATCGACTGGCCATAGGTCAACGGCTGGCCGGCGACGATTTTCTGTGTGCCTTCCACCAGGAAGCTTTCGGCCATCACGCCGGTGATGGCGGCGGAGCCGGCGCGGATCTGCTGGCAGACGTTGTCGGCCACTTCCAACTGCCGGCGGTGCATTTTCTGACAGTTGCCGTGGCTGAAGTCGATCACCAGGTGCTCCGGCAGATCGAACTCGCGCAGGCTGTCGCAGGCGGCGGCGATATCGCTGGCGTGGTAGTTCGGCGTCTTGCCGCCGCGCATGATGATATGGCCGTACGGGTTGCCGCTGGTCTGGTAGATGGTCATCTGACCATGTTTGTCCGGCGACAGGAACATGTGCCCGGCGCGTGCCGCGCGAATGGCGTCGATGGCGATGCGGGTATTGCCGTCGGTGCCGTTTTTGAAGCCGACCGGGCAGGAGAGCGCCGAGGCCATTTCACGGTGGATCTGGCTTTCGGTGGTGCGCGCGCCGATGGCGCCCCAGCTGATCAGATCGGCGATATATTGGCCGACCACCATGTCCAGGAATTCGGTGGCGGTCGGCAGGCCGAGCTGGTTCACTTCCAGCAGCAGGCGGCGCGCCATTTCGATGCCGCGGTTCACCTGGAAAGTGCCGTCCAGCGCCGGATCGGAGATCAGGCCTTTCCAGCCAACGACGGTGCGCGGTTTTTCGAAATAGGTGCGCATCACGATCTCCAGGCGGTCCTGGTAACGTTCGCGCAGGGCGTTCAGCCGGCCGGCGTAATCGACGGCGGCGTCGAGATCGTGAATGGAGCAGGGGCCGATCACCACTAGCAGGCGGCGATCTTCGCCGGTGAGGATTTTTTCAATGCGTTTGCGTGACGCTGTCACGTTATCGGCGACGGCCGCCGAGATCGGCAGCTTGTCTGCCAACGCTTGCGGCGTGACGAGGCTGTCGATGCGCGCGGTCCGCAGTTCATCTGTTTTGTGCATGTTGTTCCCTGGAAACTGTTCTTCTCTGCGGCAGGAGTGCCGGGAAGTGATGGCGATCACAATAACGCAAAAAGCGCTGAATTCAACCGTAGAGATTGCGTTCTGTTGATCAAAGCCGCGAAAAAAAGCACAAAAAAATCAGCTGCTGCTGAAATAAACGGCAGGTGGCGGGGCGCGACGGCCCCGCGAGGGAAAGATCAGAACATGCGGCGGCTCATGCCGAGGATATCGAGGATTTTGGTGGAGATCTCTTCGACCGAATAGTTGGTGGTATTGAGGTAGCGGATTTGGTTTTTGCGGAACAGCGCCTCGACCTCGGCGATCTCCATGCGGCACTGGCGCAATGAAGCGTAGCGGCTGTTTTCACGCCGTTCTTCGCGGATCGCCGCCAGGCGCTCCGGATCGATGGTCAGACCGAATAATTTATGCTGAAACGGTTTCAGCGAGGCCGGCAGGTGCAAATTGTCCATATCGTCGGCGATAAACGGATAGTTGGCGGCGCGGATGCCGAACTGCATCGCCAGATAGAGGCTGGTGGGGGTTTTGCCGCAGCGCGACACGCCCAGCAGGATCACCTGCGCCTGATCGAGGTTGCGCAGCGAAATGCCGTCGTCATGTGCCAGGGTATAGTCGATGGCGGCAATGCGCGCGTCGTACTTACCGAGGTTGCTGGCGGTCAGGCCGTGGGTGCGGTTCGGCACCGGCGTCGGCTCCACCTCCAGCTCACCCTGCAGCGGGCCGACCAGCGCCTGCACGATATCCTGGCAGAAGCCCTGGCTCTGAACGATCACGTCGCGCACTTCCGGCGAGATGATGGAGTAAAACACCAGCGGACGCACGCCAGTTTCATTATAGATATCATCGATTTGCTGGCGAACTGCGCGAGCGCGCGCCTCGGTTTCGACAAACGGCAGGGTGTACGTGGTCGCCGTGACCGGAAACTGCGACAGCACCGCGTGTCCCAGCACTTCGGCGGTGATCGCCGTACCATCAGAAATATAAAAAACGCTTCTTTCCACCCGAGGCTCCTTACCTGAAAACGGTGTTCCTGCTGTCATCACTGCCAATATCATGGGCCGCAGAGGATCCGTCGGTAAAGGGGCGAGGGAAAAAATTGTGACGGCAGGGCGGTAAACCGCCTTTCGGCGGCAGGTGAAAAAAAGCGCGCCCTGGCGGCGGTAAAAATCGCGGTGCAACGACGCTTTGCATCTGAAACGCAAATTTGCCGCTATTTTCAACAAAAACGGTAGCGTTTGCGCGGTCATTAAAACAGAAGTTTAAAAAGAGCGTAATTTGTTGAGAACTAAGCTTTTCGTGCGATTGGGAACGGTTCCCAGCCAAATCAGCCGGTTAGGACATTCTCTTAAAAACCACTTTCTTCAGTGGGTTGATCGATTCACCTTTCCATTTTCCCCAGATCAGTGTGCTAGTCTGATTCGGCTCCGTGTTAGCGGCGCCGTAAAGCAAGCGAATTAAATCCGTCTTTACCCTACTGATAGCAATAAGGATTGTCTCGATGTCCAACAATGGCCCAGACTTGCGTAATGTGCTTTGGTACAACCAGCTTGGCATGCACGACGTTGACCGTGTCGGCGGCAAAAACGCCTCCCTCGGTGAAATGATCACCAATCTTTCCGATTTGGGCGTGGCCGTGCCAAACGGTTTTGCCACCACCGCGCAGGCGTTTAACGATTTTCTCGAACAAAGCGGTGTTAACCAGCGCATCTATCAGTTACTGGATCAGACTGACGTTGACGACGTTGCACAGCTGGCCAAGGCCGGCGCCCAGATCCGCCAATGGGTGATCGACACGCCGTTCCACGCCGAGTTCGAGCGTGAAATTCATCAGGCTTACCAACAGCTCGCCGACGGCGAGCCTGAAGCCTCTTTTGCCGTGCGCTCCTCCGCCACGGCGGAAGATATGCCGGACGCGTCCTTTGCCGGCCAGCAGGAAACCTTCCTCAACGTGCAGGGCATCGACGCCGTGATGGTGGCGATCAAGCACGTGTTCGCGTCGCTGTTCAACGACCGCGCCATCTCTTATCGCGTACACCAGGGCTATGACCACCGCGGCGTGGCGCTGTCGGCAGGTGTGCAGCGCATGGTGCGTTCCGATCTGGCCTCCTCGGGCGTGATGTTCACCATCGACACCGAGTCCGGCTTTGATCAGGTGGTGTTCATCACCTCCGCTTTCGGTCTCGGTGAGATGGTGGTGCAGGGCGCGGTGAACCCGGATGAGTTCTACGTGCACAAACCGACGCTGCAGAACGGCAAGCCGGCGATCGTGCGCCGCAACCTGGGCTCGAAAAAGATCCGCATGGTGTACGCGCCGTCGCAGGATCACGGTAAGCAGGTGCGCATCGAAGACGTGCCGGAAGCGCAGCGCAGCCGTTTCTCGCTGACGGATGACGAGGTGCAGGCGCTGGCGCAGCAGGCGATCCTGATCGAAAAACATTACGGCCGCCCGATGGATATCGAGTGGGCGAAAGACGGCCATACCGGCAAGCTGCTGATCGTGCAGGCGCGCCCGGAAACCGTACGCTCCAACGAGCAGACCATGGAACGTTACCAGCTGAACGGCTCCAGCCCGGTGCTGGTGGAAGGCCGCGCCATCGGCCACCGTATCGGCGCCGGCCCGGTGAAAGTGATCCACGACATCAGCGAAATGGATCGTATCCAGCCGGGCGATGTGCTGGTGACCGACATGACCGACCCGGATTGGGAACCGATCATGAAGAAGGCCGCCGCGATCGTCACCAACCGCGGCGGGCGCACCTGTCACGCGGCTATCATCGCGCGCGAGCTGGGCATTCCGGCGGTGGTGGGCTGCGGCCACGCCACCGACGTGCTGAAAGACGGCCAGAAAGTTACCGTTTCCTGCGCGGAAGGCGACACCGGCTTCGTTTACAGCGATATGCTGGACTTCAGCGTGCAGAGCTCCGAAGTGACCGAACTGCCTGAGCTGCCGCTGAAGATCATGATGAACGTCGGCAACCCGGATCGCGCCTTCGACTTCGCGCGCCTGCCGAACGAAGGCGTGGGCCTGGCGCGGCTGGAATTTATCATCAACCGCATGATCGGCGTGCACCCGCGCGCGTTGCTGGAGTTCGATCAGCAAACGCCGGCGCTGCAAAACGAGATCCGCGCGTTGATGCAGGGTTACGATCATCCGGTCGAGTTCTACGTCGGCCGTCTGACTGAAGGCATCGCGACGCTGGGCGCCGCTTTCTGGCCGAAGCGCGTGATCGTGCGCCTGTCCGACTTTAAATCCAACGAGTACGCCAACCTGGTGGGCGGCGACAAGTATGAACCGCACGAAGAGAACCCGATGCTGGGCTTCCGCGGCGCCGGCCGCTACGTGGCCGACAGCTTCCGCGATTGTTTCGCGCTGGAGTGCGAGGCGGTGAAACGCGTGCGTAACGAAATGGGGCTGACCAACGTCGAAATCATGGTGCCGTTTGTGCGTACCGTGGCGCAGGCGGAAGCGGTGGTGGCCGAACTGGCTCGTCAGGGGCTGAAGCGCGGCGAAAACGGGCTGAAAGTGATCATGATGTGCGAGATCCCGTCCAATGCGCTGTTGGCGGATCAGTTCCTGGAGCACTTCGACGGCTTCTCCATCGGTTCCAACGACATGACACAGCTGGCGTTGGGGCTGGATCGCGACTCGGGCGTGGTGTCGGAGCTGTTCGACGAACGCAACGAGGCGGTGAAAGCGCTGCTGTCGATGGCGATTCAGGCGGCCAAGCGCCACGGCAAATACGTCGGCATCTGCGGCCAGGGGCCTTCCGACCACGAAGACTTCGCCGAGTGGCTGATGGAGCAGGGCATCGACAGCCTGTCGCTCAATCCGGACACCGTAGTGCAGACCTGGATCAATTTGTCGAAAAAGAAATAATGCCTCGGCACCGCTAAGGCATAAACGCCAGGCCGCAGTTTACGCTGCGGCCTTTTTATTTCTGAATGTAAATAACGGCGCGTAAAATAATCAACTTGGCGAAAAAAGAATAAAAAAAAGCCCACCGTAGGAGATGGGCAAAGACTACACACAGCAATTCACATGTATGGCATTACATTGTTCAGAAAGGTTGCTTTAAAATCAGTGATTTGAAGCAATAGATGGCCATAATACTAAATTTTTGAACGCCACTAGTCATTAAGAATCATCCTAATCAATAGCGGCATCACATTTTATTTGCGGGCGTTCTCTCTTTTTACGGTGTGCAACAAAACAGGGATTTACATTGCACCTTTTATTCGTTGCGTCTTAATCAATATATAACGGCTTTATATTCAACAGGGATATTACCCGAATGAGGTAGGAATAATGCGCGGGCGAAAAATTCCGCCCGACGATGCGGGCGGAAGGGGGAATTAGCGTTTTTCCAGCTCTTCGACCACTTGCTCCGGCGCGGTGGTCGGCTCCGGCGCTTCATCCATCCAGGCGGTCAGCAGGCGATAAGACACCGCCAATACCACCGGGCCGATGAACAGGCCAATCATGCCGAAGGCCAGCAAGCCGCCGATAACGCCTGACAGGATCAGCAGCAGCGGCAGATCGGCGCCCATGCGGATCAACACCGGGCGCAGCACGTTATCCAGCGTGGCCACTACGCAGCTCCAGACCAACAGCACGGTGCCCCAGGTGGTGTCGCCGTGCCAGTACAGCCAAATGATGGCCGGCACCAGCACCAACAGCGGCCCCAATTGCGCCACGCAGCAGATGAAGATCAGCATCGTCAGCAGGGTGGCGGCCGGAATGCCGCTCACTGCCAGACCGATGCCGCCCAGCACCGACTGCACCAGCGCCGTCACCACCACGCCCAGCGCCACCGCACGGATCGCCTGGCCACCCAGCAGCACCGCCGCATCGCCGCGCGCAGAACCCAGGCGCACCGCAAAGTGGCGGATGCCCAACGCCACCTGCTCGCCGCGCGCATAAAGCAAGGCGCTGAACAGCAGCATCAGCGCGCAGTGCAGCAGCAGACGGCCGATATGCGCCGCCTGCGCCACGAACCAGGTGGCGGTCTGGCCGAAGTAAGGTTGTACCTTCGCCAGCAGCGCGGCGCCGCCGGCGTTAACCAGCGTGTGGTAGCTGGTATAAAGCTTGTCGCCGATCATCGGCACGGATTGCAGCCAGGCGAGATCGGGAATATGCAGTTTGCCCGGCGAACTGGCCCAGGCGATCAGCGGCGCACTGTTATCCACCACGCTGCTGATCAGCAGGGAGATGGGCAGAATGAACAGCAAGATCAGCAGCAGGGTCATGACCAGCACCGCCAGCGAGCGGCGGCCCCACAGCAGCTTTTGCAGTTTGAGCAGCAGCGGCCAGGTGGCGATCACCACCATGCCCGCCCAGGCGAAGCCGAGAATAAACGGTTGGATCACCCAGAAACAGGCGACGATCATGATGGCGATAAACAGCACGCCGAAAATAATTCGCGGTAAGTCGTAACGCGATTGCGGGAGTGGCATCAGTGGCTTCTCATCCTGGTCAATTTAATCCCTGGCACCGGCGAATCGGGGTGCCTGTCGGTCGGTTTCTCACCGCCGGGCGGCCGCCTGTGGCAGCGCTCGCAGGGCGGTAATAATGTGAATGCCTTCACTAAACGAGTATGTTAGTTTTTAGTGTCACTAAAAAATAGGGTGGGTCTGAATTAAAGGCCCGATTCAGCGTACATCAGCGCATAAAAAATAGACGGACAGGGTCAAAAAAGCGAATGATCCCACAGATTTCTCAGGCGCCCGGCCTCGTTCAACGGGTGCTCGACTTTTTGGAAGCACTGAAGCAAAACGGATTCAACGGCGATACCGCCACCAGCTACGCCGACCGGCTGACGATGGCCACCGACAACAGCATCTATCAGCTGTTGCCCGATGCGGTGGTGTTTCCCCGTTCCACCGCCGATGTGGCGCTGATCGCCCGCCTGGCGGGTGAAGAACGCTTCAAAACGCTGACCTTCAGCCCGCGCGGCGGCGGCACCGGCACCAACGGCCAGTCGCTCAATACCGGCATCGTGGTCGATATGTCGCGCCATATGAACCGCATTCTGGAGATCAACGTCGAACAGGGGTGGGTAAAAGTCGAAGCCGGGGTGATTAAGGACCAACTGAATCAATATCTGCGGCCGTTCGGCTACTTCTTCTCGCCGGAACTCTCCACCAGCAACCGCGCTACCCTGGGCGGCATGATCAATACCGACGCCTCCGGCCAAGGCTCGCTGGTGTACGGCAAAACCTCCGATCACGTATTGGGCCTGCGGGCGGTGCTGCTGGGTGGCGAGATGATCGATACCCGCGCCATGCCGACGACGCTGGCGGAAACGATTGCTCTGGAAGAGACCGCCGAAGGGCGCATCTATCGCACGGTGCTGAACCGCTGCCGCGAGCAGCGCGCGCTGATCCTGGAAAAATTCCCCAAGCTCAACCGTTTCCTCACCGGCTACGACCTGCGCCATGTGCTGAGCGACGATCTGCAAACCTTCGATCTGACGCGCATCCTGACCGGCGCCGAAGGCACGCTGGCGTTTATCACCGAAGCGCGGCTGGACATCACGCCGCTGCCGCAGGTGCGTCGCCTGGTCAACGTAAAGTACGACTCCTTCGACTCGGCGCTGCGCAATGCGCCCTTTATGGTCGAAGCCAAGGCGCTGTCGGTGGAAACCATCGACTCCAAGGTGCTGAACCTGGCGCGTGAAGATATCGTTTGGCACTCGGTGAACGAGCTGATCGCCGACGTGCCGGACAAAGAGATGCTCGGGCTGAACATCGTCGAGTTCGCCGGTGACGATCGGGCGCTGATCGACGGCCAGATGGAGGCCCTGTGCCAACGGCTGGACGAATTGATCGCACAGCGGCAGGGCGGCGTGATCGGATACCAGATCTGCGGCGATCTGGCGGGCATCGAGCGCATTTACAACATGCGCAAGAAAGCGGTCGGGTTGCTGGGCAACGCCAAAGGGCGCGCCAAGCCGATTCCGTTCGCCGAGGACACCTGCGTGCCGCCGCAGCACCTGGCTGACTATATCGTCGAGTTCCGTCAACTGCTCGACGAGCACAACCTGAGCTATGGCATGTTCGGCCACGTCGACGCCGGGGTGCTGCACGTGCGCCCGGCGCTCGACATGTGCGACCCGCAGCAGGAAGTGCTGATGAAACAGATCTCCGATCGGGTGGTGGCGCTGACCGCCAAATACGGCGGCCTGCTGTGGGGCGAGCACGGCAAAGGCTTCCGTGCGGAATACAGCCCTGAATTCTTCGGGGAAACGCTGTTTGAGGAGCTGCGCCGCATCAAGGCGGCGTTCGATCCGGATAACCGCCTGAACCCGGGCAAGATCTGTGCGCCGCTGGCGGTGGATGCGCCGATGATGCAGGTGGACGCGGTCAAACGCGGCACTTTCGATCGCCAGATCCCGGTCGAGGTGCGCACCTCGTTCCGCGGCGCGCTGGAGTGTAACGGCAACGGCCTGTGTTTCAACTTCGACGTGCGCAGCCCGATGTGCCCGTCGATGAAGATCAGCGGCAACCGCATTCATTCGCCGAAAGGGCGGGCGACGCTGGTGCGCGAGTGGCTGCGTCTGTTGGCCGAGCAGGGCGTGGATCCGCTGGCGCTGGAGAAACAGCTGCCGCAGCAGCGCCTCAGCTTGCGCGGCGTGATCGAAAAGACCCGCAACAGCTGGCACGCCGGCAAAGGCGAGTATGACTTCTCGCACGAAGTGAAAGAAGCGATGTCCGGCTGCCTGGCCTGCAAGGCCTGCTCCACCCAGTGCCCGATCAAGATTGACGTGCCGGGGTTCCGTTCGCGCTTCCTGCAGCTCTACCACACCCGCTATCTGCGCCCGGTGAGCGACTACATGGTCGCCGGCGTGGAGAGCTACACCCCGCTGATGGCCCGCGCGCCGAAGGTGTTCAACTTCTTCTTCCGCCAGCCGTGGCTGCGGGAGATGAGCCGCAACGCCATCGGCATGGTCGATCTGCCGCTGTTGTCCAGCCCGACGCTGCGTCAGCAGCTGTCCGGCCACCGCGCGACCACGTTGACGCTGGAGCAGTTGGAAGGGTTGAGCGCCGAGCAACGCGCAGAGCACGTGCTGATCGTTCAGGATCCGTTCACCAGCTATTACGACGCCAAAGTGGTGGCGGATTTCGTGCGGCTGGTGGAGAAGCTCGGCTATAAACCGGTGCTGCTGCCGTTCTCGCCGAACGGCAAGGCGCAGCATGTGAAAGGTTTCCTGACGCGTTTTGCCCGCACCGCACGCAAAACCGCCGATTTCCTCAACCGCGTGGCGCAGCTCGGCATGCCTATGGTGGGCGTCGATCCGGCGCTGGTGCTGTGCTACCGCGACGAATACCGCGAGATCCTCGGCGCCGAGCGCGGCGATTTCCAGGTGCAGCTGGTGCATGAATGGTTGCAACAGCGGATCGCGGATCGCGCCGAACAGCCGGCGACCGGCGAGCCCTGGTATCTGTTCGGCCACTGCACCGAAACTACCGCGCTGCCGGCCAGCGGCCAACAGTGGGCGGCGATCTTCGCCCGCTTCGGCGCCAAACTGGAGAACGTCAGCGTCGGCTGCTGCGGCATGGCGGGCACTTACGGCCACGAAGCCAAGAACCTGCAAAACTCGCTCGGCATTTATGAGCTATCATGGCATCCGACGCTGCAGCGTTTGCCGCGGCAGCGCTGCCTGGCGACCGGCTATTCGTGCCGCAGCCAGGTGAAACGCATCGAGGGCAATGGCGTGCGCCACCCATTACAGGCACTTCTGGAGATGATTGAGTGAAATTGTGGAAACGTGAAACATCGCTGGAGCAGCTGAACCGCGCCGGTGACGGCTGCATGGTCAGCCATGTGGGCATCGAGTTTACCCAGATGGGCGAGGATTTCCTCGAGGCCACCATGCCGGTCGATGGCCGTACCCGGCAGCCGTTCGGGCTGTTGCACGGCGGAGCGTCGGTGGTGCTGGCGGAATCGATGGGATCGATGGCCGGCTACCTGTGCAGCGAAGGCGAGCAGAAAGTGGTGGGGCTGGAGATCAACGCCAACCACCTGCGCGCGGTGTTCGATGGGCAGGTGCGCGGGGTGTGCCGTGCGCTGCACGTGGGCCGCCGCCATCAGGTGTGGCAGATAGAGATCTTCGACGCGCGCGACCGGCTGTGCTGCACCTCGCGTCTGACCACGGCGGTCATCGACTGATCCCCGTCGGCTTCCGCAGGCCAGCGGCCTGCGGAACGCATCGCTTTACAGTTGAAACGGCACGCGTTTGACGAAGTCCTTCTGAAACGCGTTCGCCTTCTCCCAGGTGCCTTCCATCGCATATTTTTGGCAGATCAGCGTCAGCGTGTGGCGTGCGAAGTGGTAGCTTTGCACCCGAAACAGCTGGCAGCGCTGCGGATTGTTGATCTCGACGATCAGCCGGTTGTGCAGCTTGCTGAGCGCGTGCAGGTAGCTGTCGTCGTCGCCGTTCTCCAGGCACAGATTGGCCATGGTCAGGCTGACGCTGTTGTATCGCTTCAGATGATCAATATTGCATTCCGGGCGTCGCAGCGCCGCTTCGGCCATATAAAAGTCCACCGTGGCGTCGCGCACGCTGAATTTGTATTCGTCAATCTTGCCCAGCAACCATGCGTTGATCGTAAGAGTCATTGGCTTCGCGCTCAAATTCAAATTGAATGATAATCATTATCATATAAACTGCCGCGTTGCCGATCAATCCCCGATACGGCGTTTTTTTGTTGTGTAGGGTGGCAATTGGCCCTCGGCGGCCCAACTTGATCCAGAGCGACTAAACTTTAATCAGCAGCCTCTCAGTCCGCACAGGGCGAGAAATGCCGATAAACGCACATTTACGACAGACAGAATGCAGAAATAGGTATTTTCTATGAATGTTTAGAACGGCAACGCACCGTGGCGCTGTAACGCTGACGGGCCACCGGGGAGTGCGGTACGGTGATGCAGGATAGATAACAAATTCATAGGGATAGCATGCACACCTTGCCGCCTGACGCCGCAAGCCGCCACGGATGTCCCGTTGGCTTGCCGCGCGCCGCAGCGAAAAACCGCGCTCGCGGCGGATACCCCCGCAAAACAAACGGTTGAAGTGATAATCGTTATCACTAACATATAAGCAACCCAGATTGGCTGTGGCCAAACACGAGTGTGAGGTAGACCCTATGCAAACGGAAAATGTCGGCACTTTTTCTCTGGATGAAAATGTCTGGCAAGGCATTTCGCTCAGCGACAGCGCCGTAAGACAAATAACGAAACTGATGCAGCAGGATCCGCAGGTGAAAGGGCTGCAGCTAGGGGTGAAACAATCCGGCTGCGCCGGCTTTGCCTATGTGCTGGATCTGACCCGCGACCCCGCCGATGACGATCTGCTGTTTGAGCGCGACGGCGCCAAACTGTATGTGCCGCTGAAGGCGATGCCGTTTATCGATGGCACCACGGTCGATTATGTCCGTGAAGGGCTGAACCAGATCTTCAAATTCAACAACCCTAAAGCTCAGCATGCCTGCGGGTGCGGCGAGAGTTTTGGCGTTTGAGCGATGCAATCAACATGACACGAAGCAATGTAGAAATGCCTAATGAAGTGCAGGCTTGGGTCAGCGAAGGTCGCTACAAAGAAGGCTTCTTCACCCAGCTGGCAACCGATGAGTTGGCCAAGGGCATCAACGAAGAGGTGGTGCGCGCCATCTCGGCCAAGCGCAACGAACCCGAGTGGATGCTGGAATTCCGCCTCGAGGCCTATCGCGCCTGGCTGCAGATGGAAGAACCGCACTGGCTGAAGGCCAATTACGATCGCCTGAACTACCAGGACTACAGTTACTATTCGGCGCCGTCCTGCGGCAGCTGCGACGACGCCTGCGGTTCGCAACCCGGCGCCGAGCAGCAAACGGGCGCGGCGACGGAAAAAGATTACCTGACCAGCGAAGTGGAGCTGGCGTTCAACCAGCTCGGCGTGCCGGTACGCGAGGGCAGCGAGGTGGCGGTGGACGCCATCTTCGACTCGGTCTCGGTCGCCACCACCTACCGTGAAAAACTGGCGGAGAGCGGGGTGATCTTCTGCTCGTTCGGCGAAGCGATCCAGGAGTACCCGGATCTGGTGCGCCAATACCTGGGGCGGGTGGTGCCGTCCAACGATAACTTCTTCGCCGCGCTGAACGCCGCGGTGGCTTCCGACGGCACCTTCGTCTACGTGCCGAAGGGCGTGCGTTGCCCGATGGAGCTGTCGACCTATTTCCGTATCAACGCCGCCAAAACCGGCCAGTTTGAGCGCACCATCCTGATCGCCGACGAAGGCAGTTACGTCAGCTACATCGAGGGCTGTTCTGCCCCGGTGCGCGACAGCTACCAGCTGCACGCGGCGGTGGTGGAAGTGATCTTGCATAAAGATGCCGAAGTGAAATACTCGACGGTGCAGAACTGGTTCTCCGGCGGCGAGAGCAAGGGCGGCATCCTCAACTTCGTCACCAAGCGCGCGCTGTGTGAAGGCGCCGGTTCGAAAATGTCTTGGACCCAGTCGGAAACCGGCTCGGCCATCACCTGGAAATACCCGAGCGTGATCCTGCAGGGCGACAACTCGATCGGCGAATTCTTCTCGGTGGCGCTGACCAGCGGCCATCAGCAGGCGGATACCGGCACCAAGATGATCCACATCGGCAAAAACACCAAGTCGACCATCATCGCCAAAGGCATCTCCGCCGGCCACAGCGAGAACACCTATCGCGGCCTGGTGAAAATCCTGCCGGGGGCGGAAAACGCTCGTAACTTTACCCAGTGCGACTCGATGCTGATCGGGCCGGACAGCGGCGCCCACACGTTCCCGTACGTCGAAGCGCGCAACAACAGCGCTCAGCTGGAGCACGAAGCCACCACCTCGAAGATCGGCGACGACCAGCTGTTCTACTGCCTGCAGCGCGGCATCAGCGAGGATGACGCCATTTCGATGATCGTCAACGGTTTCTGCAAGGACGTTTTCTCCGAGCTGCCGCTGGAGTTCGCCGTCGAGGCGCAGAAACTTTTGGCCATCAGCCTGGAACACAGCGTGGGCTAATCGCCGCATTTTTAGCGCCGTCGGCGCTATCTGAGGACACAGCATGTTAAGCATCAAGAATTTGAAAGTCAGCGTGGAAGGCAACGAGATCCTCAAGGGATTGGATCTGGAGATTAAACCGGGCGAAGTGCACGCCATCATGGGCCCGAACGGCTCGGGCAAGAGTACGCTGTCCGCCACGCTGGCCGGGCGTGAAGAGTACGAAGTGACCGAAGGGGAAGTCACCTTCAAGGGCAAGGACCTGCTGGAGCTGGATCCGGAAGATCGCGCCGGCGAAGGCGTGTTTCTGGCCTTCCAGTACCCGGTGGAGATCCCCGGCGTCAGCAACCACTTTTTCCTGCAAACGTCGGTCAACGCGGTGCGCAAATACCGCGAACAGGAGCCTCTGGATCGCTTTGACTTCGCCGATTTCATCGAAGAGAAGATCGCGCTGCTGGATATGCCGGCCGATCTGCTGACCCGTTCGGTCAACGTCGGTTTCTCGGGCGGCGAGAAAAAGCGCAACGATATTCTGCAGATGGCGGCGCTGGAGCCGGATCTGTGCATTCTCGATGAAACCGACTCCGGTCTGGACATCGACGCGCTGAAGATCGTCGCCAACGGCGTCAATTCGCTGCGTGACGGCAAGCGCGCCTTTATCATCGTCACCCACTACCAGCGTATTCTGGACTACATCAAACCGGATTACGTGCACGTGCTGTCGCAGGGGCGCATCGTCAAATCCGGCGATTTCTCGCTGGTGAAACAGTTGGAGGAGCAGGGCTATGGCTGGCTTACCGACCAACAGTAATTCAAACGCGCTGCAGCAGCTGTATCGCCTGTTCGAAGGGCGCGGCGGCGAGCGTTCACCGCATGCGCTGGCGCACTGGCAGCAGGCGCTGCGGCTCGGCTGGCCGACGCGCAAGCATGAGAACTGGAAATACACGCCGCTGGAAGGCCTGCTGGAGCAGCAATTCCTCGAGCCGCAGCCCGCGCCGGTAACCGCCGAGCAGGCCGATGCGTTGGCGCTTGGCATCGACGCCTGTCGGCTGGTGTTCATCGACGGCCGCTACAGTGCCGCGCTCAGCGATGGCGACCTGGGCGACTACCAGTTTGAGCTGACCGCCTACGGCACGCCGCAGGCGCTGCCGGAGCCGATCCAACCGGAGGTCTTCCTGCACCTGACCGAAAGCCTGGCGCAGGAAACCAGCCTGATCCGCCTGCCCGCCGGCAAAGCCCCCGCGCGGCCGCTGTACCTGCTGCATATCAGCAGCGGACGCGGCGGTGCCGGGGAAGTGAACACCGTGCATCATCGCCATCATCTGGAGATCGGGCGCGGGGCCGAGGCGGAAGTGATCGAACACTATGTCAGCCTGGGCGAAGCCGCGCACTTTACCGGCGCGCGCCTGACCGCCAACGTGGCGGACAACGCTGGGCTGTTGCACTGCAAGCTGGCGTTTGAGAGCCAGCCAAGCTACCACTTCGCCCATAACGATCTGGTCATCGGCCGCGACGCGCGAGTGAAAAGCGACAGCTTCCTGCTGGGCGCCGGCCTGACGCGCCACAACACCAGCGCGCAGCTGAACGGCGAGGGCGCCAATCTGGTGATCAATAGCCTGGTGCTGCCGGTGGGCAAAGAGATCTGCGATACCCGCACCTATCTGGAACACAACAAGGGCTATTGCGAAAGCCGTCAGCTGCATAAAACCGTGGTCAGCGATCGCGGCAAGGCGGTGTTCAACGGCATGATCAAAGTGGCCAAGCACGCGATCAAAACCGACGGCCAGATGACCAACCATAACCTGCTGCTGGGTAAGGTGGCGGAAGTGGATACCAAACCGCAGTTGGAGATCTACGCCGACGACGTCAAGTGCAGTCACGGTGCCACCGTGGGGCGCATCGATGAAGAGCAGCTGTTCTATCTGCAGTCGCGCGGCATCGACAAGCATGCGGCGCAGCAGATGATCATCTTCGCCTTCGCCGCCGAGCTGACCGAAGGTATTGCCAACGACATCATCCGGGAACGTGTGCTGGCGCGCATCGCCCAGCGCCTGCCGGGGGAGGCCGCATGAGTTATCCGATTGAACGCGTGCGCGGCGATTTCCCGCTGCTGGCGCGTGAGGTGAACGGCCAACCGCTGGCCTATCTCGACAGTGCCGCCAGCGCGCAGAAACCGCAGGCGGTGATCGACCGCGAGCTGGATTTCTATCGCCACGGCTATGCGGCGGTGCATCGCGGCATCCATACTCTGAGCGCCGAGGCGACTCAGCAGATGGAAGCGGTGCGGGAACAGGCGGCGCGCTTTATCAACGCCGCGTCGGCGGAAGAGATGGTGTTCGTCAAAGGCACCACCGAAGGCATCAACCTGATGGCCAACAGCTTCGGCCGCCACCTGCTGCAGCCGGGCGACGCCATCCTTATCACCGAGATGGAGCACCACGCCAACATCGTGCCTTGGCAGATGCTGGCGCAGGAACGCGGGCTGCAGCTGCGGGTTTGGCCGCTGCAGCCGGACGGCACGCTGGATCTGGCGCGGTTGCCGGAGCTGGTCGACGCGTCCTGTAAACTGCTGGCGCTGACCGAGGTCTCCAACGTGCTGGGCACCGTCAACCCGGTGCGCGAGATCATCGCTCGCGCCAGAGCCTTGGCACCGGATCTGACGGTATTGGTGGACGGCGCGCAGGCGGTGATGCACCAACGCGTCGATGTTCAGGCGCTGGACTGCGATTTCTATGTGTTTTCCGGCCACAAGCTGTATGGCCCTTCCGGCATCGGCATGCTGTATGGGCGCCAGGCGTTGTTGCAGCAGATGCCGCCGTGGGAAGGGGGCGGTTCGATGATCCGTCAGGTCAGCCTGACGGCAGGCACCACCTTCGCCGATCCGCCGTGGCGCTTCGAGGCCGGTTCGCCGAACACCGCCGGCATCATGGGGCTGGGGGCGGCGTTCGATTACGTCGAGGCCTTGGGGCTGAATGCGATCCACGATTATGAACAGTCGCTGATGCACTACGCGCTTGAGGCGCTCAAGCAGGTGCCGACGCTGAAAATCTATGGCCCGGCTCATCGCGCCGGGGTGATCGCCTTCAATCTGGGAGAGCATCACGCCTATGATGTCGGCAGCTTCCTCGACCAGTACGGCATCGCCATCCGCACCGGCCACCATTGCGCCATGCCGCTGATGGCGTTTTATCAGGTGCCGAGCATGTGCCGCGCTTCGCTGGCGTTATATAATACCCGGGAAGAGGTGGACCGGCTGGTGGCCGGGCTGCAACGCATTCATCAGCTATTAGGCTAGGCCGGGGCGTGTCCCCGGCGGTACAAAAGGATCCCCATGGCGAATTTGCCGGACAAAGATAAATTGGTGCGTAATTTCTCCCGCTGCTTGAATTGGGAGGAGAAATACCTGTACGTGATTGAACTCGGCGCCAAATTGCCGCCGCTGGACGAGGCCGAGCGTCAGGCCGGCAACCTGATCTCCGGCTGTCAAAGTCAGGTATGGATCGTGATGCGCCGCGATGAGCAGGGGCAGGTCGAGTTTCACGGCGACAGCGACGCCGCGATCGTCAAAGGGCTGCTGGCGGTGGTGTTTATTCTCTATCGTCAATTGACGCCACAGCAGATAGTCTCTCTCGATGTGCGGCCGTTTTTCGCCGAGCTGGCGCTCAGCCAACATCTGACGCCTTCGCGCTCCCAGGGATTGGAGGCGATGATTCGTGCCATTCGCAGTAAAGCCGCGCAGCTGGCCTGAGCCTCAACCCCCCTCGACCTGGCAGACTCATTGATACCTTCGCTTTGTCAATGAGTCTTTACAATCCGCCGTTTCCCCCCAGACAGCACTCCCAATTCAGTGATATTTCAGCAGCTTATCCGTTGACGTTTCGTTGACAATCAGCGGTGGCGATTACGTTATAACGTGTTGATTTTTAGAGAACTTATTGCCTTTGATGCCAGCGTTGCTAGTATTAATCAGGTATTGTCTGATTTACCCGCCGCCGGGCGCTCGTTAGCCTTGGGGACGAACCGTCATAAAAAATATAGGGATGATAATGAAACGTGCGTTGAGTTTAATGGGCATGGTCTTCGCCACCGTACTGGCCGGCACGCAGGCCGCCAGTGCGACCGAGTACCCGCTGCCGCCGCCGGACAGCCGTCTGATCGGCGAAAACACCACTTATACCGTGCCAAACGACGGCCGTCCGCTGGAGGCGATCGCCGCCGACTACAAGATTGGCCTGCTGGGCATGCTGGAAGCCAACCCCGGCACCGACCCGTTCCTGCCTAAGCCAGGCACGGTGCTGACCATTCCGACCCAAATGCTGCTGCCCGACACCAAGCGTGAAGGGATCATCGTCAACCTGGCCGAGCTGCGTCTTTACTACTTCCCGAAAGGCGAGAATAAAGTAATCGTCTATCCGATCGGCATCGGCCAGACCGGGATGCATACGCCGCTGGAGGTGACCTCCATCAGCCAGAAGATCCCTAACCCGACCTGGACGCCAACCGCCAATATCCGCAAGCGCTATCAGTCCCAGGGCGTGACGCTGCCGGCGGTGGTGCCGGCCGGCCCTGAGAACCCGATGGGGCTGTTCGCCCTGCGTCTGGCGATGGGCCGCGGTGAATACCTGATCCACGGCACCAACGCCAACTTCGGCATCGGCATGCGCGTCAGCTCCGGCTGTATTCGTCTGCGCCCGACCGATATCGAGGCGCTGTTCAATATGGTGCCGCGCGGCACGCGGGTGCAGGTGATCAACGATCCGGTGAAGGTTTCGGTCGAACCGGACGGCAAACGCTATGTTGAAGTGCACCAGCCGCTGTCGCGGGTAGAAAGCGACGATCCGCAGACCATGCCGATCACGCTGTCGAAAGCCGAGAAAGCCTTCGTTGCGGATGGGCAAACCGATCGCGCCATGTTCGATAGCGCGGTTGTACGCCGCTCTGGCATGCCGGTGTTGGTTAACGTGGGGGAGAACCCGTCTGAGGTGAGTTTAACGCCTGCAGCGGCTCCTGCGACGAATAAGAGCCCATTCAAGGGCGCGCCTATCAGTTCGGTGAACTAAGTTTGCGGGATTGAGCGGTCGAAGAGGGGTTCAGCGTGCTGAACCTCTTTTTTTTGCCTGCGGCGGGGGAAGGTTCAGGCCTGCGAGCAGGCAAAAAAAAACGGCGCACAATGTGCGCCGTTTTCAATAACCAAAGCTATCTTACTTTTTGTAAGCGTGAGCTTGGTTGTCCAGACGCTGGTTAGCGCGTGCTGCGTCGTCTTTAGCAGCTTGAACGTCAGAACGCATTGCGTTCACGTCGTTGCTCAGCTGATCAACTTTAGCGTTCAGAGTCTGAACGTCAGAAGACAGTTGATCGATTTTAGCGTTGCTAGAGCAGCCAGCCAGCAGAGTGGAACCCAGGATTACCGCGCCCAGTACCAGTTTAGTACGATTCATTATAACACCCTCTAGATTGAGTTAATCTCCATGTAGCGTTACAAGTATTACACAAACTTTTTTCGAAAGAGAATAATTTTTTAGTCTTGAGGTGCTTTATTTTGATCGTTCGCTCAAACTTGCATCTGGTTTTACAAATTAGTTAAAAAAACGAGGGAAAACAGCCGGCTTCCATGGGACAACTCCGATTTGTTATTAGCTAAATAATGAGCGATTCGCAGTTGCGTTTTGAGAAAAATAGGTTACTGCCGATAAAAAAAACGCCGCAAAGCGGCGTTTTGATCAAGGCAATTATGTCACGTTTTATATTACAGCACGTGCACCGAGGCGGTGTTGGTGGTGCCGCTCGGCACCAGCGCGCCGGAAACCATCACCACGACGTCGCCTTTCTGCGCCAGGCCGCTGGCCAGCGCGGCTTCTTTACCGATGCGGTAGAAGTCGTCGGTAGAGGCGATTTCCTTGACCATCTGCGGGATGACGCCCTTGCTCAGCACCAGCTGATGCGCGGTGGTCTGGTTGGTGGTCAGCGCCAGGATCACTGCGTTAGGGAAGTATTTACGCACGGATTTCGCTGATTTGCCGCCGCTGGTGGCGACGACGATCAGTGGCGCGTCCAGTTTCTCGGCGGTTTCAACCGCGCCGCGGCACACCGCTTCGGTGATGCGCAGCTTGCGGCGATCGTTCAGGGTGTCGATGCGGCTTGGCATCACGCGATCGGTGCGCTCGCAGATAGTCGCCATGATGTTGACCGCTTCCAGCGGGTATTTGCCCTTGGCGCTCTCGCCGGACAGCATGACGGCGTCGGTGCCGTCCAGGATGGCGTTGGCGACGTCGCCGGCTTCCGCACGGGTAGGGCGCGGGTTCTTGATCATGGAATCGAGCATCTGGGTGGCGGTGATCACCACTTTACGCGCACGGTTGCATTTTTCGATCATCATCTTCTGGGCGAAGATCACTTCTTCTACCGGGATCTCCACGCCCAGATCGCCACGGGCAACCATGATGCCGTCTGACGCTTCGAGGATTTCGTCGAAGTTGTTCAGGCCTTCCTGGTTTTCGATCTTGGAGATGATCTGGATCTGCTCGCCGCCGTGGGCTTTCAGGTGCTCGCGGATCTCCAGCACGTCAGAGCGTTTACGGATGAAGGACGCCGCTACGAAGTCGACGCCTTGCTCGCAGCCGAAGATCAGGTCGCGTTTGTCTTTCTCGGCCAGCGCAGGCAGCTGGATGGACACGCCCGGCAGGTTAACGCCTTTGTTCTCGCCCAGATCGCCGTTGTTCAGCACCTTACAGATGACTTCGTTCTCAGTCACGTTGGTGACTTCCATGCCGATCAGGCCGTCGTCAACCAGCACGGTGTTGCCGATCTTCAGGTCAGCGGCGAAGCCGGCGTAGGTGACCGCCACGCGCTCGCTGTTGCCGATCACGCTCTGGTCAGTGGTGAAGGTGAAGGTTTGGCCGGCGACCAGCGAGGCGTCTTTGCCGCCTTCCAGCTTCATGGTGCGAATTTCCGGGCCTTTGGTATCCAGCAGGATGCCGGCGTTGATACCGGTTTTCGCCATCACGGCGCGCATGTTTTTGATGCGGTTGCCGTGCTCTTCATAGTCGCCGTGAGAGAAGTTGAGACGCATCACGTTCATGCCCGCATTGAGCAGGTTGGTCAGCATTTCTTCCGATTCGGTTTTTGGACCGATGGTACAAACAATTTTGGTCTTTTTCATGGCGGAGTTTTCTACAAGTTGTGATGGATAAAAAAACGAATTTGACCGGCGCGGTTGACGCCGGTAGGGAATTTGGGCCGTGCCTGGTGGTGAAAAACATAGTTAAGGATAGGTGACGACAGTTGAAGTGGGGCGGAAAAATTCAGCCCGCGCGGGGGCGCGAGGAGGCTGCGCAACGGGGTAAGATCAAATCGTGTTGTTATTGCGTTTTCGCAGATCAAGGGCTGAAACCATTCAACTGATAGACGTTGCGCATTATAAAGGCTAAGCGGCGGGAAACAAAATAAAAAACCGCGGCGGCGCGGCGGATATGTCAAAACGCGGGCAAATGTGGCGCAAATGCAACAGGTTGCGGGCCGCTTGTTGCGCAAATAACCTTGCTGTAAATGCGGCTTAGCGCGTTTGCGGGATTTCCAGCAGCACGCCGGCGCTCAGGCAGAAGCAGCCGCTGGCGACGTTGGCCGGCAGGGTCAGGCTCTCGCCGGCCCGCACCACTCGCGTGTCGCCGCCGAGCGTGAACTCGAATTCACCGGACATCACTCGGGTTTGCAGCGCGTGCGGGGGCTTTTGCAGTTGGCCAAAGGCGCCGGCCTCGAACCGCACTTCCGCCGCCGGCGCACCGTCGCTCATCACGCCTTCCCGGCGGGCAAGGCCATTTTCGAGCGGTAAAAAGGCGGTTTTGGCGGTGAAAGTGGTCATGTGGCGTTCCTGATAGCTGATGGCGGTGGCGCGACGCGAACGACATGAAAGACTCGGGCGGTCGGGCAGAGACGAAACAATGAGAAGTATAACGCGACAGGGGGAGAGATGAATCAGCAATATGGTGCGTCCGAGTGGACTCGAACCACCGACCCCCACCATGTCAAGGTGGTGCTCTAACCAACTGAGCTACGGACGCACTGTACTGCTTCAGGAATTTGGTGCGTCCGAGTGGACTCGAACCACCGACCCCCACCATGTCAAGGTGGTGCTCTAACCAACTGAGCTACGGACGCATCTTTTCCTGTCTGTCATGGCTGACAGCGGGGACGAATATTAACGAGCTACCCGCGCGCTGGCAAGGGGAAAAGCGCAATTTTATTCGGTATTTCACGCGATTGCTGAGGTTGTGCGCAGTCCGGCGTTTTTTTCCGCAAACCGCAGCCCGACCGGGGAGGAAACCGGCCGGGCTGCGGGTTCAGCGTGTGGATCGCTGCAGGATGACGGTGGTCGGCTGTTTCTGCAGCCAGCGCATGCGCAGCGCCATCATGATGGCGGCGAAGGTCAGACCGATGATAAAGCCGATCCAGAAGCCGCTCGGCCCCATCGCCGGCACCACCACATCGGTCAGCGCCAGCAGATAGCCGCTCGGCAGGCCCAATACCCAATAAGCGATGAAGGTGATGAAAAAGATCGCGCGGGTATCTTTATAGCCGCGCAGCACGCCGCTGCCAATCACCTGAATAGAATCCGAGATTTGGTACAGCGCCGCCAGCAGCATCAGCTGCGAAGCCATCGCCACCACCGCCGGGCTGTCGTTGTACAGCAGGGCGATAGGCTCGCGGAAGGTGGCGGTAAACAGTGCGGTGCAGACGGCCATGGTGATGCCGACGCCGATGGCGGAGTAAGCGGCGACGCGCGCGCCTTCGACCGAACCTTCCCCCAGACGGTAACCGACGCGAATGGTGGCGCCGACGCCCAGCGACAACGGCAGCACGAACATCAGCGCGCTGAAGTTAAGCGCGATCTGGTGGCCGGCGACCGCGACGATCCCCAGCGGCGAAACCAGCAGCGCCACCACGGCGAACAGCGTGACTTCGAAGAACAGCGCCAGCGCCACCGGCATGCCGATGCCGATCAGGCGCTTCAGCGCCGCCCAGTCCGGGCCGCCGAGATCGCCGGCCTGGCGTTTGATGTCGCGCTGCGACGGCGCACGCTTCACGTACCAGCGCATCATCAGGAACATGATCCAGTAGACGCTGCCGGTGGCGACGCCGCAGCCGACGCCGCCCAACTCCGGCATGCCGAACTTGCCGTAGATGAAAATGTAGTTGATCGGGATATTCACCAACAGGCCGAGGAAGCCGATCACCATGCCGGGCTTGGTTTTGGACAGCCCTTCGCACTGGTTGCGCATCACCTGGAAGAACAGGTAGCCTGGCGCACCCCACATGATGGCGTGCAGGTAGCCGACGGCCTTGTCCGCCAGTTGCGGATCGATGTTGTGCATCATGTCGATGACGAACTTGCAGTTATACAGCACGACGATCAACAGCAGCGAGACGCCGGAGGCCAGCCAGAAGCCCTGACGCACCTGGTGGGCGATGCGATCGCGCCGCCCGGCGCCGTTGAGCTGGGCGATAACCGGGGTCAGCGCCAGCAGCAGGCCGTGGCCGAACAGAATGGCCGGCAGCCAGATCGAGGTGCCGACCGCGACAGCCGCCATGTCGGTGGCGCTGTAAGCGCCGGCCATGATGGTATCGACCACGCCCATGGCGGTTTGCGATATTTGCGCGATGATGACCGGGATAGCGAGAGCCAATAAACTACGCGCTTCAATTAAGTACTTCTGCACGCATACACCTTTCTATTTATATATGTGGGAGGGAGGGCTGCCGCGAGAGGACAACAATTAAAATAGCGGAATTTTGTCAAAAAGATTGTACCTGCTCGGCGTCGTTAAGCAAACGCCGCAGATAAATAGTTATTAAATGCGCAGGCAGCCGATTTTTGCCGCTGCGGATTTGGTTTTCCGCGCCAACTGGGGCAAACTGCCGGAAGCGTTTTAACCTATTTAGCAAGAAGAGGCACATATGTTCACCGGTATCGTACAAGGCACCGCGCCGCTGGTCGCCATTGATGAGAAACCCAATTTCCGCACCCACGTGATCGAGATGCCTGCAGAACTGCTGCCGGGGCTGGAGCTGGGCGCGTCGGTGGCCCATAACGGCTGCTGTCTGACCGTGACCGCGGTGGAAGGCAACCGCGTCAGCTTCGATTTGATCAAGGAAACGCTGCGCTTGACCAACCTTGGCGATTTGGCGCTGGGCGACATCGTCAATATTGAGCGCGCGGCAAAATTCAATGATGAAATTGGCGGGCATTTGATGTCCGGCCATATTATCTGCACGGCGGAAGTGGCCAAAATTTATACGTCGGAAAATAACCGCCAGGTATGGCTGCGCATGCCGAACGCGGAATTGATGAAATATGTGCTGCACAAAGGCTTCATCGGCATCGACGGCATTAGCCTGACCATCGGCGAAGTGGTGAATAACCGTTTCTGCGTGCACCTGATCCCGGAAACGCTGGATCGCACCACGCTGGGTAAAAAACGCCTGGGCGACAAGGTGAACATCGAGATCGATCCGCAAACCCAGGCGGTGGTGGACACCGTCGAGCGCGTGTTGGCCAATCGCGAAGCGACGCTGGCAGCGGCGATGGCGCCGGCGCACAAAGACTGACCGCGATTCTGGCGTTGCCGCCGGAATCGAATCATAAGCAGAGAGGAGAAACGCGTGAAGTTTTATGGGAAAACGTTGTTGTTAACCGCGTTGTTGGCGCTGAGCGCCTGCAGCAGTTCACCTGAGCAGGGCGCCGCGCAAATGGCCGATGCGGACGATACCTGCGGCGCTTCGCAGTATCAAAACTACGTCGGCAAGCCGATGACTTCGCTGGAAGGCGTACGGATCGAATCCAAAGTGCGAGCCATTCCGTATAACTCCGCCGTTACCATGGATTTCAACCTGCGCCGTCTGAACTTCCTTGGCGATAGCAACGATAAAATTATTCGCGTTTACTGCGGTTAACCCGCAGGGTCCGAAAGCGCAAAAAAAAGCCCCGGCGATGTTGTTGCCGGGGCTTTTTTTATCGGGAAAGCGTTCAGCGGGAGACGCGAATCCCGCCTTCAACGCCTTTCGGGCTGAACACCACCTGCCAGAGCTGCAGATCGCGCGCCCGGAACGCACCGGCGCAGGCGTTCAGGTAATAACTGAACATCCGCTCGAAGCGCTCGGAATAGCGCTCGGCGAGCTGTGGCCACGCCTGTTTGAAACGCTCGAACCAGGCCATCAGCGTGCGGTCGTAATCGGCGCCGATGTTGTGCCAATCTTCCATCACGAAGTGGCCTTCGCTGGCCTCGGCGATATGGCTCACCGACGGCAGACAGCCGTTCGGGAAGATATATTTGTTGATCCACGGATCGACGTTCATGTCGGTCTTGTTGGAGCCGATGGTGTGCAGCAGGAACAGCCCGTGCGGCACCAGATTGCGCTCTACCACGTTGAAATAGGTGCGGTAGTTTTTCGGCCCGACGTGCTCGAACATGCCGACCGAGACGATGCGATCGAACTGCTGATGCAGGTCGCGGTAATCCTGCAGCAGGATCTGCACATCGAGTCCGGCGCAGCGCGCCTGAGCCAGCTTCTGCTGTTCGGCGGAAATGGTCACGCCAACCACCGACACGCCGTAGTTTTTCGCCGCGTAGGCGGAGAGGCCGCCCCAACCGCAGCCGATGTCCAGCAAGCGCATGCCCGGCTGCAGCTGCAGTTTCTCGCAGATCATCCGCAGTTTCGCTTCCTGCGCCTCTTCCAGCGTGGTGGCGTCTTTCCAGTAGCCGCAGGAATATTGCATGTAAGGATCGAGCATCAGGGTAAACAGATCGTTGCCGAGATCGTAATGCTCTTTGCCGACGATCCAGGCGCGCTTTTTCGATTGCAGATTGGTCAGGCGCGCGGCGGCGATACGCAGGGTATCTTTCAGGTGGTGGGGGAGTTTTTTCTCCAGCCCGGCGCTGACCACGCGCTGGAAGAACATATCCAGCCGCTCACACTCCCACCAGCCGTCCATATAGCTTTCGCCCAGGCCCAACGAGCCTTGCTGCAACACGCGTTTAAAGAATTCGGGGTTTTTAACCTGAATATCGAAGGGGCGCGAACCGTTGATTTCAATGCCGGCCAGGCCGAGCATTTCATGCGCGATACGGTACCACTGATTGTCCTGGATACTCAGATCTTCTATACACGATGAACTCATAGCTTCTCCATCACCTTCTTCTGACTGATGACCCGTTAGGAAACAGCTTAGACAATTTCTGCGGGTGCATACGTTTACCGGCGGAAAATAGGCCCGCGGCGTCTGATATCCGACTATGAACAGAGGAAATTTTAAGAAGCTACCCGGCGCAAATAGGCGCGGGATGAATGCATCCTTAAAAAGAGTGTGACGCAAGACGCGTACACAAGCGCTAATTGAGATATAAAGATTATAAGGTGTTACTTTACAAGGTTGTTTTTGAGTATAGGCGTGCCGAGGCGTCGACTCAACAGTAAATCGCACTCGGCACGCATATTCTTTAAGTGATTATTAATCTTGGCAATTATGACGCTGAGTTAGCATGTTCCCGCTGCGCCTTTTGCTGCGCATCGGCCGTTTTCCCCCGCTGCAGGAAATACCCCAGCGCGGCCAGAATCACCGTAGACACCATTACCGTCACCGTCGCCAACAGCGGCTGGGCAATAAACGCCGATACCAGCATGCTCGCCACAAAACACAGCCCCAGCTGCAGCGTATTTTGCAGCGCGGCGGCTTTGCCGCTGCTTTCCGGGAACGGCATCAACGCATTCGCCACCATGATCGGGTAGCCAGCGCCATTGACCAGCGCCATCACGCAGAATGGAATCAGCAGCGTGGTGAGCGTCGGAGAGGTCAGCGTCGCCACCAGATACAGCGCCACCATGCTGACACCATAAGCTACCAGCAGCCACGGCAGCAGAGTTTTGCCATTGATGCGCTTGAGCGCGGCGCGGCAGCCGTAGCCGCCCAGCAGGAAGGCCAGCGTTTGCGGCACATAGCTCAGACCGATGTCGCTCGGGCTATAGCCCATATCGCCGAGGATGAACGGCGAACCGGTCAGCCAGGCGAAGAAACCGGCCGAGCAGGCGGCGTACATCGCGACGTTGCCGCTGAACACCGGAGATTTCAACAGTTGCCAGAAGCTGACGCCGTTTTTCGGCGCGTCGGCGGCGGGTTGCGTTTTGGCGCGCTCTTTGAGCATCAACGTCGGCAGCAGCAGCAGCGCGGTGATCACCAACAGCGCGGCGAAGATCGCCCGCCAGCTGGCGTGGTTCAGCAGCCAGGCGCCAAGCAGCGGGGCCAACGCCGGTGACAGCGCCACCAGCGGCATTATGGTGGCGAACACGCGATTGGCCTGACCTTCACGATAACGGTCGACCACCAGCGCTTGCCAGATGGCGGTGGCGGAACAGACGCCGACCGCCTGAATAAAGCGCAGGATCCACAGCTGCAGGGCGTTTTCCACCCACAGCATGCCGAGGCAGCCGAGAGCGAACAGCGTCAGGCCAATCAATAATACCGGTTTACGCCCCAGGCGATCGGAGAGCGGCCCCCACAGCAGTTGCGCGAAGGCGAAGCCGGCCAGGAAGATGCTCAGGCTGGCGCTCACGGCGCCGGCGGAGATTTGCAGTTCTTCGCGCATGGCACCGAAGGCAGGCAGATACATATCGGTCGCCAGATAACCCAACATGCTCAGGCCGGCGAGGTAGAACATAAAGCCAAAAGAATTTCGCATGGTATTTCTCGTTAATATTTTAGTGTCGCAGGTTTTTAGCGCCGGCCAGTGTATCCGGCTGGATCTCTGCTTGTGAAACGGTAATATTTGCAAAGTGCTGTTAAAAAAATTGAAGGCAAAGCGATGTGGTCTGAATATTCACTTGAAGTCGTCGACGCGGTAGCGCGCACCGGCAGTTTCAGCGCGGCGGCGCAGGAGCTGCACCGGGTGCCGTCGGCGGTGAGTTATACCGTGCGGCAGCTGGAGCAATGGCTGGCGGTGCCGCTGTTTGAGCGGCGTCACCGCGATGTGGAGCTGACGCCGGCCGGTGCGTTGTTTATCAAGGATGCGCGAGCTGTTATCAAAAAAATGCTCGACACCCGCCGGCACTGTCAGCAGGTGGCCAACGGTTGGCGCGGTCAGCTGAATATCGCGGTGGATATCATCGTCAAACCGCAGCGCAGCCGCCAGCTGGTACTGGATTTCTACCGCCATTTCCCCGACGTTGAGTTGATGCTGCAACCCGAGGTGTTCAACGGCGTCTGGGATGCGCTGGCGGACGGCAGGGCGGACATGGCGATCGGCGCCACGCGTGCGGTGCCGGTCGGCGGCGGTTTTGCCTTCCGCGACATGGGCTATATGAACTGGCTGTGCGTAGTCAGCCCGCAACACCCGCTGGCGCAGCTGGCGGGGCCGCTGCATGACGATCAGTTGCGGCCGTACCCTTCGCTTTGTCTGGAGGACACCTCGCGCAATTTGCCCAAGCGCGTCACCTGGACGCTGGATAACCAGCGGCGGCTGGTGGTGCCGGACTGGACGTCGGCGCTCGACTGTTTGTGCGCCGGGCTGTGCGTCGGCATGATGCCGGCACATCGGGCGCTGCCGCTGGTGCAGCGCGGTGAGCTGAAGGCGTTGCAGCTGCAGCAGCCGTTTCCCGCCAGCCCTTGCTGCCTGACCTGGCAGCAGGATAAACCGTCACCGGCGATGAGTTGGCTACTGGCGTATCTGGGCGATGGGGAGACGCTGAATCAGGAGTGGCTGAGCGAGGCGGCACCGGAAGCCGTGCAGGCTTCCGGCTCAGGGGATTAGCGGCGGTAGTCGATGAACGGGCCATCGGCGACCGAGCGGCGTTCGATCAGCTTCGGATGCACTTCGATCACCTGCGACTCTTCGCGCTTGCTGATGATGCGATCCAGCAGCATGGTGAAGGCCATTTCGCCCAGGCGTTCTTTCGGCTGATGAATGGTGGTCAGCGCCGGGGTGAAGTAGCGGGCGTTGCGCACGTTGTCGTAGCCGATTACGGAAATATCCTGCGGCACCCGCAGCCCCAGTTCGTCGGCGGCGCAGATGGCGCCCATCGCCATGATGTCGCCGCCGCAGAATACCGCAGTCGGCCGCTGTTTTTGCGACAGGATCTGGTGCATCGCCTTGTAACCGGATTCCGGCTCGAAGTCGCCCTGCACGATCCACTCTTCGCGAATGTCGATCTGCGCTTCCTGCAGCGCCTTCATAAAGCCTTGATGACGGCCGCCGCCGGTATTGCGCGACAGCTGGCCCGGGATGGCGCCGATATCGCGGTGGCCGCGTTCTATCAGGTAACGGCCGGCGAGATAGCCGCCTTCGAAGGCGTTATCGATGATGGTGTCGGTGAAGTCGCCGCGCGCCGCACCCCAGTCCATCACCACCATCGGGATGTTACGGTAGTCTTCCAGCATGCCCAGCAGCTGATCCGGGTATTCGGAACACATCACCAGCAGGCCGTCGACGCGCTTTTGCGCCAGCATCGCCAGGTAGGCGCGCTGTTTGTCCAGGTTGTTGTGCGAGTTGCACAGGATCAGGGTGTAGCCTTTGCTGTAGCAACTGTTTTCCACCGCTTCGATCACTTCGGCGAAGTAGGGGGCTTCACTCGAGGTGGCCAGCAGGCCGATCGACTTGGTGTGATTGACTTTCAGGCTGCGCGCCACGGCGCTCGGCGAGTAGTGCAGTTCTTTGATGGCGGCCCACACGGCCGCTTTGGTCTCTTCGGCGACGAAACGAGTCTTATTGATGACGTGCGAAACGGTGGTGGTGGAAACGCCCGCGCGTTTGGCCACATCTTTAATCGTTGCCATGTAAGGAATGACTCCTGAACTCACATGTTTACAGCATGTAAGTGTGATGTTAATCGTTTGCCTACGTAGATCCTTCTCCAGAGAAGCGAAAACTGAGTTTTTAGTGTGTTGAAGTCTTCAGCGCTTAATCAGGAGGGGCATGGATGCCGGTACGCAGTTGTGAACTGCGAATTTTGTCGCATATTGAGCAAAAGTGGAAGAGGTAATCGATATTATAAACCGGGAAATGATAACAAGATTTTATCGGCGAACTGTGGGAAAATGATTTGACGTACTAATTGTACGCCTTTTATCCTTAGGAAAGCCCATTTTAAAGGAGTTGTCATGGATACCGAATTGAAGATGTCGCTGTTCACCACCGTTTGCGCGCTGGCGGTCATTATCGCTTTCAGCTTCGTTGCCGCGTTGAACTGATTTCCCCCCGGCGCTAAAAAAGGCGCAGCTTGGCTGCGCCTCGTCACATCAGAAACCTGTGCTTACGCCAGGTTTTCCGCTGCGAAGGTCCAGTTGACCAACGCCCAGAAGTTTTCCAGGTATTTTGGACGCGCATTGCGGTAATCGATGTAATACGCGTGTTCCCACACGTCAACGGTCAGCAGCGGTTTGTCTTCACCGGTCAGCGGGGTTGCCGCGTTAGAGGTGTTGACGATCGCCAGCGCGCCGTCCGGTTTTTTCACCAGCCAGGTCCAGCCGGCGCCGAAGTTTTTCACGGCGGCATCGGTGAACTGCTCTTTGAACGCAGCGAAAGAGCCGAAGGACTTGACGATCGCCGCCGCCAGTTCGCCCTGCGGTTCACCGCCGCCCTGTGGCGACAGGCAGTGCCAGTAGAAGGTGTGGTTCCACACCTGCGCGGCGTTGTTGAACACGCCGCCGTTAGAGGTCTTGATGATCTCTTCGAGCGATTTGCCCTCGAACTCGCTGCCTTTCACCAGGTTGTTCAGGTTAACCACGTAGGTGTTGTGGTGTTTGCCGTAGTGGTATTCCAGGGTTTCGGCGGAGATGTGCGGCTCGAGCGCGTTTTTCTCATACGGTAATGCAGGTAATTCAAACGACATTGCTTCCTCCTTTACAGCGCCATGTGCTTCCCGCCGGGGCGGGAGCCGGATGGGCCGTTTTTTATTGTGGTCATTCAATCTTAACAATTTTCATCATAAAAAACAGGAGGAAAAGCGAGAAATGCGCGTGGGGAAGTGCGATGGGCGATAGCTTGAGCAGGCGGTTGCGACCGGGGCCGCAACCGCGCAGAGCGGGAAATTAACGAATGGTTTTCGGCGTCACTACGCGGCGTGCGCCGATGTAGTGGTTCTGCCAATAGTCGTTGTCGAGCTGGCTGATGCGGATCTCTTCGCCGGTGCGTGGCGACTGGATGAATTTGCCGTTGCCGAGGTAGACGCCGACGTGGTCCGCCACGCCGCGGTTGTTGATGCGGAAGAACACCAGATCGCCGCTTTCCAGCTCGCTTTTCTTGATCGGCGCCGCGTCACGCAGGTGATACATCTCGTTGGCGGTGCGCGGCATCTTGATTTTCACCACGTCTTTATAGGCGTAATAGATGAGGCCGCTGCAGTCGAAGCCGGTGCGCGGCGAGCTGCCGCCCCAGCGGTAAGGTTTGCCCATCTGGCCCATCAGCTTGGCCATCGCGGTCTGTTTGGCGTGCTGGTAGCGTTTCTTGTGCGCCGGGCTGAGTTTCAACGGCTTTTCTTCACGCGCCAGCTTGGCGGTGGCCATGCCGGCTTCGCGGTGGCGGCCATAGCCTTTTTTGTAGCCCTTTTTCGGCGGGGTGACTTTAATCTTGGCGGTTTTCTGCGCTTTGGCCTTGGGTTTGGCGCTGACGATCTTTTTCGCGCTTTTCTCGCTTTTGGCCTTGGCGGTCTTGGTTTTTTTCTCGGGAGCCGTCACTTTGGCTTTCTTGGCGGCTTTATCCGCTTTCTTTTTTCTGCGGTCATCGGGCCGCGCTTCATTGGCATGGCTTTTACGCTGCTCGGCGGCAATACGCGCCTGTGGCGCAGCGTGCGCCAAATTGAAGAAGAGCTGCGTAAACAGCAGCGCAAAGAGCGTAAGAATTAAACGCATGTCGACGTCACCAACCTTGGCCCCGAAACGGATATCGAAAGAGTTACAGTATTCCCGAATTTCGCCATATAAAACAGCGAAGAACTCAGAAATAATAATCCATATTGTGAGAAAACGTTAATGACATTTTTTTTGGTTTAAAATCAGCCTGTTGGTGTATGAAAAAACGTCAACCCATGGCGGATGGGATAATTAATCCGCGCCGTCGTCGCGGCGCAATATATTAGTGAAATGGTCGGATTAAAAATGTTATTCTCAACGTATGTTTTGACCGGAATGACGTGGCCGGTGAAACGCGATCGGCGGCGGGTGAATATCCTTGCAAAAGATGGCGTTTTCTTGCGACTGTTCCAGCCGCTACAATAGAGCGCGTGATGCATGTTGTAGCCATGAAATGTGGCTTGAGGAAGCAATAAATGACGACGACAATTGAAAAAATTCAGCACCAGATCGCTGAAAACCCGATTCTGCTGTACATGAAAGGCTCGCCAAAGCTGCCGAGCTGCGGCTTCTCCGCACAGGCTGTGCAAGCGCTGTCCGCCTGCGGCGAGCGTTTCGCCTACGTGGATATTCTGCAGAACCCGGACATCCGCGCCGAGCTGCCAAAATACGCCAACTGGCCGACTTTCCCGCAGCTGTGGGTTGACGGTGAGCTGGTCGGCGGTTGCGATATCATCATCGAAATGTATCAGCGCGGCGAGCTCCAGCAGCTGATCAAAGAGACGGCTGAAAAGTATAAAGCGCAGGAAGACCAGCAGTCTTAATCGACAGGCTTGCGGTTATCGCGTAACGGGCGGCGCCAGTGCAAACTGGGCCGCCTTTTTCATTGGTTTTATTCGGCGAGATCGGCGGCGGGCAGCGGCCAGCCGCCGAGGCGTTTCCAGCGGTTAACCAGCTCACAAAACAGCAGGGCGGTTTGCTCGGTGTCGTACAGCGCGGAGTGCGCCTGGCTGCTGTCGAACGGCATGCCGGCGGCGATGCAGGCTTTGGCCAGCACCGTTTGGCCCAGCACCAGGCCGCTCAGCGCCGCGGTGTCGAAGGTGGCGAACGGATGGAACGGGTTGCGCTTCAGCCCGGCGCGTTCTGCCGCGGCCATCAGGAAGCTGTGATCGAAGTTGGCGTTGTGCGCGACGATAATGGCCCGATTACAACCGCGATCCTTGAGCCCTTTGCGCACCGCTTTGAAAATGGCGTGCAACGCGTCATATTCGCTGACTGCGCCGCGCAGCGGGTTGTGCGGATCGATGCCGTTAAACGCCAGCGCCTCCGGTTGCAGGTTGGCGCCCTCGAAAGGCTCCACGTGGAAGTGCAGGGTTTCGTCCTGCTGCAGCCAGCCGTCTTCATCCATTTTCAGCGTCACGGCGGCGATTTCCAGCAACGCATCAGTATTGGCGTTGAACCCGGCGGTTTCAACATCTATTACTACGGGATAAAACCCACGAAAACGACCACTCAGGGCGTTAAGATCACTTTTCTCGGCCATCAGTTTCTTATCTTCATCGAATGCAGCGCGCATTATGGCAAATTTTGCGCCCGGTTGCAGGCGCTATCGCGCGGAGAATCAGCAGGGCGCGGGGCGCCCTGAAGGGGAGGCTTAGTGGCCGAGGCCCTGACCGGCGTGTTTGTTTTCGATCAGCTCGATTTTGTAACCGTCCGGATCTTCGACGAAGGCGATCACCGTGGTGCCGCCCTTCACCGGACCGGCCTCGCGGGTGACCTTGCCGCCGGCGCGACGGATGCTGTCGCAGGTGGCGGCGACGTCGTCCACGCCCAGCGCCAGGTGGCCGAAGGCGGTGCCCATGTCGTAGCTGTCGGTGCCCCAGTTATAGGTCAGTTCGATAACCGCGCCTTCGCTCTCTTCCGTATAGCCGACGAAAGCCAGCGAGTATTTGTACTCCGGGTTCTCACTGGTGCGCAGCAGGCGCATGCCTAATACCTTGGTGTAGAAGTCGATGGCGCGTTGCAGGTCACCGACGCGGATCATGGTATGGAGTAAGCGCATAATTCCTCTGAATTAACTGTGCCGTGGCAGACGGCGGGTGGATTGAAGCACAAGCGAGTATAGCCTTGTCCCGCAAGGAAATTCAATGTAACGACTGAGTGACAATGTCACATGTTGTCGTCATGCCGGTGATGCCTAATTATTGATCGAGCGTGCCGATCGATACGAAGTAATTGATCTGCACAATCAATTATCAATCCTGCGTGCAACCGTGTAAAAATTAAACGGCAGTATAAACAACACCAGGGAACAGCGGCCCGCCTTGTGCGGGCCTTTTTGCAAGCGGCGCATAAAAAAACGGCCATGCGCTTGCGTGGCCGTTGGGCGTCAGGACGGGTTACTTCGCCAGAAACGGATAGTCGGTATAGCCTTCGGCACCGCCGCCGTAGAAGCTTTCCGGCTTAGGTTCGTTCAGTGGTGCGTGCTGACGGAAACGCTCGACCAGATCCGGGTTGGCGATATAGCTGCGGCCGAAGGCTACCGCGTCGATGAAACCTTTTTCGATCAACGCTTCGGCTTTTTCGGCGGTGTAGGCGCCGGCGCCGACGATCACCCCTTTAAAGTGGGCGCGCACCGAGTCGCGGAAGGCGTCGGAATACGGTTTGCCGCCTGCCCAGTCCGGTTCGGAAATGTGCAGGTAGGCGATGTTGCGCTTGTTCAGCTCTTCCACCAGGTACAGCGCCGCTTCCTCCTGATCTTCCCCGTTGTCCAGACCGTTGAACGGCCCCAGCGGCGAGATGCGGATGCCAATATGTTCGGAACCCCATTCGGCGACCGCCGCGTCGACCACTTCCAGCGTCAGGCGGGTGCGATTCTCGATGCTGCCGCCGTATTGATCGGTACGTTGGTTGGAAGCAGGGGACATGAACTGGTGCAGCAGATAGCCATGGGCCGCATGCAGCTCGATGAAGTCGAAGCCGGCCTCGCGCGCGTTGGCGGTCGCCTGACGGAAATCGTTGACGATACCCGGGATCTCGCGGGTTTCCAGCGCACGCGGCGTGGAGGTCGGTACGCGCACCCAGGCGCCGGTTTCATCGCGTACGGTGGTGCGCGATTCGGCGTTGATCGCCGAAGGGGCGACCGGCGCTTGTCCGCCCGGCTGCAGGCTGTCGTGGGAGATGCGCCCTACGTGCCACAGCTGCACGGCGATGTGGCCGTTTTTGTCATGCACCGCCTGCGTGATGTTTTTCCATGCGGCGATCTGTTCCGGAGTGTGCAGGCCCGGTGCACCGGCGTAGCCTTTCGCCTGGAAAGAAACCTGCGTCGCTTCGGTCACGATCAGGCCGGCGCTGGCGCGCTGCGCATAGTATTCCGCCATCAGCGGCGTAGGAATGTCGCCCGGCTCGATGCTGCGCAGACGCGTCAGCGGAGCCATAAACACGCGGTTGGGCAGGGTGACGGCGCCAACTTTCAGCGGAGAGAGCAATTTTTCAGTCTTCATAGTGCATCCTGTATTTAATAGACCAGTCGTCTAGTAATGGGCGATAAAAAAACACGAACTGCATTTTTCAATAAAAAGAGATTGTTACCGTTACGGCTGCGGCGAGCGCAGCAGCAACTCGATGCTTTCCAGCGCGCTGGTCAACGGCGCCAACGAGCGACGGATCTTGGCGCGCAGCGAGGCGCCGAGCCACAGTGAATACAGCGTCTCTGCAGTCGCCGCCGGGCTCATGGCTACCGACAGCGAGCCCTCGGCGATACCGCGCTCAATAGCCGCCTGCAGGTGGCCAATCACGCGAGCGGTCCCGATTTCCAGGGCATGACGCATCGGTTCCGACAGATCGCTCACCTCGGCGGAAAGCTTCACCGCCAGGCAGGCGTTGTGGCACTCGCTGCGGCAATGGTAGCTGATGGCCTGGGCGTAATAGCCGAGCAGCTGGTGGCGGGCATCGCCGCGTTCGTCGGCGAACAGCGCCTGCATTTGCGCGTCATAGTGCGTGAAATAGCGTTGTAGCATCGCTTCGCCGAAGGCTTCCTTCGAGCGAAAATAGTGGTAGAACGAGCCTTTCGGCACGCCCGCGGTGGCCAGCAGCTCGCTCAGCCCCATGCCGGTAAAGCCAAGGCGCAGGCTGAGAGTTTCGCCGGTGGCGAGCAGATGTTCACGTGTGTCCACGTTGCAATGCGTTGATTTGGTCATCATGGTGCCGAGCATAATAGACCGATTGGTCTAGGTCAATGGGAATAAAAAAACCGGCGCACAAAACGCCGGTTGTCTGTAAACCATTGTGCCTCAGCGGCACGAGGAAGTTAAGCGCTTACGCCGCGCTGCGGCAACGCTGCAGGATATCCAACCGGGACTGATATTCGCGGGTTTGTACGTTCAGCATGCCCAGCAGGGTGTGGAACAGGTTATCCTGCGAAACCTCGTCTTGTTCCGCCAGCGCGTTCAGGCACTGGCGATCGATGCCGAAGTTGCGTTGATAATCTGCGGACATCCACATCAGGAAAGGCACGTGAGTTTGCTGACTCGGCGCGAAGACATAAGGCGTGCCGTGCAGATACATGCCGTTTTCACCCAGCGATTCGCCATGATCGGACAAGTAAACCAGCGCGGTATTGAACCTATCGTCATACTGCTGCAGCAGCTTGACGGTGGCATCGAGCATCGCGTCGGTATACAGAATCGAGTTGTCGTAGGTGTTCACCAGCTGTTCATGGCTGCAATCCTGAATCTGATTGCTGTTGCAGGTCGGCGTAAACGTCTGGAACTCTGGCGTGCTGCGACGGTAATAAGCGGGTCCGTGGCTGCCCATCTGATGCAGCACGATCACGCCGTCGTCTTTCAGGCTACTGATGTAGTCGTTCAGCTTGTACAGCAGCGCGTTGTCCATGCACACCTCGCCGTCACAGTCCTGCGGCAGTTTCAGCTTGGTCATGTCGATGTGCGGTACCCGGTCGCAAGCGCCTTTGCAGCCGCCGTCGTTATCGCGCCACAGCACGTTGACGCCGGCGTGCGCCAGCACGTCGAGCATGCCTTCCTGGTGCGCCGCCAGAGTCGCGTCGTACTCTCTGCGCGGCATGTTGGAGAACATGCAGGGCACGGAGATCGCCGTCTCGGTACCGCATGAGCTGGCGTTCTTGAAGTAGACCACGTCGTCCTGCTTCAGGCGCGGGTTGGTTTCGCGCGCGTAGCCGCCGAGGGAGAAGTTTTCGGCGCGGGCGGTTTCGCCTACCACCAGGATCACCAGCGTTTTCTTGGCCTGCCCGGCGATCAGCGGCCCTTTGCGCGCGTCTTCGCCGATTTTGACCAACGGCAGATTACGGGTGAAGTAACGCTGTTCGGTGAACTTGATAGAACCGGCGACGAAGTTGGAAGGCGTCAACATTTTCACCACGCTTTTATTGTTGCGGATCAGCGAAGCGTAGTCTTTGTAGAACAGGGCGGCGACGATCAGGATCACCACCAACGACAGCATGACGTTGGCGGCGCGCAGCCCGACCATATACCACCAGGGGCGAGTCTGGCGAATATGGGTGAAGCAGACCGCCAGCGCCGGCAGAATGCCGAGCAGCGCCAGCCACACCCCCATGCGCGGCGTCAGCAGCGCCGTCGCTTCCTGGGTATTGGTTTCGAAGGCGTTTTGCATCATGTTGCCGTCGATCACTACGCCATAGCTGTACATGAAATAGTTGGCTGCGGCGCTGCCGAGCAAGAAAAAGACGATCAGCGGCTTGCGCAGATAGGGCACGGTCAACACGCTGAAGATGATATTCAGCGCACAAAAGATCACCACCGGCATGCTGGCGGCGAAAATCACGCTGTGGACGCTATCGAAGGCGATATACGACCAGGCGCGATGCAGGAATAACGCGTTTTGAAACAGAGTGAAGAACAGGGCGGTGGCGAGGATAAAACCGAGGCTGTTGCACTGTAAGCGTTGACGTAACCACATTGCCAAATCTGGATCCTGAGAGTAGATAATGCCTTGAAATCTACCGGATGAAACTTAAGAAAACCTTAGAAATTCAGAATACTGGCGGCGGTGAACGCGGGGAAAACGCCAGGCCGGGCGGCCTGGCGGCGAGACGGTTTAGTAGGCGGCGGTGAACTGCGCGCGAATAAACTGAGGTTTTTCAATCTCATCAACGATAGCGACCGCCAAATCTTCCACCGAAATGCTGGCTGGTGCTTCGCCGTTCATCAGCAACTGCGTGGTGCCGAGGCGGAACTGACCGGTGCGTTTGCCCGGTTCCAGCAGGGCGGCCGGCGAGAGATAGGTCCAGTCGAGCGCCGATTCGTTGCGCAGTTTGTTGCGCAGATCGCGTACCGCCTGAGCGCCAGGGCGAATCTCTTCCGGGAACTGCGGCGTATCCACCAGTTCAACCCCCGGCGCCACTTCCAGGCTGCCGGCGCCGCCGACCACCAGCAGGCGCTTGACGCCGGCCTGTTCGACCGCGGTGAGGATCTGCTGGGCGCCGCGGACGGTTTTCTCATACAGGTGGTCTTCGCCCCAGCCGGGGTTGTAGGCGCTGATCACCGCATCCTGACCGCGCAACTGTCCCGCCAGCCAGGCGGTATCGGCAACGTCGCCCAGCGCGACGGTCAGATGGGCGTGCTCCGGCAAATCTTTGTTCTGGCGGGCGATCGCCGTCACCTGAATGCCGCGAGCCAGCGCTTCATCCATCACGCGGCGGCCAACAAAACCGGTTGCTCCAATAATGGCTACTTTCATCTGCATGCTCCTTCGGGGATGGGTCAATATCGTGAGGCAGGCCAGTGTGCCTGCTGCGTGGGTTCTACTCTAGCCCTTAACAATAGCCGTGATTAGTGCCATATTCATGCTTTCTTGATTAAGTAAAACTTCCTAATCGTGGATAAACTCAATCGAATGGCAGTATTCGCCACCGTAGTGGCGGAGGGATCGCTGGCCGGCGCCGCGCGGCGGCTGGGCATGACGCCGTCGGCGGTCAGCCAGCACATGCGCTCGCTGGAGAAGGCGCTTGGGGTGCCGCTGCTGCACCGTTCCACCCGTCGTCTGGCGCTGACCGAGGCGGGGGCGGCGTTTTACCCCGGCTGCGAGGCGATGTTGCAACAGGCGCAGCAGGCGGAGCAGCGGTTGGCCGAGCTGCGGGATACGCTGGTGGGCGAGCTGCGCATCGCTACCCCGGTCGGCATCGGCGGCCGCTCGCTGGCGGAGGCGTTGTCGCCGCTGTTGCAGGCGCATCCCAAGCTGACGCTACGGGTGCTGGCGGACGATCGCATCGTCGATATGATAGAACAGCGGGTCGACATTGCGCTGCGAGCCAATCGTCAACTGGCGGACGCCAATATGATCGCCCACCCGCTGACGGAATGGCCGATGGTGCTGTGCGCCGCGCCCCGTTATCTCAGCCAGCATGGGGTGCCGGAAAGGCCGCAGGATTTGGTGCAGCACCGCTGGATCTCCAGCGGCTACAGCGGGGCGCACCTGGACTTGCTGCATCAGTCCGGGCAGCAGGTCAAGCTGCGGCTGGCAGAAGGGCAGATCGTCAGCGAGAGCATGAACGTGATGCGTGCCTTTACCCGCGCCGGGCTAGGGATTTCCGTTCAGCCGCTGTATGAAATTGGCGACGAGTTGCAGCGCGGCGAGCTGTTGTTGCTGCTGCCGGAATGGCGGCCTGCGCCGCTCCGCTTGCACGCGCTGACCCTCGAACGCACCATGCCGGAGAAAAGTCGCCAGGCGCTGCGCTATTTGCGCGACTATTTTCGCCGCAATGGCGAAAAGGGACTTGCCAGCGGCGGCGATGGCGTCTTCAATTAGCAAGAGAATGCAGGAGGCCCCGTGGCGCAGCAGCTTGAATTTTTCGACATCCCCAGCCCGTGTCGCGGCATTTGCCAGGCCGACGATCGCGGTTTCTGCCGTGGCTGCCTGCGCAGCCGCGAGGAGCGCTTCGGCTGGATGAGCATGAGCGACGCGCAAAAGCGCGAGGTGCTGCGCCTGTGCCGTCAACGCTTCCTGCGCCTGCAGCGCGCCAATAAAGCCCCCGACGAGCCGTTGCCGGAACAGCCTTCGTTGTTTTAACCTTTCCTGATCTGCCGCACGTTCGCGCGGCTTAGCGCTTCCCTGGGCCTCACCGGCTTGTGTATGCTGGCTGACAACTAATGTCATGAGGTTTTCGCAATGGTAGAACGTATTCGTCTCGCGCCGCAGGGGCCTGAGTTTTCCCGCATGATTTGCGGTTACTGGCGGTTGATGGAGTGGGGCATGTCGCCGCAGCAGCTGCTGACGTTTATCGAACAGCATGTCGAGTTGGGCGTCACCACCGCCGATCACGCGGATATCTACGGCGGTTATGCCTGCGAACAGGCGTTCGGCGACGCGCTGCGCCTGAAGCCGGCGCTGCGCCAGTCGCTGGAGCTGGTGACCAAGTGCGGCATCGCCACGACCGCCAGGCCCGGCAACCCGATCGGCCACTACATCACCGACCGCGATCATATCGTACAGAGCGCGGAACAGTCGCTGCGCCATCTGCATACCGACTACCTCGATCTGCTGCTGATCCACCGCCCGGACCCGTTGATGGATGCCGACGACGTGGCCGAAGCCTTTGTCGCGCTGCACAAAAGCGGCAAGGTGCGCCATTTCGGCGTCTCCAATTTTACCCCCGCGCAGTTCCAACTGCTGCAGTCGCGCCTGCCGTTCACGCTGGCCACCAATCAGGTGGAAATTTCGCCGATTCATCAACCGGCCATTCTCGACGGCACGCTCGACCAGTGCCAACAGCTGCGCATCAAACCGATGGCCTGGTCTTGTCTGGGCGGCGGGCGCTTGTTCAACGACGCCGAGTTCCAGCCGCTGCGCGATGAGCTGCAGCGGGTGGCGCAAGAGATTGGCGCCGAGACCATCGAGCAGGTGGTGTACGCCTGGGTGATGCGCCTGCCGTCGTCACCGTTGCCGATTATCGGCTCCGGCAAGATTGAGCGGGTGCGTTCGGCGCTGAAGGCGCAGAAATTGGTGTTGAACCGCCAGCAGTGGTTCCGCATTCGCAAGGCGGCGCTGGGGTATGACGTGCCTTAAGGCGGAGCGGCAAGAGCAAAGCCGGGCGGCGCAAGCGCCCGGCTTTTTTTACGTTGGTCCTTAGGCCAACACCACCTGATCGGTGTTGAAGTGATCGAGCGAGACGCCGATCAGCGTTACCTGGCTGTTGCCGAAGGCCAGCACCAGATCGTCGTTTTGCTGCGTGGCGTAGTCGCGGATATTGCCGCTGGCGCCTTCGGTGCCGATAAACACCAGTTTATCGGTGGCGTTGAAGCCATACAGCTGGTCGTGGCCGAAATCGCCGCTGAACAGGAAGGTATTGCCGTTGCCGACGCCCTTCAGGATGTCATCGCCGCTGCCGCCGACGAAGGTCAGGTTGCCGCCGGCGTGGCCGATAAGCGTGTCGTTGCCGGCATTGCCGAACAGCCAGGCGTCGTGGCTGCGAGCCTGCAGGACGTCATCGCCGTCGCCGCCGGTGGTGGCGGCCGCATAGGCTTTGAGGCCCGAATCCGATTTCAATCCGGCGGCGGTCACCTGATGATCCACCTCTTTGCTGAAAATCAGCCAGGAGGTTTCTTTACTGCGCAAGGTGCTGATGTCGTCCGCCAATGTAATGCCGCCCTTGGCGTCGCGCAGGTAAAGCGTATTGCCGTCGTAGGCGACCTCGGTGTTTTTCAACGCCTGCTGGGTATCGAAGATATTGTGACCTTTGCCGCCGGCGATCAGATTATAGCCACCGGCGTCGCGGAAGATATCGTCGCCGTCGCGGCCCTCGAGATAGTCGTTGCCTTTGCCGCCCTTGATCAGGTCATTGCCGTCGCTGCCGATGATAAACGTCGGCCCGCTGTGGGTTTCCGCGTTGCGGTTCAGATCTTCCACCCAGGTATTGCCGCGCGTGACGTTCGACAGGTTGGAGACGATGATGGTCGAGTCTTTGTCGGTCAGCGAATAAAACTCGGAGTTCAGCACCCGCATCAGACCATCCTGATAGAAAAACGGCAGGTGGGACAGCCAGGTTGGAATGTTGAGGATGGAGAACGGCAGCAGGTTCCAGGCGTCCGACGCGTAGTGGTCGTTGAAGTTGACGATATTGTTGGTGGCGGAGGTATGCGGCGCATCGTGGACGCCCAGTGACGGCAGGGTCAGCGAAGTGCCGTCGAGCGCACGGAACACCGGATCGTTCTCATAGCCGATATTGATCACCTTGCCGCCGGCTTCGTACTGGGTCGGCGAGGCGAAGGCGACATAGTTGGACTGCGCGTAGAAACCACCCCAGTTGGCGTCGCTCTGCGCCGCCATGCTGTTGACCGCCAGTCCGCCGAGGCTATGGCCGCTAACCACCACGTCCTCGCCGCTCAGCCCGTGCGCCTGCGCGAATTTTGCCACGTCGCCCAGCAGTTGGCCGAAGGCCTTCAGCGTGTAGCCGTCGGCGTAGCCTTTCGGCCCGAACCCGGCCAACAGATCGTTAATCACATCGCCGATGGTATCGCCGATCAGCGTCTCGCGCGGGCCGCTGGTACCGCGAAATGAGATGCCAATGGCGGTGAGATTGCCTTCGCTGTCATATTTTCCCAGCACCTCGGCCTGCGCGGTGGTGTAACCGGCGGTTTCGCCGTAGTAGGTGCCGCGCGCATCGGTTTTACCGGCGTAGCCCAGCTGCGCGGCGCTGATGACCGACCAGCCGGCATTGTTCACCGCCTCCTGCGCGGCCTGTTCGGAGTCGGGGTTCCAGGGAAGGCCGGGCAGACCGCCCTGTGATTGGGTGCTGCCGATGAGCGCGGTGATCAGCGTCAGCGGCAGGCCCAACCCGAAACCGGTTTGGTGGTAGCCTTCATCGAAGCCGTTATCGATATTGTGGTAAGCGTAGGTAGAGATGGCCAAGGCGTCGGAGAACAGCGCCTTCGACGCGTTTTCGTCAAGATCCTTATAGCTAAAGATGCCCATATCAGTTCCTTATGAAGTATGCCGCCTGGCCTGGATGTGAACTCTCATGCGCTGGCGGTAGAAACAGGGAAACAACGTTAGCCGAACGACAGCTGGTCAGAGGACCAACATCGGTAAAATGATTATTAGCGCTAAATATTAGGCCTGCGAATCAAATTGGCGAGATTGTGCGTTGGTTAACAGTGCCGGCACTGGCTCTCCTATACTGATAACTCGATATAGTCATTAAGGAGACTGATTGATGAAACGTTATTGGTATGCGGCGTTTGGCCTGATGGCCTGTGGGGCCGCTCAGGCGGCAACGGTCGACGTTGAGATGAATTTGGTGACCGGGCAGGGCATCGGTCAGGATATCGGCAAAGTGGTCATCAGCGAAACGCCGTACGGCTTGCTGTTCACGCCGGATTTGAAAGCGTTGCCGGCCGGGGTGCACGGTTTCCACGTGCATGAGAAAGGTAGCTGCGAACCGGGCATGAAGGACGGCAAGGCGGTGGCGGCGCTGGCGGCCGGCGGCCATTTCGATCCGCAAAAGACCGGCAAACATCTCGGGCCGTATGCCGACGGGCATCTGGGTGACCTGCCGGCCATCTATGTGACCGCCGACGGCGTGGCTACCTATCCGGTGTTGGCGCCGCGGCTGAAGAAAATCAGCGAAATTGAAGGCAAAGCGCTGATGGTGCACGCCGGCGGCGATAATCATTCGGATCATCCACTGCCGCTCGGCGGTGGCGGTGAACGTTTCGCCTGCGGCGTGATTAAGTGATCATCCGCCGCTAACGGCCGGGGCAGCGGCGGGCTGGCCGGTAGCCAGCTGCAGCTGCTGCAGCGAACAGTAGAGCCGCCAAATCAGGCCGGCCAGATCGCGCGCCGCCTGTTCCGGGTGGTGCGCCAGCGCGTTGCTGATGCGCTGCAGCTCCTGCAGCGTGGCGTCGAGCGAGCTGTGCTGCACGCCTTTCTCCGTCATGATGCCGCGCAGGTGGTGAATGCAGACGTTGCGCACCGCCGACAGCGGATCGGAACGGGTTTGCCAGTCGCGCAGTTGCCAGACGATATGGCTGCAGTTGAGCAGCACCACGCCCCAGCGCAACAGCCAGGTGCGCGCCTCTTGATCCTGACTTTGGTTAAGCTGGCTGATGCGGTGGTAGATCAGCGATTCGAACTGACTTTCGCTCTGCTGCGGCCGTTTGCTCAACTGATCGATAAAATCGCGCCGCAGCGCGCGGATAATGCGGCGGCTTTTGCGTTTGTCCGAACTGGGGCGCAGGATTTGAAACGCCAGCCCGGCCAGCAGCACGCCGACGACTTTAGCGATATTGTCATTGATAAAGGACTGGTAGTCATAACTCGGCGGATTGCTGACGGTCAGGAACGAGCCCATAAAGACGATCAGCTGCCCCCAGAGCGCGGCATAAGGCGGATGCTGCAGCTTGAGCATCTGCATGGTCACCAGGATCGGGAACAGGAAGGCGCAGAACACCCAAAAATCGTCGATCTGGATCATCAAACCGAATTTCACCACGAAACAGGCGACCGAGAGCAGCAACACCGCCTTGAGCAAGGTGCTGATGCTGTTGATCGGTGAAGGCGTCGAAGAGTAAAGCACGCAGCTGATGGCGGTGAGCGTCAGCGCCGCGCTGCCGGCGTCCCACTGCGTGTTGATCCAGTAGGCACAGCCGATCACGATGCATAAAAAGGTGCGCAGGCCGTTGTAAGCGGCCTCATAACTGTCGGTGTGGCGCGCCAGCGAGGTGACGCGCGGCGGCTGGAGTTCGCTGACCGCCGTGGCGTTCTCCAGCCGCTGCAGCCAACGGTTGCAGCGCAGGTAAAGCCAGCAGAAATGTCGCAGACGCAGCCAGAAGGCGCGATGGCGATAGTCCGTCGGATCTTGCGGGGCGATTTGCTGGAGCAGGCGCGCCAAACGGTATTTGTCGGTGGCGGGATCGCGCAGTTCGTCCAGCAGCTGCGTCAGCACCGGCATCAGGTTGGCGGGGCGAGCCGGCCAGTTCAGCAGCATGCGGCGCAGGCTGGAAATAACGCTGGTAATGCGCAGCTGCTGGTGCAACAGATAATTGAGCAGATTGTTTTGCCGCCGCAGCCGGTAGTGGCTCCAAAACGCCTGAATACGCAGCAGGTTCATGGTCAGGATTTGGCCGATGACCCCTTCGTGCGAGGTACGCATCTGCGCGGTGACCTCCGGCTGCCACAGCATGGCGGCGTGTTCCAGCAGGCGCAACTGCATGCGCCGCAGCGAGGTCAGCAAGGCTTCGCCGTCGGAGGTGCTGGGCAGGATCATCATCATCAACCCGCCGCACAGAATGCCGGTGATCACTTCACAAACCCGTGCCTGGGCAATATCGAAGATCTGCTGGGTATCGGTGACGTTGACCGTACCGAAGGCGATGATGGCGGCGGTATACCCCGCCAGCGCGAAGGCATACGAGACGTTGTTCTGGTAATGGTTGGAGATATAGGTGCACAGCCCGATCCAGGCGGCGATGAACAGCGTGAACAGCCAGGGATCGTTCAGACAGTGGCCGGCGATCGCCACCGACGCGGCGGCGCCCAGCAGGCTGCCGAAGATGCGGCCGATGCTTTTGCTGATCACGCCGCCGATGGTGGGGAAGCTGACCACCGCGGCAGAGGTCAGCGCCCAATAGGGTTCGTCGAGCTCGAGTACGAACGCCACCCACAGCGCCAGACACATCGCCAGCGAATTGCGCAGCGCGTAGCGCCATTGGCCGCCGGTCGCCTTACCCCAGGGGGTGCGGCTCCACTCCAGAAAAGACAGGTTCACACTTTAGTTCCGCTGATGAATCGAAATGGTGCAGGTGGTGCCGGCGACCAGCGTCAAATCGGCGGGCACATTGAGCAATTTTATCCGTACCGGCACGCGCTGGGCCAAACGTACCCAGGGAACATTAGGCTTAACATCCATTAATAGATCGTTGCTGCTGTCAACGCTCTGATCGTAAATGGCGCGGCCGATGCTCTCTACTTCCCCCTGCAGCGGCGTGTTGCCGTTATATAAAACGATGTCCGCTTTATTGCCTTCTTTTATATGCTTCAGCTTGGTTTCTTCGAAATAACCGAGTACATAAAACGAGTGCACATCCACCAGCGCCACCAAGGGCGTGCCGGCGTTGGCGTAGTTTCCGACTCGCGCCTGCAGGTTGGTGATATAACCGTCCGTCGGGGCGTAAATTTTGGTTTTGCTCAAATTCCATTTGGCCTGCTCCAGGTTGGCCTGAGCGGCTTTATAGGCGGCCTTCATTGCCTGAGCGGCTAAATTGGACTCGTCCAAATCTTCAGCGGAAATAACGTTGCGCGGCAAACCGCGGCGGCGGGCGGCCTCGTGGTCCGCCTTGGCCAGATCGGATTGCGCTTTTGCCACAGCGGCCTCGGCATTGTCCAGCGCGATCTGGTAGGGCACCGGGTCGAGGGTAAAAATCAGACTTCCCGCAGGTACGAACTGATTGTCATTCGCGCTTATTTTCTCTAATCTTCCAGAGACTTCAGGGGTGATATTGACGAGTTCGGCGCGCACTTTTCCATCACGGGTCCATGGCGATTGCATATAATAATTCCAGAGCCACCAACCGGCACAGACGGCAATGGCGCAGACGATCACCGTAGAAAAGTATTTTAATGTTTTATGCTGCATGGGTTACCAACTCGCTAAAATCCATAAGGAACCGCTGACGGTCAGAACGAAAATGGACAGATCCATCAACATGGGATGCCAGATTTCGCCGGAATACATCCAGTCTCGCAGCAGCTGATGAATCAGCAGCCATAAGACCAGCCCTAGCAAAAAAGCTTTAAATATAGGCGGAAAATAAAGCGATGCCCCCAGCACCAAATCGGGCAAGGGGGAAGAGGCGTGTAACCATGATGTATTCACATTAACAATCCCTAAGGGTGAATATGTTGAATATTTGCATAACGATTAAACAATAGCGGCTAAAAACAGTGGCTATTTCCACAATATACATTATATACATTTGTGTTTTTAATGTGAGTTACCCAAAATAGTCTAAACTCTGGGAGGTAATGTTAGCATGCTAATTATAAGGAGGGGGAAGTGGAGTCAACATTAGGTTCAGATTTAGCACGATTGGTTCGTGTTTGGCGCGCGCTCATCGATCATCGGCTCAAGCCGTTGGAGCTGACCCAAACACACTGGGTCACTTTGCACAATATCAATCGTTTGCCGCCGGAGCAGTCGCAGATTCAGCTGGCGAAGGCGATCGGTATCGAGCAACCGTCACTGGTTCGTACGCTGGACCAATTGGAGGAGAAGGGGCTGATTACGCGCCACACCTGTGCCAACGATCGCCGCGCGAAGCGCATCAAGCTGACCGAAGCGGCCGATCCGATCATCAGGGAAGTGGACAGCGTGATCACGTCTACGCGCAGTGAGATTTTAAGCGGCATTACCGCCGACGAAGTGCATCTGTTGGTTGGGCTGATTGGCAAGTTAGAACAAAATATCACCGAACTGCAAAGCAAATAATAATATTCTTATTTTTTCTACGATTACAGTTTCACAGCATCAGAAATAAAACCGGAGGCGATTGCCTCCGGTTTGCCGTGTGTCGCCTGCTGACTTACAGCGGAGAGACGGTGATGGTGTCGCCCATGCGCGCCATGCGTACGCGCTGGCCCGGGCTGAACTTGGTGTCGCCCGCTTTCTGTACCACCACGATGTTCTCTTTCTGGTCGGTTTTGATTTCCAGCTCGTAGCCTGAGGTACGGCCGGCCACTTCACCGATGCTGTTGCCTGCCGCGCCGCCGGCGATAGCGCCCGCCGCGGTAGCCAGCGTACGGCCGGTGCCGCCGCCAACGGTGTTACCCAACAGGCCGCCAATCACCGCGCCGCCGATCATCCCCAAGGCGTTGGAGCCTTCGCCGCCCTGAATTTTCACCGGACGCACGGAAACCAGCGTCCCGTAGGTGACGTTCTGCACCTGTTTGGCCTGCGAGGACGAGTAGACATCGCCGGACATGGATTCATTGGCGCACCCAGCCAGCGTAACGGCGGCGACGGCAACGACGAGAAGACGCTTGATCATATAAAACTCCTGATGGTAGTAGTCCATAACCTGGCAATGCTCTCCAGGCAAGATTCAGTGAAAATGATAGACAAAGTATGGCGGAAAGTTGGCATATCACCATGCTCCATCGCTGCACGCAGCTTAACTTTTCTCTGTTCAACCAATAATAAACCGCGGTTTACCTTTATGACAGCCTCGGCGACATTCCGTTGCCGGTTAAGGCACGGTTTAACACATAAAGTGTGCGACAGCGGCGCATCTGGCTCACGCCCCGCAAAAAAAGCATCATAATTCATGGCGTTAATTCGTCAATTCTGGTTTATTTGTCAGGATGAAATTTGCTTACCGCGCAGGTTAGAGGATGTTGCTATGAAGTCAGGCCGCTATATAGGCGTCATGTCCGGCACCAGTCTGGACGGGATCGATGTGGTATTGGCCGCGATCGACGATCGCATGGTGGCGCAGCAGGCCAGCTATAGCCATCCGATGCCGATCGCGCTGAAAAAAGAGATTCTTGGCATGTGCCAGGGGCAGCAGACCACCCTGGCCGCCGTCGGCCGGTTGGACGCTCAGTTGGGCACGCTGTTCGGCGAAGCGGTGCTCGGCCTGCTGAAGCAAACCGGCATCGACGCGGAGCAGATCACCGCCATCGGTTGTCACGGCCAGACGGTGTGGCACGAACCGGAGGGCGACGCGCGTTTCTCAATGCAGCTCGGCGACAACAACCGCATCGCGGCGTTGACCGATATCACCACCGTCGGCGATTTCCGCAGGCGCGATATGGCCTACGGCGGGCAGGGCGCGCCGCTGGTGCCGGCGTTTCATCAGGCGCTGCTGGGGCATCCGCTCGAACGGCGCATGGTGCTGAACGTTGGCGGCATCGCCAACCTGTCTTTGCTGCTGCCCGGTACGCCGGTGCGCGGTTTCGACACCGGGCCGGGCAACATGCTGATGGATGCCTGGGTGTGGCGCCACCGCGCGCAGCCTTACGATCAGGACGGCGGCTGGGCTATGCAGGGGCGAGTCTGCTTGCCGCTGCTGCAGCAGATGCTGGCGGATCCTTACTTCGCGCTGCCGGCACCGAAAAGCACTGGGCGCGAGTATTTCAATATCGCCTGGCTGGAGCGCCAGCTGGCCGGATTGCCGGCAATTGCGCCGGTCGACGTGCAGGCCACGCTCACGGAGTTGACCGCGGTCAGCATCAGTGAGCAGGTGCAGCTGGCCGGCGGGTGTGAAAGGCTGCTGGTATGCGGCGGCGGGGCGCGCAACACGCTGCTGATGGCGCGCCTGTCGGCGTTGCTGCCGGGGACGGAAGTCGGGTTGACCGACGACTGCGGCGTCAGCGGCGACGACATGGAGGCGCTGGCTTTCGCCTGGCTGGCGTTTCGCACGCTGTCCGGCCAGGCCGGTAACCTGCCGTCGGTGACCGGCGCCAGCCGTGAAACGGTGCTGGGTGGGATTTATCCGGTTTTGCCATTGGGGGGCCGTTAGCTCTGTTAGGATAGCCTGTGAAGGATTTTTCTAAGGAGCAACAGCATGAAAAAAGTCATTTTCGTCGCCGGCGCGCTGGCGCTGTCCGGCTGCAGCTACATCCTGCCGCAGAGCAGCCAGACGATGCACTATCAGTGCGGCACCACGCCGCTGACGGTGGCGCTGGACGGCAAGGCGAGCGAAGTCAGCCTGCTGATGGATGGCGAACAGCTGCATCTCAAGCAGGTGCTGGCGTTGACCGGCGCCAAATACAGCGACGGTAAATACACGTTTTGGTCGAAAGACCGCAACGCCTATCTTGAACGCAACGGCAAAGTTGTGATGAGCGACTGCGTGCTGACGGACTAAAGGCCGGTGGCGGCGTCGGAGCGATTGAGTTCCTGACGCCGCAGGCGCAGAATGTAACGACGGATTTTTTCAGTTGGTCGATAACCCAGATGATTGAAAAGAATGAGTTTGATGTTGCGGACCTGCGCCGTGAATACACCCGAGGCGGTCTGCGCCGCAACGATCTGACCGCCAGCCCGCTCGAGCTGTTCGAGCGTTGGTTGAAACAGGCCTGCGACGCGCGCCTGGCCGATCCCACCGCCATGTGCGTCGCGACCGTCGACGAGCACGGCCAGCCTTATCAACGCATCGTGCTGCTGAAGCACTTCGATGAGCAGGGGCTGGTGTTCTACACCAATCTCGGCAGTCGCAAGGCGCAGCAGCTGGCGCACAACCCGCATATCAGCCTGCTGTTCCCCTGGCACATGCTCGATCGCCAGGTGATTTTCCTCGGCCAGGTGGAGCGCCTGTCGACTTTCGAAGTGCTGAAGTATTTCAACAGCCGGCCGAAAGACAGCCAGATCGGCGCCTGGGTTTCGCAGCAGTCGTCGCGCATTTCCGCGCGCGGCGTGCTGGAAAGCAAATTCCTCGAGCTGAAGCAGAAGTTCCAGCAGGGCGAGGTGCCGCTGCCGAGTTTCTGGGGCGGATTCCGCGTGAAATTCGACTCCGTCGAGTTCTGGCAGGGCGGCGCCCATCGCCTGCATGACCGTTTCCTGTATCAGCGGGACGGGAATGACTGGAAAATTGACCGACTGGCACCCTGAAGACGGAAAATCCCCTCTAAGCGCTGGTGCTGACGCCGCCGGCGCTTTATTCTATGCGCTACCCTGAATTTTTATTTCGCCACTGGGCGAAAGGCCGTGTACCGGCAAAGGTGCATTCGTTTATACATGGAGTCATTGATGGCAAGCAGCAACTTGATTAAACAACTGCAAGAGCGGGGCCTCGTTGCCCAGGTTACGGATGAGGAAGCGTTAGCGGAGCGACTGGCGCAAGGGCCAATTGCACTGTATTGCGGTTTCGATCCGACCGCTGACAGCTTGCATTTGGGCCATCTGGTTCCTCTGTTGTGCCTGAAGCGCTTCCAACTGGCCGGCCACAAGCCGGTAGCGTTGGTGGGCGGCGCCACTGGCCTCATCGGCGATCCGAGCTTCAAAGCGGCGGAGCGCAAGCTGAACACCACCGATACGGTGAACGAGTGGGTCGAGAAGATCCGCAAGCAGGTTTCCCCGTTCCTCGATTTCGACTGCGGCAGCAACAGCGCTATCGCCGCCAACAACTACGACTGGTTCGGCGGCATGAACGTGCTGACCTTCCTGCGCGACATCGGCAAGCACTTCTCCGTCAACCAGATGATCAACAAGGAAGCGGTCAAGCAGCGCCTGAATCGCGACGACTCCGGCATCTCCTTCACCGAGTTCTCCTACAACCTGCTGCAGGGCTTCGATTTCTCCGAGCTGTATAACCGCCACCAGGTGGAGCTGCAGATCGGCGGTTCCGACCAGTGGGGCAACATCACCTCGGGTATCGATCTGACGCGTCGTCAGCACCAGAAACAGGTGTTCGGCCTGACCGTGCCGTTGATCACCAAGGCAGACGGCACCAAGTTCGGTAAAACCGAAGGCGGCGCGGTCTGGCTGGCGCCGGAAAAAACCAGCCCATACAAGTTCTACCAGTTCTGGATCAACACCGCCGACGCCGATGTCTACCGTTTCCTGAAGTTCTTCACCTTCATGAGCCTGGAAGACATCAACGCGCTGGAAGAAGAAGACAAGAACAGCGGCAAGGCGCCGCGTGCCCAGTATGTGCTGGCGGAAGAAGTGACCGGAATGGTGCACGGTGCGGAAGGTTTGGCGGCCGCCAAGCGCATCACCCAGAGCCTGTTCTCCGGTGCGCTGCACGACATGACCGAAGCGGACTTCGCCCAGCTGGCGCAGGACGGCATGCCGACCATCAAACTGGACCGCGACGCCGATCTGCAGCAGGCGCTGGTGAATGCCGAGCTGGTGCCGTCACGCGGCCAGGCGCGCACCATGATCGGCTCCAACGCGGTAACCATCAACGGCGAGAAACAATCCGATGCCGAATACCGCTTCAGCGACGTGGACCGTCTGTTCGGCCGCTACACGCTGCTGCGCCGCGGCAAAAAACACTACTGCCTGGTGGATTGGCAGTAAGCGAATCATGACGGTAAGGGGCCCTGGCGGCCCCTTTATTTTTGGGCAGCCGCCCGGCTGCCATATCCCGAACGAGTTCTGTCGATGAAAAACATTCTTTCTATCCAGTCGCACGTGGTGTTTGGTCACGCCGGCAACAGTGCGGCTGAATTTCCGATGCGCCGCATGGGCGTCAACGTCTGGCCGCTGAACACGGTACAGTTCTCCAACCATACGCAATACGGCCAGTGGACCGGCTGCGTCATGCCGGCCAATCACCTGACCGAGATCGCGCAGGGCATCGCCAATATCGATCAACTGAAGCGCTGTGATGCGGTGTTGAGTGGCTATATCGGTTCGCCGGAGCAGGGTGACCATATTCTGGCGATCGTGCGCCAGGTTAAGCAGGCGAACCCGAATGCCTGGTATTTCTGCGATCCGGTGATGGGGCATCCGGAAAAAGGCTGCATCGTGGCGCCGGGCGTGGCCGAGTTTCACTGCCGCCAGGCGTTGCCGTGCAGCGACATGATGGCGCCGAACCTGCTGGAGTTGGAGATGCTGAGCCAGATGGCCGTCACCAACGTGGCCGATGCGGTGCAGGCCGCCCGCGCGCTGATCGCCAAAGGGCCGCGGCTGGTGCTGGTCAAGCATCTGGCCCGGGCCGGCTATCACGCCGACTGTTTTGAAATGCTGCTGGTGACGGCGGAGGAGGCCTGGCACATCAGCCGGCCGCTGGTGGACTTCGGCGCGCGTCAACCGGTCGGCGTCGGCGATTTGACCAGCGGTCTGCTGCTGGTGGATCTGCTGAAGGGCGAGGCGCTGGATAAAGCGCTGGAGCACGTGACCGCCGCCGTGTATGAGGTGATGCTGACCACGCAGGCGATGGGCGAGTACGAACTGCAGGTAGTGGCGGCGCAGGATCGGATCGTGCAACCGCGCAGCGAGTTCAAAGCGGTAAAACTGTAAGTGCAACGGGCCCCGGCGATAGCCACCGGGGCCGAATGTTTACTTCAATCCTTCGGCGTTCAGCGCCGCATCCACCGCCGGGCGCGCCGCAACGCGATCGAACCAGGCCGCCAGATGGGCGTGTTTGCGCACGTCGAACTGCAGGGCGAACGCCCAACGCAACACGGTGAACAGATAGGCGTCGGCCACGCTGAAACGGTTTCCCAACAGGAAGTGCTGCTTCGCCAGCACCGAATCCAGATAGCTGAACTGTTGCTCCAGCCTGGCGCGCGCGATGGTTTTGTATTCCTCGGGCGTTTTCGGGTTGAACAGCGGGCTGAATCCTTTGTGCAGCTCGGTGGCGATGTAGTTCAGCCATTCGATCGCGTGGTAGCGCGACAGGGTGCCCGCCGCCGGAATAAGGTTGCGATCCGGCACTCGGTCCGCCAGGTATTGCACGATCGCTACGCCTTCGGTCAGCAGGCTGCCGTCATCCAGCAGCAGCGCCGGTACCTGTCCCTTGGGGTTGATGGCGAGGTAATCGGCGCCGCTCTCGGTTTTCTTGTGCGCCAGGTCGACCTTCTCCGCCGTAAAATCCAGCCCTGCCTCACGCAGCACGATATGCGGGGACAGCGAACAGGCGCCGGCCTTATAGAACAGTTTCATCGGAAGCTCCTTGTTGATGACGAATGACGGGCATGCTTAACCTCTCATCGTAGTCCCATAGCGCCAAAATTACAGCGGCTTAGCTAACAAATTTAACCGACGATCGCCTCGGCGGGCTGCAGCTGCGCCAGCGTCGCGGCGATCTGCTGTTGCAGCGCCTGCGGCGCCACCTGCATCGGCGAGCGCAGTTCGTTGACGATCAGCCCTTGTTGGGCCAGCACCGTCTTGACCGGCGCCGGATTCGGGAAGCTGAACATCTGGTGGATCATCGGCAGCAGCTCATAGAAGTTGCTGCGCGCCGCGGCCAGATCGCCGGCGGCGACCTGCTGCGTCAACTGGACGAAACGTTCCGGGTGCACATGGGCGGCGGCGGAGATGGCGCCGGTGCCGCCGAGGCACAGCGTGGTGAGGATCAGATTGTCTTCCCCGGTCATCACATCGATTTCGCCATCGGCGATCAGCGCCATGGTGGTGTCAGGGTTGCCGCCGCAGTCCTTGATGGCGGTGATGCGCGGATGGCGTGCGAGCCGGCGCAGCGTAGCCAGCTCCATGGCGATGCCGGTGCGCTGCGGGATGTTGTACAGGATCACCGGCACGGTTGAGGCGTCGGCCAGCTGGGTAAAATAGTCGATCAGACCGCATTGCGAAGGGCGGATGTAGTAAGGCGCCGGGATCAGCACGCCGGCGATGTCGCGCAGCTGAATGGCCTGCTGCATCTGCAGCGTGGCGGCCATGTTATTGCCGGACAGGCCCATCACCACCTGGCGTGCAGGCGCCACTTCCAATACGGCGTCGAGCACCGCCAGCTGTTCTTCTTTGCTCAGCGCGGCGGCTTCACCGGTGGAGCCGCAGACCACCAGACCATCGATGCCGGCGTCGAGCAGGTGCCGCGCCAGGCGTTGCACCGCCGGCAGGTCGACGGCGTCGTGATTGAAAGGGGTAACCATCGCCACCCAAATACCCGAAAATGAGGCCATAAAATATTCCTTCTGTGTGACCGACAGAGAAGCCAGATGAGAAAATTGAAGGCGGGGCGTTGCGTGCCATCCAGTCAGCTCATCTGACGGGACAGCGCGCCCCGGTCAAATGAGCGTCTGTTTCTTCGATGTAACCGCCGCCAAACCGCCAAGGGGCAACGCAGGCGTCATCAGAATATCAGCGTTGCGTGGGTAGGCCATGGCAGTCTCGCGAAAAGGGGGAAGTGGGGTGATAATGAATATTCTTCATCAGGCTGTCAATTTACAACAGATTGATAACATTGTTATTCATGATTCGCCGGTGAGGATGAGTTTGGCTAATAAATAAAAATCCCCGCCGCGGCGGGGAGGGTTGGCTCAGCGCGGCGGGCGGGAGCCGATGGTGGCAGACCAACTGAAAGTGTCGCCACTTGGCCGGTAGCGGTTGGCTTTGCGTTCTGCACGCTCCGCCTTGGCGAGCTTCGCTCTGGCGGCCATGATGCGCGCCACCGCCTCATCCTTGACCTTGTGCTGTTCGGCGTTGGTCAGCGGCCTGCCATGGCTTTTACGCGCCTTGTCCAATTCGGTTTTCACTTCCCGCTGTTCGCTTTCCGTCATCTCTTTCAACGTCAACTTTTTCATCTGTGCCGCCCGTTCGGTGAAGTTGACTTACAGTTTAGCGGCGTTATATGACCGAAAATGTTATGGGCATAACGAAAATGCCCCGTAGGCCGGCATTACACCTCCTCCAGCAGCTCGTCGACAAAGCGCCGCATGCGTTCGGTGCGCTGTTCGGCCATCTGCCGCCCGGCGGCGGTCTGGAAGCCGTCTTGCAGCTTGAACAGTTTGGTTTCGAAGTGGTCTAGGCAGAAACGCTTGTCGTCGTATTGACGATGTTCGGCCCGCGGATCGGCGGCGTCATACAGCGCGCTGCGCATGCGGCCGCCGATATAGAAGCAGCGCGCCACGCCGATAAGGCCGATAGCGTCGAGGCGATCGGCATCCTGCAGGATCTTCGCCTCCAGCGTTTGCGGCGGGATGCCGGCGGAAAAACTGTGCGCTTCAATGGCGTGAGCCACCGCCGCGATGTCCGCCGGCGCCCATTCCAGCCGGGCCAGCGTCAGCGTGGCTTGCTCCGCCGCCATGCGCGAGGCCAGATGGCGCTGCGGCGAATTCTTTTCCACCGCCACCGCGTCATGCAGCAGCACCGCCGCACAGAGAATGCGCCGATCGCCGCCTTCCAGCTTGCTGATCCGGCGGCAGTTCTTCCAGACTCGGTGCAGGTGCGCCACATCGTGCGAGCCGTCGTCAGACTCGAGGGTGAGCGGCAGCAGCGCTTGCGCCAACGCCTGATAGGGGGAAAACGGTTGTAACAGCTCTTGCGTCAGCGAGGGTAAAGACACGTTCAGCTCCTGTTGGGGGAAATCGATCAATCAGCATAGCCGCGTCGGATGCCGGGAAAATGACGGCGAAGCGGCTATTGTTTACTAAAGTGCAACTGACTATTGTCATAACTGCGGTTTTTGCAGCGAAACAAGCAACCTAAAATAGCCACGTTCCGCCGTCTCCGCTTGGTGAGAGCCTGTGTCCGCGGAGATGGCCGGAATATCCTCATCAGCCATGGGAGAAGAGACATGCCAACCCCTCTTGAAATAGTGCGCGCGACCTATGAAGGCAGCTCCGAAGAAAACGGCCGTAATCTGCTGGCGGCGCTGGCCCCCGATGCCGAGTGGACCGAAGCCGCCGGTTTCCCTTACGCCGGCACCTATATCGGTCCGGAGAACATCATCAAGAACGTGCATCAGCGTTTAGGCAGCGAATGGCAAGGTTACCGCGCCGACGTCGATCATTTTTACGACGCCGGCGACAATGTGATCGCTCAGGGTTTTTACCACGGCACCTACCGGTCCACCGGCAAATCCTTCAGCGCCTCTTTCGCGCATATTTATACGGTGCGCGCCGGTAAAATCGTGAAGTTCGTGCAGATCGTCGACAGTGCTAAGGTGCTGGAAGCGATGCAGCCTTAATCGCCGCTGCGCTTGCCGAATTTGCGATCGAACTCGCGCCGGTAGCCGCGAGCCTTGTTGCGATCGCGGATCCACAGATAACCGCACACCAGCGCGACCGCTCCCGAGAAGGTGACGTTGCGCATATCCCGGTCATACCAAAACACCAACAACGCATCCAGCGCCGCTACCAGGGCGATCCATTTATACATATGGGATTGGCGCCGCGTGGCGGCGTTGAGTCGCTTTAACTGTCTGGCTTCGTCCAACACCGGTTTTTGCTGCATAGCGTTTCGTTATCATCTGGCTGTTCACGCTAAATTAGCAGAATCCTCCCGGCCGCCGCAAAGATTAACGCGTGCCGTCCTGCGGTTTTCATCGCTCCTGGCGCGATGCTGAAAATTTCTGCGCAGACGCTTGAATTGTCCATTGGGCATGATAGGTTATTTATTCGCTATTTCTGTGTTTTTATTCACTTGCCGCGTGTCATCAAGCTGCCGCATTGAGCGGTTATGGTGAGGGGTTCGACGCATGCGGCGGTTAACTTCGGCAGGAGGATGTGATGAACGATAAAACGGTACGCCCGCAAGATGTGGTTCAACGCCAGCTCGACGCTTATAACGCCCGTGACATCGAGGCCTTTATGGCCTGCTGGGCGGACGATGCGCAGTATTACGAGCACCCCGACACGCTGTTGGCCAGCGGCAAGGCGGCGATCCGCGAACGGCACCTGGCGCGTTTTCGCGAGCCGAGCCTGTATGGTGAACGGATAAAACGCATGGCGGTGGGGAATATGGTGGTCGATCAGGAAGTGGTGACGCGCAACTTCCCGCAGGGGCGCGGCAAAATGGATGTTATCGCCATTTACGAAGTGGAGCAGGGGCGGATCGCCAAAGCCTGGTTCAAAATCGGCCCCTGCGTACCGGACGAAGGCGCGCTCTAACGCTGCGCTATTGCAACGCCATCACCGCCTCTATCTCCACGCACACTGCAGGTGAGAACAACGCGCTGATCGCCATCAATGAGCAGGCCGGCAGCGCGCCGTCGAAGTAGTCAAACAGCACCGGGCGCACGCCCGCCAGATCGGCGATGTCGGTCAGGAACACGCTGATTTTAATCAATGCCTTGAGATTCACGCCTTCGCTGGCGGCGATGGTCGCCAGCTGTTCGAGGATTTCCTGCGTTTGCTCTGACGCGCTCAACCCCTGAGCGTCGGTGGCGAAGGCGGTCAAGCCCGACACGTACAGGCGATCGCCGTGACGCACGGCGTGCACGTAAGGGCCGCCCGGCGTAGGCAATTGCGGATAATTAATGCGTTTTAATGATGTCATGGTCGAACCCCGCGCAAGACCGGTTAATAAAATCGACAAACTTGGTTAGGATACTGATGAAACGGCGGTCAGACGCCGCGCACCGATGATATTTGAGAGTATCATCTCTCTTTATTTTATACGTCGTCTCTCACCTGAATGTGACAGTGCGGCGCAGCTCGGCCACAAGGACGCATGAGACGATGAACCCGCTTTTTACTCCCTACCTGCAACGCTGGCAACTGGAGCAGGACGGCAAAGCCTTCGAAACCCACAGCAGCTTGCTGATGCCGGTGCGTTACCGCGGCGAGGCGGCCATGCTGAAGATCGCCCGCGAGCAGGAAGAGCGCTTCGGCGGTCAACTGATGTGCTGGTGGCGCGGGGAAGGTGCCGCGCAGGTGCTGGCATGGCATGACGACGGCATTCTGCTGGAGCGCGCGCAGGGCGAAGGTTCGTTGGCACAGTTGGTGCGCGACGGCGACGATGAGCAGGCCACGCGGATCCTGTGTCGGGCGATCGCCGCCCTGCATGCGCCGCGTGCCGCGCCGTTGCCCGAGCTGATCCCGCTGCAGGAGTGGTTCAGCTCGCTGTGGCCGGCGGCGCAGGCGCACGGCGGCATGCTGCGCCTCAGCGCCACGGCGGCGGCGGAGCTGCTGAGCAGCCCGCGAGAAGAAAGCGTGCTGCACGGCGATATCCACCATGACAACGTGCTGGACTTCGGCGAACGCGGCTGGCTGGCGATCGATCCCAAGCGCTTGTTCGGCGAACGGGGCTTCGATTACGCCAATATCTTCTGTAATCCCAACTACGGCATCGCGACCGATCCGGCCATTTTCCAGCGGCGCGTGGAACAGGTGTGCCGCCTGGCCGGGCTGGAGCGCCGGCGCTTGCTGCAATGGGTCCTGGCCTGGTCGGGGCTGTCCGCCGCCTGGTTTATGGAAGACGGCCAGGCGGCGGATATCGACTTCCGCGTGGCCGAGCTGGCGGCGCGCGCATTGGATCTCCCGCTGCCGGACGGCGATTCAGGGTTCATCCTGCCAGTAATCGAGCGAGGTTGAAGGGCGTTGCAGGTAGCGTACCTGCTCGCCATCATTGCCGCGCGCCATCGCCTGGTATTTGCCGGAGTCCGGGTACATCACCAGCTCCGGCTGCTCGCGCGTGCTGACGGACAGGTACTTCAGCGGCGCATCGGAGGTGTTGATGATCTGGTGCGGGTATTCCGGGCCGGGCGGAATGAAGATGACATCCCCGCTGACGATCGGCAGCATTTCTCCGGCCACCCGCAGCGTACCGCTGCCTTCCAGAATGATGAACATTTCCTCCTGAGCGTAGTGAAAATGGTATGGGCAGGAACGCATGCCCGGCGCCACGCAATCGAAAGAGGCACCCAGCTTGTCGGCGGCGGTGCCGGTGCCGAGGCGCGCGCCGACGCTGTCATACAGCGGCGGCCGCCGATCGTGCTGCTTATCTACCCGTTCGACATTGCGTATCAGGCGCTGAGCCAACAGCGCCGCTTTCTCAGTCATAAGCTTCCTTGGTGACATTGTCACTTAAAAGTTGACGATAGCCAGAGAGAATCCGTCCCAGCCCTTGCTGCCCACGGTTTGCAATGCGGTGGCGCTCAGGCGGGGTTCCGCAGCCATCATCGTGAAGAATTCGCGTACGCCTTGTACACGGGCGTCGGTACTGGCAGCATCGGTGACTGCGCCATCGCGCACCACGTTGTCACCGATAATCACCGTGCCCGGGCGCGCGAGTTTAAGCGCCCAACGCAGGTAATCCGGATTGCTCGGTTTGTCGGCGTCGATGAAGATCAGATCAAAGGGAGCCAAGACTTGCAGCGCGGGCAGGTGAGCGAGAGCGGGGCCGACGCGCAGTTCGACCTGGCCGGCGAGCCCGGCGCGAGCAATATTCTGGCGGGCGATGGCGGCGTGGTTTTCATCCGCTTCCAGGGTGACCAACGTGCCATCCGCCGGCAGCGCGCGCGCCAGCCAGATGGTGCTGTAGCCGCCCAACGTACCGATTTCCAAAATGCGTTTGGCGTTAATCATGCGGGCGAACAGCTGCAGCAACTTGCCCTGATTCGGCGCCACGTCATGGGCCGGCAGCCCGGCGGCGGCGTTGGCCGCCAGCGCCTGCAACAGGGCATCGTCTTGTTCTACCAGGCTGTCTGCGATATAGCGATCGACCTGGGACCATTGTTCCTTTTCTTTCATGCGGGCCTCGTGCGGGAAACGCAGTGTGCCCATCCAGTGAAGGTGCCGCCGCGCTGCTTGTCAATGCACCGCGTGCGTTTGGCATTTTATGTTGCTGTTCCTCGCCGCGGCAGCGATAGCAGCAGATGGGCGATGGCGCCGCCGACAATGCCCCAGAAGGCCGAACCGATGCCCAGTAATGTGACGCCGGAAGCGGTGATGAGGAAGGCGATCAGCGCCGCGTCGCGCTGTTTCTCATCATGCAGCGCGCGTTGCAGGCTGCCGCCGATGGTGCCGAGCAGCGCCAGCCCGGCGATGGTGTGGATCAGGGCGGCTGGCAACGCGCTGAACAGCAGGCCGATGGCGCCGCCGAACAGCCCAGCCAGCAGGTAGAAACCGCCGGCGGCCACCGCGCCCATATAGCGCCGCTGCGGATCGGGATGCACGTCCGGCCCCATGCAGATGGCGGCGGTGATCGCGGCGATGCACACCGAGAAGCCGCCGAATGGCGCCAGCAGCAGCGCGGTCAGCGCCGTCCAGGCGATCAGCGGCGAGGTGGGAACACGGTAGCCCGCCGCCTGCAGCGTAGCGATGCCGGGCGCGTTCTGCGAAGCCATGGTCACCACGAAGAACGGCACGCCGATGCCGAGCAGCGTCGGCCAGCTGAAGTGCGGTGCGATAAATTCCGGCATGGCGAACGCCGGCGCCTGCTGCGCCAGATGGATATTGCCCTGCAGTGCGGCGATCGCCAGCCCGGCTGCCAGCGTCAGCACGATGGCGTAGCGCGGCAGATAACGGCGGCTGAGCAGATAGGCCAGCCCCATACCGGCGCTGAGAAGGAAATTGAGCTGCAGCGAAGCGAAGGCGTCCAGCCCGAAACGCAGCAGGATCCCCGCCAACATCGCGGCAGAAATCGCCTGCGGAATATAATCCATCAGGCGAGCGAACAGTCCGGTGACGCCGCACAGCAGGATCAGACCCGAGGCGAAGATAAACACGCCGATCGCGTCGTTGATCGGCGTGCCGGGCAGGCTGGTGACCAGCAGCGCCGCGCCGGGCGTCGACCAGGCGGTGAGGATCGGGGTGCGGTAGTAAAGCGAGAGCCCCAGCGAAGTGACGCCCATCGCGATCCCCAGCACGCTCAGCCAACCGCCGATCTGCGCCGGTGTCGCACCCGCGGCGGCGGCGGCCTGGAAAATGATCGCGGCAGAGCTGGTGTAACCGACCAGAACGGCGACGAAGCCGGCCATCACGGCAGGCAGGGTTAGGTGATGCAGGGTGACGGCGGGACGCATGAGCAGCTCCAATCGCGATTTGTGCGTTATAACGCACGGTAAGAAATCAGCATAGCACCGTGCGCTATAGCGCACAAGCGGGTATAATCGGGCGCGATACGCAGAGGAGAACAGGATGCAGGAACTTGCCGGCCATTTGGCGCACACCCTTCGCACGTTGCGCGCGCAGCGCGGCTGGAGTTTGACGCAGGCAGCGGAATTCACCGGCGTCAGCAAAGCGATGCTCGGGCAGATCGAACGCGGCGAATCCAGCCCGACGGTAGCGACGCTATGGAAGATCGCCACCGGTTTCAACGTGGCGTTCTCCGCCTTTCTTGAGGCGTCGCCCGCGCAGCAGCAGGCGACGCTGCACCGTTACGGCGAGCTGCCGGTGTACGATCAGGACAACGCCGATATGCGCGTGGTGCCGCTGTTTCCCTACGATCGCCAACTGGGTTTCGATATGTTCGTCATCGATCTGGCGCCGGGCGCGCTCAGCGAATCGTCGCCCCATGAGCCGGGGGTAATAGAGCATGTGATCGTGATCAGCGGGCGGTTGGAGTTGGCGATAGACGGCGAATGGCACAGCCTGGCGGCCGGCGAGGCGATGCGCTTTCAGGCCGATCGGCCGCACGCCTACCGCAACGCCGGTTCGCAAACGGTGCGCATCCACGATCTGATCCACTATCCTCAATCCTGACTCAACGCGGCGGCCGTGGGCTTTGACTCCGCGCCGCCAAACGCCTACCTTGTTGAAAATGACTCTTATTTCACAGGCTGTCGCCCACGACGGGGCGGCGTTGCAGCCGACTCAAAAGGAGCTTGATTTTGCCGGTCACCAATCGACGTCAGTTCATTAAACTCAGTGCGCAAACCGCAGGAGCCGTATTCGCGATGACTTCATTACCCAACAGTATCCGCCTGGCGATGGCGGCGGAGGGCGGCGCGGCCGCCGGCGATGAATTCCTGTGGCTGGAAGAGCTGCAGGGTAAAAAAGCGCTGCACTGGGTGCAGCAGGAAAATCAACGCACCACCGCGCGCTTCGCCCAAGGCGAAGACTTTCAGCGCATTGAGCGCGAGGTCCTGGATATCCTCAATAAAGACACCCAGATCCCGTGGGTGAGCAAACGCGGCGAGTTCTATTACAACTTCTGGCAGGATAAAGCCAACCCGCGTGGCCTGCTGCGGCGCACCACGCTGGACGAGTATCGCAAGGCCAAACCGGCCTGGGAGACGGTGCTGGATATCGATGCGTTGGGCAAAGCCGAGGGCAAGGATTGGGTCTATCAGGGCTCGCAGCCGTTGGCGCCGGAATACCGCTATTGCCTGATGCAGCTGTCGCCGGACGGCGGTGACGCCACCGAAATCCGCGAATTCGATCTGGTGGCCAAACGCTTCGTCAAAGACGGCTTCAACGTGCCGGTGGCGAAAAGCCGGGTCTCCTGGGTCGATCGGGACACGCTGTTCATCGCCACCGACTTCGGCCCCGGCTCGATGACCCAGTCCGGCTACGCGCGCATCGCCAAACGCTGGCGGCGCGGTACGCCGCTGAGCGCGGCCGAAACGCTGTACGAAGCGCAGCCCGAGGACATGGCGGTCTTTGCCTATCACGACCGCACGCCGGGCTTTGAACGCGATTTCGTCGGCCGCAGCCTGGACTTCTATCGCCGCGACTATTTCTTGCTGGCTCAGGACGGCCGGCAGAAAAAAATCGATATCCCGGCCGACGCCGAGCTGGATACGCATCGCGAATGGCTGCTGATCAAACCGAGCAGCGATTGGGAAGTAGGGGGCAAACGCTATCCGTCCGGCGCATTGCTGGCGGCCAACTTCGATGACTATCTGGCGGGCAAGCGCGAGCTGCAGCTGCTGTTTACCCCGACCGCCGAGCAGGCGCTGAGCGGCTACAGCGGCACCCGCGATCATCTGATCCTCAGCATCATGGATAACGTGGTCAACCGGCTGGAGGTGCTGACGCCGCAGGGCGGCAGCTGGCAACGTCGCCCGCTGGGCAACCCCGGCGCCATCAGCACCATTTCCGCCGGCGGCATCGACGAAGAGAGCAACGCCTATTTCCTGACCGTCAGTGGGTTCCTGCAGCCGACCTCGCTGTACATGGGCAATCTCGACGGTGGTGAGGCGACGCTGCTGAAACAGGCGCCGCAGGACTTTGACGCCGCCGGCTATCAGGTCAGCCAGCATTTCGCGCGCTCCAAAGATGGCACCCGCGTGCCGTATTTCCAGATCGCCGCCAAAGATCTCAAGCTGGACGGCAGCACGCCGACGCTGCTGTATGGCTACGGCGGGTTTGAGGTGCCGCTGTTGCCGGGCTATCTCGGCGGCAAGGCGCCGGCCTGGCTGGAACGCGGCGGGGTATACGTGGTGGCCAACATCCGCGGCGGCGGCGAGTATGGTCCGGCGTGGCATCAGGCGGCGCTCAAGCAGAATCGTCATCGCGCCTATGAGGATTTCGCCGCCGTGGCCGAAGATCTCATCGCACGCAAGGTGACCTCGGCGCCGCATCTCGGCGCACGCGGCGGCAGCAACGGCGGCCTGCTGGTGGGCAATATGCTGACGCTGTATCCGCAGCTGTTCGGCTGCATCGTCTGCGAAGTGCCGCTGTTGGACATGCAGCGCTATACCCAGCTCTCCGCCGGCGCGTCGTGGATCGCGGAATACGGCGATCCGAGCAAGCCAGAGCAGTGGGCCTATCTCAAAACCTTCTCGCCGTACCACAATATTCAGGCGCAGACGGCCTACCCACCGGTGCTGTTCTATACCGCCACCAGCGACGATCGGGTCAACCCGGCCCACGCCCGCAAAATGGCGGCGCGCATGCAGGCGATGGGGTATCAACAGGCTTATTTCTATGAGAATACCGAAGGCGGGCACAGCGCCGCCGCCGACAAGCAGCAGGCAGCGTTCCACAGTGCGCTGGTGAGCGAATTCATGTGGGCTAATCTGAGCGGCAAGCCCAAGTCAGCGTAAGCTCTTTTCTCGCGGGCATAAAAAAACACCGGGGCGTTAACCCCGGTGTTTTTATTTACGCGCTATTCGCCCGGCGATCAGTGAGTCGCAGTGGCTTCCTGCGCTTTCTGATTGGCGTCTTCGCTGGTGTCCAGCGTCATGCGGTACAGTTTCGGCGCGGTCAGCATCATCAGGATAGCGATGACGGCGGTGGCGATACCGATCTGCATAAACACATGGCTGTAGATGGCCAGTGAAGCGTGCGCGTCGTTGATGTCGCTCGGGACGGCGGTCAGACCGGCGACTTTACCGGCGATCAGCGCCGCGGCGGCGGTGGTCAGGAACCAGGAGCCCATGATGAAGCCCATCAGACGCTGCGGCACCAACTGCGCCACCATCGCCAGGCCCAGACCGGAAATCATCAGCTCGCCGATGCTCTGCAGCGCGTAGCTGAGGATCAGCCAGTTGACCGATACGATGCCCTGTTCGTTGGCGAAGCTGGCGCCCCATGGCAGCACCAGGAAGGCGCAGGAGCACAGGATCATGCCGAAAGCGAACTTGTGCGGCATCGGCAGGCGATCGCCCATTTTGTTATACAGCGCGGCCAGAATCGGGCTGGCGAGCATGATCCAGAACGGGTTCAGCGCCTGGTACTGCTCCGGCTCGAAGGCGACGCCGAGGATGCTGTGTTCCACGTTGTGGATGGCGAAGAAGTTCAGCGAGGTTGGCATCTGGCTGTACAGCACAAAGAACACCACCGCTTCCAGCATCAGCAGGAAGGCGACGATCATCTTGCGGCGTGCGGCGCCGTGCAGGGCGAAGGTTTCCTTGGCGAACACCAGAACGATGCCGGCGGAGATGAGGGCCAGCGCCCAGCGCGCAATCACCTGGTTGTGCAGCAGCCAGCTGGAAACGGCGACCAGCGCCACGATGCCGACCAGCACCATCAGCAGTTTCGGCAGATGCAGCGGCTTGAAGTCAGGTTTGGAGCCGTTTTTCTTCACCCATTTGTGGCACAGCATAAAGTTGACCAGGGTGATCAGCATGCCGACCACGCTCAGGGAGAACGCCACGCTCCAGCCGTATTTCGCCGCCAGCCAAGGGGTCGCCAGCATGGAGAAGAAGGAACCGATGTTCACCGACATATAGTACATGGTGAAGGCGCCATCGAGACGCGGGTCGTCTTTCTCATAGCAGGTGGACAGCAGGGAGGACGGGTTGGCCTTGAACAGGCCGCTGCCCACGGCGATGGTCGCCATGCCCAGATAGACCCAGAAGATGTCGTGACCGGAGTAGGCCACCATGGCGTAACCGGCGGCCAGCACCAACGCGCCGAGCACGATCACGCGCTTGGAGCCCAGCACTTTGTCGCCCAGCCAGCCGCCGATGGCGACGAAGCCGTACACCAGGGCGCTGAAGGAAGAGAACAGGGTGATGGAGTCGGCTTCGCTCAGGCCGAGCATCTTGACCAGATAAACCGCCATGATGCCCTGCAGGCCGTAGTAGCCGAAACGCTCCCACAGTTCGATCGAGAAGATCAGATAGAACGCTTTCGGTTGTTTGAACGCGTTAAGGCTCACGCTCTCCGGATGTTGGTTGTTTGCTGTTGACACTGGTACCTCTGTTTTTTCGCAGCCCGTCTTTTGAGGACGGGAAAGTACAAAAGTTGATGCGGAACGGCATCCTTTTGCGTTGTTATAGGATGGGGACGGCGGTTAATGTTCACTATCTTTGTCAACGTGGCAAGCAGTTTGTCATATTCGGTTACATTTAACGCCGACAGGATTATGCCGCGATGTTGCAAATGTTATGCAGTATTAACTTTCGGGTTTTAATGGTTTGCCGATTTTTTGTTTTGATTAAAAGCTATACCAATTTTAAACAGGGATATATTCTGCTGAATTGCTATTTTTTAGCGCATCAGTGTATGTGTGGTTATTAATCCGTTGGAATGTTGTGTATATGGCGTGTTTTGTAAAATTAAAGAAATTTAGGAAAATGGGGCTGGCATTTGTGAACGCCTTGTGATCCTCAAAGCGTGACGGTCACCGCAATTTTCGACTAATTTTTCGCTTGAAAATAACGCTGCGATGGTTTTTGCACTGAAAACCGCGATAACGCCGGGGTTACTGCTGCGCGATATCACATTTCCGATAAAAAAGAGGCGCTGGCGGGGGGAGAGGAAGCGGCGGGTGCGGTTTGCCGCACCCAACTGACTCAGGATTCCGGATAAACCTTCTCTTTATATTCACACAGGTCTTCGATAATGCAGGAGCCGCAGCGCGGTTTGCGCGCGATGCAGGTGTAGCGGCCGTGCAGGATCAGCCAGTGATGGCAATCGACCTTGAATTCGGCGGGCACCACCTTCAACAGCTTCTCTTCCACCTGATCGACGTTCTTGCCCGGCGCAAAGTGGGTGCGGTTGCACACCCGGAAGATATGGGTGTCCACGGCGATGGTCGCCCAGCCGAAGGCGGTGTTGAGCACCACGTTGGCGGTCTTGCGGCCGACGCCCGGCAGCGCTTCCAGCGCAGCGCGATCCTCCGGCACTTCGCCACCGTGCAGCTCCAGCAGCATGCGGCAGGTTTTGATCACGTTTTCGGCCTTGCTGTTGAACAGGCCGATGGTCTTGATGTATTCCTTGACGCCATCAACCCCCAGCGCCAGCATGGCGGTGGGGGTATTGGCGACCGGATAAAGTTTGGCGGTCGCCTTGTTGACGCTCACGTCGGTGGCCTGAGCGGACAGCAGCACGGCGATCAGCAGCTCAAACGGCGTGGTGTACACCAGTTCGGTGGTCGGGTGCGGATTGTTGTCGCGCAGCCGGGTCAGAATTTCCAGTCGCTTCTGTTTATTCATCAGGCCTTCTCAGCGTGTCCTTGCTCCAGCAGCGGCTCTACCGCCACGGCGCGGGCTTTGCGCGCCTTCATTTTTTCGTCGATCAGATATTTGACCGCCAGCAGCAACCCCAGGCCGATAAAGGCGCCCGGCGGCAGCATGGCCAGCAGGAACGGGCTGTCGAAATGCACCACTTCGATGCGCAGCGATTTGGCCCAGCCGCCCAACAGCTGATCGGCGCCGTCGAACAGCGTACCGTTGCCCAACAGTTCACGCATCGAGCCCAGCGTCACCATCACGCCGGTGGCGCCAAGGCCGATGGCCATACCGTCCAGCGCCGAGAGGCCGACCGGTTTCTTGGCGGCCACCGCTTCGGCGCGACCCACCACGATGCAGTTAGTCACGATCAGCGGAATAAAAATACCGAGCGATTGATATAGGCCGAAGGCATAGGCGTTGATCAGCATCTGCACGATGCTTACCACCGCAGCGATGATCATCACGTAGATCGGAATACGCACTTCGCTCGGCACCCAGCGGCGCACCGCGGAGATGGAGGCGTTGGTCAGCGTCAACACCAGCGTGGTGGCCAGCCCCAGCCCCAGCGCGTTAGTGACGGTGGAGGTCACCGCCAGCAGCGGACACATACCCAGCAGCTGCACCAGGGCGGAGTTGTTCTTCCACAGCCCCTGGACGATCAATTCTTTGGCTTCACTCATTCGGCGGCTCCACACACAGGTAAGCTTTCAAGTTTAGGCGGCAACGTTTCCATATACAACGCGGTGCGCCGCACCGCGTTGACCACCGCTCGCGGGGTGATGGTGGCGCCGGTGAATTGGTCGAACATGCCGCCGTCTTTCTTCACCGCCCAGCGTTTGTCTGCCGGGCCTTCGATTTTCTTGCCGCTGAAGAAGGAAATCCAGTCGGAAATGCGCAGTTCAATTTTGTCACCCAGCCCCGGCGTTTCGTGGTGTTCAATCACCCGGGTGCCGAGCACCGTGCCGCTGAAATCGGCGCCGACCAGCAGCTTGATGGCGCCGGAATAGCCGTCCGGCGCGGTGGTTTCCAGCGCGGCGGCGGTCGGTTGCCCGTTTTTGCGCGCCAGATACAAACGGTGCGGCGCGCTGTCACCCAGCGCCGGATCGCTGACCAGGAAGCATTCGTTCTGCATGACGTTGTCGTAGTTTTCCGGCGGCACCACCTGATCGAGCAGCGCTTTTTGCTGCAGCGCGGCCTGATGGGCGATGGTGGTTTTCGTCAGGGCGTAGACCACGGCGGTCAGGCCGGTGGTGACCGCCGCAAACACCGCCAGCGTGGTGCCGTGCTTTCTCATGGAATTCAGCATGACGGCTCCTTAGCGATGGCCATACACGCGCGGCTGCGTGTAGTGGTCGATTAATGGGACGGTGATGTTGGCCAACAGCACGGCGAAGGCCACGCCGTCGGGGTAGCCGCCATAAACGCGGATCAGCCAGACCAGCACGCCGATCAGCGCGCCGTAGATCAGGCGGCCCTTCGGCGTCGTGGAGGCGCTGACCGGATCGGTGGCGATAAAGAACGCGCCCAGCATGCTGGCGCCAGAAAACAGGTGGATCAGCGGCGAAGCCTGATGCGCCGGATCGAGCCACCAGGCCAGACCCGAACAGAAGGCGATGGCGGCCAACATGCTGAAGGGGATCTGCCAATGGATCAGACGACGCGCCAGCATAAACAGACCGCCGGCCAGGAAGCCGAGGTTGACCCACTGCCAGCCGATGCCGGCCAGCGCGCCGCCGAACAGCGGCTGCTGCAGCACCTGTTCGACGCTGTGGCCGCTGCGCAGGCCGGTCTTGAAACCGTCGAGCGGAGTCGCCTGGCTGATGCCGTCAACGCCCATTTGCAGTTCGTGCAGCGTCGCGCCCTGTGCGGTATGGCCGCTGAAAATGGTCAGCAGCACGTCGTGGAACGACAGCGCGGCGGCGCGCAGTTCATCCGGCGGCAACCAGCTGGTCATTTGCACCGGGAAGGAGATCAGCAGCACCACGTAACCGACCATCGCCGGGTTGAACGGATTTTGCCCAAGGCCGCCATACAGCTGTTTGGCGATGACGATGGCGAAGAAGGTGCCGATGACGATCATCCACCACGGGGCCAGCGGCGGCAGGCTGATGCCGAGCAGCAGCGCGGTCAGCAGGGCGGAGTTATCCGCGAGCCGGCTGCGCACCGGCAGCTTGCGCAGCCTGAGGATCGCGCCTTCTGCAACCAGCGCGACGATCGCCGCCAGCGCCACCTGAATCAGCACGCCGTAACCGAAGAACCAAATCTGCGCTGCGATGCCGGGAATGCAGGCCAACATGACCAACAGCATAATGCGGCTGGTGCTTTGCTGGTTGTGGGTGAAAGGCGAGCTGGCGATGTGTAAGCCTTTGGCGGCTGTGGGTGATACCGGCCTGAACTTCATAGAGTAACGATACCTTCTGCGCCGCGCCTGCGGCAGTTTCGATGCGCCGTTTTGCGGGCGCGGCAAAAATGATAGCCGAGCATTCTACCTGATTCGATGCGAGGGTAATACGCCTTAATGATAGGGGTATTCGGCTTTTCGCACCTGCGGCGATCGGGGTGGCGCGATTTGATTTTTTTTTGGCCGCAAAATCGGCTAACGTGAGGAAATGTCAGTGGAACTTACGCCGCCAGTGGCAACGGAAAACGGGGTAACCGTATGAATGAGATATCATTTTTCTCCAGATTTCCGCACAAAATAACAACTTTCACATAATCCGTGTAGGTTACTATCGCGAACATTATTGAGTTAGTGAATCCATAATAATGACAAATGAAGATATTTTTTTTATTGAAGAGCTAATTGAGTGGGTGGAAATACATCTGGAGAAACGGCCAAACCTGGATGAAGTCGCGCGTATTTCGGGCTATTCCAAGTGGCATCTGCAGCGTAAATTCAAGCGTATTACCGGCATTCAACTCGCCACCTATATCCGTTCGCGCATCCTGACGCGCGCCGCGGTGGCGCTGCGCATTACCCGCCGTTCCATCATCGACATCTCCGACGAGCTGGGCTTCGACTCGCAGCAGACCTTTACCCGCATGTTCAAGCAGCGCTTCGGCACCACGCCCAACCGCTATCGCTCGATGGAGCACTGGGACGTGAAAAACCTGATGCCGCGCTTTAACTTCGAAGCCAGCTATGGCGCCGGCTATTATCCAGAGGTGAAGCGGCTGACGCTGCCCGAGATGCAACTGGTCGGCTTCTCGCGCCGGCTGGATTTCGCCTCGGAACAGGAACTGGAGTACTCCTCCTGCATGGCGATGAAGGATGAAATTTTCAACGATTTCTTCAAGGGGCTGCATGTCGACTGCCGGCGGATTTATAGCATCTATTCCCCGCAAGCCGGGGAAGGCGACGAGCTGTCATCCACCCTGGTCATGGCGGTCGACCCTGAGCACAGAAAGGATATTCTTTCCAACCATCAGATAGACACCATCCATTTGCCAAGCCGCGAGTTTATCTCCATCAACCACAAGGGTACGGCGAAAGAGTGCCTGCAGTTCTTCGGTTACCTGATGTCGCATGTGATGCCGGGGCTGAAGGATAAGGTGCGCGGCAGTTTAGAAATGGAGATCATTCAAACCAAAGAGTGGAACCCAGAGTCTAAGCTGCGTCAGATTGAAGTGGATTACACCTACCTGATCTCTATCGATTAAACGGCGCCCGGGTTCGGCCAGGCGCCGCTGTCATCATTTGTCTTCCGTTTCCGCCGCCAGCGATTCTCTGGCGGCTTTTTTGGCTTTGGCGCGGGCGATGGCCGCCGCAACCGCCGCCTTGCGCGGGTCTTCCTCGGCGGCAGCCGGGGCCGGTTCTGCCGATGCCGGGGCGTCCGCCTGCTGCGCGGCTTTCTTGGCTTTGGCGCGGGCGATGGCCGCCGCAACCGCCGCCTTGCGCGGATCTTCCTCGGCGGTAGCCGGGGCCGGTTCTGCCGATGCCGGGGCGTCCGCCTGCTGCGCGGCTTTCTTGGCTTTGGCGCGGGCGATGGCCGCCGCAACCGCCGCCTTGCGCGGATCTTCCTCGGTGGCCGCCGGGGCCGGTTCCGCCGCCGCCGGGGCGTCCGCCTGCTGCGCGGCTTTTTTGGCTTTTACACGTGCCAACGCCGCCGCGACCGCCGCCTTGCGCGGATCTTCTTCGGTGGCAGCCGGGGCAGGTTCCGCCTCAGCTGGCGTGCCAGCCTGCTGCTCCGCTTTTTTGGCTTTCACGCGGGCCAGGGCGGCCGCAACGGCTGCTTTACGCGGATCGTCCTCTGTGGCGGCAGGGGCGGAGCCGTCTGCGGCCGGCGCTTCTTTGCGGGCTTTCACGCGGGCCAGCGCCGCGGCCACGGCGGCTTTACGCGCGTCGTCGCCGGCGGCCGCCGGTGGCGTTTCTGTTTCCGCTTCGGTTGCCAACTGGGCGCGACGCTCGCGCGCCTGCGCTTTACGCGCCTCGCGGGCGGCGATCATCTCGCTGTTATCCGGCTGTTGGCCGTCGACCGGCATGACTGTCGCTTCGGCATTCTTGCTGCGCACCCGCGCCAGCGCGGCCTGCACCGCACCCTGATCGTCATCGGTCAGTTTGACGGCGGCCTTTTTATGTCGCTCTTCACGCGCCAGTTTTTCACGCTCCAGGCGCGCCAGTTTGGCTTCGTAACGCGCCTTGGCCTCGGCGGTGCGCGCCGCTTCCAGATCGATGGCCTTGATCTCGGCCTTTTCCTGGCGGTAGTACTGCACCAACGGAATGTTGCTGGGGCAGACGAACGCACAGGCGCCGCATTCGATGCAGTCGAACAGGTTATGGTTGCGCGCCTTGTCGTGCTCCTGCCCGCGGCTGAACCAGTACAGCTGCTGCGGCAGCAGCCCGGCGGGGCAAGCGTCTACGCACAGGCCGCAGCGAATGCAGGATTGCTCCGGCTCCTGCGGCGTCATTTCATCGACCGTCGGCGCCAGAATGCAGTTGCTGATCTTGACGATCGGCACGTTCAGCGCGGGCAGGGTGAAGCCCATCAGCGGGCCGCCCATCACCACCATTTGCTGTGCCTGCGGGCGGAAACCGACGAAGTCGAGCAGGTGCTGCACCGGCGTGCCGATGCGGGCCCACAGGTTGCCCGGGCGCTCGATTGCTTCGCCGGTCAGGGTTACCACGCGCTCAATCAGCGGTTCGCCGTCGACGATCGCTCGCTTGATGGCGAAGGCGGTGCCGACGTTTTGCATCAGTACGCCGATAGCCGAGGAGTGCTTGCCGTGCGGCACTTCCTTGCCGGTCAAAATTTTGGTCAGCTGCTTGGCGCCGCCGGACGGGTATTTGGTGGGGATGACGCGCAGCGCAATGCCGGACTGGCCGCGCAGCGCCTGTTTCAGCGCCGCGATCGCCTCCGGCTTGTTGTCTTCGATACCGATCAGCGTGACCTTGGGCTGCAGAATGTGTTGCAGGATCTGCGTACCTTCAACGATCTGGTCGGCGTGCTCCTGCATCAGGCGATCGTCGGCGGTGATGTAAGGCTCGCACTCGGCGGCGTTGAGGATCAGCGTTTCCACGCCGCTCATGCCGCCATGCAGTTTGCTGGCGGTCGGGAAACCGGCGCCGCCCAGACCGGCGATGCCGGCCTGATGGATACGCTCAATCAACTCGGCTGCGGGCGATTGGCGATAGTCCGCCACCGGATCGCGATCGCACCAGCGATCTTCTCCGTCCGCCTCGATGATCACGCACAGCTCCGTCAGTCCGGAAGGATGGGCGGTGATGTGCGGCGCGATGGCGCTAACGGTGCCCGAGGTGGGCGCGTGCACCGGCACGGTGCGGCCGCGGCCGACGGTCAACGGTTGGCCTTTCAGCACCCGATCGCCGGGGTTGACGCACAGTTCGCCTTCCGGCCCCAGATGCTGCTGCAGCGGGATGATAAAGGTGTTGGGCAGAGGAGCGACACGCAGCGGCGCACCGCTGGACTGAGTCTTCATTTCCGGCGGATGGATCCCGCCGTCGAAATCCCAGATCCGGTCTTTTTTAAAGGCGGCGAACAGATTAAGCATGTTGCTCCACGTGGATCACTTGCACCGGGATCGTCTTCATGTCCCACTTCCAGTTGGCGGTGGTGGTGGCGACCGGTCTCATTTCAATACAGTCGGTAGGGCAAGGGGCGACGCACAGATCGCAGCCGGTACAGAGGTCGGTGATGACGGTGTGCATGGCGCGAGTGGCGCCGACGATGGCGTCCACCGGGCAGGCCTGAATGCATTTGGTACAGCCGATGCAGTTGGACTCGTCGATATAGGCCACCTTACGCTCCGGCTCGGCGGCGGCTTCGCTGCCCAGCGGCTGCGGTTCGACGTTGAGCAGCTCCGCCAGTTTCAGCATCACCTGTTCACCGCCCGGCGCGCATTTGTTGATCATCTCGCCGTTGGCCACCGCCTCGGCGTAAGGGCGGCAACCGGGGTAGCCGCACTGCCCGCACTGGCTCTGCGGCAGGATCGCGTCGACCTGCTCGGCGACCGGATCCTCTTCCACCTCAAAACGGCGCGCGGCGTAGCCCAGCACCAGTCCGAACAGCAGCCCGAGCGCGCTTAAAGCCGCGATAGCTATCCACAACGCAGTCATTAGAATTTCACCAGCCCGGTAAAGCCCATAAAGGCCAGCGACATCAGCCCGGCGGTGATCAGCGCGATCGAGGAGCCGCGGAACGGCGCCGGCACGTCGGCGACCGCCAGACGTTCGCGGATGGCGGCGAACAGCACCATCACCAGCGAGAAACCGGCGGCTGCGCTGAAGCCGTAAACGGCGGACTGCAGGAAGTTATAGCCGAGGTTAACGTTAAGCAACGCCACGCCAAGCACCGCGCAGTTGGTGGTGATCAGCGGCAGGAAGATGCCCAGCAGGCGGTAGAGCGCCGGGCTGGTCTTGCGCACCACCATCTCGGTGAACTGCACCACGACGGCGATCACCAGAATGAAGGAGAGCGTGCGCAGATACACCAGATCCAGCGGAACCAGAATAAAGGTGTTGATCACCCAGGCGCTGACGGAGGCCAGCGTCATGACGAAGGTGGTGGCCATTCCCATGCCGATGGCGCTTTCCAGCTTCTTGGAAACGCCGAGGAACGGGCACAGGCCAAGAAACTTCACCAGAACGAAGTTGTTCACCAGTACGGTGCCGACAAACAGGAGCAGGTATTCGGTCATTGCGATGCCTAAAAAAATAAAAGCCGCCTATTATCGGGAATCGGCGGCCGGACGACAACATATGAATCGCAGGGGTATTGCCTTTTTTGGTGAAAATTTACACAAATCACCCAATAAAACGTGCTGCAAGCGCCATTAACGCTCGGTAAAGGTACCTTTAACCCGCTGCGAACGCTTGATGTAAGGCACCAGTAGCGCCGCCATCAGCAACGGCCAGCCGAGGCTGCGCACCGCCACTTCGTCCGGCACCGGCGCGAAGGCGAAGGCTTTCACCGCCAGGAGCACGGTTATCAGCAGCCACAGCAGGAACAGTTTGGGGAAGCGCTGCGAGCGTTGGCAAAACAGCCACAGCAGCCACAGGGTGAAGCACCACATCAAGAGCGTGGTCAGCACCGAAAAATACCACTGCAGGGTAAACGCCTGGGCGTTGGTCAGCAGATAGTCGCGCGATTCGGGCATGAAGATCGCCATGGCGTACAGGAGCAGCATCAGGCTGGCGCTGAGCAGGGTGACGATCAGATAGGCCATCGGGGCCAACAACCAACCGCCGATACGAGAGTATTCAGCTTGAGACATAAACGGCTTCCTGATTGAAACGGGGATCACAGGCGGCATAGCTTAGCGGGTAATAGCGGCTTCGTCATCCCTATCAACCAGATAGCCCGGCATTGCGGCGCCGGGCCGCACGTTTGGCCACTCCGGCGCCGGGGCGTCCCCCGTGTCGAATTAACATCTCATTTACTTCTTGTTCCATCCGGCCGCATGGTGTCAAATCGAAAGGGTCTGTCGTGAGCCTGCAAGAGGAAATTCCATGGCTGAGAAAATTCGTGTCGGGCTGGTCGGTTACGGCTACGCCGGCAAAACCTTTCATGCGCCGCTGATCGCCGGCACGCCGGGGCTGGAGCTGGCGGCCGTCTCCAGCAGCGATGCCGGCAAAGTGCACGCCGACTGGCCGTCGATGACGGTGGTGGGCGATGCGCAGGCGCTGTTCGCCGATCCGACCCTCGATTTGATCGTGATTCCCACCCCTAATGACACCCATTTCCCGCTGGCGCAACAGGCGCTGGCCGCCGGCAAGCATGTGGTGGTGGATAAACCCTTCACCGTGACGCTGTCACAAGCTCAGACGCTGCAACAGCAGGCGCAGCAGAGCGGTTTACTGCTGTCGGTGTTCCACAACCGTCGCTGGGACAGCGATTTCCTGACCCTTAAAGCGTTGCTGAACGACGGTTCGCTGGGCGAGGTGGTGTACTTCGAATCGCACTTCGATCGCTACCGGCCGCAGGTGCGTCAGCGCTGGCGCGAACAGGGCGGCGTCGGCAGCGGCATCTGGTTCGATTTGGGGCCGCATCTGCTCGATCAGGCGCTGCAATTATTCGGCAAGCCCGACCGGCTGTTTGTCGATCTGGGTGAGCTGCGGCCGGGGGCGCAGGCGGTGGACTATTTCCACGCGCTGCTGAACTATGGCGATCGGCGCGTGGTGCTGCACGCCAGCATGCTGGCGGCGGCGGAGAGCCCGCGTTATGTGGTGCACGGCACCCGCGGCAGCTATGTCAAATATGGCCTGGATCCGCAGGAAGACCGACTGAAGGCCGGCGAGCGCCTGCCGCAGGCCGACTGGGGCTATGACATGCGCGATGGTGTAGTGACGCTGTCACGTGGTGATCTGCTGGCGGAACAGCCGCTGCTCAATATTCCCGGCAATTACCCGGCTTATTACGCCGCGGTGCGCGACGCCATCGCCGGCATCGCTGAAAATCCGGTGCCGGCCGCCGATGCTATCGCGGTGATGGCGTTGATCGAACTGGGGTTGGAATCGGCCCGGCTGCAGCAGGCGCTGCCGGTGGCCTGATCCCGTCCGTTTCTCAGCGGCTCGGTGCACAACGCCGGGCCTTTTCATGATGTTAGGTGCAAGGAAATCCGTTTCATGTCCTGGTTGCAGCGTTTGCGCATTGATAAATTTTTACTGGTTCTGATTTTGGTGGTGATCGTCGCCTCGCTGTTCCCCTGCGAAGGCATCTGGAAAACCTTCTTCGAACACCTGACCACCGCCGCCATCGCGCTGCTGTTCTTTATGCACGGCGCCAAGCTGTCGCGCGAGGCGATCGTTGCCGGCATGAGCCACTGGAAGCTGCATCTGCTGGTGTTCCTCAGCACCTTTGCGCTGTTCCCGCTGCTCGGGCTGGCGATGAACCTGCTGGTGCCGGGCGTCATGACGCCGACGGTCTATCTCGGCTTCCTCTATCTGTGCGCGTTGCCGGCTACGGTGCAGTCTGCCATCGCCTTTACTTCGGCGGCGGGCGGCAACGTGGCGGCGGCGATTTGCAGCGCCTCGGCGTCGAGCATTCTTGGCGTGTTTCTGTCGCCGCTGCTGGTGGGGGCGTTGATGCATACCCAGGGCGGCAATACCGACGTACTGCACGCCATCGGTTCGATCATTCTGCAATTGATGGTGCCGTTTGTGGTCGGCCACCTGGCGCGGCCGCTGATCGGCAAGTGGGTCGATCGCCATCGCAAGCTCATCAATCTGACCGACCGCTCGTCGATCCTGCTGGTCGTCTACACCGCGTTCAGCGCGGCGGTGGTGGAAGGCATTTGGCATCGCATCGACGGCTGGTCGCTGTTGACCATTCTGGTGATGTCGCTGGTGCTGTTGACGGTGGTGTTGGTGATCAATACCTACGCGGCGCGCTGGCTGGGCTTCAACACCGCCGACGAGATCACCATCGTGTTCTGCGGCTCGAAAAAGAGTCTGGCGAACGGCATTCCGATGGCCAATGTGCTGTTCCCGGCTGCGGCGGTGGGCGCCATGGTGCTGCCTCTGATGATTTTCCACCAGGTTCAACTGATGGTGTGTGCGGTGTTGGCGCAGCGCTATGCGCGCAAAACCGCCAAACAGCGGGAGCAGGCCGAGGCGCTGGCGACCAAATAGACCGTAGGCCGCTAGCGGCAGCACAGCGCGTCGAGCAGAAAGTCGGCGCGCTCATCGGGTGAGGCACGCGGCAGTTCCTGCAGTCGATAACCCGATCGGCGGTAGACGGCCACCATCGCTTGGTAGGTCTGCTCGGCTTCGGCGAAAGATTGTTTTCTCTCGCTGTCCTGCGCGTAGATCGCTCGCCATGGTGGGGCGATGAACACCGTATCGGCATAGCGAAAATCGGCGACCGCCGCCGTTAAGGGAGCGGGGATCGATAATCCGCACAGCGTCAGGTAACCGGCGATATCCGGCAGGCCGCGATCGAAGAACCAGCATGTTGCGCCCGTCGCTTCCCGCCATGAACGCAGTTCCCAATCCAGCATCCGCTCGGCGAAAGCCTGGCGATCGCCCCATGGCAGCGCATTGCCGCCAATACTCACCTGATCCTGAATAATCGCCCGACCCGCCTCCTGCGAATGCGGGTAACCGCGGCGATGGAGAACGTCGATGAGCGTGCTTTTGCCCGAACCCGGGCCGCCGGTCAGCACGATGCGGCGTAGTTTGTCAGACATACGGAATTCCTCTATTGCGTCAGAGTTATGGATGAAAACAGCGAGAAAGACGGGCAGGCGGAAGAAAACGGGAGGTGAGAAGAAGGCGCCGTTTGGCGCCTTGGGGGGATTTAACCCTGAACTTTGGCGCGCAGCGCCTGTTTTTCCTGCTCGCTGAGGAACGCCAGCTTGAGGCCGTTTTCCTGCGCGGTGCGGATTTCTTCCGGCGTCAGCCCGGCCTGCGGCGCGGCGACGCGGTATTCGTGCTCGATCTCGATGCCCTGAACCGCCGGATCGTCGGTGTTGATCGACGCCAGCACGCCGTGGCGCAGGAAGGTGGCCAGCGGATGCTGCGCCAGTGATGGCACGGTGCTGGTCTGGATGTTGGAGGTCAGGCAGGACTCGATGCCGATGCCATGTTCCGCCAGGAAGTCCATCAGCGCCGGATCTTCGACCGCTTTCACCCCGTGGCCGATACGCTCGGCGCCCAGCTCGCGGATCGCCTGCCAGATGCTTTCCGGGCCGGCGGCTTCGCCCGCGTGTACGGTGATGCGCAGACCGGCGTCGCGCGCGCGGTTGAAGTGGTTGAGGAACAGGCTGCCGGGGAAGCCCAACTCATCGCCCGCCAAATCCAACGCGGTAATGCCGTCGCGGTGCGCCAGCAGTCCTTCCAGCTCCTGCAGACAGGCAGCCTCGCCAAAGGTGCGGCTCATGATGCCGATCAGGCGAATGTCGATGTCGCGATCGCGGCAGCCCGAACGGATCCCGTCGATCACCGCTTCCACCACGCCGGCGACCGGCAGCTGGTGCTTCATCGCCATGTAGTAAGGGGAAAAGCGCAGCTCGGCGTAGTGCAGGCCGGCATTGGCGGCATCCTCGACGTTTTCATAAGCCACCCGGCGGCAGGCGTCCAGATCGCCCAGCACCGCCACACCCCAGTCCAGTTTCTGCAGGAAGCTGACCAGATCCGGTTCAGCGTGGGTGATCTGCACGTGCGGGCGCAGGCTCTCCAAATCGTTGGCCGGCAGGGCGAGATTGAACTGGCGACCGAGGTCGAGAATCGTCTGCGCGCGGATGTTGCCGTCGAGATGGCGGTGAATATCGGTAAGCGGAAGGCGGGGATCGATCATGCTGGGCACTCGCTGATTATCGTAGGTAAAGTGCAGAACAGTATAAAAACAAATGGATGAAACTTGCCATTGCGTTGCATAAAAAAGTGACTTACATCACAAATAATCCCAGGGATAGCGCATTATCACCCTCATTCAGGCCTTCAACACGCTGATGCCCGCCTGCTGCAACGGCGCGATCAATGCGTCGTCGGTGGCGCGTTCAACGATGACGGTGTGCGCCAACGTAATATCCCCGATCGCATATTGTGAGGCGGCATTGAGTTTGGCGGCAGAGGCCAGCACGACGGTTTCCGCCGCACGGGCCGCCAGCGCGCGCTTGATGTAGGCTTCTTCCAGATCGCCGGTGCTCAGCCCCGCAGTGGGGTGTACGCCGGTTACGCCCATAAAATAGATATCGGCGCGGATATGCGACATCGCTTCCACCGCGGCGGCGCCGACGCTAACGATCGAATGCTTATACAGCCGGCCGCCGATCAGGATCACCTCCACCGTGGGGTGATCGGCCAAACCTACGGCGACGCTGGGGCTGTGGGTGACGACGGTGGCGTTGAGGTTGGCCGGCAGTTGCCTGACCAACTCGGCGGAAGTGGTGCCACCATCAATGATCACCACCTGGCCGGGGGCGATCAGCGCCGCCGCCGCTTTGGCGATCGCGCGTTTGGCGGCGGATTCCAAGTGATTGCGTTCGGCGAAGCTGGCGATGGCGGAAGAAACCGGCAGGGCGCCGCCGTGTACCCGCTGCAATAACCCCTCTGCGTCCAGTTCGCGCAGATCGCGCCGGACAGTGTCTTCCGACAGCCCGAACAGCTCGCTGAGTTGCTTGGCCAACACCTGGCCGTCCTGAGCCAGTTTTTCCAGGATGATTTTCTTGCGCTGGCTGGTCAACATGGCCATTTTCCCCTCAAATTTGCTTTGCACGAAATATCTTGATCATACACGAAACTGCACGATAGTATCAATTTCCTTCCTATGGCGGAGAAAAACCATGATTGCCACCAAAGACCGAGTCCGCATTGTCGAAACCCGGGTGTTGTCCGATGACTGGTATCTGCTGAAAAAAACCACCTTTGATTTTCTGCGGCGCGACGGCGTCTGGCAGCGGCAGAGCCGCGAGACTTACGATCGCGGTGATGGCGCCACCATTTTGCTGTTCAACCGGCAGGCGAAGACGGTGATCCTGACGCGCCAGTTTCGCTTTCCGGTCTTCGTCAACGGCCATGACGGCATGTTGATTGAAGCTGCCGCCGGGTTATTGGACGACGCGTCTCCTGAGGCGCGCATTCGCGCAGAAGCCGAAGAGGAAACCGGCTATTTCGTGCAGAACGTGGAGAAAGTGTTCGAGGCGTACATGAGCCCCGGCTCGGTCACCGAGAAGCTGCACTTTTTCGTCGGCGAATATCAGGCGGCCGACCGCATCAACGAGGGCGGCGGGGTGGCGGCGGAGGGCGAAGATCTGGAGGTGATCGAGCTGCCGCTGACGCAGGCCCTGCAGGCGATTCGTCAAGGCGCGATCGTTGACGCCAAAACCATCATGCTGCTGCAGTTTGTCGCTTTGAATCGGATGCTGGAGGAAGAACCATGAAGGCCCAACAAATTTTGATCGCCGGCCCCTATCGCAGCGGCACCGAGGGCGATCCGGCGCGTATCGCCGCCAATCTGGCGCGCCTGGAACAGGCGGCGCTGGCGGTCTATCTGCGGGGACACGTACCGGTGATCGGCGAATGGTTGGCGCTGCCTCTGGCGGCTGCGGCGGGTTCCACCCAACTTGGCGATGCGGTGAGCGAGGCGTTTCTCTACCCGGTGGCTCACCGGTTGATTGCGCAGTGTCAGGCGGTGTATCGCATCGAAGGGACGTCTGCGGGGGCCGATAACGACGTGCGGTTGGCCAAGGAGTGGGGATTGACGGTCTATCGTCATCTGGAGGAGATCCCGGCCGTACAGGCATAACGCAGGGGCGGGCGCAGGCTCGCCCCCTCGCGTTATTTTTCGTTCAGGACAAACCTCAACCCGGCGATCAGCTTATCCATGCCGGCCTCCAGCTTGCCGCGCGGGCAGCCGGCGTTGAGGCGCAGGAACCCGCGGCCTTCCTCGCCGTAGGTGAAGCCCGGCATGATCGCCACCTTTTCACGCTCGATCAGCGCCTGCTGCAGCGCGCGATCGTCAATGGCCAGCGGCCGCAGATCGATCCAGGCCAGGTAGGTGGCCTGCGGCGGGCGCCAGCCCAGCGCGGGAAACGCCTCCGCCAGCCGTTCGGCGACGTAGGTCAGATTATCCTGCAGATAGTCGCGCAGCGCATCCAGCCAGGGTTCGCCGTGACGATAGGCGGCCACGTGCGCCGCCACCGCCAACACCGCCGGCGAGGAGAGGCCGTCGCGGGATTTGAGCTGCTGGAAGTAGGCTTCGCGGCTGGCGTCGTCGCTGATAAAACCGTAGGCGCCGGTCAGCGCCGGAATATTGAAACTCTTGGAGCCGGAGGTCAGCAATGCCCAGGCGCCGGTCGCCACCTGGCTCCACGGCGTATGGCGGTGTTTGCCCCATACCATGTCCATGTGGATCTCATCGCTGATCACCCTCACGTCGTGGCGCTCGCACAGTTCGGCCATCTGCTGCAGCTCTTCGCGGCGCCATACCTTGCCGGTGGGGTTGTGCGGGCTGCACAGCAGCAGGATCTTGGTTTGCGGCCGCGCCAGCAACGCCTCAAGGTGCGCCATGTCGCAGCGCCAGTCGTCGCCGGCTTTTTGCAGCGGACAGGCCAGCAGCTGGCGCTGGTTGGCGAGGATCACCTTGTAGAAGGCGTCGTAGGCCGGAGTATGGGTCACCACGTAGTCGCCCGGCACGGACCATTGGCGGATCAGCTGCGCCGCCATGTAGATAACGGAAGGGCCGTACACCGCCGTTGCGGTGTCGACAGCGGTGTTGAAACGTTGCTGATACCAGTGGCGCAGCGCGCCGAGAAAATCCTCGTGCTGCCAGCGGCTGTAGCCCAGCACGCCGTGCTGCAGGCGCTGCTGCAGCGCCTCGAGAATGCACGGCGCGGTGGCGAAGTCCATATCGGAGATGGTGAACGGCAGCAGATCGGCGCTGCCGAAACGATCGGCGATGTAGTCCCACTGGGTGCACCAGGTGCCGTGGCGGTCGATCGGGGTGGAGAAATCAAACATGGGTGGCTCCCTGCAGCGCCGCGGCAGGTTGCGCCGTGGCTATCAGTGAGTCTAATTCATCCTTCACCGATTGCACCTGCGGGCCGATCACCACCTGCAGATTATGTTCGTTGAGATGCACCACGCCGATGGCGCGGTTGGCCTTCAGCGCGGCATCGTCCACGCGGCTCATGTCATTGACCGACAGGCGCAGGCGGGTGATGCAGTTGTCCAGCGTGATGATGTTATCCGGGCCGCCGAGCGCCGCCAAAATCGCCGGCGCATTGTAGCCGGATTTGCCCACTGCTCCGCTCGGCGCGCTTTGGCTGGCGGCGCTGTCGCTCTCGCGGCCCGGCGTTTTGATGTTAAAGCGCTGGATGGCGAAGCGGAAAATGGCGTAATAGCCGACGAACCAGACGGCGGCCACCACCGGCACCAGATACCACTTGGTGGCGGTGCCGTGCAGAATGCCGAACACCACGAAATCGATGATGTTGCCGTCGGTGTTGCCGATGGTCACACCCAGCAGCGCCATCACGGTAAAGCCCAACCCGGTGAGCAGCGCGTGGATCAGATAGAGGAACGGCGCGACGAACAGGAACAGGAACTCGATCGGTTCGGTGGTGCCGCCGACCACGCAGGCTACCACGCCGGAGATCAACAGCCCTTTGATTTTATGGCGGTTCTCCGGTTTGGCACAGTGGTACATTGCCAGCGCCGCGCCCGGCAGGCCACCGAGGAACGCCGGCATTTTGCCCTGCGACAGGAAGCGGGTGGCGCTTTCGGCAAAGCCGGTGGTGGTCGGGCAGGAGAGCTGAGCCTGGAAGATGGTCAGGGCACCGCTGACGCTATGGCCGCAAACGTCCAGCGTGCCGCCTGCTTCGGTAAAGCGGATCAGCGCCACCAGAATGTGATGCAGGCCGAACGGCAGCAGCAGGCGTTCGCCGGTGCCGAAAATCATCGGCCCGAAGATGCCGGCGCCGTTGATGACGCGGCCCAGGCCGTTAATGCCGGCGGCGAACCACGGCCAGATCAGCGGGATCACCAGGCCGCACAGGCCCAGCACCACGGTGGTCACGATCGGCACGAAGCGGGTGCCGCCGAAGAACGCCAGCGCGTCCGGCAGGCGGATGGTGTGGAAACGTTCATGCAGCAGATACACGATGATACCGACGATCACCGCGCCAAGGATGCCGGTGTCGATCGACTGAATGCCGAGAATGTTCTGGATGTTGTTGGCCTTCAGCACCAACGGATCGCTGCTGGGCAGCACGCCGGCGGCGGTCAGATAGAAGTTGGTGGCCAGATTCAGCACGGCGAAGCCGACAAAGCCGGAGAACGCGGCCACGCCCTTGTTCTCGCGCGCCATGCCCAGCGGAATGGCGATGGCGAACATCACCGGCAGGAAGCTGAAGGCGAAGGAGCCTATCTTGCTCATCCAGGTAAAGATCAGCTGGAAGATCGGATGGCCGATAAACGGCATCAGGGTGATCACATCGCGGCTGCTCAGCGAGCTGCCGATCCCCAGCATGATGCCGCAGAAAGAGAGCAAGGCGACGGGCAACATGAACGTTTTGCCCAGGCTCTGGAAGAACTCCCAGAGGGTGATTTTTGGTTTGTTGGCTGCTGACATAACCGACTTCTCCTGGCGAAAAGACGAGCAAAAAGGGGGCTGCTGATTAGGTAAAAAGAAGATAAAACGTTTTACCTAGCAAAAATGCGCCGTTAATCACAAATTTTCCGCCCGCTTTTTGGCGACAATGCGGCGGTCAGTAAAACGTTTTACTGAGTTAACGGATTCGGTATACCCTTGATCATCACGGCGCGGGTTGCCCAGGAACGGGTTCGCAGAGACTATGAGCATTAAAAAGATCACCATTACCGATGTGGCGCAACAGGCGGGCGTTTCGGTCACCACAGTTTCCCTGGTGTTGAGCGGCAAGGGGCGGATTTCGCCCACCACCGTCGAGAAGGTCAATCAGGCGATAGCGCAGCTGGGCTATGTGCGCAACCGCCAGGCGGCGACGCTGCGCGGCGGCGAGTCCGGGGTGATCGGCCTGATTCTGCGCGACATCTGCGAACCCTTCTATGCCGAAATGACTGCCGGGCTGAGCGAAACGCTGGAGGCGCACGACAAACTGCTGTTTTTGACGCAGAGCGGGCGGGAAGGTCAGGGGCTGCAGCGGGCGTTTGACGCGCTGCTGGCGCAGGGCGTCGACGGCATCGTGCTGGCGGGCGGCATTCGCGCGGCGGCGGGGCTGAAGGAAAAGGCGGCCGAGCAGGGCGTGCCGCTGGTCTGCGTGGCGCGCTCCAGCGGTCTCGAGGGGGTGGACGTGGTACGGCCGGACAATATGCAGGCCGCCAAGCTGGCCACCGAGTTTTTGATCGCCCGCGGTCACAGCCAAATCGCTTACCTCGGCGGCCAGAGCGACTCGTTGACGCGCGCTGAACGGCTGGGCGGATTCTGTGCCACGCTGTTGCAGTATGGCCTGCCGTTTCGCAGCGAATGGATCGTCGAGTGCGATTGCCGACAGAGCCAGGCGGCGGAGGCGGCGGAGCAGCTGCTGCGCCACTACCCGAATATCACCGCTATCGTCTGCCACAAGGCGTCGGTGGCGCTGGGCGCCTACTTTGGCCTGACGCGCAGCGGCCGCAGCATCGGTTCGGACGGGGTCGACGCCTACTACGGGCGACAGGTGGCGCTGATCGGCTTTGGCGACGTGCCGGAGGCCGAACTGACCGAACCACCGCTAACCTTTGTTTCCAGCTCGGCGCGGGAAGTGGGGCGCAGCGCCGCTGCGCGCCTGTTGCAGCGCATCCATGACGCCGATCTGCCGACGCAGAACGTCATCCTGCCGCCGGCGCTGATCCGGCGCGGCTCCGCTTAGTCGCGCCGCTGCTCCTCTTCCGCCTCCCGGCCGATCCAGCCGATAAAGGCTTTCATCGCCGGTGTCAAATCCCGCGATTTCAAATGGGTCAGCCAATAGGCGCCGAGCGCGGCCTCGGCGGCGAACGGCCGCTGCAGCGCGCCGGTGGCCAGTTCGCGGCGGAACATGCTGACCGGCGCCAGCGCCACGCCGTCGCACTGGATCGCGCCTTCCACCATCAGCCTTGAGGAATCGAACACCGGGCCGTTGATCCGCCACGGCGTCACCTGCGCCGCGCTGAACCAGCGCTCCCATTCATCCTTGCGGTAAGTGCGCATCAGCTGCTCGTGCTGCAGGTCCTGCGGCGCGTGCAGGCGCGCGGCAACCGCCGGCGGGCAGAGCACCGTCAGCGGTGCGTCGAACAGCTTGATATTACGGGTGGCGGGCCACAGGCCTTCGCCGAAGCGGATGGCGAAATCCATGCCGTCCGCCGACAGATTGACCAGGTTGTTGTGGGTCAACACCCGCAGATCGATAAACGGATGCGCGGTGCGGAACGCCGCCAGCCGTGGCATCAGCCAGCCGACGGCGAAGGTGCCGACCACCGCCACCGTCAGCACCTCGTGGAAATGCCCGCCTTCGAACTGCTGCAGCACCGCCTCGATACGGTCGAAGGCGTCGTTCAACACCGGCAGCAGCGCCTGGCCTTCTTCCGTCAGATCCAGCCCGCGCGGCAGGCGGCGGAACAGCTGAATGCCCAGCTGTTCTTCCAGCATGCGCACCTGCTGGCTGACGGCGGCCTGGGTCACCCTCAGCTCCAGGCCGGCGCGGGTGAAGTTCAGGTGGCGAGCGGAAGATTCGAACGCCCGCAGGGCGTTGAGGGGAAGTCGATTGCGCATGATTGATAGCCATAAGTTTTTCTTTATGCTGGCTGAAATTATTATCGCTTGTCAACCCGGCGGCAAAATCCGATATTTGGCGCCACTGCTGCGAAAGTGGCGGAGTCCGTAAAGGAATGACATCATCAATCAGGGAAAACGCCGTGTTCAACGCCAATAAAAACTTTTGGCCGCGCCGATGCCCTGCAACCGAAGAGTTTCTATCATGACGAAAATGAATCGCCTGGCGGCCGCGCTGATCGCCGCATTGATCCTGCCGACCGCGCATGCCGCGCAGCAGCAGGATATCGACGCCGTAATTCAGCCGCTGATGAAAAAGTACGGCGTGCCGGGCATGGCGATCGCCGTGTCGGTCGACGGCAAACAGCAGATCTACCCGTATGGCGTGGCCTCGAAGCAGACCGGCAAACCGATCACCGAGCAGACGCTGTTCGAAGTGGGCTCGCTGAGCAAAACCTTCACTGCGACGCTGGCGGTCTATGCGCAGCAGCAGGGCAAGCTGTCGTTTAGCGATCCGGCCAGCCGCTATCTGCCTGAACTGCGCGGCAGCGCCTTCGATGGCGTCAGCCTGCTGAATCTGGCAACCCACACCTCCGGTCTGCCGCTGTTCGTACCGGACGACGTCACCGACAATGCCCAACTGATGGCCTACTACCGGGCCTGGCAGCCGAAACACCCGGTCGGCAGCTACCGCGTCTACTCCAACCTCGGCATCGGCATGCTGGGCATGATCGCCGCCAAGAGCCTCGACCAGCCGTTTATCCAGGCGATGGAACAGGGGATGTTGCCGGCGCTGGGCATGAGCCACACCTATATTCAGGTGCCGGCGGCGCAGATGGCCAACTATGCGCAAGGATATAACAAGGACGACAAACCGGTGCGGGTCAATCCCGGCCCGCTGGACGCCGAGTCTTACGGCATCAAATCCAACGCCCGCGATCTGATTCGTTACCTGGACGCCAACCTGAAGCAGGTGAAGGTCGCACAGCCGTGGCGCGAAGCGCTGGCCGGCACGCACGTCGGTTATTACAAGGCGGGCGCGTTCACGCAGGATCTGATGTGGGAGAACTACCCGTATCCGGTAAAACTGCCGCGACTGATCGAAGGCAACAACGCCGGGATGATCATGAACGGCACGCCGGCCACCGTCCTCACGCCGCCGCAGCCGGAATTGCGCGCCGGCTGGTATAACAAAACCGGTTCCACTGGCGGTTTCTCCACCTACGCGGTGTTTATCCCGGCGAAAAATATCGCCGTGGTGATGCTGGCCAACAAGTGGTTCCCGAACGACGATCGCGTCGAGGCGGCTTACCGCATCATCCAGGCGCTGGATAAGCGCTGACGGACAGGGGCGCCGACGGGGCGCCCCTATTACCGATGCTGCCGTTCACGCCGCTCGCGCATGAAATCGATAAAGGCGCGCAGCTTGAGCGGCAAATGCCGGCCGGCGGGAAAGTAGATGAAAAATCCCGACGTCTCGCTGGCGCAGTCCGGCAACACTTCCACCAGATCGCCCTGCGCCAGTTCTTTCAGCACCGTGCCCTGAAAACGCTGTGCAATCCCCAGTCCCGCCAACGCGGCATCCTTGATCAGCCTATCTTCGTTAAAAATCAAACTGCCGCTGACGTCCAGCGCGCGTTCATCGCCATGTTGACTGAAATACCAGGGTTCCAGTTTGCCGCTGCCGGGAAAACGGTAGCGCAGGCAATGGTGCGCGAGCAGCTCATCCGGCGTGGCCGGTGCGCCGCAGCGCGCCAGATAGTCGGGTGAGGCGACCAGCACCCGGCGTTGCCCGTTGTCGATCGGCACGGCGACCATGTCCTTTTGCAGCATGGCGTGCATGCGAATGCCAGCATCGAAACTGCCCAGCACCAGATCGGAAAAGCGGTCTTCGGTAAACAGTTCCAGCTGCACCTCGGGATAGCGGCGCTGAAACGCCGCCAGGTGCGGCATTACCAGAAGCGAAGCGGCCAACTGCGGCAGCGTAATGCGCAGCAGACCCGCCGGCTGTGCGCCCAGGGTACGCACGTCGTCCGCCGCCACGTCGATCTGGCTCATCGCCGGCGACACCTTCTGGTAAAACAAGCGGCCCTCGTCGCTGAGGCGCACCGAGCGGCTGGTGCGGTGAAATAACCGCACTCCCAGCTGATTCTCCAGCGCCTGAATGTTTTGCGACACCGCCGGCGGCGTGACGCCCAGCTGGTTAGCCGCGCGGGTAAAGTTGCCCAGGCGCGCGACGGCTTCGAAATAGGGCAACAGTTGCAAAAGTGAACTCATAGATTGCTAACCTGTGCTTAATGATCCATTAAATTATGCCGTATTTTAATTTATGAATAACGTTCTAGACTGAATGTACTTTTTATCAAAGAGCAAAAAACATGTTGGCGAAACAACAGACGTTAACAGAACGGCTCGCGGCTATCGATCGGCAGGCGATCGCCGAAGGCCGCATCGTGGGCAGCGTGGTGCTGGTGGCGCGGCAGGGCGAGATTTGCTACGCCGGGGCGGCCGGCTATGCCGATCGCGAGGCGCGGCGGCCGATGCGGCGGGAAACGCAGTTTCGGCTGTCGTCGGTGTCCAAACCCTATACCGCGCTGGCGGCGCTGCGTTTGATCGAACAGGGTAAGCTGGCGCTGGACGATGCGGTCAGCGATTGGCTGCCGTGGTTTACCCCGGCGCTGGCCGACGGCCGTCGCCCGGCGATCAAAATTCGTCATTTGCTGAGCCATACCGCCGGGCTGGATTATCGGCTGAATCAGCCGCCGACAGGCTTATATCACCAGATGGGGATCCAGGACGGCGTGGAGCGCTCGACGCTGACGCTGGAGCAAAACCTGCGGCGGCTGGCGCAGGCGCCTTTGCTGTCGGAACCGGGAGTGCGCTTCAACTATTCGTTGGCGATCGACGTGCTGGGGGCGGTGCTTGAACGGGTGACGAGCATGTCGCTGCCGCAGCTGTTTGTCGAATGGGTCGCGCGGCCGCTGGCGCTCGGCAATACCGCGTTCCATGCCACCGACGCCGCGAACCTGGCGACGCCGTATTACAATACGCCGCAGGGGCCGCAGCGCATGTCGGAAGGCGTGCGGGTGGCGCTGCCGGAGGACATGGGCGCCGATGTCGAATTCTCGCCGGCGCGCGCGTTTGACGCCGAAGCGTTTCCTTCCGGCGGCGCCGGCATGGTTGGCGATGCCGACGACGTGCTGCGGCTGGTGGAGGCGCTGCGCAGCGGCGGGCAGGGCATTCTGCGGCCGGAGACGGTGGCTTTGCTGCGCAGCCCGCATGTCGGCGCCGAGGCGCAAACGCAAGGGCCAGGTTGGGGGTGGGGATTCTGCGGGGCGCTGCTGGTGGATGCCGAGGCGGCAAATACGCCGCAGCATGCGGGCACCCAGGCCTGGGGTGGGGTTTATGGCCACAGCTGGTTCTTTGATCCCGAGGCGCAGCTGAGCGTGGTTGTCTTGACCAATACCGCGTTCGAAGGCATGTGCGGCCGCTATCCGCAGCAGATCCGCGATGCGGTTTATGCGGGGTAAATAAAAAGGGCCCCGCAGGGGGCCCTCGATCAGGCTTTCAGGCGATTACTGCGCCGGTGCCGGAACAGGCTGCGCGTCCTGCGCCGGTTCGTCGTCTTCCGCCGGGGCGCCGCCGCCCAGCAGGCCGAACTGGCCGATGAACTCCTGCAGCGACATCTTGTTGCCGTTCAGGTCAACCTGATTGTCAGCATAGTGGAACTTGCTCGCGATCACGCCGTCTTTCTGGGTAGTCAGCTTGAACATCTGGCCCATCGCCGCCAGACCCTGCACTTGCTGCTGCGCCAGCTTCTGCGCGTCTTCCTCGTTGTAACCCTGCAACAGCGCGGTCTTCGCGGTCACTTCGGTGGCCATCGCTTCCGGAATGGTCAGGCTGAGATCCAGTTTTTTCACCACGCGCGCGACCATCTGGTCCGGCGATTCGGCCGGAGAGCCGGCCTGGCTTGGATCGGTCAGCGCCAGATCCAGCGTGAAGGTGCTTTCACCCTTGCCGTTTTTCCAGCTCAGCGGGGCGATGCTGAGGCTTGGGTTGCCTTTCAGCAGCAGCGGCAGGTTCTTTTGCAGCATCTCGGTGGTCTGCTGTTCGTAGACCTCCGGATCCAGATTTTCACCCTGCTGCAGCAGCGCCATGGTCTGGCGGTTGTAGCTATCGGAGAAATCTTTCAGCGCTTTGCCGTCGACGTTATCGATTTTCAGCGTCAGTTTACCGGCGCCGAAGTCGTTGCCCTGCACCTTGAGCGCGTCCATGGTGTAGTCGATCTGGCCGCCGATATTGCTGCTGCCTTGCTCGCCGAACTTGCTCACCAGGTTGAAGCCGTCCAGGGTCACGGCGTCTTTACCGTCAATCGCCAACTTGAACTGCTTCAGCGTCATCGTCTGATCGCCGAGTTTAACGCCGAACTTGCTCTCGTCGCTGTTGCCTTTCAGCTTGAAGCCCTGGAAGGTGATCTGCTCGGTTTGGCCGAAAGCGTTCGGGCTGCTCACGGTGATGTTGTCGCTGTTGGCGTCGAGCGCGAGGTTCTTCAGATCGCTGGACACGTCGGCGTTGAGGGTGGCGCCGCTGAATTTCAGCGAGGATTTATCCTTCTGGTATTCCAGCGGGATGATGTCGATGGCGGACGCGGTGTCACCGTTGTACGAGATGCGCGAATCGGCGGTAAACAGCGATTTGCCTTTGGTGACCTCAAACAGGCCTTTCACCGCTGGGGTATTTTCCAGCTCGGTATGCACCGACGCCATGCTCGGCAGCAGGTTGAATTTTTTCAGCTGGGCGAAGGGGAACGGACCGTGATCGATGGTTTCCAGGAACGCCACTTCTTCACCGGTTTTCAGCGCCGCGTTCTCACTGGTATCCGTGCCGTCGGAACGCAGCACATAACGCACTTTGCTGCTGAACAGGCCGCGCTGGTAATTTTCATAGCTCAGCTTGACGCCGGCTTTCGGCAGGTAAGCTTTCAACTGGCCGTTGGCGTTGTCGACGACTTCGCCCATGTGTTGCTCGATCAGTTTCCCGGTGTACCAGGATGCCCCGGTCCATGCTGCGCCAAGAACCACAATGACGCTGACAGCGACTAACGATTTTTTCATAGCTCTGTTTCATCCTTTTTTCTTATAACCCTCCGTTGCGAGGGAGGGGGCAAATACGGGCCGACAATAAACGCCCGCAGGCGTTTAATTGTGGGGGCAGCTCTCGCTTTCAGCAAGCAATTTGCTGAAATTTATCAACGGTTAGGCCAGCTGGTTATAAACCCGGGCGATGCGGCCGCTGCCGCTGACGTTGACCGGGGATTCGAAGGCGCCGATAAAGCAGGATTCGCCCGGTTGGAGCGCCAGGCGCTGCCCCGATTTTTCCAGCGTCGCTTCACCGCTGACGCAGAACACGATGGCCGCGCTCTGCTGCGTCAGCGTCTGTGGAGCGGCGGTCAAATCGTGCAGCGAGAAGGCGAAATCCTCCACCGGGATCGGGAAGAACAGCTCATTGCCGCGTTGTTCCGGTTGGGTCAGCAGGCCGGACGCCGGTTGCGGGCGGAACTGCAGGTTGGCCAGCAGCTCAGGCACGTCGATAAATTTCGGCGTCAGGCCGGCGCGCAGCACGTTATCCGAGTTGGCCATCACCTCCAGCGCCACGCCTTTCAGGTAGGCGTGCGGCGTTTCGGCATACAGGAACATCGCCTCGCCCGGTGCGAGCTGCACCACGTTCAGCAGCAGCGGCGAGAACAGGCCGCTGTCGTCCGGGTAAAAGCCGGCGATAAAGCGCACGGTATTCCAGGGTTCACCCTGCTGGTTGTTGAGCGCGGCTTTCAGCACGCCGAGCGCCAGCGATTTTTGCTCGCCGCTCATCGTCAACAGACTGGCGAACAGGGTCGACAGGTGCGCGGTGTCCGGCTGTTGCAGGAAGGCGGCGATGTCGTGGTGCGCGCCGGCGATCGGCTGCAGCAGGGAAACGATATCGGCCAGCTCGCGAAAGCCGTTCATCGCCAGGAACGGCGTCAGGGCGAAGACCAGCTCGGGCTTGTGATTAGGATCTTTGTAGTTGCGTTCGGCGGCGCTCAGCGGGATGCCGGCTGCGTTCTCTTTCGCGAAGCCGATCTCGGCCGCCGCTTTGCTCGGATGGACCTGGATCGACAGCGGTTGATCGGCGCACAGCACTTTAAACAGGAACGGCAACTCGCCAAAGCGGCTGGCGACGTCGGCACCCAGCTGCTTTGGCTGGTCTTCATCGATAAGAAAGCGCAGCGACCGCAGCTCGCCGTCGGCGCCCGGCACGCGGGAAGGGCTCTTGGGATGCGCGCCCATCCACAGTTCGGCCATCGGCTGGTTATCGGGATTGGCGATGCCGTAAAGGCGAGTCAGCGCATCGTGGCTGCCCCAGGCGTAATTCTGTACCGCGTTGGTCATTTTTTGCATGTCGATAAACGTCCTTTGCGTCATTGCCGTACTGACGGCCAATAACTTACTGATTTTTGTATGATTATCTCAATCTTTGCCGACGACCATCATACGCCCGCGTCGACGGTAAAAATCATGGGCGCGATCAAAATAACGCCGGATAACGTCGCGCCCGGCAATGCGGCCAAAGTATAGCGTGATAACGATCGGCGTCTCAAATGGCGCGCCGGCCTCAAGGCGGCCCGGTAAACCCGTTAATCGATTATTTTTGGGGAAGGCGGGGTTATTGCCGACGGCTCGGACAACCTGCCGCATTATTTAATTTTCAGCATGTCAAAATATGTCGACCGAATTTATTTTTTACCGTCTGAGCCATTCCCTTATTATTATTTTCGCGCTGCGCCGGGCGATCACACGCCGAGCTTAAACCTGAATGACAGACCTCGTTACCGTAACCGTTAACGAGTCAATTTAATGAAACAAGAGGTCTGTCGCATGAAAAAACTGTTGTTGCTATTGGGGCTTTGCACCGGCGCAGCCCAGGCCGCGGTGATCGTCACCTATCCCTACGCCGCCCCGCGCGCCGTGGTGATAACGCCGGCGCCGATCGTCGTTGCGCCCGCACCGGCAGCGGTTCCCGTCGCGATCGCGCCCGCCCCGCATCCGTTGGCGCTCACCGCCGGCGCGGTGGCGGCCGGGGCGTATCGCCATAATGAGCGGCAAGACGCCTACGATGAGATCAATCATCTGCAGCAGCAGCGTATCGATGAGCTCAACCATTTGCAGGCGCAGCGCATCAATAACGTTAATTCACGGCATCCGCGTTAGTTCTTATCTGTGTGTCTATTATCCAGGCGCATTCTTCAACGTTATTTTTACACGGGTTAACCGATGGCAAATAACCGTGTCATCAATGGGTCAAAGAGATGAATCGTGCTGTGAGATAACTCTCTTAATGCGAATAGTTATTATGTCACTATACTGGGAGTGCATGCCGACGGGGGGTAGCGCGTCGGCCTGACCCTACAATTTTAGGAATTATGCTAAGGAGACAATGATGGCAGGCGTTCGTATCGAAAAAGACTCCATGGGCCCCATCGAAGTACCGGCCGACAAGCTGTGGGGCGCGCAGACCCAGCGCTCGTTGGCGCATTTCCGCATTTCCACCGAAAAGATGCCGACCGCGCTGATCCATGCGCTGGCGTTGACCAAGCGTGCCGCTGCGCAGGTGAACGTGGATCTCGGGCTGCTGCCGGCCGAGCGGGGCGCCGCCATCATCAAAGCCGCCGACGAAGTGCTGGCGGGCAGCCATGCCGACCAGTTCCCGCTCTCGATCTGGCAAACCGGCTCCGGCACCCAGACCAACATGAACATGAACGAAGTGTTGGCCAACCGCGCCAGCGAGCTGCTGGGCGGCGTGCGCGGTGAAGAGCGCAAGGTGCACCCGAACGACGACGTCAATAAAAGCCAAAGTTCCAACGACGTGTTTCCCACCGCGATGCACGTGGCGGCGGTGATTGCGCTGCGCGAGCACCTGATCCCCGAGCTGAAAGTGTTGCACAAGACGCTGAGCGACAAGGCCGAAGCCTACCGCGACATCGTCAAAATCGGCCGCACCCATCTGCAGGACGCCACGCCGCTGACCCTGGGCCAGGAGATCTCCGGCTGGGCGGCGATGCTGGCGCACAGCCTGAAACACATCGAAGACAGTATCCCGCACCTCGCCGAGCTGGCGCTGGGCGGCACGGCGGTCGGCACCGGTCTGAATACCCATCCGGAGTACGCGGTGCGCGTCGCTAAAGCGCTGGCGGCATTGACCCATCAGCCGTTCGTCACCGCCCCGAACAAGTTCGAAGCGCTGGCGACCTGCGATGCGCTGGTGCAGGGCCATGGCGCGCTGAAAGGGTTGGCGGCCTCGCTGATGAAGATCGCTAACGATGTGCGCTGGCTGGCGTCCGGCCCGCGCTGCGGCATCGGCGAGATCGCGATCCCGGAGAACGAACCGGGCAGTTCGATCATGCCGGGCAAGGTCAATCCGACCCAGTGCGAAGCGATGACCATGCTGTGTGCCCAGGTGCTGGGCAACGATGTGGCGGTGAACATCGGCGGCGCTTCCGGCAACTTCGAGCTGAACGTATTTCGCCCGATGGTGATCCACAACTATCTGCAGTCGATCCGTCTGCTGGCCGACGGCATGCAGGGCTTCAACGAGCACTGCGCGGTAGGCATCGAACCGAATCGCGATCGCATCACCCAGTTGCTGAATGAATCGTTGATGTTGGTGACCGCGCTCAACACCCATATCGGCTATGACAAGGCGGCGGAAATCGCCAAGAAAGCGCACAAGGAAGGGCTGACGCTGAAAGCCGCGGCGCTGAAGCTCGGCTATCTGACCGAAGCGCAGTTCGACGAGTGGGTGCGGCCGGAGGCGATGGTCGGCAGCATGCAGAAGTAATCGCGTTCGCCGTCATCTCTTAACGGGGCGCGTTTGCGCCCCGTCTTTTCAAGCCAATCTCTCCAGCACCGATAACAGCGCCTGCGGCTCCGGCCGCCGGGTGTAGTCGGCGTGCGCTTCGGCATAGGCGATACGGCCATCGCGGGCGATAACGAATCGCGCCGGCAGCGGCAGCGTCCAGTCGTCATTCTGATTGAACTGCGCCAGATCGAGGCCGAGCCGTTGTTGATACAGGGTAATCAAGGCCTCCGGCAGGCGGTAACGCAGGCCGAATTGGGCCGCCAGACGGTTGCCGGCATCGCTGAGCAGCGGAAAGGTCAGATCGTGATCGCGCGCGGCCTGGCGGTTATGCATCGCGCTTTGCGGCGAAACGGCCAACAGCTGCGCGCCGCGTTGCTCTATGGCGGGCAATACGGCCTGCAGCGCCTGCAGATCGAGCGTGCAGTAGGGGCACCAGATCCCGCGATAAAAACTGACGACCAGCGGCCCGTTCGCCAACAGCGCTGCGGAAGCGCATGGCCGGTTTTCGCTGTCCGGCAGGGTAAAGCCGGGCGCGACGTCGCCGACGCTCAGTGCGCGTTCGGCGATGCCTGACGCGATCTGCGCCTGTATCGCCTCACGCATCAGCGCGTGATCTTGCGCAGCGAGTTTGAGCGGCAGTTGGCCGGCTTCGAATGCCGCTTTGAAGGCATCGAGTTTGTCTTGCAGTGTCATGCGTTCTCCTGACGGGAATGAGGGGTTGCGCTTATCTTGCCCATTCCGGAATGGCGCGTGTAGACTGCCAGAGGTGTTAACCGTTATTCCATGAGGGAATGCATGGGCAAATTTGCCGATTACGAAACCTATGCCTGCGTTTACGAGAGCGGTTCCTTTACTGCGGCGGCGCGGCGGCTGCACGTAGGGCAACCGGCGGTCTCGAAGGCGGTGGCGCGCCTGGAACAGCAGCTCGGCACACGCCTGATGCTGCGTTCGACCCACGGCCTGCAGCCGACGGATGCGGGGCAGCAGCTGTATCAACGCACTCGGCGCATTCTGAACGAGCTGGCGGAGACCGAAGCGCTGGTGCAAAACGCCGGCGAGACGCTGAGCGGGCGGCTGCGGGTCGCTTCGGCGGCGGTGTTCGCCCGCATCGTGCCCTTGCCCGACCTGACGGCGTTTATGCGCGCCAATCCGCGTTTGAGCGTCGATCTGTTGCTGGATGACGGCAACCTGTCGCTGATTGAAGAGGGCATCGATATTGCTCTTTGCGTCGGCGAGCTGGAGGATTCCGGCTTTACCGCGCGCAAGCTGGGTGAGGTAAAGCAATGCGTGATCGGCACGCCCGATTATTTTGCCGCCGCCGGCATGCCGCAGCGGCCGGAGGATCTGTTGCGGCACGAGATGGTGATTTACCATCGCCAGGGCGGCGGCGAGCAGTGGCGTTTCAGCCGTGAAGGGGAACAGCGCATGCTGCGGTTGCCGGGGCGCATGCGGGTCAACGCGGCGGAGTGCGTGCGCGAGCTGGTGCTGGCGGGCTTCGGCGCTACCGTCGCCAGCGAAGGCCTGTTTCGCAGCGAACTGCAAAGCGGGGCGGCGATCGCGGCATTAGCGGATTGGCAACTGCCGCCGCTGGCGCTGTGGGCGGTGTTCCCCGGCGGCCATTTCGTCTCGGCCAAGGCGCGGGCCTTTGCCGATTTCGTCCAAACCTCGCTATGCAGGGAGCCGTGATATGTCGCGCGCGCAACGTTTACTCGATCTGATGCAGCTGCTGCGCAGCCACCGTTATCCGGTGGCGGGCCATGCGTTGGCGCAGGCGCTGGGCATCAGCATGCGCACGCTGTATCGCGATATCGCTACGCTGCAGCAACAGGGGGCGGAGATCGTCGGCGAGGCCGGCGTCGGCTATGTGCTGCGCCCCGGCTTTATGCTACCGCCGCTGATGTTTTCGCAGGCGGAGATAGAAGCGCTGGTGTTGGGCATGCGCTGGGTCAGGCGCCGCGGTGACAGCCAGCTGGCGGACGCCGCGGGCCAGGCGCTGGCCAAGATCGCCGATGTGCTGCCTTCGGCGCTGCGGGAAGAGTTGGAGGCCAACACGCTATTGATCGCGCCGGTTCAGGCGCCGCCGGTGGCGGATGAGATGCGGGTGCTGATCCGCGACACCATTCGCCGTGAGCGCAAGCTGCAGATCGACTATCTCGATCTGGCGGGGCAGCGCAGCGAACGCCTGCTGTGGCCCTTTGCACTGGGTTTTTTCGACCAGTTCCAGATGCTGGTCGCCTGGTGCGAGCTGCGTCAGGCCTTTCGCCATTTTCGCCTCGATCGCATTCAGGCCGCCACGCCGCTGGAACAGCGCTATCCGCGCGGCCGACGGCGGTTGCTGAAAGAGTGGCGTCTCAGCGAGGGCATTGCGGAACAATAGCGGCACACTGCTGCCATAAACTGTCAGTCGCACGCCTTAGTCTGTGCCTATCGGGAACCGACCGCTTCCCATCACTCAGAGGACAGACCGATGACCCTTCCCAGCATGACGATGCTTTACGTCGATAACCCACTCAACAGCGCCGCTTTTTATCAACGCCTGCTGGGGCAGGCGCCACAGGAGCTTTCCCCCGGCTTCGCCCTGTTCGTGCTCAACAACGGCTTCAAACTCGGAATGTGGGCCAGGCAAAAAGTGGAACCTGCCGCCACGTTGACCGGCGGCGGCGGTGAGCTGGGCTTTCTGTGCCAGGATGCGCAAGAGGTGGAGGCGCGCTATAACCAGTGGCGCGAACTTGGGTTGACTATCGAGCAAACGCCAACCGAGATGGAGTTCGGCTACACCTTTGTCGCGCGGGATCCGGACGGCCATCGCCTGCGGGTGTATACCCTCAGCGAGTAGCGTCGTCGGTGTACAGGTGCAGGCGCGGCACCAGCAGCCGCAGCGGCCTGGCGTCGGGTTTGTAACGGTGTTTCACCGCCTCGGCGTCGTAGTTGAGCAGCTCGCCGATCTTCGGCACGGCGGCGCCGCTTTCAACCTGACACAGGGCGATCAGCGGCAGCGGGCAGGGGTGCTGCACCTGTTTCTGCTGCTGCTGATACCACACCCGGGCGATCGGCTGCACTTTTACCGGCCGCTTGATTTTCAGCGTAGCCTGCTGCGGCAGCCGGCTGACGTCGTCTATCTCACGGCTGACCAGGGCGGCCCACTGTTCGCGGCTGTGCGGCGGCACCGCGCGGCCGGCTTTCAGGCTTTTCTCCAGCTGCGCCAGAATGTCGTCCCGTTTGACGTTTTTGATGATGTGCTTGTTGGCCCAGCCGAAGCGCACGGAATCGGGATTGGTCAGGGCGGTGAGGGTGCGATAGGCGCTGAGGGTGATCAGCCCGTGCAAATGGGTGTGCACGAATTCGAAACGCTGCTCCGGCGCCAGGCCGGAATCGACGGTGATAATCTGCTCCAGCTCGCCCTTCAGGCGGTTGATCAGCGCCAGCTGCGTTTGCAGCGCCTGATATTCCGGTTGCTCCACCGCCAGACAGATAACGCCGGGCAGGCGCACGGCGGCCTTGCTGCTGACATTCTCCCGGTTGTGGTGAATGAACAGCCGCTGATAATGCTCCAGCGCCAGATCGCGCGCCGCTTGCCCCACATGCTGCTCGACCGCGATATGCGAAATAGCCTGATGCTCCTGGCCTTTTTCTACCTCCGGCAGGCTGAACACCCGCGCCGCCAGCAACCGCAGCGGGGCTATCTGCTGTTGCAACGCGCCGAGCGCCTGCTCCAGTTCGGCAAAGCAGGTGTTCATTCGGCCAATCACATCGTATCTGCTCATCGCGCGCTCCTATTTTAGTTACAACATACTATAGAAGAGTGGCGGACTGGGGGCAACATCGGCAAACGAGGAGGGAGCGGCTTCACTGGCCACCCGGCTTACCAGCGAAAAATGCGCCAGAGAGGCCTTCTACAGCAGGGCGCGAAATAGACATTGCATTGGTAGGGGTTTGATTCATTGATGGATTTTTTCTGTTGGTTGATATTTTGTTTGATCCATTTTCCGTTTGCCGTTGTCCAACCGCTGAAACAAACAGAATGGCAGGACGCTGTGAGCCCTTCGGGTTATCTTTTTTTCTGTCATTAACGGGTGCTTTAAACGGAGGTTTACTGTGGATATTAAACAGAAAGTCAAAAACATGACGCTGGAAGAGAAAATCGGGCAAAAAATCATGCTGGATTTTCGCTACTGGGATCAGAACGGTAGCAGCAATCAGGATATGACCGTTCCCGACGAAGCCATTGGCAAACTGATCGCCGATAACCACATCGGTGGGGTGATCCTGTTTGCCAATAATCTAAAAGACAAACAGCAGATTAAAACGTTGACGGCCTGGTATGCCGCGATGAAAACCCACGCGGGCGTTGGTTTGTTTATTGGCACGGACAACGAAGGCGGCAACGTTTTCCGGCTGCCACGCGGCGACTACGCCTCATTCCCCGGCAATATGGCGCTGGCCGCCGCGATTGAAGGGGGCGCGGATAAACAGCTCGCCGTTGAACAGGGCAAACTGATGGCCCAGGATATGCGTGCGTTGCATATCAATACCAACTTTGCCCCGGTCGTGGACGTTAACACCAACCCGTTCAACCCGGTGATTAACGTTCGCGCCTTCAGCGATGATAAAAACGCCGTTGCCCGCCTGGCGGAAAACATGGTGGCGGGGATGAAACAGCAGGGGCTGATCACCGCGTACAAACATTTCCCCGGCCATGGCAGCACCTCCACCGATTCGCACACCGGTTTGCCCCGCGTCGATCGCACGAGGGAAGAGGCTTTTGCCATCGATATCGCCCCTTACAAACAGGCTATCGATCGCTGCGCTGCGCCGGATATGGTGATGACTGCGCATATTCAGTACCCCGCACTGGATAACAGCCAGATCGACACCCGCAACGGTGAAAAAATCACGGTGCCGGCCACCATGTCGCGCGAAATCCAGACCCAGATCCTGCGCAATGAGCTGGGTTATGCCGGCGTAACGATTTCAGACGCGCTGGATATGGGCGCGATTGCCGAGCATTTCAGCCAGCAAGGGGCGGCTGAAAACGTCTTTGTCGCCGGGGTGGACATCGCTCTGATGCCTGTCAGCATCGCCTCGCCGGCGCAGGCGAACCTGCTGCCCGAGCTTATCCGCTACATTGCGCAGCGGGTGAAAAGCGGGCATCTCAGCGAGGCCGATATCGATGCCTCTGTCGAGCGCATTTTGCGCCTCAAATTACGTCATAACCTGATGGGCCATATCGATAAATCGTGTTCAAACGGCGTTTCGTCTTCCGCGCATCAGCTGGAGAAACGCATCGCCGATCGTTCCATTACCGTCGTTATCAACCGTCAACGTCTGCTGCCGTTAAAGGACAAGGCGCTGCGCTACTTTATTCTGACGCCATGGGGCGAGCAGGCCAAAGGCATTGCGAACGTGATGGCGCAGGAGGGGTATCAGAACGTCGTGGCCGCGAAGGAAACGGAACTGAGCGATGCCCAGATCAGGGAACATATTGCCGGCTGCGACGTGTTCCTGCTCGGCACGCTCTCAACCCGCTTTACGCCTGCCGAGCAGGATGGCGTGGTTACCTCCGCAACCGGGGCGGCTAATGATACCAGTCCTTATCCGGGATGGCTGAAATACGCCGCCGAACAGGGGAAAAAGCGCGTTCATCTTTCACTGCGCGCACCTTACGATATCGTGAACTATGCCGCAGAGGTGGAGGCGGCTGTCGCTACCTATTCCTATTACGGCTATGACAGTGGCGTGTGGCGCGGCCACTCGATGGTATCGCTGGCGCAGGTGCTGACGGGTAAAATCAAACCGCACGGCAAACTGCCGGTTAATACCTGGCATGACTACGATGAGCAAACCAATACCGGCAAGGTGGCGTTCCCTCGCGGGACTGGGCTGAGCTGGTGATGGGATAAGGAGAGGCGTCGTCTGAGAAGGGCGGCGCCGGTCGCTAAACCGCGTTGCGAAAGCGGGCGGTTTCTTGCTCCGCACGCCGCGACATGGGATAACCGTCACTCACGGAAGGAGAACACTGATGCCGACAGGCGCAACAAAATTAGGCGGATGGCTGTTGATGGCCGCCATGCTGGGCGTGGGCGGATGCGCTAAGCCCCCCGAGCCGGAGAAGCCCACGCAGCCCATACCGCCGGCAACGCCGATGCGGGGCATCTGGCTGGCCACGGTTATTGGGCTGGACTGGCCGCCGGCGGCCTCTCTGAAAGCGGCCACCGCGCAAGAGCGGGTTCGCCAGCAGAAGCAGGGGCTGACGGACGCGCTGGACGAGATGGCAAGAGCTGGGATTAACACGGTGTATTTTCAGGTTAAGCCGGACGGCACGGCCCTGTGGCGCTCGAACATCTTGCCCTGGTCTGGGGTATTGACCGGCACGGTGGGCCAGGACCCTGGCTACGATCCGCTGGCCTTTATGCTGCAGGAAGCGCGTCGGCGCGGCATCAAAGTGCATGCCTGGCTGAATCCTTATCGGGTTTCCATGAACACCGGGCAGCAAACGATCGATGCGCTTAACCATACGCTGCAGTCCCCGCCGGCCAGCGTCTATGCGCTGCATCCCGACTGGGTACGCACCGCCAGCGAGCGCTTCGTGCTCGATCCCGGCCTGCCCGACGTGCGCAACTGGATCACCAGCGTCGTGGCGGAAATTGTCAGAAACTATGATGTCGACGGCATCCAGTTTGACGATTATTTCTATTACGAAACGCCGCAATCGCCGCTGGATGATGAAAAGACCTATCGCCAATACGGCAAAGGGTTTGCAGACAAGGCCAGCTGGCGAAGAGACAACACGCTGCAATTGATAAAGCAGGTTTCCGCCACCGTGAGAGCGTTAAAGCCCGCCGTCGCGTTTGGCGTCAGCCCGGCGGGGGTATGGCGAAACAAGGCGGACGATCCTGCCGGTTCAGCGACTCAGGCCGGCGCGCCATCGTACGATACGGCCTATGCCGATACGCGTCAGTGGGTAAAACTGGGGCTGCTCGACTATATCGCACCGCAGCTGTACTGGCCTTTTGAGCGTGAAATTGTCCGCTACGACGTGCTGGCCAACTGGTGGGCCGAGGTGGTGAAAGGCACGCCGGTCCGGCTCTATGCCGGGGTGGCGCTGTATAAAGTGGGTACGCCTTCCGCCAGCGAACCGGCCTGGACCTTCGACGGCGGCGTCCCTGAGCTGAAAAGGCAGTTGGATCTCAACGAAAGCCTGCCGGGGATGGGAGGAACGATACTGTTCCGGCAGCGTTATCTGACTGAGCCGCAAACGCATCAGGCGGTGGAATACCTGCAAACTCGCTGGAAACCCGGTCAATAATCACAGCGTTGGCATCACGAGCCGCGGCTAACCACCGCGGCTTTTTCCATTCACAGGCGCGCCGCTTCCGGCAGCCGTTTCAGGTAATGCACCACCAGCAGCGCCAGCAACAGCATCAGGCTGATGAACGCCGCCACGCCATTCCAGCCGAAACTGTGCCAGAACACGCCGCCGAGGGTGCCGGCCACGCTGGAGCCGACGTAATAACAGAACAGATACAGCGACGACGCCTGTCCTTTGGCGCGGCGCGCGCGGCGGCCGATCCAGCTGCTGGCCACCGAGTGGGCGGCGAAAAAACCGGCGGTGAACAGCATCATGCCGATAAAGATCGCCGGCACCTGCGGCAGCGCGGTAATCAGAATCCCGATCAGCATAATTGCGATCGACGCCAGCAGCACCGGGCCACGCCCGAAGCGTGAGGTGAGCGCACCGGCCTTGGGCGAACTGTAGGAGCCGGTGAGGTACACCACCGACAGCAGGCCGACGATCGCCTGGCTCAGGTGATAAGGGTCCGCCAGCAGGCGATAGCCAATGTAGTTGAACAGGGTGACGAAACTGCCCATCAGCAGGAAACCTTCCGCGAACAGCAGCGGCAACCCTTTATCGTGCCAATGCAGTTTGAAGTTGATCAGCAGGGTGCGCGGGCGCAGCGAGCTGGCGCGGAAATGCCGCGAGGCGGGCAGGATGCGCCAGAACATGCAGGCAGCGGCGAGGGCGAACAGCCCGATGACGCCCAGCGATACGCGCCAGGAGAAGAAATCGGTCAATACCCCGGTGACCAGGCGGCCGCTCATGCCGCCGATCGAGTTGCCGCTGATATACAGCCCCATCGAGAAGGCGACGAAGCTCGGATGGATCTCTTCGCTGAGGTAGGTCATGCCGACCGCCGCCACGCCGCTCAGCGACAGGCCGATCAGCGCGCGCATCAGTAAAATGCCGTGCCAGCTGGTCATAAAGGCGCAGATCAGCGTGCAAACCGCCGCCAGCAGCAGCGCTACCACCATGACCGACTTGCGGCCGATGGCGTCGGACAGCGGCCCGGTGAACATCAGGCCGATCGCCAGTAGGCCGGTGGAAACCGAGAGCGACAGGCTGCTTTCCGCCGGCGATACGCCGAAGTCTTGCGACAGCACCGGCAGAATCGGCTGCACGCAGTAGAGCAACGCGAAGGTCGCCAGCCCGGCGGAAAACAGCGCCAGCGTTACGCGCATAAACTGCGGCGTGCCGCGTTCGATATAGGGGAGTTTATTGTTGAGGGTGGAGCGTTTTACTTTTGGCGCAGCGGCCGCGTCATCGTTGGCGGCCAGCGTCGACGGCATCACGGCCGCAGAACGCACAGGGGTTGTCACAGCGTTTCCTTACCGAACTTCGGGGAGATAACAGACACTTTACAGATGACAAAATGATAGGGAGCGGCTAGTTTTTTGTCTAATATATTAATAATTCAAATTAAGACGTTTTACATATGAATATCGAATTGAGACACCTGCGTTACTTTATTGCCGTGGCCGAGGAGCTGCATTTTGGCCGCGCCGCTGAACGGCTGCGTATCTCTCAGCCGCCGCTCAGCCAGCAAATTCAGGCGCTGGAAGAGATGGTCGGCGCGCGGCTGCTGGCGCGCAACAACCGCAACGTCAGTTTGACGCAGGCCGGGGAGATGTTTCTTAAAGAAGCCTATCAGGTGCTCGATCAGGTCGGGCGCGCGGCGGAAAAGGCGGCGCGCCTTGATCGCGGCGAACTGGGGGAAATGACCATCGGGTTTACCTCCTCCGCGCCCTTTATCAGCGTGGTGTCGCGCAGCCTGCGCGCCTTTCGCCAGCAGTCTCCGCAGGTACATATCAAGATGCGCGAAATCAACACCAAGCAGCAGATCGAACCGCTGCTGAACGGCGAACTGGATCTGGGGGTGATGCGCAACACGCGGCTGCCGGAAGCGCTGCACTATCAACTGCTGCTGCGCGAACCGCTGGTGGCGGTAGTGCCGGAAGGGCATCCGCTGGCGGAAACGCCCGGCGGCGCGCTGCGTTTTCAACATCTGGCGCAGGAGCCGTTCGTATTTTTCTCGCGTGAGGTGGGCACCGCGCTGTACGACGAAATTCTGCTGCTGCTGAGCAAGGCCGGTATCACCCCGTATATCACCCAGGAAGTGGGAGAAGCGATGACCATCATCGGTCTGGTCTCCGCCGGGTTGGGGGTATCGATTCTGCCGGCTTCTTTCGCCCGGGTGCGGGTGGACGGCGTGCGCTATTTGCCGCTGGCGGAGCCGGACGCCACCACCGAAGTGTGGCTGGTTCATCATCGCCGGCGGCCGCTGACTGCGGCGGCGCAGTCGCTGATGGCGTTGATGCTGAAATGACGTTGAGATTGGGCAAATAAAATTCAATTCACGCTGAAATTGCGAGGAATTTGTGCAGCAAATCACATAACGAATCAAATAGTTGACGCTGTATGACAAAAGCCCCACCATAACCCCTAGTCTTTATTTAGAAGCGCGAAAAATAGTAGGAGCAGGTTTGTGATTGCGGTTGGGCAGCCTGGGCATATTGATCAAATCAAGCAGACCAATGCGGGGGCGGTTTATCGGCTAATCGATCAGCTGGGCCCGATTTCGCGCATCGAACTGTCAAAACGCGCGCAGCTGGCGCCCGCCAGCATCACCAAGATCGTGCGCGAGCTGCTGGAAGCCCATCTGGTCAAGGAAACCGAGTACCAGGAGATCGGCAGCCGGGGGCGGCCGGCGGTGGGGTTGGTGCTGGACACCGAAGCCTGGCACTACCTTTCCGCCCGTATCAGCCGTGGCAGCATCACGCTGGCGCTGCGCGATCTCAGCAGCAAACTGGTGGTGGAGGAACAGCTGCCGCTCGCTGCCGAACACCCCGAACCGCTGCTGAAACGCATCCTGACCGAAGTCGATCAGTTCTTTATCCGCCACCAAAGCAAACTGGAACGGCTGACGGCGATCGCCATCACGCTGCCGGGCATGATCGACGTGCAGTCCGGCGTGGTACACCGCATGCCGTTTTACGACGTGCTGGAGATGCCGCTCGGCCCGGCGCTGGAAACCCGCACCGGCCTGCCGGTTTACCTGCAGCACGACATCAGTGCCTGGACCATGGCCGAGGCGCTGTACGGCGCTTCGCGCGGCAGCCAGAACGTGATTCAGGTGGTGATCGACCACAACGTCGGCGCCGGGGTGATCACCGGCGGCCATGTGCTGCACGCTGGCAGCCACAGCGTGGTGGAGATTGGTCACACCCAGGTCGATCCTTACGGCAAGCGCTGTTACTGCGGCAACCACGGTTGTCTCGAGACCGTGGCCAGCATCGAGAACATGCTGGAGATCGCCCAGCAGCGGCTGAGCGGCTCGATGAGCTCCAGCCTGCACGGCGCGCCGTTGACCGTCGAATCGCTGTGCGACGCGGCGCTGGCGGGCGATCAGCTGGCGCGGGACATCATCCTCGGCGTCGGCCACAGCGTGGGGCGCATTCTGGCGATCATGGTCAACCTGTTCAATCCGGAGAAGATCCTGGTAGGATCGCCGCTCAACCGCGCGGCGGAGATCCTGCATCCGGCCATCGCCTCCTGCATTCGGCAGCAGGCGCTGCCGGCCTACAGCGAGCAGGTCAAGGTCGAATCCACGCAGTTCTTCAATCAGGGCACCATGCCCGGCGCGGCGCTGGTGAAAGAGGCGCTGTATAACGGTTCATTGCTGGTGCAGTTGCTGCAAGGCTAACTTCAGAACATCTTATTAATCCGCAAAAGATTGAGCTACCTCAAGCCCCTACGCGGCAGCATCCCCTAGAATTTTTCCGATAGACTTCCTCGCCGCCGATGCGGCGACACATTGTTAACGGGGCATTCCGGGGCATTTTATTCATGTTGAAGCGTTTATTTGTTACAGGCACGGATACCGACGTCGGTAAAACCGTGGTTTCACGCGGGTTGATGCAGGCGCTGGCCGCCAACGGCCGTTCGGTGGCCGGCTATAAGCCGATCGCCGCACGTTGCCAGGAAACCAGCGAGGGCATCCGCAATAAAGACGCTTTGGTATTGCAGGCATCCTCCAGCCTGCCGCTGTCTTACGAGGAGATCAATCCCATCACCTGTCTGGATGAGGTGTTTCACGCCCATGCGAGCGAGGACATCAACTACGGCGTGATGAGCAGCGGCCTGCGGGATCTGTCGGCCAAAGCCGATACGGTAGTGGTGGAGGGCAGCGGCGGCTGGCGGGTGCTGATGAACGATCTGCGGCCTTACGCCGAGTGGGTGGTGCAGGAGCAACTGCCGGTGGTGCTGGTAGTGGGCATCAAACTGGGCTGCGTCAGCCATGCGTTGTTGACCGCTCAGTCGATCATCAACGACGGTCTGCCGTTGTTGGGCTGGGTGGCCAACCGCATCAATCCGGGGCTGGCGCACTATGCCGAAACCATCGCGGCGCTGCAGCAGCGCATACCTGCGCCGCTGCTGGGTGAGATCCCGTATCTGCCGCGCGCGGAACAGCGCGAACTGGCGCACTATCTCGACATCTCCACGCTGCTGCGCTAGCGCGGTCAGGCCAGCAAAGGGGCCAACAGACGGGCGGAGACAAACAGCCCCAGGCCGTACACCGTATGCACCAGCAGGCTGATGATGCGGCTACGCGTCGGGTTGGGGGTATTCGCCGCCGCCACGCCAAAGCCCAGCGCCGGCTGCATCACGAAGAAAGGCGCCGCCAGGCTCAGCCAGCCGCTCAACAGTGCGACCAGCGGCGCCGGTGCGGCGTACCAACCGATGCCCGCCAAACCGAGCGGGATAAAGGCGAAGGCTACGCCGATCGCATAGTGCAGCAACCATCCTGTCGCTTTTTCTCCTCGTCGCACCGGCGACGCCATGATCGGCGCGTGATAAAACCGGCCGTCGAACAGGCCGATAAACCAGCGGCCAACCAGCGCGTAGTTAAGGGGCGGGATGCCCAGCACGCGCTTTTGCACGATGGCCCACAGGTCGGTGCACAGCGTGGCGCCCACCCCGGTCAGCACAATCATCAGTAAAATTTCTGTCGTCATTTTCGTGTCCTTAAAGTCACTCATGGTGTAATGTGCGCACAGTGTGCAACTTAAAGTAGACTTCAAGTCAATGGAAAAAGAACTGGATATTGGCGAGGTGGCGCGTTTGAGCGGCATCGCGCCCTCGGCACTGCGGCATTACGAGAAAAAGGGGCTGATCGCGTCGATAGGCCGCAACGGTTTACGCCGCCAATATGCCGCCGGCGTGCTGGATCAACTGAAGCTGATCGCTCTCGGGCGGTTGGCGGGATTTACGCTGGATGAGATCGCCTCGCTGTTTGACGAGCGCGGGCGCATCGCCCTCGATCGCCGGCTGCTGGCGGCGCGGATTGAAGAACTGGATCGCACCCTGCGGCGTTTGGGGCAGGTGCGCGCCGGTTTGCAGCACATGGTCGATTGCCCTGAACCGGAGCACCTGCAGTGCCCGCAGTTCAGGAAGTTGCTGCAGCAGGGCGAGTTTTAAGCCTCGCGTTTGGGCGGCGGCGCGGTGTGGTAGACCGATACCGGCCGCAGACCGCGCGACACGGTGGTGGCGATCACGCAGGCCAGCAAAATGCCGGGCAGCAGCGCGTATTCGCCGGTCATTTCAAACACCATCAGCGCCGCCATGATCGGCGCATGGGTGGTGGCGGCCAGCAGGGTGGCCATGCCGGTCAGCGCCAGCAGCAGCGGCACCGCCGCATCCATGCCCGGCCACAGGCCGAACAGCTGGCCGATCATCGAACCGAGCGCGGCGCCGACGAACAGCGTCGGGGTGAAGACCCCGCCGGGCGCGCCTGAACCGCTGCTGGCGAGGATCGCCAGCAGTTTGCACACCAGGATCGCGCCCAGCAGCAACACCCCTGGCGGCGCGATCAACAGCGCCTGCACCACGCTATAGCCATTGCCCCACACCTGCGGGAACAGCAGCGAAAGCAGCCCGACGATCAGGCCACCCAGCGCCAGCTGCAACGGCGGTTTCAGGCGCAGCGATCGGAAGGCGCGGCCGGTGGCGGTCATCAGCCATAAAAACAGCGGCCCGCCGGCGCCGGCCACCACGCCGACCAGCGCCATCAGCAGGTATTGCGTCGGCAAGGGGGCGGCGAGCGGCGTCACCAGATAGAGCGGCGCCTGGCCGCCGTTGAGCAGGTTGGTCATCAGCAGCGCGCTCACCGCGGCGATCACCACTGGCCCGAGCGAGGCCAGCATCAGGGTGCCGAACAGGATCTCGGCGATAAACAGGCTGCCCGCCAGCGGCGCATGGTAGGCGCTGGCCATCCCGGCGGCGGCGGCGCAGGCCACCCACAGTTTCCACTCTTTCTCGTGTGTAAAGCGCTGGGCGAACAGCGAGCCCACCAGCGCCGCCAGCAGGATCATCGCGCCTTCGCGGCCGATGGCGCTGCCGCTCGACACCACCAGCAGCGACGCCAGGCATTTCACCAGGCTGGCGCCGGTGTCCAGCTTGCCGTTGCCGGTCTCTATCGCTTCCATATAGTCGGTGGGCGCCGCCGGGCGCTGGTGACGGTAGCGCTGGTGGATATACAGCAGCAGGCCCGCCGCCAGCCCGCCCAGCGCCGGGGTCAGCGCGCGCCGCCAGCCCGGCAGCGCGGCGGCGGCGGCCACCAGGCTGCCGTCGGCATTGCCGAGCAACAGCCACTCGAGGCCAATCATCGAACGGTGAAACAGCCACACCGCCAGGGCGGCGGCGACGCCGATAAACACGGCGATAAACAGGCTGCGCAGCAGGGCGCGATAGTGGTGCAAGTGGACCAATCTTTTCATGCGTGGGCGGCGTCGTGAGAAAAATCAAAGGGTCATCAGCGCATTGTGCTTGGCGCTCCGGCCGATGACCAGTGAATCTTTATCAAACTGCGGCATGGGCGGGGCGGCGGTCGCCCCGGCGCGGGTTACTGCGGGGTCAGCACCCGGCGCGTACGGCCGGAGCTGAGGTAGTCGGCGATGTAATCCTGCGAGATTTCGCCGCTGTAGCGGCCGTCTTCATCGACGATCGGCATCCAGGAGGTGTTGTGCTCGTACAGCTTCGACAGCACCACGCGCAGGTTTTCCTCCGCTCTGGCGGTGACGCGAAAACGGTGCAGGCTGTCGGCGCAGACGCCCGGCGCGCCGCGCGCCTCGCGGCGTTTGACATAGCCCAACGGTTTGCCGTCGGCGTCGACCACCGTCACCGAGCGGGCGTCGATATCGTCCATCAGCCCGAATGCCTCCGCCAGCGGCGTTTCCCGGCGCACCGTCACCGTTTCCTGTTGATCGGCCACGTCGCCGGCCTGTACCAGCAGCAGGCGCTTCAGCGTACGATCCTGGCCGACAAAGGAGGCGACGAATTCGTTCGCCGGCCGCGCCAACAGCTCATCGGCGCTGGCGTTCTGCACGATCTTGCCCTGGCGGAACACCGCGATGCGATCGCCAAGTTTCAGCGCCTCATCGATGTCGTGGCTCACCAGCATCACGGTCTTTTTCAGCTGGCGCTGCATGTCGAGAAACTCGTTCTGGATGGTTTCGCGGTTGATCGGATCCACCGCGCCGAAGGGTTCATCCATCAGCAGCACCGGCGGATCGGCTGCCAGCGCGCGGATCACGCCGATGCGCTGCTGCTGCCCGCCCGACATCTCTTTCGGGTAGCGGTGCAAAAAGCGCTTCGGATCCAGCGCCACCATGCTCATCAGCTCCTCGGCGCGATCGTGGCAGCGTTTCTTGTCCCAGCCCAGCATGCGCGGCACCACGGTGATGTTTTCCTCGATGGTCATGTTGGGAAACAAACCGATCTGCTGGATGACGTAGCCGATTTTGCGGCGCAGGCTGACGGTATCCAGCGTGCTGGTGTCTTCGCCATTGACCAGAATGGCGCCGGCGGTAGGTTCGATCAGGCGGTTGATCATCTTCAGCGTGGTGGTTTTGCCGCAGCCGGAAGGGCCGAGCAGCACGCAGATTTCGCCTTCCGGCACGTCCAGATTGATGTTGTCGACGGCGTTGAACGGCGTGCCGTTCTTTTGCATGAACTGTTTGGTCAGATTTTCCAATTTAATCATGAGCGGATCCCCTTGGGCGTGAGCGCAATTTGCAAACGGTGCAATAACCAATCGAGGACGATCGCCAACAGGCTGATCATCACGGCGCCGGTAATCAACTGGCGGATGTCACTGCTGCTGATGCCGTTGAGCAGCAGCAGGCCGAGGCCGCCGGCACCGATCACCGCGGCGATCGCCATCACGCCGATGTTCATCACCACGGCGGTGCGGATGCCGCCGAAAATCACCGGCAGCGCCACCGGGATCTCTACCCAGCGCAGGCGTTGCCAGAACGTCATGCCGATGCCGCGGCCGGCCTCGCGCAGCCCGCCGGGCAGGTTGTCGAGCGCGGTGTGGGTATTGCGCACGATCGGCAGCAGCGAGTAGAGAAACACGGCGGTGATCGCCGGCACATAGCCAATGCCGTGACCAATCAAGGAAAACAGCGGGATCATCAGCCCGAACAGGGCGATGGAGGGCACGGTCAGCACCAGCGTGGCCAGGCTCAGCACCGGCGTCGCCAGCCACTTGTGGCGGACGATCAGCACGCCGAGCGGCACGCCGATCAGGATCGCCAGGCCGACGGCGACGCCGACCAGCAGCAGGTGTTCCAGCGTCAATCCGGCGATATAGGCCCAGTTTTGCCAGGCGTAAAGTAAGGTATTCATCATGCCTCCCTAAATCAGGCCGCGCTGCTTGAGGAACGCGTCGGCGACCTGTTGCGGCGTTTGGTAGTCGATATCCACCCTGGCGTTAAGCTCGGTGATCACCTGGTTATTGAACTGTTTCGACAGCGTGTTCAACGCCTCTTCCAGCCCCGGCGTGTTTTGCAACACCTCGGCGCGCACCACCGGCGTGACCGCATAGCTCGGGAAGTAGCCTTTGTCGTCTTCGAGCACCTGCAGATCGAAGCCTTTCACCCGGCCGTCAGTGGTGTACACCAGCCCGGCGTCGACGAAGCCGTCGCGGATGGCGTTGTACACCAGGCCCGGATCCATCTGGCGGATTTGCGGGCGATCCAGTGGCATGTCGTACAGCGCCTGCATCGGCTTCAGGCCGTCGGAGCGGCCGGCAAACTCCAGGTCCAGTCCCAGTAGCCAGTTGTGTTTCGGGTCGTTTTTGCGCACCTGTTCCACTTTGGCCACCAGCTGCGACATCGTGCGGATCTGCTCTTTTTCCGCGCGCTGGCGCTGCATGGCGAAGGCGTAGGTGTTGTTCATGTCCGCCGGCTGCAGCCACACCAGACCGAGTTTGGCGTCGAGTTTTTTCACCGTGTCGTAGGTTTCCTGCGGCGACATGCGCTTATTGATGTGGTTAAAGATGATCAGCGAGGTGCCGGTGTATTCCCAGGTCATGTCGATCTGCTTGTTGATCATGGCGTTGCGGGTGATCACCGTGGCCAGGTTGGTCTTGGGTATGACCTGAAATCCCTTGGCCCGCAGGTATTGCACGGTGATCGCCGACAGAATGCGCTGTTCGGTGAAGTTCTTGCTCGCCAGCGTCAAGGGGGCGGCCCAGGCGGCCGCGCCGCTCATCAGCAAGGAGAACAGCAGCGCGTGGCAAGTGCGTTGTAACCATCGAGTCATCGCGTCTCTCCCTTCAGGATGCGGTGTGCGGGCTGAGTCGGCGGCCGAGCCCGGCCAGCGCCAGATCGAGTAGCAGGGCGATCAGCGCGGTGGCGGCGGCGCCGAGGATCAGCGTCGGGAAGTCGTTCAGGTAGATGCCGGGGAAGATCAGCTCACCATAGCTGCTGGCGCCGATCAAAAACGCCAGCGGCGCGGTGCCGACGTTGATCGCCATCGCGATGCGCACCCCGGCGAAGATCACCGGCAGGGCGTGGGGCAGTTCGACCTGGCGCAACCGCTGCCCGGCGGTCATGCCAATACCGTTGGCGGCCTCTGTCAGCGCCGGCGGCACCGAACGCAGACCGGCATAGGTATTGCGCACGATGGGCAGCAGCGAAGCGAGGAACAGCGCCACTACCGCCGGCCGATCGCCGATGCCGATGATCACCATCGCCAGCGCCAGCACCGCCAGCGGCGGCAGGGTGTTGCCGACGTTGAAGATCTGCATCACGTGTTCCGCCCAGCGGCGGGCGAAGGGGCGGCTCAGCAAAATGCCGCTGGGAATGCCGACCAGCAGCGACAGCAGCATGGAACACACCACCAGGAACATGTGCTGTTGGCCGAGGTAGATCAAATCTTCCCGGCGCGACATGAGGGTTTTCCAACCGATGCCGTAAATCAGCAGCGCGATGACGGCGATAAACAGCAGGCTCCCGAAGAGCAGGCGCCGGTATGGCGCGGACTTATGCATGATGTTGCGTCCTCCGTTGCGCGGAGCGGCCGGCGGCGCACTCCACTCTGATTGTTACCCACTGCCCGGCGGGCGTGGCGGTACAAAACGGGCGTTTCGCATGAGGTTAGCGACATTGAGCGAAGGGTGTGTTCGGCATAGCGTGCTGAACGGTGGCTCAATACGTGAGTTAATCAGCATAAGATACTGATATTTAAACTAGAGAAAGCACGAAGCCCAATGACCCCGGCTAGGGAAGGTATAGCACCCTGTCGTTGGCCATGCCAAGTTTTATGAACAAAATCAGTTGATTGAGCTTAGGCGGATCTGCGCCTCAGCCCGCGTCAGCGCTGGGATGCGCGGAAAGTAAAAAAAATCCGCCGCAAAGCGTTACGCCGTAACAATTAGTCCAAATGGTGCGATTCGCCGGCGGCAGCGGCAGGATGTGAGGGCGGATAAACCTGCCGCAGGCGCTTGCTGATATACTCAGGGAAAATAAAAACGCCAGGAAGCCTGCATAACGCCATGACAAATAACGTTTCACCCGCACCTATCGCCCACCGCCCGCTGATCCTGATCGCCTGTATGCTGGCGATGTTCATGTCGGCGATCGAAGCCACCATCGTCGCCACCGCCATGCCGACCATCATCGGCGATCTCGGCGGCTTCTCGTTGCTGGGCTGGGTGTTCGCGGTCTATTTGCTGTCGCAGGCGATCACCATCCCCATCTACGGGCGGTTGGCGGATCTCTACGGCCGCAAGCGGGTGTTCTTCTTCGGCGCCACGCTGTTCCTGCTGGGGTCGGTGCTGTGCGGTTTCGCCCCGGACATGTATTGGCTGATCGGTTTCCGTTTATTGCAGGGGCTGGGGGCCGGCGCCATCATGCCGATCGCTTCCACCATCATCGGCGACATCTACAGCGCCACCGAGCGGCCGAAAGTGATGGGATATCTGTCGAGCGTATGGGGCGTGTCGGCGATCATCGGCCCGCTGTTGGGGGCGTTTATCGTGCAGCACCTGCCGTGGGCGCTGGTGTTCTGGGTCAACCTGCCGATCGGCCTGTTGGCGATGTTCTTCCTTTGGCGCTATTTGCCGGCGCATCAGCAATTGCGCCGGCACGCGCTGGATCTGGCCGGCACCGCCTGGCTGACGCTGTTCGTTTCCGCGTTGCTGCTGGCGCTGTTGCAGATGGAAAGCCTGGGATGGTGGGTGGTGCCGCTGCTGGCGCTGGCGGCGGTGTCGCTGGCGCTGCTGATCCGTCAGGAGCGGCGCGCGGTTGAACCGCTGTTCCCGCTGGCGCTGTGGCAAAGCCGGGTGATCGTCGCCGGCAACATCGGCGGGCTGGTGATCGGCGCGGCGATGATGGGCATCAGCGCCTTTCTGCCCACCTTCATTCAGGGCGTGATGGGCGGCTCACCGCTGGAAGCGGGCACCACGCTGGCCTTGATGTCGATCGGCTGGCCGCTGGCCAGCACGCTGAGCGGCCGTTTGATGCTGATGACTTCGTATCGCGCCACGGCGCTGTTGGGCGCGCTGCTGCTGGTGGCGGGCGGCCTGATCCTGCTGATGCTGCAGCCGGACGGCGGCCTGCTGTGGGGCCGGGTGGCGGCGTTTATGGTCGGCGCCGGCATGGGGCTGTGCAATACCACGTTTCTGGTTTCGGTGCAGAACGCGGCGCATTACAGCATTCGCGGCATCGCCACCGCCTGTACGGTGTTTACCCGCATGGTGGGATCGGCCATCGGCACCGCCATTCTGGGCGCGACGCTGAACCTCAACCTGCAGTGGCGTTTGCCGCAGATCGACGATCCGGTGCAGCGGCTGATGGAGCCGGCGGTGCGGCACAGCATGGGGGGCGAGGCGCTGGCGCAGTTGACCCAGCAAGTGGCGGCTTCGCTGCATTGGGTGTTCCTGGTGTCGGCGTTGGTGTCGTTGCTGGCGCTGGCGGCGGCGATGCTGATCCCGGCCCGTTGTCGGCCGCAGGGCGAAGAAGAAGAGGCGGAGCAGGCGTAAGGGATGAGAAAAGGGCGCTGCTGCAGCGCGCCCTGGGTAGCCGGTGCGGCTTACTGCGTGTTGGAGGTATCCTGGCTGGTGCCGGTCTGCGCCGCGTCACCGCGATCGTCGCCGTTGTTCAGGCGGGTATAAACGATCTTCTGGGTGTCGTTTTCGCAGTGCCCAACCACTTGGCCGCCCGCTTGATCGGCCTGATCGTTTGGCACGATCTCCAGTTTGAAGCCGGACTCCGGAACGCCGTTATTGACGATTTTTTGCGAAATGTCGGCTTTCACGCTTTCGCAGGAGGCCAGGGCCGCCAATGGCGCGCCGGCCAGCAGCACAGCGGTTAATATCAGCGTTTTTTTCATCACGTCATCCTTTTAGACAATGGACTTCCTGTAACAGGATAGCAGCAACGGCGGCCGGGTTTCACGCTCGCCCGCCCGCCGCAGGGGGATTAAGGATTAATCCGACGCCCGGTCTGGCGATCCAGACATTTACGGGTATCCGGCTCCCAGTAGGCGTTAACGTTGTTGCTGTCGTTGCAGCGATCTTCGTCATCCGCCGCGCGGTCGGCCTTGTCGAACTCTTTCTCGACGCGGGTATTAACCTTGTGGCGCAGGGTTTTGGTATCATTCCACTGCTCTTTGCTCTGGCGCGCTTCTTCGGTGCTCATCGCGCCGCTGCCTTTGCCATCGACGGTGACGCAGGTGCTGCCCTGAGTGCAGGTGGCGGCCAGCGCCGGCGCCTGCCAGGCGCCCATTACGGCCAGCATGGCGACCGGCAGCATCCCGCGCAGCAGTCGTTGGGTCGAAAATGTTTTCATCGTTTCATCCTTATGAGTGAGTGCGCCTGATGATGGCGACACTGGCGTTACCTCGCCCGCAGGCGTGGTGACAAATATACCACCGCGCTCCTGGAATTCACCAGCCAAGCGCCGATTCGTTTAATTTACCGAGAGAAAACTGCGACCGATGTTAAAAACTACGCTGTTGTTTTTTGCGACCGCCCTGGCTGAAATTATCGGCTGTTTCCTGCCTTATCTGTGGCTGAAGAAGCAGGGTAGCGCCTGGCTGCTGCTGCCGGCGGCATTGAGCCTGATGCTGTTCGTCTGGCTGTTGACGCTGCATCCGGCGGCCAGCGGGCGGGTCTATGCGGCCTACGGCGGCGTGTATGTGGCGACGGCGCTGCTGTGGCTGCGGGTGGTGGATGGCGTGAAGCTGTCTGCGCTGGATTGGGTCGGCGCCGGCGTGGCGCTGGCGGGCATGCTGATTATCGTTTCCGGCTGGCGCGCGGCCTGAGGAAACGCGGCGGGAGTCGCCTCCCGCCGTCGCGGCTCAGGCGCCGCGGTGGATGTTCAGCCCGGCGAAGGACTGGCTGACCGGCATCATTTCCAGCGTGTTGATGTTGACGCGCGCCGGCAATGTCGCGACCCAGAACACCGACTCGGCGATGTCTTCCGGCGTCAGCGCATCGGCGCCTTCGTAGGTTTTGTTGACCTTGCCGTCATCACCCTTGAAGCGCACGTTGGAGAACTCGGTACCGCCCACCAGGCCGGGCTCGATATCGGTCACGCGGATGCGCGTGCCGTGCAGATCGGCGCGCAGGCCCAGGCTGAACTGCTTGACGAACGCCTTGGTGGCGCCGTACACGTTGCCGCCGGCGTAAGGCCAGTTGGCGGCGGTCGAGCCGATGTTGATCACATGGCCGACGTTGCGCTCGACCATGGCGGGCAGCAGCGCGCGGGTCATGTTCACCAGCCCTTTGGCGTTGGTGTCGATCATGGTTTCCCAGTCATCGGCGTTGGCTTTGTGCGCCGGCTCCAGCCCCAGCGCCAGCCCGGCGTTGTTCACCAGCACATCAATCTGGCGCAGCTCGGCCGGCAGCGCTTCGATCGCCTGCTGAATGGCGGCGCGGTTGCGCACGTCGAGCCGCACGATATGCAGCGCTTCGCCCAGTTCTTCCTGCAGCTCTTCGAGACGCTCAAGGCGGCGCCCGGCGGCGATCACCCGATGGCCTTCACGGATAAAACGGCGTGCGATCGCCTCGCCGAAACCGGAGGTGGCGCCGGTAACAAAAATAATCATGTTGCTGTTCCTCAACTGTTTTTACCCTACATGCCTCTATCATTAGCACAAACCCGCAGGCAGTGGCAGCGGTTATCGCGGCGGAAAGAAAAAAAGCAAACCGGGCCGATCAGCGTTGAGGCGGCAGGTGGTACACCACCGCGTCATACTTGATGCGTTCGCAGCGGCCGGCCAGCACGCCGCCCAGCGACTCGACGAGGCGGCGGCTGGCGGTATTCTGCTCGGCCACCGGGTAGAGAAAGTGCGGCGGCTGAAAGCGCTCGCTGGCCCAGCGCGCGATACCCTGTACGATTTCACGGCCGTAGCCCTGGCCATGCAGGCCCTCTTTCACCCAGATGCCCAGCTCCGGGGTATGGCTGCGCAGGTTGTGCGCGCCGCCGACGCCGACGAACTGCCGGTCTTCGCGCCGGCGGGCGACGAAGATCACTTCTTCGCCTTCGCGCATCAGCGGCAGCCAGCTTTGCCAGACGTTGGCGAAGTCTTCCGGCGACGCTTCCGGTTCAAAGGTCATAAAGCGCGTCAGAGTGGGGGTGATCGCCTGGTAAACATCGTCGGCGTCTGCTGCGGTAAAGGGGGCAATCAACAAACGGTCGGTGTCCACGCGGCACTGAGAAAGGTCATTGTGATTCATGTTATTTTCCCTCGCTTTTCAGGCCAGAACGGCAAAAAATCCGCGTCCATAAATCGGGGCGGATCGTCGATATTACGCGTATTGGCGTCAGAAGCGACTTATTTTTCACCGCTGCGGCGGTGTGCAGGCGCGGCATTTCGCGACGTCGTCACGTTGGTGGGGAAAGCGGCGGGCGGGGTTGGCCGCCCGCCGCTGAGGGTCAGAACTTCACCGAACCTTGCAGATAGATCGTGCGCGGCTGGCCGATGTACAGACCTTTGTTGTTGTCGTCATAGGCGCGGGTGAAATACTCGTGGTTGAACAGGTTTTTCACGCCGACGCCCAGATTCAGGCCGGCCATTTCCGGGCCGAAATCATAGGCGGCGCGCACGCCCCACAGCATATAGCCGGGGATGCGGCCGGTGCTGCCGTCGGCGCTTTCCGCCACGGTGTTGGCGTTGTCGGCGAACTGGCTGGATTGGAATTCGCCGTTAAGGTTAAACGCCCAGCTGCCTGGCGTGTAGTCCAGCCCCAGCGTGCCTTTATGCTTCGGCGAGAACGGCACCTGGTTGCCCTTGTAACCGCCGTCTTCACGAATGGTGGCGTTGACGTAGGCGTAGCTGGCGTAGGCGGTCAGGTCGTCCAGTTTCGGCGTCAGCTGCGACAGATCGTAACGCAGGCTGCCTTCCAGCCCGGCGTGGCGGGTTTTGCCGCGCGCGGTCACGCTGTCGGTCACCTGGTTGGAGTCGTACTGGTTGTTGAAGTTGATCAGGAACAGCCCGATTTCGCCGGTCAGCGCATCTCCGGCGTAGCGGGTGCCCAGCTCCCAGGTGCGCGCCTTCTCCGGTTCGATCTTGCCGCTGTCCACCGCTTTGCCCATCTGGCTATATTGCACGGTGCCGAAGGAGCCTTCGGTGTTGGCGTACAGGTTCCAGTATTCGTTCAGGTGATACATCACGTTCAACGCCGGCAGCGGCGCGTTATAGCTGACGTCGAGGCGGTTGTTCTTGATGTAGTTGTTCTGATACGACTTGATGTATTCGTAGCGCATGCCCGGCGTGATGGTCCAGTCGCCGATGTCGATGCGATCGTCGATATAAAACGCGTGCGCCTCGGTGCCGGACTGGGTGTCGCGATCGTACGGGCTGGCGGTGGACGGCAGCTTGCCGGTGCTGGCTTTAGTGTAGTAGCGCAGCTCGTGGGTGGATTCGCTGACGTAGCGATAACCGACGCCGACCTCGTGCGCCGAATCGCCCCAGCGGAAACTCTGGCTGTAGCGCGGTTCCACGCCGCGCACCCAGTATTCGCGTGGCGACAGCGTCAGGTTTTTACCCTGATCCAGATAGCCGCTGCGCAGGGTGTAGGTGTAGAAGCTCTGCACGTCGAACTTGTGCTGCTGATCCGGCTGATACTGGTAGCCGAAGTTGGCCAACTGGCGGCGGCCCCAGAACTTGTCGTACGGGCGCGTCGACTGGAACGGGTTGGCGTTGTAGTCCGCCCGGCTCAGGCCGCCCGGCATCTCCGCTTCGCCTTCGTAGTATTGCAGCAGGCTGTTGAAGGTGTGCACCTCGTTCGGCGCGTAACGGCTTTTCAGCATCACGTCGTCGATTTTGGTCGCGCTGTGCTCGCGCCAGTCGCTGCCGCGGGTGCCGGAGTAGAGCAGCGCCGCGCCGAGGCCGTTGTCGGCGGTGCCGCCGATCATCAGGTTACCGGTGCCTTTCGGGTGATCCTGGCGCGAGGTCGGGCTGAGCTGCCCCTGCATGCCGGCCTCCATGCCGAAGGTTTTCGGGATGGCACGGGTGACGAAGTTGACGACGCCGCCGACGCTCTGCGGCCCGTAGCGCACCGCGCCGCCGCCGCGCACCACGTCAATCGCATCCATATTGCCGAGCGAGACCGGCGCCAGCGACAGCTGCGGCTGGCCGTAAGGGGCGAAGGGCACCGGGATGCCGTCCATCAGCACGGTGGAGCGGCTGGCGAGGCGCGGGTTGAGGCCGCGAATGCCGAAGTTCAGCGCCATATCGTGGCTGCCGGTGCCGTTGTTCTCCGGCGCCACCACGCCCGGTACGCGGTTTAACGCTTCGCGCACGGTGGTGGTGCCGGTTTTGGCGAACTCTTCGCGGCGCACCACGTCGCGCGCGCCGGGATGTTCGAATACATCGATCTGGCGGCCTTCCGCCAGCCAGTCGCCGACCACGGTGATGTCTTCTTCTTTCTGCGGCTGCGGCAGTTTGGCCAGCGTGTAGCCGTTGTTGCCGAGCGCTCGGGCCTGCAGGCCGCTGCCCGCCAGCAGGGCATTCAGGCCGTCGTCGACGCCGTAGCTGCCGTTCAGGCCAGGCGAACGTTTACCGGCGGTTAACGCGCCGTCTACCGAAAGCGCGATGCCGGCGCGAGCGGCGAAAGCGTTCAGCGCGCCGTCCAGCTCACCGGCTGGAATGTGATAGGTGGCCGCGGCGCTGGCGGCGCTCGCCATCAGCGGTGCGGCGAATGCCAGGCCAATGGCCACGGCCAGCGGTTTGGCCCGTTTTCCCCAAAGCGAAGCCGGAGCGACCTTTCCCCAAGCGTTGTTCATACCTTCTCCTGAATCATTTTTATTTATTGCTGCAGTGTTTTCCTGGGAGTCGGATGAGCAAGGCAAAAGGGACAATCAAAAATGCGATTTTTTATCATTTTCATTTAAAAAGTTCAGGCGGGGACGATCTGCAGCCAATAGCGGGTAAAGCTCTGCAGACGTATCGGCAGCGTCTGGCTGAGCAGGGCGAGAGCGCGATCGGTATCGTTGAGTGGGAAACTGCCGCTGACGCGCAGGCCGGCAACGGCCGGATCGCAGCTCAGATGGCCGCGCCGGTAGCGCGCCAGTTCGGCGATCACCCGCTCCAGCCGCCACTGGCTGACGCTCAGCACGCCGCGCAGCCAGCCGTCCTCTTGCGCGGCGGGGTGTTTGTCGCCGAAGGCCGTGGCGCTGAAGCTGATCTGTTCGCCGGCATCCACCCGGCGCGTTTGCCGCGCGTCCTGCGCCAACTGCGCTTCAACCGCATGCTCCAGCACCGTCAGACGCGTCTCGCCGCCGCTCTCGCGCACCAAAAAGCGGGTGCCGAGCGCGCGCATCGCCCCCTGCGGGCTTTGCACCCACAGCGGCCGGGCGTCGCGTCCGGTGATCAGGCTGATTTCCCCGGCGTGCAGGCGGATCAACCGTTGGCGATCGTCGTAATGCACATCGACCGCGCTGGCGGTATTCAGCACCAACTGGGTGCCGTCGCTTAATACAATGGGTTTGATTTCGCCGGTGGCGGTGCGGTAGTCGGCACGCAGCTCCCGGCCGAGCGGGGACTGATAAAAGAAGCCGCCACCGCCCACGCCGAGCAACAGCAGCAGGCTTTTCAGCAGCGTGCGGCGGTCGATCGCCGATTGGCGGCCGGCGCGATCGAGCGCGCGGTAGCTGAACTTGCCCGGCACGCCCTGCAGCTGGCTCTGCAACGCTTCGACGCGCCGCCATGCCCAGCGGTGATCGTCATGCTGCTGGTGCCAGGCTTGCCACTGTTGGCGCTGGCGTTCGGTGACGTGCTCATCGCACAGCAGGGCGTACCAGTGTGCGGCCATTTTCAGCGCCTGGCGCTGCTCCGGGGTGATGGCGTTGCTCATGAGAAAACGTCGTTTTCCAGGCTGAACAACAGGCAGTGTTCGGTGGCCTTGGCCATGTATTTTTTAACCGAGCTGACCGACACGCCGAGGCGCGCGGCGATGTCCGCATAGCCCAGGCCTTCGAGCTGCGACAACAGAAAGGCCTGCTTCACCTTGGGCCCGAGGCCGTCGAGCATGGCGTCGATCTGCTGCAGGCTTTCCAGCAGGCTCTGGCGCTGCTCCGGCGACGGGGCGTAGCCTTCCGGGATCAGCGCCAGCATCTCCAGATAAGCGCGCTCCAGCGTTCTGCGGCGGAACAGATCGACCATCACCCGCTTGGCGACGGTAACCAGAAAGTCTTTCGGTTCGCGCAGGGTCGCCGCGGCGTCGCTTTTCAGCAGGCGCATGAAGGTATCTTGCGCCACGTCGTCCGCATCGAACGCGCAGCCCAGCCGTCGGCGCAGCCATCCCTGCAACCAGGCGTGATGGGTGGCGTAGAGGCGCGATAGCGCGGTGTGCGGGGCAGAAGCGGTGGCGGACATGATTTTCGCATTGCTGGTCAAAAAGATGCGCGGATGATAATTGAGAATGGTTATCGTTTCAAGTTTGGCCGTTGTCCTCAGGCCGAGATTCAACCCCCAGGCGCGGCGTTGAAATAAGCCGTGCGCCGTGAAGATATTCGCTTGCCCATTCATGGTGCAGCGGCGCGGTGTTATTTTGGCAGGCAAACGGTTGCTATTGATCTGCCGGAGAGGATCGATGGTTTGCTTTATTCTTTTTTGCCGGTCAATTCCTCTGATTAATTAATATCATTTTGTTTTTTAACAATAATGTATTTTGGCGCCGTCAACTGGCATACGGCTTGCTATGCTTAAGCCGGTCTTAGCGTTTGGGTAACAAAAGGCATTGTTTCATCTGCGTGGGTTATTACGCGGGTGAGGCGCGCCGGTCGCGACAAGGAAGAAAATAATGGCACTGCAATTCACCACGGCTATTCGTGGCAATTTTTTTGATATCTCCGCCTGTGTGGAGGAGCCGCAACAGCTCGACGAACGCCTGCGGCATGTTCCCGACGGTTTGCTGCTGCTGAACGACGGCGTCATCGTCTGGTTCGGCAGCTGGCAGCAGGGCGAGGCGCTGCTGCCGCCGGGCTTCGCGGTCACGGAATATCGCGACAAACTGATCGTGCCGGGATTTATCGATACCCACATCCACTACCCGCAAACCGAAATGATCGGTGCCTATGGCGACCAGCTGTTGGGCTGGTTAAACAATTACACCTTCCCGACCGAAAGCCGTTACGACTGCCAACGGCACGCCGACGAGATGTCGGCCTTCTTTCTGCAGCAGTTGCTGAGTAACGGCACCACCACCGCGTTGGTGTTCGGCACGGTGCATCCACAGTCGGTCGACGCCTTGTTCGGCCAGGCGCAAACGCTGAACATGCGCCTGATCGCCGGTAAGGTGATGATGGATCGCCATGCGCCGGAGGCGCTGCTGGAAACGCCGGAGCAGAGTTACCGCCAGACGCGTGAGCTGATTGAACGTTGGCACGGCAAAGGCCGCCTCGGTTACGCCATTACGCCGCGCTTTGCGCCCACCAGTACGCCGGCGCTGCTGGCGCAGGTTCAGCGGCTGCGCGAAGAGTATCCCGACGTCTGGCTGCAAACGCACCTGAGCGAGAACCCGCAGGAAGTGGCCTGGGTTAAAGCGCTGTTCCCGCAGCACCGGAGCTATCTGGATGTTTACCATCGTTATGGCATGACTGGCGATAAAAGCGTGTTCGCCCACTGCCTGCATCTGGAGGAACAGGAGTGGGACTGCCTGTGCGATACCCGCTCGGCGATCGCCTTTTGCCCCACCTCCAACCTGTTCCTCGGCAGCGGGCTGTTCGACCTGCAGCAGGCCTGGCGCAAGCGGGTGAAGCTCGGCATCGGCACCGACGTGGGGGCAGGCACCACCTTTAACATGCTGCGCACGCTGGGCGAGGCGTACAAGGTCGGCCAGCTGCAGCATTACCGGCTCTCTGCTTTAGAGGCGTTCTACCATGCCACCCTGGGCGGCGCCCGCGCGCTGTCGCTGGACGACAAAATCGGCAACTTCAACGTCGGCAAAGAGGCGGATTTCGTGGTGCTCGATCCGGCGGTGACGCCGCTGCAGCAGTTGCGCTGCGTCAACAGCGCCACGTCGGCGGAACAAGGGTTCGTGCTGATGACGCTGGGGGACGATCGCAACATTTATCGCACCTATGTGGACGGTAAGGTGGTTTATCAGGCGGCGCGCTGACGCAGCCGCGCCTGCAGCCAAACGCTGAGCGGCGCGGCGACGACGGCGCTCAGCGCGCACAGCCATAACAGACGTTGCAAACCGAGCGGGGTGAAGCCGCTGCCGAGCAACGCGGAGGAGAGCAAAAAGGCCGCCGTGGCGCTCAGGTGTATCAGGGCGGTTTGCAGCACGCCGAAGGCCGCGCGTTGCTGATGGTCCGGCCAGCGCATGCTCAGGGAAGAGATCGCCACCAGTCGCGCGTAGGCCGCCGCGAGAAACGCAATCATGAACAGTTCGCCGCGATCGCCACCGCACGCCGCCAACCACAGGCTACCCAACAGCAACAGCGTGGCACCCAGCGTCAGCGTCACGGCGCCAAAACGTTGCAGCCAGCGTCCCGCCAGCACGGTCGCCAGATAGCCGGCCACGCCGCCGATGAGAAACAGCCAGGCCAAATGCGCGTCGGCCACCTGTAGCCGCTGGGTAAGCAGCGGCGCCAGTACCGGAATCAGCAGCATCGGGCTGAACTGTGTCAGGCCGGCGGCGGAGGCGAACAGCAACAAACGGCGATCGAGCGTGGCGGGGGCGGCGGCCTGCGGCTGCGGCGCATCCCTGGGAACGAACAGCGCCACCAACACCGCCGCCAGCAGACACAGCCCACCGATCGCCACCAGCGCAACGCGCCAGCTCGCCACCTCGCACAGGTACAGCATGCCCGGCATGCCGACAATGCTCACCAGCGAAAAGGACGAAATCACCGTCGCCAGCATCCGGCCGTGCAGCGCGGCCGGCGCGGCGTTGAGCAGCAAGCCGATCCCGACGCCCATCGTGGTGCCGCCCAACAGACCGGCCAACAGCCGCAGCGCCAGCAGCCAATAGAACTGCTGAGTGGCGGCGATCACTAAGGTCGTCACGCCCAGCAGCGCGACGTTGAACAGCAGAAAACGCTGCTTCTCAACGCCGCCGATCCAGAAAAACGCGCCGATGCCGGAAATTACCGCGGCCAGCGTATAGGCCGCGCTGACATAGCCGGCGAAGCTGACGGGCACCGAAAAATCGGCGGCCATATAGAGGAATATCGGGTTGAAAACCATGTATTCCAGGGCGTTGGTGAACTGAATAAAGGTGATAACCAGCGCGATCGCCGTAAGCTTTCTTGTCGGGGACATAAGCATCCATCGGTTGCAGAATCAGGCCGGCAGTGTAGCGTTTGGCGTTTACCAGGATTAGGTGGTAGAAATGGCAGGGTTTATTATCAAAATCGGGATAATCATGCGCGCCAAATTGGATTTAAACCTGTTACGCATTTTTGTGGCGGTGGTGGAACAAGGCAGTTTCGTCGGGGCCGCTCGGGCGCTGGCCATGCCGACCTCTAACGTCAGCCGCGCTATCTCGCAGCTGGAGCGCCAGCTCGACCAGCGATTAATCGAACGCAGCACCCGCTCAATGCGGTTGACGCCGAACGGCCAGCTATTGCATGAGCGGACACAGCCGCTGCTGGCGTCGCTCGATCATACCGCGCAAACGCTCAGCGAACGGCAGCAACAGCTGCGTGGGCCGCTGCGTCTGTGCGTGCCCAATGAAGTGGGGCCCTACCTGTTGGGCGATCCGTTAGCGGCCTTCGCCGTGCAGCATCCGCAGATCGAAATCAGCTGCGTCACCAATCTGGCGGGGATGGCGTCGCTGCTGGACGATGTCGATCTGGCGGTCATGATCAGCCGTGGCATGCTGGACGACAGCGACTATGTCGCGCAGCCGCTGGCGACCTTTCCTTGCATCGTGGTAGCCGCTCCGGCGCTGTTGGCGCAGTGGCCGCCGACGTCGAAGATTGAACAATTCACGCAATTGCCCTGTATCAGCACGGTGGATGCGCTGAAGGGGAGGCCGTGGCAGTTCGTTCACCCGGACGGAACCTTCGTTACCGTACCGGTCAATGCGCGTTATCGCGTCAATAGCGGGGAGATGGCGCTGAAGGCCGCCCTGGCCGGCGTGGGCTTCGCCATGCTCTCCGAGCTCGGCTGCCGGCCGTTTCTGGCCGACGGACGTTTGGTTGAGATACCGCTGGCGTTGCCGCCGGCGCCGCTGCAGCTGTATGCCGTTTACCCCGGCCGCCGCTATCTGCCGGCCAAAACGCGTGCGCTGCTGACGTTCCTGATACAGCAGGTTGGCGAGGCGACTAACTTCTAATCACTTGTTTTTGCTCAAACTGCCAACTGCGCCTAAGCTAGGTGGTGACTCAGAGGGAGCCATTCCCCGAGACCTTATTCCGTGAACATGGAGGAGTTTCGATTTGATGCGTTTATCCACATTGGTGCTGGCGATCGGCATGGCGCTGGGCTCGCAGGCACAGGCAGCAGAAACCCAACCACACGCCGACCATAGCGCGCTGCCCAGCGGCCAGGCGAAGGAGGCTACCGTGACCGGTGAAGCCAATCATCACGACCAGCAAAAGACTCAAAATCCGTTCTTCTATCAAAGCCGTCTGCCGTTCCAGGCACCGCCGTTCAACCTGATCAAGGAAAGCGACTACGCGCCGGCGATCGCAGCGGGCATCAAGCAAAAGCGGGAAGAGGTGGAGAAGATCGCCAACAACCCGGCTAAGCCCAACTTCAAGAACACCTTCGTGGCGCTGGAGCAGGCCGGTTCGCTGCTGACGCGGGTAATGAACGTGTTCGGCGCCATGACCTCGGCCAACACCAGCGATGCGCTGCAGAAGCTGGATGAAGAGACTTCGCCGAAGCTGGCGGCGCTGAACGACGACATCATGCTCAACGGCAAGCTGTTCGCGCGCATCAAGGCCATTTATCAGGATCGCGATGCGCTGAAGCTGGATCCGGAGTCGCGTCGGCTGGTTGAAGTGACCTACAAAAACTTCGAGCTGGCGGGCGCCAACCTGTCGGACGCCGACAAGGCCAAGCTGAAAGCGCTGAACCAGGAAGCGGCGACGCTGAGCACCCAGTTCACCAACAAACTGCTGGCGGCGAGCAAAAACGGCGCGCTGGCGATAACTAACCAGGCGAAGCTGGACGGCCTGTCGGAAGGCGAGCTGGCCGCAGCCGCGCAGGCGGCCGCCGAGCGCAAGCTGGAGAAACAGTGGCTGTTGGTGCTGCAGAACACCACGCAGCAGCCGCTGCTGCAGAGCCTGAAAGATCGCGACACCCGTAAAGCGCTGTTCGACGCCTCCTGGACGCGTGCGGAAAAAGGCGACGGCAACGATACCCGCCAGACCATTTCCCGTCTGGCCAAGGTGCGCGCCGAGCAGGCCAAACTGCTGGGCTACCCGAACTACGCCGCCTGGAAGCTGCAAAACCAGATGGCCAAGACGCCGGATGCTGCGCTGAGCTTTATGCGCAACATCGTGCCGGCGGCCACCGCGCGCGCCGAGCGTGAAGCCAAAGACATTCAGGCGGTGATCGATCAGCAGAAGGGCGACTTCAAGGTGCAGGCCTGGGACTGGCAGTTCTACGCCGAACAGGTGCGCAAGGCCAAGTACGATCTGGACGAGTCGCAGATCAAACCTTACTTCGAGCTGAACAACGTGCTGAACAACGGCGTGTTCTACGCCGCCAACCTGCTGTACGGCATCAGCTTCAAAGAACGCAAGGACATCCCGGTCTACCAGCCGGACGTCAAGGTGTATGAAGTGTTCGACAAGGACGGCAAATCGCTGGCGCTGTTCTACACCGATTACTTCAAGCGCGACAACAAGGGCGGCGGCGCCTGGATGAGCAACTTCGTCGATCAGTCGAAACTCAACGGCACCAAGCCGGTGATCTACAACGTGGCCAACTTCACCAAACCGGCGCCGGGCCAGCCGGCGCTGCTGTCGTATGACGACGTGATCACCATGTTCCACGAGTTCGGCCACGCGCTGCACGGCATGTTCGCCGATCAGGAATACCCGAGCCTGTCGGGGACCAACACCGCGCGCGACTTCGTCGAGTTCCCGTCGCAGTTCAACGAACACTGGGTCAGCGATCCGAAAGTGTTCAGCCACTTCGCCAAACATTACCAGACCGGCGAGGCGATGCCGCAGGAACTGGTCGACAAGATCAAGAAGGCCGACAAGTTCAACAAGGGCTACAGCATGACCGAGCTGCTGTCCGCCGCGCTGCTGGATATGCACTGGCACATGCTGACCGCCGATCAGCCGCAGCAGGACGTGGACAAGTTCGAGGCCGAGTCGCTGCAAAAAGACAAGGTGGATCTCAGCTATGTGCCGCCGCGCTACCGCTCCAGCTACTTCCAGCACATCTGGGGTAACGGCTACGCCGCGGGCTACTATGCCTATCTGTGGACGGAAATGCTGGCGGACGATGCCTTCCAGTGGTTCACCGAACACGGCGGACTGACCGCCGAAAACGGCCAGCGCTTCCGCGACATGATCCTGTCGCGCGGCAACAGCCAGGATCTGGAGAAGCTGTACATCGACTGGCGCGGCAAAGAACCGAGCATCGAGCCGATGCTGCTCAACCGCGGGCTGAAGGACGAGTAAGTTCGTCCATTCCCGGTAAGTCAACAAAAGGGCGCGTGATGCGCCCTTCGTCTTTTTTGGCGTCGAGGCGTTAGAGAAAGGTTGAGGGTTAATCCGTTGCCGTGCGGTCGGCAAGATCCTCCTCTCCCTGGCGCAGGAATGCCACCAACCGCTGCGCCGGCAGCGGCAGCTGCGCCAGTTCACGCACCGCAATAGACAGACGCCGGGTCGCCCAATCGTCCGTCAGCGCGAGGGCGCTGCGTTGAATTTCTGCATGGCGCCGGGCACTCTCTTCCGGCACTACCGCCAGCCCGGCGCCGCGCAGCACCATGCGGCAGATGGCGTCGAAATGGCCGGCGCGCGCCCGCAGCCGCATTGGGCCGCCGCTGCGTATCGCCAGCTGCTCCAGATGCTGTTGCAGCGCGCTCTCTTGCGGCAGGCCGATAAAATCAAAAGGCAGGGCGTCCGCAAAGCCGATCTGGCGGCGGCCGCTGAGCGCATGCCCCGGCGGCAGCGCCAGCACCAGACGATCCTGGCGAAAAGGATAGCTGACCAGACCGCGCAGGTCGGCGTGATCCGCCACGATGCCGATATCCGCCGCCCGTTCGGCGATCGCCTGCGCGATAGCCGGGCTGGGCAGCTCCTCCAGCGCGATGTCGGTGTGCGGGTGCAGCGCCAGAAAATCCGCCAGCAGCTCCGGCAAAAAGGCGTCGGCGGCGACGGTATTGGCGACGATGCGCAGTTGGCTGCGCTGGCCCGGCGCAAACTCGGCCATTTCGCCGCGCAGCCGGTCGCGCTGTTGCAACAGCAAACGAGCGTGTTGCAATAAGCGTTCACCGGCGGCCGTCACCTGGACGCCGCGCGGATTGCGCGTCAGCAGCGCCACACCTGCCTGCTGCTCCAGCCCGCGCATGCGGGCGCTGGCGGCGGCCAGCGACAGCCCGACGCGCTCGGCGCCGGCGGTGATGCTGCCGGTCTCGATCACCGCCACCAGCAGCCGCAGATCGATAAAGTCAAAATGCATGCGTTCTCCCTCTGTCTTTGCCGCAGGCAGGCTCTGCCATTGCCGCATTGTGCCGCGCCGCGCCGCTGGTCACAATCGGGCCGTTGATTGCCATAAGGATAGACGCATGTCGCTGACGCTACTGGATATTATCGCACTGACGGGCATTTTTACGCTGGCCGGCACGGTCAAAGGGGCGATCGGTCTGGGATTGCCGACGGTGTCGATGGGGCTGCTTAGCCTGATGATGCCGCCGGGGCAGGCCGCCGCGCTGCTGCTGTTGCCCTCACTGATCACCAACCTGTGGCAGTTGCTGTGTGGGCCGATGCTGGGGGCGCTGTGCCGTCGGCTGTGGCCGATGATGCTGTGCGTTACGCTGGGCACGTTGCTGAGCGCTGGTGCGCTCACCGCCAGCGACGGCCGCCTGGCGCCGCTGGCGTTGGGCGTTTGCCTGATCGGTTATGCGCTGTTGGGTTTTACCCGTTTCAATGGGCGCATTTCCGCCACGGCGGAGCCTTGGCTGGGGCCGCTGTGCGGCTTGGTGACCGGTGCACTGACCGGCGCCACCGGGGTGTTCGTCATACCGGCGGTGCCCTATCTGAACGCATTGGGCCTGGCGCGTGACGATCTGGTGCAGGCGCTGGGGCTGTCGTTCACCGTCTCGACGCTGGCGCTGGCCGCCGGTTTGGCCTGGCATCAGGCGCTGCCCGGCGCGCTGCTCGGCGGTTCATTGTTGGCGCTGTTGCCCGCGTTGGGCGGCATGTGGCTGGGCGGGATCGTGCGCCGTCACTGCAGCCCGCTGATTTTTCGTCGTTGCTTTTTTAGCGGATTATTGGTCCTGGGGGCAGAGATTGTGTGGCGGGGGATGCATTAGGCGGTAAATTTTACTTGCGCCTTCCGCTTTCAATTTACGGCGCGGCGCATTGCGCGATATTCTGGTTTCCTGATGGGCTAACGGCGGACGAGGGAACCATGACGGACAGCCAGGTGTTTGAACAACAAAGCCTCGACAATCTGCTGAGCTATTGGCGGCGTCATCGCCGCCTGCCGGGCGCGCGTTACCCGGCCGGCCCGACCGACAGCCTGTGCGACGTGCCGGGCGTCAGCGTTGGGCATCACACGCTGGCCGACGGCGAATGCCAGACCGGCGTCACCGCCATCGTGCCGCCGGGCGATCTGTTCAACCAACCGCTGCCGTGCGGCAGTGCGGTGCTCAACGGTTTCGCCAAGCCGCTGGGATTGGTGCAATTGAATGAGCTGGGGGAGTTGCAGACGCCTATTCTGCTGAGCAATACCTTCGCCGTCGGCACGCTGTTTAACGCCATGGTGCGGCGCAGCTGTCTGCGCTATCCGCAGATCGGCCGCGGCAGCGCCACCATTAATCCGCTGGTGCTGGAGTGCAACGACGGCTACCTCAACGATATTCAGGCGATGGCGGTGCGTGAGGAACACGTCTTCAGCGCGCTGGATAATCACTCCACCCGCTTTGCGCGCGGCAGCGTCGGCGCCGGGCGCGGCATGAGCAGCTTCGGCCTGAAGGGCGGCATCGGCACCGCCTCGCGCTATTGCCCGGGGTTAGGCACCATGCTTGGCGTGCTGGTGCTGGCCAACTTCGGCACCCTCGACTCGCTGACGCTGAGCGGCGTGCGCGTAGGTCCGGCGCTGGGCAAACTGTTGGCGGATCCGCCGCCGCAGGTAGACGCCGGTTCGGTCATCATCATCATCGCCTGCGATCGGGCGCTGGACAGCCGTCAACTGAACCGTATCGCCCGCCGAGCGGGCGCCGGTTTGGGGCGGGTAGGCAGCCATTGGGGGCACGGCTCCGGCGACATCGCGCTGGCGTTCTCCACTCGGCTGTTGGGGGCGACGTTGCCGGACGAACGGCTGGAGCCGCTGTTTGCGGCGGCGGCGGACGCCACCGAATACGCGGTGCTGGATGCCTTGCTGAGCGCGGAAGGCGTCAGCGGTTTCCAGCAACATGCGCGCGTGGCGCTGGGCCCGCTGCTCGATCGGCTGGCGGCGGCAAATTAACTTACGGGAGCCCGATGTGAAGGTCTTTATCTCTGCAGATATCGAGGGGATAGCCGGCGTAATGCGGCCGGAGCAATGTAACCCGGCCCATGCCGACTATGCGGCGGCGCGCGAGCTGATGGAGCAGGAAGTCAACGCCGCCATCGACGGCGCTTTCGCCGGCGGCGCCACCGAGGTGACGGTGGCCGACAGCCACGCCATGATGCAGAACCTGCGCGCCGATCGCATCGATGCGCGGGCACGGCTGGTGCAGGGCAAGCCGCGTGGGCTGTCGATGGTGGAAGGGCTGCAGCATCAGCGTTACGACGGCCTGATGTTTATCGGTTATCACAGCGCCGCCGGCGAGCGCGGCGTGCTGGCGCACACCATCAACGGCCGGGCCTTTTATCGCGTCAGCCTGAACGGCGACGTGGTGGGCGAAAGCGATCTGTATGCGGCGGCGGCGGCCGAGTTGAACGTGCCGCTGTGGCTGGTGAGCGGCGACGACGAGCTGCAAGGCTGGATCGCCGAACGCTATCCGCAAGCCGGCTATGTCTGCGTGAAGCGCGCCATCTCGCAAACCGCCGCTGAATCGCTCAGCCCGCAACGGGCGCGCGCCGAGATCCGCGAACGCGCGATGCAGCAGGTGCGACAGGGCGCCAGGCTGCCCGTGGAACGCCGCTTCATGCCGCCTTATCGGCTGACGCTGATGGCGGCCAAACCAGTGCTGGCGGATCTGTTCAGTCTGGTGCCCGGCGTGCAACGCCAGGACGCGCTCACCGTGGTCTTCGACAGCGATAACATGGCGGCGCAAATCAGCCTGCTCAGCGTATTTTCCTATCTGGCGACGACGCAGAGCTGAGCATCCCGGTCATTACTGCCGGTCGCGTTGGGTTAACTGGATAGTGAGGTGCTCAATGCGTTCGGCCATCTGCTTGGTCAGGGCGGTGAGCTCGGTGTTTTGTTTCAACAGCTCGAGCAGCTGTTCGGATTGCCGTTCGACCAGGGTTTGCCGCTGCGCCATCGCCTCATCCAAATCCTCCCGGTGCTGGGCATCGGCCAGGGCGTGCGCCTGATCGCGCTCGGCCTGACGGGTTTGCGCCAGCAGGATCAGCGGCGCGGCGTAGGCGGCCTGCAGGCTGAACGCCAGGTTCAGCAAAATAAACGGATAAGGGTCAAATTTGGTGAAGCCCGCCAGGTTGAGATAGATCCATACGCCGACCACCACCGTTTGCCCCACCAAAAACGTCGGGGTGCCAAAGAAACGGGCGAACGCCTCGGCTTTCAGGGCAAACCACTGATCGCCAAAGGTGTGAGTCAGGCCTTTCAGCGGGCGATACAAGCGAAATTTTTTGTGTTCCGACATAGCGGTAAGACTCGTTGCGGTTGGAAGTGCCTCATTTATAGCACAAATGAATGCAAAATTTTGTCCGCGCGACGGTCGGGCGTTGCCGGCCCGCACCGCACGATTCTCCAATAGAAAATCCCTTTTCAACATTAAGCCTACTAAATAATAGGCTACGCTAATTATTGCTCTGCTGCGCTATATCACCTGACCGGCGCGGCAAGCCATTCCCATAACAAGATTTGTTTCGCCGAAGGCAGTGACGCCTTCGGTTTTTTTGGAGTCATGAGCAATGAGCATATCCCAAGTTCCGCTTTCGCGGCGGCGGTTCATCGTCGGCGCCGGGGCGTTGGTGATCGGCGCTTATCTGCCGTCCACCGGCGCGCTGGCGCGCTCGAACGCCCCGGCCGCCTCCGGCGCGGCGGCGTTTGACGCCAACGCCTTCGTCCAGATCGGCACCGACGGCATCGTCACCGTGATCAGTAAACACACCGAAGTGGGCCAGGGGGTCTATACCGGCATGGCGACGCTGGTCGCCGAAGAGCTCGATGCCGACTGGGCGCAGGTGCGGGTCGTGGCCGCGCCGGTGGACACCTCCGTCTACAAGAACCTGGCGTTTGGATTCCAGGGCACCGGTGGATCCAGCTCGGTCGCCAATGCCTATGAGCAGATGCGGCGCATGGGCGCCATGGCGCGTGCGCTGTTGGTGCAGGCCGCCGCGCAGAGTTGGAAAACCTCGGCGCAGGAAATCACCGTGCAGGCGGGCAAGATTCGCCACGCCGCCAGCGGGCGAGAAGCGGGTTTTGGCGAGTTCGCCGCGTTGGCCGCCACGCTGCCGCCGCCCGATCCCGCCAGCCTGACGCTTAAGGATCCGGCCCATTTCACCCTGATTGGCAAAACGCGCGGCCTGCACCGCGTCGATTCGCTGGCGAAAACCAACGGCAGCGCGCAGTTCTCGCAGGATATCCACGAGCCGGACATGCTGACCGTCACCATCAAGAAGCCGCCGCGTTTCGGCGGCAAGGTGGCGACCTTCGACGCCGAGCGCGCGCTGGCGGTGCCGGGAGTGGTGGCGGTGAAGCAGATCGCCACCGGCGTGGCGGTTTACGCCAAAAATACCTGGGCGGCGATCCAGGGACGGGAGCGGCTGCGGGTAACCTGGGACGACGCGCAGGCCGAACGGCGCAACACCGAAGAGATTTACGCCGAATTCCGTCAGGTGGCGCAGAAAACCGGCGTGGTGGCGAAGAGTCTCGGTAAGCCGGACGAGGTGTTCGACAAGGCCGACAAGGTGATTGAGGCCGAATACACCTTCCCGTACGTCGCCCACGCCCCGATGGAGCCGCTGGACGGTTACCTGTTCTGGGATGGCGAAAGCGTCAAGGCGCGCTATGGCTGCCAAATCCAAACGCTCGATCACAAGCAGCTGTGCGATCTGTTCGAACTGCCGCCGGACAAGGTGCAGATTGACACTATTCTGGCGGGCGGCAGCTTTGGGCGGCGCATCGATCTGGGTAACCCGACGCTGGGGCCGGACCTGGCGGCCGACATGGCGGCTGCCGCCAAAGGCATCGGCCCCGGCCACGGTGTGAAGGTGGTGTGGACGCGCGAGGACGACATCCGCAATGGTTGGTATCGCCCGATGATCCTGCACCGCCTGCGCGGTGCCATCCGTGGTGGCAAGGTGGTGGGGTGGACCGATACCGTGGTCGGCCATTCCTGGACGCGCCACAGCGCGATGGATGCGCTGGTGGTCAACGGCCTCGATCAGATGATGGTCGAGGGTGCCAGCGAGGTGCCTTATACCTTCGAAGCCTTCCGCTGCGATGCGCACATCGTGCCCGGCAAGGTGCCGACCACCTCACTGCGATCGGTCGCCAGCACCCACACCGGCCACGCGGTGGAGAGCTTTATCGATCAATTGCTGCAGGAGACCGGGCAGGATCCGGTTGAAGGGCGGCTGGCGTTGATGGGCGAGGCGCCGCGTGCGGCGGGCGTGCTGCGGGCGGTGGCTAAAGCCGCCGGCTGGCAGGGCGCCAAAGTGGTGGACGGACGCGCGCGCGGCGTGGGCGTCGCCAAGGCGTTCGATACCTATGTGGCGCAGGTGGCCGAGGTGTCGATCGGCGAGGGCGGCATTCCGAAAGTGCACAAGGTGTGGTGCGCGGTGGACTGCGGCGTGGCGGTGAATCCCGACGTGATCCGCGCGCAGATCGAAGGCGGCATCGGCTACGGCCTCAGCATGGCGCTATACGGCAACATTACGCTGAAAGACGGCGTGGTTGAACAGTCCAACTTTAATAATTACCGCCCGCTGCGCATCGATGAGATGCCGGAGATCGAGGTGATCATCGTGCCCTCGAGCGAGAAACCGACCGGCATAGGCGAACTGGGGGTGCCGACCATCGCTCCGGCGGTCGGCAACGCGCTGGCGCTGCTCGGGCGGCCGCGCAGCTCGCTGAACCTGCCGCTGCATAATCCCACCGCGAATCCGGCGTCTGACAAGGAGAGAACCTGATGATGCAATTAACCGTAAACGAGCAGCCGCTGACCTTTGAGGGTGACCCGCACATGCCCCTGCTGTGGTTCTTGCGTGACGAAGCCGGCCTGACCGGCACCAAGTTCGGCTGCGGCATCGCCATGTGCGGTGCCTGCACCGTGCATCTGGACGGCGTGCCGGTGCGATCGTGCATGACGCCGGTCTCCGCCGCCGTCGGCAAGAAAATCACCACCATCGAAGCCGTGGGCGCCACGCCGGAGGGCAAAGCGGTGCAGGAAGCCTGGCTCGACCTGGACGTGGTGCAGTGCGGTTACTGCCAGTCCGGCCAGATCATGAGCGCCAGCGCGCTGTTGGCGCAAAGTAAAAATCCAAGTGATGCGGACATCGATGCGGCGATGGGCGGCAACGTCTGCCGCTGCGCCACCTATGTGCGCATTCGCGCCGCCATCCACCAGGCCGCCAAGGCATTGGGTTAGGGAGAGATGCGATGAGCAACGCCTTGAAAGGGCTGTTATGGCTGATTATCTCCGTGGCGGTACTGGCGGGAGGGTACGCGCTGTACACGCAGCTGCGGCCAACCGGCGCGGAACCCGCGGCGCCGATCGCCGGGGCGCCGGCCGGCATCACCGATAAGCTGGCGCGCGGCGAGTACCTGGCGCGCGCCGCCGACTGCGTGGCGTGCCATACCGCGCCGGGCGGCGCGCCTTATGCGGGCGGCTTCGCCTTTAAACTGCCGTTCGGCACCATTTACGGCACCAACATCACCGCCGACAAGGAGACCGGCATCGGCAACTGGAGCGACGATCAGTTCGTACGCGCGGTACGTGAGGGCATCGGTCCGCAGGGCAACCTGTATCCGGCGATGCCGTACACCTCGTACACCGGGCTGAGCCGCGACGACGTGCTGGCGATCAAGGATTATCTGTTCAGTCTGCCGCCGGTGAAACAGGCCAACCCGCAAAACGATCTGTCGTTCCCGTTCAACCAGCGTTGGGGCATGAAATTCTGGAACCTGGCGTTCTTTAGCGAGCAGCGTTTTACGCCGGATCTCAACAAGGACGAACAGTGGAATCGCGGCGCCTATCTGGCGACGGCGCTGGGCCACTGCGGCGAGTGCCACACGCCGCGCAATCTGGGGTTTGGTCTTAACCAGAGTAAGCACCTGAGCGGTGAAGTGGTGCAGGGCTGGTTCGCTGCCAACATCACGCCGGACAAACAGACCGGTATCGGCGGTTGGAGCGACCAGCAGCTGTCGCAATATCTGGCTACCGGCCATGCGCCGGGGCGCAGCAGCGCCGCAGGCCCGATGGCGGAAGCGGTGGAAAACAGCCTGCAGTTCCTGACGCAAGAAGACAATCTGGCGTTGGTGAAATACCTGCGCGACATCGAGCCGATCGCCGGCGACGCTGCCGCCGCGGTGAACCTGCAGCCGAAGGGCGCGGCGGCTTCCACCCCGATCCTGCCGGGCGGGCAAGACAGTTCGCTCGGGCGCCGGCTGTTCGCCAACGACTGCAGCGGCTGCCACCAGTGGAACGGGCCGGGCCGCCAGAGCGAGTATGCGTCGCTGGTGGGCAGCACGGCGGTGAACGATCCGCAGGGGCGCAGCGCGGTGCAGGCCATCCTGAAGGGGACGAGCATCAGCATCGGCGATCGGCATGAGATGATGCCGGCGTTCGGCAGCGCCTATTCCGACGAGGAAGTGGCGGCGGTCGCCAACTTCGTGGTCGGCCACTTCGGCGATAAGCAGGGCAAAGTCACCGCCAAGCAGGTAGCGGAGCAGCGCAAGCAGTAACGCATCGCGGCGGCGTGTATGTTGAGGGCGGCGATATCGGTGATATCGCCGCTTTTTTATGGCCGTTGCGCCGGCGGCAGTGCGGTGAAAAAGTAGGACTAGCTCTGGCTTAATTGATTGAAAAGATAGTCAAAGACTAAACGCACGCGCGTAGGGCAGGCGTGTTGATGCGTATGATAGAGGTTGACCGGCCAGGGCGGCGGGGCGTCGCCCGGCAGAACGGCTACCAGCTCACCCGCGGCGAGGTGTTTTTCAACCAAATATCCGGCCAGTTGGCCAAAGCCTAAACCGGCGAGCACCGCTTTACGTTCTATATCGGGCGTGTCGGTGACGAAGGCGGCGGACTTCGGGTAGAGATAACGTTTTTGGCTAAATTCCCAGGGCCAGTAGCGCCCTGTTTTGTGGTTCACCAGCGCGACAATAGGCAGATGGGCGAGTTGGTCTATCTGCTCCGGCGGCGGCAGGCGAACGAGCAGCGTCGGCGAGGCAACCAGATGGAAAGGCATGGTTCGGGGCTGGCGAACGATACAGGTTTGGTCATGCAGAAAGCCGATGCGAATGCCGATATCAATTCTTTCATCGACCAGATCGCTGTGGATGTTCGACAGGTGGAATTCGAGCGTAATCGCAGGATATAAACGCGCGAACTCTGCCAGTATCGGCATGACGACCTCGCTGCCATAGGTGTGCGGCGCCGTGATGCGCACCACGCCGGTGAGATCTTCCGCCTCTTTCCCTTTCGCCTGAAACAGCTTGTTAAACTGATCTATCGCCGCTTTGGCTTGCTCAGCAAAGCCGAGGCCGAAATCCGTGATTTTTACGTTTCTGGTGTTGCGGTGGAACAGCTGTTCACCGAGCAACGACTCCAATTCTTTGATAGCTCGGGTGACTTTCTGCGGGGAAATGCCGAGTCTGGTCGCTGCGCGTTTAAAGTTCATCTCCTCAGCGGCGCAGCAGAAAATGCGCAAGGCTTCTTGTCTGTTTTGCACTCTCGCCTCTTTGTTCCAAAAAATGGAATTCTAAAAGCATAACACTTCCATTTACTGATGGTAAACGGCGGATAAAGTATTCGTACTGACCAACAGAAGAGGAACGAGAGATGAACCGTATTTCAGGCAAAGTGGTGGTGATTACCGGCGCCAGCAGCGGGCTGGGCGAAGCGACCGCAAAACATTTGGCGGCGCAGGGGGCGACGGTGGTGGTGGCGGCGCGCAGGAAAGATCGTCTTGATACGCTGGTTCGGCAAATCGTTGGCGACGGCGGCACCGCGTTGGCGCTGCAGGTGGATGTGACGAAGCGCCAGGAGGTCGAAGCGATGATCGCCCAGGCCGTCAGGCAGTTTGGCAAAATTGATGTCTTGGTCAACAACGCGGGGCTGATGGCGATCGCACCGCTGAGCGCCGTAAAGGTCGATGAATGGGAACGGATGATCGATATCAATGTGAAAGGCGTGCTGTACGGCATCGCGGCCACCTTGCCGCTGTTCGAAAAGCAGCAATTCGGTCATTACATTACCATTTCCTCCATTGCCGGCAAGAAGGTGTTCAGCCCCGGCGGCACGGTCTATAGCGGCACCAAATTCGCAGTCAGCGCGATCGCCGAAGGTTTGCGCCACGAAGTCGGCGGAAAGATCAGAACCACGACGATCGCCCCCGGCCTGATCGACACCGAACTGAAACAGGGCAGTTCGCACGCGGAAAGTTTGCAGGCCGTCGGCGAACTCTACCAGAGCCAGGCAATTTCCGCCGATGCCATCGCACGCGCTATCGCCTATGCGATCGAGCAGCCTTCGGACGTGGATGTGAGTGAGATTGTCATCAGGCCGACCGTGCAGGAATTTTAAATCGCCAGAGGCACCTCCTGGGCTTTTAGCCGTATTTTCTTATCGTTACGAGGTATTCTATGCGTCGCAATCTGCTTATTGGCGCCTTTTTCGCCGCTTTTTCTGCCGCTGCAATGGCCGCGGCGCCTTTTTCTAAAACAGACAATCCCGGGTTCTACCGGATCATGCTGGGTAATCTGGAAGTGACGGCCCTGTCTGACGGCATCAGCCCCATGCCCGCCGATAAAATCTTGATCAACACCCGGCCGCAGCAGCTTGAAGCGGCAATGGCGGCCAACAACCTGTCGCTGCCGTTGCCGACCTCGGTGAACGCCTACCTGATCAACACCGGAAGCAAGCTGGTTCTGGTCGATGCCGGCACCGGCGCGCTGCATGGCGACACGCTGGGCAACATGATGAAAAACCTGAACGCTTCCGGCTATCAGGCGGAGCAGGTGGATGAGATTTATTTAACGCACCTGCATCCCGACCATGTGGGAGGCTTGATGGCGGACGAGCGTCTTGCCTTCCCGAATGCCACCGTTTGGGTGGAAAAAGACGAAGTCGCTTTTTGGCTGAACGAAGAGAAAAAACGGCAGGCGGAAGAGAAAGATAAACGTTTCTTCGATGCCGCCATCGCCTCATTACAGCCTTATGTCACGGCGGGAAAACTGAAAACCTTCGAAGGCAATCAGGCACTCACCCCGGGCATTTCGGCTATCGATACGCGTGGGCACACGCCAGGGCACAGCGTGTTCGCCGTCGAAAGCAAAGGGAAAAAGATGGTGATTTTGGGGGATATGATCCACGTTGCCTCGGTGCAGTTTCCCGATCCGAATGTCGCCATCGCCTATGATATCGATGTCCCTGCCGCCGTAGCGCAGCGCAAGCGGCTGTTCGATGACCTTGCGCAGCAAAGGGCGCTGGTCGCAGGGGCGCATCTGTCCTTCCCGGGCCTTGGCTACATCAATAAAAAGGGGACGGGTTATGACTGGCAGCCGCTGAACTATGGCGCGCTTAATCAACATTAATCGGCATAAGCATGAGGCAATAAGGCAGGAGAACAATGTGAAGGGGCCAGGCGGCCCCTTTTCTTGATGTTCAGAAAGCCGCTTCCCTGCAGGGCGAAGGGCTTTCACGCGGTACGTAGTGTGTTATTTTGGCCGGCGTGGATAATCAGGAATCGGGTACAAGGTGATGGGAAATTCGGCATTTATGCATCGTTTTGCTGCATTGGGCGGGCTTGAACTGCTCGTCGCGGACTTTTCAGACCATCGATTTGGCGTGCATTGGCATGATACCTGGTCGATTGGCGTTGTCCTGCGCGGCGCCAATAACAACAGCGCCAAAGGCGATGCCGACGGTATCGTCAGCCGTGGGCAACGCGCCGGGGCAGATGCATGCCGGGACAGTGCTGGGTGATGAGGGATGCCATTATTTCATGTTTTATCCCAGCCACGAGATGCTGCTGGACGCGGCGGAAAACATGGAGATGCCTCTGCCGCCGGCGGTGCAGGGGAAGCATATCGACCATGCGCCTTTCGCCAACCGATTGTGTGAGGCCGCCGCGGTGCTGACCGCAGCGCAATCCAGCCATTTTGACCGCGAGGTGGCATGGAGCCACTGCGTGGCGGATCTGCTGACGGTGTGTTCACCGCGGCGAGCGCCATTGGCAGGCGCCGGCCTCACGCCGGGTTTGCGCAGAGCGAAAGAGTATCTGCACGATAACCCGGCGCGGGAAGTGCGTCTGGAGACGCTGGCGCAGGCCGTCGGCATGTCTAAGTTCCACCTTTGCCGTCAGTTCTCGGCGCAATTCGGTTTATCGCCGAACCGTTATCAGCGGCAACTCAGATTACAACAGGCCAAGAGCTTGCTATCCCGAGGCGGCGACATCGCGGAAATCGCCAGCGCCTGCGGATTTGCCGATCAATCGCACATGGGAAGGGTGTTTAAGTCGACTTACGGCGTCACACCGCGCAGCTATCGCGACCGATGCAGTTGAGCAATATCATTCTATCTCGCCGACGCAAAGGGACTGACAATGCGCCTTTTTGACGACGAGAGAAACCATGTTCATCGATATTTCCACGCTGGGTTTATTTGCTCTTTCAGCCGCCGCGTTAACGCTTATCCCTGGCGCCGACATGCTTTGCGCACTGTCTAATGCCATAAGCCAGGGAACGAAAGCGGGGCTGGTTACCGTATTGGGCGCGGTCACTGGGGTGACGTGCCACATCGGCCTTGCCATTGCCGGCGTTACGGCGCTAATTGCCTCTTCGCCCGTGTTGTACGAGTGCTTTGTCGTTGGCGGCGCGCTTTATATCCTGTGGGTTGGCTTTGGCATTTTTAACAGCAAAAACGCTGTCAGCCTGCAAAACAACCGTGAACGAAAAAGTCTTAATAAACTTTATTCGCAGGGGCTACTGACCAATTTGCTGAATCCTAAAGCCATCATCTTTACTCTGGCGTTTATCCCGCAGTTTATTCGAGTGGAAGCCGGCATGCCGGGCATGCAGATGCTGATATTAGGCATTGAGCTCATTGTTATTATGTTCCTTATTGAGATACCTCTGGTCTTTCTTGCGGGTAAAATTGCACTGAGCATTCAACTGCGTCCGACTGTCGGCATCTATGTGAATAAATTTTTTGGCGGCGTCATTCTGTTATTGGCCATTGCCATTCTGGCCGCGCGTTTATTCTAAAAGTTCAAATTCGCTTTTGACAAAGTTGTTCGATCGATAAGGTTTTATGTTCGCCCCGCTATGCTGCACGGCGAGCCATTACCGTAATATTCTCCCGAGTTTCACTGACACTGAGGAGAATGACTAATGAAACGCTTTGAAAATAAAGTTGCCCTGGTGACGGGCAGTTCAAAGGGAATTGGCGCAGCTATTGCTAAACGCCTGGCGGCGGAAGGCGCCGTGGTTTTCATTAACTATTCCCGCGGGCGTGAAGATGCCAACCGGTTGGTTAAAGAAATCAATGAGCAGGGCGGCGTCGCTTTTCCGCTGCAGGCCAATGTCGGCATTGAGGCCGAGGTCAACGGCCTGATGCAAAGCATTGTCGAGCAGTATGGTCGCCTGGATGTACTGGTCAATAACGCCGGGGTGTATGCCACCAATAGCCTGGAGGCATTCAGCGACGCGGAATATGAAAGACACTTCAATTTAAATGTCAAAGGGCTGATTTATTGCTGCAAGGCGGCGGTCGCCGCCATGCCTGAATCGGGCGGCAGCATCGTCAATATCAGCTCCAGCGTGACGTCGTTTACGCCGGCCAATTCGCTGGTTTATACCGCTTCAAAGGCCGCGGTGGATTCTATCACCAAGACGCTGGCCAACGAGCTGGGCGGGCGCAAGATCCGGGTCAATGCGGTCAACCCTGGCTTGGTCATCACGGAAGGCGTGCATGACAGCGGCTTTTTCGACGCCGATTTTAAAACGCACATTGAATCCATCACCCCGCTGGGGCGCATCGGCACACCGGCGGATATCGCACCGGCCGTGGCCTATCTCGCCTCGGACGAGGCGGGTTGGGTGACCGGCGAAAGCCTGATCGTCGGCGGCGGTTTACATTAATTTTGCTATGAATGGAACAGAGATGACATTAGATAAAGCCTACGGGCCACTGATTAACGGCGTGTTCGAGCTGGATGGCGCGGACATTCATCCCGTCATTTCCCCCTCGACCGGGGAGCGCCTGGCGGATTTACACTACTGTAACGAACGGGACGTCGAGCGCGCCGTGTTGGCGGCGGAAGCAGCTTTCCCCGCCTGGAAAGCATTAGGGCAGCAGGCCCGCGCCCGCCTGGTGGCGCAGCTGGCGGATGTGCTGGAAAGCGATCTGGAAAGAATGGCGCAAATCGACGCGCAGGATGTGGGCCGCTGTATCAGCGAAGTGCGCCGCGATTATCAAACGGCGGTCAGACACTATCGCTATTTCGCTGCGGTGGTCATGGGGCACGAAGACAGCGGCAGAAGCATTGCGGACGGCTACAGCCTGGCGAAACGCGAGCCGCTTGGTGTCTGCGGGCAGATTATCCCCTGGAATGCGCCGGCGATCATGGCGGCGTTCAAGCTGGCGCCGGCGCTGGTGACCGGCAATACGGTGGTGCTGAAGGCCGATGAAAATGCCTCGCTCTCCACGCTGGAGCTGGGCAAGATGATCGCCAACATTTTCCCCGCCGGCGTCGTGAACATCATTACCGGGCTGGGAAGCGTGGCGGGGGCGGCGCTGACCTGCAACCGCAAGGTGCGCAAGCTTTCGTTCACCGGCAGCACGGAGGTGGGCAAGCTGGTAGCCAAGGCCGCCGCGGAGCGGCTGGTGCCCGTTACGCTGGAGCTGGGCGGGAAGAGCCCCAATATTGTGTTCCCGGACATCGAAGAGATGGATGCGGTGGTGGACAACGTGACCTTTGCCGCTATCCACAATAACGGCCAGTCCTGCTTGGCGGGGACCCGGCTGTTCGTTCACGCGGACATTTATGACCGTTTCAGCGCCAAGCTGGTGGCGGCTTTCGAACGGGTGCGCGTCGGTTCACCGCTGGCCGAGCATTCCCGGGTCAGCTGCCTGGTTTCCGAGAAACAGGGCGAGCGGGTGCTGGCTTATATTCAGACCGGTCTTGATGAGGGTGCCACCCTGCTGACCGGCGGCAAACGCCGCGCCGTCGCCGGCTGCGAGCACGGCTACTTCATTGAGCCGACGATTTTTGCTGCGGAAAATGGCATGCGCATTTGCCAGGAAGAAATTTTCGGGCCGGTGCTGACGCTGATAAAATGGTCAGACTACGACGAGATGATCGCCCAGGCTAACGACAGCGAATATGGGCTGGCGTCGGGGATCTATACCCGCAGTCTGAAAAATGCCCTGGCGACCGCAGACCGGCTGGAAGCCGGCTCCGTTTGGATCAACCGCTATTCGAATATTACCGATGGCACCGCGTTCGGTGGTTACAAGAACAGCGGGATCGGCCGTGAGTTCTGCAAGGAAACGCTCAATGCCTACACGCAAATAAAAACCATCACGCTGCAGACGGATCTGCCCGCCGCCTGGTTTGCCGAATAAGGATAAGACCGGCACAGGGACGTGCCCCCGTTGGCCGCTTCATGCGGTATGGCTGCCGATGTAACTCCTTGGCGACGCGCCCATGCTTTTCTTGAACGCGGTGCTGAAGGCGCTTTCCGATTCATATCCCAGGTCAAAGGCGATCTGGGATATTTTTTCTTTATTGGCGACCATTCGCTCGATGGCCAGGCTAAAACGCCAGATGCGAATGTATTCGTTGACGCTGTAGCCGGCCAGCTTTCTGAACCGGGTGGTAAAGGCGGTGCGTGACATACCAGCCACGCCGGCGAGTTCGTCCAGACGCCATTTCCTGCCCGGCTGGTCGTGTATGCTGGTCAGCGCCAGACCGATATTTTTGTCCGCCATGGCGTAAAACCAGCCTTCGCCGCGCCCGAGTGCGCCGGAAGAGAGCAGCACGCGCAGCGCCTGCGTCAAAATGATCTGCAGGAGATGCTCGGTGATGAGCTCGCTGCCCGGGCCGGGTTTTTCTATTTCCGATGAGAGGCGACTCAAGTAATCCTTAATGCCGGCGTTCTCTTCCCGCTGCGTTTTGATCACGATGGGTTCGGGCAGGCTGGTGATAAAACGGAAGGTATCGTTGATCTGAAACACGAACCGGCAACCGACAAAGGAGAAATCGTTCCCGCCGTTGCTGAAGCAGGAGGAGCGGTCTTTCATCACGTGAATTTTTCTTATATCGATGGCCGGCGCGTTAGGCGCATCAAAAATGCTGAATTCGCGACCGCTGGATAAGATCAGCACATCGCCTTGTTCAATCGGGTAACTGTTTGCATCGCCCGCCATGTTAATGAAAAAAGATCCGCGTTTGGCGATATAAATTTTCATCCCGGAATAGCCGGGAAACAGCGCTTTGGTATTGGCGCTCAGGTCAAACGTCACAATTTTCTGGCTGCTGATTTTTAGCCGGGAAACAATATCGGATAACGGATCCATCATTACCTGCTTGTCTGATGCGTTTACTGTAGAGAATAGCCGCTATTTGGCTATCGCAGTATATTTGGCCTCGCCGAGCGGCGAGGTGAAAGCATTATGGGTGAGGCGAAAGCCGGTGTACAGGCTATCCCGCTGTCCTGTCCGAACGATAAGAAAAAAAGTGCGAACGCGAAAGTTCAGCATCCGGCCGGGTGTTACGATCGTTTTTTTTCATGATGGTGACATAATGACTTCTTACCGGACAAACCGCAGCCAGGTGAGCCTATTGGCTGCGTTGACGATCGCGTTATTTTTTATCTTGTTGAACAGCGGCTCTCCCACGCCGTTATATCCCTTATATCAACAAACCTTTGCCCTGAGTAATATCGACCTGACCTTCATTTTCTCTTCTTACGGGTTTGGCGTATTGCTGGCCTTGTTTTTATCACGCAGGCTCACCATCACCGATAACAATGCCCGGTTGCTGGTGGTGGCTTCGCTAGTGTTGGTGGTGGTGCCAACGCTGTGCTTTTCCATGGTTCGCTCTTTGCAGGCGCTGTGTCTTTTCAGGTTTATTTCCGGCTTGGGGGCCGGCACGGCCACGGCCATCATCAACATCTTGTTGATCAAGTTCAGCCGTGGCGACAGCGCCAAACGCGCCGCGCTGCTGGGCAGCTTGGCGTTGGTGACCGGCCTGGCGCTCGGGCCGGTGATCGGCAGCGTTTATGCTCAGCTGGCGTTTTACCCGCTCACCGCGCCGGCAATGACCGTTGCCGCGTTGGTTTTACTCTCCGCGATCGCCATCGTTCTGCTTTGGCCGAAGACAGGATTGCCTGCCCTCGGCGTTGCGGACACGAAAACGGCAGAAAAGGGCGCCGGTTTTAGCCAACCGCTGTTCTATCTGTTGGCGCTGTGCGTGTTTATCTCCTGGTCATACGCTGCGCTGATCCTGTCGCTGGGGCCGACGGCCGCGATCCATGTCTTCGGGCTTAAATCAGCCGCTGATTTTGGCTATATCGCCACCGGGTATTTACTGGTGGCCGGCGTGGTGCAGTTCACGATCCCGCGTTTTCTTCAGCCTGAATTTTCTTTAGTGTTGGGGCTGATTGCGCAGGTTTTCTCCATGGTCATGATGACCATGGCGCTCGAGAGCGGTTCTGTGGCCGGTGCGGCGGTGAGCCTGGCGCTGTCCGGCTTCTCGTATGGCGCGGTTTTTGTGGGCGGCGCTATTCTGGTCAACAAGCTCTCACTCGCGGCGCCGGGATGGAACGCGGTATCGAAGTTTTACTTTATCGTCTATTTGTTCAATATCACGCCGCCGGCCGCAGGCTGGCTGGCGGATAACATAGGGGTATTGAGCGCCTTGCTGGCCGCTATTGCCCTTTTTATGGCGATATATATCGCCTTTGCCGCGCTGGCGCTGTGGGCGCTGTTGTTGAGAAAGGCGTGATGGGGGAATGGCTTTACAAAGCCCCCTGGCTTTCCATAAACTTGGCGGCGTGTTTAGACGATGAGCGTTGGCAATTGCCGCATAATAACGGCGGCCCGGCGAGCAATCTGGTTCTGACACGCACATGTTCTACATATGTTCAGGTAAGAGAACGGCCCCATCGGTTTTTGCCGGCGCCCCGGATACCGGCGTCGCAGTGAGGATGGGGTGATGCTGTGCCGGCACCAGTGAAGAGAGCAATATCCGCCTTCACCGGCAGCCTCACGCATAGGTTACTGACCTGTTGATGAATTCTTAGATGGCCCGCCGTCTAACTCATTACAGGATTAACATATTGCGATGCTTACCCTAAATCATTCCCCCGTTTCACCGCGTTTTTTACCGCATTCACTCCCCCTTCAACGGAGCCTTGGCACCGATTTCGCCACTCAGGGTTCGCGAAAGCTTGGCTCGTTGGCCCGCATAAATAACCATTGAGAATCATTTTATGGAATGGAATGTAAACCAAACCAGGCTCTGCCGAGCGCAGATGGTTTCTCTGCCGAAGGCGGAAGTGCATGTGCATCTGGAGGGCTGTTTTGATCCGGAACAGCTCGCGGTCTGGGCGTTATCCTCAGGGATACCGATGCCCAGAAAGCAGGACGAACTACTGAATTTTAACGGGCTTGCCGATTTTCTCGCGTTCCTCGACTGGTCCTGTGGCCTGGTGAGCAGCCGCGAACGCCTGGCGCAGTTAAGCTACTCCTATGCGCAACGGCTGTCGCAGAATGGCGGACTGTACGCCGATCTTATTTTCAACCCGACCCATTGGAAAACGTGGCGCGGCAGGCTCGGTGAGATGATCGACGCGATTGACGCCGGTTTGCGCGCGGCCGAAGAAGATGGATTGGCGTCCGTTGGGCTGTGCGTCAGTTTGCTACGCCAGCAAACGGCTGCCGAGGCCAGTGAGCTGGTGGATTTTTTAACCGCACTGCGGCACCCCAGAGTGGTCGCGCTGTCCATCGATGGCAATGAGGCCGCCACCAAAGGCAGCGGTACGCGTTTCGCGCAGGCTTTCGCCCGGGCGGGCAGGGCCGGGTTGAAGCGAACCGTGCATGCCGGAGAGTCGAGCGGTGCAGAGGGCGTGCGCGATGCCATCCTGCTGTTGGGGGCCGATCGCATCGATCACGGCGTGCGGGCGATAGATGACCCGGCTGTCGTGGCGCTGTTGGCTGAACGACGGATCCCTATCGGCGTATGCCTGACCTCGAATATCAAACTTGGCGTCTATCCCCGCTACGCAGAACATCCGCTGCGCTGGCTGCGTGACGCCGGGGTCATCACGACCATCAATACCGACGACCCGGTACTATTACAAACCACGCTGGTGGATGAATACCTCATCTGTCAGGACGAATTTGAATTTTCCCCCCATGACATCGTCGATGTGGCCCTCAATTCTTTGGCTGCCAGTTTCGCCAGTGACGAGGCAAAAATGACGTATCGGAAGAAAATGGATTCTTGGGTTGCTTCTCTTAATACAGAAAATGGAGACAAGCGGTGAACGAGAAGAAAATAAAATTATATTTTGATTGCGATACCGGCATTGATGATGCGATGGCTCTGGGCTATTTGCTCGCAGAAAGTGACAAAGTGGATATTCTGGCGATCGGCACGGTTTGCGGCAACGTCGCCGCCGATGCCGGGGCCAGAAATACGCTGGAGCTCGCCCGCCTGGCCGGTTTTCCCGCGATCCCCGTCGCCGTGGGGGAACGAGATTACCTGCGCCATGCATATCTTTGCGATGTGCAGCATATACACGGTGACAACGGCATTGGCGATATCGCGCTGGAAGCTTCAGACGCCAAACTGGCGTCGCTGTCGGCCCCCGAACTGCTGGTTGAGCTGGCCAGAGCGCACCCAGGGGAGCTGGATATCTTGGCGACCGGCCCGTTGACCAACATCGCCAAAGCCTTGCAGCTTGAGCCCGCGTTAGGGGAACTTATCGGCACGCTGACAATTATGGGCGGCGCGGCGCTGGCGCCCGGCAACAGAACGCCCGTTGCGGAGGCGAATATTGCCTGCGATCCGGATGCGGCGGCCATGGTCTTTAAAGCGATGAAGAATATCGTCATGGTGCCGCTTGATGTCACCATGTCGCATACCTTTGAAGAGGCGGATCGGCTCAAACTGCTGTCGGCCGAGAGCCGATTTGCGCAGGCGATAGGGCGAATGCTTGAGCGGTATATCCAGTTCTATATCAATACCTACGGCCGCAAAGCCTGTGCGCTGCACGATCCGGTGGCGGCGGTGTTGGCGGTACAGGGTATCAGCGCCTGCCTTGCGCCTAACGTGAAGGTGACGATCGATGATTCTGACGGGCCAGGCCGCGGGCAAACCCTGTGTGACATGCGGGGGCGATATATGAACTATCCGCCGCAGCGCGATGCCAACTGCCATGTGGTGTTAAGCACCGAGCTTAATATGTCGGAATTGCTGCTCGCGAAGCTGTTATCGCTGCCAGCGGAGCCGCATAAACAGTAAAGCGAAAAGGCGCGCGGGCCGGATTAGCCTGCGCGCTTCTCGACCAGAAAGTCCAGCAGCGCCCTGACCTTGGAAGACATGTGCTCACGGGAGGGAATGTACAGATAGAAGCCGGGGAAGGGCTGCGACCAGGCCTGCAGTATCCGCACTAACTCACCGCGTTCCACCATCGCTTTCACGGCGAAATCAAAGTGCTGAATAATGCCGACGTGCTGTAATGCGGTGCGGATCATGCCGTCGTCGTCGTTGGTGATCACGCTGCCTTTCGGTTCGACGGAAAAGGTATGGCGCGCGTGCCGCTCGACGGTGGAGAACTCCCATTGATAAATGGCGCCGCTGGTTGCGTGGCGAAAAGCGATACAGTTGTGGTTGACCAGATCCGCCGGCGTGGCGGGCGTGCCGTAACGGCTGAGGTACTGCGGCGTGGCCACCGCCGCCAGCGCGACCTGTGGCGTGATGGGGATCGCCACCATATGCTCGGCGAGGCTTTCACCCAGCCGAATGCCGGCGTCGTAACCTTCGGAAATGATGCTGGCCATGCCGTCGTCCATCACCAGTTCAAGCTTCAGCCTGGGGTAGCGCATCAGGAATTCGCCGATATGCGGTTCGATAAAGTGCTTGGCGGCCGTGCGCGAAGTGTTTATCCGCAGCAGCCCCGCCGGTTCATGGCGGCTCTCTTCCAACGTGCCGACGGCGTGCTCGATCGTGCTGAGGGCGGGCGTCAGGGCTTCCAGCAGGCGTTGCCCTTCCTCGGTGAGCGACATATCGCGGGTGGTGCGGTAGAGCAGCTTGACGTTCAGCTGTTTTTCCAACGCCTTCAGGTTTTGCGACAGCGCGGCGCGGGAAACGCCCATTTGGGCCGCCGCTTTGGTAAAGCTGCGGTGCTGCGCGATATGCGCGAACCACGCCAGTGAAGGAAGCAGGGAAGGATCCATCGAGATGCCCGCATTGTAAATTACAGCTTAACACTGTAGTCCATTCTCTGGGCTTATCAAAGAACAATACGGCGTATAAAGTGAGCGTTATCCCAGCGGAAGCGATGCCGAGCGCGTTTCCCGAGCCAGCAACCCTGTGAGGAACTCATGATGAAAACGGTCAAAATCAAACGTCAGTATTGGGACATCGCGGCGGATATCCACTTCCCGCCGGATTTCGACGAGCGGAAAAAGTACCCGGCGATCATCAGCGCCCATCCAATTGGCAGCTGTAAAGAGCAGACCTCGGGCACTGTCTATGGGGCGGCGCTGGCGAAAGCCGGCTTTGTGGTCATCGCGTTTGACGCCAGCTTCCAGGGCGAGAGCGGCGGCGAACCGCGCTTTATCGAAGATCCCCCCCAGCGCGTGGAAGATTTTCGCGTCGTGACCGATTATCTGGTGACGCTGGACTACGTTGACGACCAGCGTATCGGCGTGCTCGGCATCTGCGGCGGCGGCGGTTACGCCATCAATGCTTCGATGACCGAGCGGCGCATCAAAGCGGTGGCGACCATTACCGGTGCCAACTATGGCCGGGTGATGCGCGAGGGCGTGTTGGCCAACGGCGATCCTGTGGCTTTCCTGGAGGATATTGCCCGGCAGCGTACCGCAGAAGCGCGCGGCGCGGCGTTGCGTGTGGATGTGGGCCTGTACCCGAGCGTTGAGGCGGCGCAACAAGACGGTGCCGATATCGATCTGCGCGAGGCGACGGAATACTACCGTACGGCGCGCGGCGAGAAGCCGAACGGCGTAAACAAAACGCTGTATTCCCGTAACGCGGTAGCCGTGGGCTGGGACGCGTTCCACCTGGCGGAAGTGCTGCTGACCCAGCCGCTGTTGGTGATTGTCGGCAGCAAACCCGGCCTGTTCGGCGCGCTGCGTGACGGCTATGAGATTGTGCGCCGCGCCAAGTCGCAGCACAAAGAGCTGGTGGTGGTAGAAGGATGGTCACATTACGATCTCTACGACAAACCGGAGCCGGTAGCTCAGGCGCTGGAGAAGCTGGTGCCGTTCTTTAAAGCGACGCTATAAGCGTCGGGCCGGAGGCGAGGGAGGTTTCTCCCTCGCCGTGGCGTCAGCGGCTGCGCCGCGACATCACCCGTTTGTCTTTCGGCCGATCCTGCCAGTCTTCAACCTGGTTATTGAAGTTGTCCGCCAGCAGGTAGGCCGGGGTTTTCGCCAGCCAGTCGGACAACGAAATGTCCTGATAGATACCGTTGTCCATCACGATCAATACCTTCAAATCCTCATCGCCGATGTTCTCGATGTAATGGCCGAAGCCCTGCGGCACGTAGCCGACGTCTGAAGGCGCGTACTCTTCCGTCTGCGCGTGGCCGTGCGAGCTGAACACCGTCATGCGGCCCTTACCGGAAATATAGTATTGCCATTCGTTGGCATTGGGGTGCCAGTGCAATTCCCGGATCGCGCCGGGTTTCACGATCTCGATGATGCCGGTCATGGTGGTGGAGATGGGGAATTCTTTCGACGACACCAAATGCACGCTGCCGGCGTCATTTTCAAAGAACGGTTTTTGCTTCATTAATTCATAGCGGTGTGCCAGCGGGGCGTTATTTAATCCGCCGTCGTTTTTCGGTAATGGCAAGGCGGGCGGAACGGCGCCACCGACAATATAAGCCTCGCCCTGTTTGGCCTTGGAAAATACCGCCGCCGGCATGTCGACGCTTTTTTCCAATACCTCTTTCGGCATATGCGCCACCCAATCGGTGATGCTGAAGGTGCCGAATTCGGAGAAGTGCCCGTTATCGAACGCCAGAATAAAATGCGCGCCGTCCGCCAACGCCTGAATGGAATGGCCGTAACCTTTCGGGAAATACCAGACGTCGCCGGGGCCGAAATCTGCCACCTCACATTTTCCTTCAGGATCGAGGATGGTGATGCGCGCATGGCCTTCCAGCATGAACGCCCATTCGGCGGCGATGGCATGCCAGTGCAGTTCGCGCACGCCGCCCGGCTCCAGCGTCATGTCGACGCCGGCTACGCCCTCGGAGATCGGAAACTGCTCGACGGTGGCTTCGCGCGCCCAGCCGCTGGGCAGGCTGCGTTTTTTGCTGTCGGTGAATTTGTATTTATAGAGATGCTGGGCATCGGCAGGTGGCTGGTAGCTGCTGGGGGGCACGATATTGCGATGGTCGTCGGCAGCGGCATTTTTGGCGATGCCGCCGATCATGCCGGCGGCGGCCGCACTGACGGCGGAGACTTTCAATATATCACGACGCGATAGCATAGCTTTTTCTCCAATATAAAACCGTGCGCCTGCAGAGGCAGGCGACAGGGAAGGCGCGATCGCCATTGAAATGGTTTTTGTCATCGGCGGGATTTTGCTGTGACCCTTAAATCCTAGCGGCTGGCGTTTATTAGGTAGGCGCTTATTTGTTTGCGTTTGTTACTAAGTGAGTGCGGGTTTAATTAATTCATCGGAAGTTGAATAGTCATTAATAGGAATTAAATTTAATCGCCGATAGGTTTAAATAGATAATAAACGAACGTCATTTTTTATTGGCCGTTCGGGCTATTTGTTATGACTGCCCCACGGTCTCCAGCACCAGCTGACGAAAGCGCTCGACGATCGGCGAAGCCGGGCTGCGGCGCAGCGCCAGGTAAAGCGGGGCGCTGAGCTGCGCTTCTTCGGCGAGGGGGCGGTAGACGATGCCGTCGCCGCCCAGCCGCCGCATCGAGCCGGGCACGATTGACAGCCCCAGCCCGGCGCCGACCAGGCTGAGGGTTGCCGGCAGGCGCGGCGCTTCCTGCACGATGCGCGGGCTGAAGCCGGCGCGGTGGCAGGCGGCCAGGATGGCGTCGTACAGCCCCTGGCCGGCCGGGCGGCGATAGAGAATAAAGGCCTCGTGGGCCAGTTCGGCCAGCGGCAGCGGCTGCTGCGTCTCTTGCGCTAGCCGGTGGCCCAGCGGCAGGGCGACGATCATCGGCTCACTGAGCACCGGTTCCACGCTCAGGCCGGGAATGCCGCTGGCCGGCGAGCGCACGAAGGCAGCGTCGAGGCGTTGTTCCAGCAACGCCTCCATCAGCTCGCCGCTGCCGGCCTCTTCCAGTTGGGTGGTGATGCCCGGCAGAATGTCGCGATAGCGGCGCAGCAGGTTGGGCACGAACGGGTGCAGCGCGGCGGAGCTGGTGAAACCGATGGCGATGTGGCCCTGTTCGCCACGGGCGGCGCGCTGGACCGCTTCGCGCAGGCGTTCGGCGCGCGCCAGCAGGGCGCGGGCTTCCTCGAACAACACGCCGCCCGCTTCGGTGACGCGCACGCCGCGCGGCAGGCGCTGCAACAATTTCACGCCCAGTTCGTCTTCCAGCCCCTGCAACAGGCGGGTGAGCGGCGGTTGCTGGATAAACAGCCGCTCGGCGGCGCGAGTGATGTTGCCTTCTTCCACCACGGTGACGAACGCCCGCAGGCGACGCAGTTCGATCATAGCCATACCTCAAAGGTATCTTTAGTTGTTCTGGAATGCATTAGACATCATGGCACGGCGGCGCGCATGATACCAGACATCAAAACAAGCGATGTGGAACGGCAATGTCATGTCAGATATCAATACGTTAAAACCGCACCCGGCGGCAGCGCCGGGCAACGCGGAGCTGTTTTTAGGCTTTCTGTGGCTGGGGCTGATTGGCTTTGGCGGCGTGTTGCCGCTGGCACGCAGCATGTTGGTGGAGCGCCGGCGCTGGCTGAGCGGCGAACAGTTCACCGAGCTGCTCGGGCTGTGCCAGTTTCTGCCCGGCGGCAATGTGATCAACCTGTCGGTGGCGGTGGGGATGGAGTTTCGCGGGCTGCGCGGCGCGCTGTGCGCTTTGCTGGGCCTGATCAGCGCGCCGACGGCGATCGTGGTGGGACTGGGCGTGGTCTATGCCCGTTTCCAAAACGATCCCCACGTTCAACATGTGTTCGCCGGTCTGGCCGCCGCCGCCGCCGGGTTACTGCTCTCGACCGGGATTAAGATGCTGCTGCCGCTGCGCGGCAAGTGGGCGGCGCTGGCGATTGTGGCGCTGGCCTTGATCGCCATCGCCTGGCTGCGGCTGCCGCTGCTGCCGACCATGCTGGTGCTGGCGCCGCTGAGCATTCTGCTGATGTGGCGGTGGCCGTCATGAGCGGGGTGTTGATTGCGCTGGCGCTGATCTTCACCGAGCTCTCTCTGCTGGCGTTCGGCGGTGGCATGACCATTCTGCCGGAGATGCAGCGGCAGGTGGTGGAGGTGCATCAGTGGATGAGCGCCCAGGAGTTCAGCGCGCTGTTCGCCATGGCGCAGGCCGCGCCGGGGCCGAACATGATGATCGTGCCGCTGGTTGGCTGGCATGTGGCGGGTTGGGCGGGGCTGCTGGTATCTTCGGTCGCCAAGTTTGGGCCGTCTTCCATCGTCACGCTGCTGGTGATGGGCGCCTGGCGGCGCTTTAAGGATCGCCCGTGGCGCCGCATCGTGCAGGCCGGGCTGGTGCCGCTCACCGTGGGGTTGGTGGCGGCCAGCGGCCTTTTGATCGCCGAGGCTTCCGCGCCCAATTGGCGGTTGGCGGCGATCGTGGCGCTGGCGACGGGATTGAGCATGAGCAAGCGCCTCCATCCGCTGTGGGTGCTGGCGGGCGGCGCGCTGCTCGGCTTGCTGTTCGCCTAAGGGATTAGCGCGGGATCAGCACAAAGCGCGAAGGGCCGTTGCGGTCGATCAGCTCATAGCGCTTCGGCGCGGTCAGGGCCAGAAACGCCACCATGCTCCCTTCGGCGTCGGTCAGCGTCATGCCGTCCGGCGTCGGCCGCCAGGCGACCGGCAGCGCGTGCAGTGCTAACGGCTGCAGGCACTGGGCGGAGGCGGTGAAGCGGAAAGCGTTGGTGTTGGCTACCGCTTCGTCGCTCAGCTGCACCTCGCAGACGGTTTTACCGTCGCCGATGGCGGCGAGCTGCCAGTCGCCCTTCAGCGCGGCGGGTTCCAACAACGGCAGTGAACTGCCCAGGGCACTGCTGCACAATACGCTCATAACGACTCCTGTCAGGCTGGCGCGGCGCAAGGCGCGCATAAGGAAATGGGTTGGCATCGGGTCACTCCTTTCGGCTGTCCGTTCACACCTTAGCACGTTCCCAGCGGGATGATGAGGCAAGGATTAGGTTTTTTAATCCTCGATAATTCTGATCTAACCGGCGATACCATGCCTATAAAGACGAGTCATTAGCCCACCGATACGCTTATCTTTCTCATTAATACTGCGCTAATACAAATCGTTATGATTATTTCCGCCTTAACGCCCGGCGCGATGATGCGCGCCGGCGTGGGCTCGCGCCGTCGGGGGTAATGACTATACTGGTCAATCCTAAGTCATGTCTTAGATTAGAACGACTGATGAATAGTCTTACAAAGCGAGTGGATTCCTACTGTGTAAAAGGAGAATGCAATGAGCAGTCGCCACAACGACATTTTGCAAGATGACGATGAGTTCACCAGCCTGTCCGCCACATCCCCCAACGATCATAACTATCAGTTTTACTATCACCGACCCGGCAGCATCTATGATGGGTTAGGGTACGGCGCGCTGTTTACGCTGGATAACGCCAACCTGTACAGTAACCAGCGCGGCGGAGCAGCCATCAACAACCTGGGCAAAATCCGCGATAACTTCAGCTTCGATCGCGCCGCCGATCAGCTGACGCGACCGGGCCTGACGCACAACGGCGATCAGGTGTATCACCAGCCGGTGGCGCTGACCTATTCCTTTCTGACGCAGAGCGCGCTGAACCGCATCGGCCAGACCGGCGACGGTGACAAGGGGCTGCAGCCGCTGACCCTGGCGGCGCAGGCTCAGGCGCTGAAATCGATGCAGGCCTGGGCCGATGTGGCGAACGTAACCTTTACTGCGGCGGCGTCCACCGACATCAACCACCGCGCGGATATTACCTTCGCTTACTTCACCCAGCGCGCCGACGGCAGCACCGCCGCCGGCAGCGGCCCCAATGCCATCAACGCTTACGCCTATTACCCACCGAGCTCCAAAGCGGGCAGCGATAACGCCTTCGCCGGCACGGTATGGTTTAACAAAAACTTCGCCACCCATAAGGCGCCGGTTAGCGGCGACTTCAGCAGCCAGACCTTCACCCACGAGCTGGGCCATGCCCTGGGGCTGGCGCATCCGGGCTCTTATGACGCGTCGTTGGGCAACCCGAGTTACCAGAACGATGCGGCTTATTATCAGGATTCGCTGCAATACTCGATCATGAGCTATTTCAACGCCGGTTATACCGGCGCCGACACCAAAGGGGTATACGGCTATGGCCCGATGGTGGATGACATCGCCGCGATCCAGAAGCTGTACGGCGCCAACATGAACACTCGCACCGGCGACACGGTGTATGGCTTCAACTCCAACACTGGCCGTGATTTCCTGACCGCCACGGCGGACAACGGCAAACCGGTCAACTTCGCGGTGTGGGACGCCGGCGGCAACGACACGCTGGACTTCTCCGGCTACAGCCAGCAGCAGATGATCAACCTGAACGACGGCGCGTTTTCCAGCGTCGGCGGCGGCACGCAGAACGTCGCCATCGCGCGCGGGGCGATCATCGAGAACGCCATCGGCGGCAGCGGGCGCGATGTGATCATCGGCAACGATCAAGACAACCTGCTGGCGGGCAACGCCGGTTCCGATATCCTGTACGGCGGGCTGGGGGCGGATCATCTGTGGGGCGGCAAAGACGCCAATAATTTCACCGACTATTTCGTCTATCTCAGCGCCAAAGAGTCCACGGTGGCGGCGTTCGACGTGATTGAAGACTTCGAGCACGGCATCGACAAGATCGACCTCTCCGGCCTGCGTTTCAACAATAGCCTGAGCGAGCTGCGCTTTATCGACAGCGGCAGCGCCTTCAGCGGCCAGAAAGGCGAAATCCAACTCAACTTCGACGCCCTTAACGGCACCACCGATCTGTTGATGAACACCCACAGCAACAGCTACGCCGCCGACTTCAAGATCCACGTGGTCGGGCAGGTGGAGCAGAGCGATATTCTGTTTGCCTGAGGGTGATGAAGGGGAAAGAGAAAAGGGCCGAACGGCCCTTTTTTTACGACTGGGCCACTGCGCTTTCCACCGTGAAGTCGCCGGTGGTCACCTCGCCGGCGCGGTGGTAGTGGGCCACGATCACGCCGCCGGGTGAGACCACCGATTGGGCCAGCGTAAAGGCCGTCGGCGCAGCGTTTTCATCGAACAGCCGCTTGCCTGCGCCGAGCAGCACCGGGTAGGTGAGCAGGCGCAGTTCGTCCACCAGGTCGTTGGCCAGCAGCTGTTGCATCAGGGTGCTGCTGCCCTGCACCAGCAGCACCGGCCCCTGACCGCGTTTCAGCTCGCGCAGCCGGGCGATGATGTCCCGCCCCAGCCATTGGCTGTTCTGCCAAGCCAGCGTCTCGCCGTGATGAGTGGCGACGTACTTGGTGGCCTGATTGAACGTGCGGGCGATATCGGCCGAAAACGGGTCGGCCTCGTGGGTGATCTGCGGCCAGTAGCCGGCGAAAATATCGTAGGTGCGCCGCCCGAGCAGCAAGTCAAAAGGCGCCGAGAAAAGATCGCCCATCGTTTCCGCGACGGCGTCATCCCAGTAGGGGGCGGTCCAGCCGCCGAAGCGAAAGCCGCCGCTGCGGTCTTCCTCCTGCCCGCCCGGCGCCTGCATCACGCCGTCGAGGCTGACGAAGGCGCTGGCAATAATCTGTCGCATGGCTGTCTCCTGCCGTTGAGTGCCAGCTGAAAGTTTAGCCGCCGCGCGGCGGCTGCGCCAACCGGGCGCTCAGGGTTGCAGCGCCTTGAGCAGCGCCTGATGGAAACGCTCCGGCTCCTCCATCTGCGGCGCATGGCCGAGCCCGGCGAACTCGATCAGCGTGGCGTGCGGGATCAGTTTCGCCGCCTGTTTGCCTAACACGTCATAATGCCCGATCGCGGCCTTGATCGCCGGCGGGGCGATATCGCTGCCGATGGCGGTGGTGTCGGCGGTGCCGATCATCAAGGTGGTGGGCGTTTGCAGATCCTTGAACTCGTAATACACCGGCTGGGTGAAGATCATGTCGTAGATCAGCGCCGAGTTCCACGCCACCAGGCGGTGGCCCGGCCCGTTGTTCAGCCCGGCCAGCATATCCACCCAGCGATCGTACTCCGGCTTCCAGCGGCCGCCGTAATAGGTACGTTGCTCATAGTTGCGGATGCCCTCGGCGGTGGTGTTCAGCTCGCGCTCGAACCATTGATCGACGCTGCGCCACGGTACGCCTTTCGCCTTCCAGTCCTCCAGCCCGATCGGGTTGACCATCACCAGCCGTTCCACCGCCTGCGGGTACATCAGGCTGTAACGCGTGGCCAGCATGCCGCCGGTAGAGTGGCCGATGACGATGGCCTTGCTGATTTTAAGATTCTGCAGCAGCCCGTGGGTATTTTGCGCCAGCTGCTGAAAGCTGTACTGGTAATGCGCCGGTTTGGTGGAGGAACAAAAGCCGATCTGATCCGGCGCGATCACGCGGTAGCCGGCCTTGCTCAGCGCCTTGATGGTGTCCTGCCAGGTAGCGGCGCAGAAGTTTTTACCGTGCAGCAGCAGCGCGGTGCGGCCGTTGGCGGCGCCTTCCGGCGGCACGTCCATATAGCCCATCTTTAATGTCTGCCCCTGCGAGGCGAAGCTGAATTGCTGCAACGGATAGGGGTAGTGGAAGCCCTGCAGTTCCGGGCCGAACTTCGGCGTTTCGGCGGCGGCGGTAAACGCGGCCAGCGCGGCGCACAGCAGCGCGCTGCGGGTTAATCTCAACATCCTGATCTCCTGAAAAGGGCGATAGCCGAGTATAGCCACAATCAGGGCGTCGGCGCGCCGGTGGATTCAGATAATTCTGTAATGTGACGACTTGATTCCAGGCAAGGTTCCGGCCAGGGCCTTTTTCACAGTGAACGCGGTCACGCCGCGCAACATTGATGGCCTCTGATGGTTTTATTTCAAGGCTAAGTTATGCGATGCTTAAGCATTATTTATGCAAAAGGATCCTCGCATGTCCGCTTTATCCCGCTGCGCTTTCAGCGAAGGCAGCGTCGCTTTGCCGGAAGGTTATGCCGATCGCACCGTCAACGTACTGCTGGCCGGCGATGACGTTTCCCCCTCAATCAATATTTCCCGCGATGCGCTGCAGCCGGCGGAGAACCTGGAAAGCTACGTCACCCGCCAGCTCGATGCGCTGGCTCAGGGGCTGAAAGGCTGGGCGTTCAAAAGCCGCGAACCGGCGACGCTGGGCGATGGGCTGGCCGCCGGTGAATGGGTGCGCGCCAGCTACCTGCGCGACGGCAAACGCATCTGGCAAAACCAGGCGGTGTTCGCGCTGGCGGAGGGCCGGGTGCTGGTGTTCACCCTGGCGATGGCGCGCAAGCTGACGCCGCAAGACGACGCGCTGCTGCTGCAAGTGTTGAGCAGCTACCGGGCGGCATAACGATGAACTCTTCACGTAAAAGGACCTTACGATGACCGAAGCGGCTCGCGTCGGCGATATTATCGGGCATTCCCATGCCCTGGCCGGCATGATTGCCGGCACGATTGTCGGCGGCCTGATCGCCGCCGCAGGCGCGGTGGCAGCGGGGGCGCTGTTCGTCGCCGGCCTGGCGGCTTCCTGTATCGGCGTCGGCGTGCTGCTCATCGGCGCCAGCCTGGCGGTGGGGTATCTCACCGGGGAGGCGGCCACCGCGGCGCGCGACGGCATTGCCGATGCCGGTGCCGGTAGCCTGACCCCCAAAGGCAATATTGTCACCGGCTCCCCCAACGTTTTCATCAACGGCAAACCCGCCGCGCTCGCCACCAACAGCCAGGTAGCCTGCAGCGACGACGGCCCGAGCATGCAAATGGCGCAGGGCTCCGATAAGGTCAGCATCAACGGCCAGCCCGCCTCGCGCGTGGGGGACAAAACCAACTGCGACGCGCAGGTGATGGAAGGCTCGCCCAACGTGTTTATTGGCGGCGGCACCGTCACCACCTTGCCGATCAAGCCCGAAGTGCCGGATTGGCTGTATAAGGTTTCCGATCTGACGCTGCTGTTCGCCGGCCTGGTGGGCGGTGTGGGCGGCGCTGCCGGTAAGCTGGGGGCATTGGGCAAACTGCTGGGCAAGCTGCCCGGCATCAACAAACTGGCGCGCATCGCCTGCCGCGCCGGCACGCTGATGACCGCCACCGCTGCCGTGGGCATTATCGCCCGGCCGGTGGATATCGTTAGCGGCCAAAAATTCCTCGACGGCGAAGACGATCTCGATTTCGTGCTGCCTTCGCGGCTGCCGGTTGCCTGGCAGCGCTATTGGCGCAGCGGCAACCCCGGCGACGGCGTACTGGGCCGCGGCTGGAACCTGTTCTGGGAGAGCAGCCTGCAGCCTTATCAGGACGGCCTGGTGTGGCGTGCGCCTTCCGGCGACTTCGTCGCTTTCCCGCAGGTGCCGCGCGGCCATAAAACCTACTGCGAAGCCGAAAAATGCTGGCTGATGCACAACGACGACGGCAGCTGGCAGCTGTTTGACGTCGGCGAACAGATTTTCCACTATCCGCCGCTGGCGGGCGACCAGCCGAGCCGGCTCAGTATGATCACCGACGCCATCGGCAACGCCACCTCGCTGTTCTACGACGACGAGGGGCTGCTGAGCGAACTGGTGGACAGCGCCGGGCAGCGCCTGATGTGCCGCTATACACAGGGCCGCCTGCGCGAAGTGGCGCTGCAAACCGCCGACGGTGAACGAACGCTGGCGCGCTACGGTTACGATGAGCAGGGCCAGTTGACGACGGTGAGCAACCGCGCCGGTGAGGTGACGCGGCGCTTTGGCTGGCGCGACGGCCTGATGATCAGCCACCAGGACGCCGCCGGGCTGCTGAACGAATACCAATGGCAAGAGATCGACGGCGTGCCGCGCGTGACGGCCTACCGCAACAGCGCCGGGGAATCCCTTGAGTTCGGTTACGACTTCGCCGGCGGGCGCCGCAGCGCAGTGCGCGGCGACGGCAAACGGGCGGAGTGGCGGCTGGATGACGACGACAACGTGGCGCAGTACACCGATTTCGACCAGCGCCGCTACGGTTTTATCTACCAACGCGGCGAGCTGTGCAGCGTGCTGCTGCCCGGCGGCGCGCAGCGCCAGAGCGAATGGGATCCTTACGGCCGCCTGCTGTCGGAGACCGATCCGCTTGGCCGCGTGACGCGCTATCAATATTCGCGCAACAGCGGCCGGCTGTTCGCCGTCGCGTACCCGGACGGCAGCAGCGAAGCGCAGCACTGGGACACGCTGGGGCGCCCGACGCGCTATGTCGATGCGCTGGGCAACGCCACGCTGTACCGATATCCGGATGACGAAGAGAGCCTGCCCGCTAGTGTGATCGACGCGCTGGGCGGGGAAGTGAAGCTGGAGTGGGATGCCCGCGGCCAGCTGACGCGCTACACCGACTGTTCCGGCAGCGTCACGGCTTATACCTACGATGCGCTGGGGCAACTGACGACGCAGACCGATGCCGAAGGCCATCAGACCCATTACCGATGGGATAACGGCGGGCGCCTGCACACCCTGATCCACCCGGACGGTGGCGAAGAACGCTTTAACTGGAATGCGCACGGCCAGTTAGCCGAGCATCAGGATGCGTTGGGCAGCCTGACCCGCTGGCAGTACAACGCCCTGGGGCTGCCGGTCAGCATCACCGATCGCATCAACCGCACTCGGCGCTATCACTACAGCCCGCAGGGCTGGCTGACGCGGCTGGAGAACGGCAACGGCGGCGAATACCGCTTCAGCTACGACGCAGTCGGCCGCGTGCTGGCCGAAGAGCGCCCGGACGACACCCGCCACTATTATCGCTACGGCGCTGCCGGGCTGCTGGAGGAGCACCGCGAGGTCGGCCAGCCGGGCAGCGCGGGCGAGCTGACGCAGCGCGAACAGCGCTTCCGTTTCGACGAGGCGGGGCAACTGGTCTGGCGCGGCAACGCCAGCGCGGAATGGCATTACCGCTTCGACGCTGTGGGGCGGCTGCGCGAGCTGAACCGCCTGCCGACGGCGAGCGGCGCGGTGCTGGGCATCGAGCCGGACAGCGTGCAGATGCGCTATGACGCCGCCGGGCGGCTGCTCGGCGAGCAGGGCGTGAACGGCGAACTGCAATACCAATGGGATGCGCTGGCCAACCTGCAGGCGCTGACGCTGCCGCAGGGCGATCGCCTGCAGTGGCTGTATTACGGCTCCGGCCACGCCAGCGCCATCAAATTCAACCAGCAGGTGGTGAGCGAATTCACTCGCGATCGCCTGCACCGGGAAACCGGCCGCAGCCAGGGCGCGCTGCAGCAGCAGCGGCGTTACGACGCCATGGGCCGCCGCAGCTGGCAGAGCAGCGCCTTCGGCCACGATAAACTGACCCGGCCGGAAGACGGCGTGCTGTGGCGCGCCTATCGCTATACCGGCCGCGGCGAGCTCGCCGGGGTGAGCGACGCGCTGCGCGGCGAAGTGCACTACGGTTACGACGCCGAAGGCCGCCTGCTGCAACACCGCGAACCCAATCAGGGCAAACCGGGCGCACGGCTGGTGTACGATCTGGCGGATAACCTGCTGGGCGAGCGCAGCCCGCAGAGTGACATCGACGCGCACCTGCCGCTGGCGCCGATCGCCGACAACCGCCTGACGCACTGGCAAAAGCTGTTTTACCGTTACGACGCCTGGGGCAACCTGATCAGCCGGCGTAACGGCCTGTACGAACAGCACTACCGCTACGACGCCGACAACCGGCTGGTGCAGGCGCACGGCCGCGGCCCGCAGGGCGAGTTCGACGCGCAGTACCATTACGACGCGCTGGGCCGCCGCAGCCGCAAAACGGTGCGCTACAAGGGCAAAACCGAACAGACGACCCGTTTCCTGTGGCAGGGCTATCGGTTGCTGCAGGAGCAGCGCGACGACGGCAGCCGCCGCAGTTGGAGCTACGATCCGGCCAGCCCGTGGAGCCCGCTGGCGGCGCTGGAGCAGGCGGGCGACAGCCGCTCGGCGGATATTTACTGGTATCACACCGATCTGAACAGCGCGCCGCTGGAAGTGACCGACGCAGCGGGCAACCTGTGCTGGTCCGGGCAATATGACACCTTCGGCAAGCTGCAGGGCCAGACGGTAGCCGGCGCGGCGAAGCGGCAGGGCGCGCAGTATCAGCAGCCACTGCGCTACGCCGGGCAATATCAGGACGACGAAAGCGGCCTGCACTACAACCTGTTCCGCTACTACGAACCCGAGGTGGGGCGTTTCACCACGCAGGATCCGATAGGGCTGGAAGGTGGGTTGAACCTGTATCAGTATGCGCCGAACCCGCTGATGTGGGTGGATCCGTATGGGTTATCTGGAACTCGAATTCCGAGGACAAATGGCCATTGGGATGGCATTCCTGGTGAAAGTAATTGGTATTCTTATAAGCCAGCGGTAAATGCCGTTACAAATAATCAGCCAATACCATTCTCTAATGGGCGGCCAGATTTTTCTCCATGGTCAAAAGGAAGCATAACTTTTGAAAATGGTGTTCTGGATGGCACTGAAAAAGATTTCCCTAAAGTATACAAAGCAATAGCTAAAGAGAAGGGCATTACGCAAAGTGCTGCCCAAAAATTATTGCGTAAAAATAAACTAACTCCACACCATCTTAGTAATACAGAGATAATATTGGTACCTCGTGGGTTGCATGGAAATGTACCACATATAGGCTCTGCATCAGATATGAGGAATGGAAAAAAATGTTGAAAAAGCTAGAAAAACTTGGTGCTGCTCTGAGTAAACTATCGAATGGGGTAGATGACCCTTTATTCAAGAAACTTGAAAATTACTCTGGTGTTTTACCGAGTGAATATTGTGATTTTTTGGTTAACTTTAGCCAGGGCGCTGAGTTTGACTCTTTAATCGTTTATAAAGGAGTTGAAGCCTCTCCTTGGGCAAGTAAAGATGGATATGATTCACTGGAGTATTTCTATGGATTAAGTAATTCAGAGGGGGAGGGGGATGTCTTTGAGTTCATTGAAATGTATAAGGATGATCTTGGGAACCAATGGTTACCCATAGCATCATCAGATGGTGGTAATCAAATATGCCTTTGCCTAACGGGGAAAATGGTTGGGCAAATCTGGTTCTGGGATCATGAGGCAGACCCTTTATATGATGAAAATAAAGTAATATCAGGGTTGTCACTAGCTGCTTACGATTTGAAAGATTTTATTTCCCGCCTTGAAATTGATAAGGAAGAACCTGATATATCAGGGGTAAAGAAAGTCGTTTTAGATTTTTGAATATATTTATGCTCTTTAAAAATAAACTAAAAGAGCAATAACGAAACTGGTCCTCAGGGTGTTTTTACCTACGCCCACAGAACGACATCAACGCGTACCTGCCGTTGGTGCCGATCGCCGACAACCGGTTGGTGCAGGCGCACGGCCGCGGCCCGCAGGGCGAGTGCGAGGCGCAGTACCATTACGACGCGCTGGGCCGCCGCAGCCGCAAAACGGTGCGCTACAGGGGCAAAACCGAACAGACGACCCGTTTCCTGTGGCAGGGCTACCGGTTGCTGCAGGAGCAGCGCGACGACGGCAGCCGCCGCAGCTGGAGCTACGATCCGGCCAGCCCGTGGAGCCCGCTGGCGGCGCTGGAGCAGGCGGGCGACAGCCGCTCGGCAGATATTTACTGGTATCACACCGATCTGAACAGCGCGCCGCTGGAAGTGACCGACGCAGCGGGCAACCTGTGCTGGTCCGGGCAATATGACACCTTCGGCAAGCTGCAGGGCCAGACGGTAGCCGGCGCGGCGAAGCGGCAGGGCGCGCAGTATCAGCAGCCACTGCGCTACGCCGGGCAATATCAGGACGACGAAAGCGGCCTGCACTACAACCTGTTCCGCTACTACGAACCCGAGGTGGGCGTTTCACCACGCAGGATCCGATAGGGCTGGAAGGCGGGTTGAATTTATATGCTTATGTCATGAACCCACTGACGTGGGTTGATCCTTTGGGATTAGCTGGGTGTCAGAGTGTAAACGCTAAACATATTTTTCATGGTGAGATTAACCGCCGAGGTCGTGCTGTTGGTTTCCATCATGAAGGAAGCATTGGGCATCTAGGAAAAGCTAGAGTAACTCAAGTCACGACACCACCAAACGCTCATGGTGTATATAAATGTAAAGTGGAAATATTCGATTCTACTAGTGGGCAATGGGTACAAAAAGGGCCAGAATCTACATTTTTCCCAACATCATGGAACAGGCAGAAAGTAATGACTGAAGTCCGTGGGGCATATAATAATGGCACGGTCATGTCAAATGGAAAGTGGGAAGGTATATCTCCTAGTGGCGTGAAGATTGGTGGCTATTTGGATTCTGGTGGGAATATTAATACAGCTTTCCCAATAATGTAATGGAGATGGGAATGAGATTTTTTATCGGTGATGACGGTTATCCATCTATAGAAGCTGATGGTGATTTTAGGATACTGATTGACTTTTTAAAGGATGATATCCAAAGAAGTGTCTATGGCGTCAATGAGTTTATTGAGGCTTGTAAACTTGTAAGCTCTGGAACTCTGCCATTTTGGGAGGGGACGGGGAACTCTCATACTATAACTATTAAACCTAATGGTGTGGAGATTTTTAATGAGTACACCGAGGAGTCTATGATTGTCTCGAGCATAGATGAGTTTGAGGGATATCTTGAGAAATGGAAGCGTCTAATTTCAAATGAAAATGGCTTGTGAGAAGGAGAGGGATAAACAATATAATTTAATGCTAAAAAATTAGGTTCAGCGAGGCGTTCTTTAAAAATAAGAATGAATTGGTTTAATAAGCCTGCAAAACGACATCCTCGCACACCTGCCGTTGGTGCCGATCGCCGACAACCGGCAGGTGCAGGCGCACGGCCGCGGCCCGCAGGGCGAGCAATACCATTACGACGCGCTGGGCCGCCGCAGCCGCAAAACGGTGCGCTACAGGGGCAAAACCGAACAGACGACCCGTTTCCTGTGGCAGGGCTACCGGTTGCTGCAGGAGCAGCGCGACGACGGCAGCCGCCGCAGCTGGAGCTACGATCCGGCCAGCCCGTGGAGCCCGCTGGCGGCGCTGGAGCAGGCGGGCGACAGCCGCTCGGCAGATATTTACTGGTATCACACCGATCTGAACAGCGCGCCGCTGGAAGTGACCGACGCAGCGGGCAACCTGTGCTGGTCCGGGCAATATGACACCTTCGGCAAGCTGCAGGGCCAGACGGTAGCCGGCGCGGCGAAGCGGCAGGGCGCGCAGTATCAGCAGCCACTGCGCTACGCCGGGCAATATCAGGACGACGAAAGCGGCCTGCACTACAACCTGTTCCGCTACTACGAACCCGAGGTGGGCGTTTCACCACGCAGGATCCGATAGGGCTGCGCGGTGGGTTGAACCTTTATCAGTATGCGCCGAACCCGCTGATGTGGGTGGATCCGCTGGGATTGAGTAGCAGAAGAGACCAACTCCCAGGGGATAAAATGCTTCTGAAAAGTGCGGCATTGAAATTAACCGATATGACGACCAGCCTGTCTGGAATATACAGCGCAATGCCTTTCTTAGTTATCATTTAAGTAGAGAGTGAGCTAAAGATGAAGGTACAAGCAATAAAGACTAAGTATGGGATCATTCAAGGGCGGGATGCCTTGATTATCTCTGAACATGAAATGAGTCTTTCTCCTTTCACATTTAAAATTAAAGCCTTGCTTTCGTTATCAGCATGCGAGTCAGAGGTTTTGAATGAGGCTGACGTGAGAATAGTGTTCTTTTTTAGTGATATAGAAAGGATGTCTATCTATAAAATCGATGACTATCCTTATGAGAAGTATTCAGAGTCAAGCTTTGATTTGCTGGAGGAATACAGTTCAGGAAAAGCAAGGGTTGCGTTAAGTACCTATGATCATGTTTTCGATGTTACGGGTGGTTTTAAAATATTGTATGAATAATGGCGGCATTTTGTGCCGCAGAAAAAGTTCGAAACGGTAGGAGGCATACTAAATACCCACCGTGCCATTAATCAGGGTGCGACAGTGTCCGCCGATCCAGGGTTCGTCGTCAATAAAGCGCACGCTCACGCGGCCATCTCGATTAAGTTGGGTGCCCTGGCGCACCTGGTAGCCCTGCGCGGTCCGGCCGCCGTCGGGGAAGCGGCTGGCCTGCAGCAAGCGCGCCAGGCAGGCGTTGGCGCTGCCGGTTACCGGATCTTCAATCAAAACGCCGCATTCCACCATAAACGCGCGCATTTCGTAATCGGCTGGCTCGGTTGCGGAGCTGGCGCCATAAACCACCACGCCATCCACATCGCAAGCCGTTTGCAGCTGTTTAATCGTGGCCTGATCCGGCGCCACCGCCAGGCAGGACTGTGCGTCCGGCAGGCGCACCATCAGCCAGCGAATGCCCATCTCGGCAATCACCGGCGGGGTGCCTGCTGCAATCACTGCAGGCCGTAAAGCGGCCGTCAGCCGTTCGGTTTCTTCGGCCGCCATTGGGCGGAACTCTACTTCGGGCGCGGCGAACGCCAATGTGCCTTCCGGCAGGATATTGACCGCCACCAGGCCGATGCCGCATTCCTGCATCACCGTTCCAGGGCGTTTAGGCGTCAATCCGGCTTCCAGCAGGGCGTGGGCGGTGCCCAGCGTCGGGTGGCCGGCGAAGGGCAGCTCTTTTTCGGTGGTGAAAATGCGCACCTTATAATCCGCTGCCGGGTGCGTCGGTTTAAGCACAAAGGTGGTTTCCGAAAGGTTGGTCCAGCGGGCCAGTGCCAGCATCTGTGCGCTGCTCAGCCCCTCGGCCTCCAGCACGACCGCCACGGGATTGCCCTGCAGCGGCGTGCGGGTAAACACGTCCACCTGTTGGTAGGCGCGGGGTGTCACATCATCACTTCTGAGCATTTGCCATCATCCGTTATCAACAAAACCTGATGATAACGATATTTGCAATAGCTTCAAAGGGTTGAGTTTTGCTTTGAGATACCCGCCCGTCGCCATTTCAGCCCCGGTTTGGCGAACATCACCAGGTTACCCAACAGGATCAGGCACAGGCCCAGCACGGCGTTGAAATGCCACTGGTAGCCTTCGTAAATCGTTGAGATGGTCAGCGCCACCAGTGGGAACAGCAGGGTGCTGTAGGCCGCTGCGCCGGCGCCGATGCGGCCGAGCAGGCTGAAGTAGGCGGCGAAGGCGATCACCGAGCCGAAAATCGCCAGATACAGCAGGGAGCCGATGTAGCGGCTGCTGTATTCCATCTGGAACGATGCGCCCTGCGCCAGGGCGACCAATGCCATCAGCATCGCGCCGTAGGTCATGGCGTAGGTGTTGGTGGAAAAGATATCCAGCCCACGGCGCTGATGGCGCGTGCTGATCATGTTGCCCAGCGAGAAGCCGTAGGTGCCGAGCGCGCTCAGGCCGATGCCTTTAAGCAGCTCCGGCGCCATGCGGGTAGCGGCCAAATCTTGCCAGAACAGCGCCACGATGCCGGTCAAACCCAGCAGCGCCGCCGGCAGCAGGTTGGGGCTGGGGCGCTGGCGGAAAAACAGCAGGCTGTTGAGGGCGTTGAACAGCACCGCCATCGAAAAGATCACCGATTCCAGCCCGCTGCTGATATAAGCCGCTGCGTGGTAAAAGCAGAAGAAGTTGAAGCCGAACACGCAGCAGCCCTGCAGCACGCAGAACAGATGATCGCGCGGGGCGATGTGGCGCAGGCGGCGCGTTAACAACAGCACGGCGAACATCACCGCAGCGGAAATGGCGAAGCGATAAGCGATCGACACGGGAATGGCCACCGGGCCTTCCTGTTGCAGGGTAATCGCTATCCAGGTGGTGCCCCAAATCAGCACCACGGCGAGGTACAACAGCGCATTCATGTTCTTTACTCCGAAAAAACCGATAGCGCAGTATCCGCTTTGGCGCGCGGCGGCGCTTGCAGCGCTTTGCGCCCAGTTGCATATTCTTGCGCTTTTTTTTGGTAAAAGCGCGAGGCGGCGGCTGGCATGCCGAGGCGCCACTCTTTACACTGTCGGCATGTCGAACAACGGGGCCGGTGATGTCCAACTATCAGGCGTTTGAAACACTGCGCGAACACAAGGCGCGGTTGCACGGCAGCGTGCTGCTGGGTACCGGCGTGGAGCTGGCCGCCTGGTCCAACTGCAACGATCGCGTCACGCAGGAAAGCGCCGACCACCATACCCTGAGTCTTTACGTCGCCGACGGCTACGAGTGCTACCAGCAGGTGCCGGGCGGCTGGCGCAACGGCGGCGGGCCGGATCGCTTCTGCATCATGCCGCGCCAGTACGCTTCCACCTGGGATGTGCGCAGCGATCTGTCATTCGTGCATCTGTACTGCACCGATGACCATCTGCGGCAGTTGGCGGAGCAGACCTGGGATCGCAGCCCGGCGGCGATCAACGTGGAGCAGCGCAGCTTCGGCGAAGATCCGCAGATCACGCTGCTGTATCGCCAGTTTTTGCTCAACTGCGACTGGCGCGACAGCGCCAATTTGCTGGCGCTCAGCAGCGCGTCGAACCTGCTGATGTCGCATCTGATCCAGCGCTACAGCCAGCTGCAGTGGAAGCTGCCGCCGGCGCGCGGCGGCCTGGCACCCGCAGTGGCCAAGCGGGTGCGGGAATATATCGCAAGCCACCTCGATCGGCCTTTGTTGCTGGCCGATCTGGCGGCGCAGGCCGGGTTGAGCGAATACCATTTTGCCCGCATGTTCAAACATTCAACCGGCCTGGCGCCACATCAGTTCGTGATGCGCGCGCGGCTGCAACGGGCGGAACAGCTGTTGCGCCACAGCCAACAGCCGATCACCGAGATCGCGCTGGCGTGCGGCTTCAGCTCCGCCAGCCATTTCAGCAACCGCTTCAAGGCGGCCTATGGATTTGCTCCGCTGCAGGTGCGGCAGGGGCGCTAACCGGAAGGGAGAGCAGCATGGATCAACAATTTGCCGGGCTGGGTGTGTTGTTTGTCGCCGGATTCGGGCCGATCGTGCGTGAGAGCGGCGAGAGCAAGGCGTTTTATGTCGAGGCGCTGGGGCTGCCGCTCAAACCGATGCCGGGCAACGAAACCTATCTGCTGTCGGAGCCGGGCGCGCTGGACGGCGTGAAGCATTTCGCCCTGTGGCCGCTGGCGCAGGCGGCGCAGTCTTGCTTTGGCACCGACCGCTGGCCGGCGGATCTCACGGCGCCGCAGGCGTGGATCGAGTTCGACGTAGCCGATATGGCGGCCGCCACCCAGGGGCTGATCGACCGAGGTTATCGGCTGCTGGTCGCCAATCGCGAAGAGCCGTGGGGCCAGAGCGTTACCCGTTTGCTCAGCCCGGAAGGGTTGCTGGTTGGCGTTACCTATACGCCCTGGCTGCGTTAAACGCCGCGCCGTTCGCCGCCATTTTCCGGCGGTGGACGGCTTAAGAACAAATACGCATTAGCTTAAAGCGATCTGCGCTATAGACCCATCAAATCCCCGAGTGGTTTCCCTTCCTGAAAGCAGTAATCCCGTTCATTGCGTAAAAACCAATGGCCAGAATGCGCTATTGCCATGCCATTTTACGGCGATTTTTCGCCCGCTTTTTTTGCCGCCAGGTGCCTGATGGGAATAGAGATTATTCTTATATTTCCGCCAACCGTTAAGAAATAATAATGATTCTCGTTTTCAACCATGGAAAGGAGAAGGAACGATGAAAACAGTGAAGCGAACGGGCATCGCGTTGGCGATAGCCCTGACTTTCCCCCTGGCATTGCCTGCCGCTGCGGCGGCGCAACCCTCCCTGACTAACAGTAAGGCGGCGACGATGACGGAAAAACACGGGCAGTTTATTGCGGTCGGTAAAGTGGTGCAGGTGACCTTCGGCGATTTCGCCTTCAAGCTGGATTTTACCGATGACAAGACCATGACCTTCACCGGTATCGGCGAAGCGTCGCAGGGCATCACCGATACCGTGCAGTACACCGCGGTGGAGATTCGGCCGAAGGTCTATATGGTCTATTGGCATGAACCGCAGTCCGGCGACAACGTGACGCATATCGAGGACTTTGAGCGCGGCGAGGTGTACACCAACATCGCCGCCAAGGACGGCAGTTTCACCCATCTGAAAGGGCAGCTGAAAATCGTAGGTCACTCAGGAAAATAAGGAGCAGTTATGAAAAAGGCATTGATCACCTGTGCGATCGTCGGCGGTTTGCTGGCGAGTTACCCTGCGCTGTCAACGGATCAGGCGGCGTCTTACAAGTCGGCAGGCAAGGGCGGTTACCATCATGCCCAGCAAAAGCTGAAGGTGGTGGAAGACCTGTACGCGGGCTTCTTCAACCGTCACGACATCAGCGTGGCGCAAAAGCTGATTGTGGAGAACTACAAGCAGCATAACCCGTTTGTCGGCGACGGCATCAAGCCGTTCCTGGATTTCTTCAGCCAGACCTTTAAAGACAATCCGCAGTACAGCGCCAAAATCTACCGCAGCGCGGTCAATGGCGATCTGGTCTATGTTCACGTCAAATACCAAAATAACCCGCAGGATCGCGGCACCGCCAGCGTGGATATTTATCGGGTGAACGATCAGGGTAAAATCACCGAGCATTGGGACGTCAATCAGGATGTGCCGGAAAAATCGGCCAACGACAATACCATGTTCTGATCCGCAAGGGCCGCTGCGGCGGCCCTCTACATGCCCGTAACACTTTATTTACTTACATAAATAGGAAATGACCGCCGCGTCGAGTAGGCTACGGCCGCCTTTGGCAGTGGTGGCACGGTTGATGGGCGTCATTGTCCCACCACTGCTTGAGGCGTTTCCCCGCATTTCCCGTTATCCCGCGCGTTGATTCTCCACTTTTTTGAACTGATGGCGCAGCTGCAGCGCATTGCAAAGCACCAATACCGCCGTGACGGCGAACACCCAACGGAACCCCATCATCGCCGAAATGCCCGATCCCAGCAGCGGGCCGACCACGTTGCCCAGGTACATAAAGGATTGGTTATAGCCGAAGATGCGCCCGGTCACCTGATCGGAGGAATACTTCAGCAGCAGCGCCTGCACCGCCGGCATCAGCGCGCCGTCGGCGAACCCCAGCAGGAAGCGCAGAATGCCCAACTGCAGCGGGGTATTCACCCAGGCCATCACGGCGAACAGGCCGGTGGTGAACAGCAACGCGGCGATCAGGATGCGCGCGGTGCCGATGCGATCGCCGAGCCGCCCGAGGCGTGGCGCCGAGATCAGCGCCGCAATGCCGGGCACGGCGGCGATCATGCCGCTGACAAAGGCGATATTGCTGACGTCGCCCGACAGCTCGCGGATGAACAGCGTCAGGATCGGGCTGATGGACGAGTTAGCCAGCTGGATCATCAGGGTACAAACGAACAGCGTGACGATCAGCGTCGGATAAGGCAGCGAACGGAATACCGCCTTGCCGCTCAGCTGATCCGCTTTTTTCACCGTGATGCGCCTCTCCTTAATCAGGAACAGCGTCACCAGGAAGCTGACGAACATCAGCCCGGCGGTGACGAAAAACACCACCCGCAGCCCCAGATGATCGGCCATCAGCCCGCCTAACAGCGGCCCGGCGATCACGCCGGAGATCTGCCCGGTAGAGAGCGTGCCCAGCGCCCAACCGCTTTTATCGCGCGGCGCCTGCGAGGCGACCAGCGCCATGGCGTTGGGAATATAGCCGGACGTCAGCCCCATCAGGGCGCGCAGCGCGAACAGCTGCCAGACGTTGGTGGCCAGCCCCTGCAGCGCGATGACGATCGCCATGCCCAGCGAGGCTCGCAGCAGCATCAGCTTGCGGCCTTTGCGGTCGGCGAGGCTGCCCCACAGCGGCGACACCACCGCCGAGACCAAAAAGGTGCCGCTGAACACCAGCCCGGACCACAGGCTGAGGGATTGATGATCGCTGACGCCGAGCTGTTCGACGTACAGCGGCAGAAAAGGGAGGATTTGGCTCATCGCCAGCCCGGTGAAGAAACACCCGAGCCAGACCGAGATCAGATTGACTTTCCACGCTTCCATCGACTTGTCGTACCACTTTGAATTTGGAGGGATTTGTTAAGCAAGATAATAATAACACCGCGAACTGGCCGGCGTGGGGGAAATGCGTGAGAAAACGTAAAGCTCGTCGGCGGCGTTGTTACATTTCGCTATAAATTAATAGCTATATTATCATAGGTATTTATTTTAAGCTACTCCACCAAGCCGCTCAACAATCCGGCGGCGCCACACTCTCTCTACCCATTTCGCCGTGTCGGCGGCAAGGAGACGCTTTCTATGAATACCGCACTGATCGCTCTGGACTACATCGTGGATATCTCCCACCCGGAAGGAAAAATTGCGCGCTCGGCGCAGCAGGTCATTGAGCGCGATGCTATCGCGCGGGCAAATAGCGCATTGTCTCTCGCGCAGCGCAAGGATTGGCTGCGCATACTGGTTAAAGTCGGTTTCGCGGCCGGCTATGTCGATCAACCCAAATACTCGCGGATGTTTGGGCAGGCGCATCAATTTGGCGCTATCGCACTGGGCCAGCCGGGCACGGATTTTCATCCTGATTTAGCGTCTGATTTGGGGGAGTTAACCATCGTAAAACCGCGCGTCAGCGCGTTTTATGGCACCAATCTGGATGCGACGCTGCGCGCCCGCCGCATTGAACGGTTGGTGATCTGTGGGGTCAGCAGCACCTGGGCGGTACAGGCGACGGCGCGCGACGCGCACGATCGCGATTATCAGGTGCTGATACTGGAAGAGGCTTGCGCGGCGGCCACGGCGGAAGAGCACCGAATCTCGATGGAAACGCTTGCCACTATTGCCGATATCGTCACGCTGGAACAGCTGAGCGCATTGTGAAGCCGCTGCGTGAAGAAATCGCCTGGCGTCAGCTGCGACGGGGAGCATGGGTGTTGGCGCCGTTGCTGGTCCTGAGCCTGGCGACAGGCAATGCCAACTGGCTGAAGGCTTCGGTGGTCACCATATCGCTGTTTGTCGTTTGCGAGCGCCTTGAACTGGCGCCGCTCGGCGTGGCGCTACATGCGGCGGCATTGCTGCTGCTCTTTATGGCGCTGCTGTGCGCCATGCACACGCCGGTAATCTTCATCTTGGCGTGCGTGTTGGCAGCGGCGGCGGCGGTTGGGATCTCCGCGTTCGGCGGCAAGCTGCGATCCCTGGGGAATTTTATTTTTATTCCGGCTCTTTATCTGGCGTGTGAAACCGCTGAAGGTGGCGCCGGTGCGCCATTAGCCCAATGCGGCTGGGCGCTACTCCCTTTTCTGGGGGCAGCCGTCTTGCCGGTGCTGATGCTTGCACTGGCAGAGCATCGGCGGCTAACGTGGCTGTCGACGAGTGACAGCCTGCATCATTATCTCCAGCTGCGTCGCAGCGATGAGCTTGGCGCTCGCGTGGCCTGCGGCGAGGCTTTGCTCGCCGTAAGTTGTGCCGTTGCACTGTCGGCGGCGATCGTTGAGTGGCAACACATCGATTACGGGCAATGGGTGATCTGGTCGGCCGTAAGCGTGATCAGCGGCGATATGGCCGGTACACGCAACAAACTCCGCCAGCGTGCGTCAGGCGCATTGCTGGGAGTGCCCATCGGTATTTTGCTGGGCAGCCTCATGCCGCATGGCAATGTGGGTTATGAACTGCTGAGCGTGGTGACGATGCTCACCTTGGTGTCTTTTCATCGTTATACCCTGGGGTTTGGCGCCCGTTGCGCCTGCATCTGCTGCGCGTTGGTGATTGCCGGAAAAGCGCCGTCGATCGCCGCAGAAAGGGTGGTCAATGTGTTGCTGGGCGGTGGCGTCGGTCTGCTGTTCGCTTTGGTGGTGCACGCGGTGTTGCCGCTCAACGCCGGCACCCGCCAATAGCGAGCTGGCATATTTCGGCCGCCAATTTCGGTTGACCGTACCCGGTCTCGGTGCGAAAGTACGGACAAATCTATCGTTATCTATTGATGCCAATGAAAAAAGATCATCCTGAAGACGTGACGCTGTTGCGCACGCAGTTAATGTCGCTGGTGCGCCGTTTGCGGCGCGAATCGCGCAGCGACGAAAAATCCTGGGCCCAGCTGATGCTGCTGGGAGCTATCGATCGCCACGGCGGCGAGGCGACGCCGTCGCTGCTGGCGGAGTCGGAGCGTATGCGTTCCTCTAACCTGGCGGCCGCACTGCGGGAGCTGGAGGCCGACGGGCTGCTGGTGCGCACGCCGGATGCCGAAGACAAACGCCGGGTGCGGGTGCGTTTGACCCCCGCCGGGCTGGGCCTGCTGCAGCAAAGCCGCACCCGGCGCGAGGCGTGGTTGCTGGCGGCGATGGAAAGCTGTTTAACGGAGCAAGAACAGGCGCAGCTGATCGAAGCGGGGGCGTTGATGGCGCGGCTGGCGGCGGCGCCGCCAACGGACGCGGAATAATCGCCGGGCCGCCCGTGCGGCGAGGTTATGGCATCGGCCAATCGACCGGCATGGTGCTGACCACGTCTACGTAGCGATCCCAAGCCGACGACCAGAATTGGGTGAAGGCTTCCAGCGTGAGATGGATGCCCATCAGCCCCATCACGAACCAGCAGGCGGTAAACAGGCCCAGGCTGCTGAACATGAACGCCATGCCATTGCGGCTGGTTTTACGGCAAACGACGTTTAACTGGCTGGCGAAGAACATCATCACGGCGCTCAGCAACTCCCAGCGCATCATGATTAAACCGGTGGTAATGGTACTCATCGAACTCGATCCTATGTAACAAAAGCCGCATCCGGCAGGGCGCCGACAGGGAGATGCGGAGGGGAATAACGGGAATAATGTGATTTGGGTCACATTGTAGCATTGGGGTGAACGGCGGCTCAATGGGGAGCGCGGTGAAAAAATCGCCGCCGGTAACATTCCAATATGCTGAAACAGTTATGCCATTTCATTAGCAACCTTTTCATGGGGCGGCGCGCCCGATAACGCTATGCTTGCCGGCTTTTCAGTTCCCTGATTTTGCGGGGAAATGTGACGCAAAAGGTACCGGCACCGCATGGCCCTGTTAAAAGAAAAAATTCGCGACCACTCTGCGGAAGAGAGGCTGTTCATCCGCCGGGCGGCCGTGGCGCTGGCGCTGGTCGTCGTCTGTTTCGGCGCGCTGATCGTCAACCTCTACCGGCTGCAAATTCGCCAGCACGGCTTTTACCAGACGCGCTCCAATCAAAATGACATCAAGATGCTGCCGATCGCGCCCAGCCGCGGGCTGATCTTCGATCGCAACGGCATTCCGCTGGTGCGAAACGTGACACTGTATCGTATCGAAGTCACGCCCAGCAAAGTCGCCGACATGGCGGCGCTGCTGCGGGCGTTGACGCCGGTCGTCGATCTGACGCCGGAAGACATCAGCGCGTTTCGCGACGATATGCACCACAACAGCCGCTACAAACCGGTCACGCTGAAGGCGGGGCTGAACGACACCGAGGTGGCGCGCTTCGCCGTTAACCAATACCGTTTCGACGGGGTGACTATCGATACCTATCAGCAGCGTGAGTATCCTTATGGCGCCCAGCTGGCGCACGTGCTGGGCTATGTGTCGAAGATCAACGACAGCGATCTCAAGCGCCTGGACAAGGCCGGCCTGAGCGAGAATTACGCCGCCGACCGCAACATAGGCAAACAGGGCATCGAGGCCTATTACGAATCCGAACTGCATGGCACCACCGGTTATCAGGAGGTGGAGGTGGATAACCACGGGCGCGTGATCCGCTTGCTGAAGGAGCAGCCGCCGCAGGCCGGCAAAAACATCTATCTGACGCTGGATCTGCCGCTGCAACAGTACATCGAATCGGTGCTGAAGGGGCAACGCGCCGCCGTGGTGGTGGAAGACCCGCGCGACGGCGGTATCCTGGCGATGGTCTCCAGCCCCAGTTACGATCCCAACCCCTTCGTCAAAGGCATCGGCTATCAGGCCTATAAAGCGCTGCTGCACAACCCGGATTTGCCGCTGATCAACCGCGTCACTCAGGGCTTGTACCCGCCGGCGTCGACGGTGAAGCCCTACATGGCCGTTTCGGCGCTGTTCGCCGGAGTGATCACGCCCACCACCACCTTTTTCGGCGCGCCGACCTGGACGCTGCCCGGCACCGAGCGGCGCTACCGCGACTGGCTGAAAACCGGCCACGGCATGCTCAACGTGACCAAAGCGATCGAGGAATCCGCCGACACCTTCTTTTATCAGGTGGCCTATGAGATGGGCATCGATCGCATTCACCACTGGCTGAGCCAGTTCGGTTACGGCCAGTCGACCGGCATCGATCTGAACGAAGAGTACCGCGGCGTGCTGCCGAGCCGCGACTGGAAGCTGAAGGTGCACAAAAAGGGCTGGTATCAGGGGGATACGGTCTCGGTAGGCATCGGCCAGGGGTATTGGGTGGCGACGCCGATCCAGATGGTGAAAGCCTTGACCACGCTGCTCAACAACGGCCAGGTGAAAACGCCGCATCTGCTGTATTCGCTGCAGCAGGGCGGCCGCGTGACGCGCTACCAACCGCCGATGCAGGCGGCGCAGATTGGCGATCCCAACTCGCCTTACTGGGGTATCGTGCGCAACGGCATGTACGGCATGGCCAACTTACCGAACGGCACCGGTTACAAGCTGTTCCATACCGCGCCTTACCAGATCGCCGCCAAATCCGGCACCTCGCAGGTGTTCAGCCTGAAGCAAAACCAAACCTACAACGCCAAAATGATCCCGGTGCGGCTGCGCGATCACATCTTCTATACGTTGTTCGCCCCGTATAAAAACCCGCGGGTGGCAATGGCACTGATCCTGGAAAACGGCGGCGGCGACGGCGTGGTGGCGGGGCCGACCGCGCGCGCGATCCTCGACCACATTTTCGACCCGGCCAACGCGCCGCAGTCCGGCGACCCGGCGCAAAGTAAACCGCAGTTAAACGACAGTGCGGATGTGCAACGGTGATGCGGTTTGTTTTTACTTTGTTACAAACTGCAATCTCCCGACCATTTCCGGCAATGTAGACTGAAATAACACCATAAACCGAATAAAAACGCAGGGTTAACACAACAGTGGCGCCATCGACCAAAAAGAGCGGTAAAACCTATTCCACAGTTCGTTTCGGCTGGATTTGCGCCGGCATGCTGGTCTGTTTTTTTCTGTTGGCGTTCCGGGTCGGCTATCTGCAGCTGTTGGAACACCAGCAGTTGGCGGACCAGGCTGACCAGCGTTCGATCCGCACCCAGGTGGTGCCGACCAACCGCGCCATGATCACCGATCGCAACGATGAGGCGCTGGCGGTCAGCGTGTCGTCCAAAGACATCGTGCTGGATCCGAAACACATTCTCGATACCCAGACCGACACTAGCAACGAGCGCTGGCAGAGCATGGCCAACGTGCTGAAGATCCCGCTGGCGGACATCCAGCACCTGATCCAGAGCAACGCGCGCAAGCGTTTCGTTTACCTGGCGCGCAAGGTGGAGGATGATAACGCCGCCTACATCAGTAAACTGCACCTGACCGGCGTCAGCACCGAGCAGGATTTCAGCCGCTTTTATCCGATGGGCCAGGACGCCGCCGGGCTGATCGGCATCGTTGGCCAGGACAATCAGGGGCTGGAGGGCATCGAGCTGGGCTTCAACCCGCTGCTGCAGGGTAAAAACGGCCTGCGGGTCTACCAGAAGGACGGCAGCGGCGCGGTGATCGGCGTGCTTAAAAGCGTGGATCCGGTGCCGCCGCCGAATGTGACGCTCAGCATCGACAAATTTATCCAGTACGTGCTCTATGCGCAGATCCGTGACGGCGTGGTGGCTAACCAGGCTGACTCCGGCTGTGCGGTGCTGGTCAAGATCGACACCGGCGAGATCCTCGGCATGGCCAGTTACCCGTCGTTCAACCCGAACAACTATGGCAGCACCCCGGCGAAGGATATTCGCAACGTGTGCAGCAGCGACAGCTTCGAGCCGGGCTCGACGGTGAAACCGGTGGTGGTGATGGTGGGGCTGGAGCATAAGCTGATCCGGCCGGATACCGTGCTGGACACTACGCCGTATCGGGTGAACGGTCACCTGATCAAAGACGTCGGCCACTGGTCGAAGTTGACCATCACCGGCGTGCTGCAAAAATCGAGCGACATCGCGGTATCGCACATTGCGTTGGCGTTGCCCGCCACGGTGCTGCCGGCGGTCTACCGCAGCTTTGGCCTGGGGCGACCGACCGAGCTCGGCATCGGCAACGAGAGCAGCGGCTACCTGCCGCAGCATCGCGAACGCTGGGCGGATATCGAACGCGCCACCTTCTCCTTCGGCTATGGCCTGCGCGTGACGCCGCTGCAGATGGCGCGCGAGTATGCCGCTATCGGCGCCTTCGGCGTTTATCGGCCGCTGTCGATCACCAAGGTGACGCCGCCGGTGATGGGGCAACGTATTCTGCCGGCCGATACGGTGAAAACCGTGGTGCATATGATGGAGAGCGACGCCTTGCCGGGCGGCAGCGGGGTGAACGCCGCGGTGCCGGGTTATCGGCTGGCGATCAAAACCGGCACCGCCGAGAAAATGGGCCCGAGCGGTAAATACGACGGCGGGTATATCAACTATACCGCCGGCGTGGCGCCGGCCAGCGATCCGCAGGTGGCGCTGGTGGTGATGGTCAACAACCCGAAAGCCGGCAAACACTTCGGCGGTTCGGTGGCCGGGCCGGTGTTCGGCAAGATCATGGCCCAGGTGCTGGAGCACATGAATATCCTGCCGGACGCCCAGCCGCTCAACGTGGTGTCGTCGGTCAAGAGCTAACCCGCGGGTTAACGCGATTCCAGCAGGCGCTTCAACGCCTGCAGATCGGCGTTAACCAGCCCGGCGTCGTGGGCGAACTGCGCGTCGTCCATGCCCGGCTGGCGGAACAGGGTGAAGATCACCTCGGCGCCTTGCCGGTTGGCGAGCGCGCGCAGCGGCACGTAGACCACGCCGCCGTCCGGCAGCGTCACCCAATGATCCAGCACGCCGAAGGCGTTCGGCGCGCTGAAGCGAATGCGGATCCGCCCCTGCGGGGTATCCGCCATCCAGTCTTCACCTTCCTGTCGCAAACTGTTGGCTAACCCTTTGGCCCACAATGGGAAGTTTTCCGGCCGGCTGAGAAAGGCGTATACCTCGTCACAGGGGCGGTTGATGGCGACATGCAGCGTCTGCGCGCTCAGCATCGTGATTTCTCCGGTTGACGGCGATACTTCAGTGTAGATCCCGCTGCGCTCAGAAGTAGTAACCGATGTTTACGTTGGTGCGAAAATACCATTTATTGCTGCCGGAGGACTGGGTACCGGTCCAGCCGGTGGCGTTTTCCACGCCGCCCCACGGGTTGGCGTTTTGCGCCCAGGTCAGATCCACCCACAGCATCACCGGCATGGCGAACACCTGCACCCCGAGCGTATTCATTTTGGAGTTGGAGCCGCCGCGCTTATCTTTCCAGAGCACGCTGTAGTCGTTGTAGAACCGCAGTTTTTTCACCGGACCCCAGGGCACCTCGACGTCGCGCGCCAGGTTAATGGCGGCGGTGGTGGCCTGCGAGGGGATCAGATAGGCCGGCGTCAGGCCGTTGCCGCCCATCAGGATCACCGAATTGTTGGCTCCGGCCGGGCCTTTGGCGTCGTAACCGTAGCGGATCACCTGGCCGGACAGATGCCAGGCATCTCGATTCACCAGCGTGTGCAGGCCGGCCGCCCAGAAGCTGCCGTTATCGCCGGTCGCCTGGTTGTAAAGCCGCGAGGCCACCAGCGAACCGCCGAGCTCGTTATCCCAGCCGCCCGGGTGGAAAGCGTGCGTCAGCCGTAGGTTCAGCTGATCGCGTTTTTCGTTGCGCTGCAGGTGCTGCGAGGCAAAGTTGGTGTTCTTCAGATCGTCGTAGCTGGCGACGTCGGGAGCGTAACGCACGCCGGCCGGCATCATGCGCGGATAGTAGGCGGCGTCGAAGGCCCAATCGCCCTGTTGATATTGGTATTTGGCGCCCAGCCCGGTGTTGACGCCGAAGCCGAGGTAAAACGGAATGCCGTACGACCAACCGAACTGCGGGTAGGGCATCAGGCCGAAGGGTTTGAACGGCGCGCCAAGCTGCACGGCGGAACGCTCAGACAGGTGATAGCCGACATAGGCGCGGTCGATGGCGTATTTGCGCCGATCCTGAAACCAGAATCCACTATCGAAAAATGCGTCGTTTACCTGACCGGCGGCGTCGATGCGAAAGGCGTCAAAGCGTAAATGCGGCGGATGCCGATAATTGCTGCTGTGCCAGTCTTCATAACGATAATTGGCGCGCAGTGCGCCGCCGATATCGATACTCTTTTTATTGTCATCGCTTTGCCAATGAATATGGGGAAATGCCGGGCGGCTTTTTTTGACCGGTGCCGCGGTGGCGGCCGTGTCGTTGGCTAATGCGGAGGCTGCCGCATAACTCATTGGTGAAACAAGCAAAAAACAAAGGGTGATCTTGCGCATGTCCGGCCCCTGATGAATGTTTGGTCCTTATTAAGGCGAGCGGACTTTACCTGAAAATAAGGCATTGTCGCTCGTTTGTTTTATATTTGAGACGATTTCATTGCGCGTTTCATATATTAAATTCACTTCCGGTTAATATATGAAACTTTGTTTCTTGTTTAATGGGGGAACTATAAATCCGCGATTAAGCAAGTCAAGCAATAAAAATAAACGTTGATGTACCATACCGTCGATTTTGCCATTTTTCTTGGTGAGGGGCGGCGCAGAGCAGACTGAAATATTAGTGTCATCAATGCCCGTTAGACTCGCGGCATCCTGGTATTACTGACTAAAAATCATGAACATAAAACTGACACTTGGCCGCAGGGTAAAACCTGCGACGGCGCTGCCGCGCGCGTTTGGCTTCGGCAAGAGCATGGGATTATTAAGCGGCGTAATTTGCGTTATTGCGCTATTTTCTCTGCTGCAATTGTTTTCCACCGTATTTATTTCCAATATTCTGCGTGACGCCAAGGTTAACCTGGTGACGGGCGACGCGTTGCATCGCCAACAGGCGGCGATGGATCGCGCCAGGCTGTCGCTGTTGACGGCCAGCGACAGCCTGAACCGCGCGGGCATCTATTATCTGCAAGACCAAGCCACCGGCTCCGACGGCAGTTGGCACAGCCTGCTGGATGAGTCGTTGGCGGCGCTGCAGGCTTCCGAGCAGGCCTTCGCCCAGTTCGAACGTTTGAGCGCGGATGCGCCGGCGGCGGCGGCCCTGAAAGACGGCTATCGTCTGTTTTATGACGGCCTGAAAGAGCAGGCGCAAGGGCTGCAAGGCAGCAGCGGCATCGAGGCGTTTTTCGCCGTGCCGATCCAGGCGTTTCAGGCGGATTTCAACGAGAAGTATCTCGCTTATCAGGCGCTGAACGAACGGCGCGGCGATGACGTCAACGTGCGGCAATTGGCGGCGCTGGAGCAGGCCAAGACCTTTGCGCTCGGCGCGCTGGCCGCGTTGGCGCTGATCGCCGTTGGGGTGTGGTTCGCCGTCTCCCGCTGGGTGATCGCGCCGCTGCAGCGGGCGATCGCGCACCTCAACGTGCTGGCCGCCGGCGATCTTTCGCGGCCGCTGCCGCCTGAAAGGGCGGTTAACCGCGAGATGCGCCAACTGCAAACCAGCATCGGCCACATGCAAGGCGGCCTGCAGCGCTTGGTGAGCGAAGTGCGCGACGCGGCGAGCGGGATCCTGAACGGCGTCGGGCGGCTGGCGGACGGCAATCGCCAGCTGACGGCACAGTCGGCGAAGCAGGACGGCGAATTGCACTTGGCGACCGAGCACGTGCAGCAGCTGGCGGCGCGGGTGGAAGAAAATGGCCAATACGCGCGGCAGGCCAGTGAACGCACTGAACAGGCCCGCCAGTGCGCCGGCGCCGGTGAGCAGATGATGCAAACCGTCAATGTCTCGATGCAAGGGATCGTCAACCAATCGGCGGAAATGCGCGGCATTGTGGCATTGATCGACAGCGTGGCGTTTCAGACCAATATTCTGGCGCTGAATGCGGCGATCGAGGCCGCGCACGCCGGCGTTCACGGCCGCGGTTTCGCCATCGTGGCTAAGGAAGTGGGCCTGCTGGCGCAGAAAAGCAGCCATTCGACGCGCGATATTCAGCAGTTGATCGGCCGCTCATTGCAGCAAATCGATCGGGGATCGCAGGCGGTGGATCTGTTGACGGGCAACCTGCGGCAGATTATCAGTCTGGTGAACAAGTGCAGTGCGCTGATGGGAGAAATTTCGCTGGCGTCGCTCAATCAGGCGGAGAGCATTCAGGACGTGACGGCGCGCATCACCGCGCTGAATCAGGTGGCGCGGCAAACCGGCAGCGTGGTGAACGCGGTGACCGAGGCTTCGCAGTTGCTGCAGGGGGAGTCGGAACGATTGGAAAAAGCGATGGCGCGCTTCAGGCTGCCTGCGCAATAAATACTTCTGGTGCAGGTTAATTAATAATAAAGCTGCGCTTAACGTTATTTATTATTGTTCCTCCCGAAGGCCGTTCATCGGGATAAATAAAGCAGGCCGGCGCGCGTAGATTAACAAAGCGCCGGCCTGCTGAGATATTTTTAACGGAATGATTAACGGCTGGTCTGGTGGCCGATAATGCCACCCAGCGCTGCGCCGCCGAGTGTGCCCAGCGTGCTGCCGTCGGTCAATACCGCGCCGCCGACGGCGCCGACACCCGCGCCGATCGCCGTGTTGCGATCGCGATTGGACATATGCCCACATGCGGTAACGGAAAGCGTTGCCATCACCACCACCAACACACCCGCGGCACGTTTAATATTCATAATGAGTTCCTGGTAAATTGGCGGATTAATGGATTAAAAATAATCCGATTAAGCCGCCGGTAGAAGTTGGGATGAATGTATTCCTCCGTAAGAAAATCGAACAGGTAAAAATTCTTAATTTTGCGGCGGCGAAAAGCGTTTGCTCGCCGAATGTGCGGCCGCCGGCGAAACCGCGGGTCTATACTGAGAAGACGCCTCGTTGGGGACGGGGCGCACGTTGTGGAGGCCGCCATGTCCGATCTCGTTTCCGCATCCGGCAAGCCGGTGAAAATTCCCGGGCCGGATCATCCGATTACGTTAACTCGCCATCCCATGCGGGTCGTGGTGCACGCCGCCGGCCAAATCCTGGCCGACAGCCGCAACGCGCTCCTTTTGCGGGAAGCCAACTATCCGCCGGTGTTTTACTTTCCGCGTGAGGATGTGCAGATGGCGCTGCTGCAGACAAACCATCGCGTTAGCTACTGCCCTTATAAGGGCGACTGCAGTTATTTCGACCTCGCGCTGAACGGCCCGCAGGGGAACAATACGGCCTGGAGTTATGAAATGCCTTACAACGCCGTGGTGGCGATCAAGGAGCATCTGGCATTTTATGCCGATAAAGTGGCGGAGATCCGTACCGAAGCCTGAGCCGCCGTCGCCGCCGGGCGGGGGCTGGTTGACATTCCGCTAATCCCTACTCATTATGTGTATTACCGGAAATTGATACGCTTTCCTTATGTTTTAATCCGACATAAACGAAACTCTGAGCAGGTGCCAAGGTGTCTACCTCTACGCGATTTGCCGTTGCCATCCATATCCTGACCAACATCACGCTGTGTCGCGGCCAGACGGTGCGTTCCGAAGACATCGCCCGCAGCGTCAACACCAATCCGACGGTGGTGCGGCGCATCCTCGGCGCGCTGGCGGAAGCGGGGCTGACCTATTCACAAATGGGGCAAGGCGGCGGGGCGCTGCTGGCGCGGCCGGCGGAAGCGATCTCGCTGCTGGACGTGTATCGCGCGGTGGAGGATCAACCCTATTTCATGCTGCATCGCGCCCGGCCTAACGATGCGTGCTATATCGGCCACGCCATTACCCCGGTGCTGGAGCAAGAGTTCGCGCGCGTGGGGCATGCGCTGGAAGCGAGCCTGGCGCAGACCAGCATCGCCGAAATGGCCGGGCAGGTCGAGCGGCGCGCCGGCTATCCTTTCGCCCCCTGTTCGCCGCAATATCAAGCAGATACGCAATAAAAAATCCACGCCAATCCCTTTGCCGCACAGAGCATTTTTTGCATTGCGTTAATGTAATTGTGTAAGTTACATTAGCTCGCATCAAGTGTGATGTAGCTCACGTTTTAGACTGCCTCCCCACGATAATCAACCGATTAGCCGGAAACCTTTTCTTCCGGCGCAGATTCGCTGTGCTTAAAAACCAGGAGAGAACGATGTTAGAAATGCTTGAAAGCTTGGCCACCGTGGTGGTCCTGGTGCCGGTAATGGTGGCCGTACTGCTCGGCGCGATTTACGGCTTGGGTGAAGTGTTTAACGTCTTTTCCGCTATCGGCCGCAAAAACGGCTGAGCCCGCATGTCAGGGGGCGGTTATCGCCCTCCGTCTCCCTCGCATTTCCTTTACTCGATGATTGACCGGTCGCGTAAATACCCACCTAATCCTGAAAAAGTCGAGCGCTTAGCGTATCGATAAACACGCGGAGTTTCGGCGTCAGATGCTTGCTGGAAGGCCACAGGACTTTGAAGCTGCCGCTGTGGTGACAATGCTCGCGCAATATCTGCTGCAATCGCCGCTGTTCCAGTGCGCGCTTCACGGCAAAATCCGGCAAACAGGCGATGCCCTGGCCGCTTTCCGCCAGATAGAGCAAGGTATCGACGGTGTTGCACACCACGCGGGTCGCCAGTTGATCGGCAAGCAGCTTGTCCCATCCTTCGAGCGGCCAGGGCTCCACTTTGCCGGTAGAGGGGAATTTGTACAGCAGGCCGGCGTGCCCTTGCAGATCTGCCGGTTGATGTGGGATCCCGACGCGGTGCAGGTAATCTGGCGCGGCCACCAGCAGCAGATGAAACGAGCCCAGCTGGCGGCTCATCAGTCGTGAATCTTCGGTCTCGCCGACCCGGATCACTGCGTCAAAACCCTCTTCTACGACATCGACCCGTCGATCGGAGAAATCGGCTTCCAGCTCAATATCGGGATAGTTTCGGACAAATTCTGCCAACACCGGATTTAACAGCCCTCCCACCAGCGGCAGGCTGACCCGCAGTTTGCCGCGCGGCGTGCTATGCGCATCACTGATTTCCCGTTCTGCCGCCGCCATCTCCCCCAGAATGCGTTGACACCGTTGCAGAAAGCGCCGGCCCTCGGCGGTCAACGTCATGCTGCGCGTGCTGCGGTGAAACAGGCGCACCCCCAGCCTGTTCTCCAAACGGGCGATGCTTTTTCCCACCGCTGATGCCGAGATGCCGAGCATGCGGCCGGCGTCAACGAAACTGAGAGTTTCAGCGGCCTGCACGAAAGCGCTCACGCCGGCTAAGTTATCCATCGGGCATCCTATTGCGGACGTTAGTGTCCGTTATTAAGGGAAATCTAGCCTGTTTTTTCATTAATCACCAGGCTCTATGCTCGGTAACTACCACAGTGATTGGCGACCTGGAGCAATGGAAATGAGTGAATACGGGCAGAGCGTTGGCGTGATAGATCGGGCTGTCGATCGCGCCTTGGCGGAGAAACGGCTGGTTGGCGCAGTGGTCCTGGTAGCGCAGGGCGGTGAGATCATTTATCGCCGCGCGGCGGGCATGGCGGATCGCGAAGCCGGCAAGCCGATGGCGTGCAATACGCTATTTCGTCTGGCTTCGGTGTCCAAACCGATCGTGTCCACGGCGGCGCTGGCGCTGATGGCGCAGGGCGGCATGCAGTTGGACGATCCCATCACCCGCTGGCTGCCGAATTTTTGTCCGCGGCTGGCGGATGGCACTCTACCGCTGATAACGCTACGGCATCTAATGACTCACACCGCCGGATTAAGTTACCGCTTTTTCCAGCCGGAAGGGGGATTCTACGCCCAATTGGGCATCTCCGACGGCATGGATGAGGCGTCTGTCAGCCTGCAGGAAAACGTGCGGCGTATTGCCTGCGCACCTTTGCTGGCCCCGCCCGGCGCGGAGTGGCGTTACTCCATCGCGACCGATGTGCTGGGCGCGGCAATTGAACAGGCGAGCGGCTTGCCGCTGGCGCAGGCGGTCAAAAAATGGGTGACCAGGCCGTTGGCGATGACGGATACCGATTTCCTGGCGGCGGATCCCGCGCGTTTGGCGGCGTCTTACGCCGATCATCCCGGCGAACCGCGCCGCTTGCACCAGCCGGACCATTTACCGTTTTTCGCGGGCAGCGCCGGGTTTCATCTGTCGCCGGCGCGTGCGCTGGATCCGCAGGCATACGCTTCGGGCGGCGCCGGCATGGTCGGGTCGGCCGAAGATTTCCTGCGCTTGCTGGAAACGTTGCGCCAAGGCGGCGGGCAGGTGCTGCCGCCCGATTGGGTGACGGCATTCACCAGCAACCAAATCGGCGATCTGCCGATGCCGTTTTGGCCGGGGCGCGGCTTCGGCCTGGGCATTACCGTGCTGAAAGATCCCGTCGCCGCACAAACGCCGGAGTCCGTTGGCACCTGGCGGATGGGGGGAACCTATGGGCATTCGTGGTTTGTCGATCCCACCCGGCAGCTCAGCGTGGTGGCGTTTACCAATACGGCGCTGGAAGGCATGTCCGGCGCCTTTGTCGGCGAGATTTGTCAGGCGGTTTATGCCGCGACGGGGGGGATGTGATGGGCTTGATACCGCCGATTTTCTTCATTGCGCTGGGGCTGTTTGGCGTTTATTGCATCGAGTTCGGCGTGGTGGGCATCTTGCCGCAGATCATCGCGCGGTATGGCATTTCCACGGCGCAGGCCGGCTGGCTGGTTGGGGTCTTCGCCTTGACCATTGCGTTGCTCGGGCCGCTGTTGGTGCTGCTGGCGTCGCGATTCAATCGTAAACGCACGCTGCTGATTACATTAACGGTATTTGCGGCGGCCAGCGCGTTGTCCGCTCAGGCGGACAGCTTTGCCATGCTTATGCTGCTGCGCATTTTGCCGGCGTTATTCCATCCTGTCTATTTTTCGCTGGCCATGGTGGCGGCCGCAGCGCTTTATCCACCGCATCAGGCCACCAAAGCAACCGCCTATGCGTTTATCGGCACCAGCATGGGCATGGTGTTGGGCATACCGCTGACGCAATGGATCGCTGAACAGTTCAGCTATGAAGCATCGTTCCGGTTTTGCGCGTGGGTGAACCTCCTGGCGGCGGCGGGGTTACTGGTGCGTTTGCCCGACGTCGCCGTTCAACGCCTCAGTTATGGCAAACAGCTGATGGTGCTGCGCAGCGGGACGCTGTGGCTAAATATAAGCACCTGCGTGCTGATATTTGCCGCCATGTTTGCGGTCTATGCCTACGCGGCTGAATATCTCAGCCGTGAAATCGGCTTCAGCGGTGGCGCCATCGCCTTTCTTCTGGTGGCATTCGGCGTGGGTGGCGTTGCAGGCAACCTGTTGGCCGGCAAGGGGTTGGGCCGCCGCCGTGCAGTGACGGTGCTGCTGCATCCGGTAGCCTTGATTGCGGCTTATGCGCTGCTGTATCGCTACGGCAGCACGAACCTTGGTTCGATGACGGCACTTTGTCTGTATTGGGGGGCGGCGCACACCAGCGGTTTGATTGTGACCCAGATCTGGCTGACCTCCGAAGCGCCGCAGGCGCCGGCGTTCGTCACCGGGCTGTATATCGCCTTTATCAATCTGGGTGTGGCGCTGGGTTCGCTGGCGGGCGGCTGGTTTATCGCCGCTTGGGGGGTACAGGGCAGCCTGCTGTGTGGAACCGCATTTGCCGCACTGGCGGTGATGACGATCGCCGCCAGGCTGTGGTTGCAGCGCCAAACTACCCTCGCGCGCCGTCGATCATCGCCATCACTTGCCGGAACATCGCGCTTTCCGCATCGGCGAGCTCGTTGACCAACGTAAAGTGATTGCAGTGGCGGTCTGCCAGCAGCTGGACGTCGAGACCATGCGCCAGGCAAGCGTCATAATAGGCCTGCGTCTGGTTTTTAAACCCCTGCGTTTCCCGCTGGCCGACGTCGAGCAGGATCTGCGGCGCATGGCCTTTCGGCGGCAGCAGAAACAGCGGGCTGAGGGTGTGCGCCTGCTCGGGCGTCAGGTGCAGCCAGTCGTTGATATAGATATCGCACAGCGGGCGCAGATCGTATAAGCCGCTCAGCGCCAACGCGCCTTTGATCGCATCGGGCGGCAGACGATAGCGTTGCTGCCAGCCGTCGGCGATCAGCATGCCGCACAGATGCCCGCCGGCCGAACTACCGCTGACGAAAATGCGCGCCGGATCGATGCCGAATGGTGCCCCGTGATGATAAAGCCAGGCGACGGCGCTGCGTACCTCATGCACGATCTCCGCCAGCGTCGCTTCCGGCGCCAGCGTGTATTCCAACGTAGCGACCGCCACGCCGCGGCGGGCAAACGCGGCGGCCATCGAACAGGCTTCCTCTTTGCGCTGCGAATGCCAGTAACCGCCATGAATAAAGATCAGCAGCGGGGCGGGCTGAATGCTGGCCGGGAACAGATCGAGGCGTTCGGCGGCGCCCATGCCGTAGCGCAGGTCATAAATGCCCGGCGTCTGCGCTTTGGCGCGCTGGGCCAGCGCGGCGTATTCCGCCATGCAGGCGTCAAAATCCTCGACCGAAGCGCGGGCGTTGTATTGCACGGCGCGCGCGTTCAGGTTTTCAAACGTCAGATCGATGCTCATCATTTCTCCTGGTTGTTATGCGTTCTGCCTCCATCATTGTCCAGGCGGCGAAAAGATGTTTGATCTCCTGTGCGCGCCAATGCGTCTTCTCTGATGCCGTTTTCTGCTGTATATTGCTGTTTAATGCTTTTTATTGCGGGATAAACCATGCACAAAGCGGCGCGACAACGACATTTACTGGATTTGCTCAGCGAACGCGGGCAGGCGGCGGTAGCGGAATTGGCCAACGCCATCGGCGTTTCCGTCGATACCGTGCGCCGCGATCTGGCCGATCTCGAGCGGCAGGGGCTGGCGCAAAAACATCACGGCGGGGCGATCGCGTTTGAACCGTCCGGCATGCCGCGCCAGGCGCGCGCGGCGCTGTTGCCGCAGATCAAACAACGGCTCGGCCGCGCGGTGGCCGCACAGATCCCGCCCGGCAGCACTCTGATGCTGGATGCGGGCAGTACGCTGCTGGCGGTGGCGCAAGCGTTGCGCGGCCCGGCCACGGTGATCACCGCCTCGCTGGATATCGCGCAGTGCCTGAGCGACAGGCCGGAGATCCAACTGATCCTGCTGGGCGGTCAGTGGGATGCGCGTCAACGGCTGTTCGCCGGCAGCGCCACGTTGGCGTTGCTGGCGCGCTATCGCGCGGACATCGCCTTGTTGGGCGCCTGCGCGGTGCATGCTCAGCTGGGGCTGAGCGCCGGCGAAGAGGCCGATGCCGAGGTCAAACGCGCCATGCTGGCCAACAGCGGTGAGCGCTGGCTGGTGGCCGACCATATGAAGCTGGATCGCTGCGAACCGCATCACGTTGCGGATCTGGCGCAGATCCAACGCCTGTTTACCGATCGCCCGTGGGACAACCTGGACGAGCAATCAATGATTGAACTTTGTGTCGTCGCCGACGACCGCTAGAGGAGAACACTGATGAACGATAACGCTCAACCGTTGCAGGTGGCGCTGATTGGCTACGGCTTTGTCGGCAAGGCGTTTCACGCGCCGCTGATCAACGCCGTGCCGGGGCTGGAACTCAGCGTGGTGGCTTCGCGCGACGCCGCCAAAGTTCACGCCGACCTGCCGCATGCGCGCGTGATCGCCGATCCGCTCGAGGCGATCCGCCTGCCGGAGGTCGATCTGGTGGTGATTGCTTCGCCGAACGCCACCCATGCGCCGCTGGCGCTGGCCGCGCTGGAAGCGGGAAAGCATGTGGTGGTGGATAAGCCGTTTACGCTGGACCTGGCGGAGGCGCGCACGCTGATTGCGGCGGCGGAGAAGCATGGCCGCCTGCTGTCGGTATTCCAGAACCGCCGCTGGGACAGCGATTTCCTCGGGGTGAAACAGGTGATCGAGCAGGGGCTGATCGGCAAGGTAACGCATTTTGAGTCGCACATCGATCGCTACCGCCCAGAAGTGCGGGTGCGCTGGCGCGAACAGAACCTGCCCGGCAGCGGGCTGTGGTTCGATTTGGGGCCGCACATGGTCGATCAGGCGCTGCAGCTGTTCGGGTTGCCGCACAGCGTGCAGGCCAACATCGCCACGCTGCGCGCCAACGCGCAGGTCAATGACTGGGCCCATGTGGTGTTGAACTACCCGACGCACCGCGTGATCCTGCACGGCAGCATGCTGGTGGCGGGCGGCGTTTCACGCTTTACCGTGCACGGCGATAAGGGCAGCGTGGTCAAGGCGCGCGCCGACGGGCAGGAGAGCCAGCTGCTGGCCGGCGTGACGCCGGGCTCGGTGGAGTGGGGCAAAGACGACGACGCGATGAGCCTGTTTATCGGCACGGAGCCAGCGCGCACGCTGCCGACGCCGGATGGCGATCAGCGCCAATATTACTTCCAGGTGCGCGATGCGCTGCGCGGTACCGGCGCCAACCCGGTTACCGCGTCGCAGGCGCTGGCGGTGATGGCGGTGCTCGAGGCGGCCACCCTGGCGGCGGAAACCGGCGTCACTCAAACGCTGCCGCTCACTGCGGCGGAGATCGCCGCCTGGTAAAGGCGTTGCGCCAGATAAGGCGTCAGATGCATTGATACAGTGCATATCATGCGTCTTCCGCCATTCCAGACCCTGACATAGGCTAACCCTCAGTCTATGTCAGGAGTCTTTATCATGTTATCCCATCCTTCGCCGCAGGGCGTCCGCGGCATACTGGCCGCACTTTCTCTGAGCATGCTGCTGTCGTCGCTCGGCATCAGCATCGCCAACGTCGGGCTGCCGGTGCTCGCCGCCGCGTTTCATGCCTCGTTCCAGGCCGTGCAGTGGGTGCTGCTCTGCTATCTGCTGGCCGTCACCACCTGCATCATCGGCATCGGCCGCTTGGGCGACAGCCGCAATCGCCGGCGCCTGCTGCTGGCGGGCATCGCGCTGTTTACCGCCGCTTCGCTGGCTTGCGCGTTGGCTCCGCAGCTTTGGCTGTTGTTGGCGGCGCGCATAGCGCAGGGGCTGGGAGGCGCTGTGATGATGTCAATCGCCATGGCGCTCGCGGGCGAGGCGCTGGGCGCGGAAAAAATCGGCCGCGCGATGGGGCTGCTCGGCACCATGTCGGCGGTGGGCACCGCGTTGGGCCCGTCGTTGGGCGGCGCGCTGATCGCCGGTTTCGGCTGGCGGGCGATGTTCCTGATCAACCTGCCGCTGGGCCTGCTGGCGTTGTGGCTCGTCTGGCGCTGCTTGCCGGATGGGCCACGGACGACTGCGCGCCCGGAACCTTTCGATCGCGCCGGCACGTTGCTGCTGGGCGGCGCATTGCTCTGTTACTCGCTGGCGATGACCCTCGGGCGCGGCAATTTCAGCGCGCTCAATCTGGCGTTGATGTTGGGCGCTTTGCTGGCGGGGGCGCTGTTTATCCGCGTGGAGCGCCGCGCCGCATCGCCGCTGTTGGCGCCGACGATGTTCCGCCATCCGGCCTTGACGGCGGGGCTGGCGGCCAGTGCGTTGGTGATGACGGTGATGACCGCCACGCTGGTGGTCGGACCGTTCTATCTGTCGCGGGCGCTAGGCCTAAGCGCCGCGCAGGTCGGGCTGGTGATGTCGGCGGGGCCGGCGGTGGCCATTCTGACCGGCATTCCGGCCGGCTATCTGGTGGATCGCTTCGGATCGCAACGCATCGCCCAGTTTGGGCTGGCGGCGGTGGCCGCCGGGGCGGCATTGCTCTCGTTGCTGGGCCGTTGGGGCGTGCTTGGCTATGTTGCGCCGATCGCGCTGTTGACCGCCGGCTATGCGCTGTTCCAGGTGGCCAACAACACGGCGCTGATGAAGGATCTGTTTCCTGAACGGCGCGGACTGATCGCCGGCATGGTGAACCTGGCGCGCAACCTCGGCGCGATCACCGGCGCTTCGGCGATGGGGGCGCTGTTTTACCTGGCTTCGCAACGGGTGGCGGGCGCCGCCGCCGCGGCCGCTTACGGTATGCAGGTGACCTATGGTGCGGCGGCGCTGTTGGCGTTGGCGGCGTTGCTCATCGCCCTCGGTGGCCGCCGATTGACGCTGCGTTATGACGCGCGCTGAACGGCATAGCGCTCTTGTACGAAACCGTTGTCCGATTGTGTAACGGCGAGCAAGCGCAGACGCTGCTCAGGGGCATCGGCGCCGAACAAAGGAATGCCGCCGCCCAGCAGCAGCGGCACGCGCGTGATGGTCAATTCGTCGATCAATCCGGCCTGCAGAAAGCGCTGCACGGTCTGGCCGCCGTCGATATACAGATGACGGCAGCCTTGGCTGGCCAACTGCGCGACGATGGCCGCCGGTTCGCCGTTCATCCAGCGAACGTGGCCTGCTTCTTGCGGCGCGGGCGGCTGCGTCGACAGCACCACCACCGGCAGTTCGCCATAGGGCCATTCGGGAAAGGCGCGGACTTTTTCATAGGTATGGCGTCCCATCACCAGCGCGTCGACGTCGGCGATAAACGCCTCATAGCTCAACCCGTTGAGCAACGACACTGCGTATTCGGGACGCAGCAGCCAGTCGATGTCGCCGTCCGCACCGGCAATGAATCCGTCTACGCTGGTGGCGATGTAAACCGAACATTTCATCAGGCGAGATCTCCCCGGTAAACCAAATGAACCTTGTTGCCGTCGGGATCGCGCAGGTAAGCGCCGAAATAGCCTTTGCCGTAGTGCGCGCGCTCGCCGGGTTCGCCTTCACTGCTGCCGCCTGCCAACAGGCCGGCGGCGTAGGCGCGTTTGACCGCCACTTCATCGGCGGCGAGAAAGGCCAGCATGCTGCCGTTGCCGGCGCTGGCGGGCTGCCGGTCGAAGGGCTGGTAGGCATAGAAACGCGGCAGTGTCTGGCCCGGCATCACCCAGCAGCGAGCGGCGGGGCCGCCGTCCGGCGTCACTTCCCGCCGTTGTAATCCCAGCGGCAACAAAATCGCGTCGTAGAACGCGGCGGCGGCGTCCAGATCGCTGACGCCGACGGTAATATGGCTGAACATGGCGCTTCCTTTCCGAAAAGAGAGTGTGAAGGCATAGAACAGTAGCAGCGATATCGCAGGATGGACAGGCCGCAGCGGAGGATTCGGATTAAGGACGCGCGCAGGGGCGAACGCGCTTCACGGTTTGCGGAGCCGGCGCCGATCAATTGCTCTCGACGCGGGGATTGGCGTGCGTCGGCTGGCTGGGATAATCCACCTGATGCTTTTGCAGATAATCGCGGATCAGCTGGCGCACCACTTGGGAAGGGGTAACGTCCTGCTGCAGACAGAGTTCTTCCAGGGCTTTCTTTTTGTCCGGGTCAATCAGCACCGTCAGCCGCGCCGTTTTCTTTTCCATCAGGATCCTCCAGAGAATGATAACTGAATGATAATACCATGTGGGCGAAGCGGCCAGCCAGAGCGCGCCGCCGCCCGCGTTCAGCGGAAATGCAGCCGCTCTATTTTGCGCGACAGGTAGCCGAGCTCGCAGTTGAACAACTCGCCGCTGCCGGCGGCCAGCGTGCGCAGCGTGCTCAGCGGCAGCGTCACACGGGCCGGCGTAGCGTAAATGATCACGTTGCCGCTGGGGGCGACGCAAAACAGGACGGTGTTGAATACCCGATGCAGGCTGTGATACAGCAGGCTGTTTTCGTCGGGCAGGTCGTGGTAATTCAGCACCAGCCAGCCCCCGTCGTTCAGCCGCGCGGCGCAGTTCTCCAGAAATGTCTGACTGCCTTGCTGCGGATCCATGGCGAACGCCGAATAGAGATCGGAAAAGATCAGATCGTAGCGCGCCTCGGCGGGCGGGCGCACGAAGTCCATGGCGTCGGCGGTGCGCAGGCTGATGGTGTCGGTAGCCGGCAGCGTAAAGTAGCGGCGCGCGACGGCGATCACCGCGGCGCGCAGCTCGACCACGTCCAGACGCATCGCCGGATCGAGGGCATGCAGCGCACGCAGCAGGCTGCCGCCTCCCAGGCCCAGAATCAGCGCCGATGCCGGCGGCTGCCAGGCCACCGCCATCAGCATCGCTTTGATGTAGTTGTGGATCGGTTGCGCGGGGTTGCTGAGGCTCATCTTGCTTTGTTCGCAGATGCCGTCAAACCGCAGCGTGCGGTAGTCCTTGTGATCGGAAACGATGATTTCGCCCCAGGCGTCGGCTTCGCGGGCGATCACCTGACCGCGCGGGGAGAAATCGAGGGTTCTGAGTAAGCTGTCAACCAGAGACATGGTATTCGCAGGGCTCCTTTGGCAAGCGGCCTATTTACGGGCGCACATGAAATCGGCGGTGCAAATGCGCCGGCCATCGATGCTGGCGCGGCCGGTGAAGCGGGCGATCGCCCCGCGCCGGCGCACGAAAGCGACCTCCATCAACACCTGGTCGCCGGGACGGGCGGCGCGATAAAACCGCGCCCGCTGAATGGCGGCGAAGTAGTAATGTTCCCCTTCATTGAGCGCCCCGAGATAGTAATGCGCCAACAGACCGGTGCTTTGCGCCAGCGCTTCCACCAACAGCACGCCGGGAAAACCGGCGAAATGCGCGTGGCCGCTCCAGAACGTCGGCTCATTGGCGGTGATGTTCTTGATGGCGCTCAGCCGCCCTTCGGCGATGCAGGTACCGGCGGGCAGCACGCGATCGACCAACAGACAGGGATAGCGATGAGGCAAAATCGCCTGAATATCGTTGAATTGCAGGGGTTGACCATTCAATGGCATGGGAGTGCGTGATCCTGTCTGCGGCGAAACCGGTGCGATGCCGGCGTTCAGTTCATTATGAGTGTAATGACATTATAATAAAATTATCATCAGATGTGCCAGGTGAAAAAACAGACGGCGGCGCGCAGGGGGAGTTAGGCGTGGGAGAGGCACCCGATCCTGACGATCGGGTGTCGCGGCGAGCTTAGTGCTTGGAGCGGGTCACCTTGTCCAGGTAGCCCATCACGAAAGCGGAGAGCACGAAGGTGAGGTGGATGATCACATACCACAACAGTTTGTTGTCCGGTACGTTCTTGGCATCCATAAACACCCGCAGCAAATGGATGGAGGAGATGGCGACGATAGACGCGGCGACTTTGTTTTTCAGCGACGTGGCGTCCATTTTGCCCAGCCAGCTCAGTTTCTCTTTCCCTTCGCTGATATCCAGCTGCGAGACGAAGTTTTCATAGCCGGAGAACATCACCATCACCAACAGGCCGCCGACCAACGCCATGTCGATCAGCGACAGCAAGGTCAGCACCAGATCGGCTTCGGTAACGGCAAAAATATTTGGCAGGACGTGGAGAATTTCCTGAAAAAACTTGATCGACAGAGCGACCAGGGTAAGCGACAGGCCAAAATACACCGGCGCCAGCAGCCAGCGAGAGGCGTACATCGCATTTTCTAACAAGCGTTCCATAACATTATCTGAGTGTGGTCAAAAGGGCGCTCAGTATAGCGCAGGAGACCCGGCCGAAATCAAGCGCTTAGCCGCCAGGGGGCTGGAAGGTTTTGCGCCATTCGCGGGGGCTGACGGCAAAGCGTTGCTTAAATCGTTGGCGGAACGAGACGTCGGATTGAAAACCCGCCAACGCGGCGACGGCAGCGATCGGGTGGCGCGTATTTTCCAGCAGTTCCTGGCTGTACAACAGACGCTCTGCATTGAGCCACTCGCCGACGCTCATGCCGGTCGCCTGCTGAAAATGTCGGGTGAACGAACGGCGGCTCATCGCGGTAAAGCGGGCCAGCGCATCGAGATCGTGCGGCTGGGCCAAATGTTCGCGCAGGTGAGCCAGCAAGCGATTGATGCGTTGATCCTGAGTGCTGGTCGGCAGCGGGCGAGCGATGAATTGCGCCTGTCCGCCATCCCGGTGCGGCGGGATCACCATCCGTCTGGCCAGCCGATTGGCGATGGCGCTGCCGTAATGCTGCCTGACCACGTGCAAACAGCAATCCAGGCCGGCGGCGGTGCCGGCGGAAGTGATCAGCCGCTCGTCGCTGACATAAAGCGCGTTGGCATCCAGCCGCACCAGAGGAAAACGCGCCGAAAAATCCGCTTCGTTTTCCCAGTGAGTGGCGGCGCGGCGATGGTCGAGCAGACCGGCATACGCCAGAACATAGGTGCCCAGACAGAGCCCGACGATCTGCGCGCCGCGCCGATGCGCGTCTTTTAGGGCGTCGATCAGCGCCGCCTCGGGACGTTCTTCCGGATGCGGCCAGAAGGGGATGACGATGATGTCCGCCCGTTGCAACGCCGTCAGATCGTCGGGCACCTCGAGCGACATGCCGAGCTCGGAACGAATGGTCCCCGCCCGCAGCCCGCAGACTCTCAGATCGAACAGCGGTTCGTCGGCTAACATCTCGCCGAAAATGATGCAGGGCACCGAAAAATGAAACGGGCTGAAACCGGGCGTCGCAATAAGGGATACGGAGGGTATGGACATAACGTCTCTCTGATTACAGTTGGTAAGCCTCGCCATCTTCCGGCACGCGGACCCAGGGGGTTAACGCCTGCTCCGCGATAAATCGGCGCAGCGTCTCGCGGCTGAGGGTGCAGTGATTCACGGCTTCCAGGTGTGAGGCCACGATGATGGCGTTCGGCATGGCCCGATGTGCGCGCAACACGTCTTCTTTTCCCATGATAATGCTGCCGATACCGGGAATTTGCGCATCGCCGACATTCAGAATAATGACGTCCGGCGCGAAAACGCGCAATGCTTCGTCCACCTGCTGACGCCAAACGGTGTCGCCGGCCAAATAGACGCGAGGTTCCGCCGGATGCGAGAACACGATCCCGCACACTTCGCCGAGGATAGACGCCAGTTGCGCGTCAGCATAGGCGGAATCGCTACCGTGTTGACCGCCGGTTTTGTGCAAGGTTATCCCGTGGAACGTCGTCTGCGCTTGCAATATCCGCACGTGAAGAAAACCGGCCGAACGGATCAGCTCGGCGTCTTGCTCGTGCTGCGCAAAGATCGGCGTGTCCTTGGGCAACAGGCGCTGGGCAGCCTCGTCCCAATGGTCGGGGTGGGTATGGGTGACCAGCACGGCATCGGCCAGCAGCAGGTTGCCGACGTCGACCGGCAGATCGACCAGCGGGTTGCGCAGATGGGCGTTAAGCGTGCCTTCCAGCCCTGGATAAGCGCCGCGCGGCGCCAGGAAGGGGTCGATCAGGAACGTTTTGCCAGCGTAGTCGAGCAACTGGGTGGCATTGCGAATTTGCGTCAGTTTCATCGGTGGCTCCGGGCGAGCCGCAAGGCGCGGCGATTAAGTTGGCGCCAGTATAGGCAACCGCGCTGTGCGCCGGTGAGTCGCCTGCCGGACAATAAGCGATGGGATCGGGCCAACTGCCGGCAACGCCGTCAGTGCCGGGCTTTTTTACCGTCGCTGTGGCCGAGAGAACGCTCGGGGAAACTGTGATCGCGCAGCCGCTGTTTCAGCTGCGCCGCATCGGGGAAACCGCCGTCAATCTTGCGATCCCAAATCATCACGCCATCGACGCTGATTTGATAGACCCCGCCGGTGCCCGGCATCAGGGTGACGGAGGCGAGATCGTCGCCGAAGGTATTGAGCAGCTCTTGCGCCATCCAGCCGGCGCGCAGCAGCCAATTGCATTGTGAACAGTAGTGAATCGTAACGGCGGGGGCGTTTTTCATCATTGATCGACCGGTTAGTGGAAGCGGCTTGCAATCAGCCCGATGGCTCGCAAGCGATGGTGGCTTTGTCGCGCCAAATAGTCAAGCGCCTGCTGAGGCCGCCAGGCGCGGATAACGGCGGCGGCCTCAGACCCTCGGGCGCTATGGCTTGCTTTTGGCGAGCCATTCGACCCCACGCAGCATGCCCGCCCAATAAAATCGGGGTAAAAACCAGGCTTTCAGCCACCATGCCATGCGGCTGGGTTGGGTGTTGTCGAGCAGGGGAAAGGTGGGGAGCAATTTACTGTCGTAACCAAACTCAGCCAGCACAACCTTGCCTTTTTCTACCGTCAATGGGCACGAGCCATAGCCATCGTAATGCGCCGTGGGCGGAGCGCCGTTAATCAGCGCCGCGATGTTCTCGGCGACCACCACCACCTGTTTGCGAGCCGCAGCCAGGGTTTTGGCGTTGGGCGTGGCGCAACAGTCGCCAACGGCAAAAATCGTCTGCCAGCGCTTATGCTGCAGAGTGAACTTATCCACGTCGCACCAACCGGATCCGTCAGACAGGCCGCTTTGGGCAATAAACGCCGGTGCGGACTGAGGCGGCACAACGTGGAGCATGTCGAAGGGCAGTGTGACCTCGCGTTTATCTTCTTCATCACTATCACTGTCCAGAGCAAAGATCGCCTGCCGACGCTTCCCTTCGACGCGCACTAAATTATGCCGAAAATTGACCTGTGCGCGGTATTTTTTCAAATAATCGGTCAGCGGAGGAACAAATTGCGGCACACCGAAAACCGCCGTGCCCGCAAGGCAGAAATTGACGTTAATATTATTCAGAACGCCTTGCCGCCGCCAATGATCGCATGAAAGATATAAGGCTTTTTGCGGCGCGCCGGCGCATTTTATGGGAAGCGTGGGTTGGGAAAATATCGCCTTGCCGCCTTGCATCTCCCGGACAAGTTTCCAGGTGTATTCTGCAAGATCAAAACGATAATTAGAGGTGACGCCGTTAAACCCTAACGTCTCTTCAAGGCCTTCTATTTTATCCCAACGTAAAACAAGGCCGCAGGCAACAATAAGGAAATCATAGCTTACGCGTTTCCCCTGACGGGTCTCGATATATTTTTCATCGGGGTCAACCCTGACAACGCTGTCCTGGAGCCATGAGACGCCAGAAGGAATCACATCGCGCATGGCGCGCCGCGTTTTACTTATATCAAAGAGCCCGCCGCCCACCAGGGTCCATGCCGGCTGGTAATAATGACAGTCATTGGGTTCAACGACAGTTATATCCGCCTCTTTAACTCGCTTCCTTATGCTTGCGATGACGCCGATGCCAGATGAACCACCGCCAATAACAACAACTTTCTTCAGGGTGTTTATTTTTTCTGGTTTCATGCAGGTCTCCTTTCATAAGAAAGTAGGGGGTTGCGGCTCAGATTTAAAGATAATTTATAGAACTTATGGTTATATTAAAAATGACATATTCGATTTAGCTATATGTAATAGCTAAATGCAATAAGTTATTTGACAATCAACGCAAACTGATCGTTAATAAATGCCATAAATATCGAAAGGGAATTAACGCATTGGATTTTTTCCATTTTACTTTTTATACCCTGACGCTGTTGGTGATAACCGGGGGAATAGTCGGATTTCTCCTGGCTCTGACCGGGGGAGGCGGATCCATCGTCTGCGTGCCCTTGCTGCTGTATATGGTGAAAATCCCGGATACCCACTTGGTTATAGGCACCAGCGCCATGTCCGTTGCCATTAGCGCGCTGATCAATCTTTTTGTTCATGCCGCCAAAGGAAACGTCCGGTGGCAGACCGGCGTTACCGTTTCGCTGGTGGCGGTGGTGGGAACGCTGGTGGGCTCTCAGGTGGGAAAAATGACGGACGGGCACCATTTAACCCTGCCTTTCTCTTTGCTGATGCTGGTTGTCGCCGGATTGACGCTGAAAAGAAATCATCGGGCAGGCAACGGATTACCGTCCTCCCATCCGACATTTCATCCCGCCATCGTGTGGCCCAGCGTGCTGGCGCTGGGCGCGGTGGCCGGTTTTTTGGGCATCGGCGGCGGATTTTTGGTGGTGCCGGCGCTGCTCTGGTTCTTCCGCTTTTCGCTGGTTGAAGCGGTGGCGACCTCACTGGTCGTGGTTTCCGCCATGGGATTATCGACAAGCGCAAGCTATGCCATGTCCGGCAAGGTGTCGCTAGCCATTACCTGCTGGCTCATTGTCGGCGGCGTTCTGGGGGGCGTCGTGGGAGTGACGCTCACCGAGCGCCTGAAAAAACGCGAGGACATTATCCGTGTGCTCTATGCCGGCATGTTGCTGGTGCTGGCCCTTTATATGCTTTTTAAAAGCCTATAAAACAAAAGGAAAAAATATGCACATCCGTACTTACCATCATCAGCTCTCCTTTTCGGGGGCGCCCGCAGCGAATGATTTCGCTATCCTGCATCAACAAGGCTATCGGTTTATCGTCAACAATCGACCAGATGAAGAGCCGGGAGAGTACCTTAACCATCAACAAGAGAAAGCGTTGGCTGAGCAATGGGGAATGGGCTACGTCTATCTGCCTTACACGTTCGACACGCTGACCTGGGAGACCGTTTATACCTTCCATTACCTGTTGCGGCGGGGTGAGAAGACCTTGGCGCATTGCAGGAGCGGAGCGCGTTCTGCCTGCCTTTCCCTGCTGTATGCGCTGCGCGAAGGCCAGATAGACGAAGCGCAATTTCGCAGCCAGTGCGCAGAGTATGGCGCCGATGCCGATAAGGCGCTGGGCTGGTATGGTCGGCATCAGGTCGTTCAGCCTCACGCGGAAGTGCACACGTTTTATGAGCCGGAAAGCGGCAGCCTGCAGTATGTCGTCGCCGATCCCGCAGCGCGCCGCTGTGCGATCATCGATCCGGTGCTGGATTTTGACCGCCGCTCGGGAACGGTATCGCACCAGCAGGCCCGCAAGATCCTGGATTTTATTCAGCAACGGGGGTGGGGCGTCGCCTGGGTATTGGATACCCATCCGCATGCCGACCACTTCTCCGCCGCCACCTGGCTGGCGCAGAAAACCGGCGCCTTCACCGGCATCGGCGAAAAAATTGCCGCCGTTCAGGGGCTGTGGGAAGAGATCTACAATTTAAAAGACCTGCCTGCGGCCAATACCGTCTGGGATGCGCTGTTCGCGGATGGAGACGTCTTTTTTATCGGCAACCTGCGCGCTGAAGTCTTGCTGTCTCCCGGGCACACTCTGGCGTCGGTCACTTATTACATTGCGGATGCGGCCTTTATCCACGATACGTTCTTCATGCCGGACAGCGGCACCGCAAGGGCCGATTTCCCCGGCGGCAATGCGGAAGTCTTATGGGATTCATTGCAGCGGATTCTGAGCCTGCCTGCGGATACCCGGCTGTTTACCGGCCATGATTACCGCCCGGCGGGGCGTGAGGTCCGCTGGGAAAGCACGGTGAGAGAGCAGCGCGAGAACAATCCCTGGGTGGTCAATATGGATAAGTCCCGATTTATTGCGCAAAGAAAGCAGCGGGACGCCACGCTGCCGCATCCGGAACTCATGCTGATGGCGCTGCAGGTCAACATCCGCGGCGGCGTGCTGCCCGACTGCGAAGACGATGGGCAGCACTACCTCAAAATTCCTGTTAATCGATTCAAGGGATGAGTCAAACAACAACATTTCAGGTGGAATAGACAGAAATCATCGGCGCCGGCAGTAGGTACGTGGTGTCAGTGGTTTGATGCTTGTTTTGCGGCAATCCGGTTGATGCCATACAGCAAAATAACGCTGACGCTGCTCACGAGCAGCGAACGCAACAAGCCACTAACCCCCTGGGTTAGGCCCCAGCTATCCAGCGCCATAAAGAGCGCAACGGTAAGCAGCACCGCCAGTGGCACGCTCCACCAGCGGAACTGTATTTTGGAGAACATGTGCAGTTGCCTCTTCATTTTGCGTTGGTGGCCCGATCGTGCCTCGTTGATGACATGTAGGCAATATCTTGACCCTTTCTTATCATCCGCCGCCGCTGGGGCGGCGTCAATTCGAATGAGATCGCGCCGTCTGTTAATTGTTTTTTATGAAATAATCATCCTGATTCATATTTAATTATTTGTTTTTACACAAAACACGCGGTGCTTGCCCTCACCGAATACAGTCACTACATTAACAACTGTACTTCCCACTCTGCTAAGGAAAACACCATGAAAGCTGCCGTAGTGACGAAAAACCATACCGTAGATATTCAGGATAAAGTGCTGCGCCCGCTCAAGCACGGCGAAGCGGCGTTGAAAATGGAGTGTTGCGGGGTGTGCCACACCGATTTGCACGTGAAAAACGGCGATTTCGGCGAGGTGCCGGGCATTACGTTGGGGCATGAAGGCATCGGCGTGGTCTCCGCCGTCGGTGAGGGCGTCACCTCGTTAAAAGTGGGTGACCGCGCCAGCGTCGCCTGGTTTTACCAGGGTTGCGGCCATTGCGAGTATTGCGTCAGCGGCAACGAGACCCTGTGCCGCTCGGTGAAAAACGCCGGCTACAGCGTTGACGGCGGCATGGCGGAAGAGTGCATCGTGGTGGCGGACTACGCGGTGAAAGTGCCGGACGGACTCGATTCTTTCGCCGCCAGCAGCATCACCTGCGCCGGCGTCACCACCTACAAAGCGGTGAAAATTTCCGATATCAAACCGGGGCAGTGGATCGCCATTTATGGCCTGGGCGGGCTGGGCAACCTGGCGCTGCAGTACGCCAAGAACGTGTTTAACGCCAAAGTGATCGCCATCGACGTCAACGACGGCCAGCTGGAGTTCGCCAAACAGATCGGCGCCGATCTGACCATCAACTCCAAAACGCAAAATGCGGAAGAGATCATTCAGCAGCAAACCGGCGGCGCTCATGCGGCGGTAGTGACGGCGGTGGCGAAAGCCGCCTTCAACTCGGCGGTCAATGCGGTGCGCGCCGGCGGTAAAGTGGTGGCGGTGGGGCTGCCGCCGGAGAGCATGGATCTGAGCATTCCGCGCCTGGTGCTGGACGGCATTCAGGTGGTCGGCTCGCTGGTGGGCACGCGCGAAGACCTGAAAGAGGCCTTCCAGTTCGCTGCCGAAGGCAAGGTGACGCCGAAAGTGACCAAGCGGCCGCTGGGCGATATCAACGCCATCTTCGACGAGATGAAAGCCGGCACCATTCGCGGGCGCATGGTGATCGATCTCGGCATGGCGAAATAACCCGCGTCATCCACTGCGTGAAAAAAAGGCCACCTGCGGGTGGCCTTGTTGTTGTTACCGCGAGTCAGAACAAACCCAGCGGTTTGGCGTCGTAGCTGACCAGCAGGTTTTTCACCTGTTGATAGTGCGACAGCGCCGCCTTGTGGGTTTCGCGTCCGATGCCGGAGTTCTTGTAGCCGCCGAAAGCGGCGTGCGCTGGATACAGGTGGTAGCAGTTGGTCCATACGCGGCCGGCCTTGATCGCGCGTCCCATGCGGTAGGCGCGGTTGATGTCGCGGGTCCACAACCCGGCGCCCAGTCCAAACTCGGTATCGTTGGCCAGCGCCAGGGCTTCGGCCTCATCCTTGAAGGTGGTGACGCCAATCACCGGCCCGAAGATTTCCTCGCGGAAGAAACGCATGCTGTTGTTGCCGGTAATCAGCGTTGGCTGCAGATAGAAACCGTTTTGCACTTCGTCGCCACGCTGGGCGGGTTCGCCGCCTACCACGATTTTGCCTCCCTCGTTTTTAGCGATGTCGATATAGGACAGGATCTTGTCGTACTGCTGCTTGGACGCCTGGGCGCCGATCATGGTCTCGGTGTCGAAGGGATCGCCCTGGCGGATGGCGGCGATGCGCGCCAGCACTTTCTCCATAAACTGCGGGTAGATGGATTCCTGAATCAACGCCCGTGAAGGGCAGGTGCAAACCTCACCCTGGTTGAAGAAGCCCAGCACCAGCCCCTCAACCGCCTTGTCGATAAACTCCGGTTCCGCCTGCATGATGTCTTCAAAATAGATATTCGGCGATTTGCCGCCCAGCTCGACGGTACTGGGGATAATGTTCTCCGCCGCACAGGCGAGGATGTGACGGCCGACCGGCGTGGAACCGGTGAAGGCGATTTTTTCGATGCGTTTGCTGCGCGCCAGCGCTTCGCCGGCCTCGGCGCCGAAGCCTTGCACCACGTTGAGTACGCCCGGCGGCAGCAGATCGCCGATCTCTTCCATCAACACGCTGATGCCGAGCGGCGTCTGTTCCGCCGGTTTCAGCACCACACAGTTACCTCCAGCCAGCGCCGGCGCCAGTTTCCAGGCAGCCATCAACAGCGGGAAGTTCCACGGAATGATCTGGCCGACCACGCCCAGCGGTTCATAGATATGGTAGGCCACGGTGTTTTGGTCGATTTCCGCTGCGGTGCCCTCCTGCGCGCGCAGGCAACCGGCGAAGTAGCGGAAATGATCGACCGCCAGCGGCAGATCGGCGTTCAGGGTTTCGCGGATCGGTTTGCCGTTGTCCCAGGTTTCGGTCAGCGCCAGCATCTCCAACCGCGATTCGATGCGATCGGCGATCGCCAGCAGCACGTTGGAACGTTCCTGCACGCTGGTTTTGCCCCAGGCGTCCGCCGCCGCATGCGCCGCGTCGAGCGCCAGCTCAATGTCTTTGGCGTCGGAACGCGGGAATTCGGCGATCGGCTGGCCGGTCACCGGCGAGGTGTTGGTGAAGTAGTTGCCGGATACCGGTTCGACAAATTTGCCGCCAATGTAGTTGCCATAGCGTTTGCGGAACGAAACCAGCGAGCCAGGCAAACCGGGGTGGACATATTTCATGTGAAGCACCTCTCTGCAGAAGATAACCGGCGCTATTGCGCTGCGCCTGTGAGTGCGGCATGTCGCCGCCGCACAGAGAAGCACGCTCCGTGCCAGATTGATGAAGGGCAAGGGTGCTTATTAAAAGTGATTGTTTATTATGGAATTAGAAATTCATGCCGCTTGGCGAATCGCGCGGCGTCGCCGTCGCCGATGATTTTTTGTGTCCCGTGTCGCAACGCCTGATACACATTTATGATACAAGTTTGCAACACTCGCGAACGGGGGAGAAACGCATGTTGCCTGACGACCGCTTGCCCGCAGAGGGCGCCAGCTTGCTGACCCAGCCGTTGGCGGAATCCTGGCAACGCAGCCAGGGTTATGGCTTGACGCGCACCGATCAACATATCCCGTTTATCAAAGCCGGATTTCTTGAAGAGCTGCGCAGCCGCAACGATTGGGTACCGCAGCGGGTGCAGCCGCTGATCGAGCAGCTGGGTGCGAAAATTACGCGCCAACCCGCCATCGTAGTGATCGCCGACGCCGACGGGCTGGTGCTGGAAACCTGCGGTAATACCGACTTTCTGCACAAAGCGTCGCGCTTTGCGCTGGCGCCGGGCAACCAGTGGGGAGAAGCGGAGCGGGGCACCAACGCCATCGGTACCGCGCTGGCGCTGGGCGCTTTCTGCGAAGTGCGCGGCGACCAGCATTTTCTCAACCAAAATGCCGGGTTGAACTGCACCGCCGCGCCGATCTATCGGCCGGATGGCCGCATTGCCGGCATACTGGATCTCTCCGCGCCCGCCCAGCGTCCGTATCCTGACGCGCAGCGCCTGATCATGCAGGCGGTGCGGCATATCGAACACCGTTGGGTCAGAAGCGCGATCGCCGATCGCCACTGGACGCTGCGCCTGCACGCCGATGCCGGTCGCCTGGGCAGCGCGCAGGAGCTGTTGCTGGTATTCCACGACGAAGTGCTGGTCGCCGCCAATCGGTTGGCGATGATGGAGTTTCAACTCTCGCCGGCGGCCTTTGGCTCGCTTGAGTTCGCCCAGCTGTTCCCCGAGCTGTTACGGCAGCCCGCCGGCGCGCCGCGTCAGACGCTGGCCGGCAATCAACGGCATTATTATTCGCTGCTCGAGGCGCCGCAGCGCCGCGTCAGCGCCCTGCGTTCGGTGCCGCCGGAGGAAAGAGCCGACGAACAACATCAGAAGGCGTTGCGCATTCTCAACGCCGGCCTCGCCTTGTGCGTGACCGGCGAAACCGGCTGCGGCAAAGAGCACTTCAGCCGCCGCCTGTTCCAGGAGAGCCGCTGGCGCAACGGCAACTTTGTGGCGATCAACTGCGCGGCGCTGCCTGAACCGCTGATCGAGTCCGAGCTGTTTGGCTATGCGCCGGGGGCGTTTACCGGCGCCAACCCTAAAGGTTATATCGGCAAGATCCGCGAGGCGGACGGCGGCGTGCTGTTCCTGGATGAGATCGGCGACATGCCGGCGGGCCTGCAAACGCGCCTGCTGCGGGTACTGCAGGAAAAAACCGTCACGCCGCTAGGCAGCCGCAGCGCTTATCCGGTCGATTTCGCGCTGGTCTGCGCCACCCACCACGATCTGCACCGGCTGGTGCAGGCAGGGGCGTTTCGCGAGGATTTGCTGTATCGCATCCAGGAATACAGCCTGCGCATCCCGCCGCTCAGAGAGCGAGCGCAATTGGAGACCTTCATTCTGCAGCTGTGGCGAGAGCTGGGCGGCGAGCGGCGCGGCATTCGGCTGTTGCCGGAGGCGCTGGCGATGCTGGCGCGCTATCCGTGGCCGGGCAACGTGCGGCAATTGCTGAGTACGCTCAAAGTGCTGCTGGCGCTGGCGGACGATCACGCAGTGCTGAGCCTGGACGATCTGCCGCAGTCCATCGCGGTGTTGGCGCCACAGCGGGTGGACGCCGACGCCGGCCTTGGGGATCTGCAGGCGGCGATCGACAAGGCGAATGGCAACCTCAGCCGGGCGGCGAAAGCGCTCGGCGTTTCGCGCAGCACGTTGTATCGCAAGCTGGGGAGGCAGAAAGCGCTGGGGAATGAAACGGCATGATTGGCCGTCGGTAAGGCCCCGCCGCGCGGGGCCTGTGCTTATCTCAATCCCCCAGTCCCGGCGGGTTAATCTGCGAATGGTCGATTTTCTCGTCGCTCTCCGCCCAGCGATCCAATACCTGCAGATAGCTGCCGTTGGCGATGGCGCCGTTGAGCGAAGCCTGCACCGCGTCCACCAGGCCGTTGCCTTTTTTCAGCGTGACGGCGATGTTGGCGGTCTTCGGCCAGCCGCCGGGCACGATGCCCACCAGCCGGGTTTTGCCGGTCAGCCGCGCCTGGTAAGCGCCGGAGACGTTGGGGCCGAAAGTGGCATCGGCACGTCCGGACTGAATGGCCAGCGTGGAGGCGGCCTTATCGGTGACGTACACCGGCTGCAGCGGCGCGAGCCCCTTGGCGCGGTTCTCCTTGTCCCAGGCTAGCAGCACCGCTTCCTGATTGGTGCCTGAATCGACGATGATCTTTTTGCCGGCGATATCCGGCGCCGTTTTTATCCGGGTGATTTTACTGTCGGATTTGACGTAGAAGCCCAGCGTATCCTGGCGATAGGTGGCGAAATCGAATTTGGTCTTGCGTTCGTTGGTTACGGTGATGTTGTAAACTGCGGCGTCATATTTGCCAGAGGCCACTCCCAGCGGCCAGTCTTCCCATGAGGTAGGCACCAGCTTGAGTTTCAACCCTAATCCGTCGGCCACCAACCGCGCGATATCCGCCTCGCTGCCGATCACCGTTTTATTGTCGCGGGCGTACAGACCGAACGGCGGGCCGCTGCCCAGCAGGGAGATGGCCACCGTCAGCGTGCCGGGCTCCACGAACCGGAAACCGACGGGGATTTTGGCGACGGCTTCGGCGTTTTTCACCGTGTGGATCGGCGTTTCGTTGGCGACGAGATCCACGCCCGGTGCGGCGGCGGCGGAAAAGCTCAGCAGCGCCGCAATCATTATCATTTTTTTGCTATCTATCATTATGTTAATTACCTTCATTATTATCAGTGCCACAAGGTCGTTGCACTATCTCTGAAGGCTGCGGGTCTGTGAACGAACAAAATCAACTAACCAATCTTGGAAAAATCATGATGCGCCGCCGCCGGCGCTGAAGACAGATCGCGCCGCATGACAAACGGCAGGGCGTTTAACGGCCGCCCACGGGCTGCGGCATCCCCTGCAGCAGCGCCGGTACCCGCTGGGAGTCCACCGCGCGGCTGAACAGAAAACCCTGGCCGATATGGAAACCGGCTTCGCACAGCGTCTGGCGCTGCTGTTCGGTTTCCACCCCCTCGGCGATGATATCGATCGACAGCTTTTGACCGAGGATGCCGATGCTTTCCACGATCGCCAGGATCGCCGGTTCGGTGTTCATGCGTTGAACGAAGTCGCAATCCAGCTTAATGCAGTCCAGCGGGTAGTCCATGATATGGCTGAAGGAGGAGTGGCCAGTGCCGAAGTCGTCCAACGCGATGCGGATGCCCATTTCCTTGAGCATTTGCAGCGCGCGCAGCACGTATTTCGACCCGTGTTTGTTGAACGCGTGTTCGGTCACTTCCAGTTCGATCAGGTGGTGGGGAATATGGAATTTCAGCAGGCGCTGCAGGAAGGTTTCGGCATAATTGTCGCGTAAAAATTCGATCGGCGACACGTTCAGCGAAACCGGCCGCACCGCCACGCCGGCTGCGCGCCAACGGGCGATATCGGCGAACACCTTCAGCTGCATGGCTTCGCTGATTTTGGTCGCCAGCTCGTAGTCGTTGAATGCCTCGCTCACCGTCGCCGGCAACTGCACGCCGTTGATCGGGCAATGCCAGCGCAGCAGCGCTTCGAAGCCGACAATGCTGCCGTCGGTCAGGCAGACCTTCGGCTGATAGTTGGGGCGGATGCAGTTGTCGCGCACGATCTGACGTGCGTAGTTGAGTTGGCTGGCGCGCGCGCTGGCTTTGTCCATCATCTTGCGATCGAACATATAAACGCCGCCGCGGCCGCCGTCCTTCAACTCATACAGCGCGGTATCGGCGCATTTCATCAGCTCTGAAGCGTCGCGGGCGTCTTTGGGATAGATAGCGCCGCCGATGCTCATGCCGCAATGCAGCGTTTTGCCGCCGTGGGTGATCGGCGTCTCCAGCTGCAACAGAAATTTGTTGGCGATGCGAAAAATGTCCTGCTCGTTTTCGACGTCGCTTATCACCACGGCGAATTCGTCGCCGCCGAGACGCGAGACGAACGAGTGGGTATTCATGCAGGCGCTGAGCCTTTTACCCAGCACCCGCAGCAGATGGTCACCTGCCGCGTGGCCCAGTGTGTCGTTCACCAGCTTGAAATGGTCAAGGTCCAACAGCATCAGCCCGAGCGACTTGCCGCCGTGCAGGGCGCGTTTCATCTCTTGCTTCAGTTTTTTCTTGAACAGACGCCGGTTGGGCAGGCCGGTCAATTCGTCATACTCGCTGGCGAGCAACAGACGCTGCTCCATCACGCGCTGCGAGGTTACGTCGCGCGAGACGCACAAGATCTCGGCCACCGCGCCGTGTTCGTCGCTGACCGGGGTGAGAATATTGTCCCAGTGCTGTTTTTTGCCCTGCGGCGTCACGCTCAATCCCGTGAAGCGCGCATTTTTACCCGCTCTGACGCTGCGCAGCGCCTTGCGGCCACGGCGGCGGATTTCGGGCGACAGCAACCCCAGCCAGGACATGCCGAACTCTTTTTGCGCCGGGTCAAGACCGAGCGCCAGGCTGCCGGACCGGTTCATGTGGCGCAGCGTCCCGTCGTTATTGATCACTTTGATACAGTCGAGGCTGGCGTCCAGCATGTCTTGCTGGATGGAGAGCGCCTGAACGTTTTGCTGGCGCTGCAGCATTTGCAGATGAATATCGGTGGCGGCGAGGTACCAGCTGGGCTCTAACGCCATGCCATCCTGGCGGGCATTGAACGCCAGCATAAACCAACGGTAGATGCCGTGGCGATCGCACAGGCGAGCTTCGCCGGCGAACGAGGAGAGGGCGACGATCGCCTGGCGCCATTGCGCGGCCATCCGATCGCGATCGTCGGGATGCAGGGCATCGAGCCAGTCGGCGGCGCCGTGCTCGCCGGCGTTTGCGCCGGTATAGTCGCGCCACTGTTTATTAAAGTAGCCGCCAAGGCGGTTGCCGAAGCAAATCAGACCGGGCAAGTCGTCTACGATTTCGCCATAGAGATCAATCGGATTTTTGTTATTGGTCTGCTTGGGCAACAGGGTCATGCGGTATTTCCTCGGAAAATTACCCATATTCTCGCTCTATAGCAGAGCCTCTTTCAATATAGTTTTGCCAATGAAAATGGGAATAGCCAGCGGGCACGGCTAAAAATCAGCCCGCTAGCATGGAATACATCCCGCGCGAACGCATTAGGAATATTCCTGTTATTTATAAGCAGCCCTTATATTGCGACGAAAAATAAGTGATCCGACCACGATCGGATATTGCCATAAAAATTAATCAATCTTGATGTTTCTATTTGATGAAATGTTCAGGCGTTTTTATGCTCTCCCACCGGCTGTTCTGCCGGCTCTATGCGCATTCACTGACAAAAATCTCACTTATGGCGGCAATAACCGCCATTTTATGCACTCTCCAGCGGTAGTCGCAGCGCCGTTGGCCGGGGTTTAGCAGAAAAGTCATGATACAAATCAAGAAATGTTTTGTTTCATCTGTTGACACTTTGCTTACGTATAAGATAGCCTCGCGAATGAAAAGCATTAGAAAAACTGGATGATAAAACGAAATGCATCTACAGCCTGATCCCCAGGCCCGGTCCCGATGGCCGGGCCATTCCGGCGCAACGGCGCCGGCAAGCGTACATTCGCCTCCTCTTTAGACGTCTGCGCCATAGGCGCCCGGCGCGGCGACATTCCTTTGTCTGCCAGCGCCATCTGCATCACTCAGCATGTCTGTTCATGCGGCCCGCGTCGGGCCTGCATGCGTTATCTGTCGTTTCACGATCGAGGGAGGTCGCAGGGCGGTTAAAACGTAAGTTTTCTTCTGGGTATAAATAAACATGGAGCGTAAAATGATACTTAATAAAAGATTGAAGTTAGCGTATTGCGTTTTTCTGGGTTGTTATGGCTTATCCATTCATTCTTCTCTTGCCGCTTATCAGGATCCCGGCCGGTTGGGCGTGCCTGACAGTTGGAAAACCGCCGAGTTTAATCGTCAATGGGGGCTTGCGGCGATTTCCGCCGAATATGCCTATGCCAGAGGCTATACCGGTAAAGGCGTCACTATCGGTATTATCGATAATGCCATTCTTTCCCATTCTGAATTCGCCGGTAAACTGACGCGTCTGGATAACGGCAGTTATAATTTCTCATACGATAAACTAGATAATATGTCTTTCGGCGATCACGGCACGCACGTAGCCGGTATTGCCGCGGCTAAAAGAGATGGCGCAGGCATGCACGGCGTCGCTTTCGACGCGGATATTATCGGCACCAAATTGAATGATTACGGTAATCGCAACGGCCGTGAAGAGCTGATTCAGAGCGCGGCGCGCATCATCAGCAACAGCTGGGGGATTGCGCCGGACATTCGGCGAGACGCCAAGGGTGACATCATCTGGTTACCTAACGGCAGACCGGACTATGTGGCGTTCGTCAAAGGCGATGTAATCGGCGAAATGATGCGCAGCAAGTCCAGCGTGGAATGGGGCAGCCAACAGCCGGTGCCGACCGGCGCGCATAGCTCCATGTCGGCGCTGCTGCGTGCGGCCAGGCACGGTAAGCTGATCGTCTTCTCGGCAGGCAATTACAACAATTACAACATTCCCGAAGCGCAAAAGTCACTGCCTTATGCCTTCCCGGACGTGTTGAACAATTACCTGATCGTGACCAACTTGAGCGACGAAAACAACTTAAGCGTCTCTTCGACCAGCTGCGGTCAAACGGCGAGCTACTGCGTTTCCGCGCCAGGCTCCGATATATACAGCACGGTCGGCCGGTTGGAGTCTAATACCGGCGGCGCCGTTAATCGTGATGCTTACAATAAAGGCGAGCTGTCGGTTAATCAAAATTACGGCTTCAAATCCGGCACCTCAATGGCCGCGCCGCATGTCAGCGGTGTCGCCGCCGTATTGATGCAACGCTTCCCTTATATGAGCGCCGATCAAATATCCGCCGTGATCAAAACTACCGCCACCGATTTAGGCGTGCCCGGTATTGATAATTTGTTCGGCTGGGGGCGCGTCAATTTACGCGATGCGATCAACGGGCCGAAAATGTTTATCACCAAGGAGGATATTCCACAGGAATATTATGTGCCGGGCTCCTATAGCGAAAAACAATTCGTGGTAAATATTCCCGGCCTCGGCAATACCGTTGAATCCGGCACCACGGTTGAGCGCCGCTGCACGTCGCGCGAGTGCGATTTCGATTCGTGGAGCAATGACATCACCGGCCACGGCGGGTTGACCAAAATCGGCGCCGGTACGCTGGAACTGGCGGGGAACAATACCTATCGCGGTGATACCTGGGTGAAACAGGGCGCGCTGGCAATCAACGGCTCGGTGGTATCCAACGTCTATATCGAAAACGGCGGCACGCTGGCCGGCAGCGGCAGCGTGAATGCCTTCCGAGCTGGTCACGGCGGCAGCGTCGCGCCGGGCAACGGCATTGGCACGCTGCACGTGGTGAATGACGCCGTCTTCGATCGCGGTTCGCAGTATAACGTGGAAGTGGCGGACAAAGGCCGCAGCGATAAGATCGCCGCGCGACGCGCTTTCCTCAACGGCGGCAGTGTGAACGTCAGCCTGGAGCGCAGCCAAAACCTGCTGTCGCAGAATGAGGCGCAGAGTCTGCTGGGCAACAAATACACCATCCTGACCACGACGGACGGTGTGACCGGTCGATTTGAAAACGCCAACCCGTCGTACCCGTTCGTGAATGTCGCGCTGGATTATCAGGGCAATGACGTCGGCCTTGGCATCACGCGCACCGCCGCCCGTTTTGACAGCCTGGCCAGCACCGAGAACGAGAAAGCGGTAGCTCGTGCGGTGGAGACGCTCAACGCGACGGAACCGGTCACGACAACGGCCCAGCGCGGCGTGACGATCTCTGCGGCTGAAGCGGCCAACCTGCTGCAAAGCGATGGGGGCGAGGCGCAAGCCGTGAGCGAAGAGGCGAGCATCGTGGCCGGCCATCCGGTCTATGAAAGCTTCCTCGGCTTCACCTCAGCCCGAGATCTGCAGCAGGCGACCCGTCAGCTGTCTGGCCAGATCCACGCGGATATGGCTTCCGCCCAGATCAACGAAAGCCGTTACCTGCGCGATACCGCCACCGAGCGCTTGCGCCAGGCGGAAGGCCGCCGCGTCGCTACCGATATTAAAGCGGATGACAACGGCGCCTGGGCGAAACTGCTGGGCAGCTGGGGGCATGCTTCCGGCAACGACAACGCCACCGGTTACCAGACGTCCACTTACGGCGTGCTGCTGGGGCTGGACAGCGAACTGTTCGACGACGGTCGGTTAGGGGTGATGACCGGGTATACCCGCACCTCGTTGGATGGCGGTTATCAGTCAGACGCACACAGCGACAACTATCATCTGGGGCTGTACGGCGATAAACGCTTCGGCGCAGTGGCGCTGCGGGCGGGGGGCACTTATACCTGGCATCGCATCGACACCTCGCGCTCGGTGAACTATGGCGCGCAGTCGGATCGCGAGAAGGCCAAGTATAACGCGCGCACCGGTCAGCTGTTCATCGAAAGTGGTTACGATTGGACGAGCGATGCGGTCAACCTTGAGCCGTTCGCCAACCTGGCGTACACCCATTACCGTAACGAGGGGATCACCGAGCAAGGCGGGGCGGCAGCGCTGCGCGGCGACAAACAAAGTCAGTCCGCCACCGCTTCGACGCTGGGTCTGCGCGCCGACACCCAGTGGCAAGCCGACAGCGTGGCGATCGCTCTGCGCGGCGAGCTGGGCTGGCAGCACCAGTACGGCAAGCTGGAGCGTAAAACGCAGCTGATGTTCAAACGCACTGATGCGGCGTTCGACGTGAACAGCGTGCCTGTGTCTCGCGATGGTGCGGTCCTGAAAGCGGGCGTGGATGTAGCGGTTAACAAAAACGCCGTCCTGTCCCTTGGCTACGGCGGGCAGCTGTCGTCCAACCACCAGGACAACAGCGTCAACGCAGGTCTGACCTGGCGCTTCTGACCGCTGTTAACATGCTTCGTTTTATTCAGCCCCCATCGTCACGATGAGGGCTTTTTTTCGCGTCCAGGCGGCGTTGAAACCTTCTTTGGCATGAGGCGATGCTTTCTGCGCGGCATATTCCCCCCCGGCCGGTGTTCGCCGCTGGGTAAATCAATCAGAGGAAAGCAAACGCTGCTGCCAATCGCGCAATTGCGCCGGCGTGAGGGACGTAGCGGCAGCGACCACCTCGCGATGTTCCAGGGCGATTTCCCGGGCGCGCTGCAACGGCTCGGCGCTGAGGCATTGCACACTTTGCCGCAGCGCCTGCTGCGCCTGTTCCAGTTCGTCAGCGCCAAGCTGCGCCAGCTCATGACGCATCTGCAGCAAGAATTCGTCAGTTAACTGCTGCAGCTGTTCAACGGTGAATGTCGGGGATTGCAGCGCAAACAACAGGCCTTCGACATCGGCGCTGCGGTGAAAGGCGCATTGCACCACGTAACCGATGTTGCGCTCCACGCGCAGCCGCTGAAAATAGCGTGGCGCGTAAAGCTGGGCCAACACGCGCAGCGCCCAGCGGCCTTCGGCTGCATCGCTCTGCAGCGGGTAAAAGCGCAGCAAGGCGTGTTCGGTGCCGCTTTCCGTCAGCGTGACGGGGTGATGAAGCGCAGGGGGCGGCCTCTGCGGCTCGGCGGTCACGGAATAGGGAAAGTCGTACAGCAAATGCGACAGCCGCCGCCGCAACTCGCCATCGCCGCCGATTAAGGCGGCATGCCATTGCGGCGTCGCTGCTGCCGGCGTGCACAACGCCTCCGGCAATTGGGCCAACAGGCGGCGAATGGCAATGGCGTTTTGTTGTTCCGACTGGGCGAGGCGCAGGTTTCTTTCTGCTTCATCGAGGATGGCCGGCGGCAAGGCCGCCAGCGCGCGGTTCACGACGTTCAGGCCGTGACCGATCAGCGCCTTGCTGCCCGCCAACTGCAGCAACCACAGGCCCTGATGGCGCGTGAAGCTTAAATGCCCCTCCCGATGCGCGAGTTCCGCCGCCCCGGTGCGCAGCGCCGCCTGTAAACCATAGGCTTGCTGCTCGCTGAATGCGCTGGGGGGCGAGGGGCGCAGCAGCAACACCGGCTGCGCCGTATCGGGGTGCAGATGCCGCAGCGGCGCCTGGCCGGCTGGCAAGTTCGGGATCGGCAGCGCCGCGGAGGAGGAGAAAAAGTGGAAAGGTTCCGTTGCGGGCGTCAGCGCGGCGCCGGCGAAAGGGGTGAGCGCCAGCGGCAGCCCCTGAATTTCGCGCGTTTCGCCGCCGTTTTCGGGCCACACGGCCAACCGACGACGCGGCGCGCTCATCAGCGCCGAAATATGCCGTGGCCAATCGTCGTTCGGCTCAGTCGGCGGCAGCCCAAACGCTCTGGCGCGCAGTTGTTCGAGCGGCGCCAAACGCTGAAAATCGCGATTTGCCAGCTGCCCGAAATGTTCGAGCTGCGCCGGCGTCAGCGAGCGCAGCGCCTGCAGCCACGCCAACAGGGCGCTTTCGATGCGGGCGGCTTCAACGGCTGTCCCCTGATTGACGGTGAAGATAAAACTCAGCAGGGCGCTGTTTTCGCCGCAGCGGGAATAATCCAGCCGCGCGGCGTCGCACCACGCGTGAGCGCGCAGCCGGGCCAACAACCCGCCAGGGGCTTCATCCTGCAGCAGACGCTCCAGTCGCCGCAGCCAGCCGCGTGAGCGGGGGGCCGGCAGGGAAAAGACCAGCCTCAGCTGCGGCGCGCCGGGGAGATGCAGGGTGTAATCCGCCACGGCGGTCAACGGCGGCGATGGTTGGCGCGGGGCGACGGCGTCCGGCGGCAAACGGCTGGCGCAGCGCTGCGCCAGCGCATGCAACTGTTCCAGCGATTGCGGGCCTTGCAACCACAGCGTCATGTTTGGCGCTCGGTAGTACTGACGGTGAAACTGGCGCAGCGCCTGCTGCAGTGCGGAAATATCGCTGCCGAAAGCGGCACGGCTGCCGATGTGAAAGCGGTGCAACGCGTCAAGACCGCTGAACATTTGCCGCTGCGCCGCTTCGCAGCGGGTTTCTACATCGGCGCGCAGTAAGCGGTATTCGGCATCGATAACCTCGATCTCCTGAGCGATCGCCTCCGCCGTCAACCGCGGGGCGGCCAGCATATCGCTCAGCCGTGCCCACCCTTCAGCCAGATGGTCGGCGCCCACCTCAAAGAAGAACGCGGTTTGCGTGGCCTGGGTCGTGGCGTTTAACCGGCCGCCGACCGACGGCGCCCAGCCCATCAGGCCATCCTGCGCGCTGAAATTCACGCTGTCGCGAAACAGCAGGTGCTCCAGCAGATGCGCCAGGCCCGGCCAGGCGGCCGGCGCCTGAAAGCTGCCCGCCTCAATGCGCACCAGCGCGGCGGCGGCCTCGGCTGCAGGGGTGCTTATCGCCTTGACGGCCAAACCGTTGGCGAGCTGCCACGAGGCAGCGGCGAGTGTCATGGTCAGCCCTTGAAGATCAAACGGGAGTTGGTCTGATTACGAAAACGCAACTGATCGATACCGACCTGCGAGCGATTCGCCGCTTCCCGCGCCGCCAGGATGGTGCCATGGTGCGGCGATTTGCCGCACACCGGATCGGCGTTGTCGGCGTTGCCCGTCAACATGAACGCCTGGCAGCGGCAACCGCCGTAGTCTTTCTCTTTCTCCGAACAGGAGCGGCAGGGCTCTGGCATCCAGTCATAGCCGCGATAGCGGTTAAAGCCGAACGAGTGATACCAGATATGCTGCAGATCGTGCTCCAGCACCGACGGGAATGCGATCGGCAGCTGACGGGCGCTGTGACAGGGTAACGCCATGCCCTCCGGCGTCACGCTCATGAAGATTGCCCCCCAGCCGCCCATGCAACCTTTGGGACGCTCCTCGTAATAATCCGGCGTGACGAACAGCAGGTTAGCCAGCTTGCCGTCGGCGGCCATGCGTTCGCGATAGCGTTTCACCACCGCTTCCGCGTCGGCGATCTGCTCGCGGGTCGGCAACAGGCCCTCGCGATTCAGATGCGCCCAGCCGTAGAACTGGCAGGTCGCCAGCTCGACGTCGTCGGCATCCAGCTGGATCGCCAGTTCGATAATGCGATCGATCTGGCCGATGTTATGGCGATGCAACACGAAGTTGAGCACCATCGGGTAGCCGAGCGCCTTGACCGCCCTGGCCATTGCCAGCTTTTGCTGGAACGCCTTGGCCGAGCCCGCCAGCGCGGCGTTCAGCGTTTCGTCGCTGGCCTGAAAACTGATCTGGATATGGTCCAGACCGGCGTCGGCGAAGGTTTGCAGTTTCTTCTCGGTCAGGCCGATGCCGGAGGTGATCAGGTTGGTGTAGAAGCCGAGATCGCGCGCGGCGGCGATCAGTTCAGGCAGGTCTTTACGCACCAGCGGCTCGCCGCCGGAGAAACCGAGTTGTACGCTGCCCATCGCCCGCGCCTGGCGAAATACCGCGATCCATTGTTCGGTCGTCAGCTCTTTTTCCTGTGCGGCAAAATCGAGCGGGTTGGAGCAGTAGGGACACTGCAGCGGGCAGCGATAGGTGAGCTCCGCCAGCAGCCAGAGCGGCGGATTGACCGTCGGCGCGCGTGGCTCAGTCACGGAAGGTCACCCATTTTTGTTCGTAGGCGCGCTGGAAAAACTCCAGCACGTCATCCGCCAACCCCTCGGCGCCGGGGAAGCGGGCGTTCAACTGCGCGATGATGCCGTTCAGCGTGGTGTGGCCGTCGACCAGCTGTAAAATGGCGGCGGCGCTGTCGTTCAGTTTGGCCATGCCCTCCGGATAGAGGATCACGTGGCTATTTTGCACCTGCTCCCATTGCAGGCGGTAGCCGCGGCGGAAGACCGGGGTGTGTTCAGGATTCGGCGTCATTACACCAGCCTCTGGTTGTGCCATACCCGCGCGGCGGTCACGCTGTGGTAAGGCGGGCGGTTCAGGGTATAGGCCATGCTCATGGCGTCCAGCATGCTCCATAAAATATCCAGCTTGAACTGCAGGATTTCCAACATGCGCTGCTGCTTTTCGACGGTATCGCAATAGTCCAGCGCCAGCGCCAGACCGTGTTCCACATCGCGATTGGCCTGGCCGAGGCGGCTGCGGAAATAGTCGTAGCCGGCGGCGTCGATCCACGGGTAGTGCTGCGGCCAGCTGTCGAGGCGCGACTGGTGGATCTGCGGCGCGAACAGTTCGGTCAGCGAGCTGCAGGCCGCTTCTTGCCAGCAGGCGCGGCGCGCAAAATTGACGTAGGCATCCACCGCAAAGCGCACGCCCGGCAGCACCAGCTGTTCAGAAAGCAGGGCGTCGCGCTGCAGCCCGACGGCCTCGCCCAGACGCAGCCAGGCTTCGATGCCGCCTTCGCTGCCGCCGTAGCCGTCGTGATCCAGGATGCGCTGCACCCATTTACGGCGGGTTTCCGGCTGCGGACAGTTGGCCATGATCGCCGCATCCTTGATCGGAATGCTGGTCTGGTAGTAGAAACGGTTGGCCACCCAGCCCTGGATCTGCTCGCGGGTCGCTTCGCCGTTGTGCATCGCGATGTGGTACGGGTGGTGAATGTGGTAATAAGCGCCTTTGGCGCGCAGCGCCGCTTCAAATTCCTGCGGAGTCAGGGGGAGTGGTTGCGTCATGGCGATACCCTACAGTTCGATGTTCATGCCGTCCCAGCTCACTTCGATGCCGGCGGCGGTCAGACTTTGCCGCTCTGCCGAGTCTTCATTGAGGATCGGGTTGGTATTGTTAATGTGGATCAGGATCTTGCGTTTGGCGGGCAAGGCGCTGAGCAGGGCCGCCAGCCCGTGCTCTTCCGCTAGCGCCAGGTGCCCCATATCCTTGCCGGTGTTGCGCCCCACGCCGGCGTTGGCCAGCTCATTGTCGCGCCACAGCGTGCCGTCGATCAGCAGGCAGTCGGCGCGGCGCAGCCAGGGCATCAGCGCTTCGTCCGGTTCACCGAGGCCCGGCGCATACAGCAGGCCGACCCCGCGCGCGATATCTTCGATGAACAGCGCCACATTGTGGCCCGGCAGCGGGCGATCGCGGTACGGCGAATAGGGCGGCGCGTTGCTGAGCAATGGAATGGCGGTAAAGCGTACGTTCGGGCAGACCGCCGTGTGGAACGGTTCACCGGGCGTTACCGGGTGGTGAATCAACCCGCCGTTCCAGTGGGAGAGCATGGGAAACACCGGGAAGCCGGTGCTGAGATCGTCATGCACTTCAGGTGTGCACCAGACGTGGTGCGGGCACCCCTCACGCAAATTGAGCAAGCCCGCGCTGTGATCGATCTGGCTATCGGTCAGCACGATCGCGCCGATACCGGTGCCGCGCAGCACGTCGGGATTGTTCAATTCGGGCGAAGCCAGCAGCTGATGGCAAATGTCCGGGGAAACGTTGCACAGCACCCAGTTTTTACCGTCATCGCTGACGGCGATGGAGGACTGCGTGCGGCGCGTGGCGGTGATGCTGTGGTCGCGAACGCCGCGGCAGTTGTCGCAGTTGCAATTCCACTGGGGAAAGCCGCCGCCCGCCGCCGAGCCGAGAACTTTTATCTGCATGTCTAAACCAGAAGAAAAGGGAAAGAAATGCCCGCGCGAAAGGCGGGCAGACGGGCGATTAACGGTTGGAAATGTACAGTGTCACTTCCAGCCCCAGACGCAGGTCAACAAACTCAGGTTTAGTCCAGGTAGTCATAGCGGTGCTCCTTTGCATGCATCGTGATAGTTCGAAGCCAATGAGAAAGATTCGCATTAGGCTGGTCCAATGTTGACGAAATGTGACGTAGATCGCAACCTTTAAAGCGTAACCGGGTTATTCACCCCAAGTGGCGGACAGTACGCTCAGCCAGTTGCGCCAGGTCAGCTTTTCCAGCAGCCGGTTATCGAACCCAGCCTGTGCCAGCGCTTGCGTCAGGCGCGGCAGGCCGCCGACGTCCTCCAACGGTTGCGGTACGTTGACCCCGTCAAAATCAGAGCCAAATCCCACGCGATCTTCACCAAGTTTAGCGATCAAATACTCAACGTGTTTAACAATTTCTGTGAAGTCAGTCGTTGCACTGTCACGCTTTCCGTCCACCCGTAGAAAGGCGGTGCCGAAATTGACGCCGACCATCCCGCCGCTGTGAGCGATGGCGTCCAGCTGCGCGTCGGTCAGGTTGCGCGGCTGCGGGCAGAGGGCATGGGCGTTGGAGTGGGTGGCGACCAGCGGTGCGCGGCTCAACGCGGCGGTTTGCCAGAAGGTTTTCTCATTCATGTGCGAGACGTCGATCATGATGCGGCGGCGGTTGCAGGCACGGATCAGCGCCTCGCCGGCCGGCGTCAGGCCGGGGCCGGTATCGGGTGATCCGGGGAACGGCCCGCTGACGCCGGTACCGAAGGCGTTCGGCAGATTCCAGAACGGCCCGATGCTGCGCACGCCCAGCCGGTAGAAGGCTTCCAGCTGCGTCAGCTCCGTATCGATCATACCCGCGCCTTCGATATGCAGCACCACAGCGATTTGCCGGTTGAAACGGCACTGTTCTATTTCGGTGGCGGTGCGGCAGATGCGCAGCCGCCCCTGAGAGGCCTGTTCCAGCTGATACATGATAGCTATCTGCCGTTCGGCAATTGCCAGCGGATCGAAGGCGGCCTGCGCCGCGTCCAGCGTTTGGTTGCGTATCTGGGCGATATAGCTGACCGGGGGAATAAACACCGCGAACAGCCCGCCGCAGAATCCGCCGCGCCGCATGCGGGAAAAATCGAGGTGGCCCGGCGTGACGCGGGAATAAAAGGCGGCGACCGGATCGTCGTCGTGCTGCAACCACAGGTTGAGCAGCAGATCGTTATGGCCGTCGAACACCGGCCAGAGAGGGGGAAGCGTCATGGGCGTTTCACTGAATCAGGCATCATGAACGCTATGTTGTATTATTGCGCAATACCTGGCAAGTTTTCACATTATTCAATTAAGTAAAACACTTATAAAATAACAGATAATGGAGGTGGGCGCTTGACGTCAATTTTACTTTTGGCAAAATAAATTTTAGCCTAAAGCGCTTATTATAAGCGGAAATCTTTGCACGCATTCCATTTTTATTGGAATAATTTCTTATTGTTATTTTATCTACCGCAGCTTATTTGGAGTGAATTGTGAGCGATTCTGGGATTGAGAAATATAAGGACATGGATGCTTTGATGGCGGATTGGTACACAAGATTATGCAATGCTCAAACGGGGCACTATGTGTGTTCGGAAAGGTTGTATCGGAGAGCTGATTATACAGGCTATTTATTGATTTTTAGCTCAACGATTGTGACGTCATGTTTTTTTCTGCAGGCCGAAGGTGGGTTAAAACTCACGCTATTTTTCATCAGCGTGCTGTCAGCGGCATTGTCGGGCATCGTGTCGTTCGGCCGCTTTGCTGAGAAAGCCGAGTTGCATCGTTCGGCCGCGAGCTGTTATGGGAAATTAAGACGGCAGCTCGAGAACCTCCGTTCAAAAAAATCAGGGCTGCAAGATGATGACATGATTTCAAAATTGAAAGTATTGCGTATTGAGTGGGAGTATATATCTGAGAACTCACCACTGACACCTAAGTCAGCATTAGTGCGAAACTGATTAAGGTCTTATTGTTCGGCATGCATTTTATTGATCTGTTCTCTGGCGGCAGACGGCCAACACCAGCTGCCGCAGCCAGCGGTGATCCGCCTCGGCCTCCAGGCGCGGGTGCCACATTTGCGAGACGGTGATAGGCGGCGTTTTTACCGGCAGTTCGAACATGCGCAGCGGGCCGTCGGCCGGTTGGGCCTGCAAAAAGGAAGCGGGCAGCAGCGCCAGCAGGTTCGAGGCCTGCGCCACCGCCAGCGCGGCCGGAAAGCTCGGCACCACGGCGGCGATATGGCGCGCCAGCCCCAGCTCCGCCAACGCGGCGTCTACCGGCCCGAGGATGCGCCCGCTGCGCGAGGCCACCACGTGGCCACAGGCGGCGTAGTCGGCGGCGCCGATCTCCAGCTGTTGCGCCAGCGGGTGTGATGTTCTCATCACGCCGACAAAGCGATCGCGAAACAGCGCCTGCAGGCGGATTTCCGGGCCCATCTCGCCCAGCACGCCAATCTCCAGATCGATCCGGCCTTCGCGCAGGGGGCGGTCGCTCTTCTCCGGCTTAGGCGCAAAGCGCAGTCGCACCCGCGGCGCCTGCCACGCTGCCCGTCGTCAGCAGCGCATCGAGGGCGATCAGCAGGTTAAAGTCAGGGTCGGTCATGCGTGCGTATCCTGTCGTGCAGAACATGGGAGAAGGCGTTTGATGCAGTATATCAGCGTAAGCGCTGCGTCACTTGCTATCTGATGGGCGATAAAAAAGCCGATAACCTGGGCAGTTATCGGCTTTTAATGCGCAGTGGCGGAGGGTTACGCCGGCAGCTGCTGTGCGGTTTTCTCGACCAGCGCCAGCAACAGCTTGATGTCTTCCAGCGTGACGATCGGGTTCAGCAACGTCATCTTCAGGCAAGTCACGCCATCGGACTCGGTCACGCCGACGTTGGCGCGGCCCGATTCCAGCAGGGCGTCACCGATGCGCTGGTTGAACAACGCGACGGCCGCGTCGCCCTTCGCCGCCAGCTGCGCAGGGCGGTAGCGGAACAGCACGCTGGCCAGCTGCGGCTGCATCACCAGTTCCAGCGACTCCTGATCGGCGATGTAACGCGCCACCTGTTGTGCCAGCGTGACGCCATGATCGATGATCTCGGCGTATTGCTTCTGCCCCAGCGCTTCCAGCCCCATCCACAGCTTCAACGCATCGAAGCGGCGGGTGGTTTGCAGCGATTTGGAAACCAGGTTCGGCACACCTTGCGCCTCGTCGAACTCGGAGTTCAGGTAAGCCGCCTGGTAACGCATCAGCTCATAATGGCGCGCGTCTTTCAGCAGGAAGGCGCCGCAGCTGATGGTCTGGAAGAACTGCTTGTGGAAGTCCAGGGTGATGGAATCCACCAGCTCCAGGCCGTCCAGGTAGTGGCGATACTGCTCGGAGAGCAGCAGCGCGCCGCCCCAGGCCGCATCCACGTGTACCCAGATCTGCTGCTCTGCCGCCAGCCGCGCGATTTCGCGCAGCGGGTCGATCGCGCCGGCGTCGGTGGTGCCGGCGGTGGCGACAATCGCCATCACCTGCTCACCGTTGGCTTTAGCTAGCGCCAGTTTTTCCGCCAGATCGTTCACGTCCATGCGGGCGAAGCGATCGGTTTTCACCAAGGTGACTGACTGATAGCCGAGGCCCATCAGCGCCATGTTCTTCTGCACCGAGAAGTGGGCGTTTTCAGAGCAGAACACCTTCAGCTTGCGCAGATCGCCCACCAGGCCGTCCTGCTGCACGGAGTGGCCCTGACGCGCAAAGAACGCGTCGCGCGCCAGCATCAGCCCCATCAGGTTGCTTTGCGTGCCGCCGCTGGTGAACACCCCGGCGTCGCCGGACGAGTAACCGACCTGGTCGCGCAGCCACTCGATCAGCTTCATTTCGATCAGCGTGGCCGACGGGCTCTGATCCCAGGAGTCCATGCTCTGGTTGGTGGCGTTGATCAGCACTTCGGCGGCCTGGCTTATCACCAGGCTCGGGCAGTGCAGGTGCGCCACGCACTGCGGGTGGTGCACCGACAGGCTGTCTTTCAAAAAGTACTCGATGGCGCGCTCGATCGCCGCCTGGTTGCCCAGGCCTTGCGGGGTGAAGTCGAGCTTGATGCGCTCGCGCAGTTCGGCAACGCTTTTGCCCTGATACATCTCGGGTTGCTGCAGCCACTGCACGACGGCTTCACTGCTTTGCGCGATCGCCTGGCGATAAGCCTCGGCGCTGTGCGCCGAGGAAGCCAGAATCGGGTTTAACTTGGACATCGCGGTCATTCGCTCCAATCAGACTGGCTTGACGCCGGCGGCCAACAGCGCCTGCTCAAATTTATCCAGGAAAATACCCAGCTCATCATTGGTGATCAGCAGTGAAGGCAGCAGACGCAGTACGCAGCCGTTACGCCCACCGCGCTCCAGGATCAAACCGGATTCGAAGCATTTTTTCTGCAGCAGCGCAGACAGCTCGCCGTCGGCCGGGTAGCAGCCCATGTGATCCTGCGCTTCGTTCGGCTTGACGATCTCGATGCCGATCATCAGGCCCAGACCGCGGACGTGACCGATCACCGGATAACGTTTCTGCAGATCCGCCAGTTTGCCTTTCAGCCATTCGCCCTGAGCGGCCACTTTGTCGGCGACCTTGTGCTCTTTCAGGTATTGCAGGGTGGTCAGGCCGGTGGCCATCGCCAGCTGGTTGCCGCGGAAGGTGCCGGTGTGGTGACCCGGTTCCCAGGCGTCGAACTCTTTCTTGATGCCCAGCACCGCGAGCGGCAAGCCGCCGCCGACCGCTTTCGACATCACGATGATGTCCGGCTCGATGCCTGCGTGTTCGAAGGCGAACAGCTTGCCCGTACGGGCGAAACCGGCCTGAACTTCGTCGATGATCAGCAGAATGCCGTGTTCACGCGTCACTTTGCGGATGCGCTGCAGCCACTCGGCCGGCGCCGGGTTAACGCCGCCTTCGCCCTGAACGGCTTCCAGGATCACCGCCGCCGGCTTACGCACGCCGCTTTCCACGTCGTTGATCAGGTTGTCGAAGTAGTAGGTCAGCGCCTTGACGCCGGCTTCGCCGCCGATGCCCAGCGGGCAACGGTATTCATGCGGATAAGGCATGAATTGCACTTCCGGCATCATGCCGTTGATCGCCGCTTTCGGCGACAGGTTGCCGGTGACCGACAGCGCGCCGTGGGTCATGCCATGATAGCCGCCGGAGAAGCTGATCACGCCGGAGCGGCCAGTGTGCTTTTTCGCCAGCTTCAGCGCGGCTTCAACCGCATCGGCGCCGGACGGGCCGCAGAACTGCAGGCAATACTCTTTGCCTTCGCCCGGCAACAGAGAAAGCAGGTAATCGGAGAAACGATCTTTTAACGGGGTCGTGAGATCGAGAGTATGTAACGGCAAGCCGCTGGTAATGACATTTTGGATGCTTTGCAGGACGTCGGGGTGATTATGTCCAAGAGCCAACGTTCCCGCCCCGGCCAGGCAATCAAGATATTGATTATTCTCAACATCAGTGATCCAAACGCCCTGGGCTTTCGCAATTGCCAACGGCAATTTGCGCGGATAACTCCTAACATTCGACTCAAATTCGGCTTGGCGCGCCAAATAGGTTTCATTGTTTCCGTTTAATGAGTTTGCAACTAAAGTATCAATACGGACTTTATCCGTCATCATATCTCTCCTACAACCGAAGGTCTCAACACGCTACGATTGAATTAATGAATTAGAAAAGTAACTGCCTTGTGAAAAGCGCGACCAATATATGGCTTTTTCGCCTGGGACTCAATAGCCGATTTTGTTTTGAATTGTTTAGTTTTTTCTTAGGCTCATCAATATGTTGTTGATTTATTGACCGTTGGTTTTGCCGGCAAAAAACAACATATTGTTAACATGGCGTGAAAAACCGTTCCGCCGCCAACCTGACGGTTTCTTTAATGCATTTATAATTAAGGTAAATTTCCGGCTAATAACATAAATAGAAAATAGCGGCTTATTTTTATCTATTCACCACCTTAAGTCCTATAGCGTTTATATACACAAAAATTGTGATGAATATAAATGGCCAACCGTTAAAAGCGCAGTATCCAGATTGGTGATTTCTCTCAGATTTCACGTAGCGCGATCAAAAAAGCGTGATTTTTACGCAGCGCCGGCCAATTGACCGGCGCCGTTGTTGTTAACGTTGCCGTAACCAGGCGTGGTAGCGTTGCAGGATGCGGCGGGTGCGCCACCGATCGACGATCAGCGTGAACAGCGGGGAGTAGCGCACGCTGCGTGGCCGATTGTCACTCAGCGCCCGCATGCGGCGTTTGACCAACGCCATGCGGGCGAGCGCCGCCATCGTTTTATTTCGCCAGGTAACCGGCGCGGGCAACGCATGAGGGGCGGCGCCGGTTTGCCAGCGCCGCGGCAGATCGGGCACTTCCGCCATGGCGGTGGCGATGCCGGCCACCGCGACGCCGCTGTCCAGCACCTGTTGCGCCACCGCCGGGCGAGCGATGCCGCCGGTAGTCATCACCGGCATGCGGGCCACGGCGGCGAGATCGCGGGCGAAGGTCAGAAAATAGGCTTCGCGCGCCAGAGTGCGGCCGTCCGCCGTTTCGCCTTGCATCGCCGGGCTTTCATAGCTGCCGCCGGACAGTTCGATCAAATCGACCGGCAGATCGTTCAACATCAACACGACCTGCCGGGCATCGTCTGCGGAAAACCCGCCGCGCTGAAAATCGGCGGAGTTCAGTTTGACCGCTACGCAAAAGCCCGGTGAAACCCGCGTGCGCACCGCGCGCACCACCTCCAGCAACAGGCGGGCGCGGTTTGCCAGTTCGCCGCCCCAGCGGTCGCTGCGCTGGTTGGTCAGCGGCGACAGAAATTGAGAAATCAGGTAGCCGTGCGCCGCGTGGATCTCAACGCCGGTAAAGCCGGCCTGTTCGGCGGCGTGTGCGCTGGCGGCGAAGCGCGCGATGACCTCGGCGATCTGCGCTTCATTCATGGCCTGCGGCTGGGCGAACAGTTTGCTGTGCTTGCCCATCGCCAGTGGGATAGCGGAGGGCGCCCACGCGTTGCCACCCATGTTCGCCATCACCTGACGCCCCGGGTGGTTGAGCTGCATCCACACCTGCGCGCCGCCCTGGCGCGCGGCCTTGGCCCAAGTTTCGAACGGCGCAAGCGGCGTATCCTGTTCCAGCACCACGCCACCGGGGCCGGTCATGGCGCGGCCGTCGATCATCACGTTGCCGGTGATGATCAAACCGGCGCCACCCTCGGCCCAATAGCGATATAAACGCCACAGCGCGGGGCCGGGCAGTTGGTTCCGGTCGGCCAGATTCTCTTCCATCGCCGCCTTGGCCAGACGGTTGGTCAAGCGGCTGCCGTTGGGCAAAGTCAGTGGGGTAAACATCGGGTTTGCGCTCCTGTCGCAAGGGGAATGGCGCTATACTAGGTTTAAAGTTAACTTTAAGGTCAATAGGGCATGAAGATCGGAGAATTGGCGGAGCGCGTCGGGATGGCCGCCTCGGCGATACGTTACTACGAGCAGCAGGGGCTGCTGCCGAAAGCGGTGCGCGGCGTCAACGGCTACCGGGTGTATAGCGAAAGCGCGCTGGAGCGGCTGCACCTGATCCAAATCGGCCAGAATCTGGGGTTTTCGCTGCAGGCGATTCGCGGGGTATTGGCGCTGCAGGGCAGCGCTTATGAGGAGGGGCTGATACAGGGCGTCGATGCCCGTTTGGCGGAAATCGAACGGATGATGGCGACGCTGAATGAGCAGCGAGAAGCGTTGCTGGCGACCCGGCTGACCTTGTTGCAGTCCGGCGTGGCCGGGCTGTGCCGCGCAAAAGATGAAAAGCGGGCCGGCGCGTTGCCGGCCTGCAAATCTTAACGCCGTTTGAAGGCCGATCGGCCGGCATACTCGGCGACGGCACCAAGCTGATCTTCGATGCGCATCAGCTGATTGTATTTTTCGATGCGTTCGCCGCGGCTCGGCGCGCCGGTTTTCAGATGGCCGGCTCGCATCGCGACCGTCATATCGGCGATAAAGCTGTCGACGGTTTCGCCGCTGCGGTGCGAGATAAAGGTGCCCCAGCCGTTCGCCTGGCAAAGCTGCACGGCGGCGAAGGTTTCGCTCAGCGTGCCAATCTGGTTCAGCTTGATCAGCGCCGCGTTGGCCAGGCGTTCATCAATCCCGCGCTGGATGTATTTGACGTTGGTGACGAACAGATCGTCGCCGACCAGCTCCACCTGATCGCCCAGGGCGTCGCTGAGCAGACGCCAGCCGGCCCAATCGTCCTCGGCCAAGCCGTCTTCAATCAGCACGATGGGGAAGTCCTGCACCAACCGTTGGTAATAGGCCGTCATTTGGGCGGCGTCCAGCTCAAGGTTCTCGCTGCGCAGACGGTATTTGCCGTTGGCGTAGAATTCACTCGAGGCCGGATCCATGCAAATGGCGATATCTTCTCCCGGCCGGTAACCGGCTTTTTCTATCGCCTGCACGATCAGCTCCAACGGTTGCCGGTTAGAGGCGACCGCCGGCGCGAAACCGCCTTCGTCACCGACGCCGACCGACAGGCCTTTGTCCAATAGAATTTGGCGCAGTGTCTGATAGACTTCGCTGCCCCAGCGCACGGCCTCGCGCAGCGACGGCGCGCCCAAGGGGGCTATCATAAACTCCTGAAAATCCGCCCCTTGCCAGCGGGCATGCACGCCGCCGTTGATGATATTCATGCAGGGTACCGGCAGCAGGTTGGCGCCGATGCCGCCTAGATAACGATACAGCGGCAGCTGCGACAACTGCGCCGCCAGGCGGGCGGCGGCCAGAGAAACGCCGAGCAGGGCGTTAGCGCCCAGGCGGCTTTTGTTCTCGCTGCCGTCCAGCGCGATCAGCCGGCGGTCTATCTCCTGTTGTTGGCGCACATCCACCCCGCGTAGCGCCTCATTGATCGCCGTTTTGACGCTTTGCACCGCTTCCAGCACGCCTTTGCCGCCGAAACGGCGCGGATCGCCGTCGCGATGTTCCACCGCTTCGCGCGAACCGGTGCTGGCCCCGGAAGGCACCGAGGCCCGTGCCACGGCGCCTGCCGCGCTCATTTCGACTTCGACGGTCGGGTTGCCGCGCGAATCCAGGATCTCTCTGGCGGTTACGCTTTCAATCTCATAGCTCATGGGGAGTCACCTCGCTTCTAGGGAGTGGGAACGTGTTTTATCAGCACGTCGATGGACAAGTGATTAATGAACTCGAAGCCGAAGGAGGCATAGACGCCAAACGGACGGTTCTGGTGGCCGAGCAGCAGCAGATCGACGCCTTCACGTGCAATCAGAGCCTCGACGTCTTTGAAGCGATGGATGCTGACGATCGATCGCACCTCCAGCGGGACTGCGCTGTCCTCCACCAGACGGCTGAGCATGGCTTTGGCGGCGATCACCTCGCTGGACTGACGATCTTTGGTCAGCGAATCGCTGAGGTAATCCAGTTCGGCGTAGTCGGCGCTGATGTGCGCCACGGTAATGCGCGTATTCATCCGTTGATTGAGGCGTTCGGCATGGCGCAACAACAGCCGGCCGTCGCGTTCGTTCTGCACCAGCAGTAAAGCGTGTTGGTAGAGTGGCATGACTTATCTCCCTGCGTTAGCAATCTGGCGGGTTAACCACGGTAAAACCTCTTTTTTCCGGCTCGTCATGCCGGGCAGCGATACCTGACGGGCGTCGAGCACCCGGTTCGACGAAAAGTAAAGGGTGGAGCGGCCAAGCGTGATGTCGGTAACCAGCAGCGCGGCCATCTCCAGCCCGGCCTCCTGCTTCGCGTGTTCAAGCGCCTGTTGCAGCGCGGGCAGCAGCGGCTCGATGTCGCTCATTGCCCTCACTTCGATCTGCGACAGCAGCAGCGAGACGCTCTGGATGCGGTAATGCTTGGCGTCACGGTGCAGCAACTGCGGCGCGGATTGCCCCGAAAGGTCGGTCTTGGCGGCGATCAGGCCGGCGGTGAAGGCGTCATAGTCGACATGAGCAACTGCGCGTAACCGTTCGGCGGCCAACCGATCCAGCTCGGTGGTGGTCGGGGCGCTGAGCGCGACGGTATCGCTCAGGATGGCGCCCAGCAGCAGCGTGGCCTGGGCGGCGGAAAGCGGCATCGGCCTTTCCACCGTCAGGATTTGCAGAATGACGGTGGCGCAGCAGCCGACGGCGCGGATCCAGACATCGGGCGGGTTGCGGGTGATCAACGTGCCCAGCCGGTGATGATCGATAACGCCGACCACGTCGCTGTGCGGTAATGAGGCCGGGCCTTGCTCGGCGTCGGTAAAATCGACCAGCCAGACTTGACGATCGCGGAGATCGTCTTGCAGCAGTGGGGGGGCTTGCACGCCGGCGGCGGCCAGGATGTAGCGAGTTTCCGGCGTCAGCTCGCCGAGGCGGAAAGCCACGGCCGGCTTGCCGAGATGATTGAGCCAGTCGGCGACCACCAGCGCGCTGCAGATGCTGTCGCTGTCGGGATTTTTATGGCCGAAAACGTACAGGGGCCTCTCGCGCTCGACGGCATCGGGCTGGGAGGGAAGACGGGTAAAACATGACATTTGATCCATAGCGACTCCTGACATACCTGCCTAAAAAATAAAGCGAAGTTGTATATCAGGCGTCATCATCCGGTTCGAGCGAACCGGCGGTTGGGAAAGGTGGAACACCATCACCTTGCGAATGACTGTAGCGCAGCGCGGCGGCAAACGCAACGCCCGGCAAAGCTGGCGAGAATGCGCAATCGGATTGATACTGAGTGAGTCCATGATGGACAAGGATATTTACCGCTTAACCGGCGGATACGCTGAACTGACTCACGCCGGCCGGATGCGCCGGATCTGTCTGAGACACAATGGGAGACAACATGCTCGAACCCTGCTTCCCCGAAAACGAAGCCGAACGCCTGTCGGTATTGAATTCGCTGAACGTGCTGGATTCGAACTCGGTGGAAAAACTGGATCGTATTACACGGCTGGCGGCGAAATATTTCGGCGTCACCATTGCGCTGGTGTCACTGATCGACCGGGATCGCCAATGGTTTCTATCGCGCTACGGTCTGGATGCCCGGGAAACGCCACGCAATATCTCGTTTTGCGGCCATGCCATCTTGCAACGTGAAGCGCTGGTGGTGCCCGACACCGCCAACGATCCGCGATTTTTCGATAACCCGCTGGTGATCGGCGGGCCGCGAATCGGCTTTTACGTTGGGCAGCCGCTGTTGTCGCTCGACGGTTTGCCGCTCGGTACCCTGTGCATTATCGACAGCCAGCCGCAGCCGTTTTCCCAGGAACAGGTGGCCGACCTGCACGATTTCGCTGCCGTGGTCGAGGAGTACCTGCAGAGCATTGAACGCCACGTCTATACCGAAAACCTGAAGTCCAACCTGCAGCGCTCGGAAGCCTTGTTCGAACAGACCTTCGCCCAGGCGGCGGTGGGGATGGCGCTGGTCTCGCTGCAGGGATACTGGCTGCGGGTCAATCCGCGCATCTGCGAAATGCTGCACTATTCTGAGCGCGAACTGATGGATCGCACCTTTCAGGACATTACCTATCCGCTCGATCTCAATACCGACCTGGAAAAACTGCAGCAGCTGCTGAGAAACGAGATCAGTACCTATTCACTGGAGAAACGCTATTTTCGCGCCGATGGTTCGATCGTCTGGGTGCAGCTGACGGTGGCGTTAAACCGGCTGCCGAACGGTAAACCGGATCATTTCATCTCGGTTATCGTCGATATCAGCGAGCGCAAGGCGGCAGAGGCCGATCTGTTTGCGCTACAGCACGAGCTGGAACAACGCGTTGAAATTCGCACGCGCGAGCTTAACGTCGTGGTCAAGAAGCTCAACGAGGAGATTGAGACTCGGGTGCTTGCCGAATACCAGCTCAGCACGGAGAAGGAGCGCCTGCGCGCTATCACTGACAACATGCCGGCCTTAATCAGCCAAATCGACGCTAATGAACGCTACCTGTTTGCCAACAGCGCCTATAAAACCTGGTTTGGCCTGGAAGAGAGCCGCCTCAGGGGGATGACGGTGCGCGATTTTATGGGGGAGAACGTTTATCAGATAGCGAAACCGATGATAGACAGAGCGTTGGCGGGGGAAATGGTGAGCTTCGAAAATGAGCTCCAGACCCAACGGGGCCTGTTGATGATCCACACCACGCTGGTGCCGTGTGACGCTCAGGGGTTTTACATTCTTTCCATGGACATTACCGAGTTGAAACGCCTGCAGCAACGGCTGGAGTACGATGCCACACACGACATGCTGACCGGGTTGACCAATCGCCGCGCCTTTCTGCGTCGGTTGTCCGGCACATTGCAGGCCTGTTGCGAACAGCGGCAGATGGCGCTGATATTCATCGATCTCGATGGTTTTAAAGCCCTCAATGACAGCCATGGCCATGACTTCGGCGATCTGATCCTGAAGACGTTCGCCAGGTTGCTCAGCGCCTGCGCCGGCGAACGCCATAGCGTTTCGCGCCTGGCCGGCGACGAGTTCACGGTGATCCTGTGGCCGTTGGCGGATCCGCGGCGCGAGGTCAGCGAGTTTTGCGAAAACGTGTTGGCGCGCCTGGCCGATATTTCGCAGATCGGGCCGCAGACCGTGAGCCTGTCCGCCAGCCTGGGTGCGGCGATTTCCTCGCACAATGACGTGACGGAGGAGATGCTGTTGGCCCGTGCCGACGGCGCGATGTATCAGGCGAAATTGGCCGGAAAGGGTACTTACGCCATCTGCGAGTTGTGAACGTGAAATGATGACCGTCTCGAGGTAAGCTGTTTGTTCTTTTCCTGTGGCCAGTACTCCGGATTTATTGCATGGCGTCAAATCATCAACATGAAGACTGGTTGGAACTGCGGCGTGATGACGAGACCGGCATTGAGAGCGTTAACGCCCACTTTCAGGGGCATGCCTACGATCCTCACGATCATGATGAAATGCTGGTGGGCGTTACGCAGCAGGGCTTGCAGCGTTTCAATTGCCACCGCTCGCTGCATACCAGCCGGCCGGGGCGCGCCATACTGATCGAGCCGGGTGCGGTGCACGATGGTCATGCGCCGCAGGCCGAAGGGTTTACCTATGCGATGCTCTATTTGCCCCAGCATTGGGTATCCGCGGCGATGAACCGCCGCGGATTGGGCGACGCCTCGGTATTGGAAGGCGCGTTCCACAGCACGCTGACGGAGGATCCGATTCTGGCGTCCGCGATTCAGCAGGCCTTTTTTGCCCTTCATCATGGTGAAGGGCGGCTGGCGCGCGATCAGAGCCTGGACCATCTACTGACGCTTTTGGCGCGGCATATTCGCGTCATATCGAGTCCCCAATGCGATGACGCTATGATTGAGATGAATCGTCTACGGGACTATCTGCATGCGCATATGGCGGATAATCCCAGTCTGGATGACCTGGCGCTTCAGTGTGGTCTGGACCGTTTCCGTCTGACTCGTCAATTTACTCGGGCTTTCGGCCAGTCGCCGCATGCTTATTTGGTTCGGTTGAGGCTGCGAGCCGCGCGGTTGTTGCTGGCGCAGGGGGAAGAACCGGCGCAGGTCGCCATGCAGGTGGGATTTGCCGATCAGAGCCATTTGGGCCGCTGGTTCCAGCGTGCCTATCGTTTATCGCCGGCGGCTTATCAGCGCCAGTGCACAAACGTTCTATACCGCTGACTCGCCGATCTTCGATGATGTGCTTTTAAGAGCACAACGGAGTAGAGCGAAATATGTTTGATACCAAGATAGCGTTTATCGTGCGTGACGATCTGCAGACCTGGCAGCGGTTGAATGTGGTGGCCTTTCTGGCGACGGGCATCGCCGCCGCCGCTCCGGAAATCATCGGCGAGTGCTACGTGGATGCGCAAGGCAGACGCTACGGTGGCATTTCTGGGCAGCCGATGCTGATTTTTGCCGCAGATCTGCCGGGTTTGCAAAATGTGCATCGCAAAGGGCTGGAGCGGGAATTGACGCTGATCCCCTATGTGCACGCCATGTTTTCGACCGGACACGATGAAGCCAACCGACAGGTTTTTCTCGCTGAGGACGCGGATAATCTGGATTTGGTTGGGTTGGCGCTACGCGGGCCAAAAAAAGCAGTGGACAAAGCGATCAAAGGGTTAGCGCTTCACGGGTGAAATGCCACTATGGCGGCATTCTCGGCACGCTAATATAAATAAAATTATTGAGCGCCGGGTTAAATAATCAAACAGGCGATTATTTAACCCGGCAAGTAATATGCTATTTATCCTATTAGGCGAGTAAAAACAACTATACTGAAACAGTTTCCCGCCTCGTAGTTATTCCTTTAAAGCTGAAACTTGATGATAAACCGATTTAATCACTGTTAAATCAATGAGGTTTATATGAAAACAGTTTTGCAGCATATCGAGAGAAATAAAGAGAGCTACGCCCAACTTCCGCTATTTGAGTTTCTGCGCGATGAACGGCGCACGCCGCAGGAGCGGTTGGCATTTCTGCCGCACATCGCGTTTTTTATTATGGCTTTTTCCGATCTGAATAAGTTCGTGCTGCGTGACGAAACGCCATCTATCGATAGTTATCAACGTAAAGTCAATGCGCACACCTATGAAGATGACCATCACTGGCCGTGGTACCTCGAGGATCTGCACAAACTCGGATACAACCGCTCCGCTACGCTGGCCGCACATTTGGAAGGGCTATGGAGCGACGGCACTCGGGAGAATCGGCTATTGACCTATCGGCTGTGCGCGCTGATAAGCAGCCTCAGCGGGCTGGAGCGGATCGTGGTGATTGAGGCCATCGAAGCAACCGGCAACGTGCTGTTTGGGTTGACGACACCGCTGGCCAACCGAATTCAGCAGGCAACCGGCGTTGAACTGCGTTATTGCGGCGAATTTCATTTAGCGCTGGAGACCGGCCATGCCCAGCATCAGGGGCAGGATGATCTGGCCGAGACGACGTTGACCGATGCCGTCAGGCAACGTTGCATTACCCATGTCGATCGCGTTTTTGCCTGGTTCGGCGATTTTACGCATGAGATGCTTGCGAACATCAAGGCGTCTGAAAGATTGGCAAACCCGTGCTAGGTCTGAAAACTCTGCAGCCAGACGGCGAATTTCCTCACCACCTCATCGTCCCGATCGCGCAGCAGCAGGGAATAGATGCCGGTTCTGATGGTCAGCGTCGGGAACGGCGAGACCAGCCGGCCGGCCGCCAGGTGCTTGGCGCAGAACAGGTAAGGCACGACGGCCAGCCCCAGGCCGTCCTCGGCTGCCTGAATGGCGGCGAAGGTATGATCGAGCGTGAGCGGCGGCGGTGAGGCGTCCAGCGCCGTCGGGTAAGCATTCAGCCAGCTGCGCCATAAATCCTCACGGGCGCGGATGCGAATGGCGGTATGGCCGGCGAGATTGCCCGGCGCAATGACCGGCATGGCCTGCAAATAGCTCTGACTGCAGACCAGCAGGCTGTCTTCCTGCAGGAAAGGGAGCGCTTTCAACCCAGAGAAGTGCGCTGGATCGCGCCGGATCGCCACGTCAAACGGCGTATTGCGATCGATGGCGCCGATGCCGGTGGTGATATCAATGGCGACTCCCGGATGAATGTCATTGAACGCCGCCAGCTTCGGCATCAGCCAGTGCATGGTGAACGTCGGCAGGCTGTGCACCACTAGCCGCGGCAGGCCGGCACTCTCTTTCAGCGCGCTTTCCGCGGCAAACAATTCGCTTATCACCCGGGAGGCGGAACAGGAAAAGTTCTCGCCGGCCTGCGTCAGCCGCACGGACTTATGCCCGCGATAAAACAGCTTGATTCCCAGCTGTTCTTCCAGGCTGCGAATATGACGGCTAATTGCGCCCGTGGTGAGAAACAGCTCATCCGCAGCGGCGCTGAAGCTGCCAAGACGGGCGGCGGCTTCGAATGCGGACAGGTGCGGCAGGGAGTGGACTTTTTTCATAGGTTGAGTTTAGCTCAACCAAATGAGGGACGAAAGATCGTTTGTCAGCCGTTGATTTTGCTCACTATTATGGCGCATCCTTCCCGCGTTGCCGAGCGTGCCATGTTAAGCGTTGTCCCGTCTGTTATCCGTGTTAGTCGAGTCATCCTCACCTATCGATGGGCTGAGGGGCGGCACTGAATGCGGGCTTTCTATCTGCTTTGCGTGAGCCGGGCGGGCCTCTGTCTGGGCACCATGATGTTCGCCGGCGCGTTGCCGACCGTCCGAAACGAGTGGCAGCTCGACGCCGCCTCCGCCGGCACGGTGCAGACGGTGTTCAGCCTCACTAACGCCCTGGCGTTGCTGGTGGCTTCCTGGTGGTGCGATTCGTTGGGCGCGCGCCGGGTTTATCTGCTGTTCTCCTGGCTGGGCGCCGTGGCGTTGGCGTTGTTTGCCGCCTTTGCTCATTCGTATGTCGGCGCGTTGATATTGATGGCTTTCGTCGGCCTGACGCAGGGCGGGGCCTATACGCCGGCGCTGCTGTTGGCGATGGGAATGAACGGCCCGGCGCGACGCGGGTATGCCATCGGCCTGGTCCTGGCGGCCAGTTCGTTGGGATATTTCCTGTCGGTTTTCATCGCCGGCTGGAGCGCCATGCGCTGGGGATCCGGCGTGGCCTTCTCCCTGTGTGCCGCCGGCGCATTGCTGGGGGCGCTAGCCGGTTCGTTGGCCTTGTCCAGCTATCAGGAGCCGCGCCCGCACACCATGGGAAGGAAGGCGAAGCGTGAGCGCTATGGCATCACCTATGTGACCCTGCTGTTGCTGATCGGGTATATCGCCCATAGTTGGGAGCTGCTCGGCAACTGGGCCTGGGCGCCAAGCCTGGTCAGTGAAGCATTGAGCGGTTTCCCTCTGGATCCGCTGAGCGCCGGCTTGATCGTTGCGGCGGCGATCCACCTGGCGGGCATGCTCGCCACGTTGATTGTCGGCACCGTTTCCGACTATTTCAATCGCGCGTCGGTGCTGATGTTTATGGGCGCCGCCGGTGCGCTGGGATCGCTGCTGATGGGGTGGTCGGCGAGCTGGGGACCGGGCTGGACGCTGCTGGTGGTCAGCCTGGGCAGTTTCTTTATCCTCGGCGACTCTGGCGTGCTGTCGGCCGCCATGGCGGACAATGTGCCGCCGCAGCAGCTCGGCAGCGTGATGGGTTGGCGATCGCTGTTGGGATTCGGCATCGGTTCCTTCGCCCCCTTATCCTTTGGCGTCGTGATGGATGCCACCCAGAGCTGGAGCACGTCTTATGCCGTGTTGGCCGGCGGCGGTGGGGTAGCCTGTCTGGCGGCCTGGCTGCTGTGGCGTGAGGCGCGAGCATCATCAGATGAATGAGACAAAATCACGCATTGTTATCGCACTCTCCCATTACGGATTAGCGTTGTAACGCGCTCAACGTCGCTGCAGTTTTTTGCGCGGTCGGCGAGGCTCTTATATATTTAGTAGCATGCCTGAGGCAGGTTAGGCATGACGCGACGGCCGCTGGCCGCTGCAAGTACGACAGTTAATCCGTTCGCCAAGAGGCTGCGAGCCGGTGCTTTCGGTAGGGACAGCCGCCAATCGTTTTTACGGCGACCGAAGGCGGAGCAGCTACTCACAGGTCACGAGGACACTTACCATGCATAAGAGAACACTGGCGTCACTGCATTACGAAAACATGCCTTACGATGGGGTGCACTTTCATATTTTGAAACGGGAGACGCCTGGCCATACGGCGTTGCTGAAGCTGGATGCGGGCAGCCGACAACCGGCGCGCTTTCATCCGGGGTGGGTGAAGCTGATGGTGTTGAGCGGTGAGATGAAGGTTGACGATCAAACGCTGCAACCTCATGAAATGTTAATTATTCCCGCCAATACCGCCTATACGGTGCAGGCTATTACGGAAGTGATTTGTCTGGCGATTTCCGAACTGGACGGCGCCGAACTGGCCCGTTGATGGGATAACGGCAATGGATAGAGGAGAGCCTAGGCGCTCTCCATATCCATTCAGCGTTGAGCCGCCCCCCAGGCTGAGCTGTCTGCTGATTGATGCGTACACCTCCTGACTTATGCCACCGCGCTTTCCCTTTCCATCACTTTCGGCCACGTCGCCCCCGCAACGTGCCGCCATTGCGCAGCGCCTGCGCAACGTCATCGCCTCCGTTTTACGCAGAACGATGAAATGTTGGTGTAAATAGTGTGTTTCTTCGCATAAGGCCCCTGGTGTGGCTTGCGAGAACGTCACTATATGGAGGATCATGCGACCTCTCTATCAAATAAAAGACATTCGCGTTATCAAAAGGGACAAACGACCATGGGATTCGACGTCGACAACGCCGAAATAAAACGCATCGACCTCAGCGGCCACGAAAACTCCGCGTTCGAGGTGACGGGGCTGGTGAAACACTATCCGGCGGGCTTTGTCATTCCTTACCACTCGCATAAACGCTGCCATTTGCTCTATTCGCAACAGGGCGTGATGGCGGTCGAGGCGAGCTGCGGGCGTTGGATCGTGCCGCCTACCACCGCAGTCTGGCTGCGACCGGGGGTAGAACATCAACTGGTCATGCAGAGTAACATTTGCGTTTACGGGATTTTTGTCGATGAATTCACCGCTGAGCGGTTGCCGTTGCGCGATGGCGTCTTGCAGGTGTCACCGCTGCTGCGCGAGCTGATCGCCCAGCTGGCGACGTTGGCGCCAGAGGGCGAGGAGACTAAACGCCACGCGCTGCTCAGAGCCTTGTTCCTGGAGGAACTGAGCCTGCAGCCGCAGCTGGCGCTGCATCTTCCCTGGCCGATGGAGGCGAGAATGGCCGAGATTTGCCGGCAGTTGGTCATCACGCCGGCCGACGATCGCGGCATTGAGATCTGGGCGGATTCATTGTCGATCAGTGCGAAAACCTTTCAGCGTCACTTCACTCAACAAACCGGCATCACCTTCGGCCAGTGGAAACAGCGCTTGCGGCTGCTGTCGTCGATTCCGCTGTTGCTGGCGGGCAACTCGATCATCCATGCCGCTTTCGAAAGCGGCTACGAGAGCCACAGCGCCTATTCAGTGGCGTTCAAAAAACTGTTTGGCGTTTCGCCTTCGCGCTTTACGCTATAGCCGTTCGCATCGCGCGCTTCTCCTATGGATTGAAGCAACCTAATGACGTATAAAGCAAAGCAGTCAACCGCCGAGGCCGCTTCCCGTGATAAAAGTTGTCCTGTATCTGATTCTTGCCGTGACGATCGCCATTATTGCGGCAAGAGCCATCTTTCGTTTGCCTGATATTTCCCAGCGTCCGCCACAGGCGGCATTGCCGGCAGATCCCGCTGCCCAACTGCCGGCTCGAGCCGCCGAACTGATGGCGGCACATCCGGGCCTGAGCGGCGTGGTGCCGCTGGTCAGCGGGCACGATGCGTTCGCCAGCCGCCTGGCGCTGGCGCGGATGGCGGAAAGGTCGATCGACGCTCAGTACTATATCTGGCATAACGACACCTCCGGGCAGATCCTGCTGAAAACCTTGTATGACGCGGCTCAACGCGGCGTGCGCGTGCGTCTGCTGTTGGACGATAACGGCGTCGCCATGGACGAGACTCTGGCGGCGTTGAACGCCCAGGAAAACGTCGAGATCCGCCTGTTCAACCCGTCAACGGTGCGCACGCCGAAGCTGGCCGGCTACGCCTTTGACTTTATGCGCATGAACCGGCGCATGCATAACAAGTCTTTCATCGTCGACGGCGCCGTGGCGATCATCGGTGGCCGCAACATCGGCGACGAATATTTTCAGGTCGGCGACGAAAACTATTTCCTCGATCTCGACGTGTTGAGCGCGGGCAGCGTGGTGGCGGAGACCTCCGAGGTCTTCGACCGCTACTGGAACAGCGCCTCGGTGTTTGGCGTTGAGCAGATTATCAAGGGCAAAGGCAACCTCTCGGCATTCCTGACGCAGGCCGCCGCGACCGAAAGCAGCGAACGCGCCCGCAAGCTGGCGGTGCAGTTGGAAACCAGCGCGGTGCGCTTCCGCGATGGCGCCGTACAGCCTGAATTCACGACGGTGCAGCTGGTGGCCGACGATCCGGCGAAAGGTCTGGGCAAGGCCGCGCACGATCGTTTGATGGTGACGCAGCTCGGTAAGATCATCGGTGGCGTCAACCAGCAGTTGGAGCTGGTTTCCGCCTATTTCGTACCGGGGCGGGAAGGGGCGGCCTTCTTTGAATCGCTTGCCAGGCAGGGGAAATCCATACGCGTGCTGACCAACGCGATGAACACCACCGACGTGCTGGTGGTCCATGCCGGCTACGCCAAATACCGCCGCGATCTGCTGCAGGCGGGCGTGGAACTGTTCGAGCTGAAGCTGCGCGCCGGCCAACCGACGGGGCGCAAGGAACTCAAACCGCTGGGGCTGTCCGGCGCGGCGCTGCACGCGAAAACCTTCGCCATCGACGATAAACGGGTGTTTATCGGCTCGTTCAATTTTGACCCGCGCTCGGCGCACCTGAACTGCGAAATGGGCTTTTTGATCGATAGCCCGACGTTGGCGGCCGACACCCGCCAACTGTTTGATGGCCCGCTCGAGTACGCCGCCTATCGGCCGGCATTGACACCCGAGGGCAAAATGGTGTGGAACGAAGCCTTCGAAGACGGCCACACCGAGGTACACCAGCAAGAGCCCGGCGCCGGCTGGGTAAAACGCATCGTTCTCACCGTGGCCGGCTGGCTGCCGATCGAGTGGATGCTGTAACGGCGGTGAATGCCGCCGCCGCCCGTTGAGTCAACCGTTGCAAGGGAACCAATCCTGCGCTTATCGGTTGGCTTCAGCATCACCAGAGAGTTTAAAAGTAAACAACACTGTTTCATTAACGCTGCCTGGTACCCAGCAGCTGCGTGCGATAGCGCTTTTGGTGTCGCGATAGAATTCCGGTGTGCCCGTTAGCACGATATTTCTGGCTTTACCCTTATCATCAACATCAAACGTTGCGCTCACTTCGCCTTCACGTTTTTCAGCCTTCGCAGAGGCGGAATAGTATGGCCGCTCATAAAAGACTTGTCCGTCGCATCCCAGGTTAGGCGGTTGCTTTGCCATTGGAACATTGCTGCCTGCACGCCAGGCATAGACGCAATCGTTCACCGCACTGGCTTTTTCACAGCCATCAGGTTGCAATGGCGCGCAACCGGCAAGTGCCAGGCTCAGCGAGATGAGGGTGAATCGTGACATGGCGTTTCCTGCATGTTCTATCAATCAGATAACGCATATTTTCGCTTAGCACAGGGTATTTAGAAAGAGAAATCATGCAGCTTTCGCTAGGATATTAATCATTCTTTTCTTAAGCTAATACTCTATTCGAAAATATGAGGGTAAATAGTTTTTCGGGGTGGGGTTAATTCTTTGGTTAATTATATCTATTATTTTACTTTACCATTGAAATCATTGGAGGCAACAATTGTTTCACAGGGCATTAAAATAGAAAAAATAACCAATTAGATTATTATTTCTTGTAATTGCCTCGACAAAAACCAAAGGATCTTCCACCATGCGCATGATGAAAGCCGCCGCCTTTATCGAAAGGGGGAGAATAGAACTCATTGAAAAACCGATTCCTTCTCCTGGCCCCAACGATGCTTTGCTCAAAATAACCACGACGACAATCTGCGGTACCGATATTCATATTCTTAAGGGTGAATATGCCGTGCCTCACGGACTGACCGTGGGGCATGAGCCGGTTGGGATTATAGAAAAGCTCGGGAGCAATGTTAAAGGCTTTAAAGAAGGGCAGCGGGCGTTGGCCGGTGCCATTTGCCCCTCTTTTACGTCCTATGCCTGCCAGGATGGATTTCCCGCCCAGGATGGCGCCTACTTGCCGGAATGTCCTTGCCATGGATATAAAGCCACGGCGGGTTGGCGCTTCGGCAATGTTATCGACGGTACCCAGGCTGAATATGTACTGGTGCCTGATGCTGAAGCCAATTTGGCGCTCATACCGGACGGTCTGACGGATGAACAGGTGCTGATGTGCCCGGATGTGATGTCTACCGGTTTTAAAGGCGCGGAAAATGCCAACATTAAAATTGGTGATACGGTGGCCATCTTCGCCCAGGGGCCGATCGGTTTATGCGCCACTGCGGGCGCTCGCCTGCAGGGCGCCAGCCTGATTATTGCCATCAGCAGCTCTCCCGAAAAGCTGATGATGGCGGGAAAGATGGGGGCAAACGTCATGCTGAATTACAAGGAAACCGATGTGATTGATGAAATATTCAAGATTACGGCGGGGCGTGGTGTGGACGCCAGCATCGAGTGTTTGGGGACGCAAGCCACCTTTAATCAAGCGCTGCGTGTCTTAAAACCTGGCGGGACACTGTCCAGCCTCGGCGTCTATAGCGACGATATTCAATTGCCTGTCGAGGCGTTCGCCTATGGGCTGGGCGATCATACGATTCGTACGGCTCTGTGCCCTGGCGGTAAGGAGCGGATGCGCAGAATGATGAACGTTATCCAGCATGGCGGTTTGGATCTCACACCGTTCGTGACGCATCGTTTTCAGCTGGAGAATATTGCCGAGGCTTACCACCTGTTCTCTGAAAAGCGCGATGGCGTGATTAAGTTGGCGATAACCCCGTAACGGTGCAACACAGGATGAATCTGGCGCAGCGGCCGCAACCGCTGCGCCTGGGGTTACCTGCTGATCGTCTGTTGCAGCGCCTGAACGGAGGAGGCGATCCCGGCATCGACCGACATGGTCAGGTCTTCCATCTCCAGCGACACCCAGTCGTTATAGCCCGTCATGCGCACCACCGAGAAGAACTCCTTCCACCACTGCAGATCCCGCCCGCAGCCGACGGCGACGTAATTCCAGGCCCGACCGGCCACGTCGTCGATTGGTTTGGTCTCCAACAGCCCGTTAACCTCGACGATGCCGCGCTCAAGGCGCACGTCTTTGCCGTGCACATGGTGAATGGCGGGGCCGAGGGCGCGGGCTACCGCGATGGGATCTGCCCCCATCCAGATCAGGTGGCTGGGATCGAGGTTCAGGCCTACCATCGGGCCGACCGCGTCGCGCAGCCGGAACAGCGTCTGCGGGTTCCACACCAGCATGGCGCTGAAGTTCTCCAGCGCGAACCGTTCGACGCCACACTCCCTGGCTTTGTCGACCAGTGTGCGCCAATAGGGGATCGCCACCTCATTCCATTGATAGTCCAGACAGTTTTTTACCGTGGGCGGCCAACTGACGGTATAGGTGATCCAGTTGGGGATGGTGTCATGCGGGCTGGCCGGCGGCAGCCCGCTCATCATGACGATCTTTTTTACCCCCAACAGGCCTGCCAGCTCCAGCGTATTGTCGGTTTGTCGCAGATGGCGCCGCCCCAGCTCGCCCGGATCCAGCGGGTTGCCGGAGACATTGAGTGCGGCGATTTCCATGCCGCGGCTGGCCAGCGCCTGCTGCAGCTGCCGGCGTTTGGCCGGGTTAGCCAGCAGATCGTCGGCATCCAGATGGGGGGCCGGAGACCAGCCGCCGGTGGTCATTTCCACGCCGAGCACCCCCAGTTCCAGCAACCGGTCCAGCATGGGCTCGAAGGGCAAATGGCCCAGGCTGTCGGTACAGAATGAAAGTTTCATGGTGTTTTCCTTATAGGTAATTGACCCAGGTGGCGCCGTTGTCGGCGGAGCGAACGCAGTTTTCAATCCAGCGCACGCCTTCCAATCCGGCGTCGATATCCGGGTAGATCAGCGTGGCCAGCGCTTGCCGATCGCCGCGCTGGCTGGCGCTGATGGCGATGGCGAACTTGAGGTAGATATTGGCCCAGGATTCGGCCAGGCCTTCGGTATGCAGCGCGCCGAGCCGCTCTTCGGCCAGCGCGCTGTCGTCCAGATAGGGCATACCGTGGTGCAGCGTTTGGTTGGGCCGCCCCTGGATCTCATAGCGCAATTCGCCGGGCGTGGAATCGCTCCACTGCAAGCTGGCGCGTGAGCCCACCACGCGGATGCTTTGGCTGTCCATTGCGCCCGCATTGACGGCGGAGGCCCACATGCGGCCGACGGCGCCGTTTTCGTAGTGCATGAGCACCATGGCGTTGTCTTCCAGCGGGGCGCGAGAAGGGATAAAACTCTGGCGATCGCACAGCAGGGAGGCGATCTTCATGTCGGGCATCACCAGCTGCGAAATGTAAAAGGTGTGGGTGGAGATATCGCCCAGCACAAAAGTGGGGCCGGCGATTTTCGGGTCAACGCGCCACTTTTGCGCCTCGAACTTGTCTGCGCTCTCGTTGGCGTTGAAGCCGTGGGTATACTGCAATTCGACCATGCGCACTTCGCCGATGTCGCCGTTCGCGATCATGGCGCGCATCTGCATCAGCAGCGGATGGCCGGAGAAGCCGTAGGTTACGCCGACGATCAGGCTTTTCTCCGCCGCCAGCGCCTTGATTTCTTTCGCCTGCGCCGTGGAGAAGAACAGCGGTTTTTCGCAGATGACATGCAGGCCGGCATTCAGCGCGGCGCGCGTGATTTCATAGTGGGTGCCGTTGGGGGTGGCGATGGTCACCACCTCAACGCCATCTTCGCGGTTAGCCTCCTGCTCCAGCAGCTGCTGGTAGTCGTCATAACAGCGTTCGGCGGGCACGCCGAGATTAACGCCGAACTCACGACCGCGCACCGCGTCGATATCAAAGGCACCGGCGACCAGCCGAAAGGCGGTATTATCGCGCAGGGCGCCGGAACGGTGTTTGTAGCCCACCTGGCTGAGGCGGCCACCGCCGATCATCGCCCAACGCAGCGGGCGAGGGATGCTTCTTTCACCATTTAACATGCTGACTCCTGAGATTGTGTTTTGCACTCGGGTGCAAAATGAGTTGAAAAAGAGAGTGGCAACGATTTATTTCTGGTTCATCTGTGCAAATTGCGGGTAGTTTTCTCCCGTCACGGTGGCATAAGGCACCCAGTTGTAAGGCTCGGTTTTAGCGCGATCCAACATCGCTCGGGTCACTTGCACCGCGCCGATCGCCTGGGCTTTGGCATCCTGGAAAATGGTCACTGCCATGTCGCCGTTCTTGATAAATTGCAGGCCGTCGGGTGTGCCATCAATGCCGGCAACCAGCACGCCGTTCTTTTTGGCCTGCTTCAGCGCCATGATTGCACCGATGGCCATCTCGTCGTTGTTGGCGGCGATCGCATCGATCGGCGCGCCGTTCAGCAACCAGCCAGAGACCACGTCGACCGCTTCATTGCGCTGCCATTTGGCGGTCTGTTTCTCTACTACTTTCAGATCTTTGTGCTTGGCGATCACCGCTTCCACCGCACGGGTGCGTTCACGAGTTTCTTCGTTGGAGAGGGCGCCCATCAGGATCGCCACGTTGCCGCGATAGTTCATTTTTTTCGCCAGAGCCTCCATCTGCAGGCGGCCGCTGAGCGCCGAATCAGAACCGACGTAGGCCGTCGCACCGACCAGCGGCACTTCCGGTTTGCGATTGACGAAAATGAGGGGGATCGCGGCACGTTGGGCGGCCGCCATCATCGGCTGGACGCCTTGCGTATCGACCGGGTTGAGGATAATGGCGTTTACGCCCTGGTTGATCAGATCCTCTACCTGCTGCACCTGCAAGGCGACATCGCCTTTGGCATCGACGAACTGGCCTTGCAACTGCTGCGCAGCCAATTCACGCGCCATTTGGCTGCGCAGGATAGAGACGAAGTTGAGATCGAAATTGGCCAGCGCGACGCCGACCTGCCAGGTCTTGGCCTGGGAGGTTCCGACGAACAGCGAGCAGGCTAACATCAACAGCAGTCTGGTTTTTTTCATTACGGTATCCTGTTGAGAAGAGAGGTGTTGTGTAAAAACAGTGTCTTTGCAACCGGGTGCAAAACAGAAGACAAAAGGGCGATGAGTCTCTGAATGCCACCGTGAATGTCAATGATGGATAAAATTTGGTCAATAGGGGAAAGGTGAAAACAGCGTAGACGATCACAAACCGTTTACATTTTGCACCCGGTTGCACAACGAATTGCAATCGGGTGCAAAAACAGCACATAATTGCAGCAGGCATGTCGACGGGCGCTTAGGGGATCTGAGCGAACAGGATATAGTTTGACTTCACCGAAGCAGGGATCGACACAATCATGATGAAACACCACAAAGCCACCGCCAGCGACGTCGCCGAAAAGGCCGGCGTTTCCAAATGGACGGTATCACGCGCCTTTACGCCCGGCGCGTCGATCTCGGACAGCGCGCGTGAAAGCGTGCTGGCGGCGGCGGCCGAGCTGGGTTATCGGCCGAACCTGCTGGCACGTAGCCTGTCGCAAAAACGCACGCACATCATCGGCGTGGCCATCGACGAGATGAAGAATCCACATTCGATGATGATGCTTGATATGGTGACCAGACAGTTGCAAACCCGCGGCTACATGGCGCTGCTGCTGAACATCACCGCCGGAGAAAATTACCGGGCGGTGATGGCGATGGCCGATCAGCTGCAGGTCGATGGCATTCTGTTCCTGGCGACCGTGTTAACCAAAGAGTGGGTGGCAATCGCGCAAGATCTGCATCAGATCCCGCTGGTGCAGGTGTGTCGCAATACGGAAAGTGAACACATTGATGTGGTCAATATCGACGGCTACCGCGCCGGCGAAGAGATCGCTGGGTTGCTGATAGAACAAGGGCATCGGCGCTTTGGCTACATGAAGGGGCCAGACACGCAAAGCAGCCATTTGCTGCGTATGGAAGGCTACCGTGACAAATTGATGTCCGCCGGCTTTCAGTTGGATCGGGTGCTCACCGCTGGCCACTACGATCGCCAGCGCGGTTTCCAACTGATGAGTGAATACCTGCAGGCAACGCCGGAAAGTGAGCGGGTTGAGGCATTGTTCTGCGAGAACGACGTGTTGGCGCTGGGGGCGCTCGAGGCGCTCAGACAAACGGCGCCGTCGTCTGCAATGGCCGTGGTAGGTTTCGACGATATCGACGAAGCCGGCTCAGCCAATTGGGCGCTGACCAGCTACAGCCAACGCATCGATCGGCTGGTCGAGGAGGCCTTGAATCGCCTGATCGACAATCGCGCCACGGCAGACGGGGCCTGGCGGCATGGGGAATTGCGAGTTCGGCGGTCGCATGTGAAAAATAGCTGAGGGGAAGACGGGCGTGAGAGCCTCTGCCTATATTGGAATGCAGTATTCAATCTCAATGTTTTTCATGTCATAGGCGCTGGTTGGTGACTCATCGATTGAATATTTGATGACATCATACCCATTTAAACGATTGAGTCCCTTCAACGGCAGCCATGTATCGTAAATATGGCAAATGAATTCATTAAGCTTCTCGGCCACACCCTTATAATAGAAGCAAGCGTACATGCCGCCAGGAATGTTAATGGCATGGAGATCGGGATATTCATCGCCTTGTTCGTCACCCTTTACGCAGGTGACGTAACTAAAGTCAACGGAGTCTATTTTTTTCTCGCCTGCGTGATAGTTTAGCAATCCGACGAGGTTTTTAGGCCGGCTGGTCAGCGCTGAAATAAAATTAACCCAGTATTTCATCCATAGCTGCAACTGCCCATCATCAATACGACACCTGGGGTAAGAGTAATAGTTAAATCGCCCCAGAAGCCGTATCTCTTGCTGTAGCACGATATTCATCGGCGGTACATTAATTAACTCGAGACGTATTGGTGGGCACATCCCATTATAGGGCCAGGAGGGGGTTTTCCTGTAAACGGCAGGGGTCACCTGGAATTGACGCTTAAACGAGCGGGTGAATGCTTGCACCGAATCAAACCCGTGATCCCACGCAATGTCAGTGATTGATTTTTTTGACAGCCTTAATTCAAATGCTGTATGAGTGAGACGTCGCTCACGAAGATATTGCCCGAGAATCTTCCCGGTCTCCTCTCTAAATATCCGCTGAAAATGCCATTTTGAGTACCCGGATCGGCAAGTAACTTCATCTAACGTGAGCCTGCCAGAGATATTTTCCTCAATCCAGGCCAACATTACCCTGACCACTTCGGCTCTATGCATATTATATCCTTATCCATTGGTCGCTGAATTCATCGCCCTGACTTTGGAGGGCGGCATACCAAACCAGCGTCTGGATGAAACCGTAAGGACCGATTGATCGGCAAAACCGAGCAAAGGTGCCAACTGTGACAGCGGCATACGGGTTTGCGTGAGAAAACGAAATGCGATTTCCTGGCGGACTTCATCACGGATCAGGTCAAAAGTCGCGTTTTCTTCGGCCAATTTTCGTTGCATTGTCCGTGGGTGTAAAAACAGCAACTCCGCAATTGAAGACTTGCTTCCACCGGATGTTCCTATCGTGCAATGCAGGGCTCGACGGACACGACTCACCATCGATAATTCCGGGTTGCCGTAGTGCATCTGTAGATATTCCAGGGCAATGCGTTTCAATGCCGGGTTAATATTATCGATTTTGCTGCTCAAGGTTTTCGGCGATACGTGTAGCCCAATGTATTCGTGCTCAGGATAAATGACCGCTCGGCCAAAAAAACGCTGATAGGCGCCGTAATCCGGTTTCCCTTCATAAGGGAAGGTTATCGCCAGTAACTGATAATTTTCTTTGGCAAAAGACTTGAGCATATGGTGCATTCTGCCCAGACATTGGTCGATAGTTTGCCGAAACATAGGTGCATTAGGCACGCCGATCTCAATACGCACTTCAACAGAATCGGGAATGAGTGGGCTTGGTTCAACCAGGCCAAGATGAATCGCGGTGCTATGCACATACATATATTGTGAAGACGTATACATTGCTTCATATACATTTGCTGAATGGCGTATAGCCAGAGCAAGAGGACCAACAATATCAATATCTTGCTGTGCGGCGAGCCTCAGGCCAAGATCAAAATGCTGTGAGGCAGATGCGCTATCTTCCATGAGTTGCATCACGGGAATCAACGGCACCAGCGCGTCATCGACTTCGCCTAAATCCTCGGGTAAACCATGTTTGTAAAGCAGTGGCAATGGGTCGACGCCAAGGTCTTTCATGAGGCTGGAATAACCTTTCATGCCGGTAGAACGTACCATCATCTTTGCACCTCAGCGTACGGTAAGAGTGACGTCATTATTTCTTGATTTCACAAAATCCGCCATTGCATATTCCTGTCTCCGCTTGTGAGGCCAGCAGAGCCACTTGGTCACGCAGCACATTGATAAACTCATTAACTTCACGGGCGCCAGACACCGTAGCGCTATCGTTGATAACAAAGTAGGGCACGCCACGGATGCCACGATTACGGGCATCCCACTCATCAAAGCGCACTTCATCAGCAAAAAGATTATTCTCCAGTACGTCATCGATCTTATCTGCGGGCAAACCGATCTCGAGCGCTAGCGCCCGAAGGACCTGTTGATCGCCGATGTCTTGTCCCTCTGTGAAATAAGCCTTCAAAAATCTTTCTTTGGCTTTGTCTCCTAATTCATAAAACTTTGCCAAATGGATCAAGCGATGGACATCAAATGTATTGCCTGGCTTGGCAATCTCCCACTGGAAGTCCAGCCCCATACGGCTGGCTTCCTGCTCCTCGTGTTTCAAGATCGCCAAAGCCCGTTCCCGGCTGATCCCATACATCTGGCTCATCGTTTCCGGCAGAGAGACCCCGTGATAGCGAGGAGAATCTGGGCTTAGTTCAAAACTGTGCCATTCGATCTCTGCCTGGATACCTGTTTGCTCTAAAGCGGCTTCCAATTTCCGCTTACCGATATAACAAAATGGACAGATGACATCAGACCAAATATCTATTTTCATTGTGTATCTCCAGATAGGGCGGTCGCATCACTCGATCGACCGCATCAGATTAGCGCTCAATATCGCTGCCGCGCAGTAACACTTTACCTGGCACATGCTTGGTGCCGATGGCTTTTGCAATATCGCCAAGGTCATAGACAGCGGCTACTGGCAGATTCAACCCATCTTTTTGGGCCAACGTTATAATCTCTGAGATCATTCGTGATCGGTATTCGTCGCTCAACGCAGCGAATTTCCGCAACCCCCAGAAACCGCGAATGATGGCTTGTTTGAAAATGACATCCTGATAGTCAATATATAGCGGTTGATTGCTCATGGCGCCAAACACGACCAGCGTGGCATTATCATTCATGATGCTCAACATTTCCCCGGTGAGCTTTCCCGCCACAGAGTCCAGCCCAAAGAGCAGTGGCTCCCCGTTTAACGCCGCCTTTATGCGCGATTGCCAACCCTCTATTTCCGTATTTTCAACCACGTCAACGCCGAGTTCTTTTAGCTCTTGCACCTGATGCTCTTGATTGACCAGACCAATAACCCGGATCTGGCGAGAGGCCGCCAATAGCGCAAGGTTCTTGCCTACGGCTCCCGCGGCGGCACTCAAGATCATCCATTGACCGCTTTTAACGCCCAGGTCATCTAACACAACGGTTGCGCTTGATGGCATAACGAGTAATTGGGCCGCCAGTTCATCACTGATATCATCCGGAACCGGCAAGAGTGTGGCGGCGGGTGCGACAAAAGCGTCGGCCCAAGTGCCGATGGCCCCCGATACGGCTACGCGCTGGCCAACTTTCAAGTGCTTCACATCTGCGCCAACCTCGATAACACGGCCGAGAGCTTCGGTTCCTGCTCGGGCAGGTAACTCCGGTTTGATGCCGTAGGTACCAGAAATTTGCATCAGGTCATGGTTGTGAATCGGTGAGAGAACCATCTGCAACAACACTTCGCCGGCTTTTGGCTTCGGGCGAGAGGTTTGTTCGATACGAATAACTTGCTCTGGCTGGCCAAGAGAGTCATGTATAGCAATGCGCATTATTTATGCTCCTTATTGTTTAATAGGTTAAAAGTATACTTATCAGCGGCCCCGTGTTCTTGATGTCACGAGTCGTATTTTTGTGTTTACGAGACACAAGGGGTGAAGTGCAGGCAATCAATAGGGTTGAAACAGGTATTTTTCTGTCGGGGCTGTCAGCTGAACGTTAAATAAAGGCGGACCCGCATGCATTTTTCTGCGTTACCATGGGTCGCAATTTTTCTCAGATTTCACGTAGCGCGATCAAAAAAGGAGGGTATTTTGACCCATTCTGCAGTGTTGCTGAGTCTATTCCAGACGCTTGAAGTTGAACTGCACCAGTCAACGGTGCGCCGCGATCCGCAGCGTGTTGCGGCATTGTTGCATGAAGACTTTGAAGAGATTGGTCGTTCAGGCCTACGTTATGACAAATGCCAAACCGTTGCGGCGCTGGAGATGGAAACGGATTATCCGCCGATTTTCGCCGCAGGCTTTAAGCTGGCGAAAATCAGTGAAGGCGCCGTGTTGCTGACGTATAAAAGTTTTCAGCGTGACGCGCAGGGCCGCGTCGTTCGTTGCACCGAACGCTCATCGATTTGGCTCCTGACGGAAAAGGCGGGTTGGCAGATGCGCTTTCATCAAGGTACGCCGACTAAGGGCTAAACTGAGATGATGAAACTGAGATGTGTCGATAGATGGGCTTAAACATAAAAAAGGATATCAGTCTGATAAGCCTTGAAGGTGAGGTGAGAAAGGACGGGCAGGATAACCCCGGTGCGTACCCAGTAATTCCATTTAACATAATATACATTATGCGCACCAAGGTAAGGATACAGGGATTCTGGCGTCCAGGCCTGATTCATGGGGTTTCTCCTGCGGCCAACCAAGTCCGCACCAGCTGCTCATGCCTTTGAACAAATTCGTTTTTCAGCCGGCCATAGGCCTCTGGTTTTTATCTACAGGCTTCCGCAGTCTCCGCGTATTGCTGAGCAACACCATGATGCTTGCGCAGATAATCTCTGAACGCCAAATGTCTGATCGCCTGTTCACTTCCCGCAGTAAATACATGCACGTGATGCGTGCGATTGTCGTTTCCCTTGATGTCGTAACGCCTGCCGGCAATCCCGTTCTCGCCACGCGACGTTGCCGTTCTCGCCAGCCAGTATCTCGCGTAGTTTCAGCGCTTCACCTTTATAACGCTCCACTCGCTGCGGATCATAAGCCTCGACCGTGCTGATGCACGCTGCCATTGTCCACTTCATTAATGATGACCGGGCATAATTTTCAATGGCGTATACCTGCCGGCATTGGCCAGGAACCCCCTGCTTTTTTGATCGCGCTACGTGAAATCTGAGAAAATTCGGCAGCTACGATACTGCAGATTTCTCCCAAACGCGTCTCCTAAACGGGCACTATTTGCATGTTAAATGCGCATTGGTGTTGTTTGCACCGCTTCCTCCACCAATCACGGCGCTGGCTATACTGAATGGGACATTTTCTGCATCCCCCAGGAGCATTTCCATGTTTGACCATGTGAAATTTGGCGTTAGCGACTTCGCCCTCAGCAAAGCGTTTTTCCTCAATGCGCTGGCGCCGCTGGGCGTAAAAGTCGTGGCCGAAGGTGAACCCGCTTACGGCGTTGAAATGTGTCCCGATCGAGGTAACGTTTCCTTATGTCTGTTTCAGACCGATGAAAAACCGGCGCATCTGCACCTGGCATTTGCCGCCAGCAGCCGTGAACAGGTCGATGCGTTCTACCATGCCGCGTTAAACGCCGGCGGCAAAGACAACGGCGCGCCCGGTTTGCGGCCCCAATACCATGCTCACTACTATGCGGCATTTGTGATCGCCCCGGATGGCCATAATATCGAGGCGGTTTGCCATATCTCGCTGGATTAGTGATTTTTTCAGTTAAAACAGCACATTAACTAAGTAGCTACCATCTCTATTTAACATAACACAAATGTGACGTCGTCACTTAGCGTTGCCCTGTCACGTCAATCCACTCTGCTCCGGTGATGCTGGCGAGCCGTTGTGGCGCAATTCTCACGCCTGAATTATCGCTACCGCCTGCCGGAAGCACTTCATCGTAATCACGCAGGCTGCGATCGCAGTAAATTCTGACCGATTCCAGCGCGGCAAAGGGGCAAACGCCGCCGGGCGGATAGCCGGTCAGCGCCTCCACCTCCTCTGCCGGCAGCATGCGCGCCTTTACGCCGAAGTATTGCTTGTACTTTTTGTTGTCGATCCGGGCGGTTCCCGCCATCACCAACAGCACCACGCCGTCGTTCACGCGAAACGACAGCGTCTTGGCGATCTGCCCACTCTCAACGCCAAAGGCTTCCGCCGCCAGCGCCACCGTCGCGGTGTTCTTTGCCAACACCGTTACCGTCGCTTCCGGTGCGTGCTCGGTCAGAAATCGCTGAACGCGTTCTATGCTCATGCCCTTCCTCCTGGTAATGCTAACCCATTGATAATGCCGAAGTGATGGTTTCGGTTTTAACATCGCATGCTAAAAATGAGAATCAAAATTGTTCAAATCGCTGAATCTGAACAAAGCTTTAAGAGGTCAATGCCCTTTTTACTCATCATTTTTCATGGAGATACCTGAATGACCACGCAAACGACAGCAAGGCCTTCAGCGGCTGCGGTGGCCGTCTATGAATGGCTCAACCCGATACCCTACGGATTTTTCACTGCGGCGCTGATTTTCGACATTATCTATGCCTACACGGCGAATATTCAGTGGGTCAATGGTGCCGGTTGGCTGATCGCCATCGGCCTGGTTTTTGCCATTATTCCCCGGCTGATTAACCTGGTGCAGGTGTGGTTCGGCAGCAGCCGCCGGCTGGGAGCATCGGTCAAACTCCACTTCTGGTTGAATCTGATCGCCATCGTTCTCGCCATCGTCAACGCTTTCGTGCATAGCCGTGATGCGTATGCCGTGGTGCCGCAAGGTGTGGTGCTGTCTGCCATCGTGGTCGCGCTGCTGAGCCTGGCTAATATTCTGCTGGCCCTTGCTGCCCGTGCAAAATAAGGAGGTTTTCATGAAGCTATCATCCCTGGCGCTCTCTCTGGCTGCCGTTTTGGCACTGGCAGGTTGTGATAACAGCGCCGTCATTTCGCCAGAGCAACAAATGGGCCCGGATCCGACGTTGCCGGCGGCGCAAAACTTCCTGATCCCGCCGATGCAGGTGCCTAAGGGCGTGGGCTGGCAACAGAACCAGATGCCGAAAGTGGCCGAAGGCTTGAAAATCGAAAAGGTGGCGGACGGTTTACTGCATCCGCGCCAGTTGCTTACCCTGCCCAACGGCGATGTGTTGGTAGTGGAAGCCAACGGGCCGGGCACCGAAGCGGTAAGCACGACCAAGCAACTGATCGCCGGCCTGGTGAAAGGCCAATCCGGTAAAGGCGGCAAAGGCGGCAACCGCATCACCCTGCTACGCCCCACTGCCGACGGCAGTTGGGAAAAGCATGTTTTCCTCGAGGGGCTCGATTCCCCATTTGGCGTCCAGCTGATTGGCAACACGCTGTACGTGGCCAACACCGGCAACATCATGCAGTACGCCTATCAGCCGGGTGAGACGCGCATCAGCGATGCGGGTAAAGAGCTGGCCGACCTGCCGGACACAATCAATCACCACTGGACCAAGGCGCTGTTGGCCAGCCCAGACGGGAAGAAGCTGTATGTCGGGGTGGGTTCCAACAGCAACATCACCGAGAACGGCCTGGCCGTAGAGTACCGGCGCGCCGCCGTGCTGGAAGTCGACACCGCCTCCGGCGCCAGCCGCATTTTTGCCAGCGGCCTGCGCAACCCGACCGGGCTGCAGTGGGAGCCGCACAGCGGCAAGCTGTGGGCTATCGTCAACGAGCGTGACGAGATCGGCGCCGATCTGGTGCCGGACTACCTGACCTCGGTGCAGGACGGCGGGTTCTACGGCTGGCCTTACAGCTACTTTGGTCAACATGTCGATCGGCGGGTGCAGCCGGCGCGGCCGGATCTTGTGGCGAAAGCCATCAAGCCGGACTACGCGCTCAGCTCGCACGTCGCGCCGCTGGGGCTGCTGTTCTACACCGCGAGCGCTTTGCCGGCCGACTATCACGGCGGCGCCTTTATCAGCGAACACGGCAGTTGGGATCGATCGCCGCTGAACGGCTACCGGGTCAGCTATGTGGCGTTTGAACAAGGCAAGCCGGTTGGCAAGCTCAAAGCGGTGGTCACCGGCTTTGTCTCCGACGACGAGAAGGAACTCTATGGCGCCCCGGTGGGGTTGGCTGTCGATAAGACCGGCGCTTTGCTGGTTGCGGATGACGTCGGCAATACCGTTTGGCGCGTCAGCGCCAAATAAGGTTAACGGTCGGGTTCAGGAGAACCCGACCGTGACATTGTCACTCATCAACCTGCGCCAGCCACACCGTTCTCCCCCCGCAGGCGGGATCTTCCACGATATGGTCGACCACGCGGAAGCCGTTCTCCTGCAATAAGCGCCTATACTCTTCCGGCGCCAGGCTGGCGTGAAACAACGGCTGGCCTTCGAAGCTGCCGATCGCCACGCCGTCTGCAGGGCCGCTGGTGAACATCAGTGCGGCATGCGGATTGGCATGCCGTCTGAACAGCGGAAACATGCGGCGCTGATCGTCGCGCGCCAGATGAAAGAAACTGTCCCAGGCCAGCAGGCCGTCGAACCTGACCGCCAAATCCAGCTGGCGCATATCCGTCTGCCGCCATTCTTGCTGCGGAAAACGTTGCCGGCAGCGCGCAATCATCGCCTGGGAGCTGTCGATGCCGGTCACCCGATACCCTTGATCGATAAAATAGGCGGCGATCGGCGTACCATTGCCGCAGCCGAGATCCAGCAGCCGGGCATTGGCCGGGGCCAGCTGCAAAAAGCGGTCGAGCCACGGCCGTTCAAACAGCGTGGTGGACCTGAGGCGTTCCCAGGCGGCAGCATGTTCGTCATAAAGCGGGATAATGGTGCTCGCCAGTTTTTCCGTCATTAATATTGTCCCCGTCACGTTATTGGCGCAAAAAAATAGCCGCTGGTCAGAATTAAAGCGCTCATTCGATAATATATTCATCAACAGACCATTGACCAGAAATAAAAGGTTTTAACATTTCGACATAAACCAGTACAATTCCCTACCCTGTGTTAACCCTTTTTTTAGGTTGATTGTGTCGTTAATTCAGCCCCCTGCATCGCGAAATCGGGCCGCTGCCTGGTTAGGGATGTTTGCCATTCTGATGCTGTTCATTGCGCCGGTTGTCTCGCGATCCCTGGAGCATGTGCGCGCCGGAAGTGCTGGAACGACCGTCATGGCGGACTGCGGCATGGAGATGCCGATGCATCACGGGATGCACTCGCCGCCGCCTGAACCTGAAAAAGCCGCGCCGCCGCAGATGCAGCACGGCGGCGGCCACCACAACATGGCGATGATGATGGACGACAGCGCCTGCGGCTACTGCGTGCTGTTGCTGCACGCGCCGCTGCTGGACGTGAGCCACGCCCCGCTGTTCTGGTCCCAATCGCTGGCCTCGCGGCCGCCGCCGATCCACTATCTCGTTCCCCTGTTTGCCCACGTTGTTCACACCGAATTACAGCCGCGCGCGCCCCCCGTCTCTTTCCTCAGATTTTAAAATAAGCCTATTGCCGTTCTCCGTATTAGCCGTTGATCGCTTCAACGCGGCGGAATTAATTCGCCCAATGGTTATGCATCGAGACGACATTATTAGCCCGGTTATTTCCATGTTGATGGAATTAACCCCCGTATTTCCCGATGGCGATTTTCGCCAGGCCGCCCCACGCCTGAATAATCCCTCGGCCAAGCACGGAAAAGAGTTAGCTTAAGGAAAGATGATGTTTAAACCGACGTATAAAAAGAATGCCGTTACCCGCGCTATCACTACCGCCATGCCGCTGTTTCTGCTGGCCGGCCACGCGGCGCAGGCGCACCAACACCCTGCCGAGGTCCAGACTAATGATGCCGATGTGATCACCGTCAGCGCGCCGCTCTACTCACCGCTGACCATCGTCACCTCGCCGAAAACACCGCGCCAGCCGGTGCCGGCCAGCGACGGCTCGGATTATCTGAAAACCATCCCCGGCTTTTCGCAGATCCGCAACGGTGGGACCAACGGCGATCCGGTGTTCCGCGGCATGTTCGGTTCGCGGCTGAAGATCCTCACCGACGGTTCGGAAATGTTGGGCGCCTGCCCGTCGCGGATGGATGCGCCCACCTCTTATATCTCGCCGGAAAGTTTCGATCTGTTGACCATCACCAAAGGGCCGCAGACGGTGCTGTGGGGGCCGGGATCGTCTGCGGGCACGGTGCGTTTCGAGCGTGAACGCCCGCGCTTCGACAAGCCGGGCATCAAGGGCAACGCCAGCGTGCTGACCGGTTCCAACGGCCGCTGGGATGAGAATATCGACGCCAGCCTCGGCGCCGAACAAGGTTATCTGCGGGTGATGGCCAACAAATCCCGTTCCAACGACTATCAGGACGGCACCAATACGCGCGTGCCGTCGCGCTGGGACAAGTGGAACGGCGATCTGGCGCTCGGCTGGACGCCGGACAACGATACGCTGCTGGAAGTGACCATGGGCCGCGGCAACGGCGAAGCGCGCTATGCCGGCCGCAGCATGGACGGTTCGCAGTTCAAGCGCGAAAGCCTGGGCATGCGGGTGGAAAAATCCAACATCGGCGAGGTGCTGGATAAGCTTGAAGCGCAGGTCTACTACAACTACGCCAACCACGTGATGGACAACGTGACTCTGCGCTCGCCGGGCAGCGGCGGCATGGGCGGCCACGGGGGGCATGGCGGCATGAGCATGGGCGGCCACGGCGGGCATATGATGTCTTCCGGCATGACGATGCAGCTCGATCGCCGCACCGTCGGCGGCCGCGTGATGGGTACCTGGCAGTGGCAGGACGTGAAGCTTGAAAGCGGTATGGACACCCAGACCAACACCCATCGCAGCATGAGCCGCGGCAGCTGGGAAAAAGACGCCCAGTTCAACAGCTACGGCGCCTTCAGCGAACTGACCTGGTCCACCAGCGAGCAGGATAAGCTGATCGGCGGCGCGCGCCTCGACCGCACCCTGGTGGAGAACTTCCGCAATGGCAACGATGTGGAGCGTTCAGATACGCTGCCGAGCGGCTTTATGCGCCTGGAGCATACGCTGGCCGATCTGCCACTGATGCTGTACGCCGGCGTCGGTTATACCGAACGTTTCCCGGATTACTGGGAGCTGTTCTCGCCGAAGCTGGGTCCGAACGGCAGCAAAGATCCGTTCGCCAGCGTCAAGAGCGAGAAAACCACGCAACTCGATATTGGCGCGCAGTACAACGGCAAGCGCTTCAACGGTTGGGTCTCCGCTTACCTGGGCCGGGTCGATGATTTCATCCTGTTCAAATACGATCCGCACAACGCGCGCCTCAGCCAGGCCGATAACGTCAACGCCAACATTATGGGCGGTGAAATGGGCATGGGCTACCAGCTGAGCGAACACTGGAAAACCGACGCCAGCCTGGCCTACTCCTGGGGTAAAAACACCAGCGACGGCCGCCCGCTGCCGCAGATCCCGCCGCTGGAAGCGCGCCTGGGCCTGACCTACGAGTACGGCGACTGGAGCGGCACCGGCCTGTGGCGTCTGGTCAGCAGCCAGCACCGCGTGGCGATCAACGAAGGCAACGTGGTGGGCAAAGACTTTGCCGATAGCGCCGGCTTCGGCGTGCTGTCCGCCAACGCCGCCTACAAGCTGAATAAGAACGTCAAGCTGAGCGCCGGTCTGGATAACATCCTGAACAAGACCTACAGCGAGCACCTCAACCTGGCGGGCAACAGCGCCTTCGGGTATTCGGCCAACAGCGCGGTGAATGAACCGGGTCGCACCCTGTGGGCCAAGGTTAACGTCACCTTCTAAGCCGTTCACCGGGCGATGGGCAACCGTCGCCCGGTCAAGCGATATGCGATCCGGTTCTTAGGATATGAGTTTTAAGTTTTTCCCATCCGGTTTAGCGGCGATTACTATCACGCTTAGCCTAATCACCGATCCGGAGGGAATATGCAAAAGCTCACTCGTTTTCTGGCCCTGCTCGGCGAGCTGATGATTGAAAAAGCCGAAGATGTCGCGCCACAGGCTGCCCAGCCTGACGATCGCGACGACGCGCTGCCACCACGCCTCGAGCGCGGCGTTCCGTTGGCCGACCGCTTCCTGTTCATGTAATTTCCCGCGCTGTTTTTTGTCCCGCACGTTCCGGTATTTCATTGCCGGACGCCTGCGTCTATCTTCTTTCGATGGTTCCAGCAGATTCATTACGCCTGAAACCCCTGTGGAGGAGAGAGCAACGCAATGAAGATCAGAACGATAACCCCGCAAGACGCTGAAGCGCTGACGCAGTTATTGAATGAGGTGATCAGCGCCGGTGGCACGACCGCGATAGAAACGCCCCTCACCCCAGCCGAATTCAGCGAATGGTTCATCAGCGGCGACAATGCGCTGAGTTGCCAGGTCGCGGAGGTGGATGGACTGTTGGTGGGCTTCCAGTCGCTGAGCGTTGACGATGCCCTGCCGTCCGATACCGCAGATATTGCCACCTTCTCTCGCCTGTCGCCGAAGGTGCGTGGCGTCGGCAGCGCGCTGTTTCCCGCAACGTTAGCGGCGGCGAAGTCGCACGGTTTCAAGCACATCAACGCCACCATTCGGGCGGATAACGTCGGCGGCCTCGCCTATTATCAAAAAATGGGCTTTCGCGATTACGATCGTTTGCTGCAGGTGCCGCTCAGCGATGGCACGCCGGTCGACAGAATTAAAAAGCGCTTTTCCGTTTAATCTGTCAAGCCGCTCACACGGAACGCAGGATATGATCCCGCAGCCACCGGTGAGCGGGATCTCTATGCGATCGTTCGTGCCACAGCATGGTCATTTCAAAGCCCGGCACCGCCAGCGGCGGCGTGATCTGCTGCAATAGAGGCTGGTTGCGCACCAGCCGCTCCGGCAACATCGCCACCAAATCGGATTGCGTCAGTACGGAGATGACGAACAGAAAATGCGGCACCGAAAGCACCACGCGCCGGCTCAGCCCCACGTCCGCCAGCGCCCGATCGGTCATGCCGTAGAAGCCGCCGCCGTCTGGCGAGACCATCACCTGCTCCAGTTCGCAAAATTGCGCCAGCGTCAGGTTTTCATGCAGCTTGGGGTGGCCGACTCTGCCCACCAGCACATAGCGTTCACTGAACAGCGTGCGCTGACGCAGACCGGGCGGCGCGCCTTCGCGGGTGTGAAACGCCAGATCGATCTCTCCCTGTTCCGCCAGTTTGGCGAGACGTGCCGGCGCGATTTCCAGCACCGCCAGTCGGGTGCCGGGCGCCGCGGTTCGCAAACCCTGTAGCGCCGGCAGCACGATGGTGGATTCGCCATAGTCGAAGGCGGCAACGCGCCAGGTATCGGTCGCCACGGCAGGATCGAAAGGCGTGGCCGGCGTTACCGCCAACTCGAGCGCCGCCAATGCCTGGCGTAAGGGTTCCCGCAGCTGCTCCGCTCTGGCGGTCGGACGCATGCCGCGCGGGCCAGGCAGCAGCAGCGGATCGTCAAAGATCGCCCGCAGTTTGGCGAGATGCACGCTGACCGCCGGTTGGGAGAAATTGAGCCGCTGCGCCGCGCGCGTCACGTTGTGCTCCGCCAGCAACGCGTCGAGCGTCACCAGCAGGTTGAGATCCAGTCGCCTTAAATTATTCATAGTTATACCTGGGATAACGGTAATTCATTTCTAATATACCTACTAACGCCCTAACCTGCAGCTCTCACACCAAGGAGAGCTGTTATGAATGTGTTGATTGTTTACGCCCACCCGGAGCCGCAGTCGCTGACTGGCTCACTGAAAAACTTCGCCGTTGAACGCCTGACGCAGGCCGGCCATCAGGTGCAGGTTTCCGATCTGTACGCCATGCGCTGGAAAGCGGCGATCGACGCCGAGGACAGCCAGGAAGGTGCTTCAGGGCCCCGTTTCGATCCTTCGCTGGATTCGAAGCGTGCGTACGCCAGCGGCGTGCAGAGCGCCGACATCGAACGGGAGCAACAAAAGCTGCGCTGGGCGGACGCGGTGCTGCTGCAGTTTCCGCTGTGGTGGTTCTCGATGCCGGCGATCCTGAAAGGTTGGGTCGATCGCGTCTATGCCTATGGTTTTGCCTACGGCGTTGGTGAGCATTCCGATACGCATTGGGGCGACCGTTACGGCGAAGGGATGTTGGCGGGCAAACGAGCCATGCTGATCGTCAGCGCCGGCGGGTGGGAATCCCATTACGCCCCGCGCGGCATCAACGGGCCGATCGACGATATCCTGTTTCCGATCCAGCACGGCATGCTGCATTACCCGGGCTTCGAGGTGTTGCCGCCGTTCGTCACCTACCGCGCCGGAAAGACCGACGAGACGCGCTTCGCCGATCTGTGCGAGCGGCTCGGGCAGCGGCTGGATAATCTGTGGAACGCCGATCCAATCCCATTTCGGCGACAGAATGCCGGGGACTATCTGATCCCGCAGCTGACGTTAAAGGACCCCCTTGCGCCGGGGCAACGCGGCTTTAGCATTCACCTGAAATAGCGCGAGCCGCGCCATTATCGCGGCGCTGACGCGGCACCGCCCCCAAGCAGGAGTTTGGCGCCCAATCCCATCATCACCACGCCCGTAAATCTCTGCTGCCACACCAACCAACGGGGATTACGGGCGAGCCATTGCCCCACGGTGCCGGCGGCCATGGCGACAGAGCCCAGCGAAAGGATCCCGGCCAGTTTCTGAATGGAGCCCAAAACGAGCAATTGCACCCAAACCGGCCCGATTTCAGGGTTAACAAACTGCGGCAGGAAAGCAAACATGAACAGCAGCGATTTAGGGTTGGTCAGGCTGTTAATCGCCCCTTCTTTCACCGCCTGCCGCCCGGTCATCGTCCGGGGTTTCAATACCGCATCGACAGGCTGACGGCTTACCTTCAGCATTTTTATCCCCAGCCAGACCAAATAGGCCGCTCCCACCCAACGCAACACGTCCAACGCCAGCGGATAAGTATGCAGCAGCGTGGCGAGACCGAGCACCAGCATGGAAACCTGCACCATGCCGGCGACAAAAACCATGCCGAAAACATTGAGCAGCGCGATGCGGCGGCCTTGGCCGATGCCTCTGGCCAGGGTGAGCATCATGTCCGGTCCGGGTGACAGTTCCAGGAGGGTAAGCGCAATCAGAAAAGCAATGAACGTTTCGGCCGAAGGCATGGGGTTATCACCGGCGAGTCAAAGGATCCGCTAATCATAATCCTCCCCGGACATTCGCAACAGCACTATCAGGCGCATCCGGGGAGTATCGTTAATTCAGGGCGGCGAGAAATGCCTGGTAGCCCTGTGCGCTGCTGTCCAGCTCATGCTGCTGAACCTGTTCTGTCGCCCCGTCCGAAGCCGTCTCTTTGCCGTAAAAGGCGAAGAACGAGGCATAGTCGGCCCGCACGTAACCAGCGGTCACTTCAAACGGCCGAAAGATTTCCTCCAGCGAGTAGCGATAGCGCCCTGCGCGCGCATAATCTTCTGCGCGCACGCCCGCCGTGACCGCCAGCGCCAGCTTCTTGTTTTGCATCTTGTAACCGCTGCGGGAACCGTAGGCCCAGCCGTAGGTGAGCACGTCGTCCAGCCATTTTTTCAGCAGCGGCGGGCTGCTGAACCAGTAAATCGGAAACTGCAGCACGATGTTGTCATGCGCTTCAATCAGCTGCTGTTCCCTGGCGACGTCGATCCGCCAGTCCGGATAGGCCTGATGCAGTTCGTGCACGGTATAGCGCGCCGGATAGCGCCGCAGTTCCTCCAGCCAACGCTTGTTCACCACCGAATTCGCCATATCGGGATGGGTCACTACCACTAACGTTTTCATACTGATCTCTCCAGACAGGTGTTTCGACGCATCTTAGGGTATGCTGGCAGAATGTAAAATACGCACACTCACGACACATACTTACCCCGGAGAAAGTATAAAATGACCGCCGAATCCCGCTGCAGCCCAACGGGCATCAGCCTTGAAGACACCGGCTATGGCTACACCCTGTCGGTGATCAACGGCAAATACAAAATGATTATTCTTTATTGGTTGGCGCTGTATAAGCCGGTATTGCGCTTCAACGAACTGCAGCGCTGCATCGGCACCATTTCGTACAAAACGCTGAGTTCGACGTTGAAAGAGCTGGAAAAAGACCGCCTGGTGGTGAGAAAGGAGTATCCGCAGATCCCGCCCAAGGTGGAGTACAGCCTGTCCGAGCGCGGGCGTTCGCTGATCCCGGTGATCGACATGATGTGCCAGTGGGGAGAACGGCACCGGCCGGAACAGCCGGCGCCGTGAGGGGTTAGTTGTCCGCCGCCGCTGAGGTTGCCGCAGCGGGCTCATCGTGCTCGACCAACGCGTCCGCCGGCCGGCACTGGCGCAGCGTACGCACGCTGAAGGCCACCAGCACGCCGAGCACTGCAGCGAACGCGCCAAACGACAGCACGCTCATCAATGGGGTGAACACTCTGCCCAGTACGCCGAGCCCCAACGCGCCGATCGAATCGCCGGTTACGTCCTGGGCGGTGCCGAGGCTGTTGACCCTGCCCAACAGATGATCCGGCGTGTTGCTCTGGATCAGCATGAACTGCAGGAGCGAAGCGATGGCATTGGCGTAGCCGTAACACACCAGCGCCAGCAGCGCCGGCGCCAGGTGGCTGAACAGCCCCAGCGAAGCGATAGCGGTAAACGCGACGATGGCGGCGACCAGAATCAGTACGCCGGGACGAGCGTATCGCCCCACCCAACCGCTGGTCAGCGCGCCCAGCATCGCCCCCAGCGGCACCGCAGAGTACATCAGGCCGATAGAGGACGCGCCGACGTGGTAAGCGTCCTGCGCCAGCGCCGGAAACAGCACCCTGACGGCGCCGACGATGCTCATCAGCATCCCCAGCAACACCACCGAACCGACCACCTTATTGCGCCAGACAAACTGGAAACCGCTGGCGAGCGCGCGCAGCGGGTGTTCCGGTTCCTGATGCTGCGGCAACAGCGTCGGCAAGCGCACCAGCGGAACCAGGGTGCCCAGCGTCCCGGCCGCCGCCACGGCGAACGCCAGCCCCACGCCGCCGAACACGATGATAATCCCGCCCAGCGCCGGCGCCAGAATAGCGCCGATGCGCACCGTCACCATGCTCAAGGCCCCCGCCGCCGCCAGGTTCTCGCGCCCGACCAGCAGCGGGATCACCGCCATCAGCGCCGTCATGCCGAGCGCGCCGAAGAATCCATCCCAGGCCGCCAGCAGATAGAGCGCCCACAGCGACGGCGCCGGGGCGAAGGCGTTCAGACTCAGGGCGACAAAGCCCAGCCCGCAGGTGCCGCGTGCAAACAGGATCAGCTTGCGGCGATCGTAGCGATCGGCAAGCACGCCGCCCAGCATCAGGCCGATAAACATGCCCACGCCGTCCAGCGCCACCGCAACCCCCACCTGCAACGTGGAGCCGGTCATGGCCTGGATCTGAATCGGCACCCCCACCGCCAACATGCCGAGGGAAAACACCGACAGCATGCGGGCGCAGAAAATCGCGCGAAAATGCGCATTGCTTCTCAGCAAACTGAAATCAAGAAAAAAAGAAGGTCTGGCCATAATGTCCTGCATTTGATGTTTTAGTACGGGCCGGTACGCACGCGCCCGGCCCGGTTGCGTTATACCAACCCGTAGCGCCGCGTCAGCAACTCATGCAATAGCGGCCCGAGCGACTCCAGCGAGGCCGGCGACAGGATGTCGGCGTGCTCGCAGCCTTGGTGATGGCAGATCAGACCATCCAGATACGGCGCCCACACGGCGTTGATATCCATCTCTGGCGGCAGCGTCCGGTCGGCGACAAACAGCGTCGCCGTACCGTGGAAACGCCGACTGCGCGCCTGAGACAGAATGCGCACCGCATCGCGGTAGTTGGCGACAATGCTGTCGAACATCGCCGCCTTCTCCGCCATCAGCGCCGGATCGCCATGATCTTCCGCCATAAACTCTGCCTGCTCCTGCGCCACCTCTTTCTGCGCCTCCTCTTCGCTGGGGCCGGTCCAATCCTGACCTTCCGGCGGATAGGTATCCAGCATGCCGAGGAACGCCACCTCTTCGCCCTGCTGCTGCAGACGCGCGGCCATCGAATGCGCCAGCGTGCCGCCAAGCGAATAGCCCAGCAGGTAATACGGCCCCTGCGGCTGCATGCGGCGCAGAGTGGCGAGATGACGATCGACCATCTGCTCGATATCCTCGCAGGTGGCGATGGCACCATCCGGCCTTGGCGACTGCAGGCCGATAATCGGATAGTTCCCCGGCAGATAACGGCTCAGCCCCGAATACTGCCAGGCGAAACCGGAAGCCGGATGCAGACAGAACAGCGCCGGGCCTTGGCCGGTCCGCAGCTGCAGACACTCGCCGACGCCGCGGCTTTCGGCCGAGTTGGCCGCCTGCGCATCATCGAGCAGGTGCGCCATCTTCTCCAGGCTGCGGGCGAACATGATCTGCCCGACGCTCAACGGCCGGGTAACGCGCCGCCGCAGCTCAGCCGCCAGGCGCATCGCCAGCAACGAATGGCCGCCCAGTGCGAAGAAGTCGTCGTCGGCATACACCGTCTCGCGCCCCAGCAGTTCCCCGAACAGCGCCGCCAGCAGGCGCTCGCTGTCGCTGTGCGGCGCGCGACCGCTCTGCGGGGTCAGCTGCGGCCGCGGCAACGCCTTGCGATCCAGCTTGCCGCTGGCGCTGAGCGGGAAACTGTCGGTCATGACATAGCTGACCGGCATCATATGCGCCGGCAAACGCGCCTCCAGCGCCTGATGCAGCACGCCGGTATCCAGCGTCACGCCCGGTTGGGCGATCAGCCAGGCGACCAACTGCCGCATATCGGCGCCGCCGAGCCCCGTCGCCCCCTCGCCCAGTTCGATGGCGTGTACCGCCGCCTGCGCGACACCCGGCTGTGCCAGCAGCGCCTGCTCGATTTCACCCAGCTCGATGCGCTGGCCGCGGATCTTCAGCTGATCGTCGCTGCGGCCCAAATACTCGACGCTGCCGTCTTCCAGCCAGCGGGCGATATCGCCGGTGCGATACATGCGGGCGCCATTGCCGGCGGGATCGGCGACAAACCGCTGCGCCGTCAGCCCCGGCCGATGCAGATAGCCATCGGCCAGCTGAATGCCGCGCAGGTAGAGATCGCCGGCGCAGCCGACGGGCACCGGCCGCAGCATGGCGTCGAGAATGCTCAGTTGAGTGTTCCAGACCGGTTTGCCGATCGGCACGCCGGCGCCGCTCACCGCCGCCAGGGCCGCACCGGATGCCGGTTGGTAGGTGACATCGACCGCCGCCTCAGTCGGGCCGTACAGGTTATGCAACGGCGCGGCGACTAACGCCTGATAGCGGGAAGCCAGTTCACACGACAGCGCCTCGCCGCTGCAGAACACGCGTTTCAGGCTGGCGGCGGCGCGTTGCGGTGCACGTTCGTTCAGCGCCTCCACCCAGATAGCCAACATGGACGGAACGAAATGCAGCGTAGTCACGCCATAGTCGTCGATCAACGTCGTCAGCGCCTGCGGATCGCGGTGCGCCTCCGGCGGCGCCATCACCAGGCGCGCGCCGACCATCAGCGGCCAGAAGAACTCCCAGACGGAAACGTCGAAGCTGCACGGCGTTTTCTGCAATACCACATCCTGCGCATCGAGCGAATACTCATGCTGCATCCAGAACAGGCGGTTAACGATCGCCCGGTGGTTCACCACCACGCCTTTCGGCCGCCCGGTAGAGCCGGAGGTATACAGCACGTAGGCGGGATAATCGCCGTTCCCCGCCGATGGGCGCGGCGCAGGTTCGCGGCCGCTGTCGTCCAGCGCATCGAACAGCAACGTCGGCGCCAGTGCGGCAAAGCGGGCGTCCAACGCGCTTTCGGTGATAATCAGCCGCGGTTTGGCGTCTTCCACCATGTAGGCCAGCCGCTCGTCCGGGTAACCGGTATCCAGCGGCAGCCAGGCGGCGCCGGTCTGCACAATCGCCGTCAGCGCCAGACTGAGGCGCACCGATCGCGGCAACGCCACCGCGACGATATCGCCCGGCTGAATGCCGGCCGCCGTCAACCGTTCGGCCAACAGTGCGGCCTGGCGCTGCATGTCACGGTAGCTGAGGCTGTGCCCGGCATCCTGCAGCGCGATGCGTTCCGGCGTGCGCCGCGCCTGATCGGCGATCGCCCGATGCAAGGTGGTGTCCGCCACCGCCTGACCGGTGCGGTTGACCGCGGCAATCAGCGCCTGTTCCTGCGGCGTTTGCAGTTGCCAACGCGGCAGCGGCAGATCCGGCTGCGCTATCCACTGTTGCAGCAGCGCCATCAGCCGCGCGGCGAAGCGTTCAGGCTGCGGTACCGAAGAGCGGCATTCCAGCAGCAGGCGCAAACGCTCGCCCGGCAGTACCAGCAGCGTCAGCGGATAGTGGGTGTAGCCTTTGTTGCGGATGGCGTCGCAGCGCAGCGCACCTGCGCCGCCCAGCAGTTCGTCGTTGTCCGGGTAGTTTTCCACCACCAACAGCGTATCGAACAGCGTACCCGCCCCGGCCAGGTGCTGGATCTCCCCCAGCCCCAAATCGTCGTGCTCCAGCAGTTCAATCTGCCGGTGTTGCAGCTCGATCAGTTGTTCCGTCAACGAACGATCGTGCTGCAGACACACCCGCACCGGCAGCGTATTGCTGAACAGACCGACGTGCTCTTCCACCCCATCGATCTGGCCAAAGCGGCCGGAAACCGGCGAGCCGAACACCACGTCCTGATGGCCGCAAGCGCTGGCCAGCTGCAACGCCCAGATGCCCTGCATCAGGGTATTGAGCGTCAACCCGCGTTCGCGGCACAGGGTCAGCAAACGCCTTTCCTCCGCCGGCGGCAGCGTCATTTCCAGCTCATGCACGCGATCGTCCTGCGCTTCACCGAACAACAATGTCGGCCGCACATCCTGCAGCGTTTCGCGCCAGATGCGGCGCGAGGCGTCGGCATCCCTTGCGGTAAGGCGGCGAACGATATCGGCATAGTTCGAGCGCAGCGGCGGCAGCGCCGATTCCCCCTCGCGCAATGCGAGCATCAGATCGTTGAGCACCACCGGCGTCGACCAGCCGTCGACGATCAGGTGATGCGCATTAAGGAACAGCGTGTAGCGTTCACTGTCGCCGTGTTTGACCAGCCGCGCGTGCAGCATTGCGCCCGGCTGATTAAACAGATCGCGCCGCAGTTCTTCCTGCTCCAGTTCATGCAGCGCCTGCGCCTCTTGTTCGGCGGACAGCGGCGGCAGTGCGTGACTGTACAGCGGCCAATGGGTTGCCCGTTGACTGAGCTGTGGAATCAGCTGCAACGGCTCGCCCTCGCGGTTGAATCGGGCGGCCAGCTGCGGATGGCGGCGAATCACCGCATCCAGCGCCTGCTGAAGGTGATGAGCGTCCAGTTCGCCGCAGAGGCTCAGGCGCGTCAGCGAGTTATAGCTGCCGCCCTGCTGCGCAGTCTGCGCATGGAACAGCAGGCCGTGTTGCAACGGCAACAGCGGCAGCGCGGCGGTCAACGGTCCATATTCGCGCTCCCAGGCGCGCAGCGCCTCATCGTCGACGTTCGGCTGTGCGATCTCGGCCGCCACCAACGTCGCTGCAGCCCGTTCGGGATGGCGCTCGGCAAATTCGCACAGTGCGCGCACCGCTTGCTCGATGCCGTTATGCAATTCCGCAATGTCGCTCTCGCTGAAAATCCCCTCCAGCCAGCTCCAGTTGATCGCCAGGCAAGCGCCGTCGCGCCGCTCTTCGACAAAGATATTCACTTCCAGGCCATACGACAGCGCCTGCTGCGCATCCTGCGCCACGGCGAAGGCATCGCGGAAGCAAGTCTGACTGCGTTGCGGCGTCCAGTGCCCCTCATCCTGGCTGAAGCGCCCGAGGTAGTTGAACAGGATCTCCGGCGCGTTGCGTTGCGCCAGCGCCGCCAGTTCGTCACGCTGCGGATGCAGATAGAGCAGCTGGCCGTAACCGACGCCGCGATCGGCCACCGCTCGTGTCACCCGCTTCACCGCGCGCACGGCCTCGTGGTGCTCGGCGTCATGCAGCTCGATGCACAGCGGATACTCCGCCGTCAGCCAGCCGACGGTGCGCGCCAGATCGAGGCCGTCGTCCAGTTCGGCGCGGCCGTGCGACTCCAGAGAGAAGCGCAGCGAAGCGGCCTGGAAACGACGACGGCAGGCCAGCGCCAGCGCGCACAGCATGATCTCTTCAACCTGAGCGCGGTACCCCTGCGGCAATGCGCCCAGCAGCGCAGCGGTCAACCGGCTGTCGAGCAGCGTGCGTTTTTCCGACACGTCGCCGGTGCGATCGGTCTGCGGATCCAGCGCGCGGCGCCCCAAACGCGGTGTGCCGTCCGCCAGCATCCGTCGCCAGAACGGCAGCTCGGTTTCCCGGCGTTCAGCGTCGGACCGTAAACGCGCGGACCATTCATAGAGCGAAGTCTCTTCCGGCGGCAGCGTAATCGGCTGCCCCTGCATGACGCCGTCGGCCACCTGCCGCAACTCGTCGAGCAGGATGCGCCAGGAAACGCCGTCGACCACCAGGTGGTGAATCGCCAGCACCAGCCCGAGGCTCTCACCATTCCGTTGCAACAACCTCGCCTGCATCATGGCGCCGGCCGCCGGATCGAGATGGTCAAGCGCGGCATCAAACGCCTGCTCCGCCGCTAGCTCCAGCTCACCGGATACGGTATCAACCTGCATCAGCTCACCGGCGGCGGCGGTTTCAACCACCAACTGGCCATCGCGGATCCGCGCGCCCAGCGCCGGGTGCGCCGCGCGCAGCTGTTCCAACGCATAGCGCAGCTGTTCCGGTTGCAGTTCGGCAGGCACGCGCAGGAAAACGCCGTGCGCGAAGCGACGATGGAGCTCGCCCGTCTCGGCAAACCAGTGCAGGATCGGCAGCCCGTCGATCGGGCCTTGCTGCACGCTGCGAGGGGCCTGAGAGTCGGCGGCCAGCGGCTGCAGCGCCTGCGCCATGCGGGCCGGGGTGTGCAGCGCGAAGATTTCGCGCGGGCGCAGCAGATAGCCTTTGCGCCGCAGGGCGGTGCCGAGCCCCATCGCCGAAATGCTGTCACCGCCGAGCGCGAAGAAATCGTCGTCGGCGCCGACGCGATCCATGCCCAACAGCTGCGCCATGGCGTGGCAAATCAGCCTTTCCTGCTCGGTGGCCGGCTCGCGGATGCTTTGCGTCAGCGTCTCCTGCGGTTTGGGCAGCGCCTGACGGTCAATCTTGCCGTTGACGTTGAGCGGCAGCTCCGGCATCACCACCAGGATCGCCGGCACCATATAATCCGGCAGCCGTTGCGCCAACTGCCCCAGCAGTTCGCTTTGCAGCGCCGGCGAGGCGCGGCGGGCGTCATCCTGCACCGAACAGTAGCCGATCAGGCGATAGGTGGCGCCGATCGGCTCGGCGATCACCACCGCCCGCCCCACGTCCGGCAAGGCGGCCAGCGCGCTTTCCACCTCACCCAGCTCGACGCGGAAACCGCGCACCTTGATTTGGTGATCGGTACGGCCAATGAACACCAGCTGCCCCTCCGCGCTCCAGCGCATCAGATCGCCGCTGCGGTACATCACCTCGCCGTCGACGAACGGGTTGGCGACAAAGCGCGCCGCCGTCAGATCCGGGCGCCGCAGGTAACCGCGCGCGATGCCCTTGCCGGAAATGTACAGCTCGCCCGCCGCGCCGATCGGCACCGGCTGCAGGCGGCTGTCGAGCAGCCAGACGGAGGTATTGGCGAGGGGGCGACCGATCACCGGCTGATCGGCGGCCGTGACCGGCGCGCCGAGGGTATCGACGGTGTATTCGGACGGGCCGTAATAGTTGTGGATCTCCACCTCCGGATGCTGTTGCATCAGGTTCCACAGCGTCGGCGTCGCCGCCTCACCGCCGATCATCACGAACGACGGCAGCGGGAACTGTCCCTTCAGCAGACCGCAGTCCACCAACTGCGAGAAGAACGACGGCGTGATGTCCAGCAGATCGATCGGCGTCTTTTGGGTTTGTTCGAGCAGCGCCCAGGGATCGCGGCGCAGCTCCTCATCGAAGATGACCAGTTCGCTGCCCATCATCATGCAGAACAGCGGTTCCCAGGAGGAGTCGAAAGAGAACGAGGCGGTATGGCCGGCGCGCAGACGCCGCGCGTGGCAGATCTCGAATTTTTCAATCGCCGGGCCAAACAGCGAGGCCTGATGCGACAAGAACAGGTTCAGCAGCCCGCGGTGGGTGGACATCACGCCCTTGGGTTTGCCGGTCGAACCGGAGGTGTAAATCATGTAGGCGAGATGCGCTTCATTCAGCGGCGCACGCCGCTCTTCGTCCGTTATCGGCGTGGCTTCGGCGGCCGCGCAGCGCGCCAGGCACGATGCGTCGTCCAGGCACAGCACCTGCGGCAGATCCGGCATGTTTACCTGCGTGGCGCGGTGGGTCAGCAACATCACCGGCCGCGCGTCGTCGCACATCAGCGTCAGGCGTTCACGCGGATAGTCCAGATCGAGCGGCATATAGGCCGCGCCGCTGGCCAGCACGCCGAACAGCGCAACCAGCGTGTCCACCGAACGCGGAATGCCGATGGCCACCACGTCTTCGGCGCCGATGCCGCTTTCGAGCAGCACACGCCCCAGTTGCATCACCCGTTCGCAGAGCTGACGGTAGCTGAGTCGCACATCGCCGCAGACCACCGCCAACGCCTCGGGCTGCCGCTCAACCTGACGCTGGAAAGCGTCCATGATTGAGATCATGCCCGCCGGCGGCGTCAGTTCAGCGCCGCGCCCCCAGGCCGCGAGTTGACGCCGTTCCCCTTCGCTGATTAACGCCAGCTGTCCGATCGGTTGCTGCGGTTGCCGCGCCAGCTGCTGCAGCCAATGGCCGATACGCTCTGCGTGACAGTGTAATGTACGCGGCGAGTATTTGGCCGGGTTGGCCACCAACGACAGCGTCAGCACGCCGTTGCGAAAGCCGATCTCAAACTCCAGATCATCGACCGGCCCCATCGCCAGCGTATGGGTAACGGCCGCCTGACCGTCGAAGGACAAGGCGCTGTGGTAAACCTTGACGTTAATCACCGGGCCGTACAGCTCTTGATGGCCGCCGACCAGGCCGAGGTCGCGTTTGATCTGCTCCGCTTCATAGCGTTGATGGCGGCGCGCCTGTTTGATTTCCGCTGCGGTCGCCTGGCAGACCTCCGCCAGCGACATCTCCGGCGTCACGTTCAGCAGCAGCGGCAGCACGTTAACCACTGGGCCGGCCGCCGCCAGCGCTTGTGAACCCATGCGGCGCATGAAAGGAAAACCGACTGAAAAGCGGGTTTCACCGCTCATGCGCGCCAGGTATATCGCCAATGCGGCCGTGACGATATCGGCCGGTTGCAGCGACTGCAGCGCGTCGATGCGCAATGCGGCGTCAAACAGCGACTCAGGCAGCACCAACGCCTGTTTAAGCGGCCGGGTGCCCGGTTCAACCTCGCGGCTTTCCGTCGATAATGACAGCGGCGACGGCAGATCGCGCAGATGCTGTCGCCAGAATTCGGCCGCCCGCTGGCGCGCCGGCGAGGTTTGCCATTGCTGAAACTCTTCCACCACCTTGCCGAACGGCGTAAATGGCGAGGCCGCCGGCGACAGCCCGTGGCGCAGCGCGCGATAGATGTCGGCGATCCGGCGCGTGATGGCCTCGAAGCTGAAGCCGTCCAGGGTCAGGTGATGAAAACGCTGGTACCAGAACCAGCGATCGGCGCTGATACGTATCAGCGCATGGCGATAGAGCGGTCGCTCGCCGTCCGCGGGCAATTCCTGAGCCAGATCGTCGTGCATCAGCGACAGCGCCGCCTGTTCGGCGTCCGGCCGCGCGCTGAAATCGAACCACTCCGGCGCCTGCACGCGCGCGGGATCCGCACTGAGCGGTAAGCGTTGTGCCGGCTGGCCGTCCTGCGCCTCAAAGAACCGCGCCTGAACCGTATCCGCTTCCGCCAGCCCCTGACGGATCGCGCGTTCCAGCGCCGGACGATCGATATCGCCATGCAGTTCGGTGTAATGCGCCACGGCGAAGCTGTTGCGACGCAGCGCGATTTGATCGGCGATCCAGATCCCCGGTTGTGCCGCAACCAGCGGATAATCCCGGTACTCGACCTGAGTATCCGGCAATGAAAGCGTTTCTGACATGGTGTCTGTCCTTTTCCTCAAACGGAATGTAGCGATGTGGTTGCTGCGCGATTAACGCTGCGCATCCGTCGCTTTCAACGACGCCGGCCGCATGTCCTGCCAGTGCGTTTCGATGTAGTCGATGCATTCACCGCGCGCCGCCGGCCCCATCAGCACTCGCCACCCCGGCGGCGTATCGGCAAACTGCGGCCACAGCGAATACTGCTGCTGCGCATTGATCAATACGGAGAAACGGAGACTTTCGTCATCGAACGGGTTTTGTTGTTCCTGAGTCATTTGCCTTACCTGTCTGTCAACATGTGTGGGTTATTTCATCGCGCAAAGCAGTTGGCGCACGCCGTCCACCAGGCCGCCGCGCCAGCACAGCGCATCGTGGCCGCCGGAAAACACGCGATAATCGGCGCGGTGCCCCGCCGCCGTCAGCGCCTCGTGCATCTGGCGATTGACGAATTCGATGTCCGCCTCGCGATCGCCGGCTTGCTGGAGCACGGTGAGCGTGGGTGCCGCCGCGCGGCGTTGCCGAACCTGGCGTATCAGCCAGCCTTCCTCCAGCTCGTGGCGCTTTTCGAACTGGGTAACGAACTGCACCGTGGGCCACCAGAAAGAGCCGGACTGGCTCAGCACGTGGCCGAAGCGTTCTGGCCAGTGCAGGCCGGCGTACAGCGCCGCCAGCCCGCCGTAGCTCTGGCCGGCGACCACGGTGCGCGCGCCCGCCTCGCTGAAGGGTTCGCGCCGCTGCGCCTGCGGCAACAGTTCGTCGATCACCGCCTGCCAGAAAGCGGCGTTGCAAGGCAGTTCGTTTTCCCGGTGTTCGCCATCGATCGCATCGATCAGCAGCCAACATGCCGGCGGTAGCTGCCCTTTTGCGGTCTCGTTCTCGATCACCGGCAACAGCGCGTGCCTCTCGATCCAGTTTTGGCCATCGAGCAGCAGCACCAGTGGACGCTCCGCTTTCACCTCGGCGTCGCCGCTGGCATACAGCCAGACGCGCCGTTGGGTGCCCAGCCGTTCGCTGCGCCACTGCAAAAGCTGCAGCCGCGTCTGTTCCAGCGGCCGATCGGCGGCCTGCCAGGCGCTTTGGTCGTCGGCATCCGGCCCCTGGGCCAGGGAAACCGGGCGCGGGCGATGCGAAGGCCCCAGCGAGAGGCGATTCAGCGGATCGGCGATCGCCAGCGGGAACAGAGAGATCCACCAGGCGCGCTGCTGGCGATCGCGCAGCGTTTCTTCGTCGCTGAATACCGGGGGAAGCTCCCGGTCGGTGATGGGGATCAGGCTGTAGCCGCCACGCCAGCGGCGATCGATAACGGCCGCGCCGTACCAAACGTCGGTGCCGGGGAGCCGGGTCAGGCTGCTGGGAGACGTGCTGTGGTGATCGGTAATGCCGTTGATATCGGCATAGACGCGCCGTATCGGCGAGCGCTGCTCATCGCCGGCAGGGTCGCGCCATAGCCAGGTCATTTTGACGTGGCTGTCGTCGTGTGGCTCAACGATGGGCGTGCCGTGAGCGGCAACCTTCTGCCACCACTCGGATTGCCCCGCCGTCTCTTCACGCAGCCATTGCGCCGCCAATCCCTCATGACCGTTGTCTGGCCTCTTTTCCGGCAAAAACTCCATAGCGCCCCTTACATAACATGAGTGATTTTTACAAAACCTGACAATCGTATTGATACTCATTATCATTTTCAATACTATTTGTCGGATTTTTACCGTCGTGCAAACACGACGCTTCCGCGTTGATGAGGCAAAGCACGCTCGTCGGCATTTCGGGGTTTATCAGGGTGGCATGACACACAAAAGCAGGTATTCAGGAGAGATAATGAAGATTAAAAACAAAGGGATGGACAACAAAAATGCCGAGGCGATGTCCGCCAGGCGTTTGTTGCTGGGATCGGCGCTGGCTTTACTGCCCTTCGCGCAAAGCGCGTCGGCCGCGGCGGACGAGACGATTTTGGTGACCGCCGACGCGCAAAACAGCGTGACCGCGCCGGTCAAAGGGATCGTCGCCAAAGAGAGCGCCGCCGGCACCAAAACCGCCGTCCCGCTGCGCAAGACGCCGCAGTCTATCTCCGTGGTCACGCGCGAACAAATGAACGACCAGGAACCGGCGTCGGTCGCCGACGCGCTGAACTACACCAGCGGGGTAATCACCACCTACCGCGGCAACTCCAACCGCAATGACGAAGTGATCAGCCGTGGCTTCCGCTATGCGCCCAAGCTGCTCGACGGCCTGCACTTTGGCCTCTCGAGCCAAAACGGCGGCGCCGGGCAGATCGATCCCTGGCTGCTGGAGCGCGTGGAGATGGTGCACGGCCCGGCCGGCGTGCTGTACGGTCAGGTCAGCCCCGGCGGCGTGGTAGTGATGACCAGCAAGCGCCCTACCGCCCAGAGCATTCACGAAGTTAAATTCAGCACCGGCAACCGCCATCTGGCGGAAACGGCGTTCGATTTCGGCGGCAAGCTCAACGACGACAACACCCTGTTCTACCGCCTGAACGGCATCGCCAGAACCGAACATGAGTTCGTCAAAGACAGCAAGCAGCAACGGGTGGCTATCGCCCCGGCCTTCACCTGGCTGCCGAACGAAGACACCAGCTTTACGCTGCTGACCAGCTACCAGAACGATCCGAAAGCCGGGTCGCGCAACTTCCTGCCGCGCGCCGGCACGCTGTTCCCGACCAGCGCGGGCTACGTGCCTTACGATTTCAACGTCAGCGAGCCCAGCTTCAACAAGTCGCGGCGCGAGCAGGCGTCGATCGGTTACAGCCTCGAGCATAACTTCAACGATGCGCTGTCGTTTACCCAGAACCTGCGCTTCACCCACCGCGATGAAGACTATAAATATCTGGTTTATAACGTAAACTCGAAGGTCAACGACCACACCGTCACCCGCATGGCGCAGCATGAAACGCAGATGACCAACGAGTTTGGCGTGGATAACCAGCTGAAGGGCCTGTTCGATACCGGCGAGGTGAAACACACCGTGCTGGGCGGGCTGGATTATCGTTACAGCCATATCGATTCGAAGATGTATCGCGATCGCGGCAACGACTACCCGATCGACTGGGCTAACCCGACGCATAGCAGCATTGATGGCAGCGCGCTGACGCTGGCTTCCAGCGACTTGAAAACGCTGAATCAGGTTGGGGTGTATCTGCAGGACCAGCTGGAGTGGAATAACTGGAACCTGCTGCTGTCCGGCCGCCAGGACTGGTCGCAGGTCAACACCCGCGATCGCACCGTCGGCGGTAAAGAGCAGACTTACAACGATGCGCAATTTACCGGCCGCGCGGGGCTGCTTTACGCCTTTGATAACGGTATTTCGCCGTATGTCAGCTACAGCACCTCGTTCGATCCTAACCTGTATCCGAGCGCGCCGGGCGCCGATCCGCTCAAGCCGACCACCGGCAAGCAAACCGAGGTGGGCGTGAAGTACCAGATCCCGGGCGGCAACACGCTGTTGACCCTCTCCTGGTTCGATATTACCCAACGCAACGTGGCGTCCTATAACCGTCTCACCTCCGCCTACGAGCAGATTGGCGAGGTGAAATCCAAGGGGATTGAGGCGGAAGTGCACGCTCAGCCGACGCCGGAGATCAAGCTGACCGCCGCCTATACCTACACCGACGTGGTGACCAAAGACTCCAATTCGGCGGATGAAATCGGCCACAGCCCGGCGGGCATCCCGCGCCATGCGGCATCCGCCTGGGGCAGCTACAGCTTCCTGAGCGGTGCGCTGAACGGCCTGACCGTCGGCAGCGGCGTGCGCTACATCGGCGATGCGCCGGCCGACGCCACCGGCCAGTACGACGTGCCGCACTACACGCTGTACGACGCCATGGTGAAGTATGACCTCGGTCAGGCTTCGTCGGCGCTGCGCGGCGCGGCGCTCCAGCTCAACGTGCAGAACCTGACGGACAAGAAATACGTTTCATCGTGCAGCGGCGAGTACGCCTGCTTCTACGGCAGCGGCCGCAGCATTATCGCTTCGGTCAACTACCGCTGGTAACGACAAGGGGCGGCCATCGCCGCCCCTTTCCCGCTTTCTCGCCGCCTTTACTCCTGCTTCAATCCCCGCAGATGTTTGTACACCGTGGCGCGCCCCATCGACAGCACGTTGGCGATGTAATCCGCCGCGCTTTTAGCCTTGAACGCCCCCTGATGATAGAGATCGCTGACCAGGCGACGCTTCTGCTCGCGGCTCAGCGCGCCGAGTGCAGCGTTCTCGCGCCGCAGCCAGTCATGCAGGAAGGTGTTGATCTTCTCCTGCCAGTCGTCTTTGAACAGCTGTTGCGGCTGCGGCTGCAATCGCGTGACCGATAAAAACATATCCAGCGCGTTGCGGGCATCCTCGAACATCGCGGTGCTCAGGTTGATGCACAGCAGATAGCTCGGGTTGCCCTGCTCGTCGCGCGCGGCGATGCTCACCGAACGCATCTTTTTGCCGTCCCAGTTCAGCTTTTCATAGGGGCCGGTCACGCTGGCGTCGTCGTCGAGCGTGAAGTCCTCCAGCCCGGCGTCATCGCCCGGCTTGCGTTTCGACAGGTTGTTCGCCAGATAGGCTATCTTGTTGGTGGTCAAATCGTGGATCACCACTTCCGCATTCGGGAAAAACAGCGCCGCGATGCCGTCGGCGACCGACCGCAAAAGTTCGAGTTGAGAAGAAGTGTTCGGCACGCTGGGGTGTCTCCGTATAGCCCGGTTTGGTTTGCTGTTCAGCCGCTTAGCATACCGCAGTTGCCGCCGCTTGCCGAGTGGGCCGGCGGCGGCCGCGCCTGCTTCGCCGGTTATTCCGCCTCGGCGCCGTGCTGATAAAACACGTAGCTCTCGCGCGCCAGACTGTCGCGCACCCGATAACGCCAGACCAGGCCAAGCGCGGTAAACCAGAGTGGCATGCTGCACAGCGCGATCAGCGTATCGCGATCGAACACCATCAGCACCAGCGTAAAGGCGAAGAACGCCAGCGTCAGCCAGGCCATCACGACCCCGCCCGGCATTTTGAAGTGGGAAGCGGCATGCAGTTCCGGTCGTTTCTGGCGATACACCAGATAAGCGACCAAAATCATGCCCCAGCTGTAAACCACCAGGATCGCCGCCACGGTGGAGACGATGGTGAACAGCGTCATCACGTTCGGCACCAGCACCAGCAGCAAGGTGCCGGCCACCATGCAGAAGCAGGAAAACAGCAGGCTGCGGATCGGAATGGCGGTGGTGCGTGACAGGATGCGGAACTGGCCGTGGGCGTGCTTTTCCATCGACAGGCTGTACAGCATGCGGGTGCTGGAATAGACCCCGCTGTTGGCCGAGGACATCGCCGAGGTCAGCACCACAAAGTTGATTATCGCGGCGGCGGCCGGCAGCCCCGCCTGATCGAACAGCATCACGAACGGGCTGCTGTCCGGTGAGATATGGCTCCACGAGGTAACGGCGATAATGGTCAGCATCGAGCACACGTAGAAGACGATGATGCGCGCCGGGATGGCGTTGATCGCCTTCGGCAGCACCTTCTCGGGGTTTTTGGTCTCCGCCGACATCGTGCCCAGCAGTTCGATGCCGGTGCAGGAGAAAATGGCGATCTGGAAACCGGCGAAGAAACCGAAGATGCCGTGCGGCATGAAAATGGCGGGATCGGTGACGTTATGCAGCGATGCGGTCACGCCGTCCGGCGAGGTCCAGCCGCTGAACACCATCCAGGCGCCGGTGGCGATCAGCGCGACGATCGCCACCACCTTGATCATGGCGAACCAGAATTCGGCCTCGCCGAACATCTTGACCGACAGCATGTTGAACAGACACAGGAACCCCAGCGTCAACAGCGCCGGCAGCCAGGGCGAAACGTTCGGCAGCCAATATTGCACATAGCCGCCGCACACCACCACGTCGGCGATGCAGGTCACCACCCAGCTCAGCCAGTAGGACCAACCGAGAAAAAAGCTGGCGCGCGGCCCCAGGTATTCCGAGACGAAATCGGCGAACGAGCGGTAATCGAGCCGGGTGAGCAGCAGCTCCCCCATCGCTCTCATCACCATAAACATGAAAAAGCCGACGATGGCGTAAGTCAGCACGATGGAGGTGCCCGACAGCGCGATGGTCTTACCGGAGCCCATAAACAGCCCGGTGCCGATGGCGCCGCCGATCGAAATCAGTTGAATGTGGCGCGCACTCAGTCCGCGCTGCAGGGTTTGGGCACAGTGAGGCCCCTCGGCTGAACCTGGGCTCAGCCGATCGCAGTGGTTTTTTGTCATGGTGTTACCTGTCCGTCGTTAAGGCGATTAAGCAACCGATGTGCGGTTGCAGCAGGAATGAAACGCCCGAGGGCGCTCTAACCGGCAAAAAAATTCAGACCAAACGCTGCCCGCCCCGTTGTGACAGGGAGGTAATAATAATGGATGCCTGGAAAATGCTCGCGTGAGCCGTCGTATCGCCCACGTTTGGCGTACAAAGCCCGAGCATGGTGGGTAAACTCTAAAATATCAAATGGTTATGCTTTCCCTTGTGCAACAAAAAAACGACGCCGGAGCCGTTTTAACATTAATTTAACTCTGGCGAGGGGAAATGCCATTGTCAACATGGCAGTTAAATAAAATGAAACTTTTTGATCACATTCAAGCTTCTGAAAAATAGATAAAAAGGCTTTTTATGCGTTTTATATGCATAAAGTATGCATGTTCACGCTCACTGCCGAATAAAAGTAATTAACTATTCATTTACGCTCGGCAGGCGGCGAAAAACCGTCCGCTGGCCCGATGAGCGAGGGGCTAACAACCGGCATAATTAGTGGTAAATTAAGCGTCGCAAAGTGTTATGCGCTTGCTAATCCACGGTTAAACGAAATAAATACCTCTAATATATAAAGGTTGGTTATGGAAAAGCTATCCTACGCTTCAGACAGCAGCACCACCGCTTGGGCTACATATCTGCAACAAATCGATCGCGTCGCCCCTTACCTCGGCGAGCTGTCACGCTGGGTTGATACGCTGCGTCACCCTAAGCGCGCTTTGATTGTCGATATCCCGCTGCAGATGGACGATGGCACCATCCGCCACTTCGAAGGCTTCCGCGTACAGCACAACCTGTCGCGTGGGCCGGGTAAAGGCGGTATCCGCTTCCACCCTGACGTCGATCTGAACGAAGTGATGGCCCTGTCCGCCTGGATGACCATCAAGTGTGCCGCAGTCAACCTGCCGTACGGCGGCGCCAAGGGCGGCATCCGCGTCGACCCGTTCAAACTGTCTGAAGGTGAACTGGAGCGACTGACCCGCCGCTACACCAGCGAAATCGGCTTCATCATTGGACCACAGAAAGACATTCCTGCGCCGGACGTCGGCACCAACGCCAAAGTGATGGCCTGGATGATGGACACCTACTCCATGAACCACGGCACCACCATCACCGGCGTGGTCACCGGCAAGCCAATCCACCTCGGCGGCTCTCTGGGCCGTGAGAAAGCGACCGGCCGCGGCGTGTTCGTCACCGGCAGCGAAGTGGCCAAGCGTCTGGGCGTGCAGATCGAAGGCGCCAAAGTGGCGGTGCAAGGCTTCGGTAACGTGGGCAGCGAAGCGGCGCGTCTGTTCGTCGGCGTCGGCGCTCGCGTCGTCACCATCCAGGACCACTCCGCCACCCTGTTCAACGCCAACGGCATCGACCTGGCCGCGCTGACTGAATACCAGGCCAAGCACAAGCAGATCGCCGGTTTCCCTGGCGCCAGCGAGATAGAAAGCGAAGCGTTCTGGTCGGTTGACATGGACATCCTGATCCCGGCCGCGTTGGAAGGCCAAATCACCCGCCAGCGCGCCGAAATCCTCAGCGCCAAGCTGGTGCTGGAAGGCGCTAACGGCCCGACCTTCCCGGATGCGGACGACATTCTGCGCTCCCGTAACATCACCGTGGTGCCTGACGTTATCTGTAACGCCGGCGGCGTAACGGTCAGTTACTTCGAGTGGGTGCAGGACATGGCGAGCTACTTCTGGAGCGAGTCCGAAATCAACGAGCGCATGGACAAGATCATGACCGACGCGATGGTTCATGTCTGGAACAAGGCTGAAGAGAAAGAGTGCAGCCTGCGCACCGCCGCTTACATCGTGGCTTGTGAGCGCATCCTGACCGCACGTAAAGAGCGCGGCATCTACCCTGGTTGATGCCCGTTTCCCGGCCTGCTTCGGCAGGCCGGATTTTCCTCAACGCAAACAGCGCTTCAATACCTTACCGGTGCTGGTCATCGGCAAACGTTCGACGAATTCAATGATGCGCGGATATTTGTACGCCGCCAGCCTCTCCTTGCTCCAGGCGATCAGCGTCTCCTCCTCGACCGGCTCCTCGCTCTCCTTCAGCACCACCACCGCTTTAATCTCTTCGCCCAGCGACGGATGCTCTACGCCGATCACCGCCACCAACGACACCGCCGGATGGCGAATCAACGCCTCTTCAATCTCGCGCGGATAGACGTTGAAACCGCCGCGAATGATCATGTCCTTGGCCCGATCGACGATAAAATAAAAGCCGTCGGCGTCGCGGCGCGCCAGATCGCCGGTGCGGAACCAGCCGTTCTCCAGCACTTCCGCCGTCGCCTCCGGCCGATTCAGATACCCCTTCATGATGTTATGGCCACGTACGGCAATCTCCCCCACCTGGTCGACACCGTCGATCGGCCGCCCGACGGCGTCCAGCAAACGCACCTCCACGCCCCAGATCGGCTGGCCGATGGAACCGGGTTTGGTCACCCGATGCGGATGGTTGAAGGTGGCGACCGGGCTGGTTTCCGATAGCCCGTAGCCTTCGTGAATATCGATGCCGAAACGGCGCGAAAAATCCTCCAGAATTTGCACCGGCAGACTGGCGCCGCCGGACACCGCCATGCGTAGCGTGCTGCGCAGGCGTTCGATATCCGTATGCTCGTCAAGCGCATTCAGCAGCGCCCAGTACATGGTCGGCACGCCGGCGAAGAACGTAATCCCGTGCCGCTGCATCAGCGCGATGGCCTGCGCGGCGTCGAAACGCTCGACCAGCACCAGCGTGGCGGCGGAGGCGAAACCGGCGTTCATCTGCACCGACGAACCGAAGGTATGAAACAGCGGCAGCGTGACCAAATGGCGATCGGGGCGCGTTTCCGAACCGTCAAACAGCCGCACCGATCCCAGCGCATTGAACACCAGGTTGGCGTGGGTCAGCTCCGCCCCTTTGGCGCGACCGGTGGTGCCGCTGGTGTACAACACCACCGCCGTGTCGTTTTCCGCCGTCGCCGCCGAAGCGAACTCGGTGGCCTGCGGGGCTATCGCCGCACTGAAACGTTCCCCCTCCAGCGGCAGTCGATCGCCGATGATAAACACCTCGCGGCAGGCCTTCGCCTGCGCCGCGGCATGCAGCGCCTCTTCCCCCAGCGGCAGTCCGCTGTGGCCCTCAAAGCAAAACAGCGCCACGGCGGCGGAATCCGCCAGGTAATAATCGAATTCGGCGCTTTTGAGCAAAATATTGAGCGGCACCACCACCGCGCCGCTTTTGAGAATGCCGTAATAGATCGCCGCAAACTCCGGGCGGTTACTGCAGGCTAACGCCACCCGTTCACCGGGCTGCACGCCGCGCGCGACCAGCAGATTCGCCACGCGGTTAGCCATCTCGTTCAGCGCCCGATAGCTGAGCGGGATATCGTCCTGAATCACCGCCGGCCGTTCCGGCCAGGTGCGCGCACTCTCTTCAAGCAAGGTTGCCAAATTCAGCATCGGGGTTCCTCCCTGGGGTAATGGCGGCGGTTAAAAATGCCGCAGTATCACGAGTATAGATAGGCGTTTCGCGGTTCGCATTCCCAGGGGCGCTGGGCTATACCTTAGGCAATCCCCATCCTGCAGGAGTTGTGATCATGAGCAAGAAAAAGATCCTGATGCTGGTCGGCGACTACGCCGAAGATTATGAAACCATGGTGCCGTTTCAGGCGCTGCAGATGATCGGCCATCAGGTGGATGCCGTGTGTCCCGGCAAAGCCGTCGGTGACTACATCCAGACGGCGATCCACGACTTCGACGGCGCGCAAACCTACAGCGAAAAACCCGGCCATCGCTTTACCCTCAATGCCGACTTTGCCGCCGCCAAAGAAGAACGCTACGACGCACTGCTGATCCCCGGCGGCCGGGCGCCGGAGTACCTGCGTTTGAATCCCGAGGTGATCGCGTTGGTGCAGGCGTTTGACGCCGCGAAAAAACCGATCGCCGCCGTTTGCCATGGCCCGCAGCTGCTGGCGGCGGCCGGCGTGTTGAAAGGCCGCACCTGCAGCGCCTATCCGGCCTGCGCGCCGGAGGTGCGGCTTGGCGGCGGCCATTATGCCGAGATCGGTATCGATCAGCCGCACGTCGACGGCAACCTGGTCACCGCCCCGGCCTGGCCGGCGCATCCGCAGTGGTTGGCGAAGTTTGCCGAGCTGCTGCAACAGTGACGCCGCGCTAGCGGAGCTGCTCGATAAGGAAATGGATATCGTACAGCCAGCGTTTGGCGCGCGCGGAGCGCACCAGCATAGACACGCACAGCGGCCGGGTGTGTTCTTTGCAGGCGGAGGGCGAGAACCAGCGCCCGGTATTGCTCGGCGGCTGGAAATAAAGCTCGTGGTTATAGTTGCTGCTGTCGACGCCGAAGGTGTCGAAGTAGCGGCGCATCAGCGTGTTGGAATCGCTGAACGACAGGTGGAGCGCGGTGTTGATCTCGGTTTCCGGGGTGATTGTCACGCCCTTCTTCAGCCGCCCTGGCGCGTTGAATGCGGCGATTAGCGTGATGACCTGTTGCTGAATGTCTTCTGTCATGACGACCTCGAGCCGGTGTTAATAGGGGTAAATGCGTTCTTCTGTCTGACTCTGCCCGCCGCGGCGAGTTCGGGACGCCGGGCGGGTTTTCTGTTTCTTTACGTTTTCCGGCAGTAAAACGCACGCCGAGGGCTAGCGGCTGAGCGTGGTCTTGTCGGCGATGATGCCGTCCCCCTGCCGTTCGGCGGCGATGCCGCCGCCCAGCACTTTATACAGGGTGGCCTGATTGTCGTACGCAGTCTGCTGTGCGGCGATCAGCGACTGCTGCGCGGTATACAGCGTGCGCTGCGCGTCCAGCAAGGTCAGATAGCTGTCCACGCCCTGACGGTAGCGCAGTTCGGCGAGACGATAATATTGCTGCGCCGCCGTGACATAGCCGTTTTGCGCCGCCAGCTGTTCCTGCAGCGTTGCCTTGCGCGCCAACGCATCGGCGGTTTCCTGAAACGCCGTCTGCACCGCCTTCTCATAGGTGGCGACATACAGATCTCTCTGCGCTTTGCTGTAGTTCAGCTGCGAAGTGTTGTAGCCGCCGCTGAAGATCGGCAGGCTGATGCTCGGCGCAAACGACCAGACGCCCGCCCCGTGGCTGAACAGCGACGAGAGCTCACCGCTGCCCACGCCGCCGCTGGCGGTCAGGCTGATCGAGGGGAAGAACGCCGCGCGGGCCGAACCGATATTGGCGTTGGCGGACTTCAGGTTGTGCTCGGCCTGCAGTACGTCCGGCCGCTGCAGCAATACCTGCGAAGAGATGCCGGACGGCAGATCGCGCATGATCCCGCCCAGCGCGTCGATGCCGCCCGGCAGCAGGTTTTCCGGCACGCTTTGCCCCACCGCCAGATCCAGGGCGTTTTTCGCCTGTGCAGCGCTGGTGGCGTAACTGGCGGCGTCGGCGCGCGCCTGTTGATAGACGGTCTCCGCCGACGCCACGTCGACCAGCGACGAGATGCCGTGCTGCTGGTTCTTGCGCGTCACCTCCAGCGATCGTTTGGCGCTTTCCATCGTCTGCTGCGCCACCGCCAGATTGCTGCGCTCGGCCGCCACCGCCACCCAGTCGGTGACGATATCGGCGATCAGCGTCAGGCGGGTGCTTTTCGCCGCTTCGGAGTTAGCCAGATAGGTTTCGAACGCCGCCCGCGACAGGCTGGCGTTTTTGCCGAACAGATCCAGTTCAAAGGCGCTGACGCCGGCCTGCGCTTCGTAACTCTGGCTGATGGCCGTGGCATTGCCGTTGCCGGTCAGCGAACGCCCGCGGCTGCCGTCGGCGGTGGCGTTGATCGTCGGCAACAGCGCCGCCCGCTGCTCGCCGTACAGCGCACGCGCCGACGCGATATTGGCGATCGCCTCGCGCAGATCGCGGCTGCTGTTCAGCCCCATCGCCACCACCTGCCGCAGCCTGGCGTCCTGCACATAGTCGCGCCAGGCGACGTCCGGATAGCTCAGCGCCTGCTTGCCGGCGGCCTCGCCCTGCGGCAGCGTGGCCGCTATCGGCGCCGTCGGCCGCTGATAGTCAGGATCCAGCGAAATACAGCCTGCCAACAGCAGCGGTAAAGTTAACATCATGACTCGTTGCAACACGTTATTCTCCTGCCTGTGGCGGCCTGCTGGCGGCGCGGCGGCTAAACACGCGGCGCACCAGCACATAAAACAGCGGGACGAAAAAGATGGCCAATAGGGTCGCGGTAATGGTGCCGCCGATAATGCCGGTACCGATGGCGATGCGGCTGTTGGCCCCGGCGCCGCTGGATACCGCCAGCGGCAGCACCCCGGCGGTAAACGCCAGCGAGGTCATCAGGATCGGCCGCAGACGCATGCGCGCCGCGTGGATCGCCGCGCCAATCAGCGTTTCACCGCGCTGGTGCATCTCTTCGGCGAACTCGACGATCAAAATGGCGTTTTTCGCCGACAAACCGACGATGGTGAGCAGCGCCACCTGGAAGTAGATATCGTTTTCCAGCCCGCGCAGCGTGATCGCCAGCAGCGAACCGACGATGCCCATCGGCACCACCAACATCACCGCAAACGGAATCGACCAGCTCTCATACAGCGCCGCCAGGCACAGGAACACCACGATGAGCGAAATGGCGTACAGCGACGACGCCTGGCCGCTGGTCAGCCGCTCCTGATAGGAGAGCCCGCTCCAGGAATAGCTGCTGCCGGCGGAGAATTTCGCCGCCAGTTTTTCCATCTCGCTCATCGCCGTGCCGGAGCTGACGCCGGCGGCGCCCTGTCCGGTGATCTCGAACGACGACAGCCCGTTATAGCGCGACAGGTTTTCCGGGCCGTAGATCCAGTGTGAGGAAGCAAAAGCGGAGAACGGCGTCATGCTGCTGTCGCCCGCCGCGTTGGTACCGCGCACAAACCATTTGTCGAGATCTTCCGGCTTGGCGCGATACGCTACGTCGCCCTGCATATAGACCTTTTTCACCCGGTTGCGATCGATAAAGTCGTTGACGTAGGTGCTGCCGAACGCGCTGCTAAGCGTGCTGTTGACGTCGCCGGCGCTCAGGCCGAGCGCCTGCAGTTTGCCGCTGTCGATCTCCACCTGCAGCTGCGGCGTGTCCGGCAAGGTGTTGGCGCGCACCGCCAACAGCGACGGATTGCCGGCGGCGGCGGCGACGATCTGATCGCGCATCGCCTGCAGTTCGGCGCGGGTGGTCGCCCCTTTGGCCTGCAGCTCGAAGGTAAAGCCGTCGGACTGGCCGAAGCCGTCGATCGCCGGTGGGCTCATGGAGAACACCTGGGCGTCGCGCAGCGAGGCGAAATGCGCCATGGCGCGTTTGGCGATGGCGTCGGCGGTGTTTTCGCTGCCGCCGCGTTGGCTCCAGTCTTTGAGGCTGACAAACGCCATGCCGGCGTTTTGCCCGCTGCCGCTGAAACCGAAGCCGTTGATGGTGAAAATGGTGCTGATGTTGGCCTTTTCCTGTTCGAGGAAATAGGCGGTGACCGCCTCGCTCACCGCCGAGGTGCGGGCGTTGGTCGCGCCGGCCGGCAAGGTGTACTGTACCATGACCGAACCCTGATCCTCATTGGGCAGAAAGCCGGTCGGCAGGCGCAGGTACATCACGGCGGCGGCGATCAGCAGCAGGCCGTACAGCAGCAGGTAGCGCGTCGGCCGGTGGATCACCCTGCCGACCTTGCCGGCGTACTTCTCCTGCAGCCGGTTATAGCCGCGGTTGAATTTACCCAGCAGCCCTTTGTCGGTCTGTTCTTCATGCGACGCTTTCAGCAACGTGGCGCACAGCGCCGGCGCCAGCGTCAACGCCAGCACGACCGACAGCACCATCGAGGAGACGACGGTGATCGAGAACTGACGGTAGATCACCCCGGTTGAACCGCCGAAGAACGCCATCGGCAGGAACACCGCCGACAGCACCAGCGCGATGCCGACCAGCGCGCCGGTGATCTCGCGCATCGATTTCTCCGTCGCCTCGCGCGGCGGCAGCTTATCTTCGCGCATCACGCGTTCGACGTTTTCCACCACCACGATGGCGTCGTCCACCAACAGCCCGATCGCCAACACCATGCCGAACAGCGTCAGGGTATTGATCGAGTAGCCGAACGCCGCCAGCACGCCGAAGGTGCCCAGCAACACCACCGGCACGGTGATGGTTGGGATCAGCGTGGTGCGCAGGTTTTGCAGGAACACGAACATCACCACCACCACCAGGACCACCGCCTCGAACAGCGTTTTCACCACCTCCTCGATCGAGATGTTGATGAAGTCGGTGCTGTCTTTCGGGTAGGCCACCTTATAACCGTGCGGCATCGCGCTTTGGTATTCCGCCACTTTGGCCTTCACCAGTTTGGCGGTATTGAGCGCGTTGGCGCCCGCTGCCAGCTTGACCGCGATCCCCGCCGCCGGGTGACCGTTGAGGTGCGCGCTGGCGGAATAGTCTTCATTGCCGAGCTCAACCCGCGCCACGTCGCCCAAGCGCACCAGCGCGCCGCTGCTGTCGCTTTTCAGGATGATATTGCGGAACTGTTCCGGCGTTTGCAGCCGCGACTGCGCCTTCACCGTGGCGGTCAGCTGCTGATCGGCGGCGGCCGGCAGATCGCCGATTTTACCGGCGGATACCTGGGTGTTTTGCGCCTCGATCGCCGTCTGCACGTCGGACGGCATCAGCGCATAGGCCGCCAGCCTGGTCGGATCCAGCCAGATGCGCATCGCATATTCCGAGCCGAACACCTGCACGTCCCCTACGCCCTCGATGCGCGACAGCGGATCCTGCAGGTTGCTGACCAGGTAGTCGGAAATGTCGGCCATCGTCGCCTTGTCGCTCTCGTCATACAGCCCGACGATCAGCAGGAAGCTGCTCTGGGATTTCTTGACCGTCACGCCCTGGGCAGTGACCGCGCTCGGCAGGCGGCTCTCCGCCTGTTGCACCTTGTTTTGCACCTGCACCTGCGCGATATCCGGATCGGTACCCTGATCAAAGGTGACGTTGATGCTGACCGAGCCGCTGGAACTGCTGGTCGATGAAAAATACAGCAGACCGTCCAGGCCGGTGAGCTGCTGCTCTATCACCTGGGTGACGCTGTTTTCCAGCGTTTCCGCGTCCGCCCCCGGATAGGTGGCGGAGATGGAGATCTGCGGCGGTGACACGTCCGGGTACTGCGAGATGGGCAACGAATTGATCGACATCAGGCCGCACAGCATGATGATGATGGCGATCACCCAGGCGAACACCGGGCGGCGGATAAAGAACTGCGCCATATTACTGCTCTCCGCTTTGGGCTTTGTCGACCGAGACGGCGACCGGTTTCACCGCCGCGCCGATCGTCACCTTGCTGGTGCCTTCGACGATCAGGCGATCGCCCTCGTTCAGCCCGCTGCCAATCAGCCAGTTGCTGCCCACCACCCGCTCGGCGACAACGGTGCGCTGCGCCACTTTGTTTTGCTCGTCCACCACCAACGCGGTGGCTTCGCCCTTGGCGTTACGGGTGATGCCCTGCTGCGGCGCCAGAATGGCTTTGGGGTCGACGCCGTTGTCCACCGTGGCGTGCACATACATGCCCGGCAGCAGCTCATGCTCGGGGTTGGGGAACACGGCGCGCAGCGTGACCGAGCCGGTGGCCTCATCCACCGCCACCTCGGTCAGCTCCAGTTTGCCGGCATGGGCATAAGGCGAGCCGTCTTCCAGTTTGATAGCGACCGGCGTCACCGCCCCGCGCTGCAGAGCGGCCTGCTGGCGACGCAGTTTGAGCAACTGGGCGCTGGACTGGGTAAGGTCGACATAGATCGGATCCAGCGCGCGGATGGTGGTCAACGCATCGCTTTGGCCGGCGGTCACCAACGCGCCCGGCGTCACCGACGAAATGCCGATGCGCCCGGTGATGGGCGCACGCACCTGGGTATAGCCGAGATTGATGCGCGCCGTTTCCAGCGCCGCCTGATACTGCGCCACCGACGCCACGGCCTGCAGATACGCGGCTTTGGCGTCGTCCGCGTCCTGTTTGGAAACGCCGTTTTCTTTCACCAGCGCCGCATAGCGCTGCGATTTGAGCCGGGTGGATTGCACCGTCGCCTGGGCGTTTTTCAGCTGGGCTGAGGCCTGATCGTAGCTGGCCTGATAGCTGGCGGGGTCAATTTGATACAGCACTTGCCCGGCCTTCACCTCCGCCCCCTCGGTGAACAACCGCTGTTTGATGATGCCGTCAACCTGCGGCCGCACGTCGGAGGTCATGGTGGCGTTGACTCGGCCGGTCAGCTCGCTGCTCAGGGTCACTGGCTGGCCGCGCAGCGTGACGACGCCGACCTCCTGCTCACCGCCCGCTCCCGCCGGTGCGCCGGCGTTTTGTCCGTCGCAGGCGGCCAGCAGCAGCGACAGCCCGAGCACCAAAAGCATTTTCCTCTGCATGGCAATACGATCCTATTGAGAATGATTATTCTCAATATATCGAATGCCGGAATTCGCTTCTGAAAGGGTTGCGTAAGGATAGCGTAAAATCTTTTCGGGCTGTAAAACGCGCAGCGTGGTTGATTTACCCTAATTTGCGCGCCAGCGTCAGCGCCAAAACCGTGGTGATGCTGATGCCTGCCGCCCCCAGGAAAACGGCGGATGAGCTGCCGGGAATGAACGCCATAAAGGATGACAAGAACTGGCCGGAGAATATCGCCATCGATAAATAGGCCAGATTTCGCCCCCGGGTGCGGGGGTGACTTCGTTCTACGGTCATATGATTAACCAACGGCACCGAGAATCCGAACCCGCATCCCATCAGAATACCGCCGGCAACAAATGCCGCAGTCCCGTGCGCAGAGGCGAAGATCAGATGCGCTGCGGCATAGCAGACAAACGCCGCGCCAAGCGCGCCGTTTTCTCTGATTAAAGCCACCAACCTGGGCATCAGCGCGGCGGCGAAAACGGCGATAAGCGAGATAAACGACAGGAAGTATCCCGTTTGCGCTGCCCCGATATTCATGTGGTGGAAATGCTGTGGGATGACAATGATCCCGGTGAAGAAGCAGATCATGGAAAGCACTGCGGAAAAATAGACCGTTGTTAAGCTGCCGGCGCCGGTGGAACTGGCATCACCGCGCTGAACGCTGTCTGATTCGCCCACATCAGGCTGGGGTTTGGGCACATACAGCCACTGCATCGCCAGCAACACCCAGGCGACAAGATACAACAGGAAGGGCCAGCGCCAGCCGAGCGTCGCCAAGAGCCCGCCGATAAACAGAAAGATGACGCCGCCCAGCTCGATCGACATGCCTTGCGAAGCGATCATTTTCAAACGCGCCTGCCCGCGGTAAAAAGCAGAAATCAGACCGGTGCCGGCTGACATCACGATCGCCGTTGCGCCGCCAAGCAGCAGGCGGTCGAGCATCACCGGCCAAAAGCCGCGAAGCAACAGCCCTCCCGCGCCAAGCAGGCCATACAACAACAGTCCCCAGCTGAGCGCCGCGTAAACGCCCGCCCGGTCAATAAAACGCCCGGCGAAGGGGCCAAATATCACCACGCCCAACGACGGCACGGTGACCAACCAACTGGCCGCTGAAGGCGTGCCCAACTGATTCGCGATTTCCGTCAAACCAGGAACGATCACGCAACCGACCATGATCGTCAGACAGGCCACGGCCAAGAGCGTAAACGCCGCCATTTTTCTTAATTCACGCATAAAGCGCCTCACTGTAATATCCATTAAATGGATGATTCATCCAATATACGGACGATATTCTTGAGGCTTCCGTTCAACATGTCAACGCGCAAACTGTAAACCGAATGTCAATCACGCCCTGGCAACGTTCGGCGAACCCCTGCGGTTGCGGTTAGATCGCTGCAATGATTGGCAGGCGCTTTTTGGCAATCCATGCGCTTTGCCATTCAATGAGCGTTGACATCGCCCACATCCGGCAACACAATAATGACCATTATTCGGATATAAAGTCCATTATTCGGATATTCAAAAATCGATATCAACCACACTCCATCCCGCCGTTTCTAAGTCGGCGACAATCTAAGTGAGACGCTCATGAGTAAAGAAATTTCACGTCGTAATATCATCAAGCGCATTCCGCTGTTGGCTGGCGGCGCCTTGCTTTCTCAATCCCTGTTGTCTTCCGCTATTGCGGCACCATCATCCGCCCTACCGGCGGCGGCGCGGAAAGGCGCGTTTACTGATGCGGGCGCTTCGCTCGATAAATCATTGATTTCCTATTATCAGGTGCCGATGCAGAAACGTCTGAAAATCAATGAGAAAGGCATTCAGGGCAAGCCCTACGCCGAGTTCTTCGACAGCAATCTGGATGCGCCCGTAGAGATGATCCGCGCGCTGGAACAGGGGCCGTTGGCAAAAGAACACATTCTTCAACCCACGAAAGCGGGCCTGAAAACCCTATTGGAGCGTTTTGACGAGTTTCCGGTATCGGGTTACGCCGTCGTTGAGGAGGGTGGCCCCTGCGCCTATGCGCAAAGCCGCCATATTTTTCCGGGCGTGACCACGGAGATGTTCAAGTGGTGGTTCTGCTGGCACCCGATCGAGAGCGAACGCTACTATCTGTGGTTCCCTCATGCTCATATCCACAACTCGGTTGTCGATCCCAAGCGTCTGGCGGATACCCGTCTGTCCTACGCTGAGCGGCTGTACGGCAACCCGAACCACATTACCGAGTACATTGGCGATAACTATCTGGACGGCGTTATCCATTTCAATGCGCCGGAAAGCTTCGGCGTCGAGAGCGAGTTGCTCAAAAAGCATCGCTTTACCTTTAACGCCAGCGGCATCATCACGCCTTATGATGCGCAATCAACGCCGCTGGTGCTGATGATTCATCTCGGACGCGACACGCCGCAAGGGATGGAAATGGTCAACCGTTACTGGATCGGCACGCATGAATCCTGGGATAGATTCGACAAGTTCCCTGACGGCGGAAAACGCTCGCGCGAATACATCGCAAAAGCGGGGATGACGAAAGCGTCGCTGGAAGGCTTTGCCTATGAAATGGCCGTCCACGATATGACGGAGTTCTCTTCGCTCGGCCGTTTTCTGCCTGAGATTTATGCCCGGTTCGGCAACAGCTGACCGCCGCCTTCCCTCGCCAACGCAGCGCCGGGAGCGAGGCGTGCTGGCCCCGGCGTTCAGCGCCTGCCAGGCCAAACGCCCCGGCTTGTTATGCCAGCATCGCTTCGATTTCCGCTTTGCACTGCATCAGCGAACCGAGCAGATGGTCAAACTTTTCCTCGAAACGCATGGCTGGAACCGCAATGGATATGGCGTAAAGCTCGTTGACGCCGATATTGAGGTAAACGCCAACGCCGCAGACGCCGCGAGCGTGCTCTTCGCGATCGATGGCGTAACGACGGATCCTGGTCTCCCGAATGTCCTCCAGTATGGATGAGACGGTTCTGAGGGTGTTATCCGTTCTGACATCCGGCTGGCCGCCGAGCAGATCCGCAATTTTTTCGTCAGGCAGCTCGGCCAGAATGGCTTTGCCATGCGCCGTGCAGTGGCACGGAAAGGCGGTGCCAACGGCTGATACGACGCGAAGTTCCTGATCGGAAACAAACTGGCCCACCGATACCGCGTGGCTGCCGCGGTAGACGCACAAATCGACGGTTTCACGGGTGCGACGGCCCAGCGTTTCCATCGCCGGTCTTGCCAGGGTGATCACATCCGTATGCGCGGAGGCCGCCAGACGGGCGAGCGCCGGCCCTAATTGAACGCCGCCGCTGCCGGTGATGAGCAGCTGTTGCGATTCAAGCGAGGTGACCAAACGGTGTACGGTGGTGCGCGGCAACCCCGTTTCCCGGGATAATTGAGAGATGGTCATGCCCTTCGGTTGAATTTCCAGCGCCCGTAACAGGGTGGCGGCCCGGGCAATTACCTGTGAGCCGCTGTTATCCGCGTCATTACTCATCGCAATGTTCCGAATTGAATGGAGTCAGGCCGAGAGAATACCACAGGATGTCCGCATGTTGGATAGGTTGAACGGGACGCCGGGGCACTCCCTCCCGGCGACCGTGTCAATCAACGCCCTATCACGCGTCGTGTTTCGGCAACTGGCTGGTCACACAGTGAATGCCGCCCCCGCCGGCGGCGATGGCGTCGATCTCCAGCTGCACCACTTTGCGCTGCGGATAGAGCGCCGTCAGCAGCTCAAACGCCGCTTTATCCGCCTGCGGATCGCCAAACTCAGGGGCGATCACCGCGCCGTTGATGACGAAGTAATTGATGTAGCCCGCCGCAAAATCGGGATTGTTGCGGCTGAAACGACTGTCGCGCGGCGCCAGCGGCGGCGAAAGCGTATGCACCTGCAGCTTGCGGCCGTCGGCGTCGGTCGCCTGCTTGAGGATCGCCAGATGCGCCTGGGTGACCGCATGATCATAAGAATCCGGATCGGTATCCAGGTTGGCCACCACCACGCCCGGCCGCACGAAACGAGCGTAAAAATCGACGTGGGCGTCAGTAATGTCCCGGCCTTTGATCCCCGGCAACCAGATAATTTTACGCAGGCCGAGCATCGCCTTCAGCTCCTGCTCCACCCGATCGCGGTTCCAGCCTGGATTACGGTTTGCATTCACCCAACTGCTCTCGGTCATGATGCCGGTGCCGCGCCCATCCACCTCAATACCGCCGCCTTCGCCCACCAGCGCGCTGCGGCGCGGTTGAGCGACGCCGTATTTTTTGGCGGCGAACGCCGCCAGACGCGCATCCTTGGCATGCCGCTGTTTATTGCCCCAACCGTTGAAGTTGAAATCCACCGCGCCCAGCGCACCGGCGTCGTTAACGACGAAATTGGCGCCAATGTCACGCATCCAGATGTCATCCAGCTCGGTGACGACATAGCTGACGTTCTGGCTGCCGCAGGTGGCCTCCGCCAGCTGCCGTTCGTGCGCGCGGCAAAATACCGTCAGCGGCTGAAACTCGGCGATGGCACGGGCGATGCGCCCTTGCGCCGCCTGTACATCCGCCGTGAATCCGCCCCAGATGGCCTTCTGGGCGCCGAAGGCGAGAAACGCCCGCAGCTGAGGTTCCCCTTCGTCGGGCATCCGCCAGGCCGGATTAAGCGCAGCTTGTGCGTGACCGCGTAATGGAAAGCCCAACGATGCCGTCAAGCCGACGCCGGCCACTGCCGAAAGCTGCTTGATGAAGGTGCGACGCGATGACATAAACAACCTCTTTTAATTAATTTAAATTCAAATAGTTAACCGAGAATCTCACTCTCCGGCAATTGAATCTCATGCTAGTCTTCCCAGGCTGCCGCAACAAACGATATATTTAGTGGATATCTGATTAGACAGGCTTATCGATAATGTTAAAACACTGGCCCCCTCTGAACGCCCTGCGCGGTTTTGAAGCGGCGGCGCGTCTGGGCAGTTTTCATCAGGCCGCCGAAGAGCTGCACCTTACCCAGTCGGCGATCAGCCAGCAAATCCGCAGCCTTGAGGCATTTTTGGAACAGCCGCTGTTCTTTCGCACCGGCCGCAGCGTAACGCTGACCGACGCCGGCCAGGATCTGTTCAGCACCGCGCAGGTGATGCTGCAACAGCTGGCCGTCGGCATTCGCCGTCTGGATCAGTACCGCAAACCCAATCAGCTGATCGTCAACACTACGCCGGCCTTTGCCCGTCACTGGCTGACGCCGCGGCTGGGCGAGTTCAATCAGCGGCATCCGCAGGTCGATCTGTGGCTGTTCACCAGCTTCGAACCGCCGGATATGGCGACGGACAGCGTCGATCTGGCGATCCGCGACGATCTCAGCGCGCAGGCGGACTGCTCCTTTAAGGTTCTCTGCACCGACCGGCTTTATCCCGCCTGCCATCCCAGCCTATTGACGCTGACGGCGGAGCAGCGCGTCACCCTGCACGGCGAACGCGAGATGGACTGGAGCCACTGGACGGTGGCGGGCGGCGCGCACGTCGGTCAGCGCGATAGCGGGCTGAACTTCTCCGATCCCGGCCTGCTGCTGGACGCCGCTTGCCAGGGATTGGGCATCGCATTGGTCAGCCAGCTGCTGGCGCAGCACGCGCGCGACGCCGGGCTGCTGCAACCGTTAACCCAACAGCGGGTGCGCGGCGCCAACTGGGCGTGGCTGCTGCACCGCGACAGCGAACACAACCCTCTCGCCCGACAGTTCTGCCAGTGGCTGTTGTCGGCCCTGCCTGCCGGCGCATAACGCGCCACGTCACGATTCGCTATTCCGGTCAGGCGCCGCCGCCTGACCGCTGCTACCTTCAATAAAGCGCCGCAACAGTCTAAAGAATACGCGCTAACCTGCTGTTTCAGAAATAATTAGCTGAATTCACCTGATAACTGAACATCGCTAAAAGGATTGCCTATGTCTGCCGGTTTATTGAAAACGATAGCTCTGAGCATGACCCTTGTTTGCTCCCTTCCCGCCGCCTTTGCCGCCGATCTGACCGCCGGCGCGGTCGCCGCTCCGGATCAGTATGGCGCAAAAGTCGCCGCGCAAATTCTGCAGGCCGGCGGCAACGCGGTCGATGCGGCGGTCGCCACCGCCTTTACCCTCGCGGTGACCTACCCTGAAGCCGGCAATATCGGCGGCGGCGGCTTTATGACGCTGTACGTCGACGGCAAGCCCTATTTTCTCGACTACCGCGAAGTGGCGCCCAAGGCCGCCAGCAAGACCATGTATCTGAACGAGAAAGGAGAAGTGATCGAAAATCTCAGCCTGGTGGGCAGCCGCGCCGCCGGCGTGCCGGGCACCGTGCTGGGGTTGTGGGAAGCCCATAAACGCTTCGGTAAACTGCCCTGGGCCGAGCTGCTGACGCCGGCGATCGGTTACGCCAGGCAAGGTTTTCAGGTGGCGGATCAGCAGTATCAGTACCGTGAAGACGCCAACAAGCTGTTCGCCGGTAAAACCAACTTCGGCGACTATTTCGGCGCCATGAAACCTGGCACGGTGTTCAAACAGCCGGAGCTGGCTGCCACTCTCGAGCGCATCGCCAAATCGGGCGCCGACGATTTTTATCGCGGCGAAACTGCCCGCCTGCTGGTGGCGCAAATGCAGCGCGACAACGGGCTGATCGGCGCGGCGGATCTGGCCGATTATCGAGTGAAATGGCGTGAACCGATGCGCATCAGCTGGCGCGGCAACACCGTGTATACCGCCCCGCTGCCCAGCTCCGGCGGCATTGCGCTGGCGCAACTGCTGGGGATAAAAGAAGATCGCGCCGCTGACTTCAAGGGCGTGCCGCTGAACTCGGCGCGCTATATCCACCTGCTGGCGGAGATCGAAAAACGCGTGTTCGCCGATCGCGCTGACTACCTCGGCGATCCGGATTTCACTAAAGTGCCGGAAGCGCAGCTGATCGCCCCCGACTACCTGCAAAAACGCGCCGCCGAGATCAACCCGACGGCGATCTCGCCGACCGAGCAGGTGCGGCCGGGGCTGGAAACCCACCAAACCACCCATTTCTCGATCGTCGATGCCGCCGGCAACGCCGTCAGCAACACCTATACGCTCAACTGGGACTTCGGCAGCGGCGTGGTGGTCAAAGGCGCCGGCTTCCTGCTCAACGACGAGATGGATGACTTCAGCGCCAAACCGGGCGTCGCCAATGCCTTTGGCGTGGTGGGCAGCGACGCCAACGCCATCGAGCCGGGCAAACGCATGCTCTCCTCAATGAGCCCGACCATCATCACGCGCGACGGCGACGTCAGCCTGGTGATCGGCACCCCGGGCGGTTCGCGCATCTTCACTTCGATCTTCCAGGTGATCAATAACCTCTACGATTACCACCTGCCGCTGGCACAGGCGGTAGCCGCCCAGCGCGTGCACCATCAGCTGCTGCCGAAGGACACCCTGTACTACGACAGTTTCGCGCCGCTGACCGGCAAACCGGCAGACGAACTGAAAGCCATGGGCTACACCCTGGAAGATCAGGGCTGGAACATGGGCGATATTCAGGTCATCCGCATCGATGGCCGCACGCCGGAAACCGCCTCAGATCCGCGCGGCCGCGGCGTGGGCCTGGTGGTGAAAAAGTAACGCGTCCGGCGGCCCGCCTCAGGCACAACGGGCCGCCACTCCCCCGCACAGACTGCCGCTGCGCCCTTTTTCACTCATCTATACTGAAGCGACAGGCCCGCGTTTAAACACGCCGGCGCCTGCGTTCCGTCTTGGACGATAAGAATAATACTTATAGTAAATCAATCACCTGCATTTATCGTAAGCGGTATCGGAGGCAATCGACAATGGCGAAAAGACGAGCAGTACCCGGTGTTCATCCCTACGATGGGCCCGCCGGCGGTTGGGGCGCGCTGAAAGCGACGGCCATCGCCGTGCGCACGCAGATGGATACCTTCGAGGCGCCGGTGACGCTGATGCGCACCAATCAACCCGACGGGTTTGATTGCCCGGGATGCGCATGGCCGGATAAAGAACATCGCTCCACCTTCCAGTTTTGCGAGAACGGCGCTAAAGCCGTGACCTGGGAAGCGACCAGCAAACGGGTGACGCCCGAGTTTCTGGCGCAAAATACCGTGACGTCACTGCTGCAGAAAACCGATTACCAGTTGGAAGACTATGGCCGGCTGACCACGCCCCTGTTTTATGACGCCGGCACGGACACCCTGCGCCCGCTGGCCTGGGACGAGGCGTTCCAACGCATCGCCGCCGTTTTGCAGACGCTGCCGCCGGAACAGGTGGAATTTTATACCTCCGGCCGGGCGTCCAATGAGGCGGCCTACCTGTTCCAGCTGTTTGCGCGCGAATTTGGCAGCAATAACTTTCCCGACTGCTCCAACATGTGCCATGAACCGACCAGCGTTGGCCTGCCGCAGTCGATCGGCATCGGCAAAGGCACCGTCTCGCTGGATGATTTTGACAGCGCGGAGCTGGTTATCTCCATCGGCCACAATCCGGGCACCAACCACCCGCGCATGATGGGCACGCTGCATGAGCTGGCGCGTAAAAAGGTGCCGATCATCGTGTTTAACCCGCTGCGCGAGCGGGCGCTCGAGCGCTTCACCGATCCACAAAACGTCATCGAAATGGCGACCTACAGTTCGACGCCTATCGCGTCAACCTACTATCAGGTTAAAGCCGGTGGCGACGCCGCGGCGCTCAAAGGCATCGCCAAAGCGCTGCTGCAGCTGGATGAAACACAAGGCAATGCCGTGGATCACGCCTTCATCGCCCAGCACACGGAAGGGTTTGCGGCTTTCGCCGCCGATCTGGCGGCCACCCGCTGGGAAGCCATCGAGGCGGAGAGCGGCCTGGCGCGCCAGGATCTGGAACAGGTGGCCGCCGCCTACGCAAAATCCAACGCCACCATCGTCACCTACGGCATGGGCATTACGCAGCACAATAAAGGGACGGCCAACGTGCGCCTGATCGCCGACCTGCTGCTGCTGCGCGGCAACATCGGCAAACCGGGCGCCGGCATTTGCCCGCTGCGCGGCCACTCTAACGTGCAGGGCAACCGCACCGTCGGCATCACCGAAAAACCCTCGGCCGAATTTTTGGCGAAGCTGGAAACGGTGTTTGGCTTCACGCCGCCCAAAGCCCACGGTCACGACGCCGTGAAGTGCATGCAGGCGATGATCGACGGCGCTTCGAAGGCGTTGATCTGTCTGGGCGGCAACTTCGCCGTGGCGCTGCCGGACCCCGAACAGAGCTTCCCGGCGATGAAGGCGCTGGAGTTAAGCGTGCATATCGGCACCAAACTCAATCGCAGCCATCTGTTGGTGGCGAAAGAAACCCTCATTCTGCCCTGCCTGGGCCGTACCGAGCTGGACCTGCAGGCCGGCGGACGGCAATCGGTGACGGTGGAGGATTCGATGTCGATGGTGCACGCGTCGTCCGGCAAATTAAAACCGGCGTCGGAATGGCTGCGTTCGGAACCCGCCATTGTGGCCGGCATGGCCAAAGCGGTGATGCCCGCCAGCAAAGTGCCCTGGGATGAGCTGATCGAAGATTACGACGTGATACGCGATCTGATCGAAAAAACCATACCGGGTTTCGACGATTACAACGCGCGCATTCGCCAACCGGGCGGTTTCCGCATGCCGTTGCCGCCGACCGAGCGCCAGTGGCCGACGGCGACGGGCAAAGCGATGTTTTCGGTGTTCAGCGGGCTGCACGAAGACCAGATTGCGGCGGAACAAGATACGCTGCGGCTGATCACCCTGCGCAGCCACGATCAGTACAACACCACCATCTATGCTCTGGACGATCGCTACCGCGGGGTTTTCGGCCGGCGCGACGTGCTGTTCATGAATGACAGCGATCTGCAACGTTTGGGGTTGGAACATGGCGACGTGGTCGACCTGGAAACGGCGTTGCCCGGCTGCACTCAACGCCTGGAAGGCATCACGGTGATCGCCTACAACATCTCGGCCGGTTCGGTCGGCGCCTATTATCCGGAGGCCAACGTGCTGGTGCCGTTGCATTACATCGATGAGGAAAGCGGCACGCCTTCGTACAAATCGGTGCCAATCCGGGTGAAATTGAGATCCAAAGAGGTGCGCGCGGTCGATATCGCCTAGAGGGAGCGCTACGGCCCCCAAACTCTTGTCTGTCTGGGGGCCTTTTTTTATCCAGCTACGGACATCGGCTTATTTGCCGTTGGCCAACTCGCCGTAAACCACCTGGCCACGGAAACCGCGCCGCACCTGCTGGAACAGCTCGCGGAACGCCGGGTAATCCTGCGCCTGGCACAGCGCTTCCTTGCCGCGAATGGCGTTTACCTGCAGGCGGTGATTGACGATCACCTGCTGCCCGTCGCGGCGCCACTCGACGCGATAGTCGCCCGCCGCATTGCGGAACTGCCTGTCTTGCGGAATGGCGATGATCGGCACGTTGGCCGGCAGCTGCAGGCGGTAGGTTTCGTCGTAGCGCTGCGCGCTGCAGTAGAACGGGGTTTCGTTGCCCGGCGCCGCCGTGGTGGTATACAGCGTGCGGAACGATTTGCCGCCGGGCGGATTGGGCAAGGTCATGCCGCCCACCACGCCGAAATCGACGTAGTCATCCGCCTTGAAGCGGAAGCGGTAACCGAACTGTTTCTTGAGATCCAGCGGATCGCTGTTCATCGCCACCTCGCCGCTGCCGTCGATGCCGGATGCGGACATGATTGACGCTTCGGCCTGTGCCCGGTTCTGCCGGTTGATCTGCGAGAAGTAGCCCCGCAGGTCAATCTCTTCCACTTCGCTTAGCCGACGCTCGGTCTCCCCCTGCAGGTTGCCGGCCTTGTCGAACACGAAATCGACGCTCAACGCGCTCTTGACCGGTTGCTCGTCGCTGCCCGGCGTGCGCGCCAGTTTGGCGTCGCGCGTCAGCAGCACCGGCGCGCCCAGGTCGCCTTCCGGCAGCTGGCCGAACCGCGCCCAAGGGTTGGTGGAGTCCAGGTACAGTTTGAACTCGGGCACGTAGGTGATGGCGTGATTAAAGCGGCTGAGCAGCGGCACTTTAGGCAGTATCGGGCCTTCGTCCATGCCGATCAGCACCGGTGAGCTTTCGATGCCCTTGGCGGCGAGCAACGCTTCCAGGATCACCACGTGATCCTTACAGTCGCCGTAGTGGTTATCGAGAATGCTCTGCGCCGAATTCGGCTCCAGCCCACCGTTGCCCAGATACACCGCCACATAGCGAATGTTTTGCGCCACCCAGCGATAGAGCGCCTCCGCCTGCTGGCGCCGATCGCTGATGCCGGCGGTGATGTTGTCCGCCAGCGCCTGAATGCCCGGCGTCACCTTCGCCGCCGCGCCGGCCTTCAGCTGGTAGGCCTTGGCCAACTGCGGCCAATCGCGGTAGGTGCTGGCCATGATGGTCGGGCTGAAGGTCCAGCTGTCCGCCGCCCAGTTTTGCGCCTTCATCGGCGCGCTGCGCGAATAATGCCAGCGCCAGTGCGCCTGTCCGCCGCGGATCTGCGGCTGGTCGCCACCCGCCACGCCGCGGGTGAAAATATGCATCGGCAGCTTGGCCGGCGCCTGCAGGGTCACTTCGGCGTCGTCGAACTGATCGAAGACGCTGAACGTTTCCCACAGGCCGAAATAGTCGGGAAAATATGGCGTGTTTTGCGTGCGGCGCAGCTCATACACCACGCGCGAGCCCGGCGCCAGGTTGGAAAACACGATGACGCGCACCTTGCGATCGGCGTACAGCGGCGCCGTGGCGCTGGAGTAGCTCTCCTGGGTATAGATGCGGTCGGGCGCCACATCGTGGCGTTGGCCGTCGGCGGTCAGCGTATAGGCGGCGACCACCTCGAGCGTTTCCATTTTTTCGCTGTAGCTCAGGCGAATCTGGCTGAATTTCTCGATCGCCGCCTTGGTCTTTAGCAGCACCTCGTAGCTTTCCGTTTTCACGTTGGTGGCGTTGGCGTTGACGCGGTAATCCGCGCGATAGCGCACGAAGCTGAAATCATTGTTGGCCGTGTCGTTCTGGCCTTGCTCTGCCGCCGCAGGCGCGGCAACCGCCAACACGGTGGCCGGGTGCGTCGCCGTCAAACCGGCGAGTAACAGTATGGAAGGAATAGCGATTTTCATCTTCGGTCCTTGAAGGGCAATAAACGGCGACGCCGGGCTACCCGCTCGTCCCGGCGTCAAAACAGGCGGGCACACTAATATAATTGAGAATCATTTTCAATAAACGGACCTTCAACGCCCGGGTTAGCCCTGTTCGATCAGCATCACGGCGGTGGTCTCCGGCTCCAGCGCTTCGAATACATGTTCGCGATCGGCCGAGTAGCTGATGTAATCGCCGGCGCTCAGCTCCAGCGGCTGATCCGCCGGCCCCAGGCGCGCGCGCCCGCTGCTGATGATCACATGCTCAACGGTGCCGGGGGGATGCGGCCGGGAGAGTTTCACTTCGCCGGGCTGCACCCGCAGCCGATAAATATCGCGTTGCGCCCCCGGTGGGCAAGTCGCCAACAGCGTGGCGGCGTAGTTGCCCTGCTCCGACAGCGCCGGCGTTCCCTCATGGGCGCGGATCACTTGCACCTGCCTGCTCGGCTGCGAAATCAACCGGCTGACCGGCACGTCCAGCGCCATCGCCAGCGCCCACAGCGTTTCCAGGCTGGGGTTGCCGCTGCCGGCTTCGAGCTGCGACAGCGTGGACTTGGCGATGCCCGCGCGTTTTGCCAGTTCGGTCACCGACAGATTTAACCGCTCCCGCTCGCGGCGGATCGCCGCCGACAGCAGGCCGATAGGCGTAATGTTCTGCATCTGATTGTCACTCACTGTTCGCTATATAAAACGTTTGTTCAACTTGACGAACAAGTGCATCTGTGTTCATCATAATGTTCGATTGTTCATTTTAATGATTAACCCGTTTCACCGCAAGCGCGGTCAGGCGACGAGGGAAACCCCATGAAAGCGAAAACGCGCGGCGCGGCACAAATGATCCTCGCCATGATGATTTCTGGCACCGTCGGTTGGCCGGTGCTGGTGTTAGGGCAGCCGCCCGCCACGGTGGTATTTTGGCGCTGCGCGTTTGGCGCGATGGCGATGCTGGCCACCTGCGCCGCGCTCGGCCAGTTAAAACAGGGTGCGATCAACCGGCGACAGCTGGCCTTCGCCATCCTGGGCGGCATCGCGCTGGTGCTCAATTGGACGCTGCTGTTTGCCGCCTATGCGCATGCTTCGATCGCCGTCGCCACCGTCACCTACCATGTGCAACCGTTCATGTTGGTGGCGCTGGGGGCGTTGCTGTTCGGCGAAAAGCTGACGATCAATCAGTTGGGCTGGCTTGTGCTGGCGTTTGCGGGGATGGTGCTGATGGTCACCGGCCGGCAAAGCGGCGGCGACAGCGGTGATTACCTGCTCGGCGTGGCGCTGGCGCTGGGCGCGGCCCTGATGTACGCCATTGCGGCGGCGATTGTCAAACAGCTGGCCGCGCTGCCGCCGCAGCTGATCGTGTTGATTCAGTTGACCGTCGGCGCCTTGGCGATGGCACCGTTCGCCGGTCTGGCCCACCTTCCCGCAGAACCGACCGATTGGCTGCTGCTGGCGACCATCGGACTGGTGCATACCGGGGTTATGTCCACGTTGCTCTACGGCGCTATCCAGAAAATCCCCACCTCTCTGGTCGGCGCCCTGTCGTTTATCTACCCGGCGGTGGCGATCGTGGTGGACTGGGCGGCGTTCGGCCATCGCCTCAGCCTGCTGCAGCTGCTGGGTACGCTGGCCATTCTCGGCGCGGCGGCAGGCATGATGTTCAATAAACGTCCATTCACCCACAGACCTGGCCCCCTCATTAACGGCAGCCGAACCCGTCATCGTGATGCAGAAAATAAGTGAACATAAACGAATGCCAACGGCGATTTTTGTCTAACCTTATTATCGACGCCGTCATTCAGTATATTTAATCCATGCTAATTATTAATCTTGCCAATAATTAGATTATTTATCTTGCGTGTGGAGAAATATCAATATGAGCAATACCGGTGAAACATTAATTAATGCCATTGTCAGCAATCGTTTTCTGATGGCAATAAACAATTGCCCGGGCGTCCCCGCCCAAATGAGCCGGGCCGTTTATGGTAAAACGCAAGACGACAGCGGAGCCGGAACCACGATCGAAAATAACCGTGATATGCAAAAGAATATCAATATCGCGCTGGGCTTTGCTGGGGCGAACTCGGAAACCGCCGTTTGGCATTTTATGATCGGCCCTCCCGTACACCATTTTGTGGTGATCCCCTGGTACCAGCATACGGCGCCGCACGGACGGGTCTACACCGTATTTATGGCCTATGAGAACCGGTATTCGGTTGGCGACTATGTTCAGCATACGCCGCCGGCACCTTCTGCGGTGAAAGGCTACCGTACCCTGTGGAACGTCACCGACCTGGGGCAGATGTTTACCGATTTGTTGACCAGCGGCACGGCGTGGCAAGCCTATTTCGGTGCGGTGGGCGCAGCGCAGGCCAATAAAATAACCTATTGGAAATATAAGGTAACGTCGTTAGATTCCGCCGTGGCCAACGTCAACAAATATCGCTAATCCCGCTCGCCGGGCAAGCTATGCACAATAAGGCATTCGCCTTGTGCCAGGCACGGTGTTATTTATTTATACCGTGTAGGGTAGAAGGAGTGTTCTATGTGGCATCACCGCCTGCAACGGCGCATTCGTTTCAGCTATTGGAACGAACTGTGCGTCGTAAAAAATAAGGGAAGGCTTGCGCCTTCCCTTTTGCTATTTAACGCTCAGATCAGAAGCGGTCGGTTTTCACCACCTCGTCGAACGGCAGCTTGCCGATGCGCGGATAAGGTTGCCCCGCCGCCTTGCCGATGGCGACCATCAGTGCGATCTGATAATGCGCCGGTTTATTGATAATCTCACCCACGGCGTCGAAATCAAAACCGTCCATCGGGCAAGAGTCGTAGCCTTGAGCCTTGGCCGCCAGCATCAGCGTCTGGGCGAAAATGCCGCTGCTGCGCATGACTTCGTCGCGCTGCACCTGCGGCTTGCCGCGATAGTACTGATCGACGGCCGGGATCATAAACTGCTGTACCGGCTCCGCCGCTTCGGCCCAGACGTTTTTTACCTGTGATTCCCAGCTCGACAGATCGCCGCACAGCACGACCAGCATCGACGCGTCGGTCACCTGCGCCTGCCCCCACGCCGCCTCGCGAATTTTCTCGCGCTGCGCGCGATCTTCGATCAGCAGCGGGCGCCAATGCTGCAGGTTGAAAGCGCTGGGCGCGCCCTGCAGCGCGATGGTCAGCAACGCTTTTTTCTCTTCGAACGTCATCGCGTGCTGCGTATCGAACTGCTTGGTGGCGCGGCGCTGGTGGATCGCATCTAACGTATTCATTTTACTGCCTCTATCCATGTGAAAACGCCTATTGTCGCCAACCCTGCGCGGCTGTCCAGCCCCCGGCGGCTATTTCTGCGCGGTTTCGGCGCGCAAACGGCCGACCTCCGCCTTCAAGTCAGGCCACGGCGACTGACCGGCGTAGTGCTGCCGCAGGTAGTTGAGCAGTATGGCGATCTGCGCGTCATCCAGGTTATAACGGAAGCCCGGCATATAGCCCAGTTCGGCGTTGGCCGGCCGCTGTATGCCATCCAGCACCACGCGAATGGCGTTGTCCGGCGTGGCGGCGTACAGGTTGGTATTCAGCGCCAGAGACGGCCGCACCCCCGCCATCTGCGCGCCTTTCTCCTGCGCATGGCAAGCCATGCAGGCGCCGGAAAACAGCCGCGCCCCTTGCGAGTTCAAGGGCTCAACCTGGCGCTCCGCCTGGGCGTTCAAGGCTGCCGCCGTGGAGCCCGACGCCGTTTCAGGATGATAGCTGCGCAGATAGACGGCGATCGCCTGCAGATCGGGCTGCGGCAAGCGCGACAGCCCTTCTTCGATCACCGGCGCCATCGGGCCGGCGGCGACGCCGTGGTTGGCCGAGTAGCCGGTGCGCATGAAATCGACCAGATCCTGCTGCGTCCAGACGAGCGGCGCAGGTGAGCGAGCGGTCAACGCCGGCGCTGTCCAGCCTTCCGCCACCCCGCCCGCCAGGTGATCGGCGCCGGTTTTCTCACCGAACAGCACGTTGCGCGGCGAATGGCAGGCGCTGCAGTGCCCCAGCCCTTCGACCAGGTAAGCGCCGCGGTTCCAGTCGGCGCTCTGAGCAGGATCTTCCTTCATCGCGCCCGGCGTCAGGAACAGCCAGTTCCAGGCGAAGATGCCCTGACGAATATTGAACGGGAAGTGCAAATCGGTGGCCGGCGGCCGAGATTTCACCGCTGGCTGCGACATCAGGTAGGCGTAAAGCGCCTGCAGATCGGCGTCGCTGGTGCGGGTAAAGGCGGTATAGGGAAACGCCGGATAGAGATAGCGCCCCTGTCGATCGATGCCGTGCCGCATGGCGCGCTCAAACGCCGCGTAGCTCCAGCTGCCGATGCCGGTTTCCACGTCCGGCGTGATGTTGGTGGTGTAAATGGTGCCGAACGGGATCTCCATCGCCAGTCCGCCGGTATTGCGCTCGCCGCCCGAGCGGGTGTGGCACACCGCGCAGTCGCCGAGATCGGCCAGCGTTTTGCCGCGCGCGATCTGCGCCTGGCTGAAGCTGTGCGTCGCATCGGCGGCAAGCGGCGCGATTTCCGGCTGCCAGCTGGCGACAACGCCGGCCACCACAACGGCGAGCACCGTTACGCCGCCCCATCCGGCGATCTTTTTCATCTTGTTCATGGTTGCTGTCCTTGTTCGTGACGGGGTTTAGTGACCGGCCTGAGCACGCAGCGCGGCCAGTACGCGTGCCGGCGTGAACGGCACCTCGCGCAGGCGCACGCCGAGCGCGTCAAACAGTGCGTTGCCAATCGCCGCCGCACTCGGCACCGAGGCAGACTCTCCGGCGCCCATCGGCGCTTCGTCCGGACGGTCGATCAGTTGGATATCGATCTGCGGCAGTTCGTCAAAGCGCAGGATGGGATACCCTCCCCAGTCCAATGACGTCACGCCCGTCTCGCTGAAGGTCACGAACTCTTTCAACACCCGGCTGGCAGACTGGATGATGTTGCCATGCACTTGATGGCGCACCCCGGCCGGGTTGATCATGCGACCGCAGTCGTGCGCCACGAAGATTTTATCGAGCGTGATCTGCCCGGAAAGGCGATTGACGCGAAGATCGCACACCCAGGCCGCCCAGGCGGCGCCAAAGCCAGGGAATTTGCTGTGGAAATAGCGCGCATAGGCGAAGCCGCGGCCGCTCACCACTTCGGCGCCGGCGGCGCGCGACCGGTGCGCCGGGCCGTCTTGCCAGTTCGCCTGCCGCTTCAGGGCCTCGATCAGGGCCACCGCGCGCGGATCGTTCAGATAACGCAGGCGGAAGGCGATCGGATCCTCGCCGGCGCGCCAGGCCAGCTCGTCGATCCAGGATTCGTGAGCGAACACGTTGGGCAAGGCCGATACGCCTCGCATCCACGACGCCCGTACGATCGGCGCAGCGTCCTGACAAATCACCCGCATGTGCGGGTAGTCGTATTGCGGAATGGCGGTGCGATCGCCCATTTGCTGCACATCGGCCCGGTTGGCCACTTTGCCGGTTAACACCAGCGGCAGGGTCACGGCGTTGTTGGAGGGATAGCTGGTTTTCAGCTCGTAGGCCGCCACCCGGTTTTGCGCGTCCAGACCGCCGCGCACCCGGATCAGCTGGCCGGTGCCCTTCGGCTCCCAGCCGGACTCCTGTTCGCGCATCAGCTGTACCCGCACCGGGCGACCGGTCGCCCGCGCCAGCAGGGCCGCGTCCGCCGAAACGTCATCGGCGCAGTTGCGGCCATAGCAACCGGAGGCCTCCATGCGGGTGATGTGCACCTGCTCGGACGGCAGCTCGAGCAGCCTGGCGATGTCTTTGCGCAGATCGTGCGGATTTTGCGTGCCAGACCACACCTGCGCCCGCCCGTCTTTAACGTCGGCGACCGCGCAGGAAGGGCCGATCGAGGCGTGCTGATGGTAGGGCCAGACATAGTCTGCCCGCACTTCGGTATGCAGTGCCGCCAGCGCGGCGTCCGTGCCCGCATCGTCGCGCAGCACGCGGTCGTTTTTCGGATTGGCCTCCAGCGCGGCGGGCAGCGCTTCAGGCGACAGATCCGGCAACCCGGCCCAGGATTTCCATTCGGTTTTCAGCTGGCGCATGGCGGCGATCGCCTGCTCTTCGCGCTCGGCCACGATGCCGATGAAATCGTTGATCACCACCAGTCTCACGATGCCCGGCAGGTGCGAGATCGACCCTTCATCCACTGACAACAGGCCGCCGCCCAGCGGCGCGCTGCTGTCTGCGCCCACATAAGGTGGACGCACCACCCGGCCATGCAACATGCCGGGCAGGCGCAGATCGTGCACATAGGTCAGCGCGCCGCTCACTTTGGCCGGAATATCGACCCGGGCGACGGCGCGGCCGACATAACGGTTCTGTTGTTCGCTGTTCAGCTGAACATTTTTATCCAACGCGACGTGCAGATTCTGCCCGCTCGCCAGTTGCGCATAGCTCAACGATCGCCCCGGCTGTTGCGTCACAAACACGTGGCCGGCCGCCGCCGTCAACTGTTCGGCCGGCAGTTCGAAAGCCTTGGCCGCCAGCGCCGTCAGCATGTGGCGCACCTGCGCCGCCGCCTGCCGCAGCGGCACCGACGTCACCTGAATGGTGGCGCTGGCGATGGTCGGCCCCTGATCCGGCGTGCGTTGCGTATCGCCAAGGATCATCGTCACTTGCTCGAACGGCACGCAGATTTCATCGGCGACGATCTGCGCCAGCGCGGTGCGAATGCCGGTGCCCAGATCGACGTGGCCGTTGAATGCCGTCACCCGCCCGTCGGCGGTGAGGCTGATAAAGCTGTCCACCCTGTCCAGCGGCAGATCGGCGGGCGTTGAGGCGGGTTCGGCGGCGAAGGCGTTAAACGATGCGGGCAGCAGGCTGCTGACCATCACCACACCGCCGGCCTGCAGCAGCTGTCGGCGGGTCAGTTCGAGACGGCTCATGCTTGCCTCCGCGCTGCCAGCAGTTCGCGAGCGCGTTCGGCGGCGCGCAAAATCTCAAGATGGGTGCCGCAGCGGCACAGGTTATAGGCCAGCTCTTTCTTGACTGCCTGTTCGTCCGCCTCGGGTTCACGTTCGAACAGCGCGACCAGCGTCATGATCATGCCGTTGGCGCAGTAGCCGCATTGCGCCGCCTGCTCATCGATAAATCCCTGCTGCACCGGATGCAGCGCTTCCGATGTTCCCAGGCCCTCCAGCGTGGTGACCGATTGGTTGCCTACCGCGGACAGCGGCATGGAGCAAGAACGTGCGGCGACGCCGTTGAGCAGCACCGTGCAGGCGCCGCACTCCCCCAGGCCGCAGCCGTATTTGGGGCCGTTCAATTGCAGATCGTTGCGTAACACGTACAGCAGCGGCGTATCGGGCGAGACGTCGCCGAGTGGAACCACTCGGCCGTTAACATTGATTTCCATGGTGAAACTATCCCTCAAATTAACGGATTTAATCCGTAGCATCGTTGCCATGAGCAGCCAGGCAAGATATTTATCATTATCGTCAAAAGACCTGATAATGTTAAGGGAATGTAGCCGTGACGGCTTTAACGAAAAGTGGGTATTTTCTATAAATTTCCTATAGATAAGCCCGGTTTTATGGTTGCCCGCCGTGATTATTGTCGTTCGTCAATCCGGCTTCGGCACCGTCGACCAGCAGCCTGACGCCCGCCTCGAACAGCCTGTCTGCGCCCTTCTCCTGCAATCCTTCCCAGCCTTCGCACAGCAGCGGGTAACGCCGACGGTCGGCCTCGTTCAGCGCGTCGTCAGGCTGCATTTGCTGTTCTTCCAGCACCCAGCCCACCACGAAGCGGCCAACGGCGAACAGCAGGTTAACCGCGCGTTCCGGCGTAAATCCCGCCCGGCACAACAGTGCCACCTTGGCCTCGATGATCGCGAACTGCGGTTCCTGCGGACGGGTGCCGGCATGCAGGCGCGCACCGTCGCGGTAAGCCAGCAACGCGCGGCGAAAGTTGACCGCATTGGCGGTGACCCAGGCTCGCCAGGGCATGTCAGCGGGCATCTCTTCACGGTGATCCAGCATGATGGTTTCCGCCATCGCCTTCAGCAGCTCGGCCTTGTTCTTGAAATGCCAATAAAGCGTGGGCGATTGTACGCCCAGATGTTGCGCCAGACGGCGGGTGCTCAGGGCGTCGATGCCGATGTCATTCAGCAGCTCCAGCGCCCCGCGCAGCACGGTTTCGCGCGTTAAACGCGCCGCGGTATTTTTTTCGCTCATCTCTCTATCACTGATAGGGTAACTGTGGAATACTCATTACTCTATCACTGTTAGAGTCACGATTTTGAAAAAACCTATGCTGGTTATTTTGTTGACGGTGCTGCTGGATGCGGTGGGCATCGGTCTGATCATGCCTATCCTGCCGGCGCTGTTGCGCTCGCTGGGCGGTCTCGATGCCGGCAGCGTGCATTACGGCGCTCTGTTGGCGGCCTATGCGTTGATGCAATTCCTGTTTTCACCAATCCTCGGCGCGCTGAGCGATCGTTTCGGCCGGCGCCCGGTGCTGTTGATTTCGCTCGCTGGCGCGGCGGCCGACTACCTGCTGATGGCGTTCGCGCCGACGCTGGCCTGGCTCTATCTGGGCCGGTTGCTGGCGGGCATCACCGGCGCCAACATGGCGGTCGCCACCGCCTATGTCACCGATATTACCCCTGCCGGCCAACGCGCGCGGCGTTTCGGCCTGGTGGGTGCCGTATTCGGCGTCGGCTTTATCGTCGGCCCGCTGCTCGGCGGCTCACTGGGCGAATGGCATCTGCATGCCCCCTTCCTGGCGGCGGCGGTGATGAACGCCATCAACCTGACGTTGGCGTTTTTCCTGTTGCCCGAATCGCGTAAACCCAGCTCCCGCACCGCCGAGAAAATCCGGCTTAATCCCTTTTCTTCATTGCGGCGATTGCACGGCAAGCCGGGCCTGCTGCCGCTGGCCGGCATTTACCTGATCATGGCGCTGGCCTCTCAGGCGCCGGCTACGCTGTGGATTTTATACGGTCAGGATCGCTTCGGCTGGAGCATGATGTTGGCGGGCCTGTCGCTGGCCGGTTACGGCGCCTGCCACGCGCTGTCGCAGGCCTTTGCCGTCGGCCCGCTGGTCGCACGGCTCGGCGAGCGCAAGGCGCTGCTGATCGGCCTGGCCGCCGACGCGCTGGGCATGCTGCTGCTGTCGATCGCCACGCGCGGCTGGGCACCGTTCGTCCTCCTGCCGTTGTTTGCAGCGGGCGGCATGGCGTTGCCCGCGCTGCAGGCGCTGATGGCGCACAAGGTGGACGACGATCATCAGGGCGAGCTGCAGGGGACGCTGTCCAGCATGGGCAGCCTGATCGGCGTCGCCGGGCCGCTGGTAGCGACGGCGCTGTACGCCGCCACGCGCGATGTCTGGCCCGGCCTGGTCTGGGCGCTGGCCGCCGCCCTGTATCTGCTGGCCCCGCCGCTGCTGGCACGTTCGCGCGCCAGGGATATGGCGCCGTAACTTTGCCAATCTTTAGCTTTGGAAAGCAAAAACCGGCATTTTGCCGCCGGAATAAGCTGGCCTATGCTGACACTGTGTGATGAAACGCGTTTTCATGGCATGTCTTCCGGAACGTTTTGCTTTAATTTGTTCGTCGTGAACTCTGGGCCGCCCCTGACTGGTGCGGCTTTTCTTTTGCTTCGGCAGTGCCAGCGGCGGTGAATTTTGCTATGTTAACCTGCAGATAAGCTTCCCGTTTCCAGCCGCCGGACCGACTCATGTTCACCCATAAAGCAATCGCCGAGCTCAACGCCCTGGAGCTGATGGTTTATAACTACGTCAGCAAACACAAAAATCAGGTGATGTACATGACCATCCGCGAGCTGGCGGAGGCCGCCGGCGTGTCCACCACCACCGTGCTGCGGTTTTGCAAAAAAATGGGCTGTGACGGCTATTCGGAATTTCGCATCCGTTTCAAACTGTACCTCGAGCAAAGCGACGCGCCGCCGATCGATTCCGGCATCGGCGAAATCCTCAGCTTTTTTAAAAGCGTCAGCAACGAAGAGTTTAATCAGCTGATCGATCAGGCGGTGCAGCATATCGCCGCCGCCGAGCGAATTATTTTCGTCGGCATCAGTACGTCAGGCGCATTGGGGAAATATGGCGCGCGTTTCTTCTCCAACGTCGGGAAATTCAGCACCCATATCGACGATCCTTATTATCCGGTCAACAGCGATATGTATAAAAACGCGGTGGCGATCATGCTGTCGGTCTCCGGCGAGACCGAAGAGATCCTGCGGTTGGCGAGCCAGTTCAGCCTGCACCACTGCAAAATCATCAGCATCACCAACAACGAAACCTCTTCACTGGCGCGGCTGGCGGACTTTAACCTCTCTTACCACGTTCCGCAGCATTTGATCGGCGGCCATCATAATATTACCACGCAGATCCCCGTGCTTTACATTATTGAAACCATCGGTAAACGGCTCGGGCATATTAATTCGGCAAAATAAAACAGGCTGTTTTTTTATTGTGACAAATCACTTTTCACGGTGATTTGTTATATCGTGACATTTCTTTCGGTATTGGTACTCTATTCTCAACGCAGCGTGATTACCCTTCATTAAATAAACCGATGAGACATTGACGATGAAACAGTTGCCGAAGGATTTTCTGTGGGGGGGCGCGGTCGCCGCGCACCAGGTTGAAGGCGGTTGGGATCGGGGCGGCAAAGGCCCAAGCATCGCCGACGTGCTGTCCGGCGGTTCGCACGGCGTCGATCGCGTGATGACCGACGGGGTGCTCGATGGCTACCGTTACCCCAACCATGAAGCGGTGGACTTCTACGGCCGCTACAAACAAGACGTGGCGCTGTTCGCCGAGATGGGGTTCAAATGCTTCCGCACCTCGATCGCCTGGACGCGCATCTTCCCGAACGGCGACGAAACGGCGCCGAACGAAGCCGGCCTGCAGTTTTACGACGATCTGTTCGATGAGCTGCTGAAATACGGCATCCAGCCGGTGATCACCCTGTCCCACTTCGAAATGCCTTACCATTTGGTTAAAACCTACGGCGGCTGGAAAAACCGCCGGGTGGTGGAGTTTTTCGTGCGCTTTAGCGAAGTGGTGATGCGCCGCTACCGCGAGAAGGTGAAGTACTGGATGACCTTCAACGAGATCAACAACCAGAGCAACTACCGCTACCCGCTGTTCGGCTACTGCTGTTCCGGCGTGGATTACACCCAGGAAGACAATCCGGAGCAGGCGCTGTATCAGGTGTTGCACCACCAGTTCGTCGCCAGCGCGCAGGTGGTCAAACTCGGCCATCAGATCAACCCGGAGTTCAAGATCGGCTGCATGCTGGCCTGCGTGCCGTTCTATCCTTATTCCTGCAAGCCGGACGACGTGATGTACGCCGTGGAGGCGATGCACCAGCGCTATCTGTACACCGACGTGCAGATGCGCGGCTACTACCCAAGCTATCTGCTGCGCGACTGGGAACGCAAAGGGCTGAAGATCGAGATGCAGCCGCAGGACGCCCAGATCCTGCGCGAGGGCTGCACCGACTACATCGGCTTCAGCTATTACATGAGCAACGCGCTGCAGGCCAACGCGGTGGAAGGCAGCGACGGCATGTTCGGTTTCCCGGGCAATGTGCCGAACCCGCACGTCAAGGCCTCCGACTGGGGTTGGCAGATCGATCCGGTCGGGCTGCGCTACTCGCTGAACGTATTGTATGAACGCTACCAGAAGCCGCTGTTTATCGTGGAAAACGGCTTCGGCGCCTTCGACAAGGTGGAAGCGGACGGCCAGATCAATGATGACTATCGCATCGACTATCTGCGCGCCCACATCGAAGAGATGAAAAAAGCGGTGATTGAAGACGGCGTGGATCTGATCGGCTACACCCCTTGGGGCTGCATCGACTGCGTGTCGTTCACCACCGGTGAGTACAGCAAACGCTACGGCTTTATCTACGTCGATAAACACGACGACGGCACCGGTACGCTTGAGCGCTCGCGCAAGAAGAGCTTCGACTGGTACCGCCGGGTCATCGCCAGCAACGGCGAACAGCTGTAACGGCGCGGCAGACGATCAGGGGCGATGTTCGCCCCTTTTTTATTGCGCCTTATTCCGCCGTCTGCCCGGCGGTGAGGTACTTCGCCATTTCCACCGGCGGCACCATGCCGCCGCCGGTCGCCCACACCAGATGCGTCGCCTGCGCCAGACTCTCCGCGCTCACGCCTTGCCCGCTCAGTGGTTGCGCATTGGCCGCCATGCGCCACGGCCCGGCCATGCCGGCCAGCGCGGACGGCTCCAACTGGATATGTTCGTGCCGATCCAACAACCCGAGCAACGCGAACATCTCCTCGTCGCTCAGGGTGTAAAACGCGCTCAGCAGGCGTTCCATCGCCCGGCCGACAAAGCCGGAGGCGCGCCCCACCGCCAATCCGTCCGCCGCTGTGCGGTTGTCGATGCCGAGATCTTGCACCGCAATCCCGTCATGCAGCCCGCTGTAAACCCCGAGCAGCATGCAGGGCGAATGGGTCGGCTCGGCGAAAACGCAGTGAACGTGATCGCCGAACGCCAGCTTGAGGCCAAACGCCACGCCGCCCGGCCCGCCGCCGACGCCGCACGGCAGATAAACGAACAGCGGATGCTGCGCGTCCACCACGATGCCCTGTTCGGCGAACTGCCGCTTCAGGCGGCCGCCGGCCACCGCATAACCGAGGAACAGGGTTTGCGAGTTTTCATCGTCGATAAAGAAACAACGCGGATCGTTCGCCGCCTGTTTGCGGCCCTGCTCCACCGCCACGCCGTAATCTTCGGCGTATTCCACCACCGTCACGCCGTTGTCGCGCAGCTTCTGCTTCTTCCACGCCCGCGCATCCGCCGACATGTGCACGCTGACGTCAAATCCCAGGCGGGCGCTGATGATGCCGATGGATAATCCCAGATTGCCCGTCGATCCGACGGCGATACGGTATTGGCTGAAGAACTGACGGAACTCGTCGGAAAACAACCGGGCGTAGTCATCACCGGTCTGCAGCAGCCCCGCCTCCAGCGCCAGCTTCTCCGCGTGCGTCAGCACTTCATAGATGCCGCCGCGCGCCTTGATTGAACCGGAGATCGGCAGATGACTGTCCTTTTTCAACAGCAGTTTCCCACCCAGAGTTTGCCCGTAGCGGCGATCCAGTGCCTGCTGCATGGCGGGGATCGCCACCAGTTCGGATTCGATGATCCCGCCAGTGGGCTGGGTTTCCGGGAAGGCCGCGGCGAGATATGGCGCAAAGCGCGCCAGGCGCTGCTCGGCTTCGACCACGTCGGCGGCGCTCAGCCCGACATGAGGCAGCCCTGCGGCCAGCGTGGTCGCACGCGGATTGAACCAGGTGATCGGCTCAAGAGCAACCATGCGTTGCAGCAGCGGATGCTGCGCGATCCACGGTTGAATCTGTGATTGGTGCATAAGTGTCCCTGACTGAGTTGGCATTGCCGTCACCATGCCGCGAACGCCGGCGGCTGACAAATGATAAATTCTGCTCTTGAGATGCAACAGATTGATGCAAACCCGGCGCTACCCGGCGGCGACGCCAAACAACATGCCGACGCCGGAGGAGACCGCCATCGCCAGGGCGCTCCAGATGAGGATGCGCGCGACGCCCGGCAAGATCGGCGCCCCGCCGGTTTTTGCGGCGATGCCGCCGAGCACGCCGAGGGAAATCAGCGCCGAGACCACCAGCGCCGGCCGCGTCCAGTCGAGCGGCGCCCACAGCGCCACCAGTAGCGGCAACAGCGCGCCGAGGGAGAAACTCAGCGCTGACGCTAACGCCGCCTGCAGCGGCCGAGCGCGCGTGGCGGAGGAAATGCCCAGCTCGTCGCGCGCATGCGCCTCCAGCGCATCGTGCGCCATCAGCTTTTCCGCTACCTGCCGGGCCAGCGCCGGATCCAGGCCGCGATGCACGTAGATTGACGTCAGTTCACGAAACTCCCCCGGGTAGTCTTCAAGCAGCTCCGCCTGCTCCTCAGCCAGAGCAGCCTTTTCGGTATCCGCCTGCGACGATACCGACACATACTCGCCGGTGGCCATCGACATCGCGCCCGCCACCCACCCGGCGACGCCGGCGATCATCAACGCGGAATGCGAGGCGCTGGCCGCCGCCACGCCCAGCAGCAGGCTGGCCGTTGAGACAATGCCGTCGTTGGCGCCGAGCACCGCCGCCCGCAGCCAGCCGATGCGCTCAATACTGTGCCGCTCTCGGTGCATCCGTTCTCTCCTTCTCGATCTTGCCGCTAGTCTCGCGCTGCCGCTTCCAGGCCGGCGATGTCGATTTTGCCCATCAATAGCATCGCTTCCGTCACCCGCCGCACGCGGGCGGCGTCAGGGTCGTTCATCAACTCCGTCAGACGCCGCGGCACAATCTGCCAGCACAGCCCCCAACGATCGCGCAGCCAACCGCACTGCTCCGCCTCGCCGCCTTCGCTCAGCGTATCCCACAGCCGGTCGACCTCCGCCTGATCGTCGCACTCCACCATCACGGAGAAACTGTGGTTGAACGGATCCAGCGGCCCGGCTTCGATCGCCGCGTAGCGCTGGTCGCCCAGGGTGAAGGAGGCCAGCTTCACGCTGCCGGCCGGGCCGCTCGGCGTATCCGCCGGCAGATCGGAAAACCAGTTCACGGACGAACCGGGAATCAGCGCGACATAGCAGTTCAGCGCCGCCTCCATGTCTTTTTCAAACCACAGATGTTGCGTAATTCTGGCCATCTGCGCCTCCTTCACTCATCAAGGATTGGCGCGAACCCGCCAAAGATCATGCGCTTGCCGTCAAACGGCATCTCGCCCAGCGCCTTCATGCGCGGATCGCTCATCATTTTCTCGTTGGCGGCGTCGCGCACCGCCTTGGAGGGATACTCGATCCAGCTGAACACCACCACTTCGCCTTCCTGCGCCTTCACCGCGCCGCGAAAGTCGGTCAGTTTGCCGTCGGGCACATCATCACCCCAACACTCCACGATGCGCGTGGCGCCAAACTCTTTGAACAATGGCACCGTTGCAGCCGCCAACCGGTGATACGCCTCCTTGTTGGCGGCCGGCACCGCCACCACAAACCCGTCGATGTATTTCATCCTGGCATCCTCTTGTCTGTTTAAGGACAGTCGGTTTAACGCAGGCGGAGTTGCCTGCACCCCCTACCAGTTTAGACGGCGGGGGCGCTGCGCGGATCGCAAGTTAGCGGCCGGGGGCCGGCGGCGGGTAAGACTCAGGCGTGGCGACCCGGTTGCGGCCGGCATTTTTTGCTTTGTATACCGCCAGATCCGCCAGTTTCAGCAGATCCGCCAGGCTATGGCCGGAACCGCCCGTACAGGTCACCATGCCGATGCTGACGGTGATCTGCAGCGGATGGCCGGCCGGCATGGTGATCGACTCCGCTTCGATGCGTTGCCGCAGCCGTTCGGCCAGCTGCAATCCCTGCTGAGGCTGGCCGAGCGTCGAGACGATGGCAAACTCTTCGCCACCCATGCGGCCAAACAGATCATTGACGCTCAGATCGGCGGCGATCGCGCGGGTAAAAGCCATCAGCGCCTGATCGCCTCCGGCGTGGCCGAAACGGTCATTAATCGATTTGAAATAGTCGATATCGAGCATCATGACGCAAACCAGCTCGCCTTTTTGGTCAATCACCCGTTCGCCGCGCTGCATAAACGCATTGCGCGTCAACACATGCGTCAAGGCGTCGTGATTCGCCACATGCTCCAGGGTGCGCAACAGCGCATTGCGCGCATAGTTCATGCTGGCGACGGCGATCGGCCCCAGCGCCAACAGCGCAATGCCCAAACGCATCGACACCGCGTTCTGCAACACCTTCATATCGAGCGTCGTGCTCAACAGCCCGAAATCGATCGCCAGATGGCACCACAGCACGTAAACCAGCACCGCGATCATGGTGCTGAACAGTGAAAAGGACATCGCCAGCCACAGCAGCACCGGCATTGGAAAGATCACCGCGCCGGGCCCGCCGATCAGCACGCTGCAAACCGCCGCCAGCGCCAGCAGCGCCAACACCGCAAGTTTTTGCCCCGCCTGCGGCCATTGGCTGCGCTGCATCAGCATGGCGCAAGCCGCGCGCAGGCGATGTCGCCAATCGATGGGAAACACCAGAATGAACGGCATCAGCGTGACGTAATTGGTGAATTCGGACGAGAACCACAGCGCCAGCGAGGTCAAATAGGGTCTGCCGAACAGCCACTGAGAGGCGACGGCGCCCGCCACGCCGGTGACGGCAGCGGCGGCCAGGCAGATGCCGAACAGATACATGCTGGAGGCGCCGCGCTGCAACATGCGCGCCGGTGGCGACAGCCGCATGAACAGCCAATACCCTGCCACCACGCCGGAAAGATTGGCGGCATTCAACAGCAGCGCCTTTTCCAGCGAACTGCCGGTCAACAGGTCCGCCGCCAGATAGCCCAGCACCGCCATGCCCCAGCCGGCGCAGGTGGCCCACTGCGGGCGGCGCACCAAAACGGCCAGCAGCACGGCGTTTACCGGCCAGAATATCGCCAGAAAGCTGCCGGGACGGCTCACGATACCCAGCAGGCACAGCGCAAACACCAGCAAAAAGATGAGGGTCGCGGGCCAGATTTTACGGGTATCGAACAACGGGATGGTTTGCATCTTGGATCCAGAGACTTTCGCTAGCGTAAAGTGACAGTCTTTTCGCGTCACAACCGTCGAACAAGGAGAACACACACGGCCGACCCGGCTATATTGCCAGTTTTGCCAGCGCGGGCATCTGTTTATTCATCAAGGGAAAATATATTTGTGTATCAATATATTGACGGCAACCAGCTACCAGACGCAGAAACTGCCGAAACGCTGCCGTCACCTCGATCTTTGTGGCCAATCCGGCGAATTTATACCGGCAAAACCGCCATGCTTTTCACTGATGGCAAAATAAAATCTTGCAATGCGCGAAGGGCGCCAACTTCCTCTATCTAATTTCATCAAATGATAATTATAATGATAATCGTTACTATTTATTATTTTACCATGGAATGATATGCGCCAGTCAGTTCTTCGCCACCCCTACAAAAGCAAAAAAAATCCCATTCTGCGTACGCTGCCCCTGTTTGCCGGCCTGTTTCCCGCCCTGACGATCGCCGCCGTGACCGACGCTAAATCGGAGGAGTCCATCACAGTAACCGCCGCCCCGCTGCCTGCCGGCAGCTATAGCGCCGATACCGCTTCGACCGGCAGCAAAACCGCAGCGCCGATCGCCGAGGTGCCGCAATCGATCAGCGTTGTCACCTCTCAGGTGATTGACGACTTCCAGGTCAAAAGCGTCAATGACGCGATGAAGTTCGTCAGCGGCGTCACCCAGGGCAACACACTCGGCGGCACCGAGGACGGCTTTGTCAAACGCGGTTTTGGGGTCAACTCCGACGGTTCGGTGTTCATCGACGGCGTACGCAGCAACCAGGGGTTGAGCATGGACGCCACCACCGAACGCGTCGAGGTGCTGAAAGGCTCCGCTTCACTGCTTTACGGTATCCTCAGCCCTGGCGGCATCATCAATCTGATCGGTAAAAAACCGCAGTATGACTGGAACACCCGCATCAGCGGCGCCACCAACAGCTTTGGCGGCGGCAGCGGCAGTGTCGATGTCACCGGCCCGCTGGGCGGCGGCTTCGCCTTTCGCCTGATCGCCGAACGTCAGCACGCGGATTACTGGCGCAACTTCGGCAGCGACGAACACACGCTGCTCGCCCCCTCGCTCAGTTGGTTCGGCGACAAAGCCTCCTTTAACATCGCCTACAGCGAATATAAATACGACATTCCTTACGATCGCGGCACCGCATTTATCGACGGTAAACCGGTCGATGTGCCCTACAACCGCCGGCTTGATGATTACGCCAACCGCGCCTGGGGCAAAAACAAACGCCTGAGCGCCCATTATGAATACGCGCTGGACCCGATCTGGACCACCCGCGTCAACTACGCGTGGCTGCAGCGCCGTTACGACAGTAACGAAGTGCGCGCCACCGCCGTCGATACCACGACCGGCATCGTTTCGCGCCGCGCCGACGCCAACCGAGGCTTTAATCACCAGACCCACTACTACTCGTGGGATCTGACCGGCTCGCCGGAGGTATTCGGCATGCAGCATGACCTGCTGCTGGGCGTGGACTACGAGAAAAACCAGACCTATAAGGCGTATTCCTATCGCGGCAAGGTGTCGAAGACCTTCAACATGTACGATCCGACGTATGGCGAAACGCCTGTCACTGACAGTACGACCTACAGCGACGCGGCGAGCAATCTGCGCGCCACGCTGTTCAGCCGCTCTCTGTACGCCAAGGACAGCATTCATCTCACCGAGCGATGGATCGCGGTGCTGGGCGCGCGCTATCAGTCGTATTATCAGAACAACAGCAACGGTTTCCGGCAGCCGAAAAATACGCTCAATGACAAAGATGACCAGTTCTTGCCGCAGGCGGGACTGGTGTATAAGTTGACGCCGAGCCTGTCGCTGTACGGCAACTACAGCCGTTCCTTCACGCCATCCACCGCCATCGACGACAATGGCAACGTCGCCACGCCGGAAACCGGCACCACTTATGAAGTGGGCGGCAAATGGCAAGTCACCCCGGCGTTTGACGCCACGCTGGCGCTCTATCGCATCGATGAAAGCAATATGTCGATCTTTATCAACGGCGTGACCCGCAGCATTCCCAAAGCGCGCTCCACCGGCGTCGAACTGGAGTTGAACGGCGAAGTGGCGCGCAACTGGGATCTCACCGCCAACTACAGCTACGACAAGACCGAAATCGTTGAAGACAATCTCAACCCGGCCAACGTCGGCAATCGGCTGGTCAACGCCCCGACCAATATGGGCGGCCTGTACCTCAGCCACCGCATGACGTTGCCGGTGGTGCCCGGCGAGGTGCGCGTTGGCGGCGGCGCACGCTACGTCGGCCGCCGCGCCGGCGATCCGGAGAACAGCTTCACCATGCCGGCCTATACCGTGGCGGATGCGTTTGTCGCCTGGGACAGCAAACTGTTGGGGAAACATACTCAGCTGAAGCTGAATGTGAAAAACCTGTTCAACCGCGAATATTATGCCTCCAGCGCCGGCAATTTACGCGTGATTGAGGGGGAACCGCGCAGCCTGAGCCTGCAGGCGACGGTCGATTTTTAACCTGCCGATTGTCGGGCGCCGTTTGGCGCCCGTATTCATTTCACCGGGTGTCAAAGCGCCTTGCGATACATCACAAATCCGGGACGATCCGCCACCTTGTCATACAGCAGCATCGCCGTCTGGTTGGTTTCATGGGTATTCCAATAGACGCGCGGCAACCCCAGCTGCTGCGCACGCTCGTAAACCGCCGCGATCAGCGCCCTCGCCACCCCTTTACCGCGCACCGCCTCTGCGGTGAACAGATCCTGTAGATAGCAGTTGGGCTGCAGCTGAATGGTGCTGCGGTGCAGAAGATAGTGCGTTAATCCAACCACCTGCCCCTGATGCTCGGCGACTAGCGCGTACATCGGCTCGTAGGCGTCGAAAAAACGCCGCCAGGTGGTTTGCGTCACCTCGTCCGGTAACGCCGTTGCCCCCTCCCGGCCGTAAAAGGCGTTATACCCCTGCCACAGCGCCAGCCAGGCGGCGTAATCCCGTTGTTCCAGCGATCTGACCACGATGCTTTCGCTCATGATGTCCTCTGCGATGATGTAAAAATGCCCGCCTCCAGCATAGAACAGCAAACGTCAACGCGCAGGCCACGGCGCCACATTGAGGTCTGCGGCCGGAGCCGTACATACTCGCAATCGGTGCATCCGCGGCAATGGGCACCACCCATTCAGAAAATATGTAGCGTCAAATGCCGAACAACAGCAATGCCCAGCCACGCTATTTCATTTTCTGACTGTCGAACGTTTCTTGACAAAACATCATCAGTATCCGTCATTTGAAAATAACATGCAAAACACAACGTACTTTACCATGCAATTTTATTATTTCCGCCATGCGGAATAAATTCCATCAGGAGTATCTATATTGTGTTGAAGTAATGCAATTCCATGAGCAGGGTTCTGCATATATTCCACGATGTAGGAAGGTTCTACTGAACTTTCAATTTTGAATATATCATAAGCCAGCCCCAATAAAACCTCTACAATCAATCCTGGCCCAGTCAAAGCCGAAGTTACACAATAATTTTTTGTTATTAATTCAGTTCTCCACGTTAGAAGCCTGCTCAGATAAAGCTCTGCTTCACCACCGGTATAACAACTGAATATACAGTCATTTCTTTCTAAGAATCGATATCTTTTCTTCATGACCATAAGGATTATTTTTATCGCCTTTGATCTTTTATGAGATGACATGAAGTTATTAAAATAGACGCCCTTTAATCTCTTGAGTGTGCCCAGAGCGAGCAGATTCTTATAAACATACATATTCCCTAATGATGGGATCATATCTAAAGAAAAATTAGAAATATCTTGTCTGATGAGTCTATTTATTGTTTCAAATCTGTCAGCATCCACACTCAACTCTTGTGCATCGAAATCAACCGCATCTTTAGTCAAAATACCATCTAAGCCAATCTTGTTTAAAATTAATTTTGTTTTAAACAGAAGAAATGAATCACTCTCTATGATTCTTTCTTTTTCTATATATTTATTAAGGCTGCAATATATATCATTAGTACATGGGAGTGTATCAATGTCTATATACACTCCTCCATATTGATAGATAATTAAAAGCCTAACAATGTCGCTTGCACTAGCAAGATTACATCTCAATATGATTTCGTAATAATAATATTTCATAAAATCATCAAGGTCAGCACAGAAAATATCCGCTATGTTCTTTTTTATAACGCCTCGTTTTTCGAACCATGAACATTTGATTTTTTTCTCCATCCTCTGATAGGGAATTTTATTCTTGTCTAAGAATTCAATAACCAGGTCATCAAATGTAAACCCTTCTTTTATCTTTGGGTATATATAATTAAAAGCAGAATTTTTTATTTCTAATTCAAGCTCTAACTTATCTTTAACTCTTTTTGTGTTGACGAAGTCAATTATGGCAGTATTGAGAAGTTTGCACAGTGAAGAATCGCTGTCGCACCAAAAAAACACATCCTTATCTTTGTTTGTTTTTTGCCATATTTCAATGTAATGCGCTTTTACTTCATTTAAATCACCAATCCATAAAAAATGCAGGACATTTGGAACTAATGATTTATCTATCGTTGACAACTTCATTTTCAACGCTATCATTTAGGCCTCCATGCAAAGTTAGTTATAATACCATTTGATTATCTTATTAGTTAACTGAAAAGATAGACTATGGCCATAATAATAATGCAAACAGAGCAAAATAATAGATTGCCTGAAAAATCCCTCAGTGAATCCAAGTAATCATTACTGCTTTTATTTAGTTTGATAATCGCATCGCTTTCGTTTTCAGCATCTACTTCAACATGATGCCTTCTGAATCCCTGTTGCTTCATATCCTTAATAACTTTTTGTGTGACCATTTCCTTTGTCATAACTATTGTCTTGTCACTTTTTATAAAGACAATATACCTATTCATCATGCCACCTATAAAGCACAGAATTTTACTTCTGTGCCAAGATTATATCTATTAATTAGCGCTTAGTACCTGACTCTCTGCTCTCTCTCGGCCCAGTACCATTTCCGCCGTAACCATTTCCTGCAGCCATTGAATTACCATTTCCCCAGAAGCCGTTAGCACCAGAACCACTTCCATATGGGCTATTTTGTGACAAGAATGATTGAAGCCCACGATCACCTCCGTTATTGTTGCCACTATTTGTAGAACCATAGCCACCGTTATCAGACGATCTTTTCCCACTACCGTCACGGTCCTGCCACCCACCAGATACGGCATCGAGTTGGCTACTTAAAATTTTTTTCATGAACTCTCTCCTTGAATTGTTCAGGTTTGCAACCATCAAAAATGGTTGAATTTCATACTATCCCTGTACGACCAGCAAAAAAAATTAAATGTCATTAAATTATGATGCTTGTCACATGGATTTTCACACCGCTATAGGAAATTAATCCAACGTTCATTTTCAGGAGTAAATAATCATCGACACCAAGAATAGTTCCCCCTAGCACTCATTGAATGCTTTAATATTCCACTAATTGATTCGTTGAATATTTTATTAATTTTTATCACATTTAACCACAGTTACAAACGCCGCAGAATCAATCGAAAAAATATCATTAAAATGGAAATCAGCGATTGGCTAGAATGGTTTATTTCCTATGCGATCGCTCTTCACTTGCCACTATTACCGAAAACACAGGCACCAGCGAGAAAATCCAGCAGCGCGCGGTTGAACAGCGCCGGCCGCTGCAGGGGCGCGAAGTGGCTGACGCCCGGCAGCGTCACCAGGCGAGCGCCGGGGATGCTGTGGCTCAGGTAGACGGCATGTTCGGCGCGGATAAACTCATCGTGTTCGCTGTGCACCACCGTCACCGGCACGCGAATAGCCGCCAGATCCTGCGCGGTATAGTTCGGCTGGCTGCTCATCATCAGGCTTACGGCGGCGACGAAGGGAGCGAAATCTTCCGGCGTCGGTGACAAGGCGGCATAGTCTTGCGCATGGCGCGCAAAGCAACGTTCGACGATCGGGCTGGACGACGGCGGTTTAACCCCGCTGGCGTCCATATTGCAGCCGAAGAAAAAAACGCCGGCCACCCGCTCGGGTGCCCGGTGGGCAGCGATGAGCGCGACGCAGGCACCGTCGCTCCAGCCCACCAACGCGGCACGCGGGATGCGCAGCGCCGTCATCACCGCCAACAGGTCATCGGCCATCCGATCGTAACGATACGGCCGTGCGTCGCGCGTGCTGCGCCCGTGGCCGCGGCTGTCGATGACCAGCACGTTATAGCCGGCAGCCAACAGCGCCGGCAGTTGATAGCCCCAGTTGCCGCTGTGGCCCAGGCCGCCGTGCAACAGGATCACCGTCGGTTCGGTGCCATAGGCGGCATACCAGATACGCGCGCCGTCATGCTCGATATCCCCCTGTCGGGCACCGGGCGGCAATGCCGGCGCGCCTTGCGCGGCAAAACGCGTTAAATCGTCGTCGGTTGGCATTTTTCCCCCTCGTTCGTCGACGTGGTGCGGCGAAACGGCATCAGAGGAGTATAGATCGCACCGTAAAGCGGTGCCGTTCGCTTTCCCGACATATACTTAAATCAGGAATCGCAATGGAGGACGGTGAGATGAAAAAGATAACGCTGGTGTTCTTGATGCTGATGTTGAGCGGTTGTATCGGCGGCGGCGGTGGCCCGTCGAATGCGCCGCCGGCGTCGCCGAATGAACCCTACACCTGCAGTAACTCCGGCGCCAACAGCGACTGCTCGCAATCGGTTGAGCCGTCAATGTATTAACCGCGTTCGGCGGGCCGTCGCTGAACGGCCCGCCGCCTTAACGTTGAACTACGAAGAGTGCTCCTCTTCGTTCGCCTGATACCGCGTCGCCTGCTGCTTCATGAATACCACCTCCTGCGGGCTGGACAGGCTCACTTCCTGGGCGCGCAGCAGCTTGAGGATGTTGAACAGCAGTTCGCTCTTGGTGGCGCCGACCATGCGCGGGCTCGGCACATAGCCGGTCACGCTCAGGATAATGCCGTCCGGCCCCAACTGACTGAAGCGCACATAAGGCGCCGGCGTCTCCAGAATGGTTTCGTACTCGTTATAGGCACTGAGCAAGATATTGCGCACCTGTTCCGGATCGATAGAGGTCGGGAACGTCAGCGCGATGGTCACCACCCCTTGCGCATTGCCCATGGTGGCGTTGCGCACGTTCTGCGAAATCAGCTGCGAGTTGGGCACGATCATGGTGGAGCGGTCGCTGAGCTGAATCTCGGTGGCGCGCACGTTGATGCGACGCACGTCGCCCTCCACGCCGCCGATGCCGATCATATCCCCCACCTTCACCGGGCGTTCGGTCAGCAGGATCAGGCCGGAAATAAAGTTCTTCACGATCTCCTGCAAGCCGAAACCGATACCGACCGACAGGGCGCTGACGATCCACGCCAGGTTGCTCCACTGAATGCCCAGCGCCGCCAGGGTGATCAGAATCACCAGCACATAGCCGATATTGCTGAACAGCGTCACCAGCGAGGCGCGAATGCCGACGTCCGAGATGGTCTTCGGCAGCAGTTCAGAACCCAACCAGCGCCGTACCGCGCGCAGAATGTAGATGCCGATCGCCAGGCAGATCACCGCGTTGAGCAGGTTGCCGGGCACGATGTTGAAACGCTGCAACCCTTCGCCGGTCAGGATGGAGACGATTTTCTCCATCAGCGTACCCGGCGTGGTGCTGCCGAACGAGCCGTTGAACAACGCGACGATCATCAACAGCAGCAGTGAACATTTGGCCAGCGCGGTGGTGATGATCGACATCTGCTCCAGGTGGCGATCCTTGAAGCTGAGCGTTTTCTTCAGCATCTTGCCGCTGACGGTCTGCGGCGAAAACAGCGCGGCGCAAAAGTCGGTGGCGAACAACACCATGAAGTAGAACGCCATCAGCACCAACACTACCCAAATCAGCTGGTAGGTCAGGAAGCGAGCGAAGGCGATGTAGCCGATCAGCAGTGAAAACAGGATCACCACCGAGCACACCAGGGTGACGATATGCACCAGCCCGCCGACCAGCGTGCGTTTTTCCAGGTGCGCGCCCTGCTGTTCCAGACGGCGGCGAATGCGCTGGCCGCGCAGCGGCGCCGCCAGCAGCACCATGCCGATCAGCCCCGCCACCAGACCGTTGCCGAAGATGGTGGTGGCCAATGAGGCGCTGACGACGTTGTTGATCAGCTCTACGGTGCCGAACGCCAGCGCCAGGCCGGCCAGCAGCGGCGAGAAGTAGCGCAGCCCGGCGGCCACTTCGTTATCCATGGAAGCCAGACGCCACGACGGACGATTCAGCGACAGCGCCGCGCGCCCCAGCCCGGCGATCATCGCGCAGAAGATCCCCAAACGGTTAAAGCCTTCGGCGAAATCTTCAAGCATCACCGGCAGCGGCTGCACGCGAACGAAGACGTAATACAGCAGGTTTAACGCGATCGAGGTGGTGAACACCGTCACCGCCACGGTGACGATAGCCATGAAGCTACGGCGCAGGCGTCCGTCAGGCAAGAAGCGAATGCTGACCCAGGCAAGGAAACGCTCGGAGAAATAACGTCCCCAGGACCAGACAATCACCGCCAGCGCCAGCAGCGCCAGCGTGCCGTAACGCCACTCCTCCTGCCAGCTGGCGTCCCAGGCCGCTTTCATCTCGGTGTTGAACTGATCCAGCCGCTGCACGTCATCCGCTGACGGCTGCACCACCGGCGCCCAGAACTTGATGCCCAGAATACTGCCGGTATTCAGCGCCAGTTGGGTTTTAAACGCTACCCGGCGCAGATCGCTGATCTGTTGCCCCAGGTCGAATGCGCTGGTCTTGATGGCCTGCGCGCGCTTTACCGCATCGTCGAGCTGTTTCTTGCTGTTGTTCAGCGCATTGCGCTGCTGGGCGACCGCTGGGGTTTCCGGCAGCGCGCCGGCGACCGGTGCCGGCCCCAGAACGTCCAGCTGCGCCTGCAGCTTTTCCTGCAGCGGCTGCAGATCGGTAGACAGTTTGTCCATGCCGGCGACCAGATCGTCGGTCGCCAACCGCAGCTTGCTGAGCTGGGTGTCGGTAGTGGCTTTGGAAACCAGCTGCTTCATGCTGTCGAGCTGCTTTTGCGCGGCTTTCAGCTGCGTGGCGGGATCGGGCGCGCTTTCGGCGGCGGGATCATCCTGGGTGGCGGCGACGGCGCCGAGCGGCGTGAGCTGCAAACCCAGCAGCAATAACAACAACAGCAGGAACGGGCGAGGCTTTAACATAAATTCAGTGCTCAGCATCATTATCTGATAGACAGACCAACAGGCGGCGGATGAACCGTCGCTTAACCATAAACGCTAATTATAATAGCTGCTTCATGTCGGCCGAAATACAGTAATTATTCCCATTGTGTGCCATGCGCCCCGGAGGTCTTTAGCCTGCTGATTATTCAGGCGCTTTTACACTGGCGGCGCGGCGCAAAGCGCTCTATACTCCAGCCACCGATTAACCTGCAACCAATAAAAGGAGACTTACTATGCTGACGTGTGAATTGGTTTTTCACTCACACTTCTTTGGTAATCGTCGCCGCTCAAGCATTACCGGTATCGTGCTGCGATAACCCAGCTTGAGCGAAGCTTACTAAAATCCAGGATCTTCCCTCCGGCTTACCGGGTTGTCGTCAGCGATGTTTGACGATAGGCATTGTCATGCCTGTAACTCTTGAGTAAGCAATGAGCACATTACTGTCTGCACAATCTGTCGGTTACGACAACGCGTTCGGCGTCCTGCTGAGCGAGATTTCCTTCAGCCTGAAAAAAGGCGATCGCATCGGTTTGATCGGCGATAACGGCTGCGGCAAAAGTACCCTGCTGCAAATCCTCAGCGGTGCCCTGCCCGCACACAGCGGAGCGGTGACGTTGTCACACCAATGCTTGATGGCACGCATCGAGCAGCACCTGCCGCCTGAGCTGCACGCCAGCACCCTGCTGGACGCGGTTCTGGCCCAGTTGCCTGCGAGCCAGCACCTCAGCGAACGCTGGCGCTGCGAAGCGCTGCTGGCCGAGATGGGGTTTGAACCAACGAGCTGGACGTTGAACGCCGGCACCCTCAGCGGCGGCCAGCATACCCGGCTGCTGTTGGCCCGCGCGCTGATCCGCCAGCCCGATCTGCTGCTGCTCGACGAACCCAGCAACCACCTGGATCTGCCCACGTTACTGTGGCTGGAACAGTTCTTGCGTAACTGGAACGGCAGTTTCGTGCTGGTGTCGCACGACCGCTATCTGCTCGACCAGGTGACCAACTGCACCTGGATCCTGCGCGACAAAACGCTGCAGTTCTTCCGCTTACCCTGCTCCGCTGCGCGCGCTGCGTTGGCGGAACAGGATGCCGCAGACGAGCACCGTCGCCAGGCCGAGCAAAAGGAGATCGAACGGGTAGAGAAAAGCGCCAAACGGCTGGCGGTCTGGGGCAAGGTCTACGACAACGAAGATCTGGCGCGCAAGGCCAAGCAAATGGAGAAGCGCGTCGATCGGTTGAAGGAAGAACAGACTACCCTGACCACCGGCAGCCCGTGGCGGCTGCGCCTGCAGGGGGAGGCGCTGGACGCCGATCGCCTGCTGGCGCTGCCACACTGGGCGGTGCGTCCGGCGCCGGATGCGCCGTTGCTGTTCAGCCTGGAACACCTGCGGGTGAAAAGCGGCGATCGCATCGCCATCGTCGGGCGCAACGGCTGCGGCAAATCGTCGCTGCTGCGTCTGCTGTGGCGCGAGTATCAGCAACAAACGCAGCGCCCGGCGCTGTTCCACCCGCGGGTGCGCATCGGTTATTACGATCAAAGCCTGCAGCAGTTGCGCGATGAGGACACGTTGAGCGACGCGCTGGCGCAGTTTGCGCCGTTGACCGAGGAGCAGCGAAAAATGGCGCTGATCGGCGCCGGTTTCCCTTACCTGCGCCACTCTCAGCAGATCCGTTCGCTGAGCGGCGGCGAGCGTTCGCGGTTGCTGTTCGTCGGCCTGACGTTGGCCAACCATTCGCTGCTGTTGCTGGATGAGCCCACCAACCATCTGGATATGGCGGGCAAAGAGGAGCTGGCGGAAACGCTGCGCCAGTTCCCCGGCGCCGTCATGCTGGTCACCCACGACCGGATGCTGATTGAACAGAGCTGCAACCGTTTTTGGCTGATCGACCAGCAAAAACTGACGGAGTGGCACGATCTGGCGCCGGTGTACCAGCGCCTGGCGGGCGAAACGCCGGCGCTGCCGACGGAGGACGAGGCCAACACAAACGCGCCGGCGCCAGACGCGCGGCTGGAAGGCGAAGAAGCGCTGTTGACCGCCTTGTTTGCCCTCGAAAGCAAGCTGGAGGCTGATCTGGCGCGTAAACCGAAGCACCAGAAACCGGAGCTTCAGGCGCGCTGGCGCCGCGAGATTGCCGACCTCACCGCCCGGCTGCAGCTGGGCTGACCCTGACAGGCCGCCCCGGCGGCCTGTTTTTAAGGAAAGCAACATGTCATTTTCACTTGAAGCGGCCTCGTGCGCGCAGCAGCCGCTGTTGGCGGCCATGCTGCTTGACTGCCTGCGCGAGCTGGGCGCCGACGAGGCTTACCCCTATCTGCCGCTCTACTGGCGTGAAGCCGGCCGCTACCCTTATTTGATCTTGAGCGATCGGCAAACGGCCGGTTTTGCGCTGGTCAGGCGCCTGGATAGCGCCAGCGTCGAAATGGCCGAGTTTTACATCCGGCCCGCCTGGCGGCGCGCCGGAATTGGGCAACAGGCCGCTCGCGCCTTGTTTGCGCAGCATCCGGGTGGCTGGTCGCTGTCGGTCGGCCAAGATAACCCCCGCGGGCTGGCGTTTTGGCGAGCGGTGATACCAACCGGGGCCACAACGGCGCCGCTTTCCTCTGCCGACGCCATGACACAGCTGGGTTTTTATTACCCGCCGGGCTGAGCGACACATTAACTTCATCCTTTTATGACAGGGTAAGTCGATTCGTTCTTTGCTATCGAGCCTGCCATGACTGCACTTTCCCCACAGGATATCGAAGCGCGCTATCGCTTCGCGCGTGAAATCGCCCGCGCTGCCGCCGATCTCGCCTTCAGCTTTTATCAGCGCCGACAAAGCCTGGCAATTGACTTTAAACAGGGTCTGCAGGATGTGGTCAGCGAAGCCGACCGCCGCGTCGAGGCGCTGATTCGCCGCATGATCAACCGCCGGTTTCCCCTCGATGGGTTTCTCGGTGAAGAGAGCGGCGGCAGCGGTGATAACGCCGCCTGTATTTGGGTGGTCGATCCGATTGACGGCACCGCCTGCTTCCTGAACGGGTTACATACCTGGTGCATCTCGATAGGCGTGGTAATCGACGGTGAGCCGACGATCGGTGTGATCTACGATCCCAACCACCGCGAAATGTTTCGCGCTTGTCTCGGCGGCGGCGCCTTCCTCAACGGAGAACCGATCGGCGTGCATGCCGGGCGCAGCGTCGCGGACGGCGTGTTGGGCGTTGGGATTTCAGCGCGCGCCTCGGCAGCGGAATTCAGCGGTTTTATCTGCCGTTTGCTGCAGGCGGGCGGCATGTTTGTGCGCAGCGGTTCCGGTGCGTTGATGACCGCACAGGTGGCCGCCGGCCGGCTGCTGGGCTATTACGAACCGCACATGAACGCCTGGGACAGCCTGCCTGGGCTGGTGCTGACGCGCGAAGCCGGCGGCGTGGCGAACAACTTCATGAACAACAACGGGCTGCGGCGCGGCAACCCGTTGCTGTTGGCCAATCCGGTGCTTTATCCGCAGCTGGCCGAGCTGATTCAAACGCCGGGTTTGATCGGTTCGACGTGCCCTATCGCGCGCGTGATGGCCGGATAAAGCGCGCGCAGCCGCCGTTCGATCAGATCGACCGCATCGTGCGCGGCGGCGATGGTCACCGCCGGCGATACCCGGCAGTGGAAGTTGACGATGATGCCGCCGTCGGTCTTGCGCGCGCGGATGTTATGAACGTCTTGCACCATCTCCCCCTGCTCCAGCGCCGACTGCAGGATCCGCCGGATATCGGCCAGCTCAGCCGCATCGACATCCTCACTGGTCAGCCAGTGCGGCGTCTGCGGTTCCAAATGGGTCTCTATCTCGGTGTCTTCGCCGATCGCCTGACGCAGGATCCCTTCTATCTCCGTGGCGATGTCATGCGCCTGCGCCACGCTGGCGTTGGCCGGCACCGCCAAATCCATGCCGATCGCCATGCGCGTCGGCAGCTGCTGCAACGCCACATTCTGCACCTGCGCGCCGTGGTTGGCGGCGATCGCCCGGATGCGCGTAGCCATATCTTCATCGCTACGGGTCTGGGGCACCGCGATGACGGTGAATTCCGCCTTGGCGTACTGCTCCTGCAACCGTTCGACAATCGCCTGCTTCAGCGCATCGATACGCTCCAGCGGCAAGGTGCGGCACACCGCCACCGTGATCTCGACGAACAGCACCGCGCCGGCGTTGCGAATGCGTACGCTGTCGCAGGCCAACACCGCCGGGAAGTTGTACAGCGTAGCGCGGATGTCCTCGGTAGTGCCGGCCGGCGCGGCGTCCATCAGCGAGTCGAAAGAACGCTTACCCAATTTAATCGCTGCGATGAAGATAAAACCGGCGACGATCAGCGCGGCGATGGCGTCTGCACGGCCAAACCCCAGCAGAACAAAGATCATCCCCAGCAGCACCACGCCGGAAGAGAGCATGTCGGAAAAGAAATGCAGCGCATCCGCTTCCAGCGCCGCACTGTCGGTGGCTTTGGCGACGCGGTTGAGCGCCCGCACCCGGAAGAAATCGACGCAGATGGAAATCAGCAGCACGGCGATCACCACCGGCGCAGCGACGATCTCATGCGGCTGCCCAAGCAGACTGCTGCCCGCCTCATAGACGATCCAACCGGCGGCAGCCAACAACAGCAACACCTCGAACAGCGCCGCCAGGTTTTCCACCTTGCCGTGGCCGAAGTGGTGATCGTCATCGGCGGGTTTATCGCTGATGCGCACCGCCAGCCAGGTAATGCTGGTAGCGATAAAATCGGTAAAAGAGTGGATCCCTTCGGATATCAGGCCAATACTGCCGGTAAAAATACCGGCGACGAATTTGCCCGTAGCCAGCAACCCGCTGGCGATCATCGAGTTTCTGGCTACGGCCTGCTTTTCATTTTGCATTATGCTGCTCACATTCGGACGGTGATTTATTTTTTTACTTTAGAGGATAATTGCCAGACAAAGGCGATCAGCAGCATACTGCCAGAAAATGTCAGCATGAGGCTAGTGAGGAATTCGGATTTTCCGGTGGAATAAAAATAAATCTCATTAACGCCCACCGAAACCATTAAAATGGCGTAGAGCAATCCCAGAATAAGAATCGTCATTATTATCAACTCCTGTATCAGGCTGCGCGTTCAGCGCGCCGCTAAATCCTCCCCATAATAAATAGCTGTTACGGGGAGGATGCATCTAGGCGGATCTTTAGCGTTCATCAATCATCCCATTTGGTGCTCATATAGGCCGCCAACAGGCCCAGCGAGCTGATCATTGCCAGGAATCCCATAAAAATAGTCATGTTTCCCATTTTGTTGTCCTCAGGTTAAATGTTGTCGATAAAATCCCCTTGCGTTAAATATCGGGGTTGGTCGGTGTCCATGGTTGTTTAACGTCCTCCTCAGGTTTGTCACATTCCCGCCCTTTACGGGCGGGCACGGTTTAAATACCCAAAACGTGCTGGGCGATTTTGAAATAAATAATCAGGCCGGTGCCGTCGATAAAGGTGGCGATAAACGGCGCCGATACCACCGCCGGATCGATGCCGAGGCGTTTCAGCAACATCGGAATGATCGACGAAACAATGGCGCTCCACACGGTGATCGCCACCAGGGACAGGCTGACAACCAGCGTCACCTCCATGCCGACGCCCATGATCCAGGCACGCACCCAGGCCGCCAGGCCGATGGTGACGGCGATCAGCAGCGAGGTCGTGACCTCTTTGCGGATCACCGCGCCCAGATTGCGCAGGCTGACCTCGCCCAGCGCCATGGCGCGCACCAGCGTCGAAGTAATCTGGGTGCCGCTGTTGCCGCCGGTGCCGATCAGCAGCGGGATGAAGAACGCCAGCGCAATCGCCGCTTCGAGCTGATCTTCAAACGCCTTCAGCACGTTGCCGGTGTAGGCCTCGGCGACAAACAGCATCAGCAACCACACCGAACGTTTGCGCCACAGCGCCCACGGGCTGGTCTCCAGGTAAGGCTTGTCCAGCGGCAGGCTCGCGCCCTGGCGCTGCGCATCCTCGGTATTTTCATCTTCGACCAGCCGGGCGATCTCACGCTCTCCCAGCACGCCGACCAGCGTGTTGTTGACCACCACCGGCACTACGTCCAGCCCCCCTTTGCCCAACAGGTGCGCAACGTCGTTGCGGTCATCGTCGGGTGAAACCTGGAAATAGCTGTGATCCATCATCACGCCGACCGCTTTATCCTGTTCTTCACACTGCAGCAGTTTTTTCACCGACAGCGTGCCGCGCAGATGATAATCGTCCGCGGTAATAAATACCCGGGTGGGAATTTCGTCCGTTTTAAGCTGTGAAAGTAAATATTCCCGGGCATGAGTGACCGTCATCGTCGCGGGAACAGTAATAAAATCGGCGTTCATATAACCGGCGACCGAAGTCTCGTCGAGAGTTTCAGTCGCGCTCAGCGCCGGAGAAGAATAGTGTTGATGTGACTTAATCATTTTGTCAGTCCCTATTTCTGTTTTGAACTTCAACAGCGAATCGCATAGGGGCGTAACCACAGAGGGAGTGCAGACTGCCTATCTCCGCGTCCAGGTTTTAGCACTATACAACGTATCCGAGTTGTTGCTCGGAAGTTACTTTGGGCTGAACCTTAATCCGATAAAGCCTGTCTTAACCTTGGGCATCTCTCGATGTCGTCAGATCAGTAACCTGTGTTTGTATAGGAGCCTCGCCAAACGAGATACTGCATATAAACTACCGGCGCAGTATAGGCGGTGTTTTATCCGGCGGGAAGAAAAGATCGCCCGTTGTTTATGGAGTATTTAGGATAATGTTATTAAACGGCCATTTATAAAAACGGCTGATATAAATCAGCCGTTTTTTATTTTTCAGTGTTCGAGAATGTAGACGTTTTTATCGTATAAAGCGCCCTGGCGGGTAAAGTCTATCCCCTTCACGTAAGGTTTGATGAGCGTGGCGTTAGCCTCATAGTACACCGGCGCCACCGGCGCATCGGCGGCCAGCACCGCTTCGGCCTGCTGGAAGTTGTGCTGCACCTGCTGCGGCGTCTGCGCCGCCGTCGCCTGATGCAGAATGCGATCGTAGTCCGGATTGCGGTATTTGGGGCTGTTCTCGCTGCTGTCGGAGCGGAACACGTTCAGGAAGGTGGAAGGATCGTTATAATCCGCCAGCCAACGAGTAAAGGCCACGCTGTACTGCCCACGGTTGATATTGTCCAGCGTCACTTTACGCTCCTGGCTTTGCAAGGTGGCCTCCACGCCGAGGTTCTTTTTCCACATAGCGGCGGCGGCGATGACGATCTTCTTGATGGTGGCGTCATTGCTGTACAACACGGTAAAGCGCAGCGGATTCTCGGCGTTGAAACCGGCCTCCGTCAGCAATTGCTTCGCCTGGGCGTGCCGTTGCTCGGGCGTCCAGCCGGCGGCGCTGCCGGCCTGCAGGCTATAGCCGCCCGCCCCGGTAGGGGTAAAAGTCCAGGCCGGCTGTTGGCCGTATCCCAACACTTTACCGGCGATGATCTCTTTATCCAGCCCCAGGTTCAACGCCTGGCGCACTCGCACATCGTTAAACGGCGCCTGCTGATTATTGAAAGCGAAATAACTGGTGGAAAGCAGCGGATAAGTCACCAACTGCTGCTCGCCGAGCGTTTTTTTCAGCTGCTGATACAACTCCGGTGGCGTGGTATATCCCAACTCAACCTCACCGGCGCGAAAACGCGCCACTTCCGGGAAGCCCTGGATCGGCAAAAAGGTCACCTTGTTGAGTACGGTATTGGCGTTATCCCAATACTGCGGGTTACGTTCCACCACCACCTTTTCGTTCACTACCCACTGACTGAGGCGAAACGCCCCGTTACCGACAAAGTGCGCCGGCTGCGTCCAGTTTTTGCCGTACTGCTCCACCACCTTACGGTTAACCGGCAAAACCGGGAAATGCACCAGTTGCTTGAGCAGATAGGAATTGGGCTCCGACAGCGTGACCTGCAGAGTGTACGCATCCAGCGCTTTGACGCCCAGCTCGCTCGGCGGTTTGCTGCCGGCGTTGATCGCTGCGGCATTCAGCACGTAGGCCGAAGCCAGATAGCTGCCGTACGGCGAGGCGGTTTTCGGATCGGTGAGGCGCCGCCAGCTGTAGACGAAATCGTCGGCGGTCACCGGATCGCCGTTCGACCATTTGGCCTGCGGCCGCAAATGGAAGGTCCAGACGTTGCCCTGGTGCTCCCAGTTCTGTGCCAGCGCCGGGATCGCTTCGCCGTCTTTCCCGACGCGCAGCAAACCTTCGAACAGATCGTTGAAGATATAGAACTCCACGTTGCTCTCGGCCAGGTTCGGATCCAGCGTCGCCGGTTCATACCCGTTGGCGCGCACCAGTTCCTGTACCGGCGCCAGTTTAGCGCCTGCCGGCACCTCGGCGGCCTGAGCGAACGTCGCGTTAAAAGCCAGGAAGATTAAACCAGTCAATTTATTGCTATTGAATGAATATTTCACGTCGATATCCCTGATGAGTGTTTTATCGCGCTCAATATGCAATGAGGTAGTGGAATAAATTAAATCATTAATCGCTATGAGTCATAACCAAAAGCGGTGTTGAATTTCTTTCATTATCAAAGGGGTATTAACCAGAGAGCGGCGATAAACCGGAGAAACAGCACGAGGACGGGCATTGTCGAACAGACATAGAGAGAATCGGCAGAAAAATAATGCGGGCAATCAATCCAGATTATTCCAGCCGAAACTTAACTTATCCTTAGGGCAATTCATTTTGTGAGCGATCGTCAAAAATAATTTAATACGAATCGTTTTCACTATCATTATTGATGTTCTTGGCTAAAATCGGGCTGCTTGCGCTTGCCAGGCGATATTCGTTTTCCTCATTCGAACGCTAAAAAAGGATAACTGCATGAAGCTGCGTATTTCATCTCTCGGCCCTGTCGCCCTGCTCGCCTCCTCGATGATGCTGGCCTTCGGCGCTCAGGCGGCCTCCGCCGACCAGGGCATCGTTATTTACAACGCCCAGCATGAAAATCTGGTGAAATCCTGGGTCGACGGTTTTACCAAAGACACCGGCATCAAGGTGACGCTGCGCAACGGCGGCGACAGCGAATTGGGCAATCAACTGGTGCAGGAAGGCAGCGCTTCGCCTGCCGACGTCTTCCTGACGGAAAACTCCCCGGCGATGGTGTTGGTGGACAACGCCAAGCTGTTCGCCCCGTTGGACGCCGCGACGCTGGCCCAGGTGGAACCGCAATATCGCCCAAGCCACGGCCGCTGGATCGGCATCGCCGCCCGCTCTACCGTATTTGTCTACAACCCGGCCAAGCTGACCGACGCACAGCTGCCTAAGTCGCTGCTGGATCTGGCCAAGCCGGAATGGAAAGGCCGCTGGGCCGCTTCGCCGTCGGGCGCCGATTTTCAGGCGATCGTCAGCGCGCTGCTGGCGTTGAAAGGCGAGAAAGCGACGCTGGAGTGGCTGAAAGCGATGAAAACCAACTTCACCGCCTATAAGGGCAACAGCACCGTGATGAAAGCGGTCAATGCCGGCCAGGTCGACAGCGGCGTGATCTATCACTACTACCCGTTCGTGGACGGCGCCAAAACTGGCGAAAACAGCAACAACATCAAGCTGTACTACTTCAAACACCAGGATCCGGGCGCGTTCGTCAGCATCTCCGGCGGCGGCGTGCTGGCTTCCAGCAAGCATCAGCAGCAGGCTCAGGCGTTTATCAAGTGGATCACCGGCAAACAGGGCCAGGAGATCCTGCGCACCAATAACGCCTTCGAATACGCCGTGGGCGTCGGCGCGGCCTCCAATCCGAAACTGGTGCCGCTGAAAGAGCTGGACGCGCCGAAGGTCGACGCCGCGCAGCTGAACAGCAAGAAAGTTGTCGAACTGATGACCGAAGCCGGCCTGCTGTAAGGCCCGCCGGCAAACCGAGAGTTGTTGATCGTTATGTCAAACCTGAGTACCCACGCCGCGCAGACCGCGCGGCGTTATTCTTCTGTCCCTCGTCACCAGCGGCCAGGGCCGATCGTGGTCGCCAGCGCCGTGTTGCTGTCACTGCTGGCGCTGTTGCCGCTGGGATTCGTTATCGGCGTGGCGTTTGAAACCGGCTGGCAAACGGTCAAAGCTCTGGTTTTCCGCCCGCGCGTGGCGGAACTGCTGTTGAACACCCTGCTGTTGGTGGTGTTGACGCTGCCGATTTGCGCCGTGCTCGGCGTGGCACTGGCCTGGTTGACCGAGCGCACCTCGCTGCCGGGCCGCCGTCTGTGGGCGATATTGGCCACCGCGCCGCTGGCGGTGCCGGCCTTTGTGCAAAGCTATGCCTGGATCAGCCTGGTGCCGTCGATGCATGGCCTGGGTGCCGGGGTGTTCATCTCGGTGCTCGCCTATTTCCCGTTTATCTATCTGCCTGCCGCCGCGGTGCTGCGTCGCCTGGATCCCGGCATCGAAGACGTCGCCACTTCGCTCGGATCACGGCCGCTGGCGGTGTTTTTCCGCGTGGTGCTGCCTCAGCTGAAGCTGGCGGTCTGGGGCGGTTCCCTGCTGATCGCGCTGCACCTGCTGGCGGAGTATGGCCTGTATGCCATGATCCGTTTCGATACCTTCACCACCGCGATCTTCGATCAATTCCAGTCGACCTTCAACGGCCCAGCGGCCAACATGCTGGCCGGCGTATTGGTGCTGTGCTGTTTGGGCCTGCTGTTGCTTGAGGCGCTCAGCCGCGGCCGCGCACGCTATGCCCGCGTCGGTTCCGGCAGCGCCCGCAGCCAAACGCCGCGCCGCCTTTCGCCACCACTCGCCGCGCTGGCGCTGCTGCTGCCTTTCTCACTGACTGCGCTGGCGCTGGGCGTGCCTTTCATCACCCTGGCCCGCTGGCTGTGGCTGGGCGGATTCGAGGTGTGGCGCAACGCCGATCTGTGGCCCGCGCTGTGGCAAACGCTGTCGCTTTCCGCCGCCGGCGCGCTGCTGATTACGCTGTGCGCCATTCCGATGGCCTGGCTGTCGGTGCGCTATCCGGCCCGGCTGTACCGGGTGCTGGAAGGCTGCAACTACGTGACCAGTTCGCTGCCCGGCATCGTGGTGGCGCTGGCGCTGGTGACCATCACCATTCACAGCTTCCGGCCGATTTACCAAACCGAAATCACCCTGCTGCTGGCGTATCTGCTGATGTTTATGCCGCGGGCGCTGATCAATCTGCGCGCCGGCATCGCACAGGCGCCGGTGGAATTGGAAAACGTGGCGCGCAGCCTGGGCAAATCGCCGGCGCAGGCGCTGTGGAGTACCACGCTGCGGCTGGCGGCGCCGGGAGCCGCTGCGGGCGCGGCGCTGGTGTTCCTGGCGATCGCCAATGAACTGACCGCCACGCTGCTGCTGGCGCCGAACGGCACCCGCACGCTGGCCACCGGCTTTTGGGCGCTGACCAGCGAGATCGACTACGTCGCCGCCGCGCCTTATGCGCTGATTATGGTGGCGCTGTCATTGCCGCTCACCTGGCTTCTTTATTCTCAATCTAAACGCACGGCGGGACTATGAGCACGCTCGAACTGCACGGTATCGAAAAATCTTACAACGCCATCAGGGTGCTGGAACACATCGGTCTGCAGGTTGCCGCCGGCAGCCGCACGGCGATCGTCGGCCCATCCGGCTCCGGCAAAACCACCCTGCTGCGCATTATCGCCGGCTTTGAAATCCCGGACGGCGGCCAAATCCTGCTACAGGGGCAAGCCATGGGCAACGGCGACGGCTGGGTGCCGGCGCATCTGCGCGGCATCGGCTTCGTCCCGCAGGATGGCGCGCTGTTCCCGCACTTTACCGTCGCCGGCAACATCGGTTTTGGCCTCAAGGGCAGCAAACGCGAGAAACAGCATCGCATCGAGGCGTTAATGGACATGGTGGCGCTGGATCGCCGTCTGGCGGCCCTGTGGCCGCATGAACTGTCCGGCGGGCAGCAGCAGCGAGTTGCGCTGGCGCGCGCCCTGTCGCAGCAACCTCGGTTGATGCTGCTGGACGAGCCGTTTTCAGCGCTGGATACCGGCCTGCGCGCCGCCACCCGCAAGGCGGTGGCCGAGCTGCTGACAGAAGCCGGCGTAGCGTCGATTCTGGTCACGCACGATCAGAGCGAAGCGCTGTCGTTCGCCGATCAGGTGGCGGTGATGCGCAACGGCCGGCTGGCGCAGGTGGGCGCGCCGCAGGATCTCTATCTGCGCCCGGTCGATGAACCGACCGCCAGCTTCCTGGGCGAAACGCTGGTGCTGACCGCCGAACTGGCGCACGGCTGGGCCGACTGCGCATTGGGCCGCATCGCCGTCGACGATCGCCAGCGCAGCGGCCCGGCGCGCATCATGCTGCGCCCGGAGCAGATTCAAATCGGTTTGTCCGATCCGGCGCAGCGCGGCCAGGCGGTGATCACCGGCATCGATTTTGCCGGCTTCGTCTCCACCCTCAACCTGCAAATGGCCGCCGGCGGCGCACAGCTCGAGATCAAAACCGTCAGCCGCGAAGGCCTGCAGCCCGGTTCTCAGGTCAATCTCAACGTGATGGGCCAGGCGCATATTTTTGCCGGTTGACACCGAGGGGGAAGCCTCTTGACGCTTCCCTCGCCGCCGCGCATTATCAACGCTATGAATCGCATTGCGCACGTCCTCACCACCACCGCAACCGCCACGCCATGGCGGGCTGCACGGGTGCGCATCAGCTAACGACGTATCCCTAAGCCCCGCCAGCCATGGACGGGGTTTTCGCTTCTCCGTGCATGCCGGCAATATCATGACGGAGAAGACAAATGCCAACTATCCCTGCACTACGCAGCGCTCTGCTGGTTATCGATATGCAAGTCGGTCTGTTCGCCTCGCCGAACGATCTGCCGTTTGCCGCCGAAAGCCTGCTGGAAAAGACCAATGCGTTGATACGCGCCGCGCGAGCGGCGAACGCGCCCGTGGTGTTTATTCGTCACACGGGGCCGGCGGGATCGCCCATCGCCGTAAACAGCCCGCTGTGGCAGGTTCACCCCGCTCTGCAAACCGATGTGCAGGCCGACTGGTTTATCGATAAAACCCGCCCCAGCAGCTTTCACCAGACTGGCCTGGCGGAACGGCTCAAGCAAGCCGGCATCGGTCGGTTGGTGATTTCGGGCATGAAAACGCAATACTGCGTAGACACCGCCTGCCGGCACGGCGCGGAGTTGGGATTTGACATGGTCCTGGCCGCCGACGCCCATAGCTGTTCGGACACGGCGACGCTTGGCGCCGCAGCCATTATCCGGCATCACAACCAGACCCTGTCGGGGCCGTTCGTGACGTTGGCGCTGGCGGAAGAGATACGGTTTTAAACGACGCGCCAAGGCCGGGCTAACGCCCGGCCCGCTCAGCGGCAAATCTTGTCGCGGCGCGGCTTTTTCGGCGCCAGCAGATAATCCACCACGCTTTCATCGACGCAGCTGTCGACGCCGTTCAGCGCCAGCGTATGGCCGTCGCGCTCGCGGGTGATTAACGGGCTTTTGAAGGCCGCGGCCATCGCCTGGGCGTTGCGGTACGGGGTGGTCGGATCGTAACGCTGGGCGACAAACAGCAGCGGCGGCAGCGCGGCGGACGCCACCGGCGTGTGCGGCCGATCTTTGCCGCGATACGGCCACAGATCGCACATTTCCAGCGGATATTCGTGCAGCGGCAGATAGTGGGCATACAGGGCGGCGGTATTGATCTCTTGCCGCTGTCGGCGCAACAACTGCGGATCGGCCGTCGGGTTGGCGACGTCGGCGCAGGTAATGACGTTCAGGGCGTCATCGGCGTCCGGCGAGTAACTTTCGTCGATCAGATCGGAAACCTGCTGCCCGGCAATGCCGGCATCGAGCTGACGCAGCACGGTCGCCAGCTCATGCCAGCGCTCCGGCCACAACAGCAACGAACGCGTGACCGTCAGCACATCGTCGGCGGAGATTTCATAGCCCGCAGCGGTGACGAACGGTTGATCGTGCAGCTTGCGCAGCAGGGCGTGATAGCGCTGCAGCGCCTGATTCGCGCCGCCGCCAAGCTGGCAGCTGTCGGTTTTACCACAGTAGGCGGCGAAGCGCAGGAAGCTTTGCTGGAAGCCTCGCTCCTGGTTCATGCGCTGGGTGAAGTCGTCTTCCGCCAGGTCTACCACGCCGTCCAGCACCAGTGCGCGCGTTTTCTTCGGGAAACGTTCGGCATACAACGCCGCCACCTTGGTGCCGTAAGAGTACGCCACCGCCGTCAGCCCCGGCTCGCCCAGCGCGTGGCGAATCACGTTCAGATCGTTGACCGCCTCGTCGGTGCCGATATGTTGCAGCACGTCCGCACCGGTCTGTTTGATACAGGCGGCGATCAGGGTGCGCGTCTGATGCTCTGCGCCGGCCACGTCGTTGTCGTCCGGCGTCGGGGTTTCGTCGCCTTCGGCCACCTGACAAGATATTTTCGGCGTCGACTGACCGACGCCACGCGGATCGTAACCGATGATATCGTAGGATTTGCGCAGTCTGGCGATCTGGGCGTCGTTGCCCAAATCAGGATTGATGCCCGGTAGACCCGGCCCGCCGCTGATCACCACCAGGCTGCCCTTTTTCGGCCCGGTTGCCGGCAGCAGAGTTAACGCCAGACGCACGGTCGCTTCCCCCGGCTGCGCCGCATGAGCGGGCGGCGTGGCGTACGCCAGCGGCGCCTCGAGGTAGCCACAGCGCAGCCCCGGCGTCGGCGGCTCATCGAACCAACGCTGAAAACCGCTGTTGAGACAAGATTGCCAACGGATGCCGTTTTCGGCCGCCGCGCCGTGAGCCGCAGGCTTGGCCTGGGCGGGCAACGTGGCGGTGGCCGCGGCGAGCAGCGCCAGAATACGCAGTACTGACATGGGGAGTCCTTTCAACTCAACGAATCGGTCAAAGGTTAACGATACCCGGTTAAACCGCTAGCCAATAGAACACAAAAAGCCGCGCGGGTGAAGCCGTCGCCGTATGGCCGGCAAGATATTCCCCTGCTCGGATTGCTCTTATAACGCACAGCATGCTGCAAAAAACGCCGTTCACCTGCTAGGCTTAAGGTTCGTTGTACTCACAAGGAACAGGAGAATAGCATGTTTGGAAAAGCGGAAGACAAAGCCAATCAAGCCGCAGGCGCGGTAGAAGAGGCGTTCGGCAAAGCCGTCGATTCACCGGAGCATCAGGTGCGCGGCGCGGCGCGCAAATACGCCTCCCAGGCCAGCTATGCCGCCCGAGACGCAGCGGATAGCGTAAGAACCCAGGTGGAAGCTAACCCGCTGGCCGGCGTGGCCGTGGCGGCAGCGGTCGGCATCGTTTTCGGCTTCTTGCTGGGGCGCAAATAAGCGGCGAATGCGCCGTTCGACAACAGGCCCGCTACGGGCCTTTTTTTCGCCCTTTCTTCACCTGTGCGCAAACTTTCATCTATCACAGCCATCGCTTAAAAAAACCAACGCCTTCAACTACGATTAGTTTGTGACCAGAGCAAGGCTCTGCGATCCGGCAGATAACCCTATGAGGATTATCACCATTATCCATGCTGTTTAAGCCGCTCTCCTTCACGCGGCTAAGAAAGGTTGATTATGGCTCGCACCACCCCTATCGAACGTTACCGCAATATCGGCATCTCCGCGCACATCGATGCCGGCAAGACCACCACCACCGAGCGGATTCTGTTTTACACCGGGGTCAGCCACAAGCTGGGTGAAGTGCATGACGGCGCGGCGACCATGGACTGGATGGCGCAGGAACAGGAACGCGGCATCACCATCACCTCGGCGGCCACGACCTGCTTCTGGAGCGGCATGCAGCATAATTATCCGCAGCACCGCATCAATATCATCGACACCCCCGGGCACGTCGATTTCACCATTGAAGTGGAGCGCTCGATGCGCGTGCTGGACGGCGCCGTGATGGTCTACGACTCGGTGGGCGGCGTGCAGCCGCAGTCGGAAACCGTCTGGCGCCAGGCCAATAAATACAAAGTGCCGCGGCTGGCGTTCGTTAACAAGATGGACCGCATCGGCGCGGACTTTTTCCGCGTGCGCAAAATGATGATCGAGCGCCTGAAAGCCAACCCGGTGCCGATCGTTATCCCGATTGGCGCCGAAGATCACTTCAGCGGCGTGGTGGATTTGGTGCGGATGAAGGCCATTCTGTGGGACGAGGCCTCGCAGGGCATGAACTTCAGCTTCGAAGAGATCCCGGCCGACCTTCGCGACTCGGCGCAGGAATGGCGTGAAAACATGATTGAGGCCGCCGCCGAAGCTTCGGAAGAATTGATGGAGAAATACCTCAATCAGGTGCCGCTGAGTGAAGAGGAGATCGTTCACGGGCTGCGGGTGCGCACCGTCGCCGGTGAAATCCAGCCGATGCTGTGCGGCTCGGCGTTCCGCAACAAAGGGGTCCAGCGCATGCTGGACGCGGTGATCGAACTGATGCCCTCGCCGCTCGACGTGCCGCCGATGGAAGGCCACGGCGAACACGATGAAATCATCACCCGCAAAGCCGACGACAACGAGAAATTCTCGGCGCTGGCGTTCAAACTGATGACCGATCCGTTCGTCGGCCAGCTGACCTTCGTGCGCGTCTACTCTGGGGTGCTGGCCAAAGGCAGCAGCGTTTACAACCCGATCAAGGGCAAAAAGGAGCGTATCGGTCGCATCGTGCAGATGCACGCCAACGATCGTAAGGACATCGACGAACTGCACGCCGGCGACATCGCCGCCTGCGTCGGCCTGAAGGACGTCACCACCGGCGATACGCTGTGCGATCCCGGCGCCATCATCACGCTGGAGCGCATGACCTTCCCTGAACCGGTGATCGCCCAGGCGATCGAGCCGAAGACCAAGGGCGACCAGGAGAAAATGGGCATCGCGCTGCAACGCCTCTCTTCAGAGGATCCGTCGTTCCGTGTGCGCACCGATGAAGAGTCCGGCCAGACCATCATCTACGGCATGGGCGAGCTGCACCTGGAGATTATCGTCGATCGCATGCGCCGCGAATTCGGGGTGGAGACCACCACCGGCAAGCCGCAGGTGTCGTACCGCGAAACCATCCGCAAACGGGTGGCCGACGTGGAAGGCAAGTTCGTGCGCCAATCCGGCGGCAAGGGGCAATACGGCCACGTGGTGCTGACCGTCGAGCCGAACGAACCCGGCAAGGGCTTCGAGTTCTTCGATGAGATCAAGGGCGGCGTCATTCCGGGCGAGTTTATCCCGGCGGTGAAAAAAGGCGTGCTCGAGGCGCTGAACAACGGCGTGCTGGCCGGTTACCAGGTAGTGGACGTCAAGGTGCACCTGACCTTCGGTTCTTACCATGACGTCGACTCGTCGGAACAGGCGTTTCGCATGGCGGCGATCTTCGGTTTCAAGGAAGCCTGCCGCCTGGCAGATCCGGTGATCCTGGAACCCATCATGTCGGTGGAGGTGGAAACGCCGGAGGATTACGCCGGCAACGTGATGGGCGACCTCTCCTCACGCCGTGGGCTGGTGCAGGGCATGGAAGAGATCCCGGGCGGCGGCGGCAAGGAGATCCGCGCCAAGGTGCCGCTTTCCGAAATGTTCGGTTACTCGACCACCCTGCGTTCGATGTCGCAGGGCCGTGCCACCTACACCATGGAATTCAGCCACTACGCCGAAGCGCCGCGCAACGTGGCCGAAGAGATCATTCACCACAGCAAGCGTTAATCCTCACGCCCGCCTTCATGGCGGGCGTCACCCCTGCTTTTCCTCCAGCGCCACCACCATCGGCTGCGGTTTGATGCGCATGGCGTACACCACGCCGGCGATCAGGCAGACAATGCCGGCCAGCGTCAGCAGCGGCGGCCAGGTCTGGCGCAGCAGAAAGGTATAGGCCAACCCCGCCAAAATTTCGAACACGATGAGCGGCCCCACCAACACCGTCGGCAGCCGCTGGCTGGCTTCGTTCCAGCACAGCGCCCCCAGCCAGGAGCAGAACACGCCGATGATCAGCATCAGCGGAATAAACACCTCGGGGCGCGGGCCGAACGGCAAGGCGAACGCCGGTTCGCTCAGCGCCAGCTGGCCGCAGACCGCCAGATAGCCCAGCAGCGCCAGCGGCAACGTCGCCAGCCCCTGCGCCGTGGCCCAGGTGGCCGGCCGCTGCGTCGGATTCTCCCGCAGCCAGCGTGAATTCCGCAGCGGGAACCAGGTCCAGCACGCTACTGCCAGCAACGCCAGCCCGAGGCCGCTGAGATAACGCCAGCCGTCGATCGTTTGCGCGTTGCTGCTCAACTCGGCGACGTTCACGCACGCCAACCCGCAGACGATCAGCAGCAGCGCCGGCGCCAGCTTGCCCCAGGCCAGCCGCCCGTCATGCCGGCCGTAAAACAGGTTGGCGCAGATGGCGATCACCACCGGCAAAGTGCCGATGATCATGGTCGAGACCGGTGCGCCGGTGCGCTGAATGGCGCTGGCCAAACACAGGTAGTACAGCAGATTACCGATGGCCGTCAGCTTGAGCGCCTCCAGCCAATCCTGGCGCCGCAGCTTGCGCAGGCGACGGCGATCGAACCAGGCCAGCGGCAAGGTGATCAGCCCAAAGGCCAGATAGCGCCCGGTAGACTGCAACGCGGCGGGATAATCCGGCACCAGCAGCGGGCCGACGAAAATCAGGCCCCACATCAGCCCGGCGGCCAGGGCAAATACAACGCCAATGAACATAATGACTCCGACAAACGGCCGGTGCGGCCAACCCGCCCGACAAGACAGCGGCAGAGTAGCGAGAACGCGGGGAGGAATGATTGTAGCAGGTTGCTGTTTTAGCCCAATTTCACCTGTTTCTGGAAGCGCACCGGCGTGACGCCGTAACGGTTAGCGAACGCGCGCGTCAGATGTGCCTGATCGGTCAACCCCGCCGCCGCCGCCACCTGAGCGGCGGGCATGCCGCGCTCCAGCATGCGTTTGGCCTGCGACAGCCGGATCGCCATCAGCATCTGCTGCGGCGAGACGTGATATTCGGCCTTGAACTTGCGCTGGAAATGGTAGGGGCTGAGCGAGACCAGATCGGCCAGTTGGTGGAGGGTTACGGCCTCGGCGTAATTATCGTGCAGGTAGCTTTTCACCACGTCGAACCGGTGCGCCGCCTCGGCTTTGTGTCGTTGCCCGGTGCGGATATGCGGTTGCAGCAACTCGACCGCCTCCAGCAGCAGGCCGTCGAGCGTAAGCGGATCCTCGGTTTGCCACAGCGCGGCGAGAATGACCGACAGACGCTGCGCCGCCCGCGGATCGTGGCGCACCGCATCGGTAAACCACTGGCTCCGATCGCCAGACAACTGCTCCAGCGCCTCGGGCGCCAGATAGAGCATGCGGTAACACCAACCGCCCGGCGTTTCGGCTTCGCCGGTGTGCAGCTCGTCCGGGTTCATCAGCACCAACGCCCCAGGCGCCGCCAAATGCTGCGCGCCGCGATAGCGGAAACGCTCGGCTCCGGTATCCACGGTGCCGATGGCGAAGGCGTCATGGGTATGCGGCTCGAAGGCATAGCGCTCAATGTGCGCCTGATAGAGTTCGACGCCGGGCAGATGCGACAAATGCCGAAACTGCGCGCAATCCTTCTCGAACGGAAACTGTTGTGGAACCCCTTGCACCCGACCTCCTCGTCCGTGCTGACAATCTGCTCAGCATAGCCAAAACATCGCCGATTGAGTAGCTGCCCTGGTCCTTTCGTGCCCCTTGCCTGGACGATCGCCGCCATTCGGCGTAGGGTTAAAGGCCCCTGTCCCATTCAGGCGCGCCGCATCGCGAAGCTCATCGGCCCCTGACACTCCGCAAACAAGAGGCAACAATGTATCCGGATACTCAACTGTATATCGACGGACAATGGCGCAACGCGCTGGCCGGGAAAACCTTGCCGGTCACCAACCCCGCCAACGACGAGGTCATCGGTCAAGTGGCGCACGCCGCCACAGCGGATCTCGATCTGGCGCTGGCCGCCACCGAGCGCGGATTTAACCTCTGGCGCGACACCGCCGCGCACCAGCGCGCCAACCTGATGCGCAAAGCCGCTGCGTTGCTGCGCGAACGTGCCAACGCCATCGCCGCCATCATGACGCAGGAACAGGGCAAACCAGTGGCGCAGGCCAAGATTGAAATTCTCAACGCCGCCGATGTCATCGACTGGTTCGCCGGCGAAGCCACCCGCACCTACGGGCAGATCATTCCGTCCCGCGCCCGCGACGTGCAGCAGCAAACCCTCAAGCTGCCGGTCGGCCCGGTGGCCGCCTTCACGCCGTGGAACTTCCCGATCAACCAGATCGTGCGCAAGCTGTCCGCCGCGCTGGCGGCGGGTTGTTCCATCATCGTCAAAGGCCCGGAAGAAACCCCGGCCTCCCCGGCTGAGCTGATTAAAGCCTTCGCCGACGCCGGTATTCCTGCCGGGGTGATCGCGCTGGTGTACGGCACCCCAGCGGAAATCTCGGAATACCTGATCCCGCATCCGACCATTCGCAAGATCTCCTTCACCGGCTCCACCCGCGTGGGCAAACATCTGGCGGCGCTGGCCGGCCAGCATATGAAAAAGGCCACCATGGAACTGGGCGGTCATGCGCCGGTGCTGATCTTCGACGACGCCGATCTCGACGCGGCAGCCAAAGAGCTGGCGCAGTCGAAGTTCCGCAACGCCGGCCAGGTCTGTATCGCCCCGACCCGTTTCCTGATCCAGCAAGGCGTTTATGAGGCCTTCGTGGAGAAATTCACCGCCGCAGTGCGTGAACTCAAACTCGGCAACGGGCTGGAAGACTGCGTAACGATGGGACCGATGGTGCTGGGCCGCAGCGTCGACAATATCGAAGCGCTGGTGCAGGACGCCATCGCCCACGGAGCGAAAGCTTGCACCGGCGGCAAGCGCGTGGCGGGCAAAGGCAACTTCTTCGAGCCGACGGTGCTGCGCGACGTGCCGCTGAGCGCGCGGGCCATGTCGGAAGAGCCGTTTGGCCCGGTCGCCCTGCTGCGTCCGTTCGCCACCTATGACGAGGCGATCGCCGAAGCCAACCGCCTGCCGTACGGGCTGGCCGCCTACGCTTACAGCCGCAACATCGCCACCGTCAATGCGCTGGGGCGCGACGTGGAGAGCGGCATGCTGAGCATCAACCACATCGGTTTCGGCCTGCCGGAAACGCCGTTTGGCGGCGTGAAAGACTCCGGCCACGGCACTGAAGGCGGCAGCGAAGCGATCGAGTCCTACCTGGAAACCCGCTTCGTCACCGTCGCCGGCCGTTAATCGCGTGTCTGATGAATAGCCAAAAGCCCCGCAATGCGGGGCTTTTTTTTACTCGCAAGCCAGCTCGAACAGCCGTCGTGCCGCCGGGGTCAGCCCCAGCATGTGAATGCAGGCATGCACCAGGCCCGGCAATCGTTCGCAGCGTACCGGCACGCCTGCCTCGCGCAGCCGCTGCGCATACTGCTCGGCCTCATCGCGCAGCGGATCATATTCGCAGCTCAGGATGGTGGCCGGCGGCAACCCGCACAGCGTGGCGGCATGCAGCGGTTCGCCGTAGGGTTCGCGTCGCTGGGCCAGATACTGCTGCCAACAAAATACCATCGCGTCGCGCGTCAGAAAGTGCCCCTCGGCGAACTCACGATAGCTGGTCGTCGCCATCTCGCGGCTGAGCGCCGGATACAGCAGCAGCTGACGTTCAATGTGCGGGCCGCCACGATCCCGCGCCAGCTGCGCAACCGCTGCCGCCAGATTGCCCCCGGCGCTGTCGCCGCCCACCGCCAGGCGCTCAGCGTCAATCCCTAACTGCGGCGCCTGTTGCGCAGCCCAACAGAGCGCCTGATAGACATCTTCCAGCGGCTGCGGAAAAGGAAACTCCGGCGCCAGCCGATAATCGACCGACAGGATCACCCGGCCGGTGGCATTAGCCAGCGCCTGGCAGGGCCGATCGTACAGCGCCAGCGAACCGAGGCACCAGCCGCCGCCGTGGGCGAACAGCATCGCCGGCTGCGCAGCGGCGTGCCTTTCCCCGGCAGGAAAATAAGCGCGCAGCGCAATCCGATGTCCGTCGGTGGCAACCAGCGTAAAATCCCTGACCCCGCCACTCGGTTCCGCCTCGCCCTGTAGCTGACGCAAACCGGTTTCCGTAGCCGCGCGCATTTCCGCCAGCGAAGCGGGTGGCGGTGCGTCTGCCGATGCCGTCAAAAAGGCGGCGATGCGTTCATCAAGCGGCATGCTGTTCTCCCGCCAGGAACGGCGTAATCAGTGCGATAAACGCCTCATGACACTCCTCGGTGATGAAATGGCCGCAGCCGGCGACCGTTTCACCCCGCAGATCGCACGCATTGCCCTGCAACGTCGTCAACGGCGCGTCACCGGTGGCGTGCTCCGCCCCCACGGTCAGCACCGGCATCGCCAAGGGCGTGGCGGCGCGCAGTCGGTTCTGGCGAACGGTCTCCGGGATCGCGCGATAATAATCGAATCCGGCGCGCAATCCGCCCGGCGCCGAATAGGCGGCGATATACACCTCCGCCGCCACCCGATCGCGCCGGTAGGACCAGCGGTTGAAGATATAACCGAGATACTCCCGTTCACGCCCCTGGGTCAGGGTCTCCGGCAAATCCGCCAGCTGGTTGAACATGAAATGCCACAGGAAGATGTTCTCCTCCGGCGCAACGAAAATCGGCGGCGGCGGCGCCAGGCCAGGGATTACCGCCTCCGTCAGCACCAGGCGCTCCACCGCCTGCGGGAAATCGCTCGCCATGGCATAACCGACCCACATGCCGATGTCGTGGCCGACCAGTTGGTAGCGTTCATGGCCCAGTTGCGCCATCATCGCGTGCAACGCCGCGCCGACGCTGCCGGTGTCATAGCCGCCGACGGGCCTGTCCGAATCGCCGATGCCCGGCGGATCGACGGCGATCGCCTGAAAACCGGCCGCTGCCAGGGCACGCATCACATGGCGCCAGGTGTACCAGGTTTGCGGCCAGCCGGGGATCAGCAGCACCGGCCGCCCTTCACCGGCTATCACGCAGTGGATACGTTGGCCATTGACCTGGGTATAGACGTGTTCCGCCCCGAGATCCTGCAACAGGATCTCGTTTTCTTGTTGTTTCATGGGGTGACTCCCTGAAGAGTTAGGCTCAGCGAATGCCGAGCAAGGCATTGATCTGCTGTGGGTTGACCGGCGCACCGGCGAAGTCATCGAACACTTTGTCGGTGACATGGATGATGCGATCGCGAATGAAGGCCGCGCCTTCGCGCGCGCCGTCCTGCGGGTTTTTCAGGCAGCACTCCCACTCCAGTGTCGCCCACCCCTGATAGCCGTACTGCGTCAGCCGGGAAAATATGCCGTTGAAATCGACCTGGCCGTCGCCCAGCGAGCGGAAGCGGCCGGCGCGATCGGTCCAGGATTGATAGCCGCCGTAAATGCCCTGCCGACCGGTCGGATTGAACTCGGCGTCCTTGACGTGGAACATGCCGATAACGTCCTTATAAATATCGATAAACTCCAGATAGTTCAGCTGTTGCAACACCATGTGGCTCGGATCGAACAGCACCCGGCAACGTGGGTGGTGGCCGACGCGTTCCAGAAACATCTCGTAGGTCACGCCGTCATGCAGATCTTCACTCGGGTGAATTTCGTAGCACAGGTTGATGCCCTGCTCGTCGCAGGCGTTGAGCACCGGCAGCCAGCGTTTGGCCAGCTCGCCGAACGCGGTGTCGATCAGCCCGGCCGGGCGCTGCGGGAACGGGAACAGATAGGGCCAGGCCAGCGAACCGGAAAAAGTGCCCAGTTCAGTGAGCCCGAGCCGCGCCGAGGCTTTTACCGCCAACAGCATTTGCTGCCGCGCCCACTCGCTGCGCGCGTTGGCATCGCCGTGCAACGCCGGCGGCGCGAAGCTGTCGCACAGCGCATCGTAAGCCGGGTGCACCGCCATCAGTTGACCGAAAATATGGCTGGTCAGTTCGCTGACCACCAACCCATGCTCCGCCAACATGCCGGTCAGATCGTCGCAGTAGGTCTGGCTTTGCGCAGCGGTGGCCACGTCGAATAAACGCCGATCCCAGGCCGGGATCTGCAACGCGCTAAAACCGGTCTGCGCCGCCCACTCGGCAATGGCGGGCAGGCTGTTGAACGGCGCCGCGTCATCGCTGAATTGCGCGAGATGCAGGCTTGGACCTTTGAGGGTTTTCATCGTAAACTCCTATTGGTTGTCGATTGACAAACAATAGAAGCAAAGCGTGGCGACCGCAAGCGAAATTTATAAAGGCATTGGTATTCCCGCCGATTTAAGCGATCCTATGTCGCTGAATGGCAGGTAAATTGGAGCAGCGAATGGCAGGCAGACCGCGCGAGTTCGATCGCGAACAGGCACTCTTGAAGGCGCGAAACTTATTCTGGCGGCAGGGTTACGAAGGCACCTCGATGTCGGATCTGGTGGCGGAGCTGGGCATTGCTTCCGCCCGCATCTACAAAGCGTTTGGTTCCAAAGAGCAGCTGTTCCGCGAGGCGATCGCCAGTTACGAAACCGCAGAAGGCGGCTTTGCCGATCGCGCCTTCACGCAGGAAAGCGGCATTCGGCCGGCGATCAAACGCCTGCTGGAAGATGCCGTGCGGCTCTATAGCCGGCCGGATCTGCCGCAGGGCTGCATGGTGGTCTCCTCCGCCGCCAGCGTCAGCGCAGAAAACGACGGGCTAAAAGTCTGGCTGGCAGAGCACCGGCTGCAGCGCACGCAGCAAATCGTCGAACGGCTGCGCCAGGCGGTGCAAACCGGCGAACTGCCGGCCGACACCGACGCCGATAGCCTGGGGGACTATTTCGCCGTCTTCCTTCACGGCTTGTCGATTCAAGCCCGTGACGGCGTCACGCAAGCGCGGTTGTTGGCCGCGGTCACGGTGGCGCTTACGGCTTTGGATAGCCGTGTTTGATCGATCCTCAGGCGCGCCTTCTATGTAGGCACGAATGGCGGTGAAGGAACCGCGTTTGTGACAAAGTCTGCGACGTGAGGATTAGTATTTTCCGGCTTATGAATCAAAGCAACCTGATACGGGATCTGTCCTTCACTGAGCCGGCAAAAAGAAACGTTTACCCAACCGCTTTTTTGCATGAATTCAGGGACCAGGCTAACTCCTAATCCCGAAGCAACCAAGCCGACGAGGGTCTCCATCTGCACGGCTCGCTGAACAATATCAGGAACAAATCCTGCCTCTTCACAGGCCTTCATAATAGAGCGATAAAGACCTGGCCCTTCCTGCTCCGGAAACAATACCCATGGCTCCCCGGCCAGAGCAGAAAGCGACAGAGTGCCGCGGGTTCCGGCAGGATGTTTACTCGGCAAAACGGCAATTAACGGGCAGCTAAAAAATTGATGGCAGGACAGTTTTTGTATGGCGTATTCAGGAACAGGTAAAACCGCAATGCCAACGTCAAGCGTGTCTTCCAATAGGTTCACGACCTGCCGCGCGGTGGTCATTTCTTTCAGTTCAAGGACAACCTCCGGACAGGAAAAGTGAAAACGGGCGATCATTTCGGGAAGCAAATGTCTGACGGCGGAGGCTACAAAACCGATGCGCAAAGCCCCCGTCATTCCCTGACCGGCGCGTCGTGTCAGCAACATCGACCTTTCCATCTGCATCAGCGTCGCAACCGCTTCTTTCTGTAACACTTTGCCTGCCGGCGTCAGCGCCGTTATACGATTGGTTCGTTCAAAAAGCCGGGTGCCCAACGCCTCTTCCATATGACGGATCGCAGCGGTAAGGGGCGGCTGAGCCATATGCAGGCGCTCTGCCGCTTTCCTGATATTCATGGTCTCCGCAACAGCAAGAAACTGGCGAAGCTGACGCAGGGTGAGCATATCGCGATACCTTAAACGTATTAAGAAAGCCTCACGATAGTATTAGACACACTAGCAAGGCCGCCTGAAGATGCTTTCTGTATATATTCGCGGAGCAGAAATAACAATGAGCATACTCAGATCGTTGTCACTGACTTACCGAAGCCTAAATATGTTGCTGGCCCTCCTTGTGATGTCGGCATCACCCACACTGGCTGCATCGAAAGAAAATGAAATCTCCGCGCCGATAAAACGAACAGACAGGTACATTGTGCTTGCGGACGGAGAGCAACTCCACGTCAGGGAAGTCCGCCTGGAATCTGAAGGCAAGATACCGCAACCGCCTGTGCTGCTGATTCATGGCGCGCGGGTTCCCGGCCTCGCCTCTTTTGATTTGCCTGTCAAAGGCGGCTCTCTGGCAGCAGATCTGGCATTAGCAGGCTTTCGTGTGTACATCCTCGATCTGCGGGGGTATGGACTATCCAGCCGCCCGGCCGCGATGAATAGCCCTCCAGACCAATCGGCGCCGTTAATCCGCACTGCGGATGCCGTGACCGATATCGCTCACGCCGTGCAGGCTATTCAGGCGTGGAGCGGCGCCCCTCGCGTTAACCTCCTGGGATGGGCGACGGGAGGACACTGGGCGGGCGCTTATGCGGCCCAATACCCACAGAATGTGGAACGACTGGTGCTCTATAACACGCTTTATGGCGGAGCCACCCACCATCCGCTGCTGGGCCAGGGATCGCCGCTGGATGATCCTCAAAATCCGGGACATTTCAACGCAGCCAAATTTGGTGGCTGGAACCTGAGCACGCGGGACAGTCTGTTTGTCGCCTGGGATAGCAGCATACCCGTGGCGGATAAAACACAGTGGCGTGATGAAACAGTGAAACGCGCTTACGGCGATGCCGCACTGGCATCGGATAACACCTCGCAGCGCAGAACGCCACACAGTTTCAGGGCGCCGACAGGCGCCATGGCAGACAGCTTTGAGCTGGCGATGGGCAAAAAACAGTGGTCGGCAACCGCCTTAACCACCGTTCCCGTGTTGGTTATTCGCTCAGAACGTGATTTTTGGAGCCGGCCTGAAGATATGGACGCCATCATGAAAGATGCCCCTTTAGCCGAAAAGCTGGTCATTCCTGAGGCGACACATTTTGTCCATCTCGATAGAGATAATGCCGGCAGACAACGTTTTCTTCAGGGCGTCGTCAGATTTCTGGCGCAACCCCAGTCCAAACACGGCGCTTAATCCTCCGGCAGGTCGACAATCACCAGCGTGCCTGCGCTGCCCGGCAACACGCGGTGCGGCACGCCGGCCGCGGCCTGATACAGCTGGCCGGCCCGCACTACCACCTCTTCCCCCGCCACCTGCAGCCGCAGGTGGCCGCTGATCACCAGCAATCCTTCGCTGTAATCATGCACTTCATCCTCAATGCTGCGCGCGTCCATACGCAGCACTTTGATATTGGCCGCACCGACGCGGCCCAACACGCTTGAGCGCCAGGCCTCGGGCAGTTCGGCGGCCTGCAGATTTAAATCGAACAGCATCGGAATCCTCCGGGTGCATGAAAAAACGCACTCTAGCCCGATCCCGCCCCGCAGGGAAAGACGCTTTGGTTGCAGGTTATGACCGTTGGTTCTGAGGCGAAACGCGCCGGACGGACGCTTACGGCAGCAGCGTCGCCGCTTCACGATCGGCGATAATCAGCAGGTCCGGATGCAACATCAAAACGCTGGCAGGCACCTCGGCCTCCACCGGCCCGCAGATAATGCGCCGCAAGATGTCCGCTTTATGTGAACCGTTGACGAGCAGCACCAGCTTTTTCGCGGCCATCACGCTCGCCGGCCCCAGGGTCACGTAATGATCGGGCAACCATTCAGCGCGGCCGCCGACTTCTTTCAGCAAGATTTCGGCCAGGTCCGGCCTGGCGGAAACCGGCACCCGGCAGGCGCCATCTTCAAAGGCGGTGGTGCCCGGCAAATTGCCGCAGTAGTGGCCGTCTGCGCCAACGCCCATCACGATCGCGTCCAGCCCGCCATCCTCGGCGATACGTCGATCGTGCTGGAGGTAGTTGTCCGAATTCAAGACGTGCAGTTGCCGCTCGGGGATCGCCGCCGGGCCGAAGAACAGGCGATGGAGATTCTCCATGGTGACGCCGTAGCCCGACCGACCGGCGTAAGGAATTTCATCGAAATTATAGTAATGCGCATTGGCGAACTCCGCGTGACCCTTTACGCGCGGGGCCAACAGCTCATACATCCGTTTGGGCGTCGAACCGGCGGTGATAGCCAGATTGACGCGCTGCGGACGCATCATATAACTCAACAGCAGGCCGGCGGCCAGCTCACTCATTTCCTGATAATCATTAGCGACGACAAGTTTCATTCCCTGCTCCTTTTTCCAAAAAAAAACCTAACCGCCCTCCCGTTCTATTCGATGCCGGGGAGCCGTTAGGTTTTGCCTGATCGCGTCAGTAACAATCCGTTTGTTGTCAGGTTATGGCGGCCAGAAATGAAATGCAATCCGCGTTGTGTGATGCACGCCGCAATTGCGGCGACGTCTTTTCGCGCCCTACACCGGCACCCGGCGGCTGATCTCCACCACCTGATCGCTGGGCAGGTAGTAATAGTCCGTGACGTGCATGCCGTTGCGCACCATCAGCGCGAACAGATTGCGCTGCCAGGACGGTAGCCGGTCATCCGCCTCGCGGCGCACCACGGTTTCATGGCCGAGATAGTAGGTCGCTTCGTCGAAGTTCAGGCCGCATTTCTGCGCCTCGACGTGCTGCAAGAGTTGCGGAATGTTCGGCCGCTCCATAAAGCCATAGCTGGCCACGCCGCACCAAAAGCCCGGTGCCAGCTCACGCATCACCAGGCGTTCGGCATTCGCTACCCGCGGCTCGTTGACGATGGCGATGGTCAGCGCCAGCACGTTGGCGTGCAGCGAACCGTTGCGCTTGACCTGCCATTTCATTACCGGCGGCGTGCCCTGCAGGCTGCGGGTCAGGAATACCGCTGTACCCGGCACGCGCGGTACGGATTCACGGCGGATTTTCGCCAGGAAATCCTCTATCGGTACCATCGTTTCGCCCAGAGTGCGCGCAGCCGCCAACACCCCGCGATGCCAGATCAGCATCACGGTATAGACCGCGGCCGCCAACAGCAGTGGGATATAACCGCCCTGCAGCACCTTGGTCAGGTTGGCCGTCAGGAAACTCAGATCGACCACGAAGAAACACCCCGCGACCAACAGGCTGGAGAGCAGCCCCCAGCGCCACACCTCGCGCATGGCGACGAACAGCAAGCCGGTGGTCATGATCATGGTCAGCGAGACGGCGATGCCGTAGGCGGCGGCCAGATTGTCCGACGATTTGAAGAACACCGTCAGGAACAGCGTCACCACCATCAGCAGCCAGTTGATGGCGCCGATGTAGATTTGCCCGTAGCTCTCCTCGGTAGTTTGCTTAACCCGCAGCCGCGGCAACCAACCCAGTTGGATCGCCTGTCGGGTCATGGAAAATGCGCCGCTGATGATCGCCTGGCTGGCGATGATCGTCGCCAGGGTGGCCAGGATCACCAGCGGGATCAGCAGCGCCGGCGGGCATAAACGGAAGAAGATGTTTTGCGTGACGTCGGCGCCGCTCAGGATCAGCGCGGCCTGCCCGGCGTAGTTGAGCAAAAGACTGGGAAAAACGATGCCGAACCAGGCCAGCCAAATCGGCCGTTTGCCGAAATGCCCCATGTCGGCGTACAACGCCTCGGCACCGGTGACGCACAGAAACACGCCGCCCAGCACCAAGAAACTGGTCAGCCCGTTGGAGAACAAAAAATGAATGCCGTACAGCGGATTCAGCGCCAACAGTACCGCCGGGTGTTGAACAATGCCCCACACGCCCAGCGCCGCGATCGACAGGAACCACAGCGCCATGATCGGCCCGAACACGCGGCCGATGCGCGCGGTGCCCAGCGGCTGAATGGCGAACAGGCTGAGTAAAATCACCACCGCCGCTGGCAGAATATAGGGCTGCGACGCCGGCAGCACGATGTTCAGCCCCTCGAGGGCGGAGAGCACCGAGATGGCCGGCGTGATGGCGCCGTCGCCGTAAATCAGCGCCGCGCCGAACAGGCCGGCGAACAACACCAGCGGCCGGGACTTCTGCTTGCTGACCAGCAGCGACATCAGCGCCATGATGCCGCCCTCACCGCGGTTGCCAATGCGCATGGCGAACATGGCGTATTTGAGCGAGGTGACGATCACCAGAGTCCAGAAAATCAGCGACAGCAGGCCGAGGATCACCGGCGCCGAAGGCGCATCGCCGGAGAGAAACAGCACGGTTTTCAGGGTGTACAGCGGGCTGGTGCCGATATCGCCGAACACCACGCCCAATGCGCCCAACGCCAGCGGCGCCAGACCGCTTTTGTTCGCCCCTTCCGTATCATTGCCGACAGACATCTGCTCGCTCCTTAGCGTTGCGCCGAGAGTTAAAATTATTGTCACTTTATTACCGTCGTGCCACTCGCTCAGCAGGATAAGCATAACCTAACCGTCATCTTCACGGGTTACAGTATCGCGCGTTTGCGGCGCAGAAACCGCCGCCGGTGAGCAACGGTTGAGAAACGCCGCCGCAGGATGGTCTATAGTGCTTATGCGATTGTCACTTTCTTGTTTGCGCGCGCCGTGGGAGAAGTGAAATGAACGTCCGGCTCAACACTCATGTTTCCGCCCGGCGCCTGCTGCCCAACGGCTGGGACGTCATCGCCTTTCCGCTGATCATCGGCCTGATCGCCATGATGGCTATCGGCCTGCACCAAACCCTGCAACCGCTCGCGACGCTGAAAACGCAGGCGGTATCGCTCGATCCCGCCAACCTGCCGGAATACGCCCTGCGCACCACGTTGCGCATGCTGGTGGTGATGGTGGCCGCGTTGGCGTTCTCGCTGGTCTACGGCACCCTGGCGGCCAAGAGCCGGCGCGCCGAGAAAGTGCTGGTGCCGATCCTCGATATTCTGCAGTCGGTGCCGGTGCTCGGTTACATCTCCTTCACCGTGACCTTCTTCATCGCCCTGTTCCCTGGCCGGGAGCTGGGGGTCGAGCTGGCGGCAATGTTCGCCATCTTCACCAGCCAGGCGTGGAACATGACCTTCAGCTTCTATCAGTCGCTGCGGACCGTGCCGCGCGATTTGCAAGAAGTGGCGCGCGGTTTCCATCTCAGCCCGTGGCAACGCTTCTGGAAGCTGGACGCGCCGTTCGCCATGCCGGGCCTTATCTGGAACATGATGATGTCGATGTCCGGCGGCTGGTTCTTTATCGTGGCGTCGGAAGCGATCACCGTCGGTAACAACACCTTTACGTTGCCGGGTATCGGCGCCTATCTCGCGCAGGCGATCCTCAGCAAGGATCTGCACGCCATCGGCTGGGTGTTGTTCACCATGACGGGGGTGATCCTGGCCTACGACCAGCTGCTGTTCCGGCCATTGGTGGCATGGGCGGATAAATTCCGCATGGAAACGACCCGCTCGGCGAGCGCCCCGACCTCCTGGTTGTTGAATCTGATGCGCCGCACGCGCCTGATCCATCTGCTGCTGACGCCCCTGGGCGCGTTGCTGGCTAAAACCGCGCGCCTGAAACTGAGCCTGCCCGCCCGCTCGCCGCGCCGCACCGACCCCGTCAAACGCCAACGGCGCTCGCGCGTTATCGACCGCTGCTGGAGCGCCATCGTGATCCTGGCGACGCTTGCTGTGGCCTGGCGCGTCATTCTGTATGTGCAGACCGGCGTGACGCTCAATGACGTGGGCCAGGTGATGGTGCTGGGGTTGATCACGCTGCTGCGCGTGACCGTGCTGATCGCCCTGTCATCGCTGATCTGGGTGCCGCTCGGCGTGCTGATCGGCCTGCGCCCGGCGTTGGCCGGGAAAATCCAGCCGATAGCCCAGTTTCTGGCTGCGTTTCCGGCCAACCTGCTGTTCCCGGTATTCGTCATCACCATCGTACATTTCCAACTGAATCCCGATATCTGGCTGTCGCCGCTGATCGTGCTCGGCACCCAGTGGTACATCCTGTTCAACGTGGTGGCGGGCGCCAGCGCACTGCCCAACGACTATCGCGAAGCCGCCGCCAACTTCCATATTCGCGGTTGGCAATGGTGGCGCCAGGTGATGCTGCCAGGTATTTTCCCCTATTACGTCACCGGCGCCATCACCGCCTCAGGCGGCGCCTGGAACGCCAGCATCGTGGCCGAGCTCGTTCAATGGGGCAGCACCCAGGTGAAAGCACACGGGCTGGGCGCTTACATCGCCGAAACCACCACCGCCGGCGATTTCCCCAAGATTATTTTAGGCATCGCCGTGATGTCGTTGTTCGTCACGCTGTTCAACCGCTTGCTGTGGCGCCCGCTTTACGCCTATGCAGAATCCCGCTTCCGCATCGATTAAGGAGCCGTTCAGATGTCAGAACTTCACCCAACGCAGACGGCCCGCACGCCCGGCGAGGAAATTTTAGCGGTCAACGCGGTCAGCCATGGTTATGACAAGGCGCACGGCGAGCTGCTGATCCTCGACGGCGTCAATTTGTCGCTGCGGGCGGGCGAGATCGTCGGGCTGCTGGGCCGATCAGGTTCAGGCAAATCGACGCTGCTGCGCATCATCGCCGGCCTGGTTACCCCCACCGCAGGTGCGGTGAACTATTTGGGGCGGCCGTTGAACGGCCCCGCCCAAGGCGTCGCCATGGTATTTCAAACCTTTGCGCTGTTCCCCTGGCTTACGGTGCTGCAAAACGTCGAGGCCGGGCTGGAGGCGCTGGGCGTCGCCCCTGCCGAACGGCGCGAGCGGGCGCTGGCGGCCATCGACCTGATCGGCCTGGACGGCTTCGAAAACGCCTACCCGCGCGAACTCTCCGGCGGCATGCGGCAACGCGTGGGCTTTGCGCGCGCGTTGGTGGTGGACCCGACGCTGCTGCTGATGGATGAGCCGTTCTCGGCGCTGGACGTATTGACCGCCGAAACGCTGCGTACCGACCTGCTGGACCTGTGGACCGAGGGACGGATGCCGATCAAATCGGTGCTGATCGTCACGCACAACATCGAGGAGGCGGTTTTCATGTGCGATCGCATCCTGTTGCTCTCGTCCAACCCTGGCCGGGTGATCGCCGAAATCAAGGTGCCGTTCAGTCACCCGCGCAACCGGTTGGATCCGCAATTCCGCCGTCTGGTGGACGATGTGTACGCCAAGATGACCGCCCGCCCACATGACGGCAACGTCAAAAAAGGGCTGAAGCTCGGCACATGGCTGCCGCACGTCTCCACCAACCTGATCGCCGGCCTGATCGAAACGCTGGCCGCCGCGCCCTATTTCGGCCGCGCCGACATGCCAGAGATCGCCCTTTCGCTGCATCTGGAGGTGGATGAACTGTTCCCCATCGCCGAAGTGCTGCAGTCGCTGGGCTTCGCCGACGTGCGTGAGGGCGACATCTTCCTGACGCCGCCGGCGCGCGCTTTCGCCGATGGCGACGTCCAGGCGCGCAAAGTGCTGTTCGCGGAGCATCTGCTGCGCTATGTACCGCTGGCCGCGCTGATCAAAAACGTGCTGGACGAACGGCCGGGCCATCGCGCGCCGCGCGTGCGCTTCGAGCAGGAACTGGAGGACTCGCTGTCGGACAGCGCCGCCAAAGAGACGCTGGATACGGTCATCAACTGGGGCCGCTACGGCGAGATCTTCTCCTACAACGATCAAACGGCGTTCTTCAGCCTGGAGGACGTCGAGTTTTAACCCGCTGAGCCCGCCCCGGCGGGCACTCATGCCCCGGAGCAAAAAATATTCAACAAAACGGTTGAATATTAGCCTGCCTGTTCTATATTCAACCATATGGTTGAATTATCTTCCTCTCAGCTGGACGCCATTTTTCATGCGCTGGCCGATCCGACCCGCCGCTCGATGTTGCGCGCGCTGGCCGGCGGCGAGCGCAGCATCGGCGAACTGGCCGCGCCGTTGCAGATGTCGTTCGCCGGCGCCTCCAAGCACGTGAAAGCACTGGAACATGCGGGCCTGGTGCAACGCACCGTGCAGGGAAGAAACCATATCTGCCGGCTCGAACCCGAGCCTATGGCGCAGGCCATGCAATGGCTGCAAACCTATGAACATTTCTGGACTGAACGGCTGGATGCGCTCGAACAAGCGCTGCAGCAGCCCGAACAGCTTCCTCCCAAGGAGTGAACCATGAATGATTACGGCATGATTATCGAACCCGGCACGCTGCGCATCCAGCGGCTGCTGCCCGGCCCCATCGAACGGGTGTGGGCCTACCTGACCGAATCCGACAAGCGCGCCACCTGGCTGGCGGCCGGTGCCATGAAGTTGGAAAACGGCGCGCCGCTGGAGCTGGAGTTTCGCAACTCCGATCTCGCGGGCGAGCACGAACAACCGCCGGCCAAGTACAAACAGCACGGCGGCTGCGTCAGCAACCGCGGCCACATCACCTGCCTGTTCCCGCCGCGCCTGTTAAGCTTTACCTGGGCGGAACAGGATCAAGGGCGTCCTTCCGAAGTGACCTTTGAACTGACGGAGCAAGGAAACGCAGTGCTGCTGACGGTGACCCACCGGCGGTTGGCTAACCGCGACGAAATGCTCAGCGTCGCCGGCGGCTGGCATACCCATCTGGATATCCTGCTGGATCGCCTGCACGATCGCGCGCCGCAACCGTTCTGGAGCACCCATGCCCGGCTGGAAGAAGAGTACCGCGCCCGCCTGTAATTAGCTCTCGTCCCTGCGCCTGAACGCCAGATAGCCGGCGATCAGCGTGAAACTGCCGACCAGCAACACCAGTAGGATAAACCCGTGGTGATTGCTGGCCAGCGGGATCCCCCCGACGTTCATGCCGAAGAAACCGGCGACAATATTGATCGGCAGCGCCAGCACGGTGATCACCGTCAGGGTATAGAGCGTGCGGTTATTCTGCTCCATCAGCTTGGCGCCCAGCTCTTCCTGCAGCAGCCGGATGCGTTCGGTCAAACTGGCGAGATCGTTCAACACCACGGTGAACTCTTCGGTGAACTGCCGCAGATCCTGCACCACCTCACGGCTCAGCCAAGTCGGTGGCCGGTTCAAGAGGCGAAACAACGCAGCCGGCTCCGGCGCCAACAGGCGCTGAAAGCGCAACAGCATGCGGCGCATGCGCCCCAGCTCGGTGCGGTTGCGCTTGACGCGGTGAGTCAGCAAACGATCCTCGATGGTATCGACATACTGGTTGGCCTGCCGCACCACCTGCTCCAACACCTCCTCCTGCTCTTCCAGCAGATGCGCCAGCAGTTCGGTTGACGACGCCAGCTGCAGCGTCGTCAGGCGGCCAAGCAGCCTTTCGATCAGCCGCACCGGTTTGTGACGCACGGTCACCACCAGCCCGCGGCAGCAATACAGCCACAGCGTCGCCGTTTCCGGGTTGCTGTCCTCGGGGTGAAAGATCACGTCGTTGAGCACGGCGAACAGATCGTCCCCCTGGCGTTCAATGCGTGTGGTGTGGGATCCGTGGCGAATTTCGTGAAAGAAAAAATCGGAAATGGCGAAATGGTTTTTCAGCCACTTCTCCGCCGCCGCGTGATTGAGATTCAGGTGCAGCCAAACAAAACCGTCGCCGGGCGGCAATGTCTGATAGGCCTGACAAACCTGCTGCGAGTTAAGACGCGCCGGCGGTTTGCCGGAGCGAAATAGGTGGCCGTAGATCAACCCGGTCACTTCATCATCGAAATCCAGCTTGTGCATCTTTTCCGTTAACCTTTGCGCCATCACGCCCTTTCCTGCCTATTGCCGTTAACCCAAAACGTCACCCGCTGTTATAGCAATCTTTATCTGCCAACGTTAATGATTTTCAATGTTCCTGATGATTAATATTTTCGTCATAAAAACGTCATTTACATTCAAAATAGTTTTCACTTCTGGCCCGTTCAGCGCCGGCACAATGGCGAAATGAATATAGCGACTGATACCCTCCATCATGCAAGACACATTCATTTAAGGAACACGAACAATAAGGAGATAGCGACAATGAACAAGTTTATTATCGGAGGATGGAGCCAGTCTCTGACTGGCCAGCCCCGCGAAGCGTTCGATGTCATGATGTATGGCATGGTGACCAACCTTGATGGATTGACCACAGGCACAGCCGCTCATCCAGGCTGGAGCCCGGAAAAGCAAAATAAACCCGATACTCTTCCCGGTTTTAAAGGAAAGACGCTCTGGGTTTATGGCGGCGGCGGATGCTCCCCGCAGCAAAAGCCGGCAAATGAGGATGACGTGTTGCGGATCGTCGCGGCCACGGTAGACCGGGGCTGGGATGGCGTCGATTTTGATGACGAATGCAATATGAACACCGAGCGGGTCATCGAAGCCATGAAACGGCTAAAAGAGGCTCGAAAAGAGGCCAGCTTCGGTTTTATTGCCGGTTATTCTTACAACCACCCCAATACGGAAAGCGGCAAAAAGCTCAACGAGAAAGTCAAAAAAATCATTCGGTCAGACCAATGCGATCGCTTTATCCATTACTGTTATGCCGCGGCGATGTGGAGCAATGACGATATTCTCGCGAATGTAATCCCGGCATTAAGGCAATCATTGGCAAACGGCGCCGAGAATAAAAAGTGCATTCTGGCCCTGACGACCAAAGGATTGACCGACTGGAATTTAAATTATTTCATCGATCAGATACTGGACTTTAACCTTGGCGGATTATTTATTTGGAATTACGCTAACCTGACGGATGAACATTATAAAATCATCACGGACAGATTAGGTCATTAGCAAACCCGACCCGTCATCGCCTGAAAAGCGGCCGCATTCGCGGTCGCTTTTCAGATAAAGCATGCGCTATTCAATAAACCCCAGCTTGAACTGCGCCTTACCCGCCAGCGAGGTCAATTCAGGCGCCTCCGGGTAGCGAGTCAGAAGCGGGAAAAATACGGCGCCGCCGATAATGCTGCGGCTTTTTGAATCCGCCGGGCGCAAGCCCCAGATATTCTGGTATGTCATCGGCACAAGCTGGCCGTCAACCAGCGCATTGCCAATATACAGCATGATATGGCCAGGGATGTACACCAGCGTGATGAATGGCTTACCGTGCTCTTTGAGATAGCGCAACCGGTCACGGGTGTTCGCTTGAGCAAGATCAACCACCCGGTTTGCCGCCTGTATCTGCGCGGCGGAATTTCTGGGAAGAAATATCCCAAAAGGCATCAACAGGCTGCGCAGTTCGGCGGAGCAGTCATTATTGAAGTTAGAGTTCCCCCAACCATAGGGCCTGCCGTTCATCGACTGCATCAGGGTGGCAAGATGCTCAGGCGTCATTTCCCACGGCATGGCGGCAAACTCCCCTGCCGGCAAAACGACCCGGCGCATCTGTGCGTGGCCATCCGCTCGGCGAACCGGCACGGCGACGACAAAATGTCCCTGACGATGCCGGTAAAATGGCAACATCGTGCCGTGGCGCGCCGTAAAATAAAATTGGCCGCCGGCTTGCACCGAGACCGGCTGTTTAATGAATGCCCCCAGATTTTTCTCCGCCAGCGCCAGCCATTCGGTGACAAACTGCCGATCCACCGCCGCGATGTCTTCGCTATGCACCCATCCGATCACCGTAGGCGACGCGACGTAGTTCCAGCGTTTATCGCGGCTTTGCGTAATAACGTATACCGGCGTACCGGGACGGATAGATGAATCCTGCAAATTATCAAACGGATAACCCTGTCCAGCCAGGCGAGGATCGTCATAAGCCGGATCGGCCGTCGGCAGGATCCTGACCAGCGTTTCCCGGACTGCAATGCCCCTGCCCGCAGGATGGAACTCCTTATCCATGTCGGCCGACGCGTTATCTCTGACTTGCTGTTTCCAGCGGTCAGTGTGAGTCCTGAAGTTTTCCCCCCAGGAGACACTTTCACTTCCCAGGTATTTATCCATTGCGGCATCACGGCGGCTTTGCGCTTCACGGTTCAGGACGGAAGCGATGTAATGCGGATTCCAGGGGGATTGATCATTCGGCCCCATGCCAAAATAGTGGGATTTGAGGGCGGAGAAATGGCGCTGCTGCGCGGCGGCATCCATCACGGGCACCTGCCGTTGCGGGCCATAGGGGATCCATTTATCGACAGATTGCGAGTAGTTACCCAGCGGGAATAGCGATTTGGTCGGATCGATAGGGGTTGTCGCTACGGCGTCTTGAGGTGGCTCTCTGACCGGCGCACTATGGCAGGCCGACAACAACAGAAGCATCATCAGTACAAAGGGTTTTATTCCATTAGGCATTTTTTATCATCTCCGTGACAGGTGAAAATTTCTTCTTCATCCTGACCAGAAGTGATTGCAAATGATACTCAATAACACTATCGATTGACGCCCGGTTGAGGAACAAAACGCAAAAGCAAGCCCGCCCGCTTGCTCCTGCGCCCTCACATTCTCACCACGCCAACAGACGTTCCAGCGCCGCCGCCGGCCCTTTACGGCCGATAAGCGCCGCCCGATGCCAGATAGAGCCGCTGTCGCTCACCCACTGCTCGCTTACCCACTGGCGCCGGGCCAGGCTGCGCAGCGCCTGGATGCTGTCGACGGTGTTATACACCAGCCAGGCGCCGAACAATACGCCAGCCAAGGCGATCCACAGATTAACCGTTGCCGCCAGCTGCGTGATCAACAACAGCAACAGCGCCATCTGCAGTAAGGTTTTAGCGGTGAAAGCGCACAGAAAGAAGGTCCGCATCCGGTTTTCCAGCGCAAAACAGGGGTTGGTTAACACCTGGCGGGTTTCCTGTACCGGAATGCCTTGCACATAGACCATCCATTGCGAAGCCCGCCGGGGATTCATCGCCACGCCCTTTTCCGCCAGCTGGTGTAACCGCATCGAAACGGCCACCGGCCAGACGAGCGCGAGCAGCAGGCAATAGAAGAACGCCGCACTGACGCCGCACACGCCCAATCCGATCGCGGCCAGCACCGCCAGCAGAGCCTTGCCGGAGTAAAACCAAAACGGCACCACTTGGTAATTCATAAAGTTCCCTTTTAAGTCCATTCACCAGTCCGATAGATTACTCCCTTATCAAGGCGTTAAACGCGAGGGAACAAAAAATTTTTGCTGTTACGCAGAACGCGATCGGCCCCTCTATCCTGCGCCGCCAAACCTGCTACCCTGCGCCTTTTGATTTTTGACAGGAGTCTTCCATGCGCCAACGCATCATTGTCTGCCCGCTGATTGAAAACGATAACGCCTTCCTGCTGTGTAAAATGGCCGCCCACAAAGGCGTATTTCCCGGCCAATGGGCGCTGTCCGGCGGCGGCGTCGAACCAGGTGAGCAGATAGAACAGGCGCTGCGGCGCGAAGTGAGCGAAGAGCTGGGCACCGCGCTGATCCTCGAGCGCATCACGCCCTGGACCTTCCGCGACGACGTGCGCATCAAAACCTACGCCGACGGCAGCCAGGAACAGATCTATATGATTTATCTGATCTTCGACTGCCAGGCCGCCAACCGCGACGTGACGATTAACGATGAGTTCGACGACTACGCCTGGGTGCCGCGCGAACGCCTGGGGGAGTACGATCTGAATGAGGCCACCCGTTTTACCCTGCAGCAACGCGGGCTGTTATAGTTTTCGTTGACGGTTTGTATAAGTACCGCCCTATTTTCTTCACATTTGCCGGTCAGACTCTTGTGATATTTTTTAATCACTTAGGGTCATTATTGCCGCCGTTATGCTCTTATTTAACCTTTCTCTCCGCTTTCCCGCCCGGCGCTTCGGCGCCGCTGTCCTGTTCAGCCTGCTGTCCGTTCTGACCACCGCGCACGCCGCGCCGCTGGCGCTGCATGCCAAATCGGTGCTGGTCGTCAATCAGCGCACCGGGAAAACGCTGTATCAGAAACGGCCTAACCGCGTCCTCCCCATTGCTTCGCTCACTAAACTGATGACCGCGATGGTCACCCTGGACAGCAAGCGCCCGCTGGGCAACAGGATGAGAGTCACCCCTGCCGATCGCGATCTGCTGAAAAAAACCCATTCGCGGTTGACCATCGGCTCGGTGCTCAGCCGCCGCGACATGCTGCACATCGCCCTGATGTCTTCGGAAAACCGCGCCGCTGCGGCGCTGAGCCGCAACTATCCCGGCGGTCGCAGAGCCTTTGTGGCGAAAATGAACCAGAAAGCGCGCGCCATCGGCATGAAGCGCGCCCGCTTCTACGACCCGACCGGGCTGACGCCGCGCAATGTCGCGACCGCCCGCGATCTGCTGCAGATGGTCAACCACGCCTATCGCTATCAGACCATCCGCCGTTTCAGCACCGACAGGCAGCGCGTCGTCTTTCCCGGCCGCGGCCAACTGGTCTATCGCAGTTCCAACGGTCTGATCAACAACGCCGCCTGGAATATTCAGCTGCAGAAAACCGGGTTTACCAACGAGGCGGGCCACTGTCTGGTGATGCGCACCACCATCAAGGGGCAGCCGATTGTGATGATCTTGCTCGGCGCACGCTCGCCTTACGGCCATTACAGCGACGCCATTCGCCTGAAGGCCTGGCTGGAGGGATAATACCAGGGTGCTTTACCGCTTTGCGCATATCCAAATTCGTTTTGGATCAATGGAATATCCTATCGCCAATCAGTATTAAGCCTCGCGTCGTCCGCATGGTATTTGTCAGGCATATCTGATGAGGAAAGGAGCGGGAAAATGGCTTATGCCTTGAGCATATTGGAAAAGAGTCCGATCGCCGACGGGGAAAGCGCCGCGCAGGCGCTGGCGCGCACGCTGCATCTGGCGCAGCAGGCGGAACGCTGGGGATATCGCCGCTTCTGGCTGGCGGAGCACCACAACACGCCGCAGCTCGCCTGCCCGTCGCCGGAAGTGCTGATCGGCTACCTGCTCGGCCAGACGTCGCGCATCCGCATCGGTTCCGGCGGCGTGATGCTGCAGCACTACAGCGCTTACAAGGTGGCCGAAAATTTCAATCTGCTGGCGGCGCTGGCGCCGGGGCGCGTCGATCTCGGGGTGGGCAAAGCGCCCGGCGGGCTGCCGCTCGCCACTCAGGCGCTGCAGGCCGCCCATGACCGGCAAAACAAACCGGCCTTCCCACAGCAGCTGTCGCAGCTGACCGCCTACCTGAACGACGACGCGGAACCGGGGCTGAGCGCCACGCCGTTGCCGCCGCATGCCGCCCAGCGCTTTCTGCTCGGCGCCAGCAAAGAGAGCGCAACGCTGGCGGCCGAATCCGGCTGGGCTTTCGTGTTCGCCGCGCATCTAAACGGCAATCCGCAGGACATCCGCGAAGCGCTGGCGCACTACACCGCCCTGAGCGGCGGCCGCAAGGCGTTGCTCGCCGTAGCGGCGATCGTGGCGCACAGTGCGGAACAGGCCGCGGCGCTGGCGGCGGATATTCAGCAATACCGCGTCCACGTTGCCGGTGAGCAGAGCGTGACCGTCGGCAGCCTGGCGCAGGCGGAGAGTTTCGTGCAGCAGGCCGGCGCCGCCGACTACCGCATCGAGCCGCGAGAAAGCAATATCCTGCTCGGCACGGCGCAGCAGGTCCATCAGCAACTGGCCCAGCTGCAGCAGCGCTACGGCGTGGAGGAGTTCATCATCGACACGCCGATCGGCGAGCCGGCCGCCCGATTAGCCTCCCTGCAGCTGTTGGCGGAAGAGAGCCTGACGCCGGCCTAGTTGATCGCCGCCCCCGCCCGCATGGCTTCGGACAGATCCTGCGCCAGCGGCGCCAGCTGCGCCGGCGTGACATTGGCCAGACTGACGCGGAGCGCAGGATCGCTCTTCAGGCGGAAAGGTTCCCCACCCTGCACCAGCCACCCCCGCTGCGCCATCAGCTGCGCGGCGGCGGTTTCCGACCGCACCGGCAACCACAGATGCAGCCCTTCGCCCACCGCCAGCGCCGTGTGATTTAACGCGTTGAGCCGCCGGACCAGTTCATCCCGCCTGGCCTGATATGCCTGCTGCGCCCGCCGCAATTGCCCTTCCTGCAGCGCCTGTCCCCACAGTCTGGCGGCAATCTGCTGCAAGATATGGCTAACCCAGCGTTCGCTGATGTACTGATCGGCGCGCATTGCCTGCAGCAACGTCGGGTTGCCGCAGGCCAACGCCATGCGCAGATCCGGGCTGAGAAACTTGCTGAGCGACAGCACGTACAGACCGCGATCGTCGTCGAACGGCAGATGCAGCGGCTGGTGCGACAGCGGCCCCCAGAAATCGTCGACGATCGCCAAACACTGCGGGTTGTCGCTCAGAAAACGCCGCCACTGCTGGGCGCGCTGCGCCGAGAGCGAAGCGCCGGTCGGATTGTGGGCGCGCGGCGTCAGGATCACCGCGCCCGCGGTGCCGCTTTCCGGCAGCCGACAGCCCTGATCGTCCACCGCCAACGGCAGCGGCCGCAGGCGCAGGTGACGCAGCAGCGTCAATAGCGGCGGCCAGCAGGGATCTTCTACCCACACCGCCGCTCCCGGTTGGACATGACAGCGCAGCGCCTTTTCCATCGCGTCCAGCGCGCCGGAAAATACCGCCGGCTCCCCCAGCTCGACGCCCTGACGGCTCAGCCATTCGCGCCCCAGACCGGTCAATACCGGCAGATCACCGCTGATGTCATAGCCGCTTTGCTGCGGGAACACCTCCGTCGCGCCCAGCGCCAGCGCCGGCAACAGCGCGGCGTCCAGGTTGCCGCTGGCCAGATCGCACATGCCCGCCGGCACCTGACGTGGCGCATAGGCCGAACTCACCGCCGCCAGCGGCGGCTCCAGCACCAGCGTCCCCGCCCGGCCGCGCGTCGCCACCAGACCGGCGTCGCGCAATCTGGCGTAGGCGCTGGCGACGGTATTCGGATTGACCTCCAGCTCCGCCGCCAGCTGGCGAACCGGCGGCAACAGCTCGCCCGGCCGCAAGACGCCGTCTTTGATGCGTGCGGCGATCTGCTCGGCAATCTGGACAGCGCCGCCGCCTTTTGCATACAATGAAGCCATACATAAATCCTTTTGTACTAGTTCAAACAAGATTAGCAGCTTCTGCGGACAAAAGTAAGGGGTTCCATGGATAAACATTACGTGCTCGACATTCAGTATGCAGGAAAAGCCTTCGCCCGCCTGCAGATGTTCACCCCCTGGGCAGCCGATCAGCTGGAGCAGGCCTGCGCGCTGTTCCCGGCCGCGCAGGGTTATCAGGTGCGGCTCAGCCAGGTCAGCGAGCGCCGCATCGTCTACCAGAGCGGCGCGCAGGGCATCACTGTGCTGGGCGAGTCGCTGGCGCTGACCCCGTTCACTCAGGCTAGCGAGGTTAAACAATGAAAAAAGCCGTTGCCATTCGGCACGTCAATTTTGAAAACCTGGGCATCCTCGGCTCTCTGCTGTCGCTGCGCGGCTATCAGATCGACTATTACGATGCCGGCCGCGATGATATTCGTGCTATCAATAATGAAGAAACCGATCTGTTGGTGGTGCTGGGCGGGCCGATCAGCGCCGCCCAGCACTTTTCCGGCGCCCTGCGCTATGACTTTCTCGATCATGAGTTAACGCTGGTCAAACAGCGTCTGGCGCAGCGGCGACCGACCCTCGGAGTGTGTCTCGGCGCGCAGGTGATCGCCCAGGCGCTGGGCGCTGAGGTGATCTCGCTCGGCGTGAAAGAGATCGGCTTCGCCCCGCTGACCGCGGCGACGGAGGATTCGGTACTGGCGCCGCTGGTCGATACGCCGGTGCTGCACTGGCACGGCGATATGTTCATGATCCCGGACGGCGCCCGCTGCCTGGCCGGCACGGCGCTTTGCCCGCATCAGGCCTTCGACTATCAGGGCTTCGCGCTCGGTCTGCAGTTTCACCTGGAAGCCGATCATCGCGATCTCGAACGCTGGCTGATTGGCCATGCCTGCGAGCTGGAACTGGCCGGCATCGCGCCCCAGAGCCTGCGTGAGCAGGCGGCGCGCCACGGCGCACAGCTGGAACAGCGCGCACGGCAGGTGTTCGCGCGCTGGCTGGATAATAACGAACTCAGGATGTAACCCATGCAACAGATTTCACCCTTGCGGTCACCGTCCATCGACGCGATCAGCATACAATCTCAGGTGGTTTACGGCAGCGTCGGCAACGGTATCGCCTACCGCGCTCTGCTGAAAAAGGGGCTGGAGGCTCTGCAGGTGCCCAGCGTGTTGTTCGGCTGCCCGCCCTATTACGGCAAACCGCACGGCGGCGTCATCTCCGGCGAATGGTTTGGCGGCTTCCTCGACGATCTGATTGCCCGCGGCGTGATGCAGCGCTGCCGGGCGGTGATCGTCGGCTACCTGGGCGACGTCATGCAGTGCCATATTCTGGCCAACTGGCTGCAGCGGGTGCGCGCCCTCAATCCGCAGATAAAAATCTATATCGATCCGGTGATGGGCGACTACGGTGAAGGGATCTACGTGGATGAACGCATCGTCAACAGCTATCGCTCGCCGTTTCTGCGGCTGGCCGACGGCCTGACGCCGAACGGTTTCGAACTGGAGCAACTGTGCGGCCGGCGACTGAACAGCCGGGAGCAGACGCAACACGCCGCGCAGGCATTGTTGAACGACACCACCGAATGGGTGCTGGTCACCAGCGCACCGGGCGTAGCGCAGCACGAAGACGAAGTGGGATTGATGCTGGTCACCCGGAATGAAACGCAGTGCTTTACCCATCCGAAGGTCAAATCGGCGGTCAAAGGCACTGGCGATCTGTTTACCGCGTTGCTGGTCAGCCATCTGCTGCACGGCGCCGAACTCGGCGCGGCAGTGGTCGCCGCCGCCGGCGAAGTGTGCGACGTGCTGGCCGAAGCGGCGCAGTTCGGTTGGGAAGAGATCGGCAGCCTGCGGGCGTTAACCTAGCGCGTGAACAGGGGCAGCCTGCTGCCCCGCCTCTCCCGTCTTGACTTTTCACCATGACGATAATTCTGCTGCGCACTTTATTTATTGCCCGTCAATGATGCGCACAGTAATGATAAATTAGTGCACTATATATAAAAGATTAAACAGCTAATGATTAGAATAATTAAAATCCATAACCACACTCAACGTATTGATTTGTTGAAATTAAAAAAAACAGAAAATAAAATCGCGAAAAACATTCTGTTTTTTTGATTTTTTAAACTATTCACCCTCTTTTTACAACGCCGTGATTTTATTGATTATCTGTCACATAAAAATAAATACTTAATTTATTTTTATGTATGTGTTGATTTTTCAAGCGCCATTGCTATTGTTGAATGTGAGTAAAACGCGGCGACAAAGCGATTCACTACCTCCTTTTTATACCATCCAGCGTATAAGGATCTGACTATGCCTATTAAAAAATACGTCATTCTTGATAGCGCGCCAAAAGCTGTCGGCAATTCCGATTTTATTTTATTAGGCCTAAAGAATGAAGGTTTTGCCAGAGGATGTCCGATGTTATTTGGCGGTACTGCCGATGCTAAAGACGGCCCGGTCGATGGAAAAAACTTTGCGTTAAATGTAATAAAAAGAGAAACCTGGGAAGAAACCAATCAGAATATCGGCGTGGAACAGGTGGTAAGATATCAGGTTTACCCCAATGACATCAGCGTTTATACCAGTAAAGACTTCACCTTCACCGGAAAAGTAGCCATTGGCGGTGAGTTCGCCTGGATTAGAAAAGTCAGCAAAGGTAAAATCAAAGCTTATTTTAAAAACAAACCCACTGCCACCAAAGACATGTTCGCCCAGGAACTTTACGCAATGACGTTGGATGTCGATATTGAACCCACCGATGCGGAATTCGAACAGTATTTATCTTCAGATTGCCTAAGCGCTATTTACGCTTACTGCAAAGAAACCTGCAAATAATCCCTAATGAAAGCGATGCGCACGCCATAAAAGTGGCGTGCCCCCCTGGCAATGCCATTAATTTATTGGTGCCGACATTATGCTCACAAAAGATTATACGTCAGATGAGAAACGCATCGTAAAAAACGTTATCGACCGGTATGAAAACAGCGGCGTATTTCTGATTGAGCCTGGTGATCCGACTCTCGTTCAATTTTATGATATCCAACTCAAGCTGGCCGGCGTTACCCCAGCGGCGGCGCCGCAGTTCACCCGCCTCTGGCAGCAAACAAAAAGCGCCAGGCAGGTGTCCGGCCGGCTGGGCGAGGCCGACAGCAACGGCGTCCAACCGGTCTACAGCATTGTCAGGCTGGACTCCACTGACGGCAGGCATTACCAAACCGACGCCATCGGTTCTCTGCCGGTCAAGGCGACCAATGTCACCCAGACGCTTGGCCTGTTTAACGGCAGCGCCGATAACGTCGGCAATGTGTCCTATAAAAGCGACTATGTTTACACGTCAGACTGCACCATCGGCGCCAGCGGCGATTACCCACAGAGCCAAACCAGCGGCGATTTTCCGGTCACTGTAATCTACACCTTTGCGCAAACGGTCGGTCAGCAAACCGTTTACGGCGCTGAAATCGTCACGACGCAAAGCTATCCCAAAGAAATACGCAATGACTCCCCCAGAAATCTGTATAACCAGCAGATGATAAAGATCTGCCTGACCCGCGACGACGGCGATTGCGATTATCGCACCAGCTACGATCAGGACGGCACGGTTAAAGTGCCCATCAAGGGCAACATCACTTATTTTGGCAAGATAGACCTCAATAACGGCCAGGCGGTCAATGCCACCAACACCATATATCTGATTCGCACCCGCGCCGGCGGCGATCCCATTACCCCACTCGGCGGCTATAATATCTTCAATTCACCGGCGACCAGAATCAATGGCGATAACATCTCCTGGGATCTCAACTGGCTGAAATTCAATCGCGTGGATTTTGAATCCGGCGAACAGGTTTATTATGTTTTCAAAATCACGCTCAATGTGGAAGGCCGCAGCATCGCCGCATTTATTACCAATGCACCCAAGGATATCGACCCCGATCGCCGCATGCTCAACACGGTGCAAATCAAGCCGATGCAGATTATTTACGGCTGCCTGGCGGCAGACACATTAATTACCCTGCAGGACGGCACAGAAAAAACCATCGATGCCATCGAACCCAACGACTTTGTGCTATGTGGCAACCATCACCCGAGAAGGGTTGAAAATATCACCACCGGGCAAGAGCAGAATTATATCGAGATAACGGCTCAGGGCGACGACGGGCAACTATTTGGCATCACGGCCAGTATGGGGCACCCTTTCGTCACGGCAAACGGCATACTGACAGCCCGTGAATTAACGACGGGCATGCGCCTGAAAACATTACACGGGGAGTGTGAAATCACCGCCGTTTTAAATAAATCCGGTGAACTGCAGGTTTATAACCTGCAATTGAGCGCCGACCTGCCCTTGCAAAAAATACAGTGCAGCGTCAATACCTTTTACGCTAACGGCGTGCTGGTCGGCGACGCACTGGTGCAGCATCTTTATGAGGATGAATATCATCAACGCCCTCAGAATATCCTGCAGGCGCTGCCGGCCGAATGGCATACGGATTTCCACAATATGAACAGCAGAACGGGAAAATAAAATTATGTATGAGGGCCGTCCTGACTTTCAACACATTATGATTTTTGATAATCACCGCTTCGTCGCCGCCTATTTGCAAGACGACGCATATTATTTATACCCGGATGCGCTCAGCATTTTGGCCGCCGATCCCTTGGCCTTTTCGTTGGATATCGTCCGCAGCTACAGCACCGAAAGCCTGTATGGCTGGCTGAATTTCACCACGCAGCTGCAGTTCGCCGGCGAACAGAGCCTGAACGCCTTCAAACAGCAGTACCCGGATTGTGCGGTGAAAGCCCTGCCCGTTTTGCCAGGCAGCCTGGGGTTTGACGTGCCTATCGATTATCACAGCGACCTGTACGGGCAGCATTACGACGCCACCTGGTATACGACGCAGGATATTCAATTTATCATTTTACTCAATGCGCAGAGCACGCAGCTGATCGAACGTACCCTGCTCGACGACACGCTGGGCTTCAACGCGCGCATGGATGGCTTCGTCGAAGGCGTATCACCGCGCCTGGTCTATATGGCGGAGTGCGATGCGCGCGCCCTTATCCTGGCGCTGGCGGCCGGAGTGGACGGCGCACACCCGACGGATGACGGCGGGATCGCGTTTCCCTACGACGGGTTGACGATTTACCTGAGCCGCAATCTCTCCCGCCTGCCGCTGGAAATCAGTCCGCCGCTGCCGGTGAACGATCCCGCCAGCGATCTGCTGTTCAGCCAGACATTGCTCGACCGGCTATACAATCTGTACGGTGCGCCTTATGCCGGCCCTGCCGCCAGTAACGTCGCGCAAATCCGTCTGACACCGCCACCCAGCAGCGGGCGGACTCGTGTTGACCTGGCCGCGATCGCGCTGGCCCAGCGGCCGCTTTGTTTTATTTTGGATCCGTTCGCCGCCGCGCAGCAGATCGCCAAAGTGTCGCCCGACACCATCATCCACCGCACCACCACTCCGCCGCTGCCGTCGGGAGAGCGAGCGATCAACGTCTTTTACGCTTATCCGTTGGGCTTGCAGGCCGGTGTCTCGATCGATATACAGCTGACCGTGCCGCCCGGCAATCTCTATCCCATCGAGCAAACGCAAACCCAGGCGCTGCAGCCCGACCGCTCCTGGCTCACGTTCAAGTTCCGCAACAGCGCGCTAAACGCGCAGCCCTTTTTTTACCAGCTGCGCGTGAACTATCCGCATGACGGCGTCTATCGCACGCTGCCGGGCGATAGACAGCCAAGCGAAGAAGACCAACTGCTGTTGGACTATACCGCCTTACCCTGCCGATTCCTGACGCTCAATATCGACCCGGGGTTCGCGCAGCAAAGCCGGCTTGGCGGCATTTACCACTCCGCCGACTGGCGTCAGACGCTGGCGTTAACCGCCTCGGCGCCCTATTTCAGCGCGCCAGTCCTGGATGAAAATACCTTTGCCGAGGTGACGGCCTATTCGCTGTCAGGTACCGGTGCCGTCTCTCTGCCTGCGCCGATCGCGCAAAGCGCCACCATCGGCGCCTACAGCTTCCCACAGTTTGGCGCGCAGCAGGCGACGATCACCGTTCAGCTGCCGCCGCAGTCGCTGAGCGCCACGCTGACCTTCCAGCCGCAGGATAGCGAGCGCACCAGCGATCGCACTTTCACGCATTCGCAGCCGAGCTTCGTCTACAAATGGAACGTCACCTCCATTTACGCCGCCGGCTTTCGTTATAAACCCCCCGCAGGCTCCTGGTCGCCTTATGTGACCGGCAACCAAACGATCGATATCAAGGGTGATACACCATGACCGACGAATTGGATCCACAACGTACGTTGCAAAACTTCTTTCTTCTTGACCGCGCGCTGGCGTTTCACGATCAAACGCGCCCCAGCGGCTGTTACACCTACGGCAGCTATACGCCGCAGGTGGTGCAGGAGACGCCGGCCGGGAAGATCAGCTCGCTGCATCTGCTGACCAGCCCCGGCGGCGGCCTGGCGACCTTCATTGCACCGAAGCTGCCGGTCGACAGGGCGGCGATCGAGGACTATATCCGCCGCCATTTCGTCCCAGCGCCGCAAACCATCACCCTGGAGCAGGAAGAGATCCAGCAATCGCTGTGGCTGCACTTCGCACAGCGGCCTGCCGCCGCCGCTTACAGCGTCGAATTCGAGCAGTCCAAAATGGCGCTGACCCATGAAGAGGCAGCCCGGTTGGCCAGCGCCATCCAGGGCACCCAAGATCAGGTCTATTTTCTCACCCGCAGCCGCTTCAGCGTCGGCAGCCGCGTCAGCGCCAGTTTGCAGGCCGATTGGGTGGCGTTTGTCACCCTGGCCTTCAACGAGCAGGCGCGCCAACCTGAAGCGATCGCCAAACTGCTGAACCAGCAAATCGACGCCGGCGTCGTCATTCTGCAAGCGGAGTACGACAACGCCCCTTCGCTGCAGACGCAAGAACGCGTTCGCCAGGCGCTGGTGAATACCGCCTCGCTGCTGATCGCCAACACGCTGCGCAATATCTCCTCGCCGGAGCAGATCCCCAACAAACTGAATTACCAAATCGAATACGACGACACCGTGCCACAGCGCTACCTGTTGGAACAGCAACGAGACATCGCCGGGCTGCTGAGCCAACTGCCGGTCGACGGCATCATCTCCTTTACCGCCACGCCCCTGCCTGAGCCCAGCAGACCGGACAAGCCCATCGAGCCTCAACGCTGCACCGTCAGCCTGGGGTTTGAGCCGAAAGGCTTCAATATCATGGCGATCGAGCTGCGCTGGGCGGACCAGCTGACCCCGATGGCGTGGCCCAATTTTCCGCCGGTGACGCTGGAAACCACAACGGCGGCGAGCGACATCGCGCTCAAGGTGACATTCGCCGATTACACCAGTTTCGAGAGCCGGCTGGCGTGGCAGGACGCCATCGCGCTGACGCCGCAAGATTTGGGTTTCTACAGCCTGCTGTTCGACGCCGAGCATCTCAGAACCGAATTCAAGACGATCTCCGGCAGCGCCAGCTATATCCCGGCGGGCCAGGGCAAAAAACAGAATTTCACCTTCGCCTTTTCCGCCACGCAATGGCAAGCCAACTGGTGGATCAACGCCCACGCCGCCGGCCTCAACGGCCGGGTGGACTATCGCTGGCAAGGGAAAACGGCGGCGCTATTCCCCAAAAACTACGACTCCGGCCCGCTACAGGCCACCACCGGCCCGATCAAACTGCAATACACCAAGTGATACCAACAAGAGGACCGCCCTATGTTAACCACCGCTTTGCAGCAATCGATAAAGATCGACGTCACCGAATATTTGGGCGTCAAGGAATACGCATACACCTGCTACGGCGACAGCGAGAGCAAGGATATCTTCTACGTGGTGCCGGAGATCCCGGTGTTTGCCAAACGGGACGCCGACACCCCCAGCTTCATGTTCTACAAATACCGCAGTGAAGATACGCAAGGCGGTTACGCGCAATTCACCGTGCAGCTGCCGCAGCCGAATGCGGAAATGAAAGACCGCATCCGCCTGCAGCTGTATGACGGCCTCGGCAAGCAAAACGGGCCGTTGGATAAAAAATCCCAGCTGATTGTCGCCTACATCAAGGCGAAACAGGCCTATGAAGCCGACCCGGAAAACAACGCCAAGAAGACCGCGATGGACCAGGCGCAGAAGAATACCGGGTTGAGCGACGAACAGCTCAACCGGTTTGTCGCGCTCTACGACAGCAGCAAAGGCGACGATCAGTTCCTCAGAGAGCTGATGCCGGCGGACGCCGCGAAAATCGAACTGATGCAACCGCGCTACACCTCGGCGCAGGCCATGCTGATCCTCGACGGCAACGATAAATTCTATCGCCAGATCCCAACGCCGCTGTCCCCCTCCGGCCTCGGCGACAACAATACCGTGTTCAGCCTGTCGCTGACCGGGGAAGGCGCCACGCTGTTTGAGCAGGTGCTGAAAGGCACCGATAAAAACTCCAGCGTCGGCGTGCGCTTCGACCTCTCACTGGATGCCTCCATGTCGGCAGCCAAGGTGATCGTCACCTACAACAGCGAGCAGGCCAAGTCCGTAGCGCAAACCATCAACCGTCACACCTGGTCAGCCGACGAGAAAAAAATCGAGCAGGAGTTTTACTCCAAAGAGGCGATCAAGGTAGACGTGCAGATCGGGCTGACGGCGGCGGAGATGGGCATGGAACCCGCCGCCTATGATAAATGGAAGGAGAGTCTGCGGAACTGGGGGCAACAGCAGGTCGAACAGATCCTGAGCAGCCAAACCGGCATCGACATGAGTCTCAATTTGCTGAACGACGCCGACGGTTTCGACAAATTCGAGTCCAAAATCTCGCAAACGCAGAGCTTCACCCGCGAGTATGAAGAGAACGCCGTGGTGTCCTCCACCATTTACCCGCAAACGCAGCTGCCGTCGATACGCTCAATCGTCGGCGAAGCCGATTTGGATCAGTACTTCAAAGAGTACGACCTCCACGACCCGTTCTATCAGTACATTCAACCGGAATTCTTCGTCACCGAAGACCTGGCGAAGTATGACATCGCCAATATCGTGGTCACCGCGATATACGATAACGATCTCAAGAGCACGCTGACCTTTACCCCGACAGATTCGGGGCCGAAAAAAACCGACAAGTGGTTTATCAAACCCGAGCTCGGCCGCGCCTACCATTACCATTACACCGTCAACTTCACCGGCATGCAGGCCAGGCCTTACCAGTCTGGCGAGATCCAGGTCAAAGACGACCTCGTGGTCACCATCAACGCGGCGCAAAGCGGCATCGTTTATGCCGATATCTCCACCCTGCTCGATCCGCTGGGCTGGGCGGTCTTCAGCCAGGTGGTCATCAAAACCCAATATGAAGACAAAGAGCACAGTGTGCCGCTCAAGCAATACACCCAGGTGGTCAGCGACAAAAACCCACCGGTGCCGTTTATTTATCCGATCGGCACCAACGTGGACAAGCCGCTCTATTACTCAGCCGACTACTATGCGCTGGACGGCGACAGCCTGACCTATCTGCCGCCGGGGGTGGAAACCAACCCGCAGCTGCCCGGCTATGGCGAAACGCGCGCCAATCAGATCCTGATCGCCAACGCCCTGCCGAAACAGCAGAAATACACCATCATCTTCAAACCGTCGCAAAAAGACGTCTCGCTGATCACCTTCGAGATGACGGTGAACTACCCAAAATGGGACTTCTCGCAAACGCTGCCTATTGCGTTAACCGAGTTCGATACCAAGTCGCTCACCCAATACCTGACATTCAACATGATGCAGCAAGGCAACGAGGTGGAGATCAGCTACACCGCCACGGTCTATTACGGTGATAACCAGGAGAAAACCGTCGGCAAACCGGTCACCGGTGCCAGCACCATCGTGGTCGTGACCTTCTGACGGCCGATTCCGCCGGGGCAAGCCCGCCTTGCTCCGGCCCCCTCTCCGATGACGTGGGATTGCCGCCATGAACGATCAGGTAATCATGCAGGACATCTGTTTTATTCGGGCGGATCCGGATAGACCCGTCTATTACTACTGCGCCGCCGCGCCGAGCGTGCAGGTCGCCGAGGGCGATCGGCCCGACGTTCAACTGCAAATTTTCAGAAACCTCAACCAACCGGACGATCTCTACTACGCCACGTTGTCGCTGCAGACTCAGCTGGCCAGTACGCCCGCGGCGGCGCAGCGCGCCGCCAACGCCAGCCCGGACATCCCGCGCGATGCGATCTTATTGCCGCTGCAGGCGATCGCCTGCAGCGCGACGCTGAATATTCCCGGTCTGATCCCCGGGCAGACCAACAAAACCTCGCTGAGCGACCAGCAATACTGTTATCTGTCCGCCAAATTGAACGACGACGATGACATCCTGCTGCTGGCAAGCCTGATGCGCACGCCGGCCTCGACGCCGATCGCCGTCAGTTACAAAATCGACTATCTGCAGCAGCTGCCGCCGGCCACCTTCGAACTGGAAGCCAACTGGGACCAGGTGTATCGATATCTGCAGCGCGCTATCGGCTTTAACCTGCTGATTTTTTCCGTCGGCATCGAGCAGACCTCGGCCCAGTTGATCAGCGAAAAAATCGTCACCGTCAAGGTCAGGGATACCGATCCCGACGGCCATCTGGCGCAGGCCGCCGCCGAGCTGACGCAGATCCTCACCAGCCAGTTCTTCACGCCGGTTATCGCCAACGAACCGCAGCAGACCAGCCCCAAAGCCGGTTTCTATCTGCAACAAGTCTCGATTGAGAACATCGACCAGCGCCGCCTCAGCGGCAAGATCAGCGAAACCACCGTCGTGCAGCGCTCGCTCTATCCGCAGGCCCTGTTCGCCCAGCTGGTCGCTGGCACGGACTATCAGGCCGACAGCGCGATCGTCAAACGCGACCTGCAGGATGACTTTTTCGCCTACCGCGAGGTGCAAGTCAGCCTGCTGTCGGAGACGCTGGATGCCAATATCCTGCTGGTGACGGCACGGTTGCGCTATGGCTTAAACAGCCGCCAGCTGAAATTTACCCGCGACGACCTCGGCCCCAAACGCTTTAAGGAGCCCAGTCTGATCGACCCGAAAACGGGAAAAATGCTGTGGCCGGTCGAGTATGACTTCACCGTGTATTTCAACCAGTCGATAGGCGGCGTGACTTCGGTCAGCTCCGGCAGCCTGCAGACGGAGATGAGCGAGGTCTTTCTCGACATCGAGTCGCTCTATGGCCGTTATGATTTCGCGATCGAAGCGGCGCAGCAGTTCGACTGGCAGCGCTATCAATCCGTGCTGGTCACGCTGCGCTACCGCCACCGGCAACAGCCGAATAGCAGCGTGTCGCGCAGCTTCCAGCTTGACCCTGCCACCCCGCGGGCCCACTACCCGGTCATGCTGCCGGAGCCCGGCGAGTATCAGTTCGAGGTGAACAAAGCCTACAGCGCCGCCGTCAACTCGCCACATCTCTCCGCCGATCTGCAAGAGCCGACCGGCCAGGACGTGTACCTGTTCTCCACCCTCTATCACCAGCGCGAGCTGACGCTGTCGGCCGACATGGACTGGCGCCAGGTGGAAATGGTCATCGTGTCCGCCAGCTACGCCTGCACGCCGACGGAGACCTTACAGCAGGTGTTTCAATTTACCGAATCCGACGCCGCCCCCCAACGTTTCAGCGCCGATCAGCTCGATCCGGCGCAGCTGACCGTCGATCTGGATATCTGGTTTACCTATCAGCCGGGCGCGGGCGGCGATCGGCCCGAAAACGTGCAGTGTTCGACCGACGCCAACGCGATTGACCTCGCCAACCTCAGTTAATAAGGAAACGCCATGTTATTACTCAGAGCCAAAACCGCCACCATCAACAACATCACCTTCTTCGCCGACGATTCAGACGAAAACCAGTTCTGGTATCTGCCCGGGGACATTCATATCGCGCAGAAGTCGGGCGAACCGGTATTCTCGCTGATCAAATACACCGGCGACGCCAGCGACCCGCAAGGGGGGTACATCAACTTCGAGGTCAATACGGCGATCGACGAAGCGGTGCTCAACAGCGCCTTCAACGACTACCTGCGTAAACTGAAAGTTGATCCCAAAAACGCCCGCAAGGCCCAGGTGCCGTACGATAAAGGCACGGTGAACTTCTTCGTGCTCGACGCGGGCGCCACCAACGGCGAGCTGATCAGCGCCCCTTGCCCAAGCCTGTTCGGTAACAACAGCGCCATCTTCAGCGCCAAACTGACGCCGTCTCAGGCGGTGATCCTCGAGGCCGCATTCACCCAGGCCAAGGCGCCGGCCGCCGTCGCCTATAACCTCAGTTTCACCGGCATCACGCCGGCGCTGAAGGTCGAGGTCACCGCACAGTTCGAAAGCATCTACAAAGAGTTCGATCTGAAATTCGGCGCCAACATCCCCATCCCGGTGGAGACGCCCGCCAGTTTCTGGCTGGGCTTCGACAGCGTCATTAAAAAACTGCAGCAGGATCAGAAACTGGTGATCAAGGTCACCGAAAGCATGCCGGGTGACGAAGAGGCCAAAGAAAAAGAGTGGGCTCTGCAGTTCGTCAAGGAGGAGATCCTGAAAAGCTTCTTCAGCGCCACGCTCAAACCGAACGATGACAGCAACCCGCAGGCGAAATCCGCCAGTGACGCCATCCTGGACTCGCTGATCGCCAGCGACAAGAAAGAAGGCGAAGAAGCCGGCAAAGGCGGCCTGTTCCCCAGCGCTTCGCTGGAGATCAAGCTGGTGCGCATCGAAGAAACCAAGAGCCTGAACTTCAACTACACCTCGTCGAAAGCGCTTAGCCAGTCTGCGGTGCCGCAAAACTTTATCGGCAGCGATATCCTGCATGCCCAGAAGACCGCGCCTTACTTCATTCAGGTCAATGTCAACGATCCGTTCTTCCAACAGCTCGACCTGAGCGTATTGGGGCCGGACAGCTTCGAAGAGTACGGCATCAAGGCGGCCACGTTCAGCATCCGTTACAACGGCCAGGTTTACACCGGCGCGCCGTTCACCAACGATGACGGCACCTGGACCAAGCGCATCGCCCGCAGCAGCGACAAGAACGAGCTGTTCCAAATCACCAGCGAATTCGCCTTCAAGTCCGCCGCCGCCTCCGGCTGGGAAGGCAGCAGCAGCTACCAGCCGCAATCCAGATCGGCCTCGACCCTGCTGAATATGGATCCCGGCTCTGTACTGACGTTCAACGAAATCAGCATTTTCCTCGATCGCACGTTCTCGTGGGACAACTGTAATCAGGTGCTGGTAGAGCTGAGTTATCAGGATGACAAGGGCAGCCGCAAGAGCAAGAAATACCCCTTCACCTACGATAAGCACGATAGCCAAACCTTCAAGTACCGTTGCCTGACGGAGAAACCCTGGACGATCGCTTACAAGCTCATTTACTTCCTGGTCGGGGGCGAAACCGTCGAACGCGAAGGCAGCGAGAACCCGCCGGCCATCGTCATCTCCAATCTGGTTTAGGTGAACGCCATGGCCGAACGCAACGCCGTGTTACCTGCGACATGGAACGCCCTGGTCAGCGCTTTGTGCAAGGAAGCCCCTTACCTTGAAACCACGCTGGCCCCTGACATCGCACGCTTCGGCCAGGCGAAGATGGCGTCCGGTTTTTTATCCGCCGCGTTTACCTCCAGCCTGCTCGGTTATAACGGCAGCCCGCTGGAGTTCACCGTCTCGTCAGCCAGGCCGCGGGCGATTTCCTGCACGTTGGATCCTTTTTTGCCGCGTTATGCGGAACAGCGCGGCACCGAGGCATTTACGCAGCGCTGTCAGGAGATCGTCGCCGCGCCGCTCGCCGATCCCGCTCGGCGGCTGGCCACCGTACAGCGCGACGGCCAGCCGCTGCGTTTCGGCTCCTGGCTGGGGCGCAAATACACGCCGGATGGGGTTAAGACCAAGGTGTACTCCGAAACCCCTGCCGGCGCAGCCGATCTCCCCGGCGGCTTGCAAGGGCCGCTAGCCGCCGAGGCCTGCCGCGCGGCGGGGCTGACGTTACTGATGGTCGGTTATTACCCGGAGCAAGCCGACTCGCCGCAGGAATACTATTACCAGTGGCACAGCGCGCGGATAACGCATGACGATATCCGCACCGTCATGCGCCTTTTCTCCAGGGAAAACGAATTCTGCGCGCTGTTTCCGCTGTTGGATCGCGCGCTGGGGCAAACCTCTGCCCAGCGGGACTTTCCCGCGACCACCTACGGATTCAGCCTGGCGTATGCGCCGAACGGCCGCCTGGAAAACGTCACGCTGTTCACCATGGCGGCCAGCTTCTTTGGCGATAACCGCCGCGTCTACGACGGCGTCAGCGCCTTGTTGGCCTCTGGCGACCAAACGCTGCCGTTGCTGCACCGGGCGGTGGCCGAACGGATCCCGCTGCAGTATAACGTCGTCGGTTTCTCCAGCGACCGGCTCGGCAACGAAAGCATCAGCTGCACTTTCAGCCCGCAAAACACCCATTTCGAGACCGTGCCCACTACCTTGCCCCCGCCTGCGGGCGTCACGCCGTGGCGATTGGCGGATCTGCTCGCGCAGCAATCCGCCAGCGGCGCTTTTCCGGCGCAGGTCAGAACGCCGGACGGCCGTTGGCACCGGGATGAAAACGCGTTTGTCACCGCTCAGGTATTACGCACGCTGGACTACACCGCCCAGACCGCGCCGCATATCGAGAAGGCGCTCGATTTTCTGCTTGAGTGCGAAACGCGGCCCCATCATTTCAGCTTTTGGCCTGCTGCGGCGCACCCCGGCTGGATGGCGGGCCAGCGGATCGATGCTGACATCGACGACACCGCCATCATCACCGAATTGCTGTACCGATTTGGACGCCGCTCATTAGCGCACGCGCGACAAACGCTGGCGCACATGCAGGCCTACCAGGTACAGCGCGTCGAACGGCGGTTAACGACGACGCAGCACCAATGGGCGGAATGTTATGCCTTTCACAGCTGGATGAAAGACGATGGCGATATCACCCAGTTGGACTGCTGCGTCAATACCAACGCGCTGATTTTGATCCATATGCTCAACGCCAGGCACGGCGGCCTTCCGCCGGCCTACCCACGCATTATTCGCATGCTCAATCAGGCGGTGCGCTGGAGCGGCGGCGATTACGATCGGCTCAATGCGCTAACGCCCTACTATGCCCATCCGCATGAGTGGCTCACCGCCCTGGAGTACGCCCAGCGGCAAGGGGTGCCGCAGCTGTCGCCGGCGATCGAGGCGTTGGCGGTTTGGCGGATGCCGCCGGCCAACGCGGAAACCCCGCTCTATCGCCGCCACGACGGTCATTTTCTTTGGACTTCCGCCTGCCTGAACCAGTTCAGACATCTGGCACGCCTTTCTTACCAAGAGGAACGCTATGAATATCTTTCTCAATGATCTGGTGACGCTGAACAAAGTTATTTTGGACAACGCGCGCGAACAGTTTCCCGACGCCGAATCTCCCCGCCTGCGTTACCGCGCAGCGCCCGTGCCACTGGCCGACGAATTGCAGGCCGATGTCTGCACCGAAATCGTCTCGGGAGAGACGCGCTATCGCATCACCACCAGCAGCGACGGCAGCCATTGGCACATGATGGTAGATTTCGCGCTCAGCCGCCCGGTCGCACAGGTGCCTTACGTGGTTCTGACCTTCAGCACGTTCGGCAAGGTCGAAGAAATGATTTTCGAACAAGTGTTGCTGGACGCGCCGCCAACCCGCTACCGCGCGCAACTCGATCTGGATCGTCTGGAACAGCGTGACGCGCTGCTGCGCGCGCTGTCGGATTATGACTCGCAAACCACGCTGGTGGTCGCCATCGTCACCGATAACGGGCTGCTCAACACCATCACTTCGCCGAAAGTCTTCTACTTCGCCGAGAACTACTACCCCTATATCTATCAGGGCATCCTGCCGCCGCCGCCGAGTCTGCAACTGATCCTGACTCCGCTGGCCTTCGGGCAAGTGTGGTACAACTATTACCAGGACTATGTGCGAAAAAACTATCTTTACTACCTGCCGGATAGCTTCCTGTTGGCAACCAACGCCGCCGAGGACGACAAACCGATGCTGTCGATCTCGTTTACGGCGGCGCCGAACGCGACCTCACTCAACGATGTAGAGGTGACCTTCGACTATTTCCTGTCACCAAAAGTCAATCAAGCGCGCATCAGCGACGCCACCGCCCAGTTCACGCAAATGGAGCCGGGCGGCAAACTGGCGCCGTTCGCCAACGCCGATACTCTAACGCTGCTATTGAGCCTGCCGGACGGCAAGACGGAGGAGAAAAACGCGCTGATCAACCTGCAAAGCGGCATTGTGGATTCATTTACGCTGCCCGCCAGCCAGTTCGGCCTGATCTGGGATGCTCTGTTTGATCGATCACCGCAAAACCCGCTGCTCAAAGGCTACCTGTCCGTGCAGTTCACCGGCTTCAATCCGGACAATCTGCTGGTGATGCTGGCGCTGGACGCCAAATACCAGAACAGGTTGCCGGATTTCATCAAGCAATCCGCCCCGGCCGACATCAATAAAACCGTTGAGTTTCGCAGCGACAGCGGCGCCTACGATCCCACCGGGCCGCGGCCGATCAAACGCATGCTGGTCAGCATCGACAACCAGACCATTGAGCTGGATAAAGAACACCCTTCGCAATCGGTCAACGTAAAGATTTCCGTATTGGAACTGATCCTTCATCCGGACAAAAAGCTGGTCTACCGCTACGATTTGCAGGTTATTTATGTCGACGGCGGCAAAAAATTCTACAGCGATCTGACATCAAGCTTCGAGATCATTTACGTTCCCTGAAGGGAAAGAGAGTGGCGGCGCGCCAGGCGGGCTGGATACCGCCCGGCGCGCCGGAAGAGAGGGTCAGCGCTTTTTCTTCTTGTTGAAATCCAGCTCGAAAGCGAATACCGCGCTCTGGATTTTGCGCTCCATCGCCAGCCCCAACTTGAGGAAGCGGCATGACAGGCGCGAGAAGCGTACCGCCTGGTCGTTGTCGTCAGTTTCCTGATCGTCGTTGACCACCACCAGCTCCATGTTGACCTTGAAGCTGCCGTAGCTGCCCAGATCCAGCTCCGCTTTTTTGAGCTGCAGGCCAGGCTGGAAGAAATCCGGCAGCGGGCCGTCGAAACGCAAACCGACGCCGCCGGCGGAGAGATCGTGGATCCGCAGCTCATAAGGCGTGCCGTCCGGGTACTCGCCGGTGCAGAAGAATTGGCGCCAGTGCGGCGTAGTGATGCGGAATTGACGGCGGCGCTGGATATAGACCAGCTCCTGCGGCAGCCGGGTCGAACAGGCCTGTACGCCCTGATGTTCGGTCAGCTCCGCCTGGCCGACGGAAAACTCGATCTTGGCGTCGTTGCTTTCAATCACGATGGTGCAGGCGCCGTCGATGGCGCTTTCCGCTTCCTCACCGCTAAACACGATATTGTCCGGCCCGACGCTCAATAACAGACTTTGAAACCGGTGCTGCTGATTTTCTACGCGCAGCGGCGTGCGTTGTTTGCAAATTTCACGCAGAATCGCCAGAACTTCAAAACGCTCCCGTTTGATAAACAGTCCGTTATCGCTGTGCTCCACACGTCTCTCCTGACTTTTTTTCTAATGACGTCTTACGTATTCCTTACGGTTATCATCTCTGGGAATATTCCTAAAGTCAAATTTGCCAGCGTTGCCAGGCCTGCGGCAACAGGCGCGCGAAACGTTTCGCCCATGCCTGTTGCCCCTGTTCATCGGCGATCAGATCCTGGCGAATTTCGATGCCGACATAAGGCAAGCCGCGGCGCTCCGCATGCACCGGCAAGGTGTAATCGGTGGCGTCCGTCATGGCATAGGGTTGGTTTATGCCCACCTGCAGATCCCCTTCTTCGCGCAGCAGTTCGGCCAGCAGATGCGCGAATTCCGGGTAGCGGTTAAACAGCAGCCCTACCTGCCAGGGGCGCGACTCGCCCTTGAACACCGGCGTGAAGCTGTGCATGGCGATGACCGCCGTCGGCAGTTCGCGCAGCCGGCGCTGCCCCAGATGATCGTCGATGGCGCGGTGATACGGCAGAAACACCTCGCGCTCACGCGCCAGCGCGTGCTCGGCGTCGATGCCGATGTTGCCGGGGATCGGCGTCAGTTCAGACAAATGCGGGATCGAGCTGGCGATGCCGGGCGCCCGGTTGCAGTCGATCACCAAACGTGAGTAACGCTGATGAATCAGCGTAGCGTCCAGCTGGCGGCTCAGGTGGCGCGACACGCTCAGCGCGCCGATATCCCAGCCGATATGGCGCTCGATCTCCCCCGGCGGCAAACCGAGATCGCCGAGAGATTGCGGTATCGCCTTGCCGGCGTGATCGCACAGCAGTAAAAAAGGCGCGCCGCCGTGCGGGGTTTCAATGGCGACGGCGGGCGGCTCATCGGCGGACAATAGCGACGGGATAAACGAGTGAGGCATGCAAGGCTCCGGCGGTGGAAAGCAAAACGTTTATCGTAGCGCTATCCCGTCGCCGGCCCCAAGGTCGTGCTTAGATCAAAAAGGCATGAGTCAGACGCCGATCATGCCGTCTCGGCTTCCTGCGGCTGATGCACCGCAATGTAACGTTGATAACGCGACGGCTTGAGCCGCGAGGTATCCACCAGCACCAGCCCGTCAATGCAGTTGTTGAAGGCCGGATCGGTGCCGAAGTCGATAAACTGCACCCCGCCCGGCTCGCACAGTTCGGTGTACTGTTTGTACAGCGTCGGGATCGAACAGCCGATGTTGCTGAGCAGGCTCTTCAGCCGCACCAGATCTTCCTGGTAGTTATCTCCGGCAAACTGCGCCAGCACCTGCGGCAGCGATGCCGGATAAGGGCGACGCGACTGGGCGAAGGCGTGATCCGGCGAGAAATAGAGCCGATAAAAGGCGATCAGCAGATCGCGCGCTGCCAGTGGCATGCCGCCGGAGATAGACACCGGCCCGAACAGATAGCGGTACTGCGGGTATTTCGACAGATAGGCGCCGATGCCCAGCCACAAATAGTCCAGCCCGCGCTTGCCCCAATAGGCCGGCTGGATGAAGCTGCGCCCCAGTTCAATGCCCTGTGCCAGGATCGGTTCCATATCTCGGTCGTAATGGAACAGGCTGTTGCTGTAGATGCTTTCCAGTCCCTTGCGCGCGATTTGTTCGGCGGTGGGGATAAAGCGATAGGCGCCGACGATCTCCAGCTCTTCCTCATCCCACAGCACCAGGTGGTAGTAATCGTCATCGTAGCTGTCCAGATCGCGACGGCGGCCGGAACCTTCCCCCACAGCGCGGAAAGCGATCTCACGCAGACGCCCCAGCTCCCGCAGGATCGGCGTGCGCGCTTCATCATGGCGGCGATAGAGGTAGATGGTTTTACCGTCTGGCGTCACCCCCAGCCGTTCGCAGTTCGCCAGCGCCTTTTTCAGCTCCAGACGATCTTCCGGCAGCGCAATCGGCGATTCGCTGGCGAACAACCCCGGCTTGCCCTGGCCCAGTCGGTACACATGGCGGCGAAAGCGCTCCGCCAGATCCTTGGCGCTGGTGTGGCCGTCGTGCCAGTTGGCGAACGGCACGCGGCCGCCGATGCGGATCCGGATGCGCCCGCCGCGCTGCTGGAACATTTCGCGCACCAGCAGCAGCGTCGACAGCGGCCGGTAGACCAGCGAAGTAAAGTAGAACAGGTTGCTGTTGCGCGCACTGATATGAATCGGCACGATCGGCGCGCGCGCCTTGGCGGCCAGACGCAGAAAACCGGTATGCCAGTGGCCGTCGCGGATGCCTTTCGGGCTCATGCGCGACACTTCGCCGGCCGGGAACAGGATCAGCGCGCCCTGATTGTCCAACTGCTGCTGCATGCCTTCAATCTGTTTGCGGCTGGTTTTATAGGCGACGTTATCCACCGGCACGAACAGGTTGCGCAGCGGTTCGATATAGGTCAGCAGCTGGCTGGCCACCACCTTCACATCCGGGCGCACCGCCGCAACGGCGCGCAGCAGCACCAGGCCGTCGAGCGAGCCGATCGGATGGTTGGCCACGAGCACCACCGGCCCCTGGCTCGGGATGTTTTCCAGATCGCCGTCCACCAGCTCGCAGCTGAGGTTGAAGTAGTCCACCACCTGCTCGATCAGATCCAATCCTTTCAGGTGGGGATAGTCGGCGGCGAACTGTTTGAATTCTTTTTCGAAGAGTAAGGTTCTTAGCAGGCTGCGCTGCCAGGCAGGGGTATTGCGGTGTGGAAATGCATCTTGCAACAAAGAATCCAGGCTGAACATCGCGTTATCTCCTGACGTAGTCGCTGCAAACTTAAGCCAGAGCCGTGACCCTGACATGTCAGTTACATGACAATAAAATGAATCCCTCGACTATCAGGTATAGCAAAGTAATGGCGATTTGGGAGCGAAAGACGCATTTTCGCCCCCGTTTGCCTTCACATTGGCGCCAGAAGCGCTTCGATGCGGCGGTTCACCGCTTCGCGCAGGCGCAGCAGCGGCCCCGCCTGATGCGGATAACGCTTGAAGGTGATGCGCATGCCCAGCTCGCGTTCGATCAGCGCCTCCACCGCCGCCCGATCGCTCAAACTCTCCAACAGCTGCAGCGCGCGCATGTCCTGCAGCCCCTGATGCAGCACCCGCAGGCGCAGCGACTCCACCGGCTGCAGATCGTCGCCCGGATACACCACGAACGGGTCGCCGGAAGGAAACGCGTGGCCGCTGTCGGTCACCGCGTACGGATTGATGCGCTCGCGCGAATGGGCGCTGTTATAGAAGTTGAATCCCCAGTGCAGGAAGCCGGCGATGCGGTACAGATACAGCTGCACGCCCAATATGCGGTTGCGCGCCGAAGGCTGAGCGAAGAAGCGATTGGCGACCTCGGTCTTCTGCACGCAGCAATAATAGGCCCACAGCCCGGGCACCCGGTGTTCGATAAAGGGTTCGATATGGTCGGTCGCCGCCACTGGGGTCTCCACCAGGCCTTGCTGATAGAACGCGAAATCCGACAGCGCGTCGAAGGTGCGAAAACCGCCCAGCAACGGCCGCAGCGCGGCGCTGGCACGCTGGTAGGCCGTCAGGTTGTCCAGCGTCGGTTCATCGGAAATGTGGAACCACACCTGCCGTTCCAGCCCCCGTTCGCGAAACCAGGCGGTCAACGCCGGCAGCAGCGCGTGCAGGAAACGCTGATACGCTTCGCCCTGCGCATCGGTGTGCCAGCCGAACAGCGGCAGCGTCTCGCCCTGATCTTCTACCACTATCTTCGGCGCATGCGCCGCGCCCCACTGGGTAAACAGCGGCGCGATCTCGAAATGCTCGATGCCCTCTTCCTGTGCCAGCGCCACCCATTGCGCCAGACGGCTGAAATCGAAGCCGTACCCCTGCACCGAACGCGTCACTTTCACCAGCTGCACCGTGGTGCGTTCACCGCCGACGGCGGTATCCAGCGGCGGCGTAAACAGCGGCGTCAGCAGCATATTGACGCCGGCCTGCACCGCACAGCGCACAAAGTTGCGCACCGCGCGCCAGTACGCCGGGCTGAACACCGCCAGACGGTAGTAATCCGCCAGACAGTCGGTGTGCAGCCACTCGGTATGCAACAGGGTTTGCGGCGGCAACGCCGCCGGCACCAAGTGCAGCGTCAGTGCGGCTTCGGCCAGTGTCTCGCCGCTTTGCGCATCCAGCAGGCGCAGGGTCAACGGGACATCGCCGGCCAGTGTCATGGCGGCCGGCGGCGTCAGGGTGAGCCATAAGCTGCCGTAATAACCGCAGGCGGCGAAAAAACGCCGTTGCGGCAGCGGCATCAGCGGATCGGGAAATAATCCCGGTTCGGTGGTCAGGTAATTTTCATCGCTCTCGCGATAACAGGGAAATCCGCTCGGCACCGATCGCACCTGACGCACGCTGATATAATCCGCCAGCGGCCCGTCAAGTTGATAACACAGCTCATGGCGGGTCTCGTTACCGGGCGTTTGCAAACAGTATACCGCCTGCCAGGAAAGCACCTCGTTATTCAGCCCGCTCAGCCGATTTTCTACGGAAATGGATGGCATGCTGCGGCGATGAAATACTTTTTCCAGACTATGGGTAAATACCAGAGACAGGCGCATAATAATCAGCCCTCTTTATTTCTCATGAATAATCGGTGTAAAAATCAGGCTAGCGCCTTTTATCGCCACAAACAATAGCCAGTAATAAAAAACGTTCCTGCCCTCTCTTCTGACGGCGGCGGGAAGATTTTTTTGTTTATTTGCATCACAAAAATGAAAGAAGCTGGAGCTTGCACAATAAAAATGTTTTTAATCCCCATTGTGGTGCAAGGGTTATCAGTTATTCCTATGCCTGCGAAGACCGCTAAATGCCGCACTACCGGGGAAAAAACCCGCCACAAGGTTAATGAAATGTGAACAGATCGACCTTTCACTTAGGCGTAAAAGCCTTTCGATTTTAACAACAATGAAACATACATGCCCCATTTTTGGGCGTTCGGGGGTGTATTGACACATTGAAAGTTAAGGGATAGAAAGAATTTACGTTGCGAAAAACGTTATTCGTCGCTCACCGAGGGGAAAGCAATGTCACCGATAAAAAATACCGGCCGCCTGCTGGCGCACTCCATTCTTGCCAGCGCATTATTATTACCCACCCTGCTCCATGCAGCAGACAAAATAACATTACGCTATGCCGTTTGGGACAGGAATCAATTACCCGCCGAACAGGAGATCGCCAAGCGATTTGAACAGGTCAACCCGGATATAAAAATAGAAATAGAATTAACCCCTTCGGCGCAATATTTCGTTAAATTAGATTCCGCTGCCGCCGGCGGCGTAGCGCCGGATATATTCTGGATTAATATGCCTTATTTTGTGCAGTACGCCAAAAACGGCATTATGGAGCCGCTGGCGCCTTATATTAAGGAGAGCGGCCTTAAGCTGGACGACGTGGTCGCCAGCTCGGTGAAAGCCTACCAGTACGACGGTCAACAGATGGCCATCCCGCGCGACGTCGATTCCATCGCCGTGTGGTACAACAAAAAACTGTTCGATCAGGCTGGCGTCAGCTACCCCACCAGCGACTGGAGCTGGGACGATCTGAAGAGCAAGGCCACCGCCCTGAAAAACGGGTTGAAAGGCGCCGCCTTCCCGCTGGTGATGGACCTCAGCATCGACGGCCAGGACAGCTACATGAACCTGCTGTTCCAAAACGGCAATCACATCGTGCCCAAGGACGGCCAGCCTACCGACATCGCCAACGACAAGTCCATCTGGGTCTATCAGCAGCTGCAGGGCATGATGAAAGACGGCCTGATGCCGAGCGCCCAGCAGATGAGCGAAGTCAAAACCGAGAACATCTTCCAGTCCAACCGCGCCGCGATGGTCTATGCCGGCTCCTGGCTGGCGGCGCCGTTCGCCAATAACCCGCTGATCAACGATCACATCGGCGTGGTGATGATGCCGAAAATTGAACGTCAGTCCGGCGTGGCACACAGCCTGGCCTTCGCCATGTCGGCCAAAAGCGCCCACAAACAGGCCGCCTGGAAATATATCGCCTTCATGAACAGCGAAGCCTCGCAGGCGGAGCTGGCCAAGGTGGTGATCCCGGCCAACAAGACGGCGGCCAAAGTTTGGGCGCAGCAGATCCAAAAGGTCGACGTCACGCCTTACATCCAGACCCTGGAAGTGACCCAGGCTTATCCCACCGCCGGCACCAATACGCCGAAATGGCAGAACATGTGGATCGCCAGCCTGAAGAAGATCTTTATGGGCGCGGACGCCAAACAGGAAATGGACAAATCGGTCAAGAAGATCGCGCGCGTCATGGAGCAGTAATCGCCCCGCCGCGGCGCGCTGCCCCGAGCGCGCGCTGCGGTGGAACCCTGCTGAAAGTCATAGGTGAGGAATGGCAACATGTCGCTGGCAGAAACGGCTACGGTCACCCTGAAACCATCCCGGCGCACCGCCCGCCCCGCGCTCAATCGGCTCGAACGTGCCGAACGCTTCTGGGGCTGGGTGATGATCCTGCCGCTGCTGATGGGGGTGACGGTGTTTTACCTGATCCCCTTTTTGCAAAACATCTTTTACAGCTTTACCGATCTCAACCAATTCATGCGCTGGAGCAGCATCAGCGTCGATAACTATCTCAACCTGTTCGAAGACGACGACTTTTACACCGCCGCCGCCAACACCCTGTTTTACGTGGTGGTCTGCGTGCCGATCAGCCTGAGTCTGTCGCTGCTGCTGGCGATTGGCCTCAACCAGAATATCCGCGGCAAAGGCCTGCTGCGCACCCTGCTGTTCCTGCCGGCGGTCACCATGCCCGCGGCGGTGGCCATGGTGTGGCAATGGCTGTTCAACAAGGATTTCGGCCTGATCAACCAGGCGCTGAGCCTGTTGCACATCGCGCCGGTCGCCTGGCTGTCCGATCCGGACGTGGTGCGCATCAGCGTGTCCATCATCATCATCTGGTCGTCGCTGGCGCTGAAGATCATCATTTTGCTGGCCGGGCTGCAAAGCATTCCGCGCCAGCTGTACGAAGCGGCGGATCTCGACGGTATCGGCACCCTGCGCCGCTTCTTCTGCATCACGCTGCCGATGATGGTGCCGACGCTGTTCTTCGTGTCGGTGATGAGCTTTATCGAGATCCTGCAAATCTTTGACGTGGTGTTCCTGATGTTCGACCGCGCACTGGTGGAGAACGACGTGATGACCGTCACCAACCTGTTCTACAAGTACGCGTTTTACCTGCAGGAAAAAGGTTACGCCTCCGCCATCACCGTGGTGCTGTTCGCCGTCACGCTGGTGATCACCCTGATTCAAATGGCGATCGGCAAGCGCCTGAAAGTCAGCTGAGGAGCTGCACATGAACGCAAGCAAGAAAACGCTGGTGTACCTGTTTATGGGGCTGGCGGCGCTGGCCTCGGTGGTGCCTTTTATCTGGATGCTGGTGACCTCGCTGAAAACCCAGGCCGAGAGCATTCAGATCCCGCTGACGCTGCTGCCGGCGCATCCCAGCCTGCAGGCCTACGGTCGGGTGATGCACGAAATCCCGTTCGCCGGCTTTTATCTCAACTCGCTGCTGGCGACCTTCTTCACCGTCACCTTGCAGATGGCGATCGCCACCATGGCCGCCTACGGCTTCTCGCGCCTGCATTTTCGCGGCCGGGATGCGGTGTTTCTGGTGTGCGTATCGGTCCTGATGGTGCCCGGCCAGGCGTTTCTGATCCCGCAATTCCTGGTGGTGCAGAAGCTGGGGTTGGTCAACAGCATCACCGGGTTGGTGCTGCCGGGCATTTTCAGCGTTTACGCTACCTTTCTGCTGCGCCAGTTCTTTCTGGCGGTGCCGAAGGAAATGGAAGAAGCGGCCTTGATCGACGGTTACAGCTACTTCGCCATCTTCTGGCGCATCATGCTGCCGCTGATCCGGCCGGGCATTATCGCCTGCATCATCATCAACGGCCTGTGGAGCTGGAACAACCTGATGTGGCCGCTGATCGTCAATACCACCACCGAGAAGCTGACGCTGCCGGTTGGGCTGGCCTCGCTCTCCAGCCGCGCCGGGGTGGAATATCCGTTGCTGATGGCCGGGGCGCTGATGGCGGTGATCCCGATGCTGATGCTGTTCATTATTTTCCAACGCTATTTCATCCAGGGCATCGCCAGCGCCGGGGTGAAAGGCTAACGCGCAGACAAGGTAAACGACATGGCCGGAATTCAGTTAAACAGCGTTAAAAAAGTCTACCCCAACGGTTTCCACGCGCTGCACGGCGTTGATTTGGACATCGAGGACGGGGAATTTATGGTGTTCGTCGGCCCGTCAGGCTGCGCCAAATCCACCCTGCTACGGATGATCGCCGGGCTGGAGAGCGTCAGCGAGGGGCAGATCCTGATCCACGATCGCTGCGTCAACGACAGCATGCCGAAGGATCGCGGCATCGCCATGGTGTTCCAGAACTATGCGCTGTACCCGCACATGACGGTGTACAAGAACATGGCGTTCGGCCTGATCGGCAAAGAAAGCAAGGCCGAGATCGACCGCCGGGTGCGCGACGCGGCGGAAAAACTGGAGATCACCAACCTGCTGCAGCGCAAGCCGGGCCAGCTCTCCGGCGGCCAGTGTCAGCGGGTGGCAGTCGGCCGCGCCATCGTGCGTAAACCCAAGGTGTTTCTGTTTGACGAGCCGCTGTCCAACCTCGATGCCAAGCTGCGGGTGTCGATGCGCGTGCAGCTGATCGAACTGCACAATCAACTGAAGCAGGAAGGCGCCGCTGCCACCATGGTGTACGTCACCCACGATCAGGTCGAAGCGATGACCATGGGCGACCGCATTTGCGTGATGAACCGCGGCGCCATCATGCAGGTGGATAAACCGATCAACCTGTATCACCACCCCGCCAACCGTTTCGTCGCCGAGTTTATCGGCAGCCCGTCGATGAACCTGCACGATCTGGCGATCGTGCGCGACGGCCAAACGGTGCGGCTGCGCATCGGCCTGCAGCATCAGCTCGATCTGCCGCCCGCGCTGCAACGGCAATTGGCGGACTACCCGCATGCGCGGGTGTGCCTCGGCATCCGGCCGGAGTCCCTGCGGCTGTGCACGCCCGGCAGCGCCAACTGTTTCCCGGCGCAGATCGTCACTATCGAGCGCATGGGCAACGAAGAGCTGTTGCACTGCGAACTGGCCGACCTGCGCTTCGTGCTGCGCATGGCATCGCTGCCGGATTGGGAACCGCGCCTCGGCGAAAACATTCATCTGGCATTCGATCTGACGCGCGCACATTTGTTCGACGAGCTCAGCGGCCAAAACCTCAAATAACAACAGCGGAGTATCCAGCAATGTCGTCAACACAACCCAACAGCTTTGCCCATCGCCCGGTGCGGGTGCTGGTGGTCGGCGCCGGGGCGCGCGGTGAGATCTACTCGCGCTATGCGCTGGCGCATCCCGATTTGATGCAGGTGGTGGCGGTAGCGGAACCGCGCGACGCCTACCGCGAGCAGTTCGTGGCGCAGCATGCCATCGCGCCGGAAAACGTCTTCACCGACTGGCGCCTGGCCGCCGACGCCGGCAAGCTGGCCGACGCGGTGCTGATCTGCACCCAGGATCAGATGCATCTGGAGCCGGCGCTGGCCTTCGCCCGCCAGGGCTACGCCATGCTGCTGGAAAAACCGCTGTCGCCGGATGCCGACGAGTGCCGCGCCATCGTCGCCGAGGTGGTGCGCCAAAAGCTGATCTTCTCGGTCGGCCACGTGCTGCGCTATACCCGCTATACCCAGAAGCTCAAGCAACTGCTGCGCGACGGCGCGATCGGCGATATCGTCAGCCTGCAGCACTTGGAACCGGTCGGCTACTGGCACCAGGCGCACTCCTTCGTGCGCGGCAACTGGCGCAACGATCAACAGGCCGCTTTTATGCTGCTGCAGAAATCCTGCCACGATATCGACTGGATCCGCTACGTGATGGAGCAACCCTGTGAGCAAGTCAGCTCCTTCGGCAACCTGCGCCATTTCCGCCGGGAAAACCAACCGGCCGGCGCGGCGGACAACTGCCTGGATTGCGCGGTAGAGGCGTCCTGCCCCTATTCCGCCAAGCGCATCTATCTGGGCGACGACCACAAGGCCACGCCCGGTTTTCTGCGGGTGCTGACGCCGGAACCCGACCAGACGACGCTGCGGGCGGCGCTGCGCGACGGTCCTTACGGCCGCTGCGTCTACCGCTGCGACAATAATGTGGTCGACCATCAGGTGGTCAACATGCAGTTCGCCGGCGGCCGCACCGCGTCGTTCACCATGACGGCCTTTACCCGCCACGAAGATCGCCATACCCGCATCTTCGGTAGCCGTGGCTGCCTGGAGGGCGACGGCCGCCATATTCGCATCACCTCGTTCCTCGACGACGGCGAAACGCATTACGACACCGACGCCGGCCAGGATCTGCACGCCATGGCCGGGCACGGCGGCGGCGACTACTACCTGATGCAGCACTTTATCGCGGCCATTCGCGCCAACGATCCGAGCCAGGTGCTGGCCGGCCCGACGGAAGCGCTGGAGAGCCATCTGATGGTGTTCGCCGCCGAACGCGCGCGCCGCGAAGCGGCGGTGATCGCCCTGAACGGAGCCTGAAGCATGGCGATGAGAGAGATGCATTACGGTTTCGACATCGGCGGCACCAAGATAGAAATGGCCGCCTACGATCGCCGGCTCAATCAGGTGATGATCCAACGGGTGCGCACCCCAACCGGCGATTACGGCGAGTTCGTGGCCTGTATCGCCGGGCTGGTTGACCAGGCGGATCGCGAGCTGCATACGCGCGGCAGCATCGGCATCGGTTTACCGGGGATCACCGATCCCGTCAGCCGCCGCCAGTTAGCGGTCAACGTGCCTTGCCTGACCGGCCATTGCCTGGCGGATGACCTGACGCAGGCGTTGGCGCGGCCTATCGCCATCGAGAACGACTGCCGCTGCTTCGCGCTGTCGGAAGCCAGCACGCCGCAAACCGCGCACCTGCCGTTGGTGTTCGGCGCCATCATCGGCACCGGCGCCGGCGGCGGCCTGGTGGTGAACCGGCAACTGCATAAAGGGCGCAACGGCGTGGCGGGCGAATGGGGCCATATGCCGATATCGGCCCAGCTGGCGCAACGTTACGATCTGCCGCTGTTCAGCTGCAACTGCGGGCTGACCGGCTGCTTTGAACGCTACGTCTCCGGCAGCGGGCTGCTGGCGCTGAGCCGCCATTTTGCCCATCCGGCCGCCGACGTGCCGTCGCTGGTCGCCAGCTACCGCGCCGGTGATCCGCTCGCGCAGCAGCTGATGGCCCTCTACGTCGATATTCTGGCCAGCGCGCTGGCCGGCTTACAGCTGCTGTTGGACGTCGATGCCTTCGTGCTTGGCGGCGGGCTGTCGAACGTCGGTGAGCTGTACCGGCTGCTGCCGCCGGCGATGCGGCGCTGGCTGCTGCCGGGCGTGGAACCCGCGGCGGTGTTCCCGCCGGTGCACGGTGACAGCAGCGGCGTGCGCGGCGCGGCGCTTTTACACGCGGCAGCATAAAAAAACAGTGAAAGCCCGGCGGCTGCCGAACGATCGCTGCGGCTTTCGTCATCGACGGAGCGAATGAATAACCGCCGAGAATTGTCGACTGAAAAATAACGAATTTGCCGTTTTCGCTTTGCGTTAACCCCGCTTTCGGTTAGTGCTCAATCGAAAGCAAAATAAAATATAACCAACTGATAGATATAGATATTTTAAAATTAATCGATTGCATTTCAGTGTTTCGTTTGCTGTAATTCGCCACGAACAACTGAAAGCGCTCCGGTCAGCATCGCTGCGGCTTATTAAGCCGCGGACGGGCACGGCTACAGGTAAATCAGGAGTCTGCGTTAATGATCAATACCGCAAAACGCCGGGAATTAATTATCGACCAGCTGTGCCGCGAGGGCTCGGTGCGTGTGGAGCAGCTCAGCCAGCAGTTTTCGGTGTCCAGCGTCACCATCCGCAGCGATCTGCGTCAGCTGGAACAGCACGGCTGTGCGGTGCGCGCCTACGGCGGCGCCATGTTGAACAAACAGTTCGCCTTCGACCGCCCGCTGCAGGACAAGGGCCGCATCAACCGCGACGTGAAACACGCCATCGCCTGCGCGGCGGCGGCGCTGATCGAAGACGGCGACGCCGTCATCCTCGACTCCGGCTCCACCACCAGCCAGATGGCGCCGCAGCTGGCGGGGAAAAAGGATCTGGTGGTGATGACCAACGCGCTGAATATCGCCTTCGAACTGGCCAACAACGAGCAGATCGATCTGATGGTGGTCGGCGGCAGCGTACGCCGCAAAGCCTGGTCGTTGTACGGCCCCGCCGCTGAACAGCAGCTGCGCCAGTACCGCTTCGACAAACTGTTTCTCGGCGTCGACGGTTTCGATCTGGCGGGCGGCATCACTACGCCGGATCCGGGCGAAGCGCAGCTCAACCGGGTGATGTGTGAAGTGGCGCGCGAAGTGATCGCCATCGCCGACGCCAGCAAATTCGGCCGCACCAGCTTTTGCATGATCCGCGAAGTCGGCCAGATCCACCGCCTGGTCACCGACAGCCGTATTCCGGCGCACTACCTGCAGGCGCTGCACCATTTAGGGATCGACGTGATTATCGCCGACCGTTAACCGAGGCTTTTAAGGAGTTGTCATCATGAATGCGTATTTCTCTTACGAGGCGGATTGGCTGAAGCAGCGCAACGCCTGGCACACCGCCGCAGAGATTTGGCAGCAGCCGGACCTGTGGGCGGCGCTGCACCGGCAGCTGCAGGATCAACAGGCGCAGTGGCAGCCGTTCCTCGCGCCGCTGTTGGCCAATCCTCGGCTGCAAATCGTGCTGTGCGGCGCCGGCAGTTCGGCGTTCGCCGGCCGGGCTCTGGCGCCCTGGCTGCGCGAACGCACCGGCCGCGACGTAGTGGCCTACGGCACCACCGATATCGTCGCCAACCCGCTGCAGTTCCTCGACCCTGAACGGCCGACGCTGCTGGTGTCCTTCGCCCGCTCGGGCAACAGCCCGGAAAGCGTGGCGACGGTGGAACTGGCCGATCAGCTGCTGCCGGAAAGCTATCACCTGATGCTGGTGTGCAACCCGGACAGCCGGCTGGCGCAGTATGCGCATCAGCGCGATAACGTCTGTTCGCTGGTGATGCCGCAGGGCTCCAACGATCAGAGCTTCGCCATGACCTCCAGCTTCAGCTGCATGATGCTGAGCGCCGCGCTGCTGCTCGGCTCAATGTCGCTTGAGGCCGCCCAGGCGCCGCTGCACGCCATGGTGCAGCGCTGCCGTGAACTGCGCGAAACGCTGCAGCCGCAGGTAAAGGCACTGGCCGCCAGCGGCTTCCGCCGCTACATCACCCTCGGCGGCAGCTGTTTCACCGGCCTGGCCGAAGAGGCCTCGCTCAAGATGCTGGAGCTCACCGCCGGGCGAATCGTGACACGCTACGACTCGCCGCTCGGTCTGCGCCACGGCCCTAAATTTATGGTCGACGGCCAGACATTGGTGGTGCTGATGTTCTCGCACGACGACTACGCCCGTCAGTATGACCGCGACCTGTGGAACGAACTGCAGCGCGACGGGCTGGCGATGCAGTTGGTCGGATTGACCGGCGAACGTCAACCGCTATCCGATGCCCTGCTGAATCTGCACAACGCGGCAGACGATATCTGGCTGCTGTTCCCGTATCTGCTGTTCACCCAGATGCTGGCCTTCGAGAGTTCGCTGGCGTTGGGGCTCACCCCGGACAACCCGTGCCCGACCGGTGAAGTCAACCGGGTGGTGAAAGGCGTGACGATTTACCGTTTTCCCTCCCCTGAGCTGTAAGGAGATCCCATGTATCTGATAGCCAACCGAGAAATGCTGCTCAAGGCGCAGCGCCAGGGTTACGCCGTGCCGGCGTTTAACGTCCACAATCTGGAAACCGTGCAGGTGGTGGCGGAGACCGCCGCCGAACTGCGCTCGCCGGTAATCATGGCCGGCACGCCCGGCACCTTCAGCTATGCCGGCACCGACTACCTGATCGGCATCTGCCAATCTGCCGCGCACCGCTACGATCTGCCGCTGGCGCTGCACCTGGATCATCATGAAGAGCTGGACGACATTGAGCACAAGGTAAAAAGCGGCATTCGCTCGGTGATGATCGACGGCTCCCACTTGCCGTTCGAACAGAACATCGCCAAGGTAGCCGCCGCGGTCGCCCTGTGCCACCGCTACGGCGCCAGCGTGGAGGCGGAGCTGGGCCGGCTGGGCGGGCAGGAAGACGATTTGATCGTCGATACGGCGGACAGCTTCTATACCGATCCGGCCGCCGCGCGCGAGTTTGTTGCCGCCACCGGCATCGACTCACTGGCGGTGGCGATCGGTTCCGCCCACGGCCTGTACCACGGCGAACCCAAGCTGGATTTTGAGCGCCTGGCGCGGATCCGCGAGCAGGTGGACGTGCCGTTGGTGCTGCACGGCGCCTCCGGCATTCCGGAAGCGATGGTCAAGCGAGCGATCTCGCTCGGCGTCTGTAAGGTCAACGTCGCCACCGAATTGAAAATTGCCTTCGCCGATGCGGTAAAAAGCTACTTTTCGCAGCACCCGGACGCCAACGATCCGCGCAAATACATCGTCCCTGGCAAACTGGCGATGAAAGAAGTGGTGGCGGAAAAGATCCGCATCTGCGGCAGCAGCGGCATGCTGTAATCCCGCTATCGCCCCCGGTTCATACGGCCGCAACGCGGGGGCGAACACGCCGCACGCTTCCCGCCTTTCCTGAGAGAACGATCACAGCCTTTTCACCCACTCGCGCCGGAAATCATTAACTGGCCTTCACTATGATCCAAATCATGGTTTTACTCATCCTACCTCCCTATTATCAAATTCATTGGATGCAGGCAGTAGGATTTTTGCCCATTCGTTTTTATTTCGCCAGGCGAAATAGCTTATTTGATAAAAACAAGCACGCTTGTTTTTAATTGGCAGTGTTTTTACTCTGAAAGGAACAGCGTATGAACCATTACTTAGCCGTATTAAGCGCATTGGTCATTCTGCCCTTCGCTCTGCACGCAAAAGCACTCCCCGGAAGTCAGGTCGCTTCCGGCGTCGTACGCTTCACCGGCGCCATCACCACGCCGGCCTGCACCATCAAACATCAGGATGAACAACTCATCTCCAACTGTTTCGGTAAGGTGACGGAAAACCGCAACGGTTATATTTCCTCTTCGTTAAAAGAAATGCCAAAAGAATTAGTTTCCGCTGTCACCAGCGAGATAGTAAATAACGACCCACACTTGAAACGCGTGACCATCAGCTATAAATAACCCCAAAGAGTTAATGCTTGATTAAATAATCAACAAGTCATGCCTCGCCCCAATGACTTATAAATTTATTTTATAAATTTACTGAACAATGACTACCCGCCTTACCGTGAGCCGACTATTCGGGCAACTCCAGGGTTGCCCATCAGCATGTCCGAAATCCGCCATCGCTTCCTCCGCTTTCATGCAATAATCGCCTCACTAAACCGAGGAGTGATCCAGATGCAGACTTTTTTGATTGATCGTACCGCGACGCCGGTGGGAGAACTGGTGTTGATTGCCGATGAACAGGGGCGCCTGCGGGCGGTTGACTGGACCGATCACGAAGCGCGCCTGATGAAGCTGCTGAATACGCATTACCGCGCCGATCGCTTCACTCTGCGCGCCCAGCGCGATCCAAGCGGGTTGACCGACGCCATGCAGCGCTATTTCGCCGGGGAACTGAGCATTATCGATCGGCTGCCGGTGATGACCGCCGGCACCGAGTTCCAACGCACCGTGTGGCAACAGCTGCGCCAAATTCCCTGCGGCGAGATCCTGACCTACGGCCAGCTGGCGCAACGCATCGGTCGCCCGACCGCTTCGCGCGCGGTCGGCATGGCCAACGGTTCCAATCCGATCAGCATCGTCGTCCCCTGCCACCGGGTCATAGGCTCTCAGGGCGCGTTGACCGGCTATGCCGGCGGCGTACAGCGCAAACAATGGCTGCTGCAACACGAAGGTTACCTGCCGCAGGATCTGCTCTCGCGCTAACGCGGCACATAATCCGGCGGCACGCCATCCGCCGGGGCGGCGGGATAGTAGTCCGGCGGCACCGGCGATGAGCTGGCGTCACCGTAACCATAGGCCACCGGCACCTTGTTGCCTTTGGCGTACATGCATTGCGTATACACGGTATCGTAGCTGTCTTGCAGATCGTCGCTGCTGCGCCAGGCCGAGTTGTTGGCCATCGCGCTGCCGACCAACAACCCACCGCCGGCGCCGACCAACGCGCCGGGGCCGGCATGACCGGATGCAGCGCCGATCAACGCCCCCGCCGCCGCACCGACGGCCGTGCCCGCCACTGCGGTGCCCGCCGCCGAATTGGCCGCCGTTTGCGCGCCGCCGCCAAGGCTGTTTTGCGCATAGCCGCGGCAAATCGCCTCATCGCGATTGAACTGTTCGTAGCTTTTTCCCGTGCCGGGCAATACCGTCACCTCCGGCCCGGAAGGCGCAGAGACGCAGCCGGCCAACAGCCCGGCCAGCGCCACTATCGGGAAAGCAAAAGAGTGTTTCATCACGCACCACCTGGGATCACCGGGATAACGAACCGTCTGGCACCACTTTCATCCAACCGTCGGGACAACGCGGCACCTGCGGGTAATAGCCCGCCGGCCGGCGGCAGTAGTAAGCGTAACTCGGCGGCTTTTCGATATAGGTCTGCGGCGGCGGCGGCGTGACATACACTACCGGCGGCGGCGGATAGTAGAGAGGCGGCGGCCCCCAAGGCACGCCAATCACCACGCGCGGCCCACCATAGTAGTAACCGTGCCGGTAGTAACCGTGGCCGTAATAGCCGTGGGCGAAGGCGGCGGCGCTGGCCGTCATCAACACCCCCGCGGCCGCCATCAACAATATGCGCTTTTTCATCATCCACTCCCGAACAGGATGGTTCACCTGCCTTTCTGACCTTCAGCTTAACGCCGATGTGGCGCGGCTTTGCGGTTGGGATTCAGATGAATGCGACAAGCTTTCGCCAGCAGATGTGTCAAAGGATGATTGATTCACGCCGCTAAAATTCGCCGATGCGCGCAGCAGAACCGCCCCACGACGATCGCCACGCCTCGCGACGCCGAAAAGGCAACCGCACGTTGCGCATAAGTGCCAAATAAATCTAGCGACGTCAGCGTGATACAGAATAATCGGCGGCATGTGTGCGCAAAATTCGCACACAATACCCCTATTCATGCTAATGCCACCCTTATCAGCTGCAGCAAAAGATGTTAAAATTGACTCATATCAATTATTGAATGAGCGTAATCTATGATCCCGGAAAAACGCGTGATTCGTCGTATCCAGTCTGGTGGTTGTGCGATCCATTGCCAGGACTGCAGCATCAGCCAGCTGTGCATTCCTTTCACCCTTAATGCCCACGAGCTGGACCAGCTCGACAACATTATCGAGAGAAAGAAGCCCATCCAGAAAGGCCAGACTTTGTTCAAGGCCGGCGACGAGCTGAAATCGCTGTACGCGATCCGTTCCGGGACCATCAAAAGCTACACCATCACCGAGCAAGGCGATGAGCAGATCACCGGCTTCCATCTGGCGGGCGACCTGGTCGGCTTCGACGCCATCGGCGGCCTGAAGCACCCGAGTTTCGCTCAGGCGCTGGAAACCTCGATGGTGTGCGAGATCCCGTTCGAGACCCTCGACGATCTGTCCGGCAAAATGCCTAACCTGCGTCAGCAGATCATGCGGCTGATGAGCGGCGAGATCAAAGGCGACCAGGACATGATCCTGCTGCTGTCGAAGAAAAATGCCGAAGAGCGCCTGGCGGCGTTCGTTTATAACCTGTCGCGCCGCTTCGCGGAGCGCGGCTTCTCACCACGCGAGTTCCGTTTGACCATGACCCGCGGCGACATCGGCAACTACCTTGGCCTGACGGTGGAAACCATCAGCCGCCTGCTGGGCCGCTTCCAGAAAAGCGAAATCCTCAGCGTGAAAGGCAAATACATCACCATCGAAAACGCCGACGCACTGTCGGTGCTGGCCGGCACGCCGCGCATCAACGTGACCGTCAACGCCTGATCCCCCTGCCGGATCAACATTTCACCGAAATTGTTGATCCGGCACGCTTCTGTTGTTGTTCTGTTTTTCAATGTTGGGTTACTCTGTAAATTAACAGACTGTTGATTTCAGCTGTAAGGAGGCCCTATGGCGAAGTATCAGAATCTTCTGGTGGCTATTGACCCCAATCAGGACGATCAGCCGGCATTGCGTCGCGCCGTGTACCTGGTGAAACGGAACGGTGGGCGCATCAAAGCCTTCCTGCCCATTTATGACTTCTCTTACGAAATGACGACCCTGCTCTCCCCGGACGAAAGAACGGCGATGCGGCAAGGTGTGATCAGCCAACGCGCCGCCTGGATCAACGAGCAGTGCCGTTTCTATCTCAACGACGGCGTGCCGATCGAAATCAAAGTGGTCTGGCATAACCGCCCCTTCGAAGCCATCATTCAGGAAGTGCTTTCCGGCCAACATGACCTGTTGCTGAAAATGGCACACCAGCACGACCGGCTGGAGTCAGTGATCTTCACCCCCACCGATTGGCACCTGCTGCGCAAATGCCCTTGCCCGGTATGGATGGTGAAAGACCAGCCCTGGCCGGAAGGCGGTAAAGCACTGGTGGCGGTCAACCTGGCCAGCGAAGAGCCCTATCACGATCCGCTCAATATCAAACTGGTGCAAGAAACCGTCGAACTGGCGGAAAACGTCAATCAGACCGAGGTTCATCTGGTTGGCGCTTACCCCGTTACCCCGATCAACATCGCCATCGAGCTGCCCGATTTCGATCCCAGCGTCTACAACGATGCCATTCGCGGCCAGCATCTGATCGCCATGAAAGCGCTGCGGCAGAAATTCTGCATTAAGGAAGAGTTCACCCACGTGGAGAAAGGCCTGCCGGAAGAGGTCATCCCCGATCTGGCCGAGCACCTGCAGGCCGGCGTGGTGGTTCTGGGCACCCTGGGCCGCACCGGGATTTCGGCCGCCTTTATCGGCAACACGGCGGAACATGTGATCGACCATCTGAAATGCGATCTGCTGGTGATTAAACCGGAAAACTTCACCTGCCCGATCGAGGCGGATGAAGATGATGAACACGACGACGAAGATTAAGCTTCGCGCATAAAAAATGGGCCGCTTAGCGGCCCATTTTTTTGGTTGCCCAATTACTTCTGCAGCGCCCGTAGAATCGCTTCCACACTGTCTTTGGCGTCGCCGAACAGCATTTGGGTGTTCTCCTTGAAGAACAACGGGTTCTGCACGCCGGCATAGCCGGTGTTCATCGAGCGTTTGAACGCGATCACGTTCTGCGCTTTCCACACTTCCAATACCGGCATACCGGCGATCGGGCTGCGCGGATCTTCCAGCGCCGCCGGGTTCACCGTGTCGTTGGCGCCGATCACCAGCACGGTATCGGTATCCGGGAAATCGTCGTTGATCTCATCCATCTCCAACACCACGTCGTACGGCACCTTGGCTTCCGCCAGCAGCACGTTCATATGGCCCGGCAAACGCCCCGCGACCGGGTGAATGCCGAAACGCACCTTCACGCCGCGCGCGCGCAGTTTCTCGGTGATTTCCGCCACCGGATATTGCGCCTGCGCCACCGCCATGCCGTAGCCTGGGGTGATGATCACCGACGTGGAGTTCTTCAACTGCTCGGCCACCTCTTCCGCCGTGGTTTCGCGGTATTCGCCCATCTCTTCGGCATCGCCGGTGGACGAACCGTCGCTGCCGAAACCGCCAGCGATCACGCTGATAAACGAGCGGTTCATCGCCTTACACATGATGTAAGACAGGATGGCCCCCGAAGAACCCACCAGTGCGCCGGTGACGATCAGCAGATCGTTGCTCAGCATGAAGCCCGCCGCGGCGGCGGCCCACCCCGAGTAGGAGTTGAGCATCGAGACCACCACCGGCATGTCGGCACCACCGATCGACGCCACCAGATGCCAACCGAACGCCAGCGCGATCGCCGTCATCAGCAGCAGCGTCACTACCTGCCAGCCCACGCTGTCGGTACGCACAAATGCCACCAGCAACAGGAACGAGATCACCAGCGCCGCCAGGTTCAGTTTGTGGCGATTCGGCAGCATCAGCGGCTTGGAAGAGATGATGCCGCGCAGCTTGCCGAAAGCGACGATCGAACCGGTAAAGGTCACGGCGCCGATAAAGATGCCGAGAAACACTTCGGTCAGATGGATATTCGCCATCACCGGCTCCATCGGCGCGCCGTGATCCAGGTAGCTGTTGAAGCCGACCAGCACCGCGGCCAGGCCGACGAAGCTGTGCAGCACCGCCACCAGTTCCGGCATTTCGGTCATCTCGACCTTTTTCGCCAGATAGACGCCGATCGAGCCGCCGATGATCATGGCGATGATGATCCAGCCGACGTTGCCGGAATCCGGCCCGAGAATGGTGGCGATCAGCGCAATCGCCATACCGGCGACGCCGAACAGGTTGCCCTGTTTCGACGTTTCGTGGCGCGACAGGCCCGCCAGGCTGAAAATAAACAAAATAGCGGCAACAATGTATGCAGCTGTAACCAATCCTCCAGACATTTGCTACCCCTTAGTTCTTGCGGAACATCTTCAGCATGCGCTGAGTGACGGTGAACCCACCGAAAATATTGATGCTGGCGATCAGCACGGCGATAAAGGAGAGGAAGCTCACCCAGCCGCCATGGCCGATCTGCAGCAGCGCACCGACCACGATAATCCCCGAGATCGCGTTGGTGACCGACATCAGCGGGGTATGCAGCGCATGGCTGACGTTCCAGACCACGTAGTAACCGACCACGCAGGCCAGCGCAAACACGGTAAAGTGCGACAGGAACTCTTTCGGCGCCGCGTCCGCCAGCCAGCCGAACAGCAGGATCGCCAGGGCCATCAGGCCGTACTTCAGCCATGGCGAGGTCGGTTTGGCTTCAGGTTTGGCGGCCGATGCGGCGGCGGGTGCCGCTTTCGGCTGGGCGGAGACCTGGATCGGCGGCGCCGGCCAGGTGACTTCACCGCTGCGCACCACGGTAACGCCGCGGATCACCGTATCGTCGAAATCGATGTCGATCTCACCGTTCTTCTCTTTCGACAGCAGCTTGAGCAGGTTAACCAGGTTGGTGCCGTACAGCTGCGAAGATTGGGTCGGCAAGCGGCTCGGCAGATCGGTATAGCCGATGATTTTCACGCCGTTGTCGGTCACGGTGATGGTGTCGGCCACCGTCAGTTCGCAGTTGCCGCCGGTTTGCGCCGCCAGATCGACGATCACGCTGCCCGGCTTCATCGACGCCACCATCTCTTTGGTGATCAGCTTCGGTGCCGGTTTACCCGGGATCAGCGCGGTGGTGACGATGATGTCGACCTCCGCCGCCTGCGCGGCGAACAGCGCCATCTCGGCCTTGATGAAGGCTTCGGACATCACTTTGGCGTAACCATCACCGCTGCCCGCTTCCTCTTCAAAATCCAGCTCGAGGAATTCCGCGCCCATGCTCTGCACCTGCTCTTTCACTTCCGGGCGGGTGTCGAAGGCACGCACGATGGCGCCGAGGCTGCCCGCGGCGCCGATCGCCGCCAGGCCGGCCACGCCGGCGCCGATGATCATCACCTTGGCCGGCGGCACTTTGCCGGCGGCGGTGATCTGACCGGTGAAGAAGCGGCCGAACTCATGCGCCGCTTCGACGATCGCGCGGTAGCCGGCGATGTTGGCCATCGAACTCAGCGCATCCATCGACTGGGCGCGCGAGATGCGCGGCACAGAGTCCATCGCCAGCGCGGTGACGTTGCGCGCCGCCAGCTTGGCCATCAGCTCGGGATTTTGCGCCGGCCAGATAAAGCTGACCAGCGTACTGCCTTCACGCATCAAGGCGATCTCGTCGTCTTGCGGCGCGTTGACTTTCAGGATCAGATCCGACTGCCACACTTCGCTTTCGTCGACCAGCGCCGCGCCGACGGCTTCATAGGCGACGTCCTCAAAACTGGCCAGTTTGCCCGCCCCGCGTTCAATCGCGACGGTAAAACCCAGCTTCAGCAGTTGTTCCACCGTTTTCGGCGTGGCTGCGACCCGGGCTTCATTGGCCAACCGCTCTCTTGGTACACCAATACGCATAATGTTCCCTTCTCACCTGTCTTGGATGATGTTTATTATTTTCCTGCCCATAGCACGGCGCCGCCGGCGAGCGTTGCGTTAACTTGCTCGCACTGATTTCAGGCGCCAACTATAACCTACTGAAAATAAGGTCGATGATCCATAATTGCTTACGCATTCAGCCCTGTTTTTACATAAAAACGCCGCGCGCGATATGACAAATCGCAATTTACAGTGAAAAAATCCATACAGAACAGCACATTCTGCGCAACAAGAGGTTTACGCCCGGCGTAACGATTTATGGCCGCACGCGGCGCAAAAGCATAAAAGTTATCATTTTGTGAATAATTAACATTAATGACACCAAAGCCGTTATTATGGAAATTTATGACGGCGGCGCCATCCGTGCGACCCGCGTCACCTTCGGCGATTTGTCGCACGGGATAACATAAAATGCTGAGACAGTTTTCAGAATTACATGTAATAATCGACGGCTGAATTACACTTAAACAGTTCAGTACGTTATAAACGTTAATGCGCTAGGCGAAAGGATTTTTTATGAAGCTGAAGACCACGATCATCGCGTCAGCCTTGTTATCACTCACCGCGCTGTCTGCTCAAGCTGCGCAAGAGTTAACTCCTGAGAAAGCAGCGGCGCTGAAGCCGTTTGATCGCATCACGATTACCGGCCGCTTCAATGCCATCAATGAAGCCGTCGACGCCGTATCCCGCCGTGCAGACAAACTGGGTGCCGATTCCTTCTATATCCAGGACACCAACAACAGCAACAACGGCGGCAACTGGCGCGTCACCGCAGACCTTTATCATAAAGATGCGCCAGAAGTGAGCAAAACACCAAAATACCGCGTATTTAACGGCGTGAATGAACTGCCTAAAGATGAAGCCTACCTGCTGGAGCCTTACGATACCGTGAGCGTCAGCGGCTTCTACCGCAGCCAGCCGGACATCAACGACGCCATCTCCAAAGAAGCGAAGAAAAAAGGCGCCGCCTCGTTCTTTATCGTGCGCCAGGTTGACGCCAACTCCGGCGGCAACCAGTTCGTCACCGCGTACATCTATAAGGCCGATGCGCCGAAACGCCGTGTGCAGAGCCCGGACGCCATCCCGGCCGACTCTGACGCCGGCCGCGCCGCCCTGGCCGCCGGTGGCGCCGAAGCCGCGAAAGTCGAAATTCCTGGCGTCGCGTCTTCCGGTTCGCCAAGCCGCGACGTGGGCCGTTTCTTCGAAACCCAGTCCTCTACCGGCCAGCGCTATACCGTCACGCTGCCTAACGGCACCAAGATCCAGGAAGTGAACAACGTGACCGCCGCGCAGATGGTGCCGTTCGATTCCGTCACCTTCACCGGCCACTTCAACAGCATGACCGACGTGTCTACCGAAGTGGCGAAACGCGCGGCCGAGAAAGGCGCCAAGTACTACCACGTCACTCGCCAGTGGCAGAACAAGAGCGGCGGCAACCTGACCGTCAGCGCCGATCTGTTCAAATAAAACCCGCTTTTCGGTTTACCATCGGGCAGCCCTTGAGCTGCCCGTTTTTATTGCCGCTCTTTTCGCCCACCGTTGAATAGTTTTTTGTAAATTCCGCATATTCAATCATTGCATCTCTAATCATCCCTCCGTAGAATTTGCGCCAATTTTTAGGGCTATTGTCTATTCGCGCAGTGGTTGTTAACACATTGTTGCCGCCAAGCAGTTCCCTTCCAGTTGTTTATTCTGCGTTCAGGATCCGTCATTGGAAAAAAAACTCGGTCTTACCGCGCTAACCGCTTTGGTGCTCAGCTCAATGCTGGGCGCCGGCGTGTTCAGTCTGCCGCAAAATATGGCGCAGGTCGCCAGCCCCGCCGCACTGTTGCTGGGTTGGGGGATCACCGGCGTCGGCATTCTGTTTTTGGCCTTCGCCATGCTGCTGCTTACGCGTCTGCGTCCGGATCTGGACGGCGGCATCTTCACCTACGCTAAAGAAGGGTTCGGCGAGCTGATGGGCTTCTGCTCCGCCTGGGGCTACTGGCTGTGCGCCGTGATCGCCAACGTTTCGTATCTGGTGATCGTGTTCGCGGCGCTGAGTATTTTCACCGATCGCGGCGGCGACGTTATTCTCGGTGACGGCAATACCTGGCAGGCGCTGATCGCCGAATCCGCCCTGCTGTGGATCGTGCACGCGCTGGTGCTGCGCGGCGTGCAAACCGCCGCCAGCATCAACCTGGCGGCCACCCTCGCCAAGCTGCTGCCGCTAGGCATGTTCGCCGTTCTGGCGGCGATCGCCTTCAAAATGGACGTGTTTACGCTGGATTTCAAGGGTGTCGCCCTCGGCAAGCCGGTATGGGAACAGGTCAAGGACACCATGCTGATCACCCTGTGGGTGTTTATCGGCGTGGAAGGCGCCGTGGTGGTTTCCGCCCGCGCCCGCAATAAAAAAGACGTGGGCCGCGCCACCATGCTGGCGGTACTGTCGGCGCTGGCGGTGTATCTGATGGTCACGCTGCTGTCGCTGGGCGTGGTGCCGCGCAGCGAACTGGCCGAAATGCGCAACCCGTCGATGGCGGTGCTGATGGTGGAACTGATCGGCCCATGGGGAGACGTGCTCATTGCCGCCGGTCTGATCATTTCCGTTTGCGGCGCCTACCTGAGCTGGACCATCATGGCGGCGGAAGTGCCGCTGCTGGCCGCGCAGCACGGTGCGTTTCCACGCGTATTCGGCAAGCAGAACCGCCATCACGCCCCGTCCTCGTCGCTGTGGCTGACCAACATCGCCGTACAGCTGGCGCTGGTGTTGATCTGGCTGACCGGCAGCAACTACAACTCGCTGTTGACCATCGCTTCGGAAATGATCCTGGTGCCTTACTTCCTGGTCGGCGCGTTTCTGTTTAAGGTGGCGTACCGCCGCCGCGACAAACGCCTGATCTTCGCCGCCACCGGCGCCTGCATCTATGGTTTGTGGCTGCTGTACGCTTCGGGGCTGATGCATCTGCTGATGTCGGTGCTGCTGTATGCGCCGGGTCTGCTGGTGTTCATGTATGCCCGCCGCGGCCACCGCGATATCAATCTGCTGAACCGCCTGGAAAAAGGCAGCATCCTCTTGCTGCTGGTGGCCACGCTGCCTGCCGGCTGGTTTATGCTGCACTAAGATGACCTGCCAATGCGGCTGCCCGTCAGCCGCATTATTGCTTCTCTCCCTTCTACCTCTTTCCCTCGGCCTGTACATCATCAGCCATGCGCCGCGCTTGCGATCTTAAATGCAATTAATTATCATTATCATCCAAGCATTAACGGTAAAGACGCGAGTGCCCCACTGCCGAGAGGCGTCGGAGGCGGGTTAAGACAGGCTGAAAATGGAAGGCATTTCATGGCTGAAAAACTGCTGCACGCATTACCTTTATTTACCACCTGGGAAGCGCTGATCGCCGAGGGCAACGCGGCGTTTAATCAGCAGCACGATCGCCAGGCGATGGCGAGCTACCAACAGGCGCTCGAGGTCGCTCAGGCCATCATCGCCGAAAAACCCTGGCTGAATGCGGAATATACCGCCAGATTTGAAGCGCCCAATATTTTCGAATCTGCCCTTGCCGCGCTGATCGTCACATTCAACAACATCACCCATCTGCGCCTGCGGCAAAAGCCCCTTCGCGGCGTCGAACTGCACGTGCATCAGGCCCGAGTCGCCGTCGAAGGGCTGCTGGGCGATACCTCGCTGTGCGAACAGATGCAGCAGATCGCCGAACGGCACCTGCTGCGCTTCAGGATTGAAACCCTGCACTTACTGCGCGAACACCGGCTGCCGGAAACCAGCGTCTGCGCGTCTGCCGCCAGCCATTCCGCCACCGTGCATTAAAAACGTCACGCTGACATGAGGAGCGATCGGCAAATGAATGAATTGAATGACGAGATGAAAAAGATGCTGGCTAAGCAGCTGCCTGTGCAGGCGACCAGCAGCCCAAACGGCGTGCCGGATATCGGCCCCAAGCGCTCTTTGCGCCTCTATGATGACCGTACGCTGATTTATAACGAAAATACCGGCGGCCAAACGCTGCAAAACATCAAGGAAGGCTCGAAAATGGCCGTGGTGGTCATCGATCGCGAGGCGCTGGACGGTTACCGCTTCGTTGGCACGCCCGAACTGTGCCAGACGGGCAAGCCGTTTGACGATGCGCTGACGTTTGCAGAAAAAAACGGGATGAAACCGCCGAAATACGCGGTGTTAATTCATATAGACAGTATTTATACCCTGCGCTCCGGCCCCAATGCCGGAACCCGGCTCTAGAAGCCGCCGGGCATCACGCCGCGTGACACTTCACGCTCATAGTCAGGGCATCGCGGTGTGCCAATGGCCTGACCATGAGCGAGCGGCCGGGCCGATGTGCCCGGTCAGCTTTTAGGAGGAAGGGTAACGGTCATGCGCTCACCCACCAGGGCGATCGCAACGCCTTGCGCACACTCTTTCTGAATCGCCGCCAGCTGTTGCGTTTCCAGCGCATAAGGCAACTGAATGTCAAATACCGCCAGGCCCTGCTGCTGCGCCAGGTCAATCAGGCGAACGATGTTGGTTTCATCGCTGACCTGGGTCGACACCACCTGCAGCGCCAACTCTTTCAACTGCTCTTTGCGCGTTTGTGACGTGGTCACGCGCGATTTCAACACCATGCCGAAGATCGGCATCACACCATAAATAGCATCAACAAAGCGCCAGTGCTTCCTGCACGATGCGGACAGAAAATCCATGTAGTCGAAACAGATTTTCTCACTGCGCGCGATGGATGCAAGGTGATTGCTGTTCATCCCCTCATTCCTCTCATGGCCAGTGTTAACCCGTGGTCTTTCAAGCCGCCGCCGGACGGCAACCTGAAATGCATTGGGGATCTTACATCCAGAAATGGATAATCATGCGAAGCTTTAACGACTTTCCGCCGTATGATGGCATAATTCCCCTATTGTTTGCCAGTCTGTCCAGGAGCTTTAATCAATGGAACACCCCAACTCCGCCCCGGTGCTGATTACCGGCGGCGCGCGGCGCATAGGGCTGGCGCTCGCCAGAGCGTTTCTTCAGCGCGGCGTTCCCGTCATCATCGCCTATCGCAGTGAATATCCGGCGATGACCGAGTTGCAAGCCTTGGGCGCCTGCTGCATTCAGGGCGACTTTTCCACCCATGAAGGCATCTACCGTTTCGCCGACCAGGTGCGGCAGGTCGCGCCCAAGCTGCGCGCGGTGATCCACAACGCCAGCGCCTGGCAAGCCGAATCGCCGGAAGTGCCGCCGGAACAGGTGATGGCGGCGATGCTGCAAATTCACGTCTACACGCCCTATTTGCTCAACCAGCTGCTCGAACCCTGCCTGACCGGCCAGGGCCAGGCCGGTGCCGACATTATCCATCTGACCGACTACGTGGTGGAAAAAGGCAGCGACAAGCACATCGCCTACGCCGCCAGCAAGGCCGCGCTGGACAATATGACCCGCTCGTTCGCCCGCAAGCTGGCGCCGGAGGTCAAGGTCAACGCCATCGCCCCGGCGCTGATCATTTTCAATCCGGGCGACGATGAAGCCTACCGCCAACAGGCGCTGGCGAAATCGCTGATGAAGGTGGCGCCGGGCGAGAGCGAAGTGGTCAATCTGGTGAACTACCTGCTGGAAAGCCGCTACGTTACCGGCCGCACTCACGGCGTCGACGGCGGCCGTCCGCTGCGCTAAAGATCCGCATGGCGCATCTTCACGGGCCGCGCTATGCTGAAATCCGCTTTTCTTATTAAAACACGGGCATATGCATAAAATTGTTTTTGTGGAAGACGATCCGGAAGTCGGCAAACTGATTGCCGCCTATCTGGGCAAACACGATATCGAGGTGCTGATCGAACCGCGCGGCGACAGCGCGCAGGCGTGCATCGAGCGCGAGCAACCCGATCTGGTGCTGCTGGACATCATGCTGCCCGGCAAAGACGGCATGACGCTGTGCCGCGATCTGCGCCCCACTTTCCCCGGCCCAATCGTGCTGCTCACCTCGCTCGACAGCGACATGAACCATATCCTGTCGCTGGAGATGGGCGCCAACGACTACATCCTGAAAACCACGCCGCCGGCGGTATTGCTGGCGCGCCTGCGTTTGCACCTGCGCCAACACAGCCAGCAGCCGAAAGAAGAGTCGGTTCAGCCGCTCACGCAGCACAACGCGCTGCATTTCGGATTGCTGTGCATCGATCCGGTCAACCGTCAGGTCTCACTCGGCGAAGAAACCGTCACCCTGTCCACCTCGGACTTCGATTTGCTGTGGGAGCTGGCGACCCATGCCGGGCAGATCATGGATCGCGAGGCGCTGCTGAAAAACCTGCGCGGCGTGAGCTACGACGGTATGGACCGCAGCATCGACGTGGCGATCTCCCGCCTGCGCCGCAAACTGTACGACAACGCGCTGGAGCCGTTCCGCATCAAAACGGTGCGCAACAAGGGTTATCTGTTCGCCCCTAACGCCTGGGCATCGGTGCAACAATGAGAAAACTTTTCGTCCAGTTCTTCCTGTTGCTGTTCGTCTGTTTTCTGGTGATGGCGATGCTGGTCGGCCTGGTGTACAAAGTGACCGCCGAGCGCGCCGGCCGCCAGTCGATGGACGATCTGATGAAAAGCTCGCTGTACCTGATGCGCAGCGAGCTGCGCGAAATCCCGCTGAAGGACTGGAACAAAACCATCGCCACGCTGGATCTCAACCTGTCGTTCAAACTGCATATCGAACCGCTCGGCAAACAGGAGCTGAGCGAAGATCTGAAAAAACGGCTGCGGCTGGGGGAGATCATCGCCCTCGACGATCAATACACCTTCATGCAGCGCATCCCGCGCAGCCACTATGTCCTGGTCGTCGGCCCGATTCCTTATCTGTTCTACCTGCATCAGATGCGCCTGCTGGATCTGGTATTGCTGGTGTTTATCGGCATGTCGCTGGCGCTGCCGGTGTTCCTGTGGATGCGGCCGCACTGGCAAGATCTGCTCAAGCTGGAAAACGCCGCCCAACGCCTCGGCGCCGGGCATCTGGATGAGCGCACCCATTTCGACCCCACCTCCAGCCTGAGCCGGCTCGGGGTTGCATTCAACCAGATGGCGGACAACGTCAACACCCTGATCGCCAGCAAGAAACAGTTGATCGACGGCATCGCTCATGAGCTGCGCACGCCGCTGGTGCGCCTGCGCTACCGGCTCGAGATGAGCGATAACCTGTCCGAAAGCGAACAGCAGGCGCTGAACCGCGATATCGGCCAGCTGGAATCGCTGATCGACGAACTGCTGACCTATGCCCGTCTGGACCGCCCGCAAGTTGCGTTAAACATCGAGCCCATCGATCTGCCAAAGTGGCTCGAGGACAAGGTCGATGATATCCGTCTTATTCATCAGGAACGCGACATCCAGCTCGATATTCCGCACGTCGGCGACTTCGGCGGCGTCGATCTGCGCCTGATGGAACGCGTGCTCGACAACCTGGTCAACAATGCGCTGCGCTATTCCGAGCAGCGCCTGCGCGTTGGCCTGTGGTTTGACGGCGATCTCGCCTGTTTGCAAGTCGAAGACGACGGGCCGGGCATTCCGCCGGAAGAGCGCGAACGGGTGTTCGAGCCTTTCGTCCGCCTCGATCCCAGCCGCGATCGCGCCACCGGCGGCTGCGGGCTGGGGTTGGCCATCGTCCATTCCATCGCCGTCGCCTACCAGGGACAGGTGTTCGTTGAAGGCAGTTCGCTCGGCGGCGCCAGCTTCCGCTTCTGCTGGCCGGTGAAGCCGACATTCAGTTTAAAAGCCGATCTGGCGTAATACCGCCGGACCATTATCAATTGGGAGCCGAATAATAATGACATCTGCACATTCCAACACGTCTGCTTACGATCAACTGCGCGCGCTTTTTAGCCGGCTGTCGCGTTTCGGCCACCTGTCCGCCATCGCCGGTTGGGACATGCAAACCATGATGCCGCCGGGCGGCAGCAAGGCGCGTTCAGAAGCGTTGGCCGAACTGAGCGTACTGCAGCACCAGATTTTAACCGCGGAAAGCACCGGCGCGCTGTTGGATCGCGCGCAGCAAGAGACTCTGGACGAGCTCGACCGCGCCAATCTGCGCGAGATGCGCCGCCAATATGAGGACGCCGTGTTGCTGCCGGCCTCCCTGGTCGAAGCCAAATCGCTGGCCGGTGCGCGCTGCGAACACGCCTGGCGCGCCCAGCGCCCGGCCAACGACTGGGATGGCTTCGCCGAGAATCTGCGCGAAGTGGTCAAGCTCAGCCGCGAAGAAGCGCAAATCCGCGCGCAGGCGGCCGGCACCAGCCGTTACGACGCCCTGCTCAATCTGTATGAGCCGGGCATGCGCAGCAGCGATCTTGACCGTATCTTCGGCGATTTGAAAACCTGGCTGCCGGATCTGCTGCAGCGCGTGGTGGCCAAACAGGCCAACGAACCCTGCCAGGCGCCGCAGGGCCCGTTCAATGTGGACACCCAACGCCAGCTGAGCCTGAGCGTGATGAAACTGCTCGGCTTCAACTTCGACAATGGCCGCGTCGACGTCAGCGCGCACCCGTTCTGCGGCGGCGTGCCGGAAGATGTGCGCATCACCACGCGTTACAACGACAAAGAGTTTCTGACCGCGCTGCTCGGCATCGTGCACGAGACTGGCCACGCCCGTTACGAACAGAATCTGCCGCGCGATCTGCTCGGCCAGCCGGTCGCTCTGGCCCGTTCCACCGCCATTCACGAATCGCAGAGCCTGCTGTTTGAAATGCAGCTGGCGCGTGGCAATGAGTTCCTGAAAATCTTGCGTCCGTTGGTCACCGCGCAGTTTGGCGAGCAGCCGGCGCTGGAAGAAGCCAACTTCATTCGCCTCAATCAGCGGGTTAAACCGGGCCTGATCCGCGTCGACGCCGACGAGGTGAGCTATCCCGCTCACGTCATCCTGCGCTACGAAATTGAAAAGGCGCTGATCGAAGGCGACATTGAAGTGGAGGACATTCCGGCGCTGTGGAATGAAAAGATGCACGCGTATCTGGGCCTCGACACCATCGGCAACTATCGCAACGGCTGCATGCAGGATATCCATTGGACCGACGGCGCCTTCGGCTACTTCCCGACCTATACGCTCGGCGCGATGTACGCTGCGCAGCTGTTCCACAGCGTGCGTCAGGCGCTGCCATCGCTGAGTGAAGATATCGCCGCCGGCAATCTGCAGCCGCTTTTCCATTGGTTGCAGCATAACATCTGGCGCCACGGCAGCCGTTTCCCGACCGAAACGCTGATCGCCAACGCAACCGGCGAAGCGCTCAACCCGCGCTACTTCCGTCAACATTTGGAAAACCGCTACCTGTAATCCCCCCTGGCGCGGCCACGGTCGCGCCATTTTCCCCCTGCTAGACCTGATGGTGTTTCATAGCGCACGACTCTTGCCGACAGCACCTTGGCTACAGAGTGTCGGGTGGCTACTCTCCAGGAGTATGTTGTAACTAAAACAGTAAAAAGCACCAAACCGCTCCGCCTTTCATCCCAGCGCATGACGGGCGATCATCGCCGCCAGTTGCGGCCTCAACGACGCGGGCAGGTCATGCCCCATGCCCGGCATAATATGTAATTCGGCGTTGGCTACTGCGCGGGCGATCGCCACCCCGCCCGCCTTGCGCACCAGCCGATCGCGGTCGCCGTGAATGACCAGCGTCGGCGCGGCGATGCGTCGGCTGTAACGACGCAGATCGCCGCTGCCGAGCAGCGCGGAAAGCTGCCGCTGCATACCTTCCGGATCCACACCCCGCTTCAACAACCGCTTCACCAGCGCATCCAGCTCCGCCTCCTCCGGCGGATACATCGCGGTGCCAAGCGCGCGTAAAAAGGCTTTCATCCCCTCATGGCGCTGCTGCAGCGTCATATCCGCCGCGGGCCGGCGCACCAATAGCCACAGCAGCGAAGGCGCCGGCGGCGGCAACAACGGCTGGTTGGTGCTGGAGAACAAGATACACAACGAGGCGACGCGCTGCGGGTAGTCGGCGGCCAGCACCTGGGCGATCATTCCCCCCATCGAAGCGCCCAGCACGTGAGCCTGCGGAATACGCAAATGATCGAGCAGATGCGCCGCGTCCGCCGCCATATCCGCCAGGGTATAAGGCACCGGCGTTTGCCAACCGAGCTGGGCGCGCAACATCAGCAGCCACAACGGTTGCGTGCGCTGCCCCTGCGTCTTGCCGGAAAGCCCGACGTCGCGGTTGTCGTAACGGATCACCCGAAATCCCTTGGCCACCAGGGCGCGGCAGAAATCGTCAGGCCACAGCAAAAGCTGCGCGCCGATGCCCATGATGAGCAGCAACGGCGGATGCGTCTCATCGCCCCAGTCCTCATAGGCCAGCGGCACCTCACCCTGTTCAGTTACGCCACAACGAACCGTTATCTCGTTCATTTTAAATCCCTTTTATCGCGCCTGACGGTCATTATAGCAGCAATCCCCCCTGCCGCCGCTGCCCTGTACATTAGGTTACAAGCCGAAACCAATCACTCACGGAAAGCCGCGCGCCGTTTGCCTACTATCATCTCAACGGCCCCGCAGTGGGGTTGATACCCAAAAGTCATATTGAGGATTTTACGATGAAAAAAGTATTAGCTCTGGTTGTTGCCGCTGCAATGGGTCTGTCTTCTGTAGCTTTCGCTGCCGAGGCGGCCACCACCGCACCTGCGGCTACCGCAACCACCGCCACCGCTGCGCCGGCTAAAGCTCAGGTGAAACATCACGGCAAGAAAGCCCCGGTACAGAAAGCTCAGGCGGCCAAAAAGCATCACAAGAAAGCCGGCAAGAAAGCCCCAGCGCAAAAAGCCCAGGCGGCTAAAAAGCACCACAAGAAAGCCAGCCACAAAAAAGCGTAATGACGTGAGGGTCCCCTCACCGCTTCAGGCTTGACGTGTACGACACCCGGTTCGCCGGGTGTTTTTTCATCGGGGGGTTCTCATTGATGCTGCGCCGCTACCTGTTCGAGATCATTCTGACCGCCCTGATCCTTTGTGGACTGATCGCCGTCTTTTTTTATCTGTAGCCTGCCGCGCCGCCGGCGGGAAATTATTGAAAAATCAATTATTGCCCATCCACATGGCTGCTAAATCAGTCTATAGTTAGCATTCAGTGTGTTTATGGATGATCCGTATTTGTCAGGCAAGAGATCTATGCGCATATCCGTTTTACTGTTGCTGTGTTCACTCCCGTTCGTTGCCTCCCAGGCGGCACGCGCCGACGGCCCGTCCAAGGCCGAGCAAACGCGCCTGTTTTTTGGCAAAGATGAACGAATCAAGGTCACGGATACCGCCGCCCAGCCGTGGCAGGCCATCGGCCAGGTCGAAACCGCCAGCGGCAATCTGTGTACCGCCACGCTGATCTCCCCGCATCTGGCGTTGACCGCCGGTCACTGCGTGCTGGCACCGCCGGGGCAATTGGATAAGGCCGTCGCTCTGCGCTTCGTGGCGGGCGATAAATCGTGGCAGTATCAAACCGACAATATCGAGACCCTGGTCGACAGCAAGCTGGGCAAAAAGCTGAAGCCGGACGGTGACGGCTGGATCGTGCCGCCCGCCGCCGCCGCCTATGACTTTGCGCTGATCCGGCTGAAAGACAAGAAGCCGCTGCCGATCGCGCCGCTGCCGCTGTGGCAAGGCGACAGCAAAGCGCTGACCCAGGCGCTGAAACAGGCCAAAAGGCTGATAACCCAGGCAGGCTACCCGGAAGATCATCTGGATGATCTCTACAGCCACCAAAACTGCAAGGTGACCGGCTGGGCTCAACAAGGCGTGCTGTCGCATCAGTGCGATACCCTGCCGGGCGACAGCGGTTCGCCGCTGCTGCTGAAAACCGCCGACGGCTGGCAACTTATCGCCATCCAAAGCTCGGCGCCGGCGGCGAAAGATCGCTATCGCGCCGATAACCGCGCCCTGGCGGTACCCGGCATCCGCGAAGCCCTGGACGCCCTGGCGGCAGGCAAATAATCCCTACTCGGCGGCGCGTAAAGCGCCGTTTTTCTTGCACGGCAGATAACGCGCCGGCCGCTTGCCGACCGGCGCGCCAGCGTTTAGCCCGAAAGCTGCTCGATAGTTTGCAGAATGCGTTTGTCGGAGATCGGGTAAGGCGTGCCCAGCTGCTGCGCGAACAGGCTGACGCGCAGTTCCTCGATCATCCAGCGCACCGCTTTCACCTCTTCTTCCTGCTGCCGCTTCGGCGGCAGCTTGTTCAGCCACTGCTGCCATGCCTGCTGCACCTGCTCCACCCGCAGCATCTGCGCGCGATCGCGGTGCGGATCGATAGCCAGTTTCTCCAGCCGGCGCTCGATAGCCTGCAGGTAACGCAGCGTGTCCGGCAGGCGTTTCCATCCGTTGCCGGTGACGAAGCCGCGGTAGACCAGGCCGCCGAGCTGAGTCTTGATGTCCGACAGCGCCAGCGCCAACGACATGTCCACCCGGCCTTTCAGCCGCTTGTTGATGTTGAAGACCGCCGTCAGGATCTGCTCAACCTGCTTGGCCACCTCAACCACCGTGTCGTTCAGCTCGGCGCGGATCTGCTCTTGCAAACGCGCAAAGCCTTCTTCCTGCCAGACCGGGCCGCCGTGTTCGGCGATCAGCTTGTCGATGCCGCACGAAATGCAGTCGTCGATCAGCTCCAGCACCTTGCCGTACGGGTTGAAATAAAGCCCCAGCTTGGCCTTGTTCGGCAGCTTTTCATGCAGGTACTTAATCGGCGAAGGAATATTCAGCAGCAGCAGACGGCGCGTACCTTGCCACATCGCCTGTTGCTGCTCGCTTTCGCTGTCGAACAGACGGATCGCCACGCTGTCCTTCTCATCCACCAGCGCCGGGTAGGCCTTCATCGAATAGCCGCCGCGCTTCTGCTCGTAGAACGCCGGCAGTTGGCCAAAGCTCCAGACATGCAGATTGCTCTGCTCCAGCCCGTCATCGGCCACCGCCGACAGCGTCTCCTGCACCTTCTCTTTCAGCTGCAGGCGCAGAGCGGCCAAATCTTTGCCTTCACGCAGCGTCTGGTTCTTCTCGCCCACCACGCGGAAAGTCATTTTCAGGTGATCGGACACCTGATCCCACTGCCAGTCATCACGTGACACGGTCACGCCAGTCATGCGCCGCAGCTCGCGCTCCAGCGCGTCCAGCAGCGGCAATTCCAGCGCCGTAACCCGGCCGAGGAACGCTTCGGTGTAGTTCGGTGCCGGCACGAAGTTGCGGCGCACCGGTTTCGGCAGCGACTTGATCAGCGCGATCACCAGCTCACGGCGGATGCCGGGGATCTGCCACTCGAAGCCCTGCTCCTCCACCTGATTGAGGATCGGCAACGGAATGTGCACCGTCACGCCATCGGCGTCGGTGCCCGGTTCGAACTGGTAGCTCAGCCGCAGCTTGAGATTGCCCTGATGCCAGAAGTTCGGGTAGTCCAGCGCGCTGATCTTGTTAGCGCCATCCTTGATCAGCATCTCTTTTTCAAAGTTCAGCAGATCCGGCTGCTGTTTGGCCGCGCTCTTCCACCAGCTGTCGAAATGACGGCCGGAGACCACATCGTTGGGGATGCGGCGATCGTAGAAGCCGAACAGCGTTTCGTCGTCCACCAGAATGTCGCGGCGGCGCGATTTATGCTCCAGTTCTTCCACTTCGGCGCGCAGCTTTTGGTTTTCACGGAAGAAGGCGTGGCGCGTCTGCCAGTCGCCCTCCACCAGCGCATGGCGGATAAACAGCTCACGGCACAGCAATGGATCGATGGAGCCATAGTTGACCTGGCGCGCCGCGACGATCGGCAGACCGAACAGCGTGACCTTTTCGCTGGCCATCACCGCCCCTTGCGACTTCGACCAATGCGGCTCGCTGTAGCTGTGCTTCACCAGATGCTGAGCCAGCGGCTCGATCCATTCCGGTTCGATGCGCGCGGCGATGCGCCCCCACAGGCGACTGGTTTCCACCAATTCGGCCACCATGGTCCACTTCGGCGGCTTCTTGAACAGGCCGGAGCCGGGGAAGATCGAGAAACGGGCGTTGCGCGCGCCGGTGTATTCCTGCTTGTCCGCATCCTTCTGACCGATGTGCGACAGCAGGCCGGTCAGCAACGCGGTATGCACGCTGCGGTAGTCGGAAGGCGTGCTGTTGATCGGCAGCCCCAGCTCTTTCACCACCTGACGCAGCTGGGTATAGATATCCTGCCACTCGCGCACCCGCAGGTAGTTGAGGAAATCGTTGCGGCACAACCGGCGGAACTGGCTGGAAGAGTTCGCTTTTTGCTGCTCCTGCAGATAATCCCACAGATTGACGAACGCCAGGAAATCCGAGTCTTTGTCGGCAAAGCGACGGTGTTTTTCATCCGAAGCCTGCTGCTTGTCCATCGGGCGCTCACGCGGATCCTGAATCGACAGCGCGGCGGTGATGATCATCACCTCGCGCACGCTGCCGCTCTTCTGCGCTTCCAGCACCATGCGCGCCAGACGCGGGTCGATAGGCAACTGCGCCAGCTGCCGGCCCTGCGGCGTCAGCTGGTAATGGCCGTTGTCGGCGGTGGTGATCGCCCCCAGCTCTTCCAGCAGGCGCACGCCATCCTGAATGTTGCGCTTGTCCGGCGCTTCGACGAACGGAAACGCGGCGATGTCGCCCAGCCCCAGCGAGGTCATCTGCAGAATGACCGACGCCAGGTTGGTGCGCAGGATCTCCGGATCGGTAAACGCCGGCCGCGACAGGAAGTCCTGTTCGGAATACAAGCGGATGCACACCCCTTCCGACACGCGGCCGCAACGCCCTTTACGCTGGTTGGCGGAAGCCTGCGACACCGGCTCGATCGGCAGGCGCTGCACCTTGGTACGGAAGCTGTAGCGGCTGATGCGCGCGGTGCCCGGATCGATGACGTACTTGATGCCCGGCACCGTCAGCGAGGTTTCCGCCACGTTGGTGGCCAGCACGATGCGGCGGCCGTGGTGCGACTGGAACACCCGGTTCTGTTCGCTGTTCGACAGGCGCGCATACAGCGGCAGCACCTCGGTGTGCGGCAGATTGAGGCGGTTCAGGGCATCGGCAGTGTCGCGAATTTCACGCTCACCGCTCATGAAGATCAGAATGTCGCCCGGCCCTTCGCGCCCAAGCTCGTCCACCGCATCGAAAATCGCCTGCAGCTGGTCGCGATCGGTATCGTCGTCGTCGTCGACCACCGGGCGGTAACGCACTTCCACCGGGTAAGTGCGGCCGGAAACCTCGATGATCGGCGCATTGTTGAAGTGGCGCGAGAAGCGCTGCGGATCGATGGTCGCCGAGGTGATGATCACCTTGAGATCCGGGCGCTTCGGCAGCAGTTCACGCAGATAGCCGAGAATAAAGTCGATGTTAAGACTGCGCTCGTGCGCTTCATCGATGATCAGCGTGTCGTACTGCATCAGCAGGCGATCCTGCTGAATCTCCGCCAGCAAGATGCCGTCGGTCATCAGCTTGACCAGGGTGTTTTCCCCCACCTGATCGTTGAAGCGCACCTTGTAACCGACGCTGCCGCCGAGCGGGGTTTCCAGCTCGTCGGCGATGCGGTTGGCGACGGTGCGCGCTGCCAGGCGGCGCGGCTGGGTGTGGCCGATCAGCCCTTTCACCCCACGCCCCAGCTCCAGACAGATCTTCGGCAACTGGGTGGTTTTCCCCGAGCCGGTCTCCCCGGCGACGATCACCACCTGGTGATCGCGGATAGCGTTTAAAATGTCCTGCTTTTTCTGACTGACCGGCAGGCTTTCCGGGTAGGAAATGCGCGGGCAAGACGCGGCGCGCGCCTGCACTTTCTGCCGCGCCGCCGCGATGTCGCTTTCGACTTCGGCGGCGACCGCCAGCTGGGCATCGGGATTTTTGATTTTTCGTGCGCCCTGCAGGCGACGACGCAGGCGTTGTTGATCGCGGAGCATCAGCTCGCCCAGTTGGGCCGGCAGTGCCTCGAGCGGAGATTTCACGTTCGGTGTTCCTTGTTTCATCGCGGCCAAGACCAGGCTTAGCAACGGTTTAATGTTTTTTTAGCGATTTTTTTGCTTTAGCCGCACAGCGTATCACAAACGGCTTTTTCGCCCTACTTCCGCGAGCAAAGCCTCGGCATGTCATTCAATAAAATCGAACGAAGATCTCGAAATATTGCGCTATCACTGTCGGAAGAATGTGAATAGCATGTACTTCATGCAAGGGACGCTGAGTCCTGATGTCACTGTCACAACGTAAGGAATTATCGATGAGCAAAGTATTGGTTCTGAAATCAAGCATCCTGGCGACCTACTCTCAGTCTAACCAACTGGCCGATTTCTTCGTAGAGCAATGGAGCAACGCCCACAGCGGCGACACCATCACCGTACGCGATCTGGCCGCACAGCCAATCCCGGTGCTGGACGGCGAACTGGTTGGCGCGCTGCGTCCTTCCGATGCTCCGTTGACCCCGCGTCAACAAGAAGCGCTGGCGCTGTCGGACGAACTGATCGCCGAGCTGCAGGCCAATGACGTCATCGTGATTGCCGCCCCGATGTACAACTTCAACATCCCGACCCAGCTGAAAAACTATTTCGATCTGGTTGCCCGCGCCGGCGTAACCTTCCGCTACACCGAAAACGGTCCGGAAGGCCTGGTGAAAAACAAACGCGCCGTGATCCTGACCAGCCGCGGTGGTATCCATAAAGGCACCCCAACCGACCTGGTAGAACCTTACCTGCGTCTGTTCCTGGGCTTCATCGGCATCACCGACGTGGAGTTCGTCTTCGCGGAAGGCATCGCCTACGGCCCGGAAGTGGCCACCAAAGCCCAGGAAGACGCCAAAGCGGCCCTGTCTCAGGTGGTTGCCGCCTAAGATCCCGCGCAGGGGCGCCATGCCCCTGCCGGACAAGACGTCAGTCCTGTCAAACCTGCACTACCCTCATAATAATCATCTATCCGTATCTCTTGGCGCGCCAGACGGCGCGCTTTTTTTTATTTCTTCAGCCACTGGCCGTTGATGCCGCGCACATACTCGCCGCTCTGCGCACGCGTCACCAGCTTCTGCCCGGCCATGCGTGCCACTTCGTCGACGGCGATATGGTTGCCGTCCGCCACTTCCTGATACTTCTCGGCGCGGCCGGCGTTGATGCGCTTCACCAGCGCCAGCGTTTCCGCATCCTGTTTCACCGGCGCAATATAGCCGCTCAGGGTTTCGCCCACCCGCCCTTGCTGCTTCGCCTCATCCAGCGTCAGTGCCATCGCCACGCTGCTGAACAGCCAGGCGGCGCCAGCCAGCCACACATAACGTTTTTTCATGTCGGCTCCTAGAACAGACCGCTTTGGGTTTTCAGCAGGTTTTCGACGTCCTTATCCACCTTGATATGAATCTCATGCTCGATCTTGACGTTCATATTGATGGTGATCGGATCCTTCGGCGTCGCCACCTCGATGCGCGGCACGCAGCCGCTCAGCAGCGAAACGCACAGCACCGCTGCCAGCGCCGACACACTCATGATTTTCATTGTTGTTCCCCAGGTTGTGAGAGGGCCTGCTCCAGCCACTCCTGTAAATTGTCGCCGAAGCGCAAACTGCGCCACAGCTGAAACACGTTTTCCTGATGGCGATAGTTCAGGATCACCTCGCGCTTGGCGCTCTTCTGCGGGTTGATACCGTCGATGCGCGCGCTCAGCGTCAGCTCGCCCAGGTTATCGAGATCGACCCGGGCGTGCGAACGGTTGATTTCCATGTAGCGCAGCCAGTCGATCGCCGCGCCGGTCGCCAGGTTATTGCTGCCGATGGCGTCGGCCATGTCTTTGTCCAGCCGCAGCGTCAGTGTGCCGGCGTTGGCGATCCAGCCGTTTTGCACCAGCCATTTCGGGTGGTTCAGGAACAGCGGCAGCTCGCCGTCGACCCGGCCGGACATCGCGAACTGCTTGGGTTTCAGGGCGGTGAACAACGCGCTGAGATCGACCTTGTCCAGCTTCAGCACCGCGGCGTCATGCTGCGGCAACCGCAGCGCCGACAGGCTGATATGGCCGTTGAGCATGTCCACGCCGACGTTGCTCAACGTCAGCGGCCGCCCTTCGCTGTAAGGATAGGTGCCCTGCAGATCGGCGGAAATGTTCTGCATCTCGAACAGGTTGGTGAAAGACTTGATGCGCAGCGACACCGGCTGTTTAGCCCCCAATTGCCACTGATGCTGCTTGAACCGGTATGACAGGATGAAGTCCAGGCCGCTCATTTCCCCGTCTTTCAGCCACATGCCGCCGTTTTTCACCACCCAGTGGCCACCGGCCTCGAACCCTTGTTCGCGGGCGGCGGAGAACGCCGACTGGGCGTAAAATTCGCCGTCGCGCAGCGTGAGATTAAGATCCGGCGCCAGCAGCGGCTGGAAGACCTTCAGCGACTGTTTCGGCCACCAGCCCTCACCGCGCAGGCGTTCGCCGTCCCAACGGCCGCGCAGCGCAATCGGCCCGATCTGCTGCGCCTGCAGTTTGCCCTGCAACTGGAAACTGTCCGGCGAACGGCCATTCAGCTGCAGCGCCAGCACCGGCGCCGGCAGATGGCCGCCGTCGCTGAAGCTGACCTTATCCGCCGCCAGTTGTAATTCGCCGTTGAACTGCGGGTTTTGTTCATCACGCTGCCAGCGCAGCGGCTGATTGAGGCTCAAGCGCGGCGCGGCGACCGTCACCAGGCCATACTTCAATTTATCGAAGCCGGTGGAAAGCTTGTCGAGCACCAGCTCGCTGTCCTGCCAGCGGCCGCTGCCGGCGACGTCCCAGGCGGCCTGCAGCGGCGGCAAACGGCCATTACCCCAGTAACGCCATTGCCAGTCGCCCTTGTCTGGCCAGAAATCCTGCGCCTGGCCATCCAGGTGCAGCTTGAAACGCCCCCAGTAACTGTCGCTGGCGCTCAAAATAGCCTGCAGACGGCCGGTGATACCGGCGGCGGTCACTTTCACCCCCGCCAGCGGCAAGCGCGCCTCGTCCAGCTTCATTTCCGGGGACACTTTGCCCCACAGGCGCAGCAGCGAGCCCGGCTGCAGCACCAGCGTCGGGTTGAGAATGCTGCCGCCGATCACACCCGGGATCGACGCCGTGGTGGAGAAGTCGGCCAGATTGGCCTGGCCGGTCAGTTGGAAACGCAGATCGCTGTCGGTCAAGCCTACCTTGCCCGGCCCGAGGGTCAGCACCGCATTGCCCTTGCCATTGTGGCCGGCGGTGATCACGTTCAGTCGCGCGCTGATCTCTGTTTCATCCAGCCCTTTGCTCCAGTCGTGCAGCGCGACGCTCAGGCCGCCGTTCAACGGTTGCCCGCTGTACGGCCAGCGCCACTCGCCCTGCTTGATGCTGACGCGCTGCGGCGTCACTTCCCACGGCAACACCGCCAGCGGCCGATCGTCGCCTTTTTCGCTCACCGTCAACACGCCCTGCTGCTGTTGCCAGCGCATGTCCAGCAACACCGGTTTTTCCAGATAGGCGGTCTGCATTTCCCCCTGCAACGCGCCCTGCGTCGGCAGGCTGGCCAGATCCAGCGGAATGGTTATCTTGCCGGCGAGGTGCAGCGGTTGCGCACTGTTGGGCGGGAGGACGGTCAGGCTCTGCAACGTCAGCTGCTGTTTTTCATCCAGTTGCGCCTCGGCGCTGAGATTCGGCCCCTGATAATGCAGGCGTTGCCCATCAGTGCCGGAGGTAAGCTGCAGTTTGCCGGCATAGCGCTGCCAGGGAATGAGCGTCAGATCGTTAATCGTGAGATCCAGCGGCGGCAGCTGCCGCTGCAGCTGGTCGAGCGCCAGCGGCGTGCTGTTGTCGTCGCCGCCCGGCAGTTTTGACAAACAGGCGCTATCGACGCTGACCTTATCGCTCGACAGCTGCCAGCGGCCTTGCCGGTAAGCCAGTCGCGTCGGCCCGACGTTGGCCAGCAGGCAATCTTGCGCGCTGAAACGCGCCCCCGCCAACGCCAGACCGCCCTGGCGCCAATGCAATCCGCCCTGCAATTCCAGTCGGCTTCCCGCCGGCAACCAATGCGATAACACCCCCGGCAGCCAGCGCGGCAAGGTTTGCCACAACGCCAGCACCAGGATTGCGCCGCCCGCCACCGTCCCTATGAATACTTTCAATCGCCTGGTCATTAAATGATTGCTTCGTTCCTGAGTTAGGCATTCGTTAAGTCTATGCCTGAATTGACAATAATGATGGCACGAATTTGACATAGGGTGAAGCTGAGCGCGGTCGCAGAGGCGATTTGCACCCTTTTGGCGCAAACGTATGCGGGATTGTAGATTTTCGTTACATATACATCACATGAATGAGACAGTTTTCAGACTTTTGTTATTGTCGTTACCGTTGATGATTAATAGTCTTGCAAGCATTCTAATAAAAGTTTAGCTGCTAGCTAACTGTGTACTAGAGAAGCCATTCCCCACACCCCCGTGGGGATTTTTTTGTCACTCGCCACCACCGTCGCCTTCCCTTCACCGTACCAAGCCCCCAGCGCAGCCCGACAGCGGCGATTTTGACCCTGTCGGAAATGGCTAACCAATTGTCGAATTTACTAAAATCTGTTAAATTGATCACAAAATCACGGTGGAGAAACCACGATGAAATTGGCGATATACAGTACCAAACAGTATGACCGTAAATATCTCGAACTGGTGAATCAGCAGTTTGGCTATGAGCTGGAATTCTTCGACTTTTTACTCAGCAAAAAAACCGCCAAAACGGCCGCCGGGTGCAAGGCGGTGTGTATCTTCGTCAACGACGACGGCAGCCGTGAAGTGCTCGAAGAACTGGCGGCGCTGGGGGTCGAGATCCTCGCCCTGCGCTGCGCCGGCTTTAATAACGTCGATCTGGACGCCGCCAAAGAACTGGGCATCAAGGTGGTGCGCGTGCCGGCCTACTCGCCGGAGGCCGTGGCGGAACACACTATTGGCATGATGATGTGCCTGAACCGCCGTATTCACCGCGCCTATCAACGCACCCGCGACGCCAACTTCTCGCTGGAAGGGCTGATCGGTTTTAACATGCACAACCGCACCGCCGGCGTGATCGGCACCGGTAAAATCGGCGTGGCGACGATGCGCATTCTGAAAGGCTTCGGCATGAAGCTGCTGGCCTACGATCCATTCCCGAGCGAACAGGCGCTGGAGCTGGGTGCTGAATATGTCGATCTGAAAACGCTGTACGCACAGTCCGACGTGATCACCCTGCATTGCCCGCTGACGCCGGAAAACCACCATCTGCTGAATGCCGACGCTTTCGCGATGATGAAAAACGGCGTCATGGTGATCAACACCAGCCGCGGCGCGCTGATTGACTCGACCGCCGCCATCGACGCGCTGAAGCAACAGAAAATCGGCGCGCTGGGGATGGATGTCTACGAGAACGAGCGCGACCTGTTCTTTGAAGACAAGTCTAACGACGTGATTCAGGATGACGTGTTCCGCCGCCTGTCGGCCTGCCATAACGTGCTGTTCACCGGCCATCAGGCCTTCCTGACCGAAGAGGCGCTGACCAGCATTTCACAAACCACGCTGCAGAACATCAGCCAGTTGGATCGCGGCGAAACCTGCCCGAACCAGTTGAACGCCTGAACCTGATCTCAGGGCGCCGCCAAGGCGCCCTGTTTATTTGAGAGAGCGACGATGAGAAAAGTCACGACGACCGCCCTGGCGGCGTTGGCCTTAGCGGGGTGCAATATGAAACCGCACGCGACCGTCACGCCCGGCGACCTGCTGCATCATAATTTCGTGTTGCAGAGCGTGGATGGTGAAGCGGCAAAAGCCCCAACGGGCAGCGGCCTGCTCAATCTGGAGTTCGGCGAGCACCTGCACGTGTCCGGCACGATGTGCAACCGCTTCTTCGGGCAGGGGCAATTACGCGACGGTGTGCTGACAGTGAAACCGCTGGCCACGACGCGCAAGCTGTGCCCTGATGCGCAGCGCAACCGCTGGGATCACGTCATCGGCGCCGTGCTGGAAAACGGCGCCGACGTGACGCTAAACGCCCAACGGCTGACGCTAAGCGGCAGCGGCCACACGCTGGTTTATACCCTGCGCGACTGGGTGTATTGACCTGCGCGCCGGGTCAGGCGCCGCGGGCTTATCCGGCGCAGCTGCCCAGGCCCAGCGTGCGTTCCTCACACTGTTTGCCGTTCGGCATCTGGCACATGCGCAGCGCTTCGCCGTTCAAGTTGTGCGCGATGGTGGTGACGCCGCCGACCGCCGCGCAACCGGCGCTGGTCTGCAACGTATTGATTCTGGCACTGTTACCCTGCTGTACTGGCTCTTCGTTATTGCTGCTGCAGGCGGCTAAAAGCAGCACGGCGCTGGCAAGCAGCCATTTTGATGTCGTCATTATCCCACTCCTGAACCCGGAACTGCGCTGTGTAAAATCGCCATTGCTGATAACGCGCGTCACTTGGCGGACACGTTTCGCTATCTTTGATGCAAACTTGTTTAATCTAGCTCGATATATAAATAATGAAAATATATTCCGGCCATTATTTATCGTTTTTTTGCGCCGGCCGGACATTTATTTTGTTTGCAGAATATTTCCGCCGCGGCGCGAAGCGCCAAACGTGACGGCGCCACCCGCGGTCTGGGCCCGGAGGCAGGCAGAAAGTGATAACGTCACCGCTGCCGGCTGCGCCGCTTTTAGCGGCGATATGGGTATTAATTAGCCCCGCGTGCTTTCGCCATGACGGCGCATTTTTTGCTACCGGAGAGAACGATATTTACGTCTATGCTGACGGCGCTAACTAATTAGCATTCCACTATTTTCAGTGAATGATGGCTGAATTCTTCAACCGGCGCGGCTCGCTGCCACGCCGGCTTTTTTTTACATCAAAATAACACTCAGTGCACCGAGGCTTTCGACAGTAAATTAATCACCAGCACGCCGGCAATAATTAATCCCATGCCGACGATCGCCGGCCAATCCAATTTTTGCTGATAAACGAATACCGCAGCAACCGACACCAGCACGATCCCCATGCCCGACCAGATCGCGTACACGATGCCCAACGGCATGCTTTTCACCACCATCGACAGCCCCCAAAATGCCACGCCGTAGCCCAGCACTACCAGCAACGACGGCCACAGGCGGGTAAAACCCTCGGAGGCTTTCAACATGGTGGTGGCGATCACTTCTGCGACGATCGCCATCGCTAAATACATAAATGCGCTCATGGTTTTCTTCTGTCAGTTTACCGATAGGCAATTATGACCCGCCGGAAATAAATTGTCTTTAAACGGCGAAAACAATTTATTGGCGTGACGTTTCTCCACAGGGAAAATAGCCGCCCCCGGCCGCATTGCCGATTTATCGCTCGCCACACAAATGCGATAAAGCCACGTTCAAACCCTCTGTTAGACTTTTTCCATTACTGCGAAAGCGTGCTTTCGCGGCTTTGTGAGCAATGAAAAGGTAACGTCGATGATAACTACAGATGGTAATAATGCAGTCGCTTCCGTGGCCTATCGCACCAACGAAGTGATTGCCATCTACCCTATCACGCCAAGTTCTACCATGGCTGAGCAGGCGGACGCCTGGTCCGGCGATGGCCGGCAAAATATCTGGGGCGATATCCCCCGGGTGGTGGAAATGCAGTCGGAAGGCGGCGCGATCGCCACCGTGCACGGCGCTTTGCAAACCGGTGCGCTGTCGACCTCGTTCACCTCATCGCAGGGTCTGCTGCTGATGATCCCCACGCTGTACAAACTGGCCGGCGAGCTGACGCCATTCGTACTGCACGTCGCCGCGCGCACCGTGGCTACGCACGCGCTGTCGATCTTCGGCGACCATTCGGACGTGATGGCGGTACGCCAGACCGGCTGCGCCATGCTGTGCGCCGGCAGCGTGCAGGAAGCGCAGGACTTCGCGTTGATCTCGCAGACCGCCACCCTCAACGCGCGCGTGCCGTTTATTCATTTCTTCGATGGGTTCCGCACCTCGCACGAAATCAACAAGATCGTGCCGCTGAGCGACGATACGCTGCGACAAATGCTGCCTCAGGGAGCGATCGACGCTCACCGCAGCCGGGCGCTGTCGCCGGATCATCCGGTGGTGCGCGGCACTTCCGCCAACCCGGATACCTATTTCCAGTCCCGCGAAGCCACCAACCCGTGGTATGACGCCACCGGTCAGCACGTGATCGCGGCCATGGAAGCCTTCGCCGCCCTCACCGGCCGTCACTATCGGCCGTTCGACTATTACGGCCATCCGCAGGCCGAGCGCGTGGTGGTGGTGATGGGGTCCGCCGCCGGCACCTGCGAAGAAGTGATCGACACCCTGCTGACCCGCGGCGAGAAAGTCGGCGTGCTGAAAGTTCGGCTGTTCCGGCCGTTCTCCGCCAAACACCTGCTCGGCGCGCTGCCCGACAGCGTGCGCAGCGTCGCGGTGCTCGACCGTACCAAAGAACCGGGCGCGCTGGCCGAACCGCTGTATCTGGACGTGATGACCGCGCTGGCGGAAGCCTACAGCCAGGGGGAGCGCGCCACGCTGCCGCGGGTGATCGGCGGCCGTTACGGGCTGTCGTCGAAAGAGTTCGGCCCGGACTGTGCGCTGGCGGTGTTCCGCGAGTTGGCGCAGCCGCAGCCGCGCCCGCGTTTCACCGTCGGCATCTTCGATGATGTCACCGGCCTTTCGCTGCCGCTGAGCGACGAAATCCTGCCGCAGCGCGCCTCGCTGGAAGCACTGTTCTACGGTTTAGGCAGCGACGGCTCGGTCTCGGCCACCAAGAACAACATCAAAATCATCGGCAACGCCACGCCGCTGTATGCCCAGGGCTATTTCGTCTACGACTCCAAAAAGGCCGGCGGCCTGACGGTATCGCACCTGCGCGTCAGCGAGCAGCCGATCAACTCGGCCTATCTGGTCAGCCGCGCGGACTTCGTCGGCTGCCACCAGCTGCAGTTTATCGATAAGTACCAGATGGTCGAACGCCTGAAGCCCGGCGGCACCTTCCTGCTCAATACCCCTTACGGCGCCGACGAGGTCTGGTCGCGCCTGCCGCAGGAGGTTCAGGCACTGCTGCACCAACGCCAGGCGCGTTTCTATATCATCAACGCCGCCAAGCTGGCGCGTGAATGCCGGCTCGGCGCACGCATCAACACCGTGATGCAGATGGCGTTCTTCCATCTGACGCAGATCTTGCCGAGCGACGTGGCGCTGCAACAGCTGCAGGACGCCATCGCCCGCAGCTACAGCAGCAAGGGCCAGGAGATCGTCGAGCGCAACTGGCAGGCGCTGGGCGCCACCCGCAGCGCGCTGATTGAAATTCCGCTGCAGCCGGTCGACGGCAGCAGCCCGATGCGCCCGCCGGTGGTCTCGGACGCCGCCCCGGACTTCGTCAAAACCGTTACCGCGGCGATGCTGGCCGGGCTGGGTGATGCGCTGCCGGTTTCCGCCTTCCCGCCGGATGGCACCTGGCCGGTGGGCACCACCCAGTGGGAAAAGCGCAACATCGCCGAAGAGATCCCGGTCTGGCAGCCCGATCTCTGTACCCAGTGCAACCACTGCGTCGCCGCCTGCCCGCACTCCGCCATTCGCGCCAAGGTGGTTCAGCCGGCCGAGATGGAACACGCGCCCGCTTCTCTGCAGTCTCTGGATGTGAAAGCGCGCGATATGCGCGGGCAAAAATACGTTCTGCAAGTGGCACCGGAAGATTGTACCGGCTGCAACCTGTGCGTCGAGGTCTGCCCGGCGAAAGATCGCCAGAACCCGGAGATCAAGGCGATTAACATGGCTTCGCGCCTCGATAATCTGACGGCGGAAAAAGACAACTACGACTTCTTCCTGCAGCTGCCGGAAATCGATCCGGCGCAGCTGGAGCGCATCGACATTCGCACCTCGCAACTGATCACGCCGCTGTTCGAGTACTCCGGCGCCTGTTCCGGCTGCGGCGAAACGCCGTACATCAAACTGTTGACCCAGCTCTACGGCGATCGTTTGCTGATCGCCAACGCCACCGGCTGCTCGTCAATTTACGGCGGCAACCTGCCGACCACGCCGTATACCACCAACGCCGAAGGGCGCGGGCCGGCGTGGGCCAACTCGCTGTTCGAGGACAACGCCGAATTCGGCCTGGGCTTCCGCCTGACGGTCGATCAACATCGCGCGCGGGTGCTGCGCCTGCTGAACGCGCTGGCGCAGCAGCTGCCGGAGCAGTTGGTCAACGCTCTGCAGATGGCCGACGTGGCGCCGGAGCCGCGCCGTAAGCAAATCGCCGAACTGCGCACGCAACTTGCGAGTATTGAAGGCGCAGACGCGCGTCAGCTGGCGGCCGATGCCGACTATCTGGTGGATAAATCCATCTGGCTGATCGGCGGTGACGGCTGGGCCTACGACATCGGCTTTGGCGGTTTGGATCACGTTCTCAGCCTGACCGAGAACGTCAACGTGCTGGTGCTCGACACCCAGTGCTACTCCAATACCGGCGGCCAGCAGTCGAAGGCCACGCCGCTCGGCGCGGTGACCAAATTCGGCGAACACGGCAAGCGCAAGGCGCGCAAGGATCTGGGCGTCAGCATGATGATGTATGGCCATGTCTACGTCGCGCAAATCTCGCTGGGGGCGCAGCTCAATCAAACGGTGAAAGCGATTCAGGAAGCCGAGGCCTATCCGGGGCCGTCGCTGATCATCGCCTACAGCCCGTGCGAAGAGCACGGCTACGATCTGGCGCTCAGCCACGATCAGATGAAACAGCTGACCGCCACCGGCTTCTGGCCGCTGTACCGCTTCGATCCGCGCCGCAGCGCCGAGGGCAAGGCCGCATTGGCACTGGACTCCCGGCCACCGAACAGCAGCCTGGCTGAAACGCTGCTGAACGAGCAGCGCTTCCGTCGCCTGAACTCGCAGCAGCCGGAAGTGGCCAGCGCGCTGTACCAGGCCGCGGAAAAAGAGCTGAAGGAGAAATACGACTTCCTCAGCCTGCTGGCCGGCAAGGCGGAAAAATCCGCCGCCGAGTAACCCCATCAGGGCGCGAGCGATTCGCGCCCTGTTTTTTACCGCTGACGCAAGCCGTAGCGATAAAACCTGCTGGCATTCCTGCGCGCAATCCGTACCATACAGGCCTCGCGTCGGGTGTATGGATGCATGATGATGAATAATGATCAAAATCGACCGGTTGAATGGTAAACTTGCGGTCTAAAACGCCATGCCCCTAGTGCCCCCCATTGAGAATGAGCACGATTTAAATGTCAGAAAAGCAATCCGTTAGCCAAAAAGAGCAATACAACCTGAACAAATTGCAAAAGCGCCTGCGCCGCAACGTGGGCGAAGCGATCGCCGATTTCAATATGATTGAAGAAGGCGACCGCATCATGGTCTGCCTGTCCGGCGGCAAAGACAGCTACACCATGCTGGAAATCCTGCGCAATCTGCAGCAGAGCGCGCCGGTCAACTTCTCGCTGATCGCGGTAAACCTCGATCAGAAGCAACCCGGCTTCCCGGAGCATATTCTGCCCGCCTACCTGGAAAGCCTGGGGGTGGAGTACAAGATCGTCGAAGAGAACACCTACAGCATCGTCAAAGACAAGATCCCGGAAGGCAAAACCACCTGCTCACTGTGCTCGCGCCTGCGCCGCGGTATTCTGTATCGCACCGCCACCGAGCTGGGTGCCACCAAGATCGCGCTGGGTCACCACCGCGACGACATTCTGCAGACGCTGTTCCTCAATATGTTCTACGGCGGCAAGATGAAAGGCATGCCGCCCAAGCTGATGAGCGACGACGGCAAGCACGTGGTCATTCGCCCGCTGGCCTATTGCCGCGAGAAAGACATCGAGCGTTTCTCGATCGCCAAAGAATTCCCGATCATCCCATGCAACCTGTGCGGCTCACAGCCTAACCTGCAGCGCCAGGTCATCGGCGATATGCTGCGCGACTGGGACAAACGTTACCCGGGCCGGTTGGAAACCATGTTCAGCGCCATGCAAAACGTGGTGCCTTCGCATCTGAGCGATATCAACCTGTTCGATTTCAAAGGCATCCAACACGGTAGCGCCGTGGTGGACGGCGGCGATTTGGCCTTCGACCGTGAAGACATTCCGATGCAGCCGGTCGGTTGGCAGCCGGAAGACGCGGATGACGCAGCGCCTGCGCCGGAGCGTTTGAACGTGCTGGAAATCAAATAACGCCCTTCGCCGCTTGCCCCCTACAAGCGGCGACATTTCTCTCTCTCGACGATCTCGATCCTGTTCACAGTTTGCGCAAAATTTACTGGGCGATGCCGTTTTTACCCTATACTGTGTATTTATACAGTCATATGGAGATCGCGCAATGAATATCACCCCCTGCCTGTCCCACGTCTCGCTTGGCACCAACGATTTCGCTGCCGCCGCCGCCTTTTACGATCGCACGCTGGCCGCCCTGGGTTGCCGACGCGTGCTGGAGCATCCCGGCGCTATCGGTTATGGCCGCGACTACCCGGAGTTCTGGTTGCAGGTGCCGATCGACGGCCACCCCGCCTCGCTCGGCAACGGCACGCACGTCGGCTTTTTCGCCACCAGCAAGCAACAGGTAGATGAGTTCCACCGCCAGGCGCTGCTGGCCGGCGCCGTCGATGAAGGCGCGCCCGGTTCGCGGCCGCACTACGGCGAGGCCTACTACGGCTGCTTTGTCCGTGATTTGGATGGGCACAAGATTGAAGCCAGCTTCTGGGATGAAAGCGCGGCCTGAGGAAGCGAGAAAACGGAATAAAAAAATGCCGGTGATTAAACCGGCATTGTACGAATCAAATGTGCTATGCAGTAATTCAAAAATAAGAAAGTAAGACAATTATGGAGCGCAACGCCCATCGCTTGACGTTGCATTCACCTGCGAGAGAGATCATGCCCCATTTGCCCCGGCTAAATGTTGATATTGCTCAATGTTAACCGGGTTTTCATCATTTTTGCCTATAGCCAGCGGCTGCGCTTCAGCCACCAGGCTACGCCTCCTACCAGCGCCAACAGCATCAGGCAGAAAGTACCGAAACCAAATGACGCCGTGTTGCCCGGGATGCCGCCCAGGTTGACGCCGAACAGCCCGGTCAGGAAGGTGGTGGGCAAAAATACCATCGCCAACAATGACATGGTGTAAGTGCGGCGGTTCATCGCGTCGGCCATCACCGTGGTGATTTCGTCGGACAATATGGCGGTGCGCGCGATGCTGCCGTCCAGATCGTCCAATCCCCGACCCAGCCGATCGGCGATGTCCTGCATGCGGCGGCGATCGTCATCGCTCATCCACGGCAGGCGGTCGCTGGCCAGCCGCGCGAAGACGTCGCGCTGCGGCGCCATGTAACGACGCAACACGATCAGCTGTTTACGGATCAATGCCAGCTGGCCGCGCTCCGGCACCTGCTGCTCCAGCAATGCGTCCTCCAGGTCGATAATCCGGTCGTGCAGATCTTCGATGAATTCGCTGGTATGATCGGTCAACGCATCGGAAATTTCCACCAGCCAGTTGCCGCTGTTGGTTGGTCCGGCGCCGCTTTGCAGATCGTTCACCACCTGATCGATGGAATAGACCTTGCGATGCCGGGTGGAGAGAATCAGTTTGTCGGTGATGTACACGCGGATGGTGACCAGCTGATCCGGCCGCGAGTTGGCGTTGAAGTTGATGCTGCGCAGGGTGATCATGGTGCCTTCGCCCTGGCGACTGACGCGCGGCCGTGAGCTTTCGCCGGAGAGCGCTTCACGCACCGAGTCCGGCAATAACGGTGTGGTGCTCAGCCATTCGGCGCTGGCCGGGTGCGCGTAATCAAGATGCAGCCAGCACGGTGCGTCGCAGGTAATCTTGTCATCCTGCTCGATCGACGTTACGCCCCCCTTACCGTCCAACTGGTAGGCGTAAACCGCATCGGCGACCTGCAGCTCGCTCCCCTCAATCACATCCATTCATTTATCCCCTCAAGTCTTGCTTATGTTGCTGAGTCTAGCGTTAACGCCTTGGAGATCAAAGGCCAAGCTGTAACGCCAGTTTGCACAACGAACGAAAAGCGTGCTCTATACTTCAGTCGAGGAAACATCAGCGCAAACAGAGGAGCAAAAATGGCGGGAAGTACTGAATCAGGCGCGATACATTCTGCATCGATCCTGACGGCTCTGCGCCGCCTGCTCAGTACCGTGGTAGCGGCCACGCTGTTCACCAGCCAACCGCTGCATGCAGAACCGACGCTGGGGCGCATCTCCACGCCTTTTCACGTAACGACGGCGGCCGGCGATATCACTTACTATGTCGCCCATGAGCACAGCGCACAGCCGCGAAGCGCACTGGTGGTGATACACGGTCACCCGCGCGATGCCGCGAAAACGCTGCAGGCGGCGATCGACGCCGCGCAAGCAGCAGGAGCGGGAAGCGATACCCTGCTGGCCGCCCCGCTGTTCCAGGTACCGGAAAAACTCGCCACACACTGCCATTCCACCGGCCTGCCCCGGCCACAAGACGGCGATGCCCTGTGGCGCTGTGGCTCCTGGATCGAAGGCGGTTTGGATAATGGTGGGAAAACCGGTTCGTTCAACGCCATGGATAAGCTGTTGGCCGATCTGCACCGGCGCTGGCCGTCGCTGCAGACGATAACCCTGGCCGGTTTTTCCGCCGGCGCCCAGTTCGTGCAGCATTATGTTGGCTTCGCCAACCCGCCGGACGGAGTGCGTGTGCGCTATGTGGTGGCCGATCCCGGCAGCTGGCTCTATTTTGACAGCCTGCGGCCCCAGCCGACAAACTGGGAGAACTGCACCAGTGAAAAAACGTGCCGTTTTCACTGGCAAACGGCGGACGCCGGACAGTGTCCACAGGCCAACCGCTGGAAATACGGCCTGGAAACGCTTCCCGCTCACCTGCAGCGTAGCGCCGACGCGGCCCGCCGGCGCTACGCCGCCGCCGATATCACCTATCTGGCCGCCGCCGATGATACCGGCGCCGCACCGGGTGCCTACTATCGGATACTCGACAAGTCCTGCGCCGCCCAGCTACAGGGGCCCTATCGGCTGCAGCGCGCCCTGGCCTATGCCGACTATGACCGACGTTATCTGGCGCCGGATAAACCGCATCGGTTAACGATCGTACCCGGCTGTGGGCACAACGTCGCCTGTGTCTTTCCGGCTCCGGCGGCCAGGCCGGCGCTCTTTCCCATTAATGCAGACTAATAATAACGGCAATGAAATAAACCACCGCCGATAAATCAGACAATATCGCCGATAAAGCGCTGGCAATGCCGTTATTATTATGACTTAACATATTGCTATCAATTTTAATTCAAAATGATAATAATAAATCAACACAAAGCTGTTTCAGCGCAAATTTTAGGGGCATATACTTTTCTCACTACGAGGAGGTAGTTATGTTACGCGACCATTTAAAAATAAACGCCAGCGATACGTTGGAAAAAATCAGCAATATTCATTTGCAAAACCAGGGCCAGGAAGAGATCAGTGAGTTTGTCGTGAAAAACGCCGCCGGCCTGCAAATTGGCAAGGTTTCCGTTCACGATCGTTTCAGCACCCGCCGCTCTTACCCCACCAGCTACCGCATCACTCAAACCGATATGAGCGGCCGCGTGGTGGTGGATGCCATGCGGGACTGCCTATAAGCGTAGCCGCACTCTGAAATAGCGAAACAATAATGTGATGATAGCCGCCCTGTTTATTATTAAACGGGGTTTATCGCGTGGAAAAATTAATTACCTTCGCCATTGCAGCGCCGAAAAAATAAAGCCCCCGCATTAGCCGGGGGCGATAAATAAACCGGTTCAGTGTTTGATGATATACATCGTCTGGCTGTAGGCCACGTCTTCCGGATTGGTGATCGGGTAGCCTTTTACCCACGGTTTGATCAGGCGGCCGTTAGTGTATTGATATATCGGCGCGATCGGCGCCTGATCGGCAATGATCTGTTCCATCTTGTTGTAATCGGCGGTCACCGCCGCCGGGTTGGTTTCCCGCCCCGCCTGCGCCAACAGCTTGTCATAGTCCGCGCTCTTGAATTTGGCGATGTTGCCGCTGTGGGTTGAGGTCAACAGCGACAGGAAGGTCGACGCCTCGTTATAATCCCCCACCCAGGAGGCGCGGATCACATCGAAATTGCCGGTATTGCGGCTGTCGATATAGGTCTTCCACTCCTGGTTTTGCAACTTGACGTCAATCCCCAGCTTTTTCTTCCACATCGAGGCCACGGCGATGGCGATCTTCTGGTGGCTTTCCGAAGTGTTATACAGCAGCGTCAGCTTCAGCGGGTTGTTCGGGCCGTAACCGGCCGCCTGCAGCAACGCCTTGGCCTGTGCGTCCAGCTCCGCCTGCGATTGCTGTTGCAGCAAGCTCGCTTCCGGTTTGAACCCGGCGGTCACGTCCGGCGTAAAGTGGTAGGCCGGTTTTTCGCCGGTGCCCAACACTTTTTCCGCGATAATCTTGCGATCGATGGCGTAGGACAAGGCCTGACGCACCCGCACGTCGTTGGTCGGCGCGCGCTGGGTGTTGAACGCGTAGTAATAGGTGCCGAGCTGATCCGGGGTGTACACCTGCCCCGGAATGTCTTTCAGCAGCTTCTGATACATATTTTTCGGGAAGGATTCAGTGATGTCGATGTCGCCCGCCAGGTAGCGCTTGGTGGCGTTGGATTCCTGATTGATCGGCACGAAGGTCACTTTGGTCAGCACGGTGCGCGCATGATCCCAGTAATGGTCATTAGGCGTCAGCACCAACTTCTCGTTCACCACCCGCTCCTGCAGTTTGAACGCGCCGTTGCCCACCAGATTGCCGACCTTGGTCCAGTCGTTGCCGTATTTTTCCACCACCGCCTTATTCACCGGGAACAGGCTGAAATTGGCCGTCAGGCTGACGAAGTACGGCACCGGCTTATCCAGCTGCACCTTCAGCGTGTAGTCATCGGGCGCCGACACGCCCAAGCGATCGGCCGGCAGCTTGCCGCTGATGATCTGCTCGGCGTTCTGGATCCCCGCCAGCTGGGCGAACCAGGCGAACGGCGACAGGTTTTTCGGCTCGACCAGCCGTTGCCAGCTGTAGACGAAATCCTTCGCAGTGACAGGGTCACCGTTTGACCAGCGCGCGTCTTTGCGCAGATGGAAAATATAAGTCTGGTTATCGCTGGTCTGCCAGCGGGTGGCAACGCCGGGGATCACTTTCCCGGTGGCGTCCTGGTTGACCAACCCTTCGAACAGATCGCGCGCCAGCTGCGCCTCCGGCAAGCCCACCGCTTTAATCGGATCGAGCGAGGCCGGTTCGTCTTTAATGTGGCGCACGATTTCCTGTTTGTCCGCCAGCGCGGTGCCCGGGGGAACCTGCGCCGCCATGGCGCTGCTCATACAGGCGCCGATCGCCGCCGCGCACAGCGCCAAACGAAAACCCCGTTGCATTTTTTTTCCCGTCATTATGATTTGTCCCCCGTTAACCATCTGAATTTTTTATCATATAGCACAAGATCCGTCCGGCCTAGAGCCCGCGGCCGAGAAGTTGCAAAAAGTGCGATTCAGGCGATAAAAAACCCGTGCGGCGCAGGGCGGCACGGGTGGTGTTTACAACAGTGACCGTCAGTCGTACAGGTGGATGCTGTTGATGCGGTAGCTGAACTCTTCACCCTCTTCTTCATCGAATACGGTGAAAAAGCCTTTCTCGGCCAGCGGGCGGGCCGAGATATCGGTTTTTTGCAGCTGACGCGCGTCGGCGTCATCGTAGCCGTAGTCGAGATAGAAGGCATCTTTCTGATAATCGATGTGCAGGGTGAACGGATAGTTCGATTCGTCCCCGCGCCCGTCGTCGTTTTTCACCACGCCGAACCATTCCCCCTGGCGGATCTGGTTTTCAGCATCCACGCCACACAGCAGCGTGATGGTGTCATTTTCATTTTCGCTATAGCTGGCGATGATTCTGGCTACTGGCATGTTAAATCCTCTTGCGGGTGATTGGCTTAGCTCTGCCGTTAGTATAACAACAGCCTCAGGCCAGGTGCGGTTTAATTGGCGTTTTCGCCGCCGCGGCGTCACAGATCGCGCAAACGCCGCACAATTGCGATGGGAAAGATGCCGCAAAGCGTAATACACTGAATAAAATGACAATGACTCTCGAACTTTAACTCAGGGACAACACCATGACCGAACATCGACCGCGCAGTGAACGTGGCCAGTTGGCCGTCGCAGGAGAGAACTACGGCAGCTCGCTGCTGGGCGCGCCGCTGCTCTATTTCCCGGCGGCGGTCAGCGGCCCCGAGACCGGGCTTATCATCGCCGGCACCCACGGCGATGAGAGCGCCGCCATCGTAACCCTGTCCTGTGCGCTGCGCAGCATCGCGCCGAGCCAGCTGCGCCACCATGTGGTGCTGGCGGTCAACCCCGACGGCTGCCAACTGGGGCTGCGCGCCAATGCCAACGGCGTCGATCTGAACCGCAATTTCCCGGCCGCCAACTGGCGCTCCGGCGACACCGTCTACCGCTGGAACAGCGCGGCGCCGGTGCGTGACGTCAAGCTTTCCACCGGCGGGCGCCCCGGTTCCGAACCGGAAACCCAGGCGCTGTGCCATCTTATTCATCGCCTGAAACCGCACTGGGTGGTGTCATTCCATGAGCCGCTGGCCTGCATCGAAGATCCCGCCAGCTCGCGACTCGGCGTTTGGCTGTCGCACAAGTTCGAACTGCCGCTGGTAACCAGCGTCGGTTATGAAACCCCCGGTTCGTTCGGCAGCTGGTGCGCGGATCTGTCGCTGCCGTGCATCACCGCCGAATTCCCGCCGATCTCCGCCGATGCCGCCAGCGAGCGCTACATCGATGCGATGACCGAGCTGCTGACCTACCCGAATTAATCGCTACGGGGCGATATCGACGATCGCCCCGCATTCGAACGCCAGTCCCGGCTCGACGTCCCGCGCCAGCCAGGTCGGGCCGTCCAGATCGACGAAGCGCGCCGCCGGCGCCAGCGGCAAGGCGGCGGATATCGCCCGCGACGTGCACAACATGCAGCCGAGCATGATGGCGAACCCCTGTTCGCGCGCGGCCTGCGCCAGCGCCAGCGCCTCGGTCAAGCCGCCGGTTTTGTCCAGTTTGATGTTGACCATCTGATAGCGCTGAGCCAGCTGTGGCAGATCGGCGCGGGTGTGGCAGCTTTCGTCGGCGCAGATCGGCAGCGGATGAATAAAGTGCTCCAGCGCGGCGTCGTCACCGGCAGGCAGCGGCTGCTCCAGCATCGCCACGCCGAGATCGGCCAGCAACTGGCAGCGCGCCGCCAGCCCTTCCGCCTGCCAGGATTCATTGGCGTCGACGATCAGCGTCGCCTGCGGCACCGCGGCGCGGATCGCCACCAGCCGCTCGCTGATATAGTGATCGTCGAGTTTGATCTTCAGCAGCGTGGCGCCCTGCCGCGCCAGTTCGCGTGCGGCGAAGGCCATTGCCTCCGGCGTGCCGATGCTGACGGTCTGCGCCATGCGGATCTGCGCCGGCGCCATCACGCCGCTGCGCTGCCACAGGCTCTGTCCGTGCAGCCTGCACTCCAGATCCCACAACGCCGAGTCCAGCGCGTTGCGGGCGGCGCCCGCCGGCATCTGCGTCAGCAGTTGCTCGCGGGTCATGCCCTGCGCGATCGCCGGCGCCATCTCAGCCAGCTGCGCCATCACCGACTCCTCGCTCTCGCCATAGCGCGGATACGGCGTGCATTCACCGACGCCGCGCACCTCCTGCTGTTCGATTTCGACCACCACCACCCGGGCTTCGGTGCGGCTGCCGCGTGCAATCACGAAGGCAGTATGCAGCGGCCAGGCTTCCGGGTAAAAACGCATGTCTCTCATAACGGCTCCTGAGCGAAAACCGCGCATCCAGGCGGGTGGATGCGCCGGTGATGTTTTATAGAACAGCCTAATATATACAACTATTTAGCAAACTTTGATATCCAATCCGCCCCGGTTGTCATAAACTGTCGCCAGGGTGTGAACCTGATGTTAACTGCCGTTACCGGCGCACCGTTTCATCAGGTTCATACCCTTTGTATAAACACCTGTAAAAGGAATCTAGCAATGACTCAGACAGTACATTTTCAAGGCAATCCGGTCGGCGTAGCGGGCAAGCTGCCACAGCAGGGCGAACAGGCCAAGGCCTTCTCGCTGGTTGCCAAAGACCTGTCAGACGTAGCGCTGAGCAGCTTCGCGGGTAAACGCAAAGTCCTGAACATCTTCCCAAGCATCGATACCGGTGTCTGCGCGACGTCGGTGCGTAAATTCAATCAGTTGGCCAGCGGCCTGGATAACACCGTGGTGCTGTGCATCTCCGCCGATCTGCCGTTCGCGCAGTCGCGTTTCTGCGGCGCGGAAGGCCTGAGCAACGTGGTCACCCTCTCCACCCTGCGCGGCGCCGAATTCAAGCAGGCGTACGGCGTCGAAATCGCCGAAGGTCCGTTGGCGGGCCTGACCGCGCGTGCGGTCGTGGTGCTGGATGGCCAGGACAACGTGCTGTACAGCGAGCTGGTGAACGAAATCACCACCGAGCCAGACTACGACGCGGCGCTGGCTGCGCTGAAATGACAAAGCCGGCGGATGCCGGCTTTGAATACACGTTAAAGGCGCCGCAAGGCGCCTTTTTTATTCTTCGCCTTCAGCGCCGCCCTTGCGGCTGCTCAGGCCATACTCGCGCAGCTTGTTGGCGATGGCGGTATGGGAAACGCCCAGCCGTTTCGCCAACTTGCGGGTGCTGGGATAGGTGCGATACAGACGCGTCAGCACCGAGCGCTCGAAACGCTTGCTGATGTCGTCCAACGAACCGTCCAACACCTCGTCACCCAGCGACATCTCCACCTCGAACTCCGGCAGCACGATATCCTGCGGCCGCAGCTCGTAGCCTTCGGTTTGCGTCAGCGCGCGGTAGATGGCGTTTTTCAGCTGGCGCACGTTGCCCGGCCAGCCGTATTTGCTGAGGAAACCGCCCAGATCGCTCGCCAGCTTGGGCCGCGCTACGCCCTGCTCGTCGGCGAAGCGCGCCACGAACAGCTCGGTCAGCGGCATGATGTCCTGCGGACGCTCGCGCAGCGGCGGGATAGTGATGGTCAGCACGTTGAGGCGATAGTAGAGATCTTCGCGGAATTCGCCGCGCTGTACCAGCTCGGTAAGGTTTTTCTGGGTGGCGCAGATCACGCGCACATCGACATGCACCTCATGCTCTTCACCGACGCGGCGGAAGGTGCCGTCGTTGAGGAAGCGCAGCAGTTTGGTCTGCATGCGCGGCGACATCTCGCCGATCTCATCCAGCAGCACCGAGCCGCCGTTAGCCTGCTCAAAGAAACCCTTCTTGCCTTCCAGCGCATTGGGATACGCGCCCGGCGCATGGCCGAACAGTTCGCTCTCCACCACGTCATCCGGCAACGCGGCGCAGTTCAGCGCCAGGAACGGCTGTTTGCCGCGCGGGCTGCGCAGATGGCAGGCGCGGGCCAGAATATCCTTGCCGGTACCGGTATCGCCGACGATCAGCAGCGGCGCATCGAGCATCGCCAGTTTGCGCGCCTGCTCCAGCACATGGCGCATCTTGGCGCTCACCGCGACGATGTGATCGAATTCGGTATCGTCGTTCACCGACAGATTTTGCAGCTGGCGGCCCATGCGCGCGGTGGACTTCAGCATCACCACCGCGCCGACCGCGGCCGGCTGCTGCTGTTCGTCTTCCAGATAGATAGGCGTGATGTCCATCAGGAAGTCCTGGCTGCGGATCACCACCCGTTCCGAGTGCGGCGCCGTCTGCTCGCTCTCCAGCCAGCGGCTGAAGTTATAGCCGCCGATCAGCGCGCCGGCGGTCTGGTTACGGATTTTGTCTTCGTTCAGGCTGAACAACGCCTGCGCCGCCGGGTTGGCCAGCTCGACCTTGCCTTTCATATCGATGGAGAACACCGGTTCCGGCATCGACTCCAACAGCGCACGCAGCGCGCGATGTTCGCGTTCGGAAGGCATAAAGCTGACGGTGCGCACGTCGGTCACGCCGGCGATGCGGCGGATCTCCGCCATCAGCGCGCGGAAAGTATCGAAATCCAGCTGGGAGAAGTTGAGGTAAATGCGGCCGATGGGATCGATCTCGATACCACGCAGGTCAATGCTGCGCGATACCAAAAGATCGAGTAATTCTCGAGTGAGACCGAGACGGTCTTCGCAAAATACTTCCAAACGCATCAGTGTTGGCCTTATCTCTGCAGGTGCGGGGATCGTTGACGATGATGATACTCCCTCACACCGGGCGGTAGAAGCGATCTGTCAGCAAAAGTTGACAGAACTCTGATTTATTGCCGTGGCTGCTGATTTTAAACGCAAGTGAATAACAGCATCGGCGTCATTTTAGCCATCAAACAGAGAGTTATCACAACAAGAATTAATATGGCAGATATTTATCACGCATTCGCAGGGGGATCGACTATCGTCAAGTCTTGATTACGTCCCGCGCCGGTACCGCTCAGAAAACGGCGCTCTCGCGAGCGCCATAGCGAGGTTATTTGGCCTTGCCGTCGTTTTTTTTCAACGTGTCTTTCAACTGGCCGATCAGTTGGCTGCGGAAATCGCCGAGCTTCGGTTTTTCCCCTTCCAGCCACGGCAGCGGACGGCACAGTTCCATCGCCTTGATGCCCAACCGCGCGGTCAACAGCCCGGCGCCAATACCCTGCGCCGCGCGCGCCGACAGCCGCGCCGCCAGATCCTGCGACATCCAGTCCATCCCCACTTCGCGCACCAGCTCGGAGGCGCCGGCGAAGGCGATGTTCAACAACACCAACCGGAATAGGCGGATGCGGCTGAAGTAGCCCAGCTCGATGCCGTACAGCGCGGCGATGCGGTTGATCAAGCGGATGTTGCGCCAGGCGATGAACGCCATGTCCACCAGCGCCAGCGGGCTGACGGCGATCATCAGCGTCGATTCGGCGGCGGAGCGGCTGATTTCGCGCCGTGCCTGGTTGTCCAACACCGGCTGCACCAGTTTGGCGTACAGCTCCACCACTTCGCGATCGTTCTGCGTTTCATGCAGCGACGCTTGCCAGCGCTGCAGCGCCGGATGCCCCTGATCCAGCCCGGCCTGGCGCGCCAGCTTCTCGCAGAATTCGCGTCCTTGCCCCAGCCCGTGGCTGTGCAACAGCTCGCGCGCCACGTCGCGCTCCTCCGCACGCTGACGCAGCCGATACAAACGCCGCCACTCGGTGACTACCGAACCGACGCCGGCGAACACGATCAGGCCGCCGGCCACGCCGCCGCCCATGGCGATCCAGTCCTGCTGCACCCAGGCGGTATGCACCCACTGCACGCCCTGCGCCACCACGCTGACGCCGAACAGCGCCAGCCCGGCGGTGACCATTTTGCGCCACAGGCTGCGTTTCGGTTTTAGCGCAGCGTTAATGATGCCCTCGGCGCGCCCTTCTTCCTCTTCCTGCTGCAGCTCCGGCGCCGCCGGAAAGAAGCTTTCCGCCTGCTCGGCGTCAAAAGCGACGCCGGCGCGCAACGCCGGCTCCTGTGGCGGCTGCAGCGGCTCGTCAAAATCGATACGCGGTTTTATCGGCTCGCTCATCGCAATTTGTCTCCCAGTAAAAACTCCATCACCGCATCCAGCCGGATGTGCGGCAACGGGCTGTCCACGCTCATGGCGCGCGGACGAAACTCATCGAAGTGGAATCCCTGGCTCTGCCAGAACGCCGGCCCCGGCAGGCGCGCCGGCACTTCGCCGGGGAACACCGTCAGCGGCGCACCGTCGCTCAGGCGGTTACCCTTCAACGCCGGAATGCGCTGCCCCTGGTGATCGACGATGCCGCTCTCGGTCGCCTGCACCGAGGCCAGGCCGACGCAATCCATGCTGATGCCCTCGAACGCCGCGTTCTGCCACGCCTCTTGCACCAGCTGTTGCAGCAACGACACCAGATTGGCGTGCTGCTCGGCGGTGATATGGTCCGCCTTGGTGGCGGCGAACATCAGTTTGTCGATGGTCGGCGAGAACAGGCGACGGAACAACGTACGTTTGCCGTAATGGAAGCTCTGCATCAGTTGGGTCAGCGCCAGGCGCATGTCGTTGAACGCCTGCGGGCCGCTGTTCAGCGGCTGCAGACAGTCGACCAACACGATTTGCCGATCGAAACGAACGAAATGCTCTTTGTAGAAGTTTTTGACGATCGACTGGCAGTAGTAGTTGAAGCGAGCGCGCAGCATGCCGATGTTGGTGTGTTTGTCGGCCTGCGCCAGCTTCGATTCACCGACTGCGGCCACATCGGGCCACGGGAAAAACTGCAGCGCCGGCGCGCCGGCCATGTCGCCCGGCAGCACGAAACGCCCCGGCTGAATGAAGTGCAGCCCTTCGCTTTTGCAGCGCAGCAGATAATCGGTGTAGGCCTGGGCGATCGCCGCCAGGCGGTTTTCATCGGCCGGGGCCAGCGGATCGCAAGCCTTGCACAGCTCAAGCCAGGGTTTGGCCCATTCGGCGCGTTCGCCCTGCAGCAGCCCGGTCATCTGACGCGACCAAGCCAGGTAATCCTGCTCGAGCATCGGCAGATCCAGCAACCATTCACCCGGATAATCGACGATCTCCAGGTACAGCGTCGAGGTGTCTTTGAAGTGGCGCAGCAGCGAGTCGTTGGAGCGGTAACGCAGCGCCAGACGGATTTCGCTGACGCCGCGCGTCGGCGTAGGCCAGGCCGGCGGCGTGCCGTAAAGCTGCGCCAGCCCTTCGTCATAGGTGAAACGCTGGATGCCGAGATCGCGCTGCGGGATGCGTTTGACGCCCAGCAGGCGCTCTTCGCGCACCGGTGAAAACAGCGGCATGCGCGCGCCGCTGTGCACATGCAGCAGTTGGTTGACGAAGGCGGTGATAAAGGCGGTTTTGCCGCTGCGGCTCAGGCCGGTCACCGCCAGGCGCAGATGGCGATCCATTCCGCGGTTGACCAGCGAGGTTAACTCATTTTGCAGTCGTTTCATTGCTCTCCTTGACGTAACGCCCGAATGCCTTGTTCAGGCCTTTACGGAACAGCGGTTCCAGCACCAGCGCCAGCACGAAGCGCACCGGTTTGCGGCCGACGGTCTTCAACAGCCAGCCGGCGGCGCCCGCCGGGCCATAGTTCAATAACGCTATGATGATGACTTTAGCCAATGTCTTCAACATTGCCGCCGCTCCTCGTTTAAATCCACCCGTTCTGACGGTGTTCGCGACATCGATTTTATTCATGACAATGCCCTCCGGCACAAGACGATTAAGTTTACATTCAACGGGATAACGGCGGCGCAGATGCCCGGCCAGCGCAGGCCGGGTATCGCAAGAAGGGTTACAGCTTGCGGAAACGGCTCTGTACGCCGAAGGTATCGGACGTCACATAGCGCTCGACCTGACGCAGCTGCTGTTCGCCGCTGCCCAGTTCATACTCCAGCTGATCGAGCAGCTGGCGTGGCGTCTTCTGATGCTCGCCTTCAAAACGGCTGGCCGGCGCTTCGTCCAACACGAACACCAGCGCGATATAGGCCACCAGCGTGAAGAAGAACAGCCCGAAGAACAGCGACAGCACCACCATCACGCGGATCAGGCGCACCGGCACGTCGAAATAGTGGGCCAAACCGGCGCAGACGCCTTTCACCATGCCTTCTTCGGGAACGCGATAAAGCTTTTTACTGCCCAGCGTTGTGCTCATCAGGACTGTCTCCAGTTCGGGTGTTCCGCATCGAGGATCTCTTCCAGCGCCTGAATGCGTTCACGCATGCGTTTGGCGTCTTCCGCCAGCTGCGCCAGGCGCTGCATTTCTTGCTGACTCAGCTGGATGCCGGTCTGTTGCCGATTGCTGTAATGCAGCCAAAGCCAAATCGGCGCGACAAACAGCACGAAAATTGTCAGCGGAATGGCAAGTAATAAAGCACTCATTGTTATTCCTTCTTATCGGGTCCTGGGTAGCGGCCACCTCCGGCGTGTGGCCGCGGTTCGCCTTACTCGGAGCGGTTCATCTTGGCTTTCAGCGCCGCCAGTTGCTCACTGATGGCGTCGTCGGCTTTCAGCTCGGCAAACTCTTGCTCCAGCGACTTCTTTTTACCGATGCTGATGCTTTCCGCTTCAGCTTCCATGTGGTCGATGCGTCGTTCGAACTGTTCGAAACGCGCCATCGCCTCGTCCAGCTTGCCGCTGTCGAGCTGGCGGCGCACTTCACGCGAAGAAGACGCGGCCTGATGGCGCAGCGCCAGCGCCTGCTGCCGCGCGCGAGTTTCGGTCAGCTTGTTTTCCAGCTCACCGATTTCGCTCTTCATGCGCGCCAGCGTTTCTTCTACGGTCGCCACTTCCTGCGTCAGCGTGGCGATCAGATCGGCAACCTTCTGTTTTTCGATCAGCGCCGCGCGGGCCAAGTCTTCTTTATCTTTACGCAGCGCCAGTTCGGCTTTTTCCTGCCAGTCGCCAACCTGGTTTTCACCCTGCTCGATGCGACGCAGCAACTGCTTTTTCTCCGCCAGCGCGCGCGCCGACGTGGAACGAACTTCGACCAACGTGTCTTCCATCTCTTGGATCATCAACCGCACCAGCTTTTGCGGATCTTCTGCCTTGTCCAGCAGAGTGTTGATGTTGGCGTTCACGATGTCGGCAAAACGAGAAAAAATACCCATAATTCACTTCCTCTTGGTTCTGATGGCGTCTGAAGCGCCGCGTTAAGTCGTACAGCTTGCCCAAAGATATAATCAAAACCCGTGCCAACTTTTATTTGATTGAAAAACAACAACATTTTATTTTTGACTCTCTGTGAGCTTGCTGTAGAGTGATTATTTTCACCAAACATTGGCGAATTTCATCATGAACGAGCAGCCAGAGAATTTGTTGGGCGAAGCAAACGCCTTTGTCGAAGTGTTGGAGCAAGTCTCCCAGGTCGCCAAGTTGAACAAACCGGTACTGGTGATCGGCGAGCGCGGCACCGGCAAGGAGCTGATCGCCCACCGCCTGCACTACCTCTCCAACCGTTGGCAAGGGCCATTCATCTCGCTCAACTGCGCGGCGCTGAATGAAAACCTGCTGGACTCCGAGCTGTTCGGCCACGAGGCCGGCGCCTTTACCGGTGCGCAGAAACGCCATCTGGGCCGCTTTGAGCGCGCCGACGGCGGCACGCTGTTCCTGGATGAGCTGGCGACCGCGCCGATGTTGGTGCAGGAGAAATTGCTGCGGGTCATCGAATACGGCCAACTGGAGCGCGTGGGCGGCAGCCAGCCGCTGCGGGTGGATGTGCGGTTGGTGTGCGCCACTAACGACGATCTGCCGGCGCTGGCAGCCGCGGGCAAGTTCCGCGCCGATCTGCTGGATCGGCTGGCGTTCGACGTGGTGCAGCTGCCGCCGCTGCGCCAACGCCGGCCCGATATCATGCTGCTGGCCGAACACTTCGCCATTCAAATGTGTCGCGAGCTGGCGCTGCCGCTGTTTCCCGGCTTTACCGAACGCGCCAGGCACACGCTGCTCGGCTATGGTTGGCCGGGCAACGTGCGCGAACTGAAAAACGTGGTTGAACGCTCGGTCTATCGTCACGGCGACAGCGACCACCCGCTGGATGAGATCGTGATCAACCCGTTTGCACCGCGCGAGGCCCCGCCGGTCGCGCTCCCGCTTGAAGGAGCCGGCGCGCTGCCGGCGCTGCCGCTGGAGTTGAAAAATTGGCAGTTGGAGCAGGAGAAGGCATTGATCGAAGCGGCGTTGCAGCAAGGGCGGTTCAACCAACGCAAGGCGGCGCAGCTGCTGGGGCTCACCTACCACCAGTTGCGCGGCATGCTGAAAAAACATGCGCTGCTGCAAAACGGCGAAGCGGATGAGGAATAGTGGGCAAAAAAAAAAGCCAGCACCCGAGCTGGCTTAAAAAAACACTGGAAGCAATGTGAGCAATGTCGTGCCTTCCACATCAGAGCCGCAAACTGTGGCCTTCCGTGAACTGCCAGGCGATGATAATAGTTATCAGTATCGTCTGTAAAGCACTTTGTTGAGAATTTTTCTCATTACCACACGAAGATTGCGCAATTACCACTCAGGGAACGGGTCCGCCATATCCAGCCAATAGTCCACGCCGGCGGCCATTTCGTCGTCGCTCAGCAGGCAATCGTCCAGCAGACGCGCGATCGTCGCCTGCTGCAGATGCTGGCCGATAAACACCAGCTCCTGGCGCATGTCGCCGAACGGCTCCACCCATTTTTCCTGAATATGCGCCCTCGTTTCGGGATCCTGCGGCCAATTGTCTTGTGGAATGGCGCGCCAAAAGGTGCCCGCCAGACCATAGTGGGCGATGCCGCCGGCCTGGCTCCACTGCCCGGCCAGCCGCGGCCGCGTCGCCAGCCAGAAAAAGCCTTTCGAGCGCAGCAGCTGGCCGCCGCCCCAATCGCCGTTGATCACCCGGTAGAACTTGTCCGGCGCAAAAGGCCGCCGCGCCTGATAAACAAAGCTGCTGATGCCGTAGTTTTCCGTTTCCGGCAGGTGTTCGCCGCGCAGCTCTTTCAACCAGCCGGGTGCCTGCTGCGCCTTTTCAAAGCTGAAGCTGCCGGTATTCAGCACCGCCTCCAGCGGCAGTTTTCCCGGCGCGATCGGCACAATGCGGGCGTCGGGATTCAGGCTGGCCAACAGCGCCATCACTTCGCCCTGCTGCGTTTGCGTCAACAGATCGGTCTTGCTGACCAGAATCACGTCGCAGAACTCAATTTGCTCAATCAGCAGATCCGCCACGCTGCGCAGATCGTCCTCGCCCAGACTTTGGCCGGCCTCCTGCAAGCTTTGCGCCTGTTGATACTGCTGGATGAAATTCACCCCGTCGACCACCGTCACCAGGGTATCCAGCCGGGCGAACTGCGACAGGCTTTCGCCTTTTTCGTCCTCAAAGGTAAAGGTTTCCGCCACCGGCAGCGGCTCGGAGATACCGCTCGATTCGATCAGCAGGTAATCGAAACGCCCGTCCTGCGCCAACTCGCGCACCGATACCAGCAGATCTTCGCGCAGCGTGCAGCAGATGCAGCCGTTGCTCATCTCCACCAGCTTCTCTTCCTGGCGATCGAGATGCACTGCATTTTCCACCAGCGCGGCGTCGATGTTCACCTCGCTCATATCGTTGACGATCACCGCCACGCGCATGCCCTGCCGGTTGTTCAGGATATGGTTCAGCACCGTGGTCTTGCCGGCGCCGAGAAAGCCGGAAAGCACGGTCACGGGAAGTTGCTTCATGGGAACCTCATTAAAATTCATTGCGTAATGCCTGGTAACCGCGCACCAATTCGACGTTGGTGGCGGCCACTTCTTCGGAGAATTGCAGCGCGCCGCGATCGACCTGGCGATAACGCGACAGGTCGCTGTCCGGCCCCACACGCTCGGTTGACGGGATATAGCGGTTTTCCGGCAGCGTCACGCCGTCCACCACCGCGTTGTAACGCACTACGCAGCCGGACTGAATGTGGCAGTTGAACAGCACGCTGTTGAAACCGATAAACACCCGATCGTCGATGCGACACGGGCCATGGACGATGGCGCGGTGGGCGATAGAGCTGTAACGGCCGATGGTGACCGCCGCCCCGCTTTTGGAGTGGATCACCACGCCGTCCTGAATATTGGAATGCGAGCCGATGACGATCGGCTCCATGTCGCCACGGGCGTTCAGCTCGTCGGCACGGATCACCGCATAAGGGCCGACGTAGACGAAGTCTTCGACGATCACCCGGCCGCATAGAATGGCGGTGGGATCGATGTAGGCCAGCGGCGAGACCTGCGGCAGATGGCCGCTGGGATTTTTACGCAGCATGCTGCTCTCCCCGCCAGCTCAACTCCGCCACCGCATTGTGGGCATGCAGGCTCTCCTGATGTTCGACGCGCAGCGAGAAGGCGCGGTAGTCGCACTGGCTGCGCAGCATGCGATACAGACGCCGCGCCGCATCCTCGCAAAACATCAGGTTCTGGCCGTTAGCCAGCGCGAAGGCCTGCTCATCGCGGCGTTTCACCAGCGTTTGCACCGGCGTGCCCAGCGCGTGTTCGATGCGGTCGATCAGTTTTACCGGTTCGAACGCCCGGTCATTATCCGGCGTCACGGTGACCCAGGCCCAGCTGCGCTGGCTGTGTGGCGTGGCCGGCATGCCCTGCTCCAGCAGCCAATCGCTCACCTGCCGTTGGCTGACACGCTCCGCCGCCTGTTCAAAGTCAAACTGAAACTGTTGCTGCGCCAGCTGGCGGCTGAGCGCCGCCGAACTCGGGCAGGTGGAGGAGTAAGGCACGCCGACGGTCAGCGCCAGCGTCAGTGTGTTCGCCAGCGCCGCCTCGATGCGCAGCGGGTAGGCTTTCCAGCCGCGCTGCGGCGACAGCAGCGCCGGGCGCGACAACAACAGCTCGCCGCTGAGCGTCAGGTTGGCGCGATCGCTGTGCTCCGGCTGCGAATCCAGAAAGGCCTGCAGCGTCCGGCCGATGCGCTGCGGCGTCAGTTCGCCCTGCGTCAATTCGTCCAGCGCCAGATACAGCCGCGACATGTGAATACCGCGTTCGCCCGCTGCTTCGGCGCGCAGGTTGATGCCGGCGTCGACTTTGGCCATCAGTGGCTTGCCGGCCAGCTCCAGCGGCAGTGCGATCCCTTGCATCCCGACCCAATCGAGCCCGACATCACTCATTTCGCCGCGCCATGCCTGAGCGTCTGGCAGCGAACGGCGTGGTGGAAGTGCAACTTCGTTCATACATCCCCTTGCGTTATTGTGACTTTGCCGGGGAACGGTAACATGATTTTGTTATGTTATAACATATCAAATAAAATTTTTTTCACGTCGCGAACCGCCTTGCTTAATCAAGTAGCAGAAAACTCAGCGATTTTGCTCAATGGATTGGGCTGCTGGTCAGAGTGCGATACACTAACGCTATTGCTGATTAAACCCATGAGCCTCTATGCGTGGTTTACCCCTTTGGATACTGTCGTTGTGCCTGACGGGCTCTGCCCTGGCCGCGACCACACCGCCCGCGCCCGTCGCGGCGCCGCTGCCGGACATTCGCCAGAGCGGCTTTGTCTATTGCGTCAGCGGCATACTGAATACCTTCAACCCACAAATGGCCAGCAGCGGCCTGACGGTGGATACTCTGGCCGCCCAGCTGTACGATCGCCTGTTGGACGTCGACCCGTACACCTATCGTCTGATCCCCGAACTGGCGCAAAGCTGGGAAGTGCTGGACAACGGGGCCACCTACCGCTTCCATCTGCGTAAAGACGTGCCGTTCCAGACCACCGCCTGGTTCACGCCCACCCGCAAGATGAACGCCGACGACGTGGTGTTCAGCTTCGCGCGCGTATTTGACCAGAAACACCCGTATCACGACGTTAACGGCGGCGAATATCCCTATTTCGACAGCCTGCAGTTCGGCGATTCGGTACAGAGCGTGAGAAAGCTCGACGACTACACGGTGGAGATTCGTCTGCAGTCGCCGGACGCCTCGTTCCTGTGGCACCTGGCCACCCACTACGCGCCGGTGCTGTCCGCCGAATACGCCGACGTGCTGACGCGCGAGGGCCATCAGGAGCTGATCGACCGCGAGCCGGTCGGCAGCGGCCCGTTCCTGCTCAACGAATACCGCTCGGGGCAATATATTCGTCTGGCGCGTAACGCCGTCTACTGGAAAGGCCTGCCGCGCATGCCGCAGGTAGTGATCGACCTGGGGGCCGGCGGCACTGGCCGCCTCTCCAAGTTGCTGACCGGCGAGTGCGACGTGCTGGCCTATCCGGCGGCCAGCCAGCTGTCGATTCTGCGCGACGATCCGCGCCTGCGCCTGACGCTGCGCCCGGGGATGAACATCGCCTATCTGGCGTTCAACACCCGCAAACCGCCGCTCGACAACCTCAACGTGCGCCAGGCGATCTCGCTGGCGATCAACAATCAGCGCTTGATGCAGTCGATCTATTACGGCACGGCGGAAACCGCCGCCTCGATCCTGCCGCGCGCCTCCTGGGCTTACGACAACGACGCGCACGTCACCGAGTACGATCCGGCCAAATCGCGCGAGATGCTGCGGCAGGCCGGCGTCGGCCAGCTGAACCTGAAGCTGTGGGTGCCGACCGCCTCGCAATCTTATAACCCGAGCCCGCTGAAGACCGCCGAGCTGATCCAGGCCGATCTCGGCCAGGTGGGCATCAACGTCACCATCGTACCGGTGGAAGGCCGCTTCCAGGAAGCGCGCCTGATGGAGATGAACCACGACCTGACCCTGACCGGCTGGGCCACCGACAGCAACGATCCGGACAGCTTCTTCAGGCCGCTGCTGAGCTGCGCGGCAATCCGTTCGCAAACCAACTATGCTCACTGGTGTGACCCGGGCTTCGACGAGGTGCTGCAAAACGCGCTGCTGTCGCAGCAACTGTCTCAGCGCATCGATAACTACCGCAAGGCGCAGAAAATTCTCGAGCAGCAGTTGCCGGTGCTGCCGCTGGCCTCTTCCCTGCGCCTGCAGGCCTACCGTTACGACATCAAGGGATTGGTGCTGAGTCCGTTCGGCAACGCCTCGTTCGCCGGGGTGTACCGTGAATCCGCGCCGGAGGTGAAAAAGTGATTATCTTTACCCTGCGCCGCATCCTGCTGCTGCTGATCACGCTGTTTTTCCTGACGCTGGTAAGCTTCAGCCTGAGCTATTTCACGCCGCGCGCGCCGTTGAACGGCGCCGCCCTGCTGGACGCCTATCAGTTCTACTTCGTCAGCCTGCTGCACTGGGACTTCGGCGTTTCCAGCATCAACGGCCAGGCGATCAGCGAACAGCTGCGCGAAGTGTTCCCGGCTACCATGGAACTGTGCCTGCTGGCCTTCGCCCTGGCGCTGTTTATCGGCATTCCGCTGGGCATCATCGCCGGCGTGCTGCGCGGCAAGTGGCAGGACACCGCCATCAGCACCTTCGCGCTGCTGGGCTTCTCAATGCCGGTGTTCTGGCTGGCGCTGCTGCTGATGTTGTTCTTCTCGCTGCATCTGGGCTGGCTGCCGGTTTCCGGCCGTTTCGACCTGCTGTATCAGGTGAAGCCGATCACCGGTTTCGCGCTGATCGACGCCTGGCTGTCGGATTCGCCGTACCGCAACGAGATGATCGGCAGCGCGCTGCGCCACATGATCCTGCCGATCGCCGCGCTGGCGGTGGCGCCCACCACCGAAGTGGTGCGCCTGATGCGCATCAGCACCGACGACGTGCTGAGCCAAAACTACATCAAGGCCGCCGCCACCCGCGGCCTGTCGCGCTTCACCATCATTCGCCGCCACGTGTTGCACAATGCGCTGCCGCCGATCATCCCCAAACTGGGGCTGCAGTTCTCCACCATGCTGACGCTGGCGATGATCACCGAAGTGGTATTCAGCTGGCCCGGCCTCGGCCGCTGGCTGATCAACGCCATCCGCCAGCAGGACTATGCGGCGATCTCCGCCGGCGTCATGGTGGTCGGCACGCTGGTGATCACCATTAACGTCCTGGCCGACATTCTGGGCGCGGCAACCAACCCGCTGAAACATAAGGAATGGTATGCCCTTCGATAACGTATACCGCGAAAAAAAGATGCCGAGCCCGCTGCGCTACACCTGGCGGATTTTCTACGGCGACGCGCTGGCGATGATCGGTTTTTACGGGGTGATCGCCCTGCTGCTGCTGTCGCTGTTCGGCAGCCTGCTGGCGCCCTACGCGCTGGATCAGCAGTTCCTCGGTTATCAGCTGCTGCCGCCTTCCTGGTCGCGTTACGGCAATGTGTCGTTCTTCCTCGGCACCGACGATCTCGGGCGCGACATCCTCAGCCGCCTGTTGACCGGCACCGCCGCCACCTTCGGCTCGGCGCTGGCGGTGACGCTGGCCGCGGCGTTCTGCGGGGTGATCCTCGGCGTGTTCGCCGGCGTCACTCACGGGCTGCGCTCGGCGGTGCTCAACCACATTCTCGATACCCTGCTGTCTATCCCGTCTCTGCTGTTGGCGATCGTGGTGGTGGCGTTTATCGGCCCCAAACTCGAACACGCCATGCTGGCGGTGTGGCTCGCCTTGTTGCCGCGCATGGTGCGCACCATCTACAGCGCGGTGCACGACGAACTGGAGAAAGAGTACGTGGTGGCGGCGCGGCTCGACGGCGCTTCCACACTGCAAATCCTGTGGTACGCGGTCATGCCGAACATCGCGGCGGTGCTGGTGACCGAATTCACCCGCGCGCTGTCGATGGCCATTCTGGATATCGCCGCGCTCGGCTTTCTCGATCTTGGCGCGCAGCTGCCTTCGCCGGAATGGGGAGCGATGCTCGGCGATTCGCTTGAGCTGGTGTACGTCGCACCCTGGACGGTGATGCTGCCCGGCGCGGCCATCCTCGTCAGCGTGCTGCTGGTCAACCTGTTGGGCGACGGTATGCGCCGCGCAATCAATGCCGGGGTGGAATAATGCCGTTACTCGATATCCGCAATCTGACGATTGAATTTATGACCGCCGAAGGGCCGGTCAAGGCGGTCGACCGCGTCAGCATGACGCTGACCGAGGGCGAGGTGCGCGGCCTGGTGGGCGAATCAGGCTCCGGCAAGAGCCTGATCGCCAAAGCCATCTGCGGCGTGACCAAAGACAACTGGCGCGTCACCGCCGATCGTTTCCGCTTTGACGACATCGACCTGCTGCAGCTGAGCCCGCGCGAACGGCGCAGGCTGGTGGGCCACAACGTGTCGATGATCTTCCAGGAACCGCAGTCCTGTCTCGATCCTTCCGAGAGCATTGGCCGCCAGCTGGCGCAAGCCATCCCAGGGTGGACCTACAAGGGCCGCTGGTGGCAGCGCTTCAACTGGCGCAAACGCCGCGCCATCGAATTGCTGCACCGCGTCGGCATCAAGGATCACGACGACATCATGGGCAGCTTCCCGTACGAGCTGACCGAAGGCGAATGCCAGAAAGTGATGATCGCCATTGCGCTGGCCAACCAGCCGCGTCTGCTGATCGCCGATGAGCCGACCAACGCCATGGAGCCGACCACCCAGGCGCAGATTTTCCGGCTGTTGGCGCGCCTCAATCAGAACAACAACACCACCATTCTGCTGATCAGCCACGACCTGCAAATGATGAGCAAATGGGCCGACCGGGTAAACGTGTTGTACTGCGGGCAAACGGTGGAAAGCGCCCAGTGCGAAGAGCTGCTGGCGGCGCCGCACCACCCGTACACCCAGGCACTGATCCGCGCCATGCCGGACTTCGGCCGCTCGCTGCCGCACAAGAGCCGGTTGAATACGCTGCCGGGCGCCATTCCTTCGTTGGAACACCTGCCGATCGGCTGTCGTCTGGGGCCGCGTTGCCCCTACGCGCAGAAGAAATGTATCGAAACGCCGCGCCTGCGCCCGGTCAAGAACCACTTCTTCGCCTGCCACTTCCCGCTGAACATGGAGGAGCAATAACATGGAAACGCTGTTGGAAGTGCGCAACCTGAGCAAAACCTACCGCTATCGCACTGGGCTGTTCCGCCGCCAGCACGTTGAGGCGGTGAAATCGGTCAGCTTTACCCTGCGCGAAGGCCAGACGCTGGCGGTAATCGGCGAGAACGGCTCCGGCAAATCCACGCTGGCGAAGATGCTCTCCGGCATGGTGGAGCCGACCGCCGGCGAACTGTTGATCGACGATCATCCGCTGGAATTCGGCGACTATCGCTACCGCAGCCAGCGCATTCGCATGATTTTTCAGGATCCGAGCACCTCGCTCAACCCGCGCCAACGCATCGGCCAGCTGCTGGACGCGCCGCTGCGGCTGAACACCGATCTTGAGCCCGCCGAGCGCGAGCAGCGCATCAACCAGACGCTGCGCCAGGTCGGCATGCTGCCGGATCACGCCTACTACTACCCGCACATGCTGGCTTCTGGGCAGAAACAGCGCGTCGCACTGGCGCGTGCGCTGATCCTGCAGCCTAAAGTGATCGTCGCCGATGAGGCGCTGGCCTCACTGGACATGTCGATGCGCTCGCAAATCATCAACCTGATGCTGGAATTGCAGGAAAAACACGGTATTTCCTATATCTATGTCACCCAGCACCTCGGCATGATGAAACACATCAGCGACCAGGTGCTGGTGATGCACGAAGGGGAAATCGTCGAGCGCGGCAGCACCGCCGAAGTGTTGGCGGCGCCGCTGCACGAGTTGACCAAGCGGCTTATCGCCAGCCACTTCGGCGAAGCGCTGACCGCCGACGCCTGGCGGCGCGACGGCGGCCGTTTCTGAGTTACGGCCTCACTTCCAAACCCGCTGCGGCGGGTTTTTTATTGCCGCGCGCCTGCCGCTTAGCGAGAAAGCGCACATACAAATTACATTATTGTTATATATCCTTATATTTTATTCCTTTCAGTTATTGATTAGTCCGTAACATTATTTTATCTCGCCAGGGCGATCGGTGAGGATATCCCCTACGTTGCGCTTCTCATACGACAGGATATCGCACTGATGAACAGCATTCGCCATCGCCGCCTCACGCAGTTTCTGCTCACCCTGGCCGCCGGTTTCTCTGTTTACGGCCACGCCCTGTGCTGCGATGAGCTGCGCTAAATCCGCCTTTCGCCCCGCCTGCGGGCATGTTGCCTCTTTGTCCAGCCGTCGCTGCCAGCGCAGCGGCGGCTGTTGATCATGATTAAGGATTGACCCTATGGAACGACTCCGTCGACAACATAACGCCCAGTGGTATCACGAAACCCAAAGCAGCGTGCGCGGCGATGCGCCGTTGGAGCCGCAGGCGGCCACCCATCGCGATCGTTTTCTGCTGGGGCTGGGCGCCTTTGCCGATGAAGCATTAAACAATGCGCTCAGCGCCCGCTCCGGGGTGTTCAGCGCTTCGCTGGCCGGCTACCATGCCCTGTTTCCCGACCATGTGCCGCTATCGCGCTACGTGACATTGTCACCCTACGATCGCCTGAGCACCGCCCTGACCGTCGCTCAGGTGACGGGGGTGCAATCGCTTTGTAGCCACTACGCCGCCCGCCTCGCCCCGCTGCATAGCCCGGACGCCTCCCGGGAAAGCAATATCCGCCTCGCTCAGATCACCCAATATGCCCGTCAGCTTGCCAGTCAGCCCACGCTGATTTGCCGCAAGGCGCTGCAACAGCTTGGCGACGTCGGGCTGAGCCCGGCGGATATCGTTACCTTTTCGCAAGTCATCGGTTTTGTCAGCTATCAGGCGCGCGTGGTGGCAGGCATCGCAGCGTTGGCCGGCCGGCCGGCGGTGGTGGTTCCCGGTTTCCCTAACGTCGAAGACGCCGAGGGCGTCGCGTTCAGCGCCGAGGAACTGAATTGGACTGTGCGCCTGCCGCCGATCGACGCGGAAAACGCCGCCGCCGAACAGCTCGATGTGCTGGATCAAAGCCACCCGCAGGCGCGAGCCGAGTCTTATTACCTGCTGCTGGCCCACGACGCCGCCACGCTGCGCGAACGCAACGGCGTATTCAATGGCATCAATGCCGAAGGATATGGATTGTCGGCCCGCCTGAAGGCGCTGGCGACGCTGGCGGTCTCGCGCATCAACGGCAGCCGCTACTGCGCGGCGACGGTGGCGCAAGAGCTGCAGGACGACGGACTGGCCGAGGCGCTGTTCGCCGGGCTGCCTCAGGGATTGGCGTATACCGAAGACGCGGTAAAACGCGCGGTGATGCGCACCGCCGCCGAATTGACGCGCGCGCCGGAGAAGTTCACTCCGCAGAGCGTGCAGCCGCTGTTCAACAGCGGCCTGGATCAGGCACAGGCGCTGGAGGTGATCCTTACCACCGCGCTTTACGCCTGGGAAAACCGCCTGCGCCAAACGCTGGGCGATGCTGAAACCTTCACCGTCTCCGACTGAATAGCGCTTGCGGCCTTACCCTCGGCCGCAAGACAGCCTGTCCTCAGATATTCTGCCGCCGCAGCCACTCGCTGGCGGCGTCGAAAAACTTCTGCGCCAGCGGCGTAGCGCGCTCCGCCATATCGACCACCACCGCCGCATGACGCGGCATGGCGCCGATGGCCACCGGGCGCCGCTGCAACGCCGGCATCAGCGGTGATTGCAGTTGGCCGCGCGGGAACAAGCCGCAACCCAAACCGACGAAAATGCCCTCGAGCAATTGGAAGATCGAAGCGGTTTCCAGCCGCGGGTGCAGCGTCAACCCGGCGTCACGGAAGTGCTGATCGAGATAACGACGGAAGTAACGCGTCGGTTCGGCCAGGCACAGCGGTAACGCGGCCACCGCCTCCAGCGGCAACGGCGCATCGCCCACCAGCTTCGGAAAATGCTGCGGATGAAACACCAGCTCGACGCCAGTTTCCACCAGCGGTTGCGATTGGAAATGCAGTTCCTTCAAGGTCGACAGCTCGAAAAAGCCGATGCCGATGTCGACGGTATGCGCCGTCAGCGCCTCCAGCAGTTGATCGGCGCTCAGCACCGCCAGCCGGTAATCGAGATGCGGATAACGCTCGCTGACCGCCTTGAGCATTTCCGATACCGAGATACTGCACTGCGGCACCACGCCAAGGCGCAGCGTGCCGTGCAAGCCATGCTTGAGCGACTCCACCTCCAGCTTCAGCCCCTGGTAAACCGAGACGATCTCACGCGCCCATGCCAGCACCCGCTCGCCTTCGGCGGTAAAACCGCCGAAATGGTTGCCGCGGTTAATCAGCGAAACGCCCAGCTCTTTTTCCAGATTTTTCAATCGCATGGATAGCGTCGGCTGGCTAACGAAGCTAGCCTCCGCCGCCCGGCCGAAGTGGCGTTCTCGTTCTAAATTACACAAATAAATCAGTTGTTTAATATCCATAACGCGGCTCAATGATCGGCATTCGCACCAGTATACCACCGGGCGCCGCCGCCCGCCCGGTGAGTCAGAGTTTGAGCTTCACGTAATCCATCAGCCGTGAGAACACGCTACCTTGCGGCACCGCCTGCAGCGCCACCAGCGGCAGGGTTTTCACCACCTGGCCATTGTCGCTGATGCGGATCTCGCCGACGGTCTGCCCTTTATTGATCGGCGCTTCCAGCCGCGCGACGTTGAGCACGTACTGCGCCTTCAGCTTGTCCGCCTCGGTTTTCGGCAGGCTGAGCGACTGGTCCTGCGCGCTGCCGACCGGCAGGCGATGGCTTGCACCGTACCAGACCGGCTCATCCCCCAGGCTCTGGCCGGCACTGAACAGATGCGCGGTGGTAAAATCGCGCAGCCCCCAGGTCAACAGCTTACGCGCCTGCTCCTCACGCCCTTTCGCGCTTTTGCCGCCCATCACCACGGCGATCAAGCGTCGATCCCCTTCGGTGGCGGAGGCGATGATGTTGAAGCCGGCCGAGGCGGTATGGCCGGTTTTCAAACCGTCGACGTGCAAGGTTTTGTCCCACAACAGGCCGTTACGGTTCTGCTGCGTGATACCGTTCCAGGTCAGCGACTTCTCGCTGTACATGTGGTATTCCGCCGGTTCGCTCATGATGATGGCGCGCGCAATCACCGCCAGATCGCCGGCGGTGGTGAACTGCCCCGGCGCATCCAGCCCATGCACCGTTTCAAAATGGGTATTCTGCAACCCCAGCTGCGCGCTCTTCTCGTTCATCAGCTTGACGAAGTTGGCCTGGCTGCCCGCCACGTAGTCCGCCATCGCCACGCAGGCGTCGTTGCCGGAATCGATGATGATGCCGCGACTGAGATCGCGAACAGTGACCCTGTCACCCGGCTTCAGGAACATCAGCGAGGAACCTTTGAACACCGGGTTGCCCTGCGCCCAGGCATCCTTCCCTACGGTGACGACATCGTCGAGGCCAATTTTATGCTGATCGAGCGCGTGGTCGATCACCAACCCGGTCATGAGTTTGGTCAGGCTGGCCGGGTTGCGCCGTTCGTCGGCATTGCCGGCAGCCAACACCTGGCCGGTGGTGTAATCCATCAACACGTAAGAGGCGGCGTCTATCGCCGGCGGGGTCATGGTGGGAAAATTGGGCGACGTTTCCGCCGCCTGCGCCGCCAAAGGCAGTAAAATACCGCCGATCACCACTGATACTGAACGCTTCACGCTGTGTTCCTCAGGCCCGCAGGCTAAATAAAATACCAATATAATCCGCGAGATAGACTGCATTAATTCACATTCAGACGAAACCATTACTCTTTTGCAGCGGGTGTCTTTATGCAACCATTTGTTTACGTCACCGCCCGCCCGCGATAGATATGCTCTATGCCGCCATTGCCCCATTCGATTAGACGCCACCCCGCAACGCCCCTAAACTTGTGACATAAATACGCAAGACGCATAAAAAAGCGTTTACTTTTTAGCTACAACCACCTGCGAAGTGTCACCATGAAATTCAAACCGTCAATCAAGCCTTATACCGGCCCAGCGGGCGGCTGGGGTTCGCTTGAAGCCACCACCCGCTTTGTCCTCGACAGTAAACAAACGCTAAAAAACATGCGCAACCTGATGCGCGTCAACAAGGCACGCGGCTTCGACTGCCCCGGTTGCGCCTGGGGCGACGACAACCACAGCACCTTCAGCTTCTGCGAAAACGGCGCCAAAGCGGTCAGTTGGGAAGCGACGCGCAGCGCGGTCGAGCCCGAATTCTTCGCCGCCCACAGCGTCAGCACCCTGCAGCAGCAGAGCGATTATTTCCTCGAATATCAGGGGCGCCTCACGCATCCGATGCGTTACAACGCCCAAACCGACCACTATGAACCTATTCATTGGCCGGACGCGCTGGCGCTGATCGCCAAACACATCAACGGCATGGACAACCCGAACCAGATCGAGCTGTATACCTCGGGCCGCGCCAGCAACGAAGCGTCGTACCTTTATCAGCTGTTCGGCCGCATGCTCGGCACCAGCAATTTCCCCGACTGCTCCAATATGTGTCATGAAGCGAGCGGCGTTGGGCTGAAACAGAGCATCGGCGTCGGTAAAGGCACCATCCGCATCGACGACTTTGAAAAAGCCGACGCCATCTTCGTGTTCGGCCAAAACCCCGGCACCAACCACCCGCGCATGCTGCACAGCCTGAAAAATGCCGCCCGGCGCGGCGCGCGCATCGTCAGCTTCAACACCCTGCGCGAGCGCGGGTTGGAAAGGTTCGCCGATCCGCAGGATCCGGTGCAGATGCTGACGCCTAAATCCTCGCCGATCAGCTCGTCCTATTACCAACCAAATCTGGGCGGCGATATGGCGGCGGTGCGCGGCATGGTGAAAGCGCTGCTGGAAACCCACCGTCAGCGTCTGGCCGCCGGTGAACCCGCCCTGTTCGACCTGGCATTTATCGAACAGCACAGCGTCGGCGTAGAAGCTTACCTGGCGCAGGTGGACGCGACCGAGTGGCAGACCATTACCACGCAGTCGGGGCTGAGCGAAGCGCAACTGCGCCAGGCGGCGGCCACCTACCAGGGCGCCGAGCGGGTAATCTGCACCTGGGCGATGGGCGTGACGCAGCATAAACACTCTATCGCGACGGTGCGCGAAATCACCAACCTGCAGCTGCTGTTCGGGCAATTGGGCAAGCCGGGCGCCGGTCTGTGCCCGGTGCGCGGCCACAGCAACGTCCAGGGCAACCGCACCATGGGGATCGATGAGAAGTCGCCGAAGGCACTGCTCGACAGCCTGGAACGCCACTTTAACTTCACCGCCAATCGCGCGCTGGGCCACAACACGGTAGAAGCGATCGAGGCGATGCTGCGCGGCGAAGTGAAAGTGCTGATCGCGCTGGGCGGCAACCTGGCCGCTGCGGCGCCGGACACCGAGCGCACCGCCCGCGCCCTGCGCAACTGCGATTTGACGGTGCATATCAGCACTAAACTTAACCGCAGCCACCTGGTGACCGGCAAAGACGCGCTGATCCTGCCAACGCTGGGCCGCACCGAGTTGGATATGCAGGCCAGCGGCTCGCAGTACATCACGGTCGAAGACTCTTTCAGCATGGTTCACGCTTCGGAAGGCATCGGCAAACCGCTGGCGGATACCCAACGCTCGGAAACCGCGATCGTTTGCGGCATTGCCGACGCGGTACTGGGCACGCAACAGCTGGACTGGCTGGAACTGGCCGACGACTACTCGCTGATCCGCGATCATATCGCCGCCACCATTCCCGGCTTCGAGGATTTCAACCGGCGCTGCGACCAGCCCGGCGGGTTCTACCTGGGCAACGCCGCCGCCGAACTGCGCTTCGCCACGCCGAGCGGCAAGGCGGAATTCAGCGCCGCCGCGCTGCCGGCGACCCTGTTCCCGCAGCTGGGCGACGAGCAAGCGCCGTTTACCCTGCAAACCCTGCGTTCGCACGATCAGTACAACACCACCATCTATGGCCTGGATGACCGTTACCGCGGCGTATACGGCCAACGCGAAGTGTTGTTCATCCATCCGGAAGATCTGGCGGCGCTGGGCCTGCAGGATGGCGAACGGGTAGAGATAGAAACCCTGTGGAACGACGGCGTGGTGCGCAAGGTGGACGGGTTCAAGCTGGTGAGTTACGACATTCCGCGTGGCAACCTGGCGGCCTACTATCCGGAAACCAACCCGCTGGTGCCGCTGGCGAGCTTCGGCGACGGCACCGGCACCCCGACGTCGAAGTCAATCCCGGTGGTGATTCGCCGCAGCGAACAGCAACCGTCGCTGCGTATTGCCTGAAAACGTGCGCCCGGTTTACGCCGGGCGCGCCAATATCTCCAGGATGGTCTGCAATTCGTCAGACAGCTGATGCCTGCGCCAGACGAAGTAGAGATCGCTCACGCCCTCCTCGCCCATTTCCACCACCTTCAGCCCCGGCGCCGGCAAGATCTGCGGCAGCAAAGAGCCAGGCACGCAGGCGACGCCGCAACCGGCTTGCACGCAGGCCGCCATCGCGGCATAAGATTCCATTTCCAGCGTCATGCGCGGCTTCAGCCTGCGCGAGGCGAGCCAGTGATCGACCTTCAGGCGGAACGAACATTCGCGGCTGAAGGTGTAAAACTCCAGCGCCGCCAGGATAGCGGCGTCGGGTTGCCCGGCGTCGGCCGGCATCAGCAGCACCAGCCGTTCGTCAAACGCCTTTTGGCTGGCCAGCAGCGGATGTTCAATCGGGCCATCGCTGATCGCCAGATCGAGATCGCTGTCGATCAGCATGCGCTCCAGCACCAATGAATCGCGGCTCAGCACGTTGATCTGCAGATGAGGCTGTAAACGGCGCAGCCGGGCGATACGCGCCGGCAAATGGCTGACCAGCGAAAAATCCAGCGCCCCGAGGTTCAGCAGCCCGTGCTGGTACTCGCCGGCGAACAGTTGCTTGCTGCGCTCTGCCTGCGCCACGATGTCGCGCGCCTGCTGGTAGAACAACCGGCCTTTGGGATTGACGTACAGCCGGTTCTTGTCGCGAAAAAACAGTTCGCCACCCAACGACTCCTCCAGCTCGCGCAGCCGCAGCGTGACGTTGGAAGGCACGCAGTGCAGCTCGCGGGCGGCGGCGGCGATGGTTTTGTGTTCCACCACGGTGCAGAAAAACTTAAGTTGGCTCAGCTTCATGTTTCATTCACTTTTAGTAAGTGTTTTAGTTAAAAACAATCACTTTAGATTAGCATCGATTTCACCTACAGTCTGCCGACACCCTGAGGAGGATCACTGATGCCACTGAATGATTTATTGACGCTGCCCGGCGTGGCGGCCCAACCCGACGCGGTAACCGACGGTTACGTGTTCAACCACACCATGATCCGCGTGAAAGACCTGACCAAAGCGCTGGATTTCTACACCCGCGTGCTGGGCTTTACCCCAGTCTATCAGGAAGAGTTTAAAGAAGCCGCCTTCACCATCTGCTACCTGACGCGCAGCCCGCGCGAGCAGATCCCGCAGGATGACGACGAGCGCAAACGCTGGGCGCTGAGCCAGCCGGGCATTCTCGAACTGACCCATAACCACGGCACCGAAAATCAGGCGGATTTCCACTACCACAACGGCAACGGCGAGCCGCGCGGCTTTGGCCACCTGTGCGTCACGGTGCCGGACGTGCGCGCCGCCTGCGAGCGTTTTGAGCGCCTCGGCGTCACCTTCCAGAAACGCCTGCATGAAGGCCGTATGAACTACGTCGCGTTCATTCGCGATCCGGACGATTATTGGATTGAAATCCTGCAGCCGACGCCGCTGCAGGACTGATTGTAACCCCCCCTTCACCCCGGCCTGCGCGCCGGGGTTTTTCATCTATCGCACTTCGATTGACCGATCTTGCGCAAAAACGGGCGGCAACGCGGGGATCCGTGACGTTAGGCTTGCTCGCAGCGGGTGATTCGCGTAAAACTGTCAGCCGCAAATCTTGCCACTCACAACCCATTCACTGGACGATATGTTTCAAGATAACCCGCTGCTGGCGCAGCTAAAACAGCAACTTCACTCTCAGACCCCGCGCGTTGAAGGCGTCGTGAAAGGGACTGAGAAAGGCTTTGGCTTTCTTGAAGTAGACGGTCAAAAAAGCTACTTCATTCCGCCGCCGTACATGAAGAAAGTCATGCACGGGGATCGCATTATCGCCACCCTGCACACCGAGAAAGAACGTGAAATCGCCGAGCCGGAAACCCTGGTCGAGCCATTCCTCTCGCGCTTCGTCGGCCGCGTGCAAAAGCGCGACGATCGCCTGTCCATCGTGCCCGATCATCCGTTGCTGAAAGATGCGATTCCGTGCCGCCCGGTGCGTGAACTGACCCACAACTTCCAGGCCGGCGACTGGGCGGTGGCGGAAATGCGCCGTCATCCGCTGAAAGGCGATCGCAGCTTCAACGCCGATCTGACCCGTTTCATCACCGAGGGTGAAGACCATTTCGCCCCATGGTGGGTGACGCTGGCGCGCCACAATCTGGAGAAAGAGGCGCCGGAAATGCTGGCCCTCAGCGAGCCGAACGCCGCGCTGGCCCGTGAGGACCTGACCGCGCTCGAATTCGTTACCATCGACAGCGCCAGCACCGAAGACATGGACGATGCGCTGTACGTGACCGACAACGGCGACGGTTCGTTGCAGCTGACCATCGCCATCGCCGATCCGACCGCCTACGTTGAACAAGGCAGCAAGCTGGATGAGATCGCCCGCGTGCGCGCCTTCACCAACTACCTGCCGGGCTTCAACATCCCGATGCTGCCGCGCGACCTGTCGGACAACCTGTGCTCGCTGCGCCCTAACGAGCGCCGCCAGGTGCTGGCCTGCCGCGTGACCATCGCCGCCGACGGCGCGCTGGGCGACGATATTCAGTTCTTCGCCGCCGAGATCGAATCCAAAGCCAAGCTGGTGTACGACGAAGTCTCCGACTGGCTGGAAGGCATTGCCGGCTGGCAGCCGCCGAGCGACGCCATCGCGCAACAGGTCACCCTGCTGAAACGCGTTTGCGACGCACGCAACGCCTGGCGCCACCAGCACGCGCTGGTGTTCAAAGATCGCCCGGACTACCGCTTCGTGCTGGGTGAAAAAGGCGACGTGCTGGAGATCGTCACCGAGCAGCGCCGCAGCGCCAACCGCATCGTTGAAGAATGCATGATCGCCGCCAACGTCTGCGCCGCCATCGTGCTGCGCGATCGCCTGGGCTTCGGCGTGTACAACGTGCACACCGGTTTCGATCCTGCGCTGGTCGAGCAAGCGGTCACCGTGCTACAGGCCAACGGCGTGGAAGCCGAAGCCGAGAAGCTGCTGACCCTCGACGGTTTCTGCGAACTGCGCCGCCATCTGGATGCGCAGCCGACCCAGTTCCTCGACAGCCGCATCCGCCGCTTCCAGACCTTCGCCGAGATCAGCACCACGCCGGGGCCGCACTTCGGTCTGGGGCTGGAGGCTTACGCAACCTGGACATCGCCAATCCGTAAATACGGCGACATGGTCAACCATCGTCTGCTGAAGGCGATCATCAACCAGCAGCCGGCGGAAAAACCGCAGGATGACGTGACGGTGCAGCTGGCGGAACGCCGCCGCCTGAACCGCATGGCGGAACGCGACGTCGGCGACTGGCTGTACGCCCGCTTCCTGCAGGACAAGGCCGGTACCGATACCCGTTTCAACGCCGAGATCATCGACGTGACCCGCGGCGGCCTGCGCGTGCGCCTGCTGGACAACGGCGCGGTTGCCTTCATCCCGGCACCGTTTATCCACGCGGTGCGTGACGAGATGCAGTGCAGCCAGGAAACCGGCACCGTGCAAATCAAAGGGGAAGTGGTTTACCGCCAGAGCGACACCTTGCAGGTCACCATCGCCGAAGTGCGCATGGAAACCCGCAGCGTGATCGCCCGCCCTGCGGCCTGACGGCCGGATAGCGTGCGGTAACAAGCGTCAAGCGCCGGCGGTGAAAACCGCCGGCGTTTTTTTGTCTCGCACCCGCTATTGCAACTTATCGCCGCCGGTTTCGCGCAACAGCGGCAGCGCGGCCAGCGAGATTAGCGTCGCCAGCATCAGATAGCCGGCGGGCGCCAACAATGAACCGCTGAGCACGATCGACTGGGAAGCGATGTATTGGGCAAAGCCACCGAAAATTGCGACGCCGAGGCTATAAACCAGCGCAAACCCCAACGCACGCACTCGCTGCGGAAACAGCTCGGAAATCATCAACAACGTAGGAACAGAACCTAACGTTGTCAGAGCAACCATCAACGCCACCACGCTCAGCAACACCGCCGGATGCGGCGCCACCGTCAGCAGCCAGAAAACCGGCAATGCCAACAACAAAATGGCGATCCGCGCCCAGCGGATCAGCGGCAGGCGACCGTAGCGATCGCACCAATGCCCGACCAGCAGGCTGCCGGCGAAGGTGATGATCCCGGCCAGCAGCATCGCCGCATACCCGTAGGTCTGCGCCATCCCCAGATACTTGACCGCAAAGGTGCCCAGATAGTACATCGAGATATAGGTAGCGACGGTGGCGCCGATGGTCAACATCACGCCGAGCATCACCGCCCGGGAATGTTTGCGCAGTGGTACAGGCGGCTCATGGGTACGCTCCGCCGGCGGCCGGTCGCTTTCCAGCCCGAGACGCAGCCAGCAACCGAGCGGCGCCAGCGCCACGCCGATGAAGAAAGGAATGCGCCATCCCCAACTGGCCATGGCCTGTGGATCGCCCGTGAGCACCGGCAGCCAGCCGCTGAGCCCCAACGCCGTCACGCCGCCGATCACGCTGGCGATGCCCTGCGTCGCCAGCGCCCAGCTGGAGTAGAATCCTCGCCGGCCAGGCGGCGCCGACTCCACCAGAATCGACATGGAGGCACCCACCTCACCGCCCGCCGCCACGCCCTGGATCAGGCGCGCTGCCACCAGCGTGATCGTGCCCCAATAGCCGGCGCTGGCATAGGTCGGCGCAAAACCGATCATCGCCGTGCCCAGACTCATCAGGGATATCGTCAGAATCATCGCGGATTTTCGCCCGCAGCGATCGGCATAAGCGCCGATCAAAATGCCCCCCAACGGCCGCATGATAAAACTGACGCCGAATGTGGCGAACGCCAGCAGCAGCGCCAAATTGGGATCGCTGGAGGGAGGGAAAAACAGCACGCTGATATAAATAACGAAAAAATTGTAAATACCGAAATCGAAGAACTCTAACGCATTGCCGAAAGAGGCGGCGAATATCACCTTCTTGCCGCCGACTTTCGGTCGCGTCGTTATTTCCTGCCGGGCCGCAACCGTATTTTCACTCATTATGACCTTCCCTGTTATTATTCTTTGAGTTTATTTTAAATAGGCTTCCACCAGCGCTCCCCAATAATGGCTGCCCGCCGCCAGACATTCATCGTTAAAGTCGTATCCCGGGTTATGCACCATACAGCTTCCTTCACCGTCGCCATTACCGATCAGCAGATAACACCCCTGCGGCTGCGCCTCGAGCATGAAGGTGAAATCTTCGCTGCCCATCAGCGGCTTGGCGCCGTAGTGCGCGCGCGCGGCGCCAAACTGCTGTTCCGCCACCTGATGCGCGAAGCGCGTCATGGCCTCATCGTTGACCAATACCGGAGCGCCGTTGATGTGATTCACGATTGCCGTGGCGCCGAAGCTTTGCGCCTGCGCCTGAATCAGCGCAGGAATGCGCGTTAACAGCTCGGTTCGCCACTCGCGCCCCAGCGATCGCACGCTAAGCCGCATTTCCGCGCTGTCCGGGATCACATTAGCCGCCTCACCGGCCTTAATGCTGCCGACGGTGATCACCGCCGCCTCCAGCGGATCGGTATTACGCGAGACGATGCTTTGCAGCGCGACGACGATATGCGAGGCCACCAGCACCGGATCGACGGTCAGATGCGGCATAGCGCCGTGCCCACCGCAGCCTTGCACGGTAACGACGAATTGGTCCGTCGAAGCCATAAAGGCGCCGTGACGGAAGAAAAACTCGCCCACAGGCAGACCCGGCATGTTGTGCATGGCGAAGATGGCGTCACAGGGAAAGCGTTCGAATAACCCTTGCTCCACCATCAACGCGCCGCCGCCCAGCGTCTCTTCCGCCGGCTGAAAGATCAGGTGCAGCGTGCCGTTGAAGCGGCGGGTTTGCGCCAGGTAACGCGCAGCGCCGAGCAACATGGTGGTATGGCCATCGTGGCCGCAACCGTGCATGCAGTTGGGCACGCTGCTGCTCCAGGATTTGCCGTTGTTTTCTTCGATCGGCAGCGCATCCATATCGGCGCGCAGCCCGAGACGCTTCGCACCGGCGCCCGCTCGCAGCGTACCGACGACGCCGGTGCCCGCCAATCCGCGGTGCACCTCATACCCCCACGAACTCAGATAATCCGCCACCAAATCGCTGGTACGAAACTCCTCGAAGCCAAGCTCCGGGTGCTGGTGAATATCATGACGAATAGCCGTGAGCTGCGGTAAATATCCTGCAATGACTTTATCTATCATTATTAATTCCTTTTATTGACTTTATTATTTGTGAAATAAATGAATGGCGCCTCAAGCGCGAGCCAAGATATATCACGCAAAACGTTTATTGGTACCCCTCGCGTCGGCAATACAGAAAAATAATGCCAAAGGGATCGCGCAAGGGATGGGTTTAGATATTATCCGCCAGATAAAAATTAAAAATGCAGCAGGAAACGCTGCCGGGCCACATTGCGACGACAGCCTGCACCAATGGGGTTTCATCACGTTGTTTTTCCACCAAAACCCCACTTGCTTCACATTTCTCATCCGACCTGCCACGGTTCGGCGGCAAAACTTCTACTGTTAAAACGTCATTCCTAATAACAAGGTCGATTTTTACCTCTGCACGCCAAGGAGTTGTTTCATGAAAAACATCAGGTCCGGACTTATCTGGCTGCTGGTGGCGTTAGTCGGCGCTTTCGCCTTCGCCATGCTGGCGCTCAGCCGCGGCGAACACGTCAACGCCGTCTGGCTGGTGGTCGCCGCCGTCGCCTGCTACAGCATCACCTACCGCTTCTACAGCCGGTTCATCGCCGACAAGGTTTTTGAACTGGATGACCGCCGTCTAACCCCGGCCGAACGTCACAACGACGGCCTGGACTATGTGCCCACCAACAAATGGGTGCTGTTCGGCCACCACTTCGCCGCCATCGCCGGCGCCGGGCCGCTGGTGGGGCCGATTCTGGCCGCGCAGATGGGCTTCCTGCCGGGAACCATCTGGATCCTGGTCGGCGTCATGCTGGCCGGCGCGGTGCAGGATTTCCTGGTGCTGTTTATCTCCACCCGCCGCGACGGGCGTTCGCTGGGGGAGATGGCCAAACAGGAGCTGGGGGCGTTCGCCGGGGTGATCACCATGCTCGGCGCGCTGGGGGTGATGATCATCATCCTGTCGGCGCTGGCGCTGGTGGTGGTGAAGGCGCTGGCCGACAGCCCGTGGGGGCTGTTCACCATCGCCGCCACCATCCCTATCGCGCTGTTCATGGGCGTCTACATGCGTTTTATTCGCCCAGGTAAGATCGCGGAAATATCGGTAATCGGCTTCGTGCTGATGCTGCTGGCGATCATTTACGGCGGCAACGTGGCGCAAGATCCCTACTGGGGTCCGTTCTTCACGCTGCACGGCACCACCCTGACCTGGGTGCTAGTGATCTACGGCTTCGTCGCCTCGGTGCTGCCGGTGTGGCTGCTGCTGGCGCCGCGCGACTACCTTTCGACCTTTATGAAGATCGGCGTCATCATCGGCCTGGCCATCGGCATCGTTTTCGCCATGCCGGAGATGAAAATGCCGGCGGTTTCGCGCTTTATCGACGGCAGCGGCCCGGTGTTCGCCGGCGCCCTGTTCCCGTTCCTGTTCATCACCATCGCCTGCGGCGCCATTTCCGGCTTCCACGCGCTGGTTTCCAGCGGCACCACGCCCAAACTGGTGGAGCGCGAAAGCCACATTCGCTTTATCGGTTACGGCGCCATGCTGATGGAGTCTTTCGTCGCCATCATGGCGTTGATCTGCGCCTCCGTGCTGGATCCGGGCGTTTACTTCGCCATGAACTCACCGGCGGCGCTGATCGGCACCACGGTGGAAAATGCTTCACAGGTGATTAACAGCTGGGGCTTTATCGTCACGCCGGAAACGCTGGCGCTGATCGCCAAAGAGGTGGGTGAAAATTCAATACTGTCGCGTGCAGGCGGTGCCCCGACATTCGCCGTGGGCATGGCGCACATCATCAGCGAGGTGTTCAACAGCCGGGCGATGATGGCGTTCTGGTACCACTTCGCCATTCTGTTCGAAGCGCTGTTCATCCTGACCGCCGTCGACGCCGGCACCCGCGCCTGCCGCTTTATGGTGCAGGATCTGGTAGGCGTGGCGGTGCCGCAGTTGGCCAACAACCGCTCCTGGTTCGGCAACCTGGCGGGCACCACGGTGGCGGTAGCCGGCTGGGGCTTCTTCGTGTATCAGGGGGTGGTCGATCCGCTCGGCGGCATCAATACCCTGTGGCCACTGTTCGGCATCGGCAACCAGATGCTGGCATCGATGGCGCTGATCCTCGGCACCGTGGTGCTGTTCAAGATGAAGAAGCAGCGCTACGCCTGGGTCACCATTCTGCCGACCGCCTGGCTGTTCGTCACCTCGATGACCGCCGGCTGGCAGAAGATCTTCCATGAGAAACCGAGCATCGGTTTCCTGGCGCAAGCGAAGAAATTTTCAACCGGCATTGAGCAAGGCACGATCATTGCGCCGGCCAAGTCGCTGAAGGACATGGAGACCATCGTGTTCAGCAACCAGATCAACGCCGCGCTGTGCGGGTTCTTTATGCTGGTGGCGGTGACCATGCTGATCGCCGCTTTCTTCGCCATCCGCCGGGCGCTGCGTTCCGAACAACCGACGGCGCACGAGGTGGGCGCCGCGCTGCGGGAGGAGACCGGCCGCGGCTGAGTCTCGCCGTTAGGAGAAACGGCCGGCCTCTTGAGCAGTGCGCTGCTTAAGGGGTTGGGCCGTTAACGGACGACAGTTTGTCTGAAGATGTCTCCCCCAGGAATATTGTCTTCACCGACCCGCTTCTTGATTTCCGTCGCCAGGTACGGCGAAGCACCGCTCGCCAGTGCGCCCGCCAGGTTATTGCCCGCCAGCGCCGTCAGCGCCCCCGTTACCGCCTGCGCCGCCTTCTGCAGATCGCTGCCGGTACCGTATTGCCGCATCGCGTTGTCATACGCCTGCTTCATCACCGCCGCATCGTTCGTCGGTTTGCCGCTCTTCTCAAGCTGCTCTCTGGCCTGCGCCAGCGCCGCCGGGTCTCTCTGTGCCTTCAGCCCGGCGATATCGCCCTGCGTGCGGATGACGTCCATCGCCTGGCCGCCAATCTCGCCGATAAGCTGCGCCTGCTTCAACCGGTTCTGCTCCTTCTCCTTGTTGAATATCGGGCTGATGCTGCCGTCGTTGGCATGTTCGGTATCCCGGTTCAGCTGCACCACATCCTGCTGCTGTTTGTCGGTGTCACGGACTATCAGCATTCCCTCACTGACCCCGGCTTTTGTCGTGCCCTCGGCGTGCCCGCTGTTGTTGGCGCCCGACAGCATACCGCCGGCCGCGTTGGTCAACAGCTCTTTGCCCACCGGCCCGCCAGTGCTGAAGCTGCCGCCGCTGTGCGTCGCGCTGTAGTCCGCCTGGTTGTGGATGTCCTTCCAACCCAGCGTGCCGGTATCGAGGCGGTTGTTCTCTTAGTCTGCCGTGCTGGCTATCACCGCGCCGTCGAGCTGGGTATGCTCTTTGACCTTGACGTCATATCCGCCTTTGCCGGCAAACAGCCCGGTCGGCTCTTTTACCGAGTCGAAGTTGCTGTGCAGCTTGTCCTTGCTGGCACTTACGTTGGCGGAGCCGGTCATCGAGCCGAAGGTGAAACTGCCGCCCGCGCTGGCGTTTTGCTGTTTGGCATCATAGCGGTCGCTATCCTGTTCACTTTGCAGCGTCAGGTTGCGGCCCACGTCGACGGTAACCTTTTCGCCGCTGGCCTGCGCGCCTTTCAATTTGGTGTCGCGGCCGCTGGTCAGGCTGAGATGGCTGCCCGCATCCAGGGTAGTTTCGGTATGGGTCAGGCCGTTGCCGCTCTCATGCCCCTTGCCGGCATTGACGCCGGCCGAGACGATTCAGCATCCCACACTCAAGATCACTGTCGTCACTAACGAAGCCAGCTAGGAAAAACTCTGCAAGACCAGCCAAGATAGGCAGGATTTAGGAGCCTATTGGGCGCGGGAGAACTGTAAGCACACCCGAGGGGGTGTGGATCACCCTCGTCACCGATAACGCCACCTGGAAAGCGTTGTGCCAGGCCAGCCAGCAGCGGCAAGATTTAGGGGCGGACTGGGTGCGGGAGAACGGCGAGCTGATTATTGGCGGGGAGTGGATCACCGAGTCCGGCATTACCGACGCGGAACAACTGGAGATCATCGCCGCACCCGGGGTGATCCGGTTACGGCGGCGAGAAGGTGGGGGATTTTGGGCTTAAAAGCAGAGATCCCGGTCAGTTGGCCGGGATCTTTCAATGTTGCTAATTTTTCAATAAATGTCTTAATTTTTTTAAAGTTCCTTGAATATCAGGATCTTCAGGATCAATGCTTTCATTTCTAAATAATGCAACTGCATATACCTGCTCTAAGACAAACCAGTGTTCATGGAATTCATTTTTCCATTCCACATCAACTGATTGCAAACAAAACAATAAACCTTCTAAATTATCAATCAGCTTTTTAAGCGATATCTTATCCGATGAATACAGATCCAACATTTCCTCCATCAAGGAAAGTTGGCGTTGGTCATATTCGCTCAATGTCATATCAGAAAGTAAGATCATTGTTTTATTTTCCCATAATCAACAGTGACAACAGTTCCACTTTTGGTATCCGTAATCACTGTTATATTATTCTTACCATCGTAATACGCCGTTGTACCCGGCCTTTTACCTACCACAGCATTTTCTGGACGTATCGCATTTTCTACTGCGGTTGGTGTAATGCCTTGACGTTGCATACGATCCAGTGAGTGGCTGGAGTAATCCCGGTTGTTGATTATCGTCGGTTTATTCGAACCATCAATTACATTTAGCGGATTACCTTTCGACCCAGTTGGAGTTTTTGCGGATATTTCAGAACTAGCTTTATTAATCAGCTTCGACGCTTCAGCGACATCCCCCTTCTTCAGCGCTGTTTCGGCGGCCTTAATTGCCTTACCAGCTGCATCTCCAGCCCCAGGAATGATGCCTATCGCCGCAACCAAGTAATCCAGCGCGCTCTGCGCTTCTGCAAAGCTCTTGATATCCCCTACCACTGGCACAAAATCTGCACCTGTCGACAGGATATCTTTCAGTTCTTCCCGTCGTTCAGTATACATCTTCACCGAGCACGCTTCCGCGCTCATTCCGGCACAGTTTTGCTGCTTATAGCGCTCGTTTTCTGCATCGACACGCTCTTCGGCTACCTGCTGAGGAGTCTTACCCTGAGATACAGCGTCAACAATATCACTCAGTGCGTTATTCTCCACCGCATTCTTGCCGGCCTGCCCGCCGGTCACCGCTCCCGCAGTATCGCCCGTCGCCAACCCGCCTGCAAGCCCTGCAGCCAACTGGCTCAGCGCGCTGACCTGCTGTTTCTCGCTTTCGCTCAGCTGCTGCGCCGTTTTGCCCGGGAACAGTTCGCCGGCAATGTAGCGCGCCGCCAGTTCCCCGCCGCCCGCACCCAGCCCCCCTGCGGTGGCTGACTGGTTGTTCAGCTGCGCCGTTACCGCACCCAGCACAGCGTGTGCCATTGCGTTGGCGGCGATGTTGTCTTCACCGACCCGTTTCTTGATTTCCGTCGCCAGGTATGGCGAAGCACCGCTCGCCAGCGCGCCCGCCAGGTTATTGCCCGCCAGCGCCGTCAGCGCCCCCGTTACCGCCTGCGCCGCCTTCTGCAGATCGCTGCCGGTACCGTATTGCCGCATCGCGTTGTCATACGCCTGCTTCATCACCGCCGCATCGTTCGTCGGTTTGCCGCTCTTCTCAAGCTGCTCTCTGGCCTGCGCCAGCGCCGCCGGGTCTCTCTGTGCCTTCAGCCCGGCGATATCGCCCTGCGTGCGGATGACGTCCATCGCCTGGCCGCCAATCTCGCCGATAAGCTGCGCCTGCTTCAGCCGGTTCTGCTCCTTCTCCTTGTTGAATATCGGGCTGATGCTGCCGTCGTTGGCATGTTCGGTATCCCGGTTTAGCTGCGCCACATCCTGCTGCTGTTTGTCGGTGTCACGGACTATCAGCGTTCCCTCACTGACCCCGGCTTTTGTCGTGCCCTCGGCATGCCCGCTGTTGTTGGCGCCCGACAGCATGCCGCCGGCCGTGTTGGTCAACAGCTCTTTGCCCACCGGCCCGCCGGTGCTGAAGCTGCCGCCGCTGTGCGTCGCGCTGTAGTCCGCCTGGTTGTGGATGTCCTTCCAGCCCAGCGTGCCGGTATCGAGGCGGTTGTTCTCTTTGTCTGCCGTGCTGGCTATCACCGCGCCGTCGAGCTGGGTATGTTCTTTGACCTTGACGTCATACCCGCCTTTGCCGGCAAACAGCCCGGTCTGCTCTTTTACCGAGTCGAAGTTGCTGTGCAGCTTGTCCTTGCTGGCACTCACGTTGGCGGAGCCGGTCATCGAGCCGAAGGTGAAACTGCCGCCCGCGCTGGCGTTTTGCTGTTTGGCATCATAGCGGTCGCTATCCTGTTCACTTTGCAGCGTCAGGTTGCGGCCCACGTCGACGGTAACCTTTTCGCCGCTGGCCTGCGCGCCTTTCAATTTGGTGTCGCGGCCGCTGGTCAGGCTGAGATGGCTGCCCGCATCCAGGGTAGTTTCGGTATGGGTCAGGCCGTTGCCGCTCTCATGCCCCTTGCCGGCATTGACGCCGGCCGAGACGCTGATGCCATAACCGCCCGAGCCGGCGCCGATACCGACGCCAACGTTGCCACCTTTGCTGCTGTTCTTGCCGACGGTGCTTTCGCTGTTCTGCGCAGATTGCAAGCTGATGTCCCGCGCCGCATCGAGCGACAGGTCTTTGCCCGCTTTCAGCTGACTGCCGGTGATGGCGATATCGCCACTCTGTGCGTTGTGGTTTTTACCGGTCGCCGTTATCGACAGGTTTTGCCCGGCAGTGAGCGTGCTGCCCTGCGACTGGCTACTGTCGGTACGGGTTTCGCTCTTCGACGACTGACTGCCGTAAGAGGCGCTGATGCCCACTGTGTTGGTGGCGCCTTTCCCCGCATCTGTGTTGAGTTTGTCGAGTTCAACGGCCTGTGCCGCCTGCACGCCGGACAGCGCCGCCTTGGTGTTTTGCAGTGCGTTCAGACGCCCGTCGCCCTCTTTTCTTGCCTGTTGCGCCGAGCTGACGGCGGTGTTGAGTGCACCGCCCACGGTGCCCGACAGCGCCACGCTCAGGCCGCTTTGCTTCTGCTCAAAGGTTTCTTTGCGCGTGCGTTGATCGTAGCCGGGATCGATAGTCACGCTGTCGCCAGTCAGGGCCAGATCCTTGCCCGCCACCAGATCGGCACCGCCAATGTGCAGTTGGTTGCCCGCCGTGATATTGACGCTGCCCTGGCTGCTGCCGACGGTACTGACGCTTTGGCTCTGGGTGGTGGCTTTCTCGTCGATTTCGTGTTTGCTCGACTGCTTGCCTATCGTGAAGCCGATGCCGCCGCTACCCAGCAGGCCGCTCTTTTTCTTCTCTTCCAGCAGGTAATGTGTGTCGGTCTCGGTGGCCGCACCGATATCGACATTACGGCCGGCCTGCAGGTTCACGTCCCGGTCGGCGGCAATGGCCGAGCCGGTGACCGTCAGATCATTACCGGCGCTGACGCTGACGCTGTCGCCGCTCAGCAGCGTGCCTTTCTCACGCGTGGTGGCATCGCGCGCTACGCTGTGGCTGCTGCTTTTTTTCAGGAAGCCTTTTTTCTCCGAACGCTCCTCACTGTAGCGCGACTCTCGCTCGGTAGCCGTATTGAGGGTGACATCGTTTTTCGCCTGCAGGGCGATGGCACCCTGGTCGCTGTGCAGGGTGCTGCCGGTAATAGTGACGTCGCCCTCTCGCCCGACTACCGTCACGCCATCGCGCCCGCTGAAGGTGCTGCCGGTGCTGATTTCGCGCTCGGTTTGTTCGATGCGATGGCTTTTGGTTTTGCCCTCGCGTTTGTTTTCGCTGTCCAGATCTTGCGTGCGGCTGCGCGCGTCTTTAATGGTCACGTCCTGCGCGCTGATGCCAATACGCCCTTCTTTACTGTCAACCTGCGCGCCTTCGGCCAGCAGTTGGTTGCCCGCCACCAGGGTGACGCCCTGGTCGCCGCCGAGTGCACTTAATGTCAGGCGCTCTTCCTGGCGATCGTTGCTGACTGATGACGTACGGCTGTTGGCGGCCAGATGCGTGGTATTGGTGGTGTTCTCGGCCCTGATAGTGATATCGCCGCCGGCCTGTACGCGGGTGCTGCCGCCGGCCTTGGCCTGGCTGCCAGCGAACGTAACGTCCCGCCCGGCCGAAAGGTTAAGGTTGCCGCCGGCGTTAAGCTCGCTCCCCTGTGCTTGCTGCCATTCGCCGCTCACGCGCGCCATCCGGGAGCCTGCCGCTTCCGTGCCGCCACGGGTGCGGTTGCCCATTGCCCCCGAGATAACCTCAAGGTCGGCGATATGGCTGCTTTTCGCGGCGGTGATGGTCAGATCGTTACGCGCGCTCAGGCTGAGCGTATCGGTCGCATCCAGTTTCGCGCCCGTGAGCGTGATATCGGTGCCGCGCAGGCGAATGTCGCCGGCGCTCATGGTCGCCTGGCGCAGCGCCTCCTGCAGGTTGGTGCTCAAAGTCAAACTCTCTGCCTGCACGTCAATGCTACCGGCCTTGATATCACCGCCCTGATGCAGGAACTGCCCGGCATCAACGGTTAACGCCTTATCGGCAAACAGATTGCCGGCATTGGTGATGCTGTTTGCCGAGAGTTGCAGGTCGCCACCGCCAATCACCGCACCATCGCCGGTCAGGCGCAGCGTAGTCTGTGCCAGGTACACCTTCGGTACCCACACCGTTTGCGGGCCGCCTTCCGTTTGCACCGTCTCGCTCACCAGCCAGACGATATCCTGTTGCAACGCTGCAATTTGCTCCGGCGTCAGGGCCACGCCCGGCACCAGATGGAAGTCCTGGGCGACTTTGCTGCCGTTGTTCATCAGTTGCTGATACTGCTCCATCGCATCCCAGCCCTTGACGGACGGTTTGCCGGTCAGCGCCAGCACCTGCTCGCGCACCAGACGCTGCTCGTAAAAGCCATCGCCCAGGCGCTTATGGGCCTGCGCGGGGTCATACCCTACGCGTTCTAGCATATAGTCGCTGCTGATAAAGTTGTCGCGGCGGGTAAAGCGTTCATCGGTCACCACCAGGAACGGGCTGCCGGTCGCCGTATGCTGACTAAACAAGCCGTTATTGGGGATGGCGGTGGCCACATTGCCCAGGTGCTGTAACTGCGTCAGCGCCAGCTCAGACGGCAGCAGTGGGCGCCCCAGCGGCGAGGACGGCGCGGCGCCCGGTCTTGTCATTTGCTCGCCCGGTGCCAGCGTCGTATCGCCGTCAGGTCGGGCAGCGCCCTCTACCGTGAAGGCCAGCGGATTGCGCTCAAGCTCGGCGCGTTCGGCATCCACCGCCTTTAACGCCGCATCAAGTTGACTGATTTGCGCCTGATTGACCGTGGTGTTGGTGATGCGGGCTCCGTTGATGGTGACCGTGCCATTGCCGGTGATCACCCCGTCAACGGTCGCCAGCGCCGTGGTTTCATCCCGGTTGAACGTGGGGTACCAGTGATGCGTGTCCTTGTCATAATGGTCAACGATAGCCGCCTGGCGCCGCTCATTAACCGAGTAACCGCGGTTGTCCACGCTGCCGCCGCCGTCCTGCGTCAGATTGCCGTTGGCGGTAATGACGCTGGCGTCATTGAGCAACGCTCCCGTGATGCGCAGCACCATGTTGCCGCCCGCCAGAATACGCGCGCCGCTCCCCTCACTCACCAGCTTGTCGCGCGTCACCGTGCCGCTCTCGGTACGTTCGCGGAAGTTGTTGTAATCGGTGATGAACGGCGCGCTGTCGATATCGACATGCTTTTCGGGATCCCAGGTCATCACCTGCGTCCAGTCGTGCTCCCAATGGAAGCCGTTTTGGTACGGCGTCGGGATGGTCGCCAGCTGGTTTCCCCCCCGCGTCTCGTAGAACGTCATGGCATAGCTGCCATCGGCATTCGGCTTGAGCGCCAGGTAGTTGACCCACAGGTCGGTCAGTTGGCCCTTATTGTCCTTGACCCGCACCTGTGCGCGCTTGCCCGCCGCATCAATGGCCAGCAGAGTGCCGTAGCGGTTGGTTTGCGCCGCCGAATCATCCTGGAATGTCAGCTGTTGGGTAGTCGGCGCCAGGGTGCTTTTGTCGGGATTGACCGCCGAACCATAAGAGCGCCAGTAGTAATTGTAGCGGTGCCATTTGTAGTCGCTCTTCTCCGCGTCACGCTCAATCACCAGCCCTTCGCGCAGGTTGTTCAGGCGACGGGCCTCGACGGTGGCGTCACCGTCTGCTTCGATAAAGCTGGCCCGATTTTCAATCAGGTCATCGCTGTGCAACTGCAGGCGGTCGGCGCTGTAAATCAGCGCGCCCTCCCGATTGGTCAGTCGCTCACCGGCCTGCACCGTCAGGCTGTGGGTCGCCGCCATCACCGCAGGCGCACCGTGGTTGTAGATAATGCGCCCGTTCACGGTGATGTCGTCGCCCATCAGCGCCGCAGTGTTGTCCAGGGAATCGACGTTCAGCGTCATGCTGTCCGCCTCAAGGCGCCCGGTGTTTTGCAAGGCTCCGGTCGTCAGCTGCAGCGTTTTGCCCACCAGCGTCGCCGGATTGGTGATGCTGGCCGCAGTGAGCGCCAGATTGCCTGGCAGCAACCAATCCGCCAGGTTGGTAAAGGCGCCGCTCAGGGAGAACGTCACCGTGCCGTTACTGCTGATCGTTTCGCCGGCCTGATGGGTGTAGTCCTGCTGCGCGGACAGCGTCAGCGCCTGCAGCCCCAGCAGGGTACCGTTCTGATTATCCAAGGTACGCGCATGCACGGTGAGTTGCTCGGCGCTCTCCACGCGCCCGCCCTGGTTGAGCAGCGCCAGCGGCGAGTCGGTCTGTGACCGGTCAGTATTGATATTGAGGTTGCCGTTGGCCAGGATACGCCCCTGGCGGTTGCCCAGCTGCGTTACCCCCGCGAGGGTCATCTGGCCGCTACTCTGCAGGCGGCCTGCGGTATTGTCGATATCATGAGAGGTGATGTCGGCGCGTGTGGTGCCCAGTATCAACCCACCATCACGATTGTTCAGACGGTCGGCCTGTAGATTGAGAGCCGCCTGGCTGCTGAGCGTGCCCTGACCGCTGTTATCGAGCGTCCCGGCCTTGAGCGCCAGCCCCTGGGTTGACACTAATTGCCCACCCCGGTTGTTGACCTGCGCCCCCTCAAGGGTGAGCGAGTCGCCGCTGTGCACCTTGCCGTGCTGATTGTTAAGCCGGTCGAGTCGGTAGATGCCCGCCCCCTGACTGATGAGCGTACCTCCGGCGTTGTCCAGCTGCTTTGATGCCACCGCTATGCCGCCGCGGCTGCTGAATACGCCGCGTGTATTATTGATACCGGCGGCCGACACCTTCAGGTCGCCATTACTGCGCACGGCACCGTTGGTATTCTCCAGCAAGCCAAGAATACGCAGCGCTACGTGTTGCTGGCCGTCTATCGTCCCGCCGGCATTATTCAGCGTTTGTGCGTCAAGCGCCAGCGCACCACCGCCCTGTATTTTCCCGCCGCGGTTGTCCAGCCCACCGTTCAGATTGAGCCGCAGCTGCTTCTGGCTGTAGAGTTGCCCCGCCTGTGCGTTATCAAGGCTACGGGCGGCAATAGTCAGCGCCTGGCCCGCCAGCCACTGACCACCGGCGTTATTGATGGCGCCGGCATGTTCGCCCTCTTTGGCGCCTGCAACAGCAAGCTGCCCCTGCGCCGAGACCTTGCCGTTGCGATTATCGATATCCTGTTTGATGCGCAGTGCCAGGTTTTGCGCCGATTGCATCACGCCCCGGGCGTTATCCAACCAGTCAGCCGTAAACTGTGCTTCCTGCTGGCTCTGTACGCTGCCCTTCGTATTGTCAAAACCGCCGCTTCTGGCCCGCCAGCTCCCCTGGCTGCCCATCCAACCCTGCGCGTTGACGATATCCTGCGCCTGCAGCATTTGAGACGACTGACTAAAAATCCGCCCCTGGCCGTTATCCAACTTGCCGGTGAACTGCATGTCCAGGCTACCCAGCGCGTTGATGGCGCCCTGAGCATTGAGCAGACTGGCGGCGCGCACCTGCGTGCGGCCATTGCCGGTCAAGGTGCCACCCTGATTGTCCCAGCCGCCGGTCAGGTTCAGGGAAAGCGCCTGCCCGCCGAGCACCACACCGGCGGTGCGGTTGGTCAACTGGCCTCCCTGCAGAGACAGGTCGCCACCGCTCTGCAGGGAGCCGCCATCATTATCGAACAGGCTGGCTGCACCGCCTTTAACGGCAAGGGCTTGTTGCGCGGTCAGTTTGCCGGTGCGATTGAGGATATTGCCTGTAGCATCCAGCGTCAGGCCTCCGCCGGACTGCAGCCGCCCGCCGGTATTGTCGAGCGACTGCGCGCTGGCGGTGATCTGCCAGCCACCTTGTGCGGTGCCACCCTGGTTGTCCCAATCGCCATCGGTGTTGACGGCGAGTGTGCTGCCGCCTTCAAGCCAGCCGGCGGCGTTGCTCAACCCTTGCTTCGCCGTCAGGTTCGCATCCTGCCTGGCGACCACCTTGCCCTGAGCGTTATCGAGGCGCTGCGCCGTTAGCGTGAGCGACTCGCCGCTGATTTCCCCCTCGCGGTTGCCAAGCACGCCCGACGTAGTGAGAGAGAGCCTTTGCCCACCCAGCAACTTGCCGGCCTCGTTGTGGACGTCTCGCGCTGACACCGTGGTTTGCCCATTTCCCTGCACCCTACCGTGATGATTGTTCAGCTCGCCCTCACTGCTCACCGTCAGCATCTCACCGGCGCCCAGAAGCCCCTGCGTGTTGTCCAGCCCCTGACGGGCATGCAGTTCAAGCCGTTGTCGGCCAATCACCTTGCCCTGCGTGTTGCCGAGACGGTCAGACTTCACCGTCAGCACCGCGGCGCTGATTTCGCCGCCACGGTTACTGGCATTACCCGAGGTCGTCAGGGTTGATGCCTGGCCGGACAGCAGCTTGCCACCGTCGTTGTTGAGGGTCGTTGCCGTTGCCGTGACGGCCGTTTCGCCTTGCGCCGTGCCGCCACGGTTGTCCCAGTCGCCGGTATGGATATCCAGCGCCTTGCCGGCACCCATCAGGCCGCGTTGGTTATCCAGGCGGCTGGCCGTCAGGTCGAGATTGCCCTGACCGATGATCTGCCCCTGCGCGTTATCCAGCCGTTGTACCGCCAGACGCACGTCATCGCCACTCAGGGTGCCGGACTGGTTATTCAGATCGCTACCTGCCTCAAGCGTCAGGCCGTTCCCGGCCAGCAGGTTGCCCCCGGCATTATTCACCGCACCATCAGCATGGAGCGTGAAGCCCGCCTGGGTTTTTACCGTGCCGCGCTGATTATCGAGGCTGCCGGCGTCGAGGCGAAGAGCTCCGTTGCTGCCCATCGTGCCACCGCCATTGTCGAGCAGGCCACCCACTCGCCAGTGCTGCGCCGTTTCCCCCAGCGCCACCAGGCGACCACGCTGATTGACCAGCCGGCCGGCCGAAAGCAGAAGGCTCTGCGTCTCGATGGTGCCGTCACCGTTATCCAGTGCGCCTGCCAGGGTGAAACGGCTTTCACCGTCACCGGTCTGTGACCAGGTCGCCTGTTGGTTGAACAGGTTGTCGGCATCCACCGTCCAGCGCCCGGCCTTGAGCCTGGCCTGCTGCGCATCCACATTTCCCTTCGTGCTCACGGCCAGCTCACCGCTGTCTACGGTGGACTGGCGCAATGCCACCCCGCCCTCGCGGGCCGTCAGCGCGGTACGGCCGGCTCCGACCTGCGCGCCGCTGATATCCACCCGCCGCCCGGTCGCGTTGACGTTCTTTTTACTGAGCAGACTGCCACTGGCGCGAATTTCGCCCTGGCTATCAAGCTGCAGATTGGCATCATGGACCAGCGTGCTGTCGGCATTACTCCCCGCCAGCAGGTGGCCACTGCTTTGAATGCCGCGCGCGGCGTTCAGGTGCACATTCCCGGCCGCCGCCAACGTACCGGATTGCGTTAACATTCCCTCGCGACTCTGCACGGCCAGTTGGCCACCGCTATACACTTTCCCGTGCGTCTCGATGTCGCCTTTTGCCGCCAGCTGAATATCGCCGCCGGCCTGCGTGGCCGCATCCGGCGCATCAGAGCGCCAGCTGAGCTTGCCTTCGCTGCTCACGGTGAGCGTTTTGCCCGCCCGGACCTGTCCGCCCTGGTTACGCACACCGACGCCGGCTTCAGTGCCAATCATGCGGATACTGCCGCTGTACATGCCGCCCATCTGCCCCATATCGATGGCAAGCTCAGGTCTGGCGCTACCGTCGCCCGAAAGCGGCGCGGCGGTTTTGCCGTCCGCGCTCACGCGATTGCGGCCAGCCACCAGCGTCACGCCTTCTTTAGCCCAGACGCCGGCGTTGACCTCCACCGCGCGCGCCAGAATGTCGACGTACTCGGTATCATGACGGGTATCGCCGTTGAGCCCACCGCCCTCGATGCGCACCACGCCACGCTCGACCTGATAACCTGCCACGCTACCATCGGCATTCAGTTGCGGTTTACCGGTGGTCAGCGTCATGCGTCCGGCGTTGATGGTGCCGCAGCCGTTGCAGACAATGCCGGCGGGGTTGGCCACAATCACCTGCGCCTTGCCGCCGGCCACTTCCATAAAACCGCGCAGCTGGCTGGGATTGTTGCTGTTGACTTCGTTGAGGATGACGCGAGCCGGCGCGGAATTGGGATTGAGATTAGGGTTACCCTGGATCATCCCGGCCATCTGGGTCGCGGCCATCCCCGCCGAGTTGTTGAGGATGGCGCCTTTGGCGTCGACGTCGAACTGCTGATACTGATTATGTGAGACCCCAGCCTGGTTGGGGGCGGTGATGTTGACCTGCGGCAAGCCGTTCTGGGTATTGATGACCTCCGGCCGCTGTGAAGGATTGGCACCGCCGTCCGCGACAATGCCGTCTGCCATGACGGGGCCGGCGAACATCAACAGCCCAAGCAGCCACACTGACCGACGCACGGTGACCCACAGACGACTTCCACCTGTTATTCCTGAACCGATGCGTTGCCCCGGCTCGCTGCTGCAGCTGCGGGCCAGTTCGGACACCACCCGCAACTCCCCGTGGGTGCGGCTGAAGATAAGGCGATAGCAATGTTTGTTCATAGGTCACATCCGTGAGAAAAGTCAGTCCGTTCAGGTCAGCGCAGCAACGCTGCCGGTATCGCGATGTTCAAATTTCCAGATTTACGCTAAAACCCGCGGTCGCGCCGGAGGTGTGGAACCCTGCAGGCTTGTAGAGCGGAACGCCGGCAAACAGGTCATAGCTGAATCGCCCCCACAGCGCGCCGCGCACGCCGAGCGCGCTGCCCGCCAATTGATGGCCAACCAAGTGGCGGGTGTTTGGGCCGTCCACCCGACCGTAGTCGGCGGCCAGATACAATTCATGCCCGCGAGAAAACACGTTCCAGGCGATTTCATTGCGCCACAGCAGGCCCTTTTCGCCGGACAGCATCTGTTCGCCGTCAAAGCCACGCACCGTGTAGCGCCCGGCAACGGCCTTTGGCATCGTTGGCGGCCGCAAGCGCCCACTGAAAGCGTTCGGCCGACTCGCCGACGAGCACCAACCGGTTGATGGTAAAACAGGGTTTTTCGTGAGGAGGATAATCGGGCAGCACCCGCTCAGGGGCAGCCACGCGCGCATCGGCCTGAGGGGTGTTTTGGTTCTGCAGGGCGCGTTCTCGCTCTTGCTGACGCAGCTGCTCACGGGCATCAATAGCCGCCGCGCCCTGGCTGAAAGCCTCAGCCGCAGAGGCGGAAAAAAACGGCACGGTGCCGAGCAACAATCCCGACAGACCATAGCGAATAAAACAAGGCACAGCACGAACGTAATTTGAGCGCATCCTTGGCTCCCCATCATTATTATTTCAATAAATTTATGAGTGAATATTATAAATAATTTAAATAATTGTAATGACACTGCTTTAGTGACGAATTATGAGCCGATAAGGGCAAAAATCAATCGATTTTTCCCGAAAGAGAGATCATGCGGAAAATAAACAGTTCAGCGACAATTAAGTGAAAGGAAAGCCGATAATGGATAATGGATAAAGGAGGATGGCGCGTAGCCGCCATCCTTTAGCGATAATAGCGTGAGCACCGAGGAATAGGCGCAGGCCATCAGTTCAGCAGGCTGCTGCCGAAAGCCCCCTGCCAATCCTGCTCGAACTTCTCGACCGCGGCCTGTACGGCCGGCGCATTCAGGAACTGCTCCGCCACGTCCACCGGCAGCGTGATGGCCTGGCAGCCCGCCAGCAGACATTCCAACGCCTGGCGCGGCGTCTTGAAGCTGGCGGCCAGCACCTGCGCCGACGGCGCGTGCAGGCTCAACAGCTGCTGCAGCTCGTGCACCATTTCGATACCGTCGCCGCCCTGCGCATCCACGCGGTTGACATAAGGCGCCACATATTCCGCCCCGGCCAATGCCGCCAACAGCCCCTGCCCGGCGCCGTATACCGCAGTGCCCAGCGTCGGGATGGACATCGTTTTGAGTTTCTTGATCGCCGCCAATCCTTCGGCGGTCGCCGGGATCTTCACCACCAGCCCCGGCACACGCTGGCTGAGCAGCGCCGCCTCAGCCACCATGCGCTCTGCATCGGTCGCCATCACCTGCGCAAACAGCTTGCCGGTGCCGCCGAGGGCGTCGCGCAGCGCGGGCAGCACTTCCCAGATCGGCTTGCCTTCTTTCGCCACGATGCTCGGGTTGGTGGTGACGCCGTGCAACGGCAGAATGCGCGCCAGGCGTTTTACCGCAGTCACATCGGCGGTATCGAGATAAAGCTCCATCACGGACTCCTGTGTCTTGTTCTGTGGGCGGATTCAAACTCTGATCATCATAGGGTAAAAACCCCGCCAACCTTTGACCAAAATCAATTCAACTTTCATTCGAAACACCTTTAATGGCGAAAGATTCAGCAACGCCAAACGGGTGACTCATGTTCTTTAATCTGCAGCGCTATTCGACCCATGACGGCCCCGGCATTCGCAGCGTGGTCTTTTTAAAAGGCTGCCCGCTGAGCTGCCGCTGGTGTCAGAACCCGGAAAGCCGCTCGCGCCATGCGGATCTGCTGTTTGACCAGCGCCTGTGCCTGAGCGGCTGTACGCTGTGCACCGAGCGCTGCCCGCAAGGCCTGCAGCCCACTTCGGACGGCGCGCTGACGCTGCAACGCGAGCGCATCAACGCCGACGATTATGCGGCCCTCGCCGCCGTCTGCCCGACCGGCGCACTCAGCCTGTGCGGCAGCGCGATCAATCCCGACGATATCATGGCCGAGGTGATGCGGGATAAGCCTTTCTATCTGCGTACCGGTGGCGGTTTAACGCTGTCCGGCGGCGAACCCTTTATGCAACCGGAGGTGGCGGCAGAGCTGCTGCGGCGCGGCCGCGAGGCCGGCATTCACACCGCCGTCGAGTCCTGTCTGCACGTGCCGTGGCGTTACATCACCCCTTCGCTGCCGTGGCTGGACCTGCTGTTGGCCGATCTCAAGCACACCGACGAAGCGCGCTTCAGAACCTGGACCGGCGGCTCCGCCCGCCGGGTACTGAACAACTTCCGCCGTCTGGCGGCGCATGGCGTGCAGATGACCGTGCGCGTGCCGCTGATCCCCGATTTCAACGCCGATCGCCGCTCAGTCCGCGCGCTCGTCGACTTCGCCGCCGACGAGATCGGCGTATCGGAGATCCACTTTCTGCCGTACCACACGCTGGGCATCAACAAGTATCACCTGCTCGGAGAGCCCTACCGCGCCGCCCGCACGCCGCTGGACGCGCCGGATTTGCTGGCCTTCGCCGAAGCCTATGCCGGCGCCAAAGGCCTGACCGCCATTTTGCGAGGATAACGCCATGACCACGTTGGATTTGACCACCCTAAGCGCCCGCATCCAGGCGCACAAGAACGCGCTGATTCACATCGTCAAACCGCCGGTGTGCACCGAGCGTGCGCAGCACTATACCGAAGCCTTTCAACAGCATCAGGATCGGCCACTGCCGGTGCGTCGCGCGCTGGCGCTGGCCAACCATCTGGCGAAGCGCACCATCTGGATCGCTAACGACGAGCTGATCGTCGGCAACCAGGCCAGCGAGCTGCGCGCCGCGCCGATCTTTCCCGAATACACCGTCGGCTGGATAGAAAACGAGATCGACCAGCTGGCCGACCGGCCGGGCGCCGGTTTTTCGGTCAGCGAAGAGAACAAGGCGATTTTGCATCGCCTGTGCCCCTGGTGGCGCGGCCAAACGGTGCAGGATCGCTGCTACGGTATGTTCACCGACGAGCAAAAGGCGCTGCTGGCCACCGGCATCATCAAGGCCGAAGGCAACATGACCTCCGGTGACGCTCACCTGGCGGTTAACTTCCCGCTGCTGCTGGAGAAAGGTCTCGACGGCCTGCGTGAAAAAGTGAACGCGCGCCGCAGCCGTCTGCACCTGACCGAGTGGGAAGATCTGCACAAAGCGCAGTTTCTCAACGCCATCGACATCGTGCTGGCGGCGCTGAGCGAGCACATCCTGCGCTTCGCCCGCCTCGCGCGCGACATGGCGCAAAACGAACCGCGCGACTGGCGGCGCACCGAACTGCTGGCCCTCGCGGATAACTGTGAACAGATCGCCCATCGCCCGCCGCAAACCTTCTGGCAGGCGCTGCAGCTGTGCTATTTCATCCAGCTGACGTTGCAGATCGAATCCAATGGCCATTCGGTTTCCTTCGGCCGCCTCGATCAATACCTCTATCCCTGGTATCGGCGTGACGTGGAGCTGGAGCAAAAGCTGGCGCGGGAAGACGCCATCGAGCTGTTGCACAGCTGCTGGCTGAAGCTGCTGGAGGTCAACAAGATCCGCTCCGGCTCGCATTCCAAGGCTTCCGCCGGCAGCCCGCTGTACCAGAACGTCACCATCGGCGGACAGAAGCTGATCGACGGGCGGCCGTGCGATGCGGTCAACCCGCTGTCCTATGCCATTCTCGAGTCCTGCGGCCGCCTGCGTTCCACCCAGCCCAACCTCAGCGTGCGTTACCATGCCGGGATGAGCGCCGACTTCCTCGACGCCTGCGTGCAGGTGATCCGCTGCGGTTTCGGCATGCCGGCGTTCAACAACGACGAAATCGTCATTCCCGAATTCATCAGGCTGGGGGTTGAGCCGCAAGACGCTTACGACTACGCCGCCATCGGCTGCATCGAGACCGCCGTCGGCGGCAAATGGGGCTATCGCTGCACCGGCATGAGCTTCATCAACTTCGCCCGCGTGCTGCTGGCGGCGCTGGAACAGGGCCGCGACGCGACCTCCGGGCAGATCTTCCTGCCGCAGGCACAGGCGCTATCCAAAGGAAACTTCGCCGATTTCGAGCAGGTCTTAGCCGCCTGGGACCGGCAAATCCGCTACTACACGCGCAAGTCGATCGAGATCGAATGCGTGGTGGACAGCGTGCTGGAAGAGAATGCCCACGATATCCTCTGTTCCGCGCTGGTGGATGACTGCATCGAACGCGGTAAAAGCATCAAGCAAGGTGGCGCCAAATACGATTGGGTTTCCGGCCTGCAGGTCGGCATCGCCAACCTGGGCAATAGCCTGGCGGCGGTGCGCAAACTGGTGTTTGACCAGGGGGCGATCGGCCAGCAACAGCTGGCGGCGGCGCTGGCCGACGACTTCGCCGGGCTGGATGGCGAACAGCTGCGCCAGCGGCTGCTCAACGCCGCGCCTAAATACGGCAACGACGTGGACGAGGTCGATCGGCTGCTGGTGCGCGCCTACCAAACCTATATCGAAGAACTGAAGCAGTATCGCAACACCCGCTTCGGCCGCGGGCCGATCGGCGGTGGTTACTACGCCGGCACTTCGTCGATCTCGGCCAACGTGCCCTTCGGCGCCGCCACTGCGGCCACGCCCGATGGACGCAAGGCGCACACGCCACTGGCGGAAGGCGCCAGCCCAGCGTCAGGTACCGATCACCTGGGGCCGACGGCGGTGTTCAATTCGCTCGCCAAGTTGCCGACCGAGGCGATCCTCGGCGGCGTGCTGCTCAATCAAAAGCTGAACCCGGCGACGCTGGACAACCCGCGCGATCGGGAAAAGCTGATGCTGATGTTGCGCACCTTCTTCGAGAACTACCGAGGCTGGCATGTGCAGTACAATATCGTGTCGCGCGAAACACTGCTGGCGGCGAAGCAACACCCTGACCAATATCGTGATTTAGTGGTTCGCGTAGCTGGCTATTCCGCCTTCTTTACCGCATTATCCCCTGAGGCGCAGGATGATATTATTGCGCGCACAGAACATACTCTTTAAACCTTTGACTCTTAGCGGCCGCGCCTTGGTGGCCGCATCATCAGGCCGATATGAATTTACGACAACAGACCATATTGCAGTTGGTTAACGATCGCCGGCGGATCAGCGTCAATGAACTGGCGCGCGCCTCGGGCGTCTCGGAAGTCACTATCCGGCAGGATCTCAACCTGCTGGAAAAGCGCAGTTATCTGAAGCGGGTGCACGGCTCTGCCGTGGCGTTAGAGAGCGACGACGTCGACGCCCGCATGATGTCCAATTTCACCCTCAAGCAGCGGTTGGCGCAGTACGCCGCCGCGCAGGTCAATGACGGCGAGACGATCTTTATCGAGAGCGGCAGCACCAATGCCCTGCTGGCCCGCTACATCGCCGAACGCAAGCGCATTACGCTTATCACCGTCAGCCATTACATCGCCAACCTGCTCAAAGAAACCGACTGCGACGTCATCGTGCTGGGCGGCATGTACCAGAAGAAAAGCGAGACCGTGGTCGGCCCGCTAACGCGGCTGTGCATTCAACAGGTGCATTTCAACAAGGCATTTATCGGCATTGACGGATTTCAGGCCGAAACCGGCTTTACCGGCCGCGACATGATGCGCGCCGATGTGGTCAGCGCAGTGCTGGCCAAGGGCGTGGAGAATATCGTGCTGACGGACTCCAGCAAATTCGGCCAGATCCAACCCAACCCGCTGGCGCAGCCGGGGCAGATCAGCCGGGTGATCACCGATTCACGTTTGGCGCTGGAGTATCAACATCAGCTGAAACGCCAGGGCGTGCAGCTTGAGTTGGTCAACGAGTAACGCGGCCGCCACCGCACCTATCGCGCCGCGCGGGCCACACCGCGCGCCTTTCCCCTTGCACAGCGGGTTTTTAAGACTATTTACCTGTTTATCCTTCCCGAGAAACCTATACTCAGCTTCGGTAACTTTTGGGCCGTAACCTGCTAATTATTCGGCCGTTAACAAAAGATGCCATTTTTTATATCGATACTGTATGGGAACCAACGGCAGGCCTGATCTATGGTTAACGCCTATACTTATAGGGCACTTCCATATAGCCAATGCTAAGGAGAAGTCATTATGATGATTATCAATAAACGTTTCGCCACTGCCGCTCTGGCTCTGACTCTGGCGTTTTCACTCAGCGCATGTTCCAACATGTCCAAACGCGATCGCAACACCGCTATCGGTGCCGGCGCCGGTGCAGTCGGCGGTGCGGTGCTGACCAACGGCAGCGCGTTGGGCACGCTGGGTGGGGCTGCGGTAGGGGGTATCATCGGTCACCAGGTTGGCAAATAAACCTGACCGATAGTCTTCCGCCGACAGGCTGGCAAAAGCGCATCTGCGCTTTGACGTATTAACCAGAATAACGATGATTTCAGGTCTGTTTTACTTTAAGTCTATGGTTCTTTTGCCGTTAACGGGCTAACCCCCGGCAGCAACAACCTCAAGCCATGCCGCGGCATTGCACTGCGGCATGGCGATTCGCCTCAGCCGCCCGCCAGCTTCACCTTCATGCCTTTGGCCTCCAGCAACTGTTTAAGCAGGTCGCGCTTATCGCCCTGGATCTCGATGACGCCTTCTTTCACCGAACCGCCGCAGCCGCATTTCTTTTTCAATTCCGCCGCCAGCTTGTCGAGCGCGGCATCATCCAGATCGACGCCGGCGATCAGGCACACGCCCTTCCCCTTGCGGCCGCTGGTCTGACGCTGGATGCGCACGATGCCGTCGCCCTTGGCGCGTTGCGGTTTAACCTCTTCCTGCTTGATGCGACCGGTGTCCGTGGAATACACCAGACGGCTGTTATCGTCATTCATCATCGCTTCCTCAGGCCAAAGAGGCGCGGATCGCGCGCAGCGTCGCGGCCGGATCGGCAGATTGGGTGATCGGACGTCCAATCACCATGTAGTCCACGCCGGTGGCCTGCGCCTGCACCGGCGTCATGATGCGGCGCTGATCGCCCGCCGCGCTGCCTTCAGGGCGGATCCCCGGCGTAACCAATTGGAAAGCCTGCCCACAAGCGGCCTTCAGACGCTGCGCTTCGTGCGCCGAACACACCACGCCGTCCAGCCCGCAGTCGTGGGTCAAGCGCGCCAGGCGCTCGGCGTGCTCCGCCGGGCTGGCCTCGATGCCGATGCCGCGCAGGTCTTCCGCTTCCATGCTGGTCAGCACCGTAACGGCGATCAGCAGCGGCGCATCCGCGCCGTAAGGCACCAGTGCTTCTTTAGCGGCGGTCATCATGCGCGCGCCGCCGCTGGCGTGCACATTAACCATCCAAACGCCCAGCTCGGCCGCTGCGGCAACCGCATGTGCAGTGGTATTGGGAATATCGTGGAATTTCAGGTCGAGAAACACGTCGAAGCCGCGCCCATGCAGATCGCGCACCAGCTGCGGCCCAAACAACGTGAACATTTCTTTGCCCACTTTCAAGCGGCAGTCTTGCGGATCGATACGGTCGGCGAACGCCAGCGCAGCGTTCTTATCGGCGTAATCTAACGCCACAACGATTGGAGATGATTTTAAGTCATTGTTATTAGTGTTATTTTCAGACTTCATTTCTTCTACCTTCTGTAAAATGGACATAATCAGGGACTCACCCGCGAAACTGACCGCCGCATTCTACATGCCGGGGACCAGAAATCCCAGCCGCTGCGCGCACCTACGCTCTGTCATGTTACCTCCCGTCTTTGTCATGGCGCGTCAACGAACGCCCGTCAGCAATAAACTACGCAGCGTAAAACGCCGTAAAGATGCGTAAATTGTTAATCAGATATTTTGAAAGACTTGCTCAGCATTATCAGATTTTCAATCGGCACGGATGCTTTATTATTCACCACATCGGAAGCGAACGGCTTCCTTCCTAAATAAACAGACTGGAGTCACCTATGAAAACCATCAAATATTTTGCAGCCGCTGCCGCTATTGCACTGACCTCTTTCGCCACCTTCGCCGCTGAACCGATCAGCAGCCAGCAGGCCGATAACCTGACCGCCACCGGCGTCGTTTCCGCAGGTCACGCAACGACCCTCAGCAGCCTGGAGAAAAAACTGGCCGCTAAAGCCGATGCCCAGGGCGCCAGCAGCTACCGTATCATCTCCGCCGGTGGTAACAACATGTTGAGCGGCACCGCGATCATCTACAAATAATGTTTCCGGTACAGGGCCCGAACGTTCGGGCCCTGCCTCTGTTTACCGCCTGAAAAAAACCGCATTTCCCCCGCCCCATTTTGTTACAGAAATATTAAATTTTTATTACACACTAGACACCCGATCGTCAGTGGCTTAGCTTGAAGGCATCTTCCTGCAGAAAGGCTTTCAAAATGAGCGAGATATCGACACTTACCATTAAAATTCCTCTGGAACTGAAGGAAAAAATCCGCGCCGCCGCCGCTGAAAACGAATTTTCGTTGAGCGTAGAAGTGTGCCAACGCCTGGAAAGCAGCTTCAGCGCGCCCGCCGCCAAGGCTGAAAAACCCACCAAGAAAGCGGATGAGCTGCACCACGGCGAGATCGACAATCAAAGCACCGAAGAAGAGATTGAACAGCCGCTGAGCCAGAAAGAGCTGAAGAAACTGCGTCAGCTGTTGAAAACCGGCGCCAAAGGCGGCAAGAAAAAGTAAGTGATGAACATAAAAAAACGGGGCGATTTATCGCCCCGTTTTGTTTTGTCTCGTCGCCGCGTTATTGCCCGTCCAGACCGCGGATCGGTTTAACCGACGACCAGGCGCGGCACGACGGGCAATGCCAATAGAGCGAGTGCGCGGTGAAGCCACATTTGTGGCAGCGGTAACGCGGTTTGGTGCGAATTTGCTCGCCGACCATATCGCGCAACAACAGCAGACTCTCTTTCGCCCGGCCGTCTTCTGCGTCCGCCAGGTGGTAATCCATCAGCCGATAGAACACCCGCATGGTGGGATGGCGCTGCAGCTGACGGTTGATATAGACCTGCACCACGTCGCGCCCTTCGTGCTGCTCGATGATTTCGGCCAGCATCAGATCGGCGGTGGCGCCGGTGTTCTCTTCCACACAGCGTTTCAGGAAATCCGCCCAGTTGTGCTGCTGTTCCGGCAGATGCCGGTAGCACTCCTGCAGCATCGGCAGCGTCTCGCTGACCAGCTCTTTATCCTGGCTCAATACGCGCTGCAGCGATTCCGCCGCTTTGGCGTAGTCGTTTTGCGCCATGTAGATGCGCCCGAACATGATGGACACGCGCGCACACTGTTTGTCGGCGGCGTCCGCACGCTTGAGCAGGCTCATCGCCCGATCGAGATCGTCGCTGCCCATCGCCTGCAGCGCCAACTCGCAATAGAAGTGCGCAATTTCGACGCGCTGTTTCTCTTTGCCCAGCTTGACCAGCTTTTCCGCCACGTCGATCGCTTTTTGCCAATCGCTGGTGGCCTGATGGATCACCAGCAGCTGCTGCAGCGCCGAGACGCGAAAATCCGCTTCGTCGGTCAACTGGCTGAACATATCCTCCGCACGATCGTACAGCCCGGCCGCCATATAATCGCGGCCCAGCTGCTGTACCGCCAACAGACGTTGTTCGAAGGTCAGGGAGGCGCTTTCCATCAATGCCTGATGGATACGGATAGCGCGGTCAACTTCGCCGCGCGAACGGAACAGGTTGCCCAGCGTCAGGTGAGCCTCAACGGTGTTGCTATCCTCTTTCAACATATCGAGGAACAGATCGACCGCCTTGTCCTGCTGGTTGGAAAGCAGAAAGTTCACCCCTGCCACGTATTCACGCGACAGGCGGTTGGCTTCTTGCTGTTTGTCCTGCTGAGCGCTTCTGCGCCCCATGTACCAACCGTACGCGGCAGCCACGGGCAGCAACAGAAACAGCAGTTCTAACATAGAGGATTATTCCTTGCTGACAACGGGCTGAGCCGCCGGTTCAGCGGGCTGCTCGAGCTGCAGCTCCAGCCTTTTGATCTTGCGCTCGGCGCGGCCCAGCGCAATGCGCGTGCGCAGATAAAACAGGCCGCAAATGATCCAGCCGAGCACGAAACCGGCGCCAAACAGCGTGGCCAACAGGGTCGATACGCGATAGTCGCCCTGCGCGACCAGATAGTTAAAATTGACCACCTGATCGTTATGCGCACCCAGAGTGACGGAAATCACGAAGATCACCAGAACCAACAAAAAAATCAGCAAATATTTCACATTCTTTCCCGCGATGCCGAGTGAATCGGATGAACGATGCCAAAACGTGGCGTCCCTAACCCTTAAGTTAGCATTTCCCGTTGCGGCAGGGAAACCCTGCGGCACGATAAAACCACATATCTGCTGGCATATTCGGCAGTCAACGGCTTTAGCGATCAAATTGATGAGAAAGCTTCTCAAAACGTCGAATTTATAAGGATATGGGGGCGGCGGCGCAGATTGCAATGGCGGGAAAATGTAAGCGGTTAATGCGGCGCCGATCGGGCGCCGCGTTGCATGTGACATGGTCACATAACCATCACGGCTCCGGCTTGCGCGCCGCGATTTCCTGCTGCTCTTGTGGCGGCGGCGTCAGCGGGCCGAACCAGCGCTGCGCCAGCCAGCAGGTGACCACCACCAGCAGCCAACTGATCAGCGTAGCCATCGCCAGATCGCGCGGCCAATGCATTCCCAGCAGCAGACGGCTGCCCATCACCCCCGTTGCCCACACCATCAGCAGCGCGACGGTTTTATAATGGCGACGCGGCCACAGCAGCCCTACGCCCAACAGCGCCCAGGTGGCGGCGAACATGGTGTGCCCCGACGGAAACGCGAAGCCGGTTTCAAACTGCCAGTGCTTGCGCAGCCAGTTCGGCACCACAGTTTGATCCTGCAGCTGCTCGCGCACCAGCGCGCTGCGCTCTTTGCGGTGCAGCGAATAGAAATATTTGCCGTCCACGCCGTGGGTTTGCTCCAGCCATACTACAAACGGCCGCGGTTCTTGCACCCGATCCTTGATTAACGACTTCACCCCCTGCCCGATCACCAGCGCGGCGAAAAGCAGGATCGCCAAACCGATGGCCGCCTTCAGCCGAAAGCGCAGACACCACAAAAACCAGCCGCAGAGGATAACACTGGTCAGAATGCCCCACGGCGAGGTTACGGTTTCGGTCACCCAGTACAGCGCTTTGAGCAGCGGCTCATTGCCGCCGGGTTGCCAGTGCCAGCCGGATACCCAGACCGCCAGCGGCATCAACAACAACAGCAGCGCGCCGCCCGCCGTGCGTTTTGCTATCTCATACATTGCCATTTTCCTCTGCGTGAATCAGGCAGCAGTGTAACAAGAGTGCAATATTGATAACACGCTAAAAATTAAACAGATAGGCAACCTATCGCAATAATAGGTGGCCAGAAAACGCCATCTGCTGGTTTGCTGAGCACCGCCCGGCAAGAAGTTGTGGCAAAATAGCCGATAATTAACGAAATAGAGATCGGCGTAGCACGTTTTAGTCTTGGTCAATGCACTGAACCGGACTTAGGATGCGCGACAATGATTGAATCGTACGCTTTTGTGGAGAGTGACATGCAGCTTAAACGGGTGGCAGAGGCAAAACTGCCGACACCTTGGGGCGATTTCCTGATGGTAGGATTCGAAGAACTGGCGACCGGGCATGACCATCTGGCGCTGGTATTCGGTGACATTTCCGGCGAAGCGCCGGTGCTCGCGCGCGTGCATTCCGAATGTCTGACCGGCGACGCTTTATTCAGCCTGCGCTGTGACTGCGGTTTTCAACTGGAAGCCGCGCTGGAGCAGATCGCTGAAGAAGGCCGCGGCATCCTGCTTTATCATCGCCAGGAGGGCCGCAACATCGGCCTGTTGAACAAGATCCGCGCCTACGCCCTACAGGATAAGGGCGCAGACACCGTGGAAGCCAACCACCAGCTCGGCTTCGCCGCCGACGAACGCGACTTCACCCTGTGCGCCGACATGTTCAAACTGCTGGGCGTCGACGCGGTGCGTTTGCTGACCAACAACCCGAAAAAGGTCGAGATCCTGACCGAAGCCGGTATCAACATCAGCGAACGCGTGCCGCTGATCGTCGGCCGCAACCCGAAGAACGAACACTATCTGGCGACCAAAGCCGCCAAAATGGGCCATTTGCTCGACCAGAAGTGATCGCCGCCACGGCGGAAACAATCAGGGCGCCTTGCGGCGCCCTTTTTATTGCTCGATTTACAGCATTTTCCTGATCACATAGTGCAGGATACCGTCGTTTTCGTAGTAGGTCAGCTCATTGCCGGTATCGATGCGGCAACGGGTGTCAATCACCTCCTTGCGCCCGTCGGCATAGGTGATGTGCACCGGCACCGTCTGGCCCGGCTGCAGCTGCTGTAGGCCGCCGACGCTGATCTGCTCGTCCCCGGTCAGCCCCAGCGTTTTGCGCGTCACCCCCTGTGGGAACTCCAGCGGCAAAATGCCCATGCCGATCAGGTTGGAGCGGTGAATGCGTTCGAAGGATTCGGCGATCACCACCCGCACGCCCAGCAGGCGCGGCCCTTTCGCCGCCCAGTCACGGCTGGAGCCGGAACCGTACTCTTTACCGGCAATCACCGCCAGTGGCACCTTCTCTTGCTGATACTGCATCGCGGCGTCGTAGATAGACAGCTGCTGCTGCGACGGAATATGACGGGTATAACCGCCCTCCACGCCCGGCACCATTTCGTTGCGGATACGGATATTGGCGAAAGTGCCGCGCATCATCACTTCATGGTTGCCGCGGCGCGAACCGTAGGAGTTGAAATCCTGCGGCGCCACGCCGTGCTCGCTCAGATAACGCCCCGCCGGGCTGTCGCGCTTGATATTCCCCGCCGGCGAAATGTGGTCGGTGGTCACCGAGTCGGCCAGTATCGCCAGAATGCGCGCATCCTTGATGTCTTGCACCGGATCCGGCTTCACCTTCATGGTGCTGAAGAACGGCGGATGGCGGATATAGGTCGAGTCTCCCTGCCACTGATAGGTCGCCGAACCGGTCACCTGGATCGCCTGCCAGTTGGCGTCGCCGTCGAACACTTCGCCGTATTCCTTGTGGAACATCTCGGTGCGCACCTCTTCCACCGCCTGAGCGATGTCCTGGCTGCTCGGCCAGATGTCCTTCAGGTAAACAGGTTGACCGTCGTTGCCCTCGCCGAGCGGCTCTTTGCTCAGATCAATCTTCATGCTGCCCGCCAGCGCATAGGCCACCACCAGCGGCGGCGAGGCCAGCCAGTTGGTTTTCACCAGCGGGTGGATACGCCCTTCGAAGTTACGGTTGCCTGACAGCACCGCGCCCACGGTCAGATCGCCCTCTTTGATCGCCTGTTCGATCGGATCCGGCAGCGGACCCGAGTTACCGATACAGGTGGTACAGCCATACCCCACCAGGTTGAAACCCAACTCTTCCAGATAGGTGGTGAGTTTGGCGCTGTCGAAATAGTCGGTCACCACTTTGGAGCCCGGCGCCAGCGAGGTTTTTACCCAGGGCTTGCTGCGCAGCCCCTTCTTGACGGCGTTTTTCGCCAGCAGGCCGGCCGCCATCATCACGCTCGGGTTGGAGGTGTTGGTGCAAGAGGTGATCGCCGCGATCACCACCGCGCCGTCGCGCAGTTCGTGCTGCTGCCCGTCCAGCGTAAAGGTTTTGCTGTCGGCCTTGGCCTTGTGCCCGCCGATATCCAGTTCGGTAGCGGCCTTGAACGCCTGCGGCACATTCGGCAGCGCGACGCGATCCTGCGGGCGTTTCGGCCCGGCGAGGCTGGCTTCCACCGTCGACATGTCCAGCGCCAGCGAGCTGGTGAAGACCGGTTCATCACCCGGATGGCGCCACATGCCCTGCGCCTTGGCGTAAGCCTCTACCAGCGCGATTTGTTCGGCGCTGCGGCCGCTGAGTTTCATATAGCCGAGCGTAACGTCATCCACCGGGAAGAAGCCGCAGGTGGCGCCGAATTCCGGCGACATGTTGGCGATGGTCGCACGGTCCGCCAGCGGCAGATCGGCCAGGCCGTCGCCGTAGAACTCGACGAACTTGCCGACCACGCCGTGCTTGCGCAACATTTGGGTGACGGTCAGCACCAGGTCAGTGGCGGTAATCCCCTCTCTGAGCTTACCGGTCAGCTTGAAGCCGACCACGTCGGGGATCAGCATCGACACCGGCTGGCCCAGCATCGCCGCTTCCGCTTCGATGCCGCCGACGCCCCAACCGAGGATGCCCAGGCCGTTGATCATGGTGGTGTGGGAGTCGGTGCCCACCAGCGTATCCGGATAGGCCACGCGGCGGCCGCTTTCGTCGCTGTGCCAGACCGTTTGGCCAAGGTATTCGAGGTTAACCTGGTGACAGATGCCGGTGCCCGGCGGCACCACGCGGAAGCGGTTGAAGGCTTTCTGCCCCCAACGCAAGAAGGTGTAGCGCTCGTGGTTACGCTGCATCTCGATACGCACGTTGTCTTCAAAGGCGTTGTCATCGCCGAATTCATCGACGGTGACCGAGTGGTCAATCACCAGATCCACCGGCGACAGCGGGTTCACCTGGTCGACGTTGCCGCCCAGCCGCCGCACCGCTTCGCGCATCGCCGCCAGATCGACCACCGCCGGGACGCCGGTAAAATCCTGCATCAGCACGCGCGCCGGACGGTAGGCGATCTCACGGTCAGCATGGCCGGTTTGCAGCCAGGCGACGATGGCCTTGAGGTCGTCAACCTGCACGGTGTCACCATCCACATGGCGCAGCAGGTTCTCCAACAGCACTTTCATCGATTTTGGCAACCGGTCGATATCACCCAGCTGCTTCGCTGCCAGCGGCAGACTGTAATAGTAATACTCGCTATTCAGCGCAACCAGCTTATCCATACTTGTTTCACGAAGATCGGACGACATAGCTCCTCCATTTCTTATTGTGAGTAAAACAGGGTAATTACTGAGGTCTTGTTTAAAGATACCACAAAGATAAGTTAACGATTTGATAACAACACGTTTTGCACACAACGATAGGCGGGAACAATCAACGGGAAGAAAGGTTCAACACGGCCAAGGGGTTAGACTGCGCGCCAACAAAAACGCCGCAACGATGCGGCGCTTTAGCACGAAAAGGCAGGTTTACAATGGTGCAGCGGGGAAATCCATGCCCACCACCGCCAGCTGATTCTTACGGCCCTTCTTCACCTGGATGCCCATCCCTTTGTGCAGCAGATGCATCTGGCCAGGTTGAACCAGGGCTTTGGCGGTGTGAAGGCGGGTGTCGCCCGGCAGATAAAAATCGACGTCAAAGAAAAAATCATTACCGTATCGGGTGTTGGTTTGCCGACAGGACTCGAGGCGCGAGGCGATAATCTCGCCTTGCCAGCTGTCCTTGCTGAGATAGTTTTTAACCGCGGACATCTCGCTCGAGTTACCGCCGTTATTTTTAAAAATACAGTAAAAGAAAATACCCATCACGACAGGGGTGGCGATCCCCGCATACAGGAAGTACTTCGACATATCAGCCAGAGACATAAGTGTGCTGCTCCATTTTATGTAATTATAAACAACGAGTTATTCGTTACATTCAGCGTTCTGTTGCTGATATTGGTCACCTCGATATTCACCACCACACCGTTCGTTTCCGTTTTAAACGCCGTCTTTGAAAACTCTTTCAGCTTATAAGAATTTGACAAACCTGTCAGGCTGTTGGACACGCCAACGATGCTGCTGGTTATCGCCGATGCCGATACGCTGTTGCCGGTGATACTTTCGCTGAAGGCGGTCACGGTCAGGCTGTGCAACTTGGGATTGAACACGGACTCCGGCGCTTCCAGGGTGATCTTTTCACCGCTGACAATCTTGATTTGATGCGGGCTGTAAATCGTAATGGTTCCCGCGTTGACGTTTTGCGTCCAGTCGCCGCTATTGATGTTGGTGGTAACGCCGTCTTTGATCGATTCATTGACGCCGCCTTTGATCTCGCGTGTGACGCCGCCGGTGACGTCCTCTTTATGGCCGCCGGCACCGATCTTAACCTCCCGCCCTTTATCCAGAGTCTCGGTCAGTTTGCCGGTGACATGGTGGCTTTCATTCCCGTCGATATCGCTGGTGCGGTCGCCTTTGATCGTAACCTTGTCGCCGCCGTCTTTAATGTCGAACGTCCGCCCCGCCTTGATCTCCGCTGCGACGCCGCCATTAAAATAGCCGGTTTCTTTTTGATCCACCGTGGTGGTGCGCTGGCCTTTGTAGTGGAAGGTGGCGTTGCCCGTCACTTCGTCTTGCTGTTGCTTGAGGATAGTTGTCGTCCGGTTGCCGTCGATATTGACCTGCTGGTCATTTTCCACCGAAACCTTCATATCCTTTTCGGAATGCAGCTCCACAGCCTCGCTGCCCGCCTTATCTTCGAAAAACAGATAGCTGGCATTGTCCCGGCTGCCGTCCTTACTGCGGGTCATAAAGCCCATTTGCGTCGCCGCCGCCGGCAACACCCACGGCGGCATGCTCGCTTCATTGTAGACGCGCCCGGTGACAATCGGCCGGTCCGGATCGCCGTTGATAAAGTCCACCACCACTTCATCACCAACGCGCGGTATTTGTACCGAACCGAACCCTTGCCCCGCCCAAGCGCTCGAGACCCTTACCCAGCACGAACTGGTGTCATCCCCTTTGGCGCGGCGATCCCAGTGAAACTTCACTTTTATCCGGCCGTATTTGTCCGTCCAGATATTTTCGCCGGCGGGCCCTACCACCCTGGCCGTTTGCGGGCCATAGGTGCGCGGCCACGGCGTCACCGTCAGCGGGCGAAAAACGGTGGCGGCCGGGATAACCGTAAAGTCGATGCGATGTACCGTTTCGCCTTCTTCGCCGCTGGCGTAGCGGTTCTCGGAGAACGTGTAATCGGCGGCCGTCGTCAGGTATTCGCCGTTATCGCTGAAAAATGGGGCGTTGACCAGGGTAAAGGTGTAGCCCGGCGCCACTCCGATCGCCGTTGCGGTGCCGTGTATCTGTTGATGTTCCACCTGCCAGCGCTCCTGGCGCACGCGTGCGTAGAACTCCCCGTCAGCGTGTTCGACATAGCGGCCCGGCCAATCGTAGACGTCGATGCTGCCCGGCATCGGCGAGGCCGGGTTTTGGCGTGCCTGGAACAGCCAGGCGTTCGGCTTGCGGAAATCATAGTCGTCCAGGCCGTAAATGCCCGGCGTCACGCTGTCTTCCGGTGCCCATTGCCCGATGCCCTGTTCGAGGGTGCTGCCGCCAGACGGAGTCTGATGGTAGGGAATCGTCTCGTAGCCGCTAAACGGCTGATACTGCCCTGCCGCATCCGTCAGCACCAACGTGTGACGGCCCGCCTCATGGCGAAAGTGGTAAACGATCCCCTCCAGCTCCATGAGGCGGCTGATGAAGTCGAGACTGCTCTCCTGATACTGAACGCAGTAATCCCACACCCGATAGTGACCGGTGAGTTTATCCTCTACGTTCACCTGATATTCGCTGAGCAAAGCACGCACCGTTTGCGGCACCGTCTGGCCCTGGAAGATGCGCAGATTGCGATCGCGCTTCATCGGCCATAGATCCGATTCCACCGTCAGCGTATACACGGCATAACGCGTGCCACTTAATTCGACGGCGCTGACGGCCACGCGAGTCACCTTGCCATTGATATGGCGATCCGCTGACAGCAGCCCCGTCGGCAGAGTTACCGTGACCGGTTGCCCCAACAGTTCGCTGCGATTAATACGGGCATCGCGGCCCAGCAAGGTCAGCGTCAGCGCAAACGGCTCGGACAAGGCTTCACGGCCCGCCAGCTTCCAAAAAAGCAGGCCCTCAACGGGCAATTGGACAGAGATACGGCTGGTCATGAGATAAGCGGCTCCGGTGACAATTGGTTAGCATCACTTTAACTTCCGAGAGAAAAAAAACTCTTTGCCAGAACAAAAACGCCTCATTTTCGGAGGATTCCTAACCAGCAAGACACAGGCCGCCTCAACGCAGAATGAGGGGTATTCAGAAACTTAATGGAAATGGCAGAGGGAGTTTGGTCTGGCGCAAGAGCACCGCAGCGCGTTCCCCTGGCCAAGATTGGATTAGCGCAATTTGCGAATGGGGCGGTTTATGCCGCAGGCGCTTGCTCATAAAAAACCCGGAAAGGCGCTGGCCTGTCCGGGTGTGGTTTGATGTCGTCAACGCGGGGGATTATTTGATCGGCAGCTTGATGTCCTTGAACATGGCTTCGATCTCTTCGTTGGAGCGCAGCGCCACCGCGCTGTCGACCACGTCGCGCGTCAGGTGCGGCGCGAAGCGCTGAATGAAGTCGTACATGTAGCTGCGCAGGAAGGTGCTGCGGCGGAAGCCAATCTTGGTAGTGCTGTAAGTGAAGATATCGCGCGCATCCACCGTCACCAGGTCCGGATCCTGCACCGGATCCACCGCCATGCTGGCGATAACCCCTACCCCCAATCCCAGGCGCACGTAGGTTTTGATCACGTCGGCGTCGGTGGCGGTAAAGACGATGCGCGGCGTCAGGCCGGCGCGGTTGAAGGCGGTATCCAGCTCCGAACGGCCGGTGAAACCGAAGGTGTAAGTGACGATCGGATAAGCCGCCAACTCTTCAATGCTGATGCTGCTTTTGCCCGCCAAAGGATGATCGGGTTTCACCACTACCGCACGGTTCCAGTGATAGCACGGCAACATAATGAGATCGTCGTACAGGTGCAGCGCTTCGGTGGCGATGGCGAAATCGGCGGTGCCCTTGGAGACCGCTTCGGCGATCTGCGTCGGCGAGCCCTGATGCATGTGCAGCGAGACGCGCGGGTAACGCTCGATAAAGCCCTTGATCACGTTAGGCAAAGCATAGCGTGCCTGAGTATGCGTGGTGGCGACGTACAGCGAGCCTTTGTCCGGGTAGGTGTGTTCACCGGCCACGGCTTTAATGGCGTCCACCTTGGACAGCACTTCACGCGCGATGCGAATGATTTCCTGGCCTGCCGGGGTGACCTGGGTCAGGTGTTTGCCGCTGCGGGCGAAAATCTGGATGCCCAGCTCGTCTTCGAGCATGCGCACTTGTTTACTGATGCCGGGTTGCGAGGTATAGAGCCCTTCTGCCGTTGAGGAGACATTCAGGTTGTGGTTAACCACTTCCACAATGTAACGAAGCTGCTGCAATTTCATATCTTATACCATCCTAGGTTAAACACTGCGGCTTACCCGCAGCCAGGTATATCGGTGTCGCCCCGGTATGCTGAAACTCACAAGCCATAAACACCGTGTTTTACCCTGATGGTGAAGAAAACGCCGTTGTTAATAAGCTTTAATAATAAAAAAACTTTTTATATAACCACTATACCACGTTGCAGCTTCAAGTATAGATCCGCGTCACACTATGATAACGATTATTTTGCATTGGTATCAACGTGAAACGGCGGCGGTGGAGGGATAAAAGCAGCAAAGCATAGATCCGTTCTCCTCTTTTCACCAATAAAAAAACCAGCCGCCAGGGCTGGTTTTTCTTCTTGCAGGCGGAATGCGGCCTTACTTCTTGCCTTCAACCCACTTGCCGTCCACGTAAAACGCGGACCAGCCGGTCGCCTTGCCGTCTTTCTCGGAAGAGACATACTGCTGCTTGGTTTTGCGGCTGAAACGCACCAGCGTTTTATTGCCTTCGGCATCCGCCACCGGCGCATCGGCCAGGTAGCGCAGCTTCTCCGGCAGGCGATCCTTGAAGCGAGCCAGCTCTTCCACCAGCGGCGCGCGGGTTTCACGCGATTTAGGGAAGGTGTTGGCCGCCAGGAACACGCCGGCCGCGCCGTCACGCAGCACGAAATAGGCGTCGGACTTCTCGCACGGCAGCTCCGGCAACGGCACCGGATCTTCCTTCGGCGGCGCAACATCGCCGTTACGCAGGATCTTGCGGGTGTTTTTGCAGTTCTCGTTGGTGCAGCCCATGTACTTGCCGAAACGCCCCATTTTCAGGTGCATTTCGGAACCGCACTTGTCGCACTCAACGACCGGACCGTCGTAACCTTTGAGGCGGAACTCGCCCTCTTCGATCTCATAGCCGTCGCACGCCGGGTTGTTACCGCACACGTGCAGCTTACGCTGGTTATCGATCAGATAGCTGTCCATCGCGGTACCGCATTTCTTGCAGCGGCGACGGGCGCGCAGCGCGTTGGTTTCCGCGTCGTCGCCTTCAAGGATGTTGAGCACTTCCGCTTCCGGCACCAGGTTGATGGTGGTTTTGCAGCGCTCTTTCGGCGGCAGCGCATAGCCGGAACAGCCGAGGAACACGCCGGTGCTGGCGGTGCGAATGCCCATCTTGCGGCCGCAGGTCGGGCAGTCGATGCTGGTCATTACCATCTGGTTAGGCCGCATGCCGCCTTCTTCCGGATCCTTCTCCGCCGTTTCCAGCTGTTCGCTGAAGTCGACGAAGAACTCGTCCAGCACCGCTTTCCACTCGGCCTGGTTGTTGGCGACCTCATCGAGGCCGTCTTCCATGCGGGCGGTGAAGTCATAGTTCATCAGCTCGCGGAAGTTCTCTTCCAGACGATCGGTGACGATCTCACCCATTTTTTCGGCATAGAAGCGGCGGCTTTCCACCCGCACATAACCACGATCCTGAATGGTCGAGATGATGGAGGCGTAGGTGGACGGGCGGCCGATACCGCGTTTTTCCAGCTCTTTCACCAGCGAAGCTTCGCTGTAACGCGCCGGTGGCTTGGTGAAGTGCTGGCTCGGGATCAGTTTCTGCAGATCCAGTTCGCTGCCGATTTCGACGTAAGGCAGCGTGCGATCTTCATCGCCCTTGCGCAGCGCCGGCATCACCTTGGTCCAACCGTCAAAGCGCAGCGTGCGGCCCTTGGCGCGCAGCTGATAATCGCCGGCTTTCACCGTCAGCGTGGTGGAATCGTATTGCGCCGGCGTCATCTGACAGGCGACGAACTGGCGCCAAATCAGCTGATACAGCTTCTGCGCGTCCGCTTCCATGTCTTTCAGCTGCTCGGCGAGCACGTTCACGTCCGAAGGACGGATCGCTTCGTGCGCTTCCTGAGAATTCTCTTTGCTGCTGTACTGGTTTGGCGCCTTCGGCAGGTATTTGTCGCCGAAGTTGTCGCCGATATAGCCACGCACCATGTTGAGCGCGTCCTGGCTCAGGTTGGTGGAGTCGGTACGCATATAGGTGATGTGGCCGGCTTCATACAGCCGTTGCGCCATCATCATGGTTTTCTTCACGCCGAAGCTCAGGCGGGTACTGGCGGCCTGTTGCAGCGTGGAGGTAATGAAAGGCGCGCCCGGCTTGCTGCTGGTCGGTTTATCTTCGCGATCCAGCACCGTGTAGCGGGCTTTTTCCAGCAGTTTGACCGCGGCGTGAGTCTGCTCGCGGTTGACCGGTTTGAACGGTTTGTCGTGCGCGTGGGTCACTTCCATCTGCAGCGCGGTTTCACCCTTCGCCAGCAGATCGGCATGCAGCTCCCAGTACTCTTCCGGCACGAAAGCCTTGATGTCGCGCTCACGCTCAACCACCAGGCGCACCGCCACCGACTGCACGCGGCCGGCGGACAGGCCGCGGGCGATTTTTTTCCACAGCAGCGGCGAGACCATATAGCCCACCACGCGGTCCATAAACCGGCGCGCCTGCTGCGCGTTGACGCGATCAATGTTCAGCTCGCCCGGCTGTTTGAACGCCTGTTGGATCGCGTTTTTGGTGATTTCGTTAAACACCACGCGGCTAAAACGTTTGTCATCCCCACCGATCACTTCCCGCAGGTGCCAGGCGATGGCTTCCCCTTCGCGGTCAAGGTCGGTTGCGAGATAAATGTGGTCGGCGTTTTCCGCCAACGATTTTAACTCGGCGACCACTTTTTCTTTACCCGGCAGGATTTCGTAATGCGCTTTCCAACCGTGGTAAGGGTCGACGCCCATGCGATTTACCAGCGCCGCCTTCTCATCTTTTTTAACTTTTTTCTTGGCTTTGTCTTCGGTTGAGTCAGCGCTCTTTTTGCTGGCTGAGCCACTGGTCGGCAAATCACGGATATGACCGACGCTGGACTTCACCACGTAGTCATTTCCTAAATATTTATTAATAGTTTTGGCTTTTGCCGGGGACTCAACTATTACGAGAGCTTTACCCATATTTACCTTTACCTAAATTTATTTCTTCTAAAAAGAAGTCTTTTATCTCGCCGTGCCGCGGCAATTCGTGTCTCTTTTTTATATTGCGGCAGTCTGGCAAGAGATCAACAGATTTTTTTCTTTTGGCTGCCCAACTGCTCAACCTGAACGCAAGTTGTTGATCCTGCCTGCTATTCACTCATGCCCCAGAAGTATGGCTGTGCGAGTTTTATTCATAGCGTAAACAAAACCTTCCACCCGACGCCGCAAAATCCCACACTGTACCTGATAAAAAGCGTCACGCAACCTAATTAGCACGGAAAGACCGATTTCGCCAACCGGCGGCCACCCATGGCCATCCAGACGGCAAATAAACCTTAGTCGGTTTGCGGATAAAAGCGAACCGGCGTTAGAATATGCGCAGCGTTTTTTGTTTGGAGTCTAATAAATGTACACAAATACTGCACCTATCGGCCGCGAGGCCCTGCTGGCGGAAGCAAATAACATCATCCGCCAACACGAAGATTATCTGCACGGCATGATCGCCACCGACGTTGAACAAAAAAACGGCGTTTTAGTTTTCCGCGGCGAATACTTTTTAGATGCCGACGGGCTGCCCACCGCCAAAACCACCGCCATATTTAATATGTTTAAACATTTGGCGCATCTGCTTTCGGAAAAATACCATCTGGTCGATTGAGAAATGAAAACGGGGGCGCCAGGCCCCCGTTGATCCATACACTCACGCCGTTACAGCAGCGGTTTTTCCCCACGCTGCCACCAACGCAACAGCAAGCGATCGACGCTCTCCGCCGCGCTGCCGGTGAAACGATCCATCAGACGTTTGCGGCGCGCATAGCGCACGGCGACCACCTCGTGATTATCCAGTTCGGCGATCAGCAAATCGTCGCTGGTGCCGATGGCGTCGATCAATCCCTTCTCTTTAGCCTGCGAACCGAACCAGTGCTCACCGGTGGCGACGCTATCGATGTCCAGCGACGGGCGCTGCTCATGCACGAAGCGCTTGAACAGCTCATGCGTTTCGTTCAGATCTTCGCGGAACTTCTCGCGCCCCTGCTCGGTGTTTTCACCGAACAGCGTCAGCGTGCGTTTGAACTGCCCGGCGGTGTGCAGCTCCACATCGATGTCGTTCTTCTTCAACAGGCGATGGAAGTTAGGGATCTGCGCCACCACGCCGATGGAACCGATGATGGCGAACGGCGCTGCCACGATGCGATCCGCGACACAGGCCATCATGTAGCCGCCGCTGGCCGCCACTTTATCCACCGCCACCGTCAGGCGAATGCCGCCCTTGCGCAGGCGCTCCAGCTGCGAGGCCGCCAGACCGTAGCCGTGCACCACCCCGCCCGGGCTTTCCAGACGCAGCAGCACCTCATCCTGCGCCGTGGCTACCGCCAGCACCGCCGAAATCTCTTCCCGCAGCGACGTCACCTCGTGCGCGTCCATGCTGCCCTTGAAGTCCAGCACATACAGGCACGGCTTGCTCACTTCAACCGCGCCGGACTTGGCGCGCTGCTTTTTCAGCTTGTCGTCGGCCTTGGTCTGCTTCTTGAACTGTTTCAGCCACACCTTCTGCTCGGCGGCATCCATGCGCGCCAGACGCATATCGCGTTGCATCTCGCGATACTGTTCGCCGAGATCGGTCAGCTGCAGCTCCCCTTTTTGGCGGCTCTTGCGTTGCCCCAAACTGACCGCCAGTATGGCCAACGCGGCGATGGCCAGCACCACCGTGGCGACCTTGGCCAGAAACAGGCCATAAACAGATATAAACTCCACAGATTCCGCCTTTATTTACAGGTTGTTAGTATGCTTCTTTCCATTTTAGCCAACCACGGCGGCTGCTGTCGCGGCTAAATGAAAATTCGTTGCGTCCTGCACGTCACTATGGGGACGATTGGCCACCGAACCAAGCCACCGCCGCACCGCTTTTGTTACAAAAGAATGCCATTTCAGCCAGCTACGCATTGAAAATGCGCACGGATTAAGGCATATAACACCCATTATTCATCAATACGATGAGACAGATTCGCTGCGCGGCCCGCAGGCGGTCGAGCCTTCGCTCCCGCCCCGGCCGCGCGTTTCACCCTTGCTCCCCATTATCAGCGGGAGAACAGCCACCCAGGCGAGGATTTATCGTGCATTACCAACCCAAACAAGATCTGCTCGAACAACGTATCATTTTGGTTACCGGCGCCGGCGACGGCATCGGCCGCGAAGCGGCGCTGACCTACGCACGTTTTGGCGCCCAGCTGGTTCTGCTGGGGCGCACCGAAAGCAAACTGCAGGCGGTTCAACAAGAGATCGCGGCCCAGGGCGGCGCCCCGGCGCTGGTAGTGACGCTGGACTTGCTGCACGCCACGCCGGAGCAATGCCGGCAAATCGCCGACGATCTGGCGCGCCAGCTCCCACGGCTGGACGGCGTGCTGCACAACGCCGGCCTGCTCGGCGACATCGCACCGATGGCCGATCTGTCGATGACCATGTGGCAAGAGGTGATGCAGGTTAACGTCAACGCCACCTTTATGCTGACTCAGGCGCTGCTGCCGCTGCTGCTGAAATCCCACGCCGGTTCACTGGTGTTCACCAGCTCCAGCGTCGGGCGCACCGGCCGCGCCGACTGGGGCGCCTATGCGGTATCGAAGTTCGCCACCGAAGGTATGATGCAGGTGTTGGCCGATGAATACAAAAATCGCAATCTGCGGGTAAACTGCATCAATCCGGGGGGAACTCGCACCAAAATGCGCGCATCCGCCTTCCCGCACGAAGACAAGAACAAGCTGAAAACCCCGGCCGACATCATGCCGCTGTATCTGTATCTGATGGGCGAAGACAGCCGCCGCAAAACCGGCATGAGCTTCGACGCTCAGCCGAATCGTAAACCCGGCGCGGCCGAATAATAAGGAGGGTTTTCATGGCGGAAGATCGTCATCAACAGCGCCAGCAACGCCTGAAAGAACAGGTCGATGCGCGCATCGCCGCCGCGCAGGAAACGCGCGGCCTGCTGCTGGTGTTTACCGGCAACGGTAAGGGCAAGAGCACCGCCGCTTTCGGCACCGTCACCCGCGCGGTGGGTCACGGCATGCGCGCCGGTGTGATTCAGTTCATCAAGGGCGAATGGCCCAATGGCGAAAAGAATCTGCTGCAGCAACACGGCGTTGAGTTTCAGGTGATGGCCACCGGCTTCACCTGGGAAACGCAGAACAAGGCCGACGATACTGCCGCCTGCCAGGCGGTGTGGCAACACGGCAAGCGCATGCTGGCCGACAGCAGCCTGGATCTGGTGTTGCTGGACGAAGTGACCTACATGCTGACCTACGGCTATCTGGAACTGGAGGAGCTGAAGGCAGCGCTGCTGGGGCGTCCTGCGCACCAAACGGTGATCCTGACCGGGCGCGGATGCCATCGCGATCTGCTGGAACTGGCGGATACGGTCACGGAGATGCGGCCGGTGAAACACGCGTTCGACGCGGGTGTGAAGGCGCAACAGGGGATCGATTGGTAACACAAAGTTCTGGCCCCGAACGGGGCCAGAATGAGGGATTAACTGCGTTTGCTCGGCTTGCTCGGTTTACCCGGCTTGCTGCCCGGCGCACTGCGGCGGCCGCTGCCGGCTACCTGCGAGTGACGCTTGACCGCGCGACGGATCTGGTTAGCCTTCACGCGGCGGCGCTCGCGCTCGACCGGCATCTTGCTGACCGTTTCCGGTTTCAATTCAACCAGCTCACGCAGGTAGTTGATCGCCGCCAGGTCCAGCTCAGCCCAACCGCCGCGCGGCAGGCCTTTCGGCAGGTCGATGTCGCCGTAGCGCACGCGGATCAGACGGCTGACCTGCACGCCCACAGCTTCCCACAGGCGGCGCACTTCACGGTTACGGCCTTCGGTCAGGGTCACGTTGTACCACTGGTTGAGACCTTCACCACCCTGGAAGCTGATGGTGCGGAAGGCGGCCGGGCCGTCTTCCAGCTGCACGCCCTTGCTCAGCTGTTTCACTTTCGCATCGTCGACCTGGCCGAACACGCGCACTGCGTACTCGCGTTCCACTTCGCGGCTCGGGTGCATCAGACGGTTGGCCAGTTCACCATCGGTGGTGAACAACAGCAGACCGGAGGTGTTGACGTCCAGACGCCCTACCGCTACCCAGCGCGAACCGCGCAGCTTCGGCAGGCGATCGAACACCGTCGGGCGGCCTTCAGGATCGCTGCGGGTACACAGCTCGCCTTCCGGTTTGTAGTAAGCCAGCACGCGGCAAACCACCTCTTCGGATTCTTTGATCGACAGGACATGACCGTCCAGACGAATTTTCATCGCCGGCGTCACTTCAACGCGATCGCCCAGCTTGGCGACCTTGCCGTCGACGCTGACGCGCCCGGCTTCAATCATGGTTTCGATTTCACGACGCGAGCCATGCCCGGCGCGCGCTAAAACTTTCTGTAACTTTTCGCTCATTGAGCAACCTCTAATGTCGCCTTCACAGGCGTCGGGGGGATAACCGCCGCGGCTGACCGCCACAGCGGTAATAATACGTTTATCAGGATCGAACCGCGTATTATACAGGCTTTCTAAGGTGTTGAAACCCACTTTATCGGCGGGGGCACCCTCAGGCGGCGTTCAATACACCAAAAAATCCTCCACCGCCCACAGCACCGCGTCAGGCCGTTCCAGAATGCCGAGATGGGTGCGCGCTTCGCCTAAACGCACCACGGAGAAAAACGGCTGCTCGGCGGCAAACATCTGCTGCCGCCGCAGGTAGTCATCGCGGCGATCCAACGAGTAAATATGGCGGCACGGCGGCGGCGCGCTCATCCCCGCCAGGCGTTGCAGCGGCGAACCGAATTGCCGATAGGCCTGTTCGATGGCCACGCCGGCGGCGCCCCAAAGCCGGTAATCCTCCTGCGCCATCTCGACCTCCAGGTGGCGTTTGACCTCAACATGGTTGATTCCCCCCTGCCAGAAGTCAAACAAGGCGTCTCGCGCCGCCTGCCATTGTTGCGGCTGCTGCATGCGGCTTACCGCCGTAAAGAAAGCCGGCTCCGGCGGCGTCATGATCCAGTCGAGAAACACCATGCCGCGCACGCGCTGCGGCAACGCCTCGGCCAACGCCACCGCCAGCCAGCTGGCGTGCGCCACCGACAGAGTGACCACGTTGTCCAAATGCAGCGCCGTCAACAACTGACGCGCATCTTCCAGCAGATCGTCCGCCGTCAACGACATCTCCGCCGCTTTTGACGACAGGCCGTGGCCGCGCCAGTCGATGCTGATCACCCGGTAACGCTCGGCCGCCAGAGCGATAAACGGCTCGAACACGGTTTTCGGTTCACACCAGCCGGGCAGCAACACCAGCGTTAACGGCCCTGAGCCGATATCCTGATAGTCGAGCGTCACGTTGGCGCTGTGAAATACGGTCATGTTACCTCCTGCGCGTCTCTCCCCGACCCGTTCGGGGACTCTCGGGATAATAAGGTGACAGCGCAGCAGGCATTGATCTATTGAAGTTCGTGCGGAAAAGAACTCGAGCGCACCTTATGAAAAAATGCGCACCAATTGGAATAAGAAATTAATGACGCACGCAGGGATAGGCGGCTGTCAGCGCCAGCATAATCACCGACGGCGCGGAATAATGCAGCTGCTCAGGATGTTCGTTTAAATATTGCATTACCGCGTCGGCAGCTACGCCAATGCTCATCCCGGCCGCCGGGCAGATATTGCGATTGCCCTGCATGGAATAGGTATCGAATACGCCGGCGACGTATCCCATAAACATGCCGCCATTCAACGCTTCGGCCACGGTGGCTTCGCCGCTTTTATTTTTTACGTAACCGCCGGATTCCGACAGCAAGGCGCTGCCTGAATAAAAACCCGCATTTGCCATTGAGGAAAATAATAAGGCCGCTAAAAAAGAAACCTGTTTAATCATTGTTGCGCATCCTGCCCATTATCAATTCTGAAGTATTCAAGAATAGCGGCTTTCACGCGAAGTCGCGTCGTTTCGGCCGATTTTCAGATAATGGGCAAGGTGGCAACAATTTACATCAGCGGAAAGGCGCCGCGTCGCCCGCCCCTTCGCGCACCACTTCTGGCGAGGATTCGGTCAGATCGATAACCGTAGTCGGCTGTTGGCCGAGGAAGCCGCCGTGGATCACCAGATCGACCACCTTGCCCAAGTGATCGTTGATCTCTTCCGGATCCGACTCGGCAAAATCATTGCCCGGCAGCATCAGGGTGGTGGACATCATCGGCTCGTTCAACGCCTCCAGCAGCGCCAGTGCGATCGGGTTCGACGGCACACGCAGACCGATGGTTTTGCGTTTTTCATTCATCAGGCGGCGCGGCACTTCTTTGGTCGCTTTCAGAATGAAGGTGTAGTTGCCTGGCGTATTGTTTTTGATCAGGCGGAACGCCGTATTGTCAACGTGCGCATAGGTCGACAACTCGGACAGATCGCGGCACATCAAGGTAAAGTTGTGGTTGCCGTCCAATTGGCGGATGCGGCAAATGCGCTCCATCGCCGCCTTTTCTTCCAGCATGCAGCCCAGCGCATAGCCGGAATCGGTGGGATAGACGATCACCCCACCCTTGCGCAGCGCCTCTACCGCCTGGTTGATCAAGCGCGGCTGCGGGTTGTCTGGGTGAATATAAAAAAGCTGACTCATGACTTGCTCCTAAAATGATGCCCGCGCGCGTCGCCACGCGCGTAAAATCAGACCGCCTCGCCCGACTGCGGCCAATCGCGCCACACCGGCTCGACGCCACCCGGCAACCATAGCTTGCGCCCCAGCTCGATCCACGAACAAGGCTGATGAAAATCAGAACCTTGCGAGGCCAACAGGCGGTAATCCTGCGCGTATTTGGCCAGCTGCGTGCGCTCGTGCGGCGCCTGCTGACACTGCGCCACTTCCATGGCGTCACCGCCGTGTTCGGCGAAATGCGCCAACAGACGCTTCAACCACTTCGCGGTCAGATCGTAACGGCCCGGATGCGCCATCACCGCCTGGCCGCCCGATTGATGAATCGCATCAATGGCTTGTTCTATTGTACACCACTGCGGCGGCACATAGCCGGTTTTGCCCTTGGCCAGGTATTTCTTGAACACCTGCGCCATATTGTCCGCCACGCCGATCTCCACCAGGTAACGGGCGAAATGGCCACGGGTTACCGCGCCGTCGCCCGCCAGCCGCTGGGCGCCGGCATAGGCGTCGGGAATGCGCGCTTTACCCAGCCGCACACCGATCTCTTGCGCCCGTTGGTTGCGGCGTTCGGTTTGTGCCGCCAACAGCGACACCAGCGCCGGGTGCGCGACGTCCATACCCAGCCCAACGATATGGATCTCATGATTTTCCCACAGCGTCGAGATCTCCACCCCGTTGACCAAGCGTAACGGCAACGCCTGTGCCGCAATGGCGGCGGCGGCCTCGGCCAGCCCGGCGGTGGTATCGTGATCGGTGATCGCCAGCACGCCCACGCGCATCTCAACCGCGCGCTGCACCAGCTGCGTCGGCGTCAGGTAGCCATCGGAGGCGGTCGTGTGGCTGTGGAGATCGTACAGAGTAAAAGCGGTGGATTGAGGGTTACTGTCTGTCAAAACGGCTATCCGGCAATGGCTTGGCTTTCTATCATACCCGCGATCGGCGGCCGGACGGAAATCTATTCTTCCCCCAGCCGCAGGCGTCAGGCGGAGGATGAATAGAATTCACGCTGACCGCTAAAACATTGTGCAAAAAGAGGGTTGACTTTGCCTCGCCGAACCAGTTAACTAGTACACAAGTTCACGGCAACGGCCGTGTCGGATGAGAGTTAACAGAGAGAGTCTGCAAATGAACAAATACATTTCTCTTCACGGTTGGTGGCGTACCTCCCTCTTGCGGGCGGTGTAATCGCGCATAGCTGTCATCTGACAATGCAGATTTCCTGAGCCCGCACCTGATGCGGGCTTTTTTATGGACAGAATTCACTGGAACCACCGATGATGAACACCAAACCACAACTGACACTGCTGAAGGCGCAAGCCAGCTACCGGGGCGACCCCACCACCATTTTCCACCAGCTGTGCGGCGCGCGGCCGGCCACCCTGCTACTGGAGTCGGCGGAAATCAACAGCAAACAGAATCTGCAGAGCCTGTTGGTGATCGACAGCGCGCTGCGCATCACCGCGCTGGGCCACACCGTCAGCGTGCAGGCGCTGACCGCCAACGGCGCGGCGCTGCTGCCGCTGCTGGACGAAGCGCTGCCGCCCGAGGTGCGCAATCAGGCACGCCCTAACGGCCGCGAGCTGACCTTCCCGACGATCGACGCGGTGCAGGACGAAGACGCCCGCCTGCGTTCACTGTCGGTGTTCGACGCGCTGCGCACGCTGCTGACGCTGGTCGACTCTCCGGCGGACGAGCGCGAAGCCGTGATGCTGGGCGGCCTGTTCGCCTATGACCTGGTCGCCGGTTTCGAAAACCTGCCGGCGCTGCGCCAGGATCAGCGTTGCCCGGACTTCTGCTTCTATCTGGCGGAAACTCTGCTGGTGCTGGATCACCAGCGCGGCTCGGCCCGCCTGCAGGCCAGCGTTTTCAGCGAACAAGCGAGCGAGACACAGCGCCTGCAGCAGCGTCTGGAACAGCTGCAGGCCGAGTTGCAACAAACCCCGCAGCCGATCCCGCACCAAAAGCTGGAGAACATGCAGCTGAGCTGTAACCAGAGCGACGAAGAGTACGGCGCGGTGGTCAGCGAGCTGCAGGAAGCGATCCGTCACGGCGAGATTTTCCAGGTGGTGCCGTCGCGCCGCTTCTCCCTGCCGTGCCCGGCGCCGCTGGCGGCCTACCAGACCTTAAAAGACAACAACCCCAGCCCGTACATGTTCTTCATGCAGGATGATGACTTCACCCTGTTCGGCGCTTCGCCGGAGAGCGCGCTGAAATACGATGCGGGCAATCGCCAAATTGAAATCTACCCGATCGCCGGCACCCGCCCGCGCGGTCGCCGTGCCGACGGTTCGTTGGATCTGGATCTCGACAGCCGCATCGAGCTGGAAATGCGCACCGACCACAAAGAGCTGGCCGAGCACCTGATGCTGGTCGATCTGGCGCGCAACGATCTGGCGCGCATCTGCCAGGCCGGCAGCCGCTACGTGGCCGACCTGACCAAAGTAGACCGCTATTCGTTCGTCATGCATCTGGTTTCCCGCGTGGTGGGCACCCTGCGCGCCGATCTCGACGTGCTGCACGCCTACCAGGCCTGCATGAACATGGGCACCCTCAGCGGCGCGCCGAAAGTACGGGCGATGCAGCTGATCGCCGCCTCCGAAGGCACGCGCCGCGGCAGCTACGGTGGCGCGGTGGGCTACTTCACCGCCACCGGCGATCTGGATACCTGCATCGTCATTCGCTCCGCCTACGTTGAAGACGGCATCGCCACCGTGCAGGCCGGCGCCGGCGTAGTGCTGGATTCCATCCCGCAGGCGGAAGCCGACGAAACCCGTAATAAAGCCCGTGCCGTGCTGCGCGCCATCGCCACTGCGCACCATGCCAAGGAGGTGTTCTGATGGCCGATATCCTGCTGCTCGACAACGTCGATTCCTTTACCTACAACCTGGTCGATCAGCTGCGCGCCAGTGGCCACCAGGTAGTGATTTACCGTAATCAGATCGCCGCCGAGGTGATCATCGAGCGTCTGCAACAGATGGAACAGCCAGTGCTGATGCTGTCGCCCGGCCCCGGCGCCCCTTCCGAAGCGGGCTGCATGCCGGAACTGCTGCAGCGTCTGCGCGGCCAACTGCCGATCATCGGCATCTGTCTCGGCCACCAGGCGATCGTCGAAGCCTACGGCGGCCAGGTCGGCCAGGCGGGTGAAATTCTGCACGGCAAAGCCTCGGCGATCGTTCACGACGGTGAAGGCATGTTCGCCGGCATGGTCAATCCGCTGCCGGTGGCGCGCTACCACTCGCTGGTCGGCAGCAACATCCCGGCCGACCTCACCGTCAACGCCCGTTTCGGCGAGATGGTGATGGCGGTGCGCGACGACCGCCGCCGCGTGTGCGGCTTCCAGTTCCACCCGGAATCGATTCTGACCACCCACGGCGCGCGCCTGCTTGAGCAGACCCTGGCCTGGGCGCTGGCGAAGTAATATAAGGAACACGACGATGCAACCTATTCTTGAGAAACTGTACCGCGCCGAGTCGATGAGCCAGCAGGAAAGCCAACAGCTGTTCAGTGCCATCGTGCGCGGCGAACTGGAGCCGAGCCAACTGGCGGCGGCGTTGATCAGCATGAAGGTCCGCGGCGAACGCCCGGAAGAGATCGCCGGCGCCGCCAAAGCGCTGCTGGACGACGCTCAGCCGTTCCCGCGCCCTGACTATCTGTTCGCCGATATCGTCGGCACCGGCGGCGACGGCACCAACAGCATCAATATTTCCACCGCCAGCGCCTTCGTCGCGGCGGCGTGCGGCGCGAAGATCGCCAAGCACGGCAACCGCAGCGTCTCCAGCCGCTCCGGCTCCTCGGATCTGCTGGCAGCGTTCGGCATCCGCCTGGATCTGCCGGCGGAAGAAGCGCGCAAGGCGCTGGACGATCTCGGCGTGTGCTTCCTGTTCGCGCCGCAGTACCACACCGGCTTTCGTCACGCCATGCCGGTGCGCCAGCAGCTGAAGACCCGCACGCTGTTCAACGTGCTGGGCCCGCTGATCAACCCGGCGCGTCCGCCGCTGGCGCTGATCGGCGTTTACAGCCCGGAACTGGTGCTGCCGATCGCCGAAACCCTGCGCGTGCTGGGCTATCAGCGCGCGGCGGTGGTCCACGGCGGCGGCATGGACGAGGTGGCGATCCACGCCCCGACGCACGTGGCGGAATTGAACAACGGCGAAATCAGCAGCTACCAGCTCACGCCGCAGTCCTTCGGATTGGAAACCTATCCGCTGGAAGCCTTGCTGGGCGGCACGCCGGAAGAAAACCGTGACATTTTGGCGCGGCTGTTACAAGGTAAAGGCGAGCCGGCGCACGCCGCGGCGGTCGCGGCCAACGTCGCGTTGCTTCTGAAGTTATTCGGACATGAAGACCTGCGCCAAAATGCGCGGCAGGCACTGGATATGATCAACAGCGGGCAGGCCTATGAGCGTGTCATCGCACTGGCGGCAAGAGGATAAATGATGCAGGAAACCGTGCTACACAAGATTGTCCGCGACAAAGCGCAATGGATCGCGGCGCGACAACAGCAACAGCCCCTGGCCGGCTTTCAGAATGACATCGTACCGAGCGAACGCAGCTTCTACCACGCGCTGCAGGGCACCCGGACGGCTTTCATTCTCGAATGCAAGAAGGCCTCGCCTTCCAAGGGACTGATTCGCGAGAACTTTGATCCGGTGGAGATCGCCTCAGTCTATAAAGATTTCGCCTCGGCGATCTCGGTGTTGACCGACGAGAAATACTTCCAGGGCAGCTTCGACTTCCTGCCGCTGGTCAGTCAAACCGTCAGCCAGCCGGTGTTGTGCAAAGACTTTATCATCGATCCGTATCAGATTTACCTGGCGCGCTACTATCAGGCCGACGCCATCCTGCTGATGCTGTCGGTGTTGACCGACGAACAGTACCGCCAACTGGCGGCGGTGGCCCACAGCCTCAATATGGGCGTGCTGACCGAAGTGATCAGTGAAGAAGAGCTGCAGCGTGCGATCGCGCTGGAAGCGCGGGTGGTTGGCATCAATAACCGCGATCTGCGCGATCTGAGCATCGACCTGAACCGCACCCGTCAGTTGGCGCCGCGCGTGCCGCACGGCGTGACGGTGATCAGCGAATCGGGCATCAACAACTACGGGCAGATTCGCGAGCTGAGCCACTACGCCAACGGCTTCCTGATCGGCAGCGCGTTGATGTCGGAACCCGATCTGCGCGCCGCCGTGCGCCGCGTGATCCTCGGTGACAACAAAGTGTGCGGACTGACTCGCCCGCAGGACGCCGCCGCCGCTTATCAGGCCGGCGCCATCTACGGCGGGCTGATTTTCGTCGGCCGTTCACCGCGCTATGTGGATATCACCCGCGCCCGTGAAGTGATCTCCGGCGCGCCGCTGAAGTACGTCGGCGTATTCTGCGACGCCCAGCTCGATACCGTGGCGTTGACCGTTGAGCGTCTCGGCTTGCAGGCGGTTCAGCTGCACGGTGCGGAAGACCAGGCCTATATCAGCGCCCTGCGCGCCCGTTTGCCGGCCGATTGCCGCATCTGGAAAGCGCTGAGCGTGAAAGATCGGGTGCCGGCGCGCGATCTGCAGCATGTCGATCGCTATCTGCTGGACAACGGCGCAGGCGGCACCGGCCAACGCTTCGACTGGTCGGTATTGCAAGGCGAAGACCTGACTAACGTCATGCTGGCGGGCGGCCTGCGCGCAGACAACTGCGTTGAAGCGGCCAAGCTCGGCTGCGCCGGTCTGGACTTCAACTCCGGCGTGGAAAGCGAACCGGGCATCAAAGATCCCGCGCGCCTGGCATCGGTTTTCCAAACCCTGCGCGCCTACTGAATATGGCTCTACATTAATAACGGATAATAACGGGAACTCTCATGACGCTGCTTAACCCCTACTTCGGCGAATTTGGTGGCCAATACGTGCCGCAAATTCTGATGCCGGCCTTGAAACAACTGGAAGAAGCCTTTGTCAGCGCTCAGCGCGATCCGGCGTTTCAGGCAGAATTTATCGATCTGTTGAAGAACTACGCGGGCCGCCCAACGGCGTTGACGCTGTGCAAAAACCTCACCGCCGGCAGCAACACCAAGCTCTATCTGAAGCGTGAAGATCTGCTGCACGGCGGCGCGCACAAAACCAACCAGGTGCTGGGCCAGGCCCTGCTGGCCAAACGCATGGGCAAAACCGAGATCATCGCGGAAACCGGCGCCGGTCAACACGGGGTCGCCTCCGCGCTGGCCTGCGCGTTGCTCGGCCTGAAATGCCGCATCTATATGGGTGCCAAAGACGTCGAGCGCCAGTCGCCGAACGTGTTCCGCATGCGGCTGATGGGTGCGGAAGTGATCCCGGTGCACAGCGGCTCCGCCACGCTGAAAGACGCCTGCAACGAAGCGTTGCGCGACTGGTCCGGCAGCTATGAAACCGCGCACTATATGCTCGGCACCGCCGCCGGCCCGCACCCGTATCCCACCATCGTGCGTGAATTCCAGCGCATGATCGGCGAAGAGACCAAAGCGCAGGTGCTGGAGCGCGAAGGCCGTCTGCCGGATGCGGTCATCGCCTGCGTCGGCGGCGGCTCCAACGCCATCGGCATGTTCGCCGATTTTATCGATGACGCCGAAGTGGGCCTGATCGGCGTGGAACCCGCCGGTCTGGGCATCGAAACCGGTCAGCACGGCGCGCCGCTCAAGCATGGCCACGTCGGCATCTACTTCGGCATGAAAGCGCCGATGATGCAAACCGACGAAGGCCAGATTGAAGAGTCCTATTCGATCTCCGCCGGGCTGGACTTCCCGTCCGTCGGGCCACAGCACGCCTACCTGAACAGCATCGGCCGCGCAGAATACGTGTCAATCACCGACGACGAAGCGCTGGAAGCGTTCAAGGCGCTGTCGCGCCATGAAGGCATCATCCCGGCGCTGGAATCTTCGCACGCCCTGGCGCACGCGCTGAAAATGATCCGTGAAACGCCGCAGAAAGAGCAGATCCTGGTGGTCAACCTGTCCGGCCGCGGCGACAAAGACATATTTACCGTTCACGACATTTTGAAAGCACGGGGAGAAATCTGATGGAACGTTATCAGCAACTGTTCACGCGTCTGGAAAGCAGCAAGGAAGGCGCATTCGTCCCGTTCGTCACGCTGGGCGATCCCAACCCGGCGCTGTCACTGCAGATTATCGACACCCTGATTGAAGCCGGCGCAGACGCGCTGGAGCTGGGCATCCCCTTCTCCGATCCCCTGGCGGACGGGCCGACGATCCAGAACGCGACGCTGCGCGCCTTCGCCGCCGGCGTCACCCCGACCCAGTGCTTCGAGATGCTGGCGGCCATCCGCCAAAAGCACCCGACCATTCCTATCGGCCTGCTGATGTATGCCAATCTGGTGTTCCATAAAGGCATCGATGCGTTTTACCAACGCTGCGCCGAAGTGGGCGTGGATTCGGTGCTGGTCGCCGATGTGCCGTTTGAAGAGTCTGCGCCGTTCCGCGCCGCCGCCGCGCGCCACGGTATTGCGCCGATCTTCATCTGCCCACCGAACGCCGATGACGAACTGCTGCGTGAAATCGCTTCGCACGGCCGCGGCTATACCTACCTGCTGTCGCGCGCCGGCGTAACCGGCACCGAAAGTCGAGCGCAGCTGCCGCTGCATCATCTGGTGAACAAGCTGCGCGAGTACCACGCCGCGCCGCCGCTGCAGGGCTTTGGCATCTCCGAACCGGAGCAGGTAAAGGCCGCGCTGCAGGCCGGCGCCGCCGGCGCGATCTCCGGCTCGGCCATCGTCAAAATCATCGAACAGCACCATGCCAACCCGGCGGAGATGCTGGCTAAACTGGCGACCTTCGTCAGCGCGATGAAGCACGCCACCCGGGCATGATCGTCTTTGGCGAGCGCCCTGCCGGCGCTCGCTTTAACAGCTTGTTTCCCTTCAAAGTTTGTTCCATTTATTTATCGCAAAAATTTGAACAAACCGCCGTCTTGTCTCACAATGAACTTTGTTCGCTATGCATTTCTTCGTTTGATTTGGGGAATGCGCTCGCTGCGGCTAAAAACCGTAGCGAATTTCAACCATAACATTGCATGGAGAGTAATTTATGAAGCTGTTTAAAACCCTTTCAGCCTTGTGCATGGCAGCCGTTGTGGCGGTCGCGGTGAGCGCTTGCGCGCCGACGGCAAAATCAGAGGGAACGGGCGGTTATATCGATGACACCGTAGTCACCACCAAAGTGAAATCGGCGTTGCTGGCGGATAAAAACATCAAGTCGCGCGAGATCAGCGTGGAAACCTTTAAAGGGCGTGTACAGCTTAGCGGCTTCGTGACATCCAGCGATGACGCCAACCGTGCGGTGCAGGTCACACGCGGCGTGGCCGGCGTGAAATCGGTTGAAAACGTGATGCAGGTTAAATAATACCGACAGGGAGGCCTTGCGCCTCCCTGCTTGCGGCTTTGATCAGAAGCGGTAACCCGCCCCGAACATGAACACCCACGGATCCAGACGCGTATCGAAGCTGTGGTGACCGCCATTCGCATCGTTGAAGCGAGTTTTGGTTTCGATATTCATCCACCACACCGACATGTTCAGCATCCAGTGTTCATCCAGGTTGTAATCCAGACCGGCCTGCGCCGCCACACCCCAAGAGTCTTTCAGATCGAGGTTGCTCAACCCGGCACTTTTACCGTAGTCGTTGAACTTCTCGTCGAAGAAGGTGGTGTAGTTAACGCCGACGCCCAGGTAAGGACGCAGTTTGTCCTGCTTGTCGCCGAAGTAGTATTGCGCCATCAGCGTTGGCGGCAGTTGGTGAACGGTCGCCAGATCGGTTCCGCCTAGCGTCACCTTGTGGCGGAACGGGGTTGCGGCCAACAGCTCAACGCCAATGTTGTCCGTCACCATATACCCGAAGGTCAGGCCGAGCTGGGTGTTGTTTTTCGCATCCAGCGAACCTAAGCCCAGCACGTTGTCCGACCCCGCATTCGGGCGTACCGTCGCGGTACCCGCGCGGAACAGGAAATCACCAGCCTGATGCGCACTTGCCAACATAGGCGCCATCATCGTCGCCAATACCACCAGAGTTGTCTTTTTCATTATCCATTCCATTTGTGTGGTTAATCTCTCGGGGAGGAATATACCTACTTTCGGGTATTTGTGATCCCATCGAGATCACATCTTATGTGTAAAAATTTAAAATCCTACTAAAAACAAGGTTACCTAACCGCTTAATAAATCAAGGATTGATCTGCATCAAAAAATCGATTTTGTTGCAAATTATCTACATGTTCAAATTTCAGTTGCGGAGAAAAATGCGGCTGAGGTAATTTCATTTTCCGTGTTGGTTTTGGTTGGTGCCGTAAGGAGTCGGCGGGCAATCAAGATGAGCGAAATCCTTAATCCCTGTGTCAGCTGCGGCGCATGCTGCGGTTATTTTCGAGTGTCATTCTATTGGGCCGAAGCCGAAGACGGCGGCGGCACCGTCCCTCTTTCCCTAACGGAGCCTTTGACCCCGTTCCTGCGCTGCATGCAGGGGACCAACAGCAAGTCCCCACGCTGTACCGCACTGGACGGCGAGATCGGCACCGCCGTGTCCTGCTCGATCTACCTCAATCGGCCCAGCCCGTGCAGAGAGTTCGATCAGTCCGGTGAAAACGGCCTGCGCAACGAAGCCTGCGATCGCGCTCGCGAACGTTACGGCCTGCCGCCGTTGCCGGTGCCCTTGCCGCTTTCGCTGCCTGAGACGACGATCGTTGAAGAAATAGGCGTAGTGCAATTCGCGGGGTGCCACAGCGGCGTGGAACAGGGTACAATCACCCACTGATTTATCTCTGTTTTCCCGACGCCAAGGAGTCTGCATGCCTATCACGGCCAACGCTTTGTACCGTGACAGTTTTAACTTTTTACGCAACCAACTGGCCAGCATCCTGATGCTGGCGCTGTTGACGGCGTTTATCTCCGTGCTGCTGAATCAGGCCTTCAGCCCCGATGCCGAACAGTTGGCGACGCTCGCGGCCACCACCAGCGATTTCGCCTCGTCTACCGGCATGGGCATTCAGGAAGTGATCCAGCAGATGACGCCGGAACAGCAGATGGTGCTGCTGAAAGTGTCGGCCGCCGCCACCTTCTCCGCCCTGGTCGGCAACGTGCTGCTGGTCGGCGGGATGCTGACGCTGATCCGTCTGGTGTCGCAAGGGCAACGCACCAGCGCCCTGCGCGCGCTCGGCGCTTCGGCGCCCGATCTGCCTCGCCTGTTGCTGCTGCTGTTTATCTGCACCCTGCTGATCCAGCTCGGTCTGACGCTGTTTGTGGTGCCGGGCGTGATCATGGCGATCGCCTTCGCGCTGGCGCCGGTGATCGCCTCCGTCGACAAAAAAGGCGTGTTCGCTTCGCTCAAGTTGAGCAGCAAACTGGCCTTCGCCAATGCGCGCGTGATTGTGCCGGCGATGATGCTGTGGCTGGCGGCCAAGCTGCTGGTGCTGTTCCTGGTGAGCCATCTGTCGGTGCTGACGCCGAACGTCGCCAGCGTAGTGTTGACCGCGTTGAGCAACCTGGTGTCCGCCCTGCTGCTGATCTATCTGTTCCGTCTGTATATGCTGCTGCGCGGCTAAGGCCGGCGCCACCAAAACCCAAGGGGCACGCTTCGGCGCGCCCCTTTTTTGTTTACCCCGCCGTGGCGGCTTCCGCCTGCTCCTTACTCTGAATCAGCTTCAGCGCCAGATACAGGTCCGGCACCAAAATCAGCTCTTTGTCACGCCCCAATCGGTTGATGCGGAACCAGCGCGTCAGCTCGGTGCGGCGCCCCGCCAGTACCAGCTTAACGTTACGCTGCAATAGGTCGCGTTTCAGTTCGTCGATGGCCGCCAGTACGCTGATGTCGGCATGGGTAAAGCTGGCCACCGCGTCCACCACCACCCAGCGCGGCTGGAACGGCGTGCCGTCGACCAAATTGAGGATGCGGCGTTTAAAATACGCCACGTTGAAATAGGTTAGCGGCGAATTGAAGCGGTACATCATGACGCCAGGCACCGCCTTCACGCCATTGTTGTTGCCCATGGAATGGATCATGCCTTCGTCGTTGACCCCCAGCAGCTGTTCCGTCGGCCGGAAGACGGTGCGCAGAAACTGCATCAATCCGAGCAAGACCGCCAAGCCGATACCGCTGATCACCCCCACCAGCAGCACGCTGAGGAAGGTAAACAGCGCCAGGCGGAAAGCCTGAGCGTTGCGACGGCGCAAGACCCAGATGCCGCGAATGTCCAGCAGCGACCAGGCCGCATACATCAGCACCACGCCCAATCCCGCCACCGGAATAAACTGCAGCGGCGCCATCAGGAACAGCAAGACGAAGGCGATTACCGCCGCGGCGATGATCGACACCAGTTGGCTCTTGCCACCGTTGGCGTCATTCACCGCGGTACGCGAGTCCGCACCGCTGATGGCGAAACCTTGCGACAGCGCCGAAACGATATTCACCAGCCCCAACGCGCGAAACTCGGCGTCGGCGTTGACCTCATAACCGTTCTTGGCGGCGAAGCTGCGGGCAGTAAGCATCATGCTGACAAAGCTCACCACCGCCAGGTTGAGCGCCGGGATCACCATGTCGCGCAGCAAACCAGGCTGAAAGTCCGGCCACTGGACGATCGGCAACACGCCGCTGAAGCCACCCACCGTCACCACGCCATGCTGCTGCAAGCCGCCGGCCCAGGTAACGAACGCCGCCAGCACGATGGCGAACAGCGGCGCCGGCCAGTTAGGCCGCCATTTTTTGAATCCAAGCAGCGTCACCAACGTCAGCAGCGACACCGCCATCGTCAGCCAATCGCTGTGCAGCAGGTTACCCGGCAGCGCGTAGATGCGTTCGATCAGCTGCGCCTGATGCACCGTGAACCCCAACACCTTGCCGATTTGATCGACGATAATGGTCAGCGCCACGCCGTTCAGCAGCCCGCTGAGGATCGGCCGCGACAGCAGATCCGCCAACGCCCCCAGCTTGAACCGGCTGGCCAGCAGGCACCATCCCCCCATCATGGCGGTCATCATGATGGTCAGTTGCCAATGGCGTTCCATATTGCCCGCCGCCAGCGGCGTCACCACCGCGGCGATCACCGCACAGGTGGCGGCGTCGGGCCCGACGATCAGCTGGCGTGACGAACCGAACAGCGCATAGGCCACCATCGGCAAGATACAGGAATAGAGCCCGACTACCGGGCTGACGCCGGCCAGCTCGGCGTAGGCGATGGCCACCGGCAAGGCGACGGCGGCAACGGAAAGACCGGCGCGAATATCCGGCTTGAGCCAACCGCGTTGATACCCCAATAAATGCGTCAAACCAGGCGTCAGGGCCTGGAGAGATTTCCACTGCATGCTGTTTTCCGCGGTAAATTATCTGGTTATTATGACACTTACTATGCGACCTGCGGCCGACTCTGGCAATGCAACCGTGCTTTCTTGCGTAAGTTTATGCAAATTCCTGCTTTCGCGGCAGAAATCCGCCGGCCAAACGCCGATAATCGGCAACGTCCGGCGGTACACAGAGCCCGCCGAATCCGGTATAGTCGGCCGATGAACAGATGATGGATTGATTTATGAAGCAGTTTCTTGATTTTCTCCCGTTGATTGTCTTTTTCGCTTTTTACAAGCTGTACGACATTTACGTCGCCTCTGGCGCGTTGATCGTCGCCACCGCACTGGCGCTGGTGTTCACCTGGGTGAAATACCGCAAGGTTGAGAAGATGACGCTGATCACCTTCCTGATGGTGTTGGTGTTCGGCACTCTGACGCTGGTGTTCCACAACGATTTGTTCATCAAGTGGAAAGTGACGGTGATTTACGCGCTGTTCGCGCTGGCGCTGCTGATCAGCCAGTGGGTGCTCAAAAAGCCGCTGGTTCAACGCATGCTGGGCAAAGAGCTGACGCTGCCGGACAAAGTGTGGAGCAACCTCAACCTGGCCTGGGCGGTCTTCTTCCTGGCCTGCGGCCTGGCGAATATCTATGTCGCTTTCTGGCTGCCGCAAAGCGTCTGGGTCAATTTCAAAGTCTTTGGCCTGACGGTGTTGACGCTGGTATTCACCCTGCTTAGCGGTATCTATATTTACCGGCACATGCCGGCAGAACAGAAAAAATAGTTACAAATTTGTTAATGCCTGCGGCGCTTGCCGCGGGCAGTATGAAGTGATTCCCTCCTTTTAAAAGCAGACTGCTATGACACAACAACGACCTTTACCCAGCGGCGAGCTGGTGCTGCGCACGCTGGCGATGCCGGCTGATACCAATGCCAACGGCGATATCTTCGGCGGCTGGCTGATGTCGCAAATGGATATCGGCGGCGCCATCCAGGCAAAAGAGATCGCCGAAGGGCGCGTGGTGACCGTACGCGTAGACGGCATGACCTTCCTGAAACCGGTGGCGGTAGGCGACGTGGTTTGCTGCTATGCGCACTGCATCCGCACCGGGCGCAGCTCGATCACCATCAATATCGAAGTGTGGGTAAAGAAAGTCTCTTCCGCTCCGATCGGCCAGCGCTATCGCGCGACAGAAGCGGTGTTCACCTATGTGGCAGTCGATGCGGAAGGCAACTCGCGCGCGTTGCCAGAGGGTAAAATGAATTTCCGCGTCGGCTTCGAAGAGTAAGCCGGCGGAGATACCGCAAATGCAAAAAGGGTCGCCGAGGCGACCCTTTTTTTCTTTGGTGGTGACCGAACTCAGTTCAATTCGGTCGTGCCGTTCAGCTTGAAGCGGATAGTCACGGTGCGATCTTTCGCTTCCTTGGCTTCATACCGCCATTTGCGCATCGCCTGCTTCACTTCACGCTCAAACATATTGCGCGGTTCCGCCGACAGGATGCGCACGTTGCTCACCCGGCCGTCGCTGTCGATATCGAACTGCACTCGCACATTACCTTCGATCTGCAAAGCCTGGGCTCGCGGCGGATAGAGCGGGTTAGCGCGGCTGATCGGCCTTGGCCCAACCTCGCGCGAGTTGCCCTGCACCGGCGCGGCAGGCGCCTGTTTCACCGGCGCTTTGTCGATCGGCTTGGCCGGCGAATCGTTGTTGAACGGCGACGGCTCGCGCGGCTCGACTTTCTTCGGCTCCGATTTAACCGGTTTTTCTACCTTCGGCTTTGGCTTAGGCTTCGGTTTCGGCTTGACCGGCTCCGGCTTCACGATCGCCTTTGGCGGCGGCTCCACAATGGGTTCCGGTTCTGGCTCCGGCTCAGGTTCAACCTGCGGCGGTTCCGGCTCGGCCGGCGCCGGTGGCGGCGGTTCGGCCATCGCGGCGGTGTTGACCATCATGACGCTGATCGGCGCGTCCTCTGGCTTCGGCAGCTCCACCACTTCCTTTACCGAAGCGTAAAGCAACCCCGCCACCAGGGCGCTGTGCAAGCCTACGGACAAAACAAAAGGCACGGATATACGGCGATTAAGGAACATCTTTTTTAGCGGCATAATGATTCTGTTTCCTCTGGTTCGCCAAGTTTAAATGCAAATAGCAATCATATTCAATAACGAAAGGCAAACTATCGCTTTAATCGTCAGTATCCGCAGCGAAAACCAGCAAACTCATAAGGATATTAACCTGGCCGTTGCTTTTTAACCGCCGAATCAACACGCTTCATTAACGTTTGGCCGAGCGCTAAAAATAAAAAACCCGCCGTAGCGGGTCGATTGCGGTGATTAAGCGTTATTCTTCATCGCCATAGTAGAGCACGCCCAGCTTAATCAGCGGCCGCCCCTGCGCTTTGCGATGCAGGTTGGTGTCGCGCAGCGAATAGACGCAGCCGCAGTATTCCTGCTGATAGAAGCGTTCGCGTTTGCTGATCTCTATCATGCGCGACGAACCGCCCTTCTTGCGCCAGTTGTAATCCCAATACACCAGATCGGGATACTTTTCCGCCGCCCGGACGCCGCAGTCGGTGATCTGCTGCATGTTCTTCCAGCGCGAGATACCCAGCGAGCTGGAGATGGTGTCGTAACCATGCTCATGCGCATACAGCGCCGTGCGCTCGAAACGCATATCGAAGCACATGGTGCAGCGAATGCCGCGCTCCGGCTCATGCTCCATCCCTTTGGCGCGAGCGAACCAGTTGTCGGTGTCGTAATCGGCATCGATAATCGGCACCCCGTGCTGCTCGGCGAAACGGATATTCTCTTCTTTGCGCAACAGATACTCTTTTTGCGGGTGAATGTTGGGGTTATAGAAGAAAATGGCGTATTCGATCCCGGACGCCTGGATCGCTTCCATCACCTCGCCGGAACAGGGCGCGCAGCACGAATGCAGCAGCAGTTTGCTTTTGCCCGCAGGCAAATCGAGTTTTTCCCTTACCAGTTCCGTCATATCCTCACCTCAATGGCATATCAGTTTAAGCGCGCCGCACTATACGAATAAAAAGTAGCGGCTTCAAGGCATAAGCGCCAATCCGCCGGGAAATTCGCCGCGCGCCGTTCCCCTGCCGCGTCTTTTGCGCTACCTTGATAGCACCGTTTTATAGCCATGATTTTAAAGGTGAAACATGCTTTATCTGATCTACGCGCAAGACGTCCCCAACTCGCTGGAAAACCGCCTGGCGGTGCGCCCGGCGCATCTGGCGCGCCTGCAGGCGCTGCGCGACGCCGGCCGCCTGGTGGTCGCCGGCCCTAACCCGGCTATCGACAGCAACGATCCCGGCGCCGCCGGCTTTACCGGTTCAACGGTGATCGCCGAGTTCGCTTCGCTGGCGGAAGCCCAGACCTGGGCGCAGCAGGATCCCTATATCGCCGCCGGCGTCTACGCCGACGTGACGGTGAAACCGTTCAAGCAGGTGTTCTAAATTTTAATTTAAACCAATAAAAACAAAAATATAAATACAAAACATCATCAAAAATTAAAAATAAACACGCTTTTATGTACACTTTATAAAAGCGTGTTTCCCGTTAAATAGCAGTCAGCCGGGGTCCATCCCGGCGTAATTTTTAAAGATGCCAGGCCGAGATAACACCTCCAACTAAAGCATCAGCCCACTGTGCGGCACCGAGATCGGTCGGGTGAATGTCATCGTTGAGCGCCACTTGCACCACTCCACCGGGTAGCGTTCCAACTGCTGTTTCACGCCAGCCATATTTCGCAGACATGAAGGCCCACGCCGGTGCTTGCAGGATGTTCTGTGTCTCACGGCCATCAAATTTGATGATTTTTTGCATGATGTACGGCGTGTACGTGCTCCAATCCCGCTCACTCGTCCAGCCGATTGAGTGACTCGATACAACAAAACGGCATTGCGGCAACACAGCTTTAAACTTCGTGATCATGAAATCCTGCGCCGCTGCTACATCCGCCGCAGCGTAGCCACGCCACCGGTCGTTTACGCCAAGTTGCAGAACCACGACCAATTTATCCGCAGCAGTCAATCCACGCGCCGCAGCCCACGCTGCCACATCGAAAATGTGGTACGACGGTAGGTTTGGGTTATCTGCGTATGACTGGCCGCTGTATGCCGTGTCATAGCACCATTGCGGCCAACTGGACTTGTCGTTTGCATCAGCAATTTTCAGGAATGGGTTTGTGAACTGTTCCTCGGCTCTGCGCCCCATATATGAGAACGTAGCCCAGCCGGCACGCCCCTCGAACGGAATACCCTCAATCGAGTACATCCCCACGCCCTGGTAAACGGATCCGGTGCTGTTCACTGCGCGGTAGAGCCACGGCACGCAAATAGAACCATGACTATCCATCAGCGCACAGACTTTAATGGTTTCAGCTACTACCGGAGTCGCAACTCGAACAGCTGCCGATTTGCGGAAAACGTTAGCTGTATCGTCAGCACGCGCGTTAACTTCAATCGTTGTTCCGCCGATCTCTTCCGGCTTGAACGTCACATCAGGCAACGCGCTTCGCAATACGGATGGTTTACCAGCTGCAGGCGTGCTGCTGATCGCCATGTTCGCACCACTCAGCCACTCTCTCACCCCGCTGATAAAGTTCTCGCCATATAGTGTTACCGGCCGCGCTGCCAGCAGGCACAGTGAACTCGGGAACATCACCCCGGTGCTCTGCTGCACGCCGCTATCGCTGCTGGCAGCCAGCTCATTATATGCAGCAGTGGACGAGATGAACTTACCGTTCACCGCCAGCAGCGATACAAACGCTGTTCCGCTATATGCTGGCTGGGTTCGTGAGTAGATGACAATGCGATCTGCCTGCATCCCCGCGGTTGTCGCTAAATCTACCGAACGAGCCTCACCATCGGTCACGATTGGGGTTTCAACGCCGGCCCAGTTGGCGCCGTCGCCAGAGCGAAGACGAATGAAGGTGTTAGTGCCGTTAGATTTAACACTGTAGCGAACACGCAGAGTTGCGCTCGCAGGCTGCTTAGGCATCGGCACGGAAACTTCTGCGTACGCGGTGCCAGGCGATGAGAATGTCCATGAGTTATTTGATGTTGCACTGAATGCACTCATACCAGCATTTGCAACTGGCTTACCATTTTCAGCGAAAGCTGCAGAGCCAATGATGGAGTCAGCCAAGTTGCTAATAGCCAACATTTGCGAGTCGATCGCACCGCCCTTCACGATCATCCAGATAACACCGGAACTGGCCGCAGTAGCTTTGGTATACATGACGATAGACGTTGCATTCGCTGTAGCCGTTAGAGTAACAGCCGATACAGCAGCGTTTTGAGTTAGCGATACTTCATCGCTGGCCCAATCCGTAGCACTGCGCAACCGAATAAACGGCAGACCGCCAACGGTCGATTTAATGCGGAAGTACACAGTGACACTCTGACCTGCGCTAACAGTAATCGCCGATCGCGCTTCGCCATATTTGACTGTGTTCGTTGCATACGTCAGCTCATTTTTACCGGCTACAGCAAGAACATCGAAGACATTATTTTTCCATGAGTTGACATACCCCACGCCAAAGTCTTCGCGAGGCATCCCCTCCACAGCAGACATCCCGGAGAAATAAACACCGCCAACAGACATCAGCCCCAAAAACCCACTCCCGTCGAACGCGGTGGCTTGTGCGCGGGTGTAGACCACAACTGTGTCTACAAGGTAGCCAGCAGTGCTGGGGACATTCAGCGTGCTGCTTACTCCATCAGTAGACAGGATGGTCTCAGCGCTAGCCCAGGCCGCTTTACTCGAGTCATAAAGCCGGATATATGTCCAGGCCGAGTTTGAAGAAAGCCGGGACTTGAATGAGAAAACTCCGCCCGAGGCGATCGGCATCATTGAGATGCGAATCTCAGCATAACCAGTGCCGGTCGCTGAATACGAGAATGTGTTGGGTGATGATGCAAAAAACGATGAAAATCCGCTGGAAGTTAAATCCTTTTCTGCAAATACACGCGCTCGCTGCGATTCGTTAACAGAACTTACCATGGCCGACGTGAACGAGTTCTCCTCGCCGTAGTTCAAGAACATGAATAGGTTGCAGTCTGTCGTGCTGCCGTTAGCGTTATAGATGCGTATTTGATTCGCGTCTGCGGTTGCCGTTAGCGTGGCTTTCAGGAGCCCTTTGCTAGGAATTAACTTCACTGCATTGCTTGCCCAATCTGCGCCACGCAGTTGAATGAACGGGGCCGTTCCACCATTCAAATCAAGCTGATAATAAACATCTACAGTATTGCCGGTAGCAACCGTTGAAATAGTACCAACCGCCTCTTGATAAGTGGCTGATGTCGCTGCGAAACTCATCCGGTTTTGGTTAGCAGCGTAGAACGTATTGAAGCCGGAGTTTACCCAGCCAACAGGCCTGCCGACGTATACGTCAGTTTTGAAGTTCTCACCCGTGAAAGTTGCAACACCAGACACGTTTTGATATTTGGCTGCCACCACCCCTGGCTGATTGGAGTACACAAGGAAGAATGCGCCCGCGGGTATTTTCCCGTCGTTAATGTCTTGTTGTGCGGCGGCAACCGACTGGTACATCCCCGGAGCCATAGATGCAATATCAGCATAGTGTTTTGCGTCGTTCTTCGCTGAGATCGCCTCGTTTTTGGCGGCAATAGCCGCATCTCTCGCGGCCAGAGTGGGAGCGTTAGCAGTGGTGTCGATGCGGGTTATAGTTTTTGTTAGCGTGCCATCTTTTGTGCCAATGAAGTCACTACCGTCAGGGGAAGCCAAAAGCCCCAAAATCTGACTAGAATTTGCCTCGATTAGGTCTGAAAAATAGAACTGCTGAGCACCATCTGCATCCAGCACCGCCATGCTGTAGTTGCTGTTCGTGGTGAACTTTGAAACCTGACCGTTATAAACCGGATAACCACCGGAGTTGGTCAGAATTGGCTGAGATACTGGCGTATCGCCGGTGGGTCCAGCCACGTAGACCTGAACCTGGTTTTCAATGATTGTCGGATCTGTACCAGGGCGACCCACAAAAATCTGACCGTTGGAAATACCCTTGAACGCCCGAGCCTCACTGAATGCTGCTGTTGGCATGGAAATCACTACGCCGTGCTTGTCGGCCATATTTTTACTCCGCCTGGATTTTGGTCAATAAAAAACCCGGCGCGCAGGCCGGGTTGTTGGTGTAATATCTTGTTACTTTGTCGTTACCGAAAATGTACGGGGGGATTTATGGAAATTGTAGCTATCGCGCTGCTTATAGCTTTCTTGGTGCTCGTTGCCCAGTTGGGGCAGATAATTTCCTTACAGAAGAAAAGCATCAGTGAGACAAAAACAGTGGCTGCATGTCTAGACGAAGTAAACCGCAATTTAGGACGGCATACTGAATCTGTATTCGACGCTGCAGATCAGTTGAAAAACAGCGTAGAGTCCATAGAGTTAAAAATCAGCGACATAAAATACGTTATGGACGTAATTGAAAAATACAGCCTGCCAGATAGAGAGCAGAGAAAAGTATTAGACCAAGTAAAGATCGACAACGAAATTTATCGGTAGGCCATCCTTGGCTGGTGGTTAATATTCCTTGCCGTCGGCCTCTCCTGAAAGCCAGCCGATAATACCAACTCTCGCGATCGCCTGCTTCTCCTCGCGTGTAAGCGTTCGGAAGAACGATTTCCACGCAGGGGAATTGGCGATACGCGCTTCCATTTTCCGGTTGATTACCTGCTGCCCTTCCTCCGGTAACTTGCCCCCTTTCGCCTGTTTAACGACCGACCTGAATTCAGGCGATGCCAACAGACGATCCGCAGCAACGCTACGCGCCGGACGGGCGGCCTCCTTGGCTGCCATGCCCGCTACGGCGCCATAGCTCAACGTCGGACCGACGACAGGAATGTGGCCTAACACCGTGGTGGCTAACGCACCTTTGCCATGACGGTAAATTTTGTCCAGCGTGCCGCCTTTTGCATCAAACTGCTTGATGAAAGCGTTAAGCCTACCAGTTTGGATACTGCTCTCTCGCGCCTGGCGCACTGCCTGGGATACGGTGAAAAGATTCCGTAGTTGATTGGCAGTACGTGCTCCGAGCTCACGCTCGACCATTGGCAGAGTTCCGGAAGACTTCATCCCCTGATACCAGTCCACAAACCCCGGTAGATGGAATTCGTTCTCCTTGCGACTGCCCTGGCTGAATGCATCGCGCAAAGATGTAGCCACAACCTCCCGCCGGATCCGTGGCGAAGGGATATCCTGCTGCAGTGCCCGAAAGCCTTTCGCGTCACCCTTTGATAGATTGCGGATGGCCAACGCTGCTTTTGTGCCAATATCTCCGCGCAGGTCTTTGCCGAGCAGCCCAGTTAGCGCGTCTTCCATCGTTGTGCGAACCCCGATCAGCTTCTTGGCAGCCTGCCATTTGTCACCCATACCCGCAGCGACGACCGCCTGCTCCTGATCCGCTGTCAGGTTCGCGTAAAGCTGTTTCAGCGCCCCCGTCTCTTCGTCGCGGAATGGACCCGAGTTCTTACCGATCGCCTGTCCGATCTGCTTGCGGATGTTGTCCAACCGCGCATAAGTCGGCGCAGTAGCTTCAGTGCCAACAGGAGCAACAGCGTTATAGACCCGTTTTTCCATCGTTGATAGGTGCTCAGCGCCTCCCAGCTCGTCCGCTTTGCCGTCCAGATAGCGAATAATGTTGTTGGCTTCTACGGTCTGCCCCTTGGGGATGGCGGCGGAGATCTGGTTATAGAGCTGGTCAGATTTGTTTTGAACAGTGGCAATGCCGCGCTGGAACGAAGACAAAAACTTGTCATTCATCGCAGCTTTATCCGGCAGCGCGCCGGCGGCGTCCGTAAGATCAGTGGCCTGTTTCGCGATCTTGGTGAGCGCCTGGTTTTCCTGCGCCGCCAGCTGCGAACCAGGAACGGATTTCAGCGCCTGTTCGAAATCGCGATAGGCCTGATTACCGGATACATGCGACAGCAGCAAGTCGTCTTCGCGCAGCCCCAACTGCTTGGCGGCGTCGATAACATCTTGCCGCGGGGCGACATCGCGCGCAGCGTCTGCCATCCGCGGCGCAGTCTCTCTATCAGCGGCAGCGCCAACACGCGCGGCCACATCCTGCACACCTTGCTCGGGTGGCATTACGGATGCCTGTGCTCCTGGAGGAGCAGATACGGCCTGTTCTGGCGTTGCCGTGGCGGTCACCCTCGCGGCCCCTTCGCGCTGCGCAGCGTTGCGAATAGCGCCTGCAGCGCGCCCACCGGCGGCCAGCAATCCGCGCCCAATCACGCTGCCTGCCAGACCTGTGGCAAGGTTGCCCGACAGAGCGTTATTCTGGGTGGACTGCGCAATCGCACCGGGTAGGTTTTCCGCCAGCATATTCGCCGCTTGCGTTGCGATACGCTCAGCGCGGCCTGCGCCAGCTGTAGAGGCCAGCGCCGCTGCGGTCCGCTCAGCGCCGAGGCCAGGAATCAGATACGGGCCGACCTCCGCCCCTAACTGCGCATAGGGGTCTGTAGGCCGCATGCCCCCTGGCAGGCGTAACTGCATAACCTGGTCTTCGGCCGGTACGCCAGCAGCGCCGAGCGCAGTGTTAACCACCTGCCCAGGGATATTGGCGACGTTCACAGCGCTTTGCGCCAAGCCCCGCCCGGCCTGCTCAAGGTTCTCTGCAAAAGTCGGCTCTGGCGCCGCCTGTGCCCACGGTTGCGCCGCCTGCTGTGATAGCTGGGCCAGCTCACCTTCTCCACCCGGCTGAGCGGCGGCTTGCGTCCACTGCGCGAAACGCGGGTCGGTGACATAGTTAACCGTCTCCGCTGGAATTTGCGTTTTCTCACCACGCATAAATTTCCGCACATTGCCGGGGCCCCAGTTATAGGCGGCCAGAGCGTCGGTAACGTTGCCGTGCGCGTCGAGCATTTGTTTCAGATACCGGCCGGCGGCCTCAACCTGCAGCGCCGGGTTGCGTTTCAGCTCGTCAGGATCGTACCCCATGTCGCGCGCCGTATCAGGCATCACTTGCCCCAGACCGATGGCCCCTTTCGGACTGATAGCCTTCGAGTTACCGCTGCTCTCCTTGCTGATCACCGCGCTGAGCAGGCCCGCCGGGAGCCCGAAACGCTGCTCAGCCGCAGAAACAATATCGCCACCGGTTTGCGGTGGCGACTGTTCGGCCTGCGGCTGCTGGTATTTTGCCCACGGCCCCTCAGAGGGTGGCGTGTCCGCCGGCGTGCTTTGATATTTCTCCCAAGGGCCTGCCATTAGTTCTTTCTCCAGCTGTTAGGATTACTCGGGTCACCGCCGATGAACGTATAGCCGCCCTCGGTATACCCGGCTCGTGGTGCCGCAGTGCTGCCGCCAGTTTGCCCTGCATTGAACGTGTCGATTTTCTGCTGGTACGTATCGACTATTGGCTGTTGTTTTTGCAAATAGTCGGCTTGACGTTGCAGTATCTTCTGCCAGTTATCGACCGCGGCGCGCGCAGCATTGGGCGACATGTTCTGGTTGATGGCCAGAAATGCCCGTGCGGCCGCCTGCCCTTCGGAATCCGAAACCGGGCCGGTGCCTTTCATCCCGATAACCCCCATCAAACGTGCCTGCCCCTGCATCTGCTCTATTTTTGCCCACGCATCTGCGGACGGAGAGCCAGGGATTAGGGAGTTAACTTTGCCGCCAAAACCGAATACTCGATCAAAATCTTCGGGTTTGATGTTGGAGTCAGGTTGTCCGTCGCCCCCGGCAGGGGCAATGCCTTTAACCTGGTTTACAGTCTCTAGCATACTGGCAACATTATTAACGTTGCTTTTATGTGAGCCGACGTAATCCTGCATTTTCTGCACGGCCGCCTGCTGCGTAGCCTGAGATTTCGCGCTGTTCTCGCCAGCCTTCAAACTCAGTTCCAGCTGCTTATTAGCATTATCCGCCTGGTTCTTCTGAGCGGTCAGGTTCAGCTGCTGTTGGCCTTGGTTTAACTGCCCCTGCTGATAGGCTGCCTGCTGCTGCAGCCGCTGCTGCCCCAGATTCAGGTTTGCCTGTGCGATTTGGCCAGTCTGCTGAAGCTTGGCGTTGTTCGCCTGGAGGTCGAAATATTTGTCTGGGCCGAGCGAGGCGATCCCCAAATGGTCCACGAACTGGCCAAAGCCCCCCGGATTTTGCTGGTACATCTGCGCCACATCGGAAGGATTTACGCCGACACGCGTCAGATCACCAGCGTTTTTTTGCAGCCACTGCCCCATTGCTTCAGGACTTTGCGACGCCAGACGCGCTGACGCCGCCAGACTGCCGACGGTATTACGCTGATCTTCATCGACGAAGCCCATGCCGTTGCGCACGGCCTCAAACTGTTCGGGGTATTTGGCGACCAGCCCACGCATGGCGCCACGATCGCCCGACGCATAAGCGTTCGCGTAATCCTGCTGGAACGCCTTCTGGCGCTGTACCTGCTCACCCTGCTTGTAGCTGTTGAAAATGGAGCCAGCCGCGCCAGCCAACTGCATGCCGAGGTTGTTCTCCCCTGCTCGCTCGCGGTCGTTGTTATCGCGGATCAGACTCAGCGCGGTGTTAGCATCGCTGGCCTGCGGAGCATTATCATTATTGGTGCCGATGCCAGCCAATAGACCGCCGGCGTTACCCTGTTGCCACGTTGCCATGATCACCCCTTAAAACAGTGAGCCAAGTGCGCCAACCCCCGCGCCAATCGCAGTACCCCACCCTGGCATAATCGCAGTACCGGCGGCTGCCCCCGCAGCAGCGCCTTGGAGGGCACCGCCGAATTTTGACGGTCTGTTAGCATTGGCAGCCGACAGCGCCGCTTGCTGCTGGAGCAACTGGCCTGTGTTGTTCGCGTAGGATTGGCCTGCGTTGGCCTGCCCCTGCAGCGCGCCTAGGCCGATATTGGCAAGGTTCTGGTAATTGTTCATCTGCCCGGTGAGCCAGTTCTGCCCCAGCATAGGGGCGATCGCCGCCAAGCCGTTACTTGTAGCAGTCGAGCCTAACACGCCGGTTGCTTCAGCGGACGCCAATTGCTGATAGCGAGCCTGATCAGCAAGGTCTTTAAACTGCCCTGAGTTGTAGTAACTGTCGAGCGCCTGCTGTTGCCCGCCGAGCGAGGACAGATTCTGCAACTGGGTAACATACTGCTGTGCCAATGGCGTGAACGGCGCCAGGTTCTGCATGTTGGTCTGCCACATTTCGCGCTGCAGCGCAGTAGCCTCCCGATTAGCATCGGCCGCCGCGCCGGCGCCGTTATCGCCGCCTTTGCAGTACACTGCGCGATCACGGACTTTGTTCATGAGCTGGAAAATTAGCATTTTTGCATGTCCTCATACTGCGAGCGTTTGAGCTGATACAGTGTTACACCAACTGGTTTTCCACCGCTGAGATAGGCATCTTCCAGGCGCCCCACACGCGTGGCACCCAACAGGCGGATGATCGCGCGCCCGTATTTTGTGGTGTCTGGAACCATCGTGATGCTGTTCGTGAATGGCGAATTTGCCAGGAGCCAGCGGCAGAATAGCCGGTGACCGTCTAACGCATACTTACCGCGAAACCCCGGGTCGTAGATTGCATGACATTCGACAACGCTTTGCCAGAACGCGCGCACCTCGTGCACCCCGACCAACATTACCCCCTCATAAACGCCGAGGTAAACTGCATCAGGCTTGATGAAATAGCGATCGCCGTCGTCAACGATATTGCCGGTATTGGCCTGGTCGTTTAGAAACGCCTGCAACCGCACCGGGTTATCAATTAATTTAATTTCCATCAGTCAATCATCCCGTGAGCGCGCGCCATATCCTCCAGCGCCTTTACGCGCTGACGGGTCTCTTTCAGCGCATCGGCCAATGCCTTAATTTCAGCTTGCGAGTACGTGACCCCAGCAGAGAATGCCGCGTCCGCGTCAAACCCACCGAGAAACGCGGTACCCGTCGCCGCAGTCCAGCCGGTTTGGCGTGGGCCGACGACTTGAACTCCACCCACGCTGTAGGACAAAGCGACATTTAAGGGGCTGGACAGCGTCTGAGGAGCAGTGACCGACTTAGATATGTAATCAGCCGAGATCAACTCAATGGCATCGCCTTGGGCGGCGATATCATTTTCCGCCGCCGTCAGGCGTTGCCCCTGACTCGTGATTTCACTCTCAGCCCGGGAAAGGCGTTGCCCGTGGTCGGCAAGGGTACGCTCTGCAGCTCCAATCCTCTGAGCATGCTGGTTCAGCACCTTGTCCTGATCGTCATTCTTTTGCTGAGCGTCATAAGCACCGCCAGCGGCTTGGTTTGCTTTTGCAGCGGTGTTTCCTAGGTCAAAGCCGGATTGAATAACGTAGAGTTTGTACGCCTGCGAAAACCCGAGAGGGAGAATAGACGCATCGACACGCACCTGCTGGATTTCAACAGGCGTCTTTAATTTGTCATCTGCCATAAGTTATTCCGCTCGTATACTGCACGCCGATAAGGACACAGGAGCGCCGGTTACTATCCGAATCCTGAAGCCGATGTTTTTCCTTACCCTTCCGCATCGCTGCCATACGACACGCCTGTTGAAATCGAAAGGCGCATTCCAAGGGATGGTTTTTTCCTGCCCGTAACCCACCCCGTCAACACTGGCAGAAATAAATAACTTCTCTGCGTATTGAGAAACTCCTGATGAAGATTCGACTTCAAAGTCAAAAATGCGCGCATTATCTGCTTTGAATAGCGGGGTATAAAGAATGTGTTCAGTTTTAGTACCGTACTGCGCTGAGCTATCGAAACGTAGCCGGCCTGTGCGAGGTTCCGACTTATCAGCTACGGTTATCGTGTCGCTATCGAATATGTAATCGATGGCAGTGTGCGGACCGCCCATTGATTCACCTGTCGTAAGCACGGCCCATTGCTGGCCATTCCGGGAGGCGGTTGCGTCGTAGCAAAGCACATGCTTCGGTAAGTGGATAAGCAGGAGTTCATGCGAATCGAATCGAACAGCTTCCATAACTGCTTTAGCAAGCTCCCCTCCAGGATATTCTCGGATGATCTTTTCGATTGTTGCAGTGGCAATCGGCACTGCTTGGCCTGAGTTAACCGTGTAGACCGAAGGGGCCCCGCACGCAGGGTGGCTGAGTATTGCGAATGTTTCGCCAAAAGCACACTTGCAAAATACACCTGCAATTCCCTTGTTAACCATAAGCGACGGCTGAGCGACATAGATAGGAGAAGATGAATCTGATGCGCCGGTAAGGCTAAAAAATTCGGTTGTAGTTGTTCCAAAGGTCACAACAAAATCGCGCCATGCCGCCACTCCTTGAATCCCGTCAGGCTGTGATTCTGCACTATAGAATGGTCGGTATTGGTCAGGGTGAGACTCGTCTTCAAGGTCGGTAACCCCGAACGTATTTGTTCCATCCTTCACCCAAATATACCTGCCACGATTTCGACAGATATCGCGCGTATAGCCTATTTCATACTGCGCATACACCCTAACCACTTCAGGAACTATTTGCACCGCCTTGAAAGTTGTAGCATCAACAATGCTTTCAGCTGGCGCCCCTTCAGGCTGATTAGGGTTGAAGGTGTAGGTGATTTTTACCGTTTCACCATCAGCCTTTGTCCCTGTCACTAAAAGGTCTGTTAGATATGGGGTGCCTTCAACTGGCTTTGCTTGTGACTGAGTGACGTTCCACATGAACTCAGGAACGTCAATTGTTGTGCCTACACTGCCGCCAGCAGTTTTCGGGGTAATAGTGATGGTGGTCTCACCATCGATATCGTCGACAGTAAAATGGATAAAGTCGTCGTTGCCTGCGGTATGAGTCCATTCTTTAACTGTGCGGGTATACCCTTCTTTCTCGACGATGCGCTCTGGCCAGTTGTCCAAAACCTTATCGGTACCATCATACCGATATAGAGTCATCACACCCTCAGCCGATACTGCGTGGCTAGTTGTGCTGTGCGCTAAACCGACCCGTTCAGAACCTTCTACGTCACCTCTGATTTCCTCACCTTTGTATAGCTTCCCGCCGGCGACTCTGTATGGCAGATTTTGCACTGTGTTAAATTGAGCGCCACGAGACGCCCCAGCAACATCAGCAGCTTTTTCAATGCCGGGGTACGAGCGGAGATAACCGGCGGCGTTCAGGACTTCTTTCGGCGTCGCCAACATGTTGACAGGCAGTTGGTCGACATAATCCGCATTGCGGTAGTCTTTACCCAGCCCTTTAGCTAACGGTAGTTGGATCGTCGGCATCGTCATCACCTTTACGATGGAAATAGTGGTGGCCGTTATAGGTCGGGATCCGGTTACCGGAGCCGATAGGCATCCGGTTCGGGTAGCCAGCTTCGCGATAGACTTTTTTCGCGCGCTTTAGCGCCGAGGACTTGACCAGCAGCTCCTTGCCGTAGCGCGCAGTAGTTACTACTTTAGCCCGTGGCTCGATCTCGTAATCGGGCGCGATGCGCAGCGCCAGGTTGTGGTACACCGCGCTGAGATGTGCCGTTTTCAGTCCGTGGTCTTCACCATCCATCGCCTGCTTGCCGTCGGCAGCAAACTGATAGCCGATATCAATGCCCACCGCCGGATCCTCGCGCCACTCGGCCATCATCATTTCGAGGTCATTCACGCCATCTTCAACAGACTGCGGTTCGACGTCGGTCAGCGTGGCGTTGGAGGCGATGCCAATTTTCCGCAACGCAGCAAGCACCAGATCGCCTTTTGTGGTCAGGTTCATGGTCACCGCCTACCCGTGATTAAACGAATTCGTCTGCGTCTTCAGACGGGGTTTTGCTTTTGCGCTGCTTCTTAACCGGCTCTGGCTCTGGCTCTGGCTCTGGCTCTGGCTCTGGCTCTGGCTCTGGCTCTGGCTCTGGCTCTGGCTCTGGCTC